>JBMDZZ010000003.1:0-572386 GCA_048816425.1 Oligoflexus sp. FD111
TTTTACCAACTTCTCAGGGTTTTGACAGTAAGGACACATCGCTTCTACCTCCCATCCATCTGCTGGGAGCACTATGCAGCTAAACTAGCGATGACATCCAATGACATGGAATAGCAGATACCCAATTAGCAAGGTCAGTTTATGCCGGTTAAACCATGCATAGCATTCTGCTCTGCCCAATCCTTATGTGTGGATTGGATATCAGCCTATGGCTTGCCGATCGACTGCTGAGCGTTATCCAACATCCTTGTTCAATTTTTTTGTCACGCAGACTTTTACCAGAAAGTAATAAATCTTAACTTGATAAGATTCATAAAAAATTTGATCAGACGATAAGGAAGCTGCGAGAATGTCTCATATGTGGAGCCTCTATGAGCGACAACGTGCGTACAAAGTACATCCTTGCCTACACTAGCATTCTTGGATGGGGGCTGGCTAACTTCAGTCTTCTTATGTTGGCTTGGATTTTTGATCGGCCTCTCAACTATAATGTCCTGCATTTCTTCTATATGCCATGCCTTCTCATTGTTGTGAATTTGGCAGTTGTTCACTTCCAGATTTTTTCCAGATTAAAGGTCCGACCTATCTATCAAACTTTACTTTTGACAGGTATGCATGGCCTATGGGCTGAGTACGTAGGCCTTCAGGTTGATGACGAATACAATGGCTTCTTTATACTTTTTCTGTTTTCTTTCGGTTTGCTCATCATGAAGGCAACGGCTGGGTTCATGCCCACTATGCTCTTTTCAATCGCTAACGTTCTTTTCGCCGTCTCATTTATTAAGCTTTGTGACATTTCGATAGGATACGATGAAAAATTGTTTCTGTTTTTCTTCGCATTTCATGGCTGTAGCTCGGCCTACATGAATTCACTATCACGGCGAAATGTTATTAAGATGAAGCAGCAAGAGAAAGAGATTAAGGCTCTCAATCAGCTTCTTACGCGTGACATAGTGGAAGAGAAATCACGTTCACAGCATGCCTATGACCAGATGCAAAAGGTGTTTTATCCTCATCAACTTGAGCAAATTCAGATGGGATTAGTCTTGGAGCAGACTATGCCGATCGGTTTGAGTCAAACCTGTGTTATTGCCCTTGACATTATTGCCAGTTCGCAGTTTCGGCATGAGAACAAAAAGGAAATCATCCGTCTATTCCTGGCAAGGTGCAGTGAATTGATGCAGAAGCGTTATAATAGACAGCACAAAAGTTCGGATGGTTTTCGTATTAAAGAAATGGGAGACGGATTTCTTTGTTCGGTAGGCTATCCTTTTGCAACGCCGGAAGGGCAATCGAAAAGTTGGACCGCCTTGCAGTTGACGTACGGATTTATTGCTGCATTGGAAGAGCAGGCGAAATGTTTTTCTACGGAGAATCGGCTGTACTGCAGCATAGGTATCGCATATGGACCCATTGAAAGCTTCTTCACTCTAGTCGCGCCTGTGCAATTTGATTTGTTCGGTCTGGCCATCATTCAGGCCACACGGTATGAGCAACTGCGGAAGCAGCTATACCCAGGTGAGCATCTGTATTGCCATCACATCACGCTGCAGGAAGATGTTTATCAGAGCCTAAATGAAGATGAGCGTCGCGACTTTTACTTAATCGACCTTCAAAACGAGAAGATTACGATCCGCGACGACGCCGGAGCAAGGCGAATTTATGTTCGCAAGGTGAAATCAGCTTCCTTGGATGCAATGGGTCGGAAAAAATCTTCCGCTGCATGACAGGAAGCGTCAAACTCTTTGACGGCCTTATTAAACTCCTGGCGGAGCGCGGTTGTCGCAAGTTTCATAGTTTTGTTCAATAAGGTTTGGGTCGTCGTATCCGCCCAACCGGCCAAAGACTGATCCAGCAGCTTCTGCTCTTTTATCAGATTTTGAGCTTCGGTCTCGATACCTTTCGTCTCGGCCAAGATAAAGACCAGCTGGGGCCATCTTGGGTTCATTTCGTCCAGAAAATCGCAGTGGTGATAAAATGGGAAACAGGCTTGATTGTCCTACACACTTATCGCGATACGGGCGAGTTGCACGAGGGACCAACGAGGGCCTGCGTGGCTGCTCCACGTGAACGCATCCCCGTATTTGCAAGGGCCGGAGCGATCATACCCAAGGCGCCACTTATGCAATATAGCGGAGAAAAACCGTGGGATCCTCTGACATTCGAAATCTACCCCGAAGGTCGCAGTGAGTTCACTCTCTATCACGATGATGGCAAATCACAAGATTTTCAGCGCTCCGCTGATTTCACTGAAACGCATATTGTTTCTGACCTGCGCACTGAGCGCGAGTTGGATATCAGCTGGACCCTGTCCAACATGCGCTGGATGCCCAAGCGCTATGAGCTGGAGGTACATCTTGAGCGTCGTCCCTTGCGAGTCGTCTATGAGGGTCAGGAGATAGCCGCGTTTCTTGCCCCTGCTGTTTGGGAAGAAACTGATGCCCAGTGGACTTGGAGTGAGTCGGAGCGACTTCTACGCATCAGCCTGCGTCCACAGCCACAACTCGACCATAGACTTGCTGTGAGCCTGGCGGCTGAAGCCTTGGTACCGCGACCCTTAGGTCAGGATCTGGGCGCCTGTGAGCTCGACGATCCGACTCAGCCTGGTGATGTAACACCGGTTCAGCTGCCGCATTTCTATCCCCCACCGCGGCTACCCGCCCAAGTTGAAGCAGAAAACTACGACAAAGGCGGCGAAGGAGTTGCTTACCATGACCGTGATCCCGGCAATAGCGGGGGGGCTTATCGGTTGGATGATGTTGATTTGATCCCAAGCGATGATCGAGGCAGTGGTTATGTGGTGAGTTCGATCGAGGATGGAGAGTGGCTGGAGTATACCCTGCAAGTGCCGGAGACTCGTGAGTATCGCGTAGGGTTTCGAATCTTTAACCAAGAAGGTCGAGGCCGCATTCGCTTCGAACACGACGGGCAGATTCTCGGTGATATGCGGATACTGCCCGTGACTCCGGTCGGACGCTGGGCAGAGGTTGATCTCGGTACCATCTGGCTACCTAAGGGCGAACAAATTCTCAGGGTTCATGTTGAGGAGGGTGGCTGGCTATGGAACTGGTTTAAGCTGGATTAACGATTGAATCGCGTTGAGCAACGAGTATGAAATGCGGCGGAGGGCCTATAGCCGTTCGACCTCCGTCGCTGCCGAAAGCTGGCGGCTTAATGAGACCTACATCAAGTCGTCAGCTTTTGCTGACTGGTTTTTTATTGCCAAGTGAAATAAGCGCCTTTAGAGTCGCGGATAGATCACAATTTTTCGCTGATTCAATCTCTGTTCGAAGGCGTTCCATTTCGTTTTGCCTTCTATAAAACCAATCAGCGCTCCAAATACGATGAAACCGCCATCCAAAACCTTCACGTATCCAATCGATGCCACCCCTATCGTCTTTTCTCAGGGCGGTTCGCTAAAATCAGACCTTTCACAGTCCATGAATCTCACTTGTCCACAAGTCCTGGTTTGAACTCAGCCCCAATCACCTGAGCATTCGTAAAAAGTTCGTCATCGAATTTCCCAATTTGAGGTGCATGACCCTTCAGGATCGCCGTGACCATGCTGGAAGAATGTGGACCGAGCTGATAAAATTAGAGGTACTCAAAGCATTAATGCAGCCGTCAGCCGAGGATTATATGCCAAAAGTGTTGTTCGTACTTACAAAGGGTGATCGCGACAAGACATCCCAGATTTCTGACGCTATCCGAGAAGCCATTCAAGAAGGACGATTAAGACCTGAAGAAAAGCTGCCATCATCGCGCGAGCTGGCCAAGGACCTGGGTGTGCATCGTCAGACCGTTCTCGTTGCCCTTGAACAACTGGTTAATGAGGGCTGGATCGTCGCAGAACTTCGGCGAGCCTATAAAGTCGCTCCGAAATTACCGGATCACTTTTACGCGGGCAGTCCTGATTCCCAGAGTGCCATCGTTGCCCCGGCATTAGTTTTGGCGACGGTCCTCAAAATACCCAAGAGTTCAGAAGCTACAGTCGCGCCAGATATCCGTTGGAATTTTCGCAGCGGTCGCTCCGATCTTCGACTCTTTCCCATAGATGAATTAAAGTCCTGCCTTACAGACGGTCTGCGTCGCAAGAAAGCTGCCATCCTTGACTACGGAAACGCCGATGGTTATCCGATGCTGCTCGAAGAGCTGAGCAACTATCTGCGCCTTGTACGTTCCATCCGCAACAGAGATATTATCGTAACGAATGGCTGCCAGGAGGCCCTTTACATCGCCGCAAAACTTTTGATCGCACCCGGCGATAAAGTCGCTATGGAAGCACTGTCTTATCCCATAGCGATGAATACCCTGCGAAATCTCGGGGCCGACCTGCATGCCGTTGCCATCGATGGAGAGGGTGTGATTCCTGAAGCATTGGACGACTTATGTCAAAGAGAAAAAATTAAACTTCTATTTTTGACACCAAATCACCACTTTCCGACCACCGTGACAATGTCCTCCCAACGGCGCCAGGCGATTTACGCAGTAGCCGTTCGCCACTCCATCATCATTCTCGAAGACGATTTTGATCACGAATATCATTATGTGTCGTCGCCACCGGCTCCAATCGCTACCATTGACAGCCAGGGGCTGGTAATTTATGCCTCGTCCTTATCCAAGATCATGTTTCCAGCCGCACGTATTGGATTTTTAGCATTACCAAAAGGTGTGAAAGCGAAATTTGTAGAAGCAAAGCTATACGTTAGCATCCAGAGTGGCCTACTCATGCAGGATGCCATCGCACGTTGGATGAAAAGTGGGGGAGCTCTGGCTCACTTGAATCGCACGCGGAGAATCTATGAACAAAGACTGCAAGGATTGAACCGCACTCTGCAGGAATTTAAAGATAAGGGAGTTCCCCTGCAATGGAGAGTTCCCGATGGAGGCATGGCTGTGTGGGTGAAGACGGACTGGAACACAAAGCTGCTCTCACAGCAAGCTGAAAAAAGAGGCCTGCTCGTGCAGTACGAAGAGGCAAGCCGCATCGATGGAGGGGCGGGGCAACATCTACGAATTGGCTTCGCACAGCATACTGAAGAGGAGACCTATGATGGCCTCAGCGTTCTGTTCCAACTTGCCGACGAACTCCAACTAAATAAGGAAAAATCGCTATAACAAAGCCGAAAACTTGATCATCTATGTTCCAGGAAATTCAGTCGCTGTGTATAATGCCTGATCGAGCGGAGACGATTCTGATTTAAAGCATCGCTTCCAATATCGAGCCAACCAACTATGGATTCGCCCCTTTCCAAATGAAATAACTTACTCATTAGGCCATCAGTCAAGCCGTTGAAAGCAACCCATTTTGTTGAAAAGCCCTGAATTTTAGCTAACAAACGCAAAGAATGTACGAAAGAAAAAGCCTTTTGCAAGACCACAAGAGTTTCCGTTCCCAGACCAATCGTTTCATTCCTGAGGCGTATAATAAGAACAATTTGCTGCGGCGCTTCAAAAGCCAGGGATTTCAATCGATATGCTGATTGCTCGTCAAGATCAGGGACAGCCTCGACCAGTGCTGCACCAAATAGCTCGCGAGCCTCATTTTCTACTACCACAAAGCGAAAATTAACCAATCCGTGGTCACAATCCACGGATTGGCAAGATTGAAACATCTTCTCAAGCAGATCACGCTTGGGCTTCGGTTCGATAAGAATTGTCGACACGTCCAGATCACGCAGGAAATCACAAAGGTCTGCCGGCTCCATTGTGCTTGACATTCTCATCCCCCTTAGCGCCGTTATTAGGGTTGAATTCTTCCACTCGCGGTTTCCCAAACCTTGATTTCAAAAGTATCTGATAAGACTTCTCACTTGTTCAGGATCCTTAGAATCAATAAGGCGGTTTTTATACAGCAACAGCTTCACTGGTGAGATTGTCCGCGTCCCTTTGATTTCGAAGTGCAGGTCCACAATAATTCTTTGTGTGTATCGGTTCATCAGTTCAGGAGCGAGACGATCAAAACCATAGCTTTGCAAGTAGCCCATCATAGTATGGATTTCCGGTTCCGAGAGGGTACCACCCGCGATTCTTCGGTAGGCTTCCTGTACAATTTCGCCCCCGTAACGTGCTACGATTTGGCTTTCGACATCCAGAAGGGATCCAGTGAGCAACGTCGCGCGAGCTCGGCGGATATCGCCGCCTCGAATCGTTCGCCCTGTGAGTTTCTTAAAGATATCAGTAAAGACCTGATCTGCATAATTTTGATAGTCCTGCTGGAGTTCCTGCGCATCATCGTAAACATGGTCGTATTCAGCAGCAACGACTGCTCCAGCCCAGTAAGCCACAGCAATTTGTTTGCATAAAGGCAAGGTCGCGAAAAACGCAGGAACGGCTTCAACCTTATCTTCACAGGCGTCGATCAAATCAGCTTTAAAGTCCTTATTGCAGCTTTCGCTGTCAGTCCCTAGAGTATAGTAGCAAATATCATGTTTATTACAGGAATCTGTAAAGTCAACAATCCCCCAGTTATCGCGAACTTCCTCTGGAATGTCGCTATCCAATCCACTACAGCCATCAGGCGCCTGGGCGAAGGGATAATCTGCTTCTGGGAAATGCCTATTTCGTGGAAGCTTGTCAGCCAATGCTTGAGTGCACCATGAGATCAATAGCATCAGTGTTCCGATGTATGGAATAACTTTAAAGTTCATATCTGCATCCTTTCTTATTGGCAGTTGCCGTGGTAGGCGAAATCAGTTGCGTTTTCAATGTCAAAATTATAGACGACCATCGGAGCCCCAGCATCGTGCCCAAGTCGGCAGAAGGCACCGACGCCATTGGAGTAGAAAACACGATTCGTACCAGGCATCTGAAACGTTCCTTCAGGAATTTTAATTTTGCAGGCCTGGGTGTTGACGTGAAGGTCGAATGTCGCGCTGGTTATTTGCTTGTATTGATCTACCGGGCCATTTCTATCCAAATTGAGGTGCTGAATCGATTGAAAAATGCAGATATTACCGTTTTCATTGCCTTTCACCACGGTATTGCCGTTGAGGACCATATATCCAGGGAAACCAAAACGTGGGCGTTCCTGAATATTGACGAGTTGAGCTAAAGAGGATTGGAATGCAACGATCGAAGAAAACAAGGGATCCGATTGCGATGCGACTCTTGAGGCTTTGATGCGCCATGCGACCATTTCACTTAATTTGATCATGCTTAGTCTGAAGAGACCTGGGTATGAGAGAGTCCCTGATCCAATCACGGGAATATGGTCGGCAGATACAATTTTTGGGTACCAGCGATCAGGTAAGTGTTTTTCCAAAGCGAAATAGTTAGTAGCTCCCAGTTCCATGAGATCGCTTTTAATAACCGACCACCTGGTGCCCCGGAATTCCATTAACGCGGCGTTGGTAGCAACGACCACATTGAGTGCTGGAACCACTCGCAAGGCCTGCTCCGTGTTCATTGTTCTCACTACCGTGATCAATTTATTTTTGATTTCTGTTCCTCGACTGATTTGATAGTTGAGGGTGGTTGCATTGTCTGCCCAATCTTCAAAAGTTCGCAGATCATCCATAAAGGATTTTTCCAAGGCAAGGGTGTCATTGGTATAGATATCTTGCATGGAGGAGATTATCGCGTTTCTCGCCTCGGCAATCTGGTTTGACAGTCGCTTCAGTTGAGTTTTGTTGGCTTCGACATCTTGGGAACCCTTGATGGCTCCCGCCACCGCAAAAGCCACCTGAGCTACTGTATAGAGAGTCGCAGGATCCATTTTTAACTTCGATTGCGATTCATCGATAGGGCCACAAGCGGCTGTTGACAGAATTAGGCAAGGCGCGATCCACTTTTTCAAAAAATTCATTGTTCATCCCTTAATAAAAATTGTGTAATCCGTGCTTTCAAGCAGCTGAGGTCAACTGAAGCGCAAGATACTGCGAAAAGCTTTGCTCCGGCATGACCAGATACGCGGAAAGTGATTCGACCAGAACGCGGTGGGCTCCGCTTTGATCTTACGGGCAGGATCGGCAGGTAAAAGCGCGCTGTTGGAAAGTGAACCTCCTGTTTTATATTGGATACTTACACCTCCAGCACCAACTCCGACCCGTAGCCACGAGTAAGTTTCCACAATTTTTGGATTTTCCAAGGATTCAGCCAATCTGTGGCGAGTCAAGTTCTTACTTGAAACTGGCCGAATTAAGCCTTCGCGCCTCTCCGCACACGGGACATTGTGCGACAAAACAGCCCTAAACCTGGTCAAACTCGCCAAATAAGCCAAGAATCAGTCGCATTGACTAAATCAGAAAAGATTATTTGTTTCAGCCATTTCCTCATTAATGCGTCATACATACTATTGACTACAGTCTTCAGCTGAACTAGGCCATGCTCTGTTATAAACGGCAAAAGGAAAGTATATATGACTTTTTTTAAGTGCGTCACTTTCATGAGCCTTGTGCTACTCACCAGCCTCGCCAATGATCTACTCGCGAGGACAACCTATACCACTGCTCATGATGTTGCATTCGCCGGCAACGTCGGCTTTGACCATCCTGAATTTTATGAGCATTTGAGCCGCCTGACCCGCACTCATCCGGCGACGCCCACACCTTTCCAAGCAGATTTTGCACGAGTCAGCGCCACGGAAATCGTCGATACTGCCAACCGCTCATACGAACTCTGGGCTGATATGATTGACCGGGCGGAAGACCATATTCACATCTTCACCTTTTTCATTGAGGATGATGTCGACTTCAATGACCTCAAGCCCACACCCTGCCCTGGCGCACCGCAAGTTTTCGACCGCAGCCGCATCATGTGTAAGGTCTGGCTGGCCGCTGAGCGAGGCGTGCAAGTCCGATTGATCACCGATAGCTTAGGCAATCAAAAAGCAGGGTCAGGCGTTGGCGGTGAGAAAATCGTGACCGCACTCACCGAGCATCCCAATGCCGACGTGATTAATTTTAACCCATTGCTTGCTTATACCGGGGCTCGCCAGCTGCTCTGGAAGAATCATAAGGTCTGGCTTTGGGCTCAGAACAGGATTCATGTCAAACTTATGGTAACTGATGGTCGGCGGGCTATCACGGGCGGCCGCAATATCGGAGCCAACTATATGAAGCCCGCGCCCAAGGACCAAACAAACTGGGGCCCACGCGTCTACAGCAATCCGCAAGACTCCAAATACCGGGACTCCGAAGTGTATGTGGAAGGCCCTGGAGTTGCCGCGATACAAAAAGTATTCTTGCGCAATTGGCTGGAATTCAGTGAGTGGGAAGTTACCATCAGCGATCAGGACCGGAAATGGTCGGTATTCGACCCTCGCACTTGGTTAGCTAAGGGACGCTGTACCCAACAAGTGTATTATCGCATCCCATATTACTGCAAACCCGAAGACAATCGTTTGGCTGGAATAAGCGACATCGCCCAGCTGATGGGTGATCGCGAGTTTTTCCCCATCCTAGCCCCTCAGGGGTCAACCGATCTCTTATTTATCGACTCGGCACCAGTTCGCGCTGGCGAAATTCCCCGGAACCCTTTGGCAAACCCTGAAGATACCCGCAGCCCCCTCGCCAACCGGCTGGGAGAAGCCCTTGAGCACCCAACCGTTGATGACTACCGTGGCTTAAGCGTTGGTGAAAGATTATACCTTGCTCTGATTCAACACAGCCAGAAGCAGATTCTGCTAACCAACCCTTATTTTATTCTGAATGAACCTCTACGCCGCTCCTTGAACCAAGCCATCGAGCGTGGTGTCGACGTCAAGGTACTCACCAACTCATATGGTTCGAGCAATCCCACAGAAATCTGGCAATGTTCGGCGTCGGATATGAAGCACTTTCTCGATCAAGGAGTGGAATTTTACCAGTGGACCAGTGATACCGGTATGATGCATGCCAAGACAGCAATTTTTGATCATGAAATGGCGATCGTCGGGTCTTTTAACTTCGATGGAGTCAGCTACAACAATAATTTTGAAAGTCTTGCTGTCATGACCGGCGCCGATCTCATCGATCAGTTACATAAAGTCTGGACTATCGATATCCATCATCCGCTAACCAAGCGCCTGGAGACAACTGACCTTGCCCAAAAAGCCCGTGATATTGGACTTGACGCCGATTATTCCAACGCCGTTTGCGATAATCTGGGAGCACTGCTCTAAGTGAGTAGCTGATTTGACTTACTTTCTGGGTGCCTCCCCCGGCCCCAGAATGCCACTCAGCGCATGATCCCAACCTTTCAGTTAATCATAGCCCATATGACTCACAAAAAATTAAACGTGGCGATTTTGGAGCATTTGGCCTTTTCCCACCCACCGATCCACCTGACTTTACTCATCCTATGTTGACTTATCCAACCCAGGTAAGACACGTCGCCCTGAACTCGCTCGAAATGAAAGCTACTGATTTCACTTACTAGGTTGTAGACAAGCAAGTTTTCTCCCTCATGGGTTGTCAAGCAAACCCTCATTGTGTACAGTTTTCACCTTTTTAGTACGTTATTTGTACGTTAGCTCGAAGTAGCGATGACAATATCTACTGAACACAACTTTTTAATTACGACAGAACATACCGCATAGACATAACGCCAACGTTTTGTCACCACATATCCAGGAGGTCGCATGGTTCGTCTATTTTTACTGAGTTCACTTTTATTGGCTCTTTCCACCAATCAAGCAGCAGCCAAGCAATCCGAGATCAGTGCCGAGATGCGCTTTGATTATGTGCAAAGCAAAACCGATCCGGCTTCGGGTGAGGTCTCCAGTGAAAGCTATTTTGCCAATATCTACCCTCGCGTACAAATCACAGGTGCGCTCAACGACCGGACATCTTACAATATTCGCTATAACTTCTATCAATCAGAAGGCCGATCCGCTGATACCTATATTACAACCCGTGACCTGACAGCTTCCAATCTTGAATACTTTTATATCAATCACCAACTAGCCGACTCATTGTCCTTTAAAGCTGGCAAAATTTTCGCCTTTGCCGGTTCCCAGGAATGGAACTACAGTGAAATTGATAACTATTACTACTCACGAGTTGCGAACAATATTCCGTTGTTTTACCAGACCGGTTTGGAGCTTGGTTACAGTTTGGGCGACCAATGGTTTGGGGTTCAATTTCTCAATGGAGCTGTCGGTGCAGCAGAGCAAAGAGAAAATGACTTTGCCAAAACATTTGCCTACTACGGCTCTTTTGCCGACAACCTGATCAACCCAATCCTCACTTATAGCCTCTACCCGCGGCAAAGCGTGGCTATCGACAATCAGATGACTAGCCAGACTCAGGATCATCAATGGGGTGCCGGTGCTCGAATCAATGTGTCTCAATTTGAAATCGACCTCGAATACGGCAACTTTATTAAAGAAGCGCATGTCGAGGCCAACGCTGCAGGCGATGCCATCAACCAATCCGAGCAGGAATGGCGATCGGTAATCACTCAGATTCGCTGGCGATCAAAAACTCTCGGCTTGGCACCATTTGTCAAAGTCAGCATCGAAAATCGCTACGACGATGGCGACCATTCCCACGAATATCTTGACTATGCTCTCGGTAGCGAGTTTACCCCTGAAGACTCGACGATTCGTTACCATGCGGTCTACATCAAACGTAACGATGATGCGGTCAATGCCACCAACCAGGCTGATACCACAACAACCAGCCAGGAATTGCGCATTGGTACAAGCTTAACGTTTTAACTCGGACTGTCATCACTTTGATCAAAGGACACACAGCAACTCATATTGGAGTCGTTAAGCATGAAAAAGAATTATGACTACATTGTAATCGGTGGTGGCTCGGCCGGTAGTGTCATGGCCAACCGTCTTAGTGCCGACCCTGACAACCAAGTTCTCGTTCTTGAAGCTGGCCGCCCCGACTATAAATTTGACTTTCGCATTCACATGCCAGCCGCCCTGAGTTACCCGCTTATGGGTAAAACGTACAATTGGGCCTATGAATCTGATCCGGAACCCTATATGCACAACCGCAGGATTTATCATCCCCGCGGCAAAGTCCTGGGCGGCTCAAGCTGTATTAATGGCATGATCTATATCCGCGGCAATGCTCTCGACTATGAGAAATGGGCTAAAAACAAGGGGCTTGACGAATGGGATTATGCCCACTGTTTACCTTACTTCAAACGCTTTGAATACCGCTTAAAGGGCGCTGATGCCTATCGTTCTCAGGGAGGCCCTCTTTACCTCACAACCCACAAATGTGAGAACCCACTATTCGACGCTTTCTTCAAGGCGGTGCAGGAGGCCGGCTATCCGCTGACCGACGATGTCAACGGCTATCGGCAAGAAGGCTTCTCGGCCTTTGACGCCACCATATACCGGGGACGGCGCTGGAACGCAGCCCGAGCCTATGTCCATCCGGTGAAAAAACGCACAAACCTGAACGTCAAGTGTCAGGTTCTGGTGTCCCGTATCCTTTTCCAAGGCAAACGCGCTGTCGGTGTGGAGTTTCAAAAGAACGGTAAGACCGAACGGGTCTATGGCGGTGAAATCATCTCCTGTGGCGGTGCCATCAACTCACCGCAATTGCTTCAGCTGTCTGGCATTGGTAACGGCAGTCACCTTAAGGAATTAGATATCCCTGTTGTTCACGATTTACCAGGCGTTGGCGAAAACCTGCAAGACCATCTGGAATTGTATGTGCAGTATGCTAGCAAGAAACCTGTAAGTTTGTACCCATCCCTCAAGATGTGGAATCAGCCTAAAATCGGTTTGGAATGGTTATTCAAGAACAAAGGCGTCGGTGCCAGCAATCATTTCGAGGCCGGCGGTTTCGTCCGCAGTAACGATCAGGTCGAATATCCCAACTTGCAATTCCACTTTCTTCCGATTGCTATTCGCTATGATGGTTCTGCACCAAAAGAAGGTCATGGTTTCCAACTCCACGTTGGTCCAATGAACTCGGACGTTCGGGGTCGCATCAAGGTTAAATCCAGTGATCCGACCGCAGCGCCATCGATTTTGTTCAATTATCTTTCCACTGAACAAGAGCGGCGGGAATGGGTCGAAGCCATCCAGTGCTCGCGAAAAATCGTTGAGCAACCGGCTTTCGACGAATTCCGTGGTGCCGAACTAGCCCCCGGAAAAGAATTCCAAACCGATGAAGAGATTCTGGACTTTGTCGCCAAAGAAGGTGAAAGCGCCTATCACCCAAGCTGCACCTGCAAAATGGGCTATGACGACATGGCTGTTGTGGATGCCGACCTCAAGGTCCATGGCATCGAAAACCTTCGTGTCGTGGACGCGTCCGTGATGCCTAGCATTACCAACGGCAACATCTATGCACCAGTGATGATGATCGCGGAAAAAGCGGCGGATAAAATACTGGGCAATACGCCACTACACCCTGAAAACTGGCTTGAGCCGTATCGGGCTGTCACGGCTAAGGCAGAGCAACCGATGTCCACGATGTAAGAGCCGTTGGCTTCGAGGGGCAAGGGTTTCACGATACTGTAATACTCTGCCCCAAACAGGATTAAGATGTTCAGTCAATTATCCCACGGGAGTCTCACATGAATGCGAGCGAAACCATAAAATCATATATCGGCGGCCAATATACGGCTGATGCCCAGCGTACTTTACCAAATGTCTGCCCCTTCAACGGCAAACCCCTTAATTCGGTCGCCTGCGCCACCGAATCTCAAATTGAACATGCCATATCATCTGCTGCCGACGCCTTTGTCAAATGGTCAGCCATGAGCGGTACAGAGCGCGGCCGAATCCTGGCAAGAGTGGCTCAATTGGTTCGCGATAATACTCAAAGTCTGGCAGAGCTGGAGGTCCTTGAGACTGGCAAACCGATTCGCGAAGCCCGCGAGGTGGATATCCCATCCGCAGCCGATGCGTTGGAATACTTTGCTGGCGTTGCCCCAACGATTCACGGTGATTATTATGATTTAGGCACTGCGTATGTCTATACCCGGCGTGAGCCCATCGGCGTGTGTGCCGGAATCGGCGCCTGGAACTACCCGCTGCAAATTGCTGCCTGGAAAGCGGCTCCCGCTTTGGCAGCCGGCAATGCTATGGTATTTAAACCTTCAGAAATGACCCCCTCCTCGGCTCTAAAGCTTGCCGAATTCTTCGTCCAGGCGGGCGCGCCTGCCGGCTTGTTCAACGTGGTTCAAGGTGATGCCAGCATCGGTCAGATTCTTGCTCAACATGAACGCATCGGCAAAGTTTCGCTGACCGGTTCTGTGCCCACTGGCAAAAAAGTGATGGAGCTCGCATCGCAGAATTTGAAACAAGTGTCCCTGGAACTGGGCGGCAAATCTCCACTGATCATCTATGCCGACAGTAATCTGGAACAGGCCGTTTATGGAGCATTAATGGCCAATTTTTTCACCCAGGGCGAGATCTGTACCAATGGCACACGAGTCTTTGTCGAAGACTCCGTCAAAGACAAGTTTCTGACCCGGCTCTTGTCTGAGGTTGAAAAAATTAAACTCGGCCATCCGATGAAACCTGACACCACCATGGGCGCTCTGATTAGCGAAGCGCACCTGGAAAAGGTTTTAAACTACATCAAGATCGGCCAACAGGAAGGTGCTTCACTGCTTTGTGGGGGTGAGCGACCAAACTGGGACTCCAGCGACCAGGAAATCGCCCAAGGTTATTTTATCACACCCGCTGTTTTCAGTGATTGCACCGATGAGATGACAATCGCCAAAGAGGAGATTTTTGGTCCCGTAATGAGCGTCCTCAGCTTTAAAAGCGAAGACGAAGTCATCACTCGGGCTAACCAAACGCCCTTTGGTCTGGCTGCCGGTGTCTTCACCAAAGACATTCAAAAAGCCAATCGCACCGTCAACAGGCTGGCTGCCGGTGTCTGTTGGATCAATAACTACAACGTCACTCCACTAGAAGTACCGTTTGGCGGCATCAAGCAATCCGGCATGGGTCGGGAAAACGGCTTGGCTGCTATTGAACATTATACGCAGATTAAGACGATCTATAACGAGATGACTGATATCGAGCCACCATTTTAAAGCTAAGCTTAGGTTCACATAAAAAAGTGAAGCAGATTTTAGTACCTTGATTAAAGGAAACCTTATGAATCTTGAAGCCATGATCGCCGTTGGCGCGTTTTACGCCATAGTCCTATTCGTGGGAATTTGGGCCAGTCGGCAACGCAATGACAACAACCCTGAAGAGCTGTTTTTGGCCGGCCGCAAGCTGCCTCTTTTCGTCGGTGTCTTTACCATGACTGCCACCTGGGTTGGTGGTGGCTATGTCAATGGCACGGCGGAAGCCGTCTATGGCTCCGGTTTTATCTGGACCCAGGCGCCGTGGGGCTATGCCATCGCCCTTGCCATCGGCGGCTTGTTTTTTGCCGAAAAAATGCGGAATCGCAATTACACAACACTGCTCGATCCGTTCGAAGAGAAATATGGTAAGAAAATCGCTTCCGTGTTATTTATCCCAGCCCTGATCGGTGAAATTTTCTGGAGTGCCGCAATTTTGGTGGCCTTGGGAACCACTTTTAGCACGATTCTGGGTTTTGATTTTCAGACCTCGATTCTGATTTCGGCCTGCTTTGCCATCCTTTATACATTCCTTGGCGGCCTTTGGTCAGTGGCCTATACCGATGTGATCCAGCTGGTCTTTATCGCCATCGGACTAGCCATCGCCTTACCTTTCATCATGGACAATCTCGGCGGAATAGATCAAATCTGGGTCCAGTTCCAAGATAAGTTTCAAGCGCAAGCCTCCTTTCTACCGGCACTGAGTAACTTCACAGGCACTGGCGCCCTTGGTGACAAAGTCTGGTATTGGCTGGATATGAGCTTTCTGTTGATGTTGGGTGGTATTCCTTGGGGCGTTTACTTCCAACGAGTCCTATCCTGCCGCAATGGTAAGCAGGCTAAGAGATTGTCACTCTATGCCGCTGTCGGTTGCCTGGTCATGGCCATTCCGCCAATCCTAATCGGCATGTCTGGTGCTGTCGCCGGGTGGGCCGAGGCCCCCGACGCGCCGTTGGTCTTACCTTATGTCCTAAAAGAGTTCACGCCGCCTCTGATCGCCGCGATTGGTCTGGGAGCCATTAGTGCAGCCGTCATGTCGTCAGTGGATTCCAGCATTCTATCCATATCCAGTATGTTTGTCTGGAATGTCTACCGCCCCCTCATCAAACCTGAGAGCAGCGATCGCCAGCTGTTTCGAATGACAAAAATCAGCATTGTTATTGTAGGGGCTCTGGCGACCATGTTGGCCCTGAAAGTTCAAAGTGTCTATACCCTGTGGTATCTGTGCTCAGACTTGGTTTATGTTATCTTATTTCCGCAGCTCGTCGCTGTCCTGTTTTTCAAAAAGGTGACAAAATCAGCAGCTGTGACCGGCATCTTGGTGGGCCTTATTTTACGTCTCGGTGGGGGAGAGCCCCTGTTCAACCTGCCGGCATTTATTCCTTACCCCATGCATGATCCTGATTGGGGCATTCTGTTTCCTTTCCGGACCTTTGCCATGCTCAGTGCGATGCTTTCCATTTATGTCGTCAGCTCGTTTACTGGTAAAGAAAGCGTCCTTGAAGGTGAGCGGGAAGCAGTCACCCCGGCCTAAAGCCGACGGCACGCTAGTTTATGCTCCCTGCCCGAAGCTGGGAGCATACTCACTCTTTCTATTCAATCAAAGTATGTGCGCTAAAAACAACCGGCTCCTTTGGTTCATTTCGCCCAGAAAATCGCAGTGGTGATAAAATGGGAAACAGGCTTGATTGTCCTACACACACCGGGTACCGGTGAAACAGCGGGCGATGGCGGCGACAGTGCAATGATGTCAGGGCTCAAAACATCGGCCTGAAGACCGTTGAATGAAGCATTCAAATAGTCGCGAAATTGGCTGACTTCCTGCTTAATTCTCTCTAACATCCCAACAACCCTTCCTCATTGTGACACCAGGCAAGATCATACTGAAGAAGTCGGGGTTTGCCAGAGGGGGCCGGCAACGGAATCGACCGGGCGAACATTTATGAGGCTTTTACGTCCCGCTCTTTTCGGGTCTCGAGCTGGTCTTTAATCAACTGGCGGGTCTTTTGGGCTTTTTCAAACTCAGGCTTCAACTCAAGGCAACGATCAACATTGCGCAGTGCCGCCTGGAAATGATCCCGCCTTCGGTAACTGAGGTGAGCAAGCGCGATGTTATAGTAAATTCGGTAATTTTCCTTAAATTTTGGATAAAATTCCAAACATCGCTGGTATTCGGCTATGGCTTCATCGAACTTGCCCGTTTTGGCGAGAGCCACGCCCTTATTGTTATAGTGACGCACAACTTCCATCGGATTTGTGGTTTCCTTGCACAATTCCTGCGCATGTTCATCGAAACCATGATCGTAAAGCTTTGAAAACAGATCAAATTTCAAATCCGGTGCTTCCGGATAGAAATTGATCAATTCCTTCATTTTCGCGACGGATTTTTTGGGCTGATTGTTTTCCAAATAGGCCTTCGCCATGGCATTGATCCGATCGATGTTATTCGGGGCCTCCTTGTCAGCGATTTCCATGTTCTTCAGGGCTTCCTCGTAACGGCCCTGCTGCATGAGAATGCGACCTTTGGAATTCAGCATTGCAATATTTTTCGGATCCGATTTCAGCACGTTTTCGACCACAGCCAGAGCATTTTCCCACATTTCATGGTGTTCATATAGGTCGCGCATCAGGTGAATACCTTTGCCACCCAATTCCGACAGATGCTTTTTAACGAGCTGGAGCACATGATCCAGGTTTACCCGCTCACGACCAATCGTATCGACTTTGTATTGAATCTCTGAATATTTTTCGTTTGCCTGGTACTGCTGCATGGCTCGCTGCAGGTAGGATAACAATTGAACGTCGGTAACCGGTTTATAAATAGTCTGAATATCATCGAGTTCTTCAATTAATTTACTTCTTGTGGGGAGACCAGCGTTACGGTTTCCCGACGTAGCAATGAAAGCTGTCCGCCGGCGCTGACGATTTTCATGCCGACGCCATTTTTGAATCAGAATCAGGCCAGGCATCGATTCAAATTCCAGTTCGATAATGACCACGGGGTAAAGATTCTGATTAAATAGATACATCGCGGTTTCATGGTTCACCGCTTGATCAACCCGCAGCTGGTATGGCGCAAGAGCCGTTTTCATATTTTTAATGACGGACTCATCACTATCCACAATCAGAATTTTATTAGGTAGTTGTATTGACAATTGATAAATCTCCTCAGTGACCGCGTACCCTGTCGCATGTTAGTCCACGAGTCCTTTTATCTCTTTCGGTTAGGATTTAGGGCAAGTTTAGTAAAAGGAGCTTATGAAGGTCATTCCCAGCGGTTTCGGAGAAACCGCGTCGGGAATCTGGTCCTCGCCGCCCACAAGCCCGGATCTAAACCCAACCCACGCGCCCGCCGAGCTTGAGCCTGATACCCCACCAACTAAAAACCTAAAGGACCTGAGTTGAAATAACCGATCTGACTGCCAAGGAACCAAAATCGCCGGTAGTCAATTTCATTTCCTTGTTGTATATCAGTTATAATGATCTTCTAATGCTGCAAAATTTCAAAGGAAGAAACATTATGTTTCGAATGCCACTACATCGATTGATAGGTTACCTGGTGTCGTCCTTGTTTACGGCTGGATTGGCCTTTGCCACCGTACCCGATTGGGCCAATCATTCTGAATTAACGCATGCTCCGGAAGCCAGGCATACCTGCAATCTGGTCTCCTGCCCCCGCAGTGCAGACTACGAGTTGGCCTTGGAAAAAGAGTACTGGCGGCATATTCAACATGAAGACATCGCTGGTATGCAGGAATGGATTAATAAGACCACATACTATACGACTCATTGGTCTCATCGACAGGAATATTTAAAACAAAAAGGCCGCCTTTGGATGCTGGTTGCCGGTGGGCATACTCTATTATTTAACCAATATGATTTACATAGTCTTGTACCGGTTATCAATAACCTAAGACAGGGTGAAATATTGGCTGTCTTGAAGGGATCCAGCCAGGCATTTAAGCAAACTCCTGCTCTGTATCATCTCGCCGAATCAGTCCACTGGGCTATCAAAGCGAATCAACAATTGCCCGATAGTCGCAATGCTCAGACTTTCTTGCTTGGCATTGGGGCCTTCGCCCAAGCCGCTCTGCCGCCAGTTCTGGGAGTGACTGGCCGCCAGGCAATGATGAATACGTTCTATGGTCCGTCCTGTCAGGATTTTCCGCAATGGCTGCAAAGCTTGTTGGGCGATGTTTGCGCTGAATTGGGGTTGATCGGTCCTGATTCGAATGCTCATAGACGTTGTGTTGACCAGGATAGCTGCCTTGAGGTCGGCGCCGGAACCGAAGGGCTGTTTGCCGGGGCCTTGACTCAGGTCATGATGCACGATCCCCATATGGTAGCCTCAGCTCTTGACATGATGGGGGATGGCCCGGGTTCAGACCAAGTTGCCTTGTGTGACAATTACTGGTGCCCGTTTAACAATCCGAATGATCCCGCGGCAAACCTTCCCGAAGCGACCAGTATCGCCCCTTTTAAGCGCATCGGTGGGCTCATGGCCATCGCCGAAGGCTATGGTAAACATGGTGAATTGGCGAAAATGGATCGCGTTCTCAAAGAGGCTTACAGGGAGGCAGAGCGGTTAAACTGGCCATTTATCGACCTTCTTGAAGATGTCGATGTTTCCTTACACGGCGGCGATGCCGAACGCGATATCCCGGATATCCTCGCGGCATGGGCCAATCCAGAACCGACCAATGATTTCATGGGTGAGATGCAGTTGCCGTTGCCGGTTTCAGTAGGGGCTAGATCGTGTGCTGGTTGTCATTTTGGGGGCGTTATGAACGAGGAAGTTCGCTATGATTAGCTGGGTTCTGTCCGCGATATAGCTACTCTAGGCGGCAATGAGCTGAATCTGAAGGCACTTCGGTATTGCTCATACACAGATTATTGATTGATAACTCTCTCTATGACCGCCTTCTCGCTAAAAAGAAGTTATACGAGACAATGGCGCTATGAACGAATGAAGCATAGCCTCCAGGGCCCCTTCCAGTTGACTCGATCCAAACCAAAAGCTCGTTTTAACGTTGATATAACGCCTTCAATTCCAGCACGAATGTTGCGCAGTTTTTGGAAGAGCCAACTACTGCGCACCATGTCGCATCTCGATGCCGACTTAAGTATGTTTTGTTTTATATCGGAATAAATTAAAACCGGTCTAGAAAACTATTTTACTAGACCGGTCGCGTTCGAACGGGGAAGGTGTTGTGACCTAGCCGCATTTACTCTTACATTCGTATGTACTTGCAAAAGACCAAGCTTACCAAACCAGCCTTAAGCTCGTTAAAGATTAATCTTATTGCTCAATATAGTCATACTGAGTTTGCGGCACCACAGCCCCGATATGGCAGGTAGCGCAGGCCGTAACTTTTTGAGATGGTGCTAAAGGCATCCGTACAAACCCAAATGGAGACGTTGTTTGCCACTGTTGATTCAAACCACCTGGTCCCATCAAAGTAGTTCTGGCATCTTCAATACGATCAAGGAATTCTTGCGGATAGTTACGAGCACTGGCCCAATCGATAGCCTCGTCAAGTAAGTCGTGAGCTTTTGTTTCATCACCAATGGCGACAGCGCCCTCGGCAAGCGCAATTAAGGCGCCAACGCGTTTGTAAGGAGCAAGAGAGGTGGTGCGCAAGCATTCCGCTGTGGTGCAATCTTGCAGCATATCAATACCGATTTGAACCTGTGCAGGATCGGTAATGCTCATAAAGCCAAAACTTGCCACCACATGACCTTCAGAACCATAAAGGCCATATTGGTCTGTATTTGCGTCCAAGTCGTATAGAATTTGATTCCCGTTTGCAAGGTGAGCTGATCCATATTCAAGGAATGCTCCCAGGAAACTTTGAATCGATAGCGCATTAGGGCTGTTTGGTAAACGCTGCACAGCTTCATCGGCCAAGGATTTTGCTGAAATCAGCGAAATAAAATCCCAATTACCTATCAAGTTTCCTTGAAAATACATGACTTTTCCAAAGGCCTGTAACATCGTTAGGCGACCATCATGGGAGGTGCCGCTACCATTAATATAGTTTTCAACGTCCATAATCCACCAACCCATTTTAAACCAATCACTGTTCTGCACTAATGCCCAGAATTTCTTTTCTAGTTTAAGCTCGAGTGTTTTACTTTCCCTGCACCAAAACCAGGTAAATGGCGTAGCACAGTAACCAATATTTGCTGATGGTACTGGGACAGGATAAGCAGGGACTGAATCGTAATTAGGTGGAAGAGTTGTAGGGCCATTAATTGGGGTTTGAGAATAGCCTATATCTACAATTAGAAATAGACTTGCTAAAAGACTATGAGAGAAAAGCTTTTTTAAACATCCAAAAACCATCGTGAACCTCCTTTTGGGTATGACACATATTTCTCCACTAAGGCAGTGTCCACGAAGTTTCTTCAATGTTATCTTGCGTTTGTCAGTACTAATCTAAAATCAAGTAGATGTTTCGTCTCGAACTAATCGAGACATGGTAATTCCTATCGAGAACTAAAACAGGGAACTTAAATTAAGATCTTTTTCTAAGTAAATCTATAGGTTTATGGCAAATTTATACAGTAACTGCGGGAATGGAACCGCCCGCCAGAGGATTGACATAATTTACCCATTAATAGCAAGAAATTACTCACAACTTACCGCCGCAGCAGGGAAAGACTGTGAGATCGAATCCAAAGAAGCTTTTTAGCAGCTCAGACTAGGGAATATCTCTTGATGTTTTTTCGGCTTCAACCCTGGCCGACTGCTCAGGTTCGAGAGTCTCCACTGGCACGCTAGCTGATTGACAGGCATGGGACAAACTTTCCAGCTTTTCTGAACAGCTATTTTCCGTAATGTCCAAAAATGGAATGCTTCATATAATTTAATAATTTAGAAAAATTTAAAGTACTTTAATGGCAAGGACAAGAGCAACATAAACGGCCGCTTCCCCTGAGCATTGGCCTCTCCACGAAACTGAATGTCTAAAAGGCCCCCATCATCTTCAATATAGGATTTTACAGCATCCATTCCAACTCCACGACCAGATATATCTGAAATAGTTTCAGCAGTGGATACCCCTGAGTTGAAGATTGTCTGAGCTACCATCAAATCACTTGCTTCTGGCCCGATGCAACCATTTTGAATACCTTTTTCTCTTAGTCTTTTTATATCAAGCCCCTTACCGTCATCATAAAACTTTATTTCAATGTACTCATCTGTTTTCCGATATTCGAGCGTAATAGTACCCTTTTCGTCTTTTTGGTTCGATTTCCTTTCATTTGGACTTTCGATACCATGATCCATCGAATTTCGAAAGCAATGAGTAAAAATGCCATCAATGAAGGATTTTTTAGCCTCATCCAAGAATAAAGGGTCGCCAATTAAATTTATATGCGGCATAGGTTTACCCAATTCTTGCAATATTGGTAGTAAACTATTTTTCTGTTCATTAACTAACGCTTCAAAGGAAATAGTTCCTAATTTACTTATTTCTAACGCGACAAGATTTCCAAGTTCTGCCATATCACTTTGCTTATTTTTATCAAATTTTAGGACCATTTCTTGCATTTTTTCAACTAATCCAAAATCCCCCTGATTGTCATATCCAAAATATTTAGCTAATTTTTTTTCATAAATACTAAAGAAATAATCGATCTGGTTTCTGATAGATTGAATTCCATTAAGTATAGGCTCTATATTCCAGGATTGTCTGTCAATTTCTATTAACTTGTTAACTTCTGTTTCTACATCGTGAACCAGATCTGAAATATCTTTAAAGCCAAGTCCTCTTGAAGTACCTTTTAATGTATGAAGATTTCGCAAGAGGATTTTAATATCCCCCGCAGAAACACTCGCACCAGAATGAATAACTTGCTCGCATTGTTCAATATAGGAAACAGCTGAGTCAAAAAACGATTTGATGCTCTCTCTACGAATTTCTAACATCGTTCCAATGATATTTAATTCTTTTTTCTGGGTTTCAGCCTCGTCACGCAATTTTCTAATTTCCGTCACATCTTTTACCACAACCATGATTTTTTCTATACCGCTCTCTTGTCCGAAGATAGGCTCCCAGTCCAATTCAAGATATTGAATGCTATCAGAACTCGTTCTTTTATATTCCTTTATGAGTAAATGAGAGTTAGAAAGATAACTTAATTCATCATCCATTAAGTTAATCACGTTAACAATTTGATCTCTAGCATCATTACTAAGATCAGATTTATCGAACAACAGGTCCAATGCATCCATATCTGAAAGTTTTGTTTTTGAAAAAATCTTTTCAAGATATACCGAATACTCAGGGTGAATGGACTTATCAGGCAAAATTGTGAAAATTCCTTGGCGCATGTGCTGCAACATATTGTGAATATCAGAGGTTTTTTGTGCCAACTGAGCAGTACGCTCTTTAACTTTAATTTCCAAACTTTCGTAAAATCTTGAATTTTCGAGCGATATCGCACCTTGAGTGGCAATAACATTTAAGATTTTGACTCGATCTGGACTGAAAGCACGATAGGAAAGATTATTTTCCAAATACTGGATACCAAGCACTTGACCACGACTGATAATCGGATGACAAATAATAGATTTAGGTGGATTGGAGGTTGAAAACTTGTAATCATGCAACAAGTCATGTTCAGCTACATTATCTATAACAAGTACTTCTTTTGATCGATAGACATAGTTGATAAGCGCATGCGGTATGGAATCTTCCATATTTAAAAGGGTGCTACAACTGACAACATCTGTACCCTGTACATTACTTGAAATCGATCTAATAACAAGTTGGTCATCTTCAATCAAAATGAGACAACCTCGATGCGCCCCAGCATTTTCAATCGACAGCTCTGTCAAACGATTAACAAGCATCGAAATATCAAGGGTTTCGGAAACGGTTAAACAAGCCTTAAGTACTGATTCAAAGTCAAGGTGATCAATGAGACTGCCTTGTGCCGAGCTCGTTGAAGAAATAGAAGTTCCACTTATGCTTTTGCTAGTTTGGGATTGACCACCAAGTTCGCCAAGTCCAAATTCCTGTTCTAATTTAGAAACAATTCTTGACGCTCCCCAAACGTTGAAAAAGTATATCGCTTCTTTCAGATAAAGTTTTGCCGCTTTATCATCTAGCCCTTTTTGCAAATAAAATCCAAAAAACAGGTTGGCTAAAGCCTGATAGCGAATAAAGTCTTTTTCCCTAGCGATGTCTATGGCTTCCTTATATAGCCTAATCACTTTAACAACAGAAAATCGGCGAATGCGGGCCCATTCAGCTTCCATAAGTAATAAACTAGGAGCAATATTATTAGAAAAGTTCTGATTGAGAGCTCTCACTTTCTTTAGGACCCACCTCATTTTAACAAGATGTTTCAGCCGCAACGATTTAGGTAGTGATTCATATATTTGCGTTGTGGTTAAAAAGCCGTTTACAATGAATTCGAACCAATTATAGGTTCCGGTAATAGCATCTTGATACTTTTGCCCCAAGGTGTAACACTCAAAGGCACTTTGGTATTCTCCATTATAGAAACACACTTGCAGTTTTTGGGTATAAAAGGTAGCCATACCGGACATATAGTTGGCATTTTCCATTGCCGCAAAACATTCGTTCTCATCAAATGAATCATAACTCAGAGATTTTGGCCCTATTGTTTTGCCTTGAAAATTTAAAAACGTCGCTTCAATTAACTTAAGATTATTTCTATCTCCGCGAATAAAATTTTCTACATACCTCTCAGAGAATTTTTTCGATTGTTTCAAAATGGTATCGATAGTCGAACTTGAGTCAATATATCCCACCGTCATAGCAGAAACAGCAAAATAAAGCAGATCACCAGTCTCAAGGGAAAGATTCATGGCATTTAAAAAGCTTTCCTGGACATGATGATGATCGTCAAACCAATGCTGCAACATAGAGCCATAAAGGGATATCGATCGTCCTTGCCAAAATGGATCTGAAAACTTTTGGCAAAGTTTGAGAGCTGCACCCGCAAGAGCTCGCGCTCGTTCATTCCTTCCGAAAATATGCATTTGAATCGCTGCATAACCCAGATAAACAAAACTTGACTCCGGTGAATTTCCATATTTTAACGAAATCATCACACATTTAAACATCATAATGACATTGAGGTTTAGGTTACCTAGTTCATAAACAGTCGGTGCCAGTTCAATAAGGATTTTCATAATAAATTGAACTGCTCTATCATCAGCCGTAGGAAGATCAAGGATATCGTTTGCTGATTTAGATCGCAGCATAAATTCGACACGAAGCAAAGTAGTGAGTACATGAAAAACCGATGGTTCGCGAGGGATTTTTTGACCGAACAATCGTAATGCTTGAAGACCAATATCAATCGCTTCCTGCTTTTTGCCCATCGTTACATAGTGGTTAATTTTGATTAAATAAGCCTCCGCCTTATCTTCAATGGAGGAACAGTTTTCCACCATGTCATTTAAAAATCGTTCTGAAATATCATATTTTGAAATGATAAACGCAGATTCCGATAAAAGTTTATGAATTTTGAATGCGACTGGATAACACAATTGCCATTTATTTTCCGGCATTAGGCGATCAGCATTCATTAAATATTCAAAGGCTGAACTATAGCCAGTTGAGGCAAAAAAGTCTTCTGCAACTTTAAGATTGATATCTACAACTTGAGTTATCACCTCATCAGGTAAATAGTCAATACCTTGATTAAGATGAAACGCGATCGTTTTTACATCACTTTCAATCTCTCTAGTATCAAGTAGTGCCAAACCCAATCGAGCATGCTTGATATTTTTTTCTGATTTATTGAGAAGACCGAGAAGCGCCTCTCGAATTTTATGATTTGAAAATTGAAATTCTATATCGTTATCAAATTTATCATCTTGACTTTGATGATCATGACTAGATAACCTAATGAGAATCTCTAATTTCTGGATCTTAGATAGTAAAGATAGTATATCCTGTTGATCATATGATAAAACAGTCATCAAAAGTTTGACCGAAAATTTTGTACCAATAACAGCTGCCGTTATAAGGATATCCTTGGCATTATGATCTAGATCAGACAATTGTGAAATAATTAAATCCGCTACATTGTCGCTGACTTCAACCGAGCGGATCGATTCGTCTAACCATTCCCATTTTTCTGTTTGAAAGTTATAATTAATAATTTTATCTCGATACAACTTCCGAATTAATTCTAAACTAAAAAAAACATTTCCTCTGGCTTTATTATGAATAATCTCAGCTAGTGATGTAACCTGTACCTCGGATGTTTGCAAAACGATGGATAACAATTCCCTAATCGATTGATTTGAAAGAGAAGGTATTAAAATTTCTTGAATAGGATGTCTTTCGCTAATAGCACTGATAGTTGGATGCTTGGCGAATTCGTCCTTATCTGGCACCGCCATGATCACATGAATTCCAGTCACATTTTTAAGCAGAGAAAGATAGGATAGTAATTCAAAGCTAGCTTGATCTAGCCATTGGGCGTCATCAAAAAATAGTAATAATGGCTTTTTTGTTTTCCCTAAAACCTGTAAAAATTCGACAAGAGCAGTCATCTGCCTGGCAAATTGCTCTGCAGGATTTAGGATGTTTAGTTCTTCTACCTCACCGAATATCTTTGCTGTACTTGGCAATATCTGGGAAATAATGCCAATTCCTCGACTATGTTTTTCGGTGTATTCTTGTCTTAATTTCGTCAATTCCTCATCAGAGGCCGATAGTAAAATATTTACTAGTTCGTCAAAAGCCGTTGAAAGACTCGCATAGGGAATATTTTCCTGCTCGTGCGTACACTTACCAAACAAAATATTATAATGGTTTAAATTCTGCCGTCTAAATTCATCAATTAGAGCAGTTTTACCAATACCAGATGGTCCATAGATAAGAGTAAAGGTCAGGTTTTTATGTTCAATACTTTTAGCTATTTGAGCAAGCTGTCTTTGCCGCTCGAATATTTTCTGAGGAAAGGATAAAACGCTAGCTCTATCTGATTGACCAATTGAAAATAAGGGAATATCGCCTGTGCCTGAATACGCCTTTAGACAAGCTTCGAAATCTTTTTGAAGGCCAATTGCACTATTATATCGATCGAAAGGATCTTTCGACATAAGTTTAGATATAATTTGGCCAATCACAACAGGAAGATCAGGACACAATAAGCAAGGATCAGGCGGAGGACTAGCTATGTGACTGTAAATTAATCCACTTTCATCTTTAGACGAAAATGGCAATTGGCCGGTAAATATCTCAAATAACGTAATCCCAAGTGAATAAAGATCTGATTGAAATGAAATTGGTATATTTGTTCGACTGGTCTGTTCAGGCGCTACGTATTTAAGAGTCCCACAAAGTTCATTTGCAACTTCTAACACAGGAGTATCAGGTGGAAAATAGGAGGAAATGCCAAAATCTATTATTTTTACCTCAAAGGAATTGGGGTCGAATAGAATATTACTGGGATTGATATCTTTATGCAGCACATTATGATTATGCACCTGTGCCAATGATTTTACAATTTCGCAGGACAAGCGCATCTTTGAAAGCATATCCAATTGTTGAATATTACTTATTTGACTTTCAATAGTTGGGAAAGGCAAATATTCCATAAGGATTGCATGGCGATCCTGAATATAAATCAGTTCATAAACTTCAGCTGTGCAATCAGCACATATATTATGAGCAATTTCAAATTCGTTCTTAAATCTTCCAATGGATTTAGAATCAGGAAATTCCTCTCGCAAAACTTTTAGAATCGCATATTTTTGATGATCAAGCTTATGTGTTACTTTATAAATCTGTCCCCTGTTTGATGAATATACGAGACGTGGATCATTAGGGTCGAAAATATTGATATCTAAATCAAAATCTGATGATTTATGATAAGTGCCATTTTGGTTTTTTTGATTCACAGCGAGATTCAAGGTGATCCTTTCCTCAAAAAAATAACTATGAACGATAGGTGGACTATCGGATATTGATTAGCAAATTATAGGTATAATGAAAAAATATCCCAAAAAAACGCTTCGACCTACCTCAAATATAAAATATTTTCCCGTCCCTGGTGAGTAGATCGGGAGAATTTCACTCCCAACCCCTCGCAGAACCGGACGTGACACTCTCGCGTCATCCGGATCCCATGATCCAGTCCCAGTCGACCCTCATGTCTGGGGGCTCCTTTGACACAAAAATTTTTGTCTTGCGATTAAAGGAAATCATGATGCTTTCTTGATAAAATCGAGGGCGACATCGACCTGGGAAAAGCGGATCACATGCTCATTTTTCCAGACAATCTCGATAACCGCGCGGGGGCATGGCTCGCGCCTTCCTGCACGGACTATCATGAGCTTAAACTAATGTCTAAATTTTCTCTGCCAAATAGCGCTCGCGGCCAATATCCTTAATAATCGAGAGCTGAGTTTCGAGCCAATCAATATGGTCTTCTTCCGTATCAATCAGCAAAGATTCTAGAATTTCTTTAGTCACGTAATCTTTAAGCTTAAGGCATAACTCAATACCATCAGTAAGTTTGGCCCTGACGTCCATTTCGTAGTTCAGATCAAGTTCGAACATTTTAACGACGTCTTGTTCGATCGTAAAGGCCTCGCGCTTGTGGACTTCGGGAGATCCTTCTAGAAAAATAATGCGTTCAATAATTTTTGCGGCATGTCCTTGCTCGTCTTCCATCTCATGGTTCAAGTTTTCATAAAGTTTTAGATAGCCCTTATTCTGCAAAATGCGAGATTGTACAAAATAGATGTCAATAGATGTTAGTTCAGTCGTTAAAAGCTGGTTTAACATGCGGGGCCGAAGCTCATATGAATCACTATAGCCTTGTCGAAACTGTAACAGCCAATAGCCTGAAGCCATATCAATATCTGCGATTAATTTTTTATTATAATTCCGCTGACGACATCAGTTGAGGATTTTAAGGCATTGTTGCCTTGGAATGTTAAGTTTCCCAAGTTATGGTTTTTACTGATCTCTTACGAAGTCACTTGACTGAACGACGAAATGATCACTTATCCAGGAGTGATTATCCTTTCAACAAGCTCAATTAACTTTTCAATATCAAATGGCTTACCCAGCCAATTGTTGACTCCGATCTCAGCAGCCCTCGTGCGCGCATCATCAGATGCAGTTGTCACAATGATGGGCACTTTATGATTGTAGAGCTTTCGATATTCCTGCGCGAACTGACGACCATCCATTACAGGCATTTTAATATCCAAGATGATAAGATTAGGATGTTCGGGACTCGTACTCAGAAAGTTCAACGCTTCTAGGCCATTTACGCAAACATCGACATGATAACCTTCATCTTCCAGAACCGTCTCCATAATTTCAGAAAGATCCGACTCGTCTTCGACAATCAATATACGACTAGGCTTTTTACTCATGACTATCTCTTCTCAATGGTAAACTGAAATAAAATATACTCCCTTTTCCCTCTTCACTGTCTAGCCAAATATCGCCATCTAGATTGCGTATGATCTCACGAGCTATGAAAAGTCCGACACCCAAACCACCGAAGTCATGGGAAGTATCAATATGGGCTTGATAAAAATGTTCGAAAATATGAGATTGTTTGGATTTCTCTATTCCAACCCCTTGATCCTTTACGGCAACTACAACCTGGTCTCCATCAAGGAAAACCTCGACTTCTAAATCCTTATCTTCGGGGGAATACTTTACAGCATTACTTAAAAGATTGTTGATAACTTGATTAAGCCGCACCCAGTCACCTCTAATTGGAGCTGTAGCTATAAGTTTTAAGTGGATAGCACGACCGATCGTAATTGCCTCTAAACCCTGTACGCTTTCTCGCACAATATCCACAAGATCTAATTCATCCCTCTTGATATTCAACTTCCCGAGCTGCAAAAGTGAGACATCAAATAAAGCATTGACCAATTCGCTTAAACGATCAGAGCCTCTCACAATTTTTTCAAGTATCGGACCGACCTTTTTAAGGCCACCTTCAACACCCCTTATCTGCCTCTTCAATATTTGCGTATACCCTTTGATAATCGCAATTGGGGTCTTTAGTTCATGAGCAGCGACACGAAGAAATTGATCTTTGAGAAGGTCAAGCTCGATCAATTCTGTCAGATCTCTAACAATAGCAACAGTACCAATAGATTCCCCTTGATCATCTTTAACGGGGGCAGCATTAATCTGAATATATTTTAAGTCTTTACCGCCTTGATTAAACTTCATCTTTAGAGTCTGCGTCGCCTTCTCTCCGCCATGCAAAGCCTTTATCAATGGGCTATCATGGGCCACTACCTCTTCCCCTAATAAGGTCGTATGGGGCAGTAATTCATCATCATCGTTGACTTCAGCTGACGAAATCAATTCACTTACCTTAAGATCTTCTGCTGCTTCGTTACTGAGAATAACACGCCCCTCATTGTCGTAAACAACTACAGCATCAGCGATACTGGTAACGATAGCCTCAAGTCTACCTGCCTGTTGCTGTAACCTGGTGTATAGCAGAGCATTCTCAATAGAAATCGCCATCTGCGAGGCCAAAACTTCAAGAGTATTTATCCGGCCTGCTGTAAAAGCATCATCAACCACATGGTTTTCGAGATAAATCAAACCAACAAACTTTCCATGTTTCATAGCAGGAAAGCAAAGCAAAGATCGAGGTCTGCGTAATTTCAATACTTCATCTGACGAAAAAGCATGTGCTTGTAGGGCATGTTGGATAAGCACTTTCTTTTTTAAGCGCGAAACATAATTAAGAACTGTAAGTGGTATCTGATCAGAACTCTCTGAAATATTAAGGGGTTCAGCTAAGACTTCGATTGAAATACCTTGCTCGTCTAGTTTAGCCTGCGACACTATTTCTAGCCCGCCGTTTTCCATTAGTGCAAGTATTGCCGTATCTGCACCAGCCAAAGTAATAACCTGCTCCATAATAATATGAATAAGATGAGGGAGGATGATTTCACCCGAGATGGCCTGTGAAACAGCGAGAATGCTCTCCATATCGAATTGCTGAACAGGTGCAGAATATGTATTCATCAAAAAGCTAGATTCAGGACGACTATTGACCAGAAAAGGATAATTGTGATCGAGTTGAACAACTTTGCCAAACGCTCCCCAAGCCGAGTAGGCTTCACGCGCATGTTTAAGATACATAACAGCGAAATCTTTAAAGCCTATTTTAAGGTAAAAGCGCGCAGCTAAATCATAACTCAATGCTTCATTCTGTATAAATTTATGCTGGCGTGCATACTGAATAGCATTTTCATAGTATGTCATAGCTTCTCGCTCACGCCCTTCAACACGAGCCAACTCGGCGGCCAGCAAGGCATGTTTATCGGCAAAGGTGCGGGGGTTAACCGAAGCCCACCGCGCCAGAATTTCTTCATGCCGATAAATTGTGTCACGAATTTTAAGCCTTTCGATGTCATCTGACCTATCATATAAACCAGCAAGAGTTAAACCGTAGTAATAATAGAAGTCAAAAACCTGAGGCAATCCCATTGATGACCAGAGGAGATTTTGAGCTTCTAAACCAAAAGTATGGGCTGCTTCAAAATCTTCGGCCATAAAATGCGCTGTCATTTTGAGAATTTGGTGCCAGCAGTATACTGTATTAATTTGATGTCCACGGATACGCTCCTCAAACTCTGCCTCAGAAAAATGCTCATCACCGAAGCTCGAAAGACTATAAGTTAATCCTCTCATACTTTGTATGAAGCGCTGCATGCTTATAACAATATCTTCAAGGGCAGCAAATTGTGCTTTACACAAAAATTTCAAGCGCCGCTCAGATTCATGATAAACATCCTCTAAATAATCCCCACGCATAAGACGGTCAGTAACGATATGGTTACTTGAAAAGCAAGCTATTAAAGAGTCCCCCATTTCACAGGCGGTGTTATAGGAAGATTCAACATAATTGAGTGCTGCTGAAATCGGTTGAGTCCAAAACGAAAGGATTTCCATGGCTGCCAGGTATTTAGCTTTCCATGCTATATAGCCATACTTTTCCATCAATGAACCAGCCAGCTGGCCTAAACGATAACCATCCTCATAGCGACCGAACATGGCTTGACAAACAATACCAAACCAGCAATAACCATCAATCGATGCTTCGGTATTCCCATATTCAAGGCTAATATTAGCCATATAACACCAATTCAGAGCAGCAAGGTTTTGGCTCGATCCATACATACTGGGGCCAATATCACTTAATATCTGAATGGCAAGCTTCATATCGGCACTGATCATGGTCGGCAAATTAACTAGATCTTCTATGGGTCGCTGACCAAGGCGATCCCAAAACTTCTTATATTCGCACTCCACCTCATCTCGACTTGGGGCTAAAGGTATTTTTATTTTCAAGAGCTGCAATGCCTGGCGCCCCTTCTCGAGCGCTGCAGAGGTATCACCTTTAGTAATATAATATGTAATCCAAATGCGATTGACTTTGATTTTTTCAAGATCGTCAAGCTGCTTTTGACCTATGAATTCTAACAGGCTTTCGGTTTTTTCAAGTTGGCCGTCAAGTAACTCACAGTTGCTTCTTTCTAAGACCAATTCAAACATTAACTCTCGATTAAGATCCCAAGAACTTTTTGAAAGAAGTTTCATTCCAGATGCAAAATAGTGAGCTGCAGTTGTGAGTGAGGCAGACATTTTAGCTGCATTGCCAGCTCGCAAATTGAGGCGCGCAACATAAGTTTTTTCGCTCTCATCAGTGATAAGCTTTACACCACGGTTATAATGTCTGACGAGCTCAAATATTTGGTTCTTCCAATGCCTTTGGCGATAATAAGTCTGATATTCACGGGCAATTCGCAAATGAAGTGAGGCACGTTGCTCTGCAGGGATGAGATGATAAGCCGCCTCTCGAATGCGATCATGCGCAAAATAAAATTGCCTTTTTTTGTAGTAAAGAAGCTGTAAACTTATAGCCTCATGCAGCATCTTTTCAATTTCAAAGCGAGGCAATCCCATGATAGAAGCTAAAATAGGGATGTCTATCTGCCCTATAACTGCTGCGACCTTCAGCATATTCTGTATGTCACGGTCCTGTTTTAATTTCTTATCGGCCATTAACGCGATAGTTGTATGCGCATTGTCCCTTGTAGAAATTGCATGGTAGTTCCAATGCCAGATTTGAGCTTGCGAATCAAATTTGACCAGACCTTCTTGCCATATCGCCTGGAGAAATTGAATAAAGTAAAAAGGATTGCCGTCAGTTTTATCATAAATCAACTTACTTAATTCATTCAGCTCACCTTTTTGCCCATGTAAGGCATCATTGACAAGTGCACAGGCATTGTCTTCACTAATGCTTTCCAGCTTGATAATCGAAAGATATGTGTCATGCACTGTTCCCTCTTCAGTTCCGATCGCTATTGTTTCAGCAAATTTGAATTCATGGCTGCGATAAGCCCCAATGATCATGAAATGCCGTATCTGCGGGGAACTCACTAGAAACTTGAGCAACTTCAGACTGTCGACATCAGCCCAGTGCAAATCGTCTAAGAAGAGAACTAGCGCTTGTTCTGGCCGGGCAAAATACGCAAAAAGCCTCTGTAGGAGTAACTGCAGGTGGATTTCGTTCTCCACCGGCGGCATCTCCCCATCATCAGAAATTGAGCCTGTAAGCTGCGATAGCATAGGCACGAGGTTTAGTAATGATCCTCCGTAGATGCCTAAAGCTTTGCGCAAACCAGCCCCTACTTCTGCTATGGTTTGATCATCTAATGTTAACAAGTCAGCTACTAAGCCATTAACCGCTTCCACGATTAGCGCATAAGGGGTATCCTGCTGAATCTGATCTATCTTCGCTCTGATAAACAAGCCATTTTTAGAAACGACTTGAGGCTCAAGTGTCTGAGCGAGAGAGCTTTTACCAATACCAGCATAACCCTCGATAAAGCATAGCTCAAAGCTTCCTTCTTGGGTCAATCGCTCAAAACACTCGCGCAACAAATTGATTTCTCGGTCTCTTCCATAGATCCTATCAGGAATTTCGAAAACCAGCTCTAAGTCGCGCAAACCTAGTGGGAATGTCGAAATCCGACCTTCCTCATGCCATAATGATAAGCACTTTTCCAAATCAGCCTTCAATCCATTGACACTTTGATAACGCTCATAAGGCATCTTATTGAGCAATTTCATGATCAGCAGCGAAATCTGATCTGGCACTTGGGTTTCAATTTCATGAGGCGGGGGAGCCACTCGAGCTATATGACAGTGAACCCACTCCAAAGGTGTCTTCCCCTGAAAAGGCAGATGTCCCGTAATCATTTCATAGAATGTAACGCCCAGAGCATAAAGATCACTACGCTGATCAATAGAACTGCCCATAAAGCCCGTTTGTTCGGGTGATATATATGGTAGAGTTCCCTCAATTAAGATCGGGCTGTGCTGTTCGTTTCTCTCGTGTGTCACAGGTATGGCGAGGGTAAAATCTATCAGCTTTAATGCGCAGGTTTTTGGATTGTAAATTATATTTTTGAGGTTGATATTTTTGTGAATAATCCGTTTTTCGTGGACATAAGCTAGTGCTTTACAAATTTGAATCGCGAGTGAAAGGAATTGATCCACCGGCATAGCGCCATTCATTTTACCGGCTAGTGACACACCCCCAAAGTCTTCAAGCACCTCAAAATATTGTTCTCCAGACTTCAGGAGGTCGTAAGCTTGAACAACAAATTCGGATTCCAAGTGCCTTAAAATCTCGTATTCTCGTTTCAGCATTGTCTGGTGAATTTGCGACGTATGGTTCTTTTTCAGAGTCTTAATGTATACAAAAACTCCATCAGCATTCCTCACTCCTTGGTACGTAATGATATTAGATTCTTCTCGGAAAACATTGGAAATCGTATATCCAGAAATAGTAAGCGGGGATAAATCTGCGCGACGGGCGGATGAATCGCCATCATTCAAAGTTTTAGAACTTGGGGGCCGCATTCCAATCAAAGTGTCATCCAATCTTTTCTTGACTAGCCCGTTTTAGATAAATCAATCAGGTCATACGTCAAAGGCAACCTTCTCGCAAGACAAATAAGGTTTTCAGTTTACCAAATCATGCAAGCTTAAAGAGACTAGATATAGTTTTAAAGGCATCATATCAAGTATGACATGCAGGAAAAAGGACGAATTATTGAGAATATTGATCCAAAAGATTAAGGTCAGCTCATTATGCCAGTTTAGGCATATAGCAAGCTAAGCGTATGCACAGAATTTAGGGGCCTATTGTCTGACTGAAAAGCCTCTTGGCCAAATTGACTTTCAAGCTCTTAGCCTATGTGAGCTAGATTAAAAAATAGCCTCAAATTGTTCACTTCAATTTGCCTATATTTGCAGTATTGACAGGCTAACGCACGGTTAATATCAAATCGCTGCAAAGATAGTCTTGCTCGACCTTAGATCTCAGATCTTTGAAAGGGATACTCTGATGTTTATTCGGGAGTTTTTATTGCCTTTGTATTAATAGTTTTAGGATTTGTTGTAGGAGTATGGCTGTAGACCATGGATCGAGCCGATTCGACGAGAGAATATAGATTGGTGCTGGCATCAGCACCTTTTAGGGTATCGGCAAAGATCCAATTGCTCCTACCTATATCAAAAGGCCTGATTGCAGCCTCTGTCGGATTATTATCGATTGGCACCAAGGGGTTTGATAGAAAAACTTCCAGTTTATGTTTCGGACAAACCTTTTCAGAGATAAGCGGCCGCAGCAGAAGCAAGCGAAGTTCAGCCGCAAGCAAGAGAACGCTAAATTTCTCCGGTTCTTGCGCCTCACCCGGAGCCGTCCTCCACGATGTAGGCAGTCGACGTGGAATGCGTGGAAAGCTCGCGGATGAATCCCGGAACCTTCACCTGTACCACGGCACCAGTGGGGGTAACGGGCTGAGCATATTATCCTTCCTTTTCCAGCAAAAATGCAACCATCGTATCAAACCACATGATATAAGGCTGAATATCTCCAGCATATCCGCACGTCTCAAGATCTTCTTTACAAAGACATTTTCGAGTATTTACTTTTGCGCCAACTAATTGTTGACGGCTTATCAGAATATGCTAAGAAGCTCCCCAGTAATAGTTGGAAGCGCCTGGGTTCCTCCAGATTTCGGTCCTTCAAAGCGAAACAATCAGCTCCATTCAGATCAAACAAATGCTTCCATTTTGACCAATAAAGGAGATTTTTATGAACAAGTTCTACCATTGGGTTTTGCTAATTGGCGGGTTTTCTGTTTCAGCTTCGGTCTATGGCGATGCTGATCAGTATATTTCTGAAGTGGAGTATATTGAGCAACTTCAGAATGCCAAAGTTTGGGAGCCAGTTAACACACCGGAGTTTGATATCGTGAAAGATATTCCTGGCCCAAGAGAACTCCAATCCACACGGGATGCGAACGGCAATATTATCAAACCAGTAATCGAGTGCCGCTTTCGCGAGCCAAAAGCGGCAAAGGTGGGAGGTAAATCGGCTAAGTTCAACTGCGATTCCATGACTCCCATCAAAGGCAAGACCGGTAAAAAGCTTAAAGTCAAGTATGATCCCATATACCTTTTACCCTCAGGTAGCCCCTTACTACCGCCGCAGGGGTATAATGGGGAAGTTTACTCTGAGGTTGCCGCCACACGACTGCTTACAGCTTTAGGATTTAAAGCTGATCATATGTTTCCAGCCACAGTAATATGCTTTAACTGCCCTGCGGAGCCGTTTTCTTACATTACCAAGCCGGAACTAAGAAAGACGATGCAGCGAGTCGAAAAGCTGGTCATTGAAAGTGCCGCTATTGAAATTAAGGCTGCCGGTGAAGAACTCGGCACTCCCATCTATGATGCAGTAGGCAAGGTTGTAAAAGATGAATTTGACGAGGATGTCTATAGAAAAATTGGATGGGGCCTCGATGAGGTTCGCACCGGAGTAGGAGCTTCCACCGACGGTGAACAACAATTATACCGCGAGGCATTGGTGGCCCTGTTAGGCATCTTGCAACATGCTGACAATAAAGCGTCTAATCAACGACTCCTGTGTACCGATTGGGATAAGCGCACCGACTTTTGTCACGAATCGTATCTTGTGGCCCAGGATGTGGGATCGCTTTTTGGCAAAGGTGTTGATGTAGTCGGTGATGTCTTATTGGGGCGCCGACCTTCTATGAGCAAGTACGACTGGAGTCAATGGAATAGTGTGCCGGTCTGGAAGAATGCAGATCGTTGCGAACTAAAGGTCAATACAATTCCTTTTGTGAATTTGACGAGTCACTTTGCAGAAAATAATACCTTCGAAATCAAACAAATTTCGGTTGAAGCCCGTGATTTCCTACTGTCGCTACTTGATCAGCTAAGCGATCAACAGCTTTTGGATCTATTTTTATTAGCTCAAACTGACCTAAGAATGGAAAGCTATCGTTCCAATCTCTTCTCGCCTCTCCAAACGGTAACCGCCGATCATTGGGTTAGTACATTCAAACGCAAGCGGGACGAACTCGCTACGGCCAGCTGTAGAAATGGCCGTTCTAAGTAGCGGCTGGTGCAGCATTCAGGGGGCTTTTCGGCCCCTCTTCTTATTCTTAAGTAGCAAATAAATGCCCCTGCCCACCATTCGATTCTTAAATAGCTGCCGCAAAAAAACTATCCATGGGTAGCATATCCATACTTAATCTGGATAGAATTCCTGAATTAAGTTTCAACAGACTGATCTTCTAGTACCTTTTATTATAATGCTAATTGCGATGTCATGTTATAATCGCTTTTGAAGCTAATCAACGACCTGTGTAATTGATAATAGTGGGAGTTTCTTAAATGACTTCACAGTTTCAGGAGCTTTCGCGGCGCAATGTCGTGAAATTCCTATTAGGCACAACTAGCGCTTTCTATTTTGGCTGTAAATCTTCTGCAGATTCAGCAAAATTAGCAGGAGTTGAAGATCCGATTCCTCCCCCTGATCCAACGCAGATTCCTGGTCGATCAGGTCCAGACGAGAGCAAGGCAGCGATGGAAGGCGGAGGCTATGCATGGTCGAGGCAGAGAGCAATGGAATTTGGTGAAGTATGCCGCACTACTTACGGAGCTGAGGACGCTGTACTTCTGACTGGCGAAAGCGGGATGCGTGCCTTTTACAATAGTGACTTTGTCTCACGTGAGCAGGCCAAGACAGAAGCTGACCTGGCATTTCTAAGTGATGGCAAAACGCAAGTAGTTCCAGCCATGGACGGTTCTGCCTTCGTCGAAAGAAAGGCGAATCTAATGAAGCTTGTGTCTTCACAGGCGTTTGAGCTATACATTCCCCAAGTTAATGCAGTCATGGCTGAATACGTTCGGCGTTGGTCTGAAAAAGGTGAGTGTGATCTGCGCTTGGAATCTCCTCAAATGGCCTTTCTTGCTCTAAGTACGATTATTACAGGGGCGCCTGGTCGAGCTGAGCATGGCAGAGCCTACAATGAATCCATCCTTGGCTTCAGAGGCATGGATCCTGCCGGTAAGTTGAAATTTCGTGATCAGCTTCTGGCATGGTATAGGGAATCCCTGACAGTGCAGCGCAAGAATACAGCAGAGCAGGCCAAGAGTAACATGATCGGAATACTAGCCCATCAAACCAAACTGACCGACGATGAAATCATCGCAGAAACGCAGCACCTTTTTATCGGCTCTGCTGGGGTCTGGATTATCAGTCTGACGGCTCTAGCTTTACTAAGCCAGTTTCCGGATCTCATGAAACAAGCTCGTGAGGAACTTGCTCAGATCTCTGAAGTTCCAACGCTTGAGCAACTGCGGCAGGCGAAGTTCCTACAGGCTTTGATTGAAGAAGTTGCGCGTTGGACTCCGATAATTAATGCACAGACTGGTCGCGCGCTAAAGGACTTCTCTGTAAACGGTTATATAATTCCAAAGGGGACTTTACTCGTCGCTGGACTTTATGCGACGAACTCGCAACCCAAGTTATTCCCAGAGCCTGATCGTTTTAATGTGCGACGTCCCGAAACTATTGGTCAAGACAAAGGAGATAAGACATGCCCCATGTCCAAATGCTCGCCGTATGGCTTTGTAGCATTTGGTGGTGGCGAAGATCGCAGAACCCAGCATCGTTGCCTGGGGGAAGAACTACTCTCTCTTTCAGTAAAACTTTTCTTAGCTCAGGCATTGCGCCACAATGACTGGAGCATGATCAATGCTGATGAAGTCAAGCTAGCTCCAACGCCATACATGGCTCCTCGTATGCTGATGAAGCTGTCAAAGCGTGTCTAGTTCAAACTCTTAGTGGACAAATCCAACATATTCTTACTGGCCTGACTAATCAGGCCAGAATCCGCAACTTATCTTCTTGACCAGCAAGCACCGCGAAATAGTTGCTTGCAACGACAAACTCTTCGACGACATACGTTGCAAGTTCTTGGCTGTAAGCTTCGCTTTCCAGTAGCCATTGACTAAAAACCTCTGCTTTTTGGGTGCTTAGGCCTGGTGTAAGCAGCCTAGCGAGGAAGGCTGGAACCAGAGATCGATCCGCTTCGTTTAACTGGTAGTGTTTTTGCAAAATGCTGAAAATCTTGTCTTCACTGCTTATGTAGCTAACGCTACCCAAAGCATTTAAGGCAAACAACTGGCCGGGAATCAGCAAGCAGCTTGCCTTGGCTAGGTTTCGTCGAGTGATGAACAGATTGCGCATACTAATTGCTCCTGCTTAAATGTTGATACTTGCTGGAATTCGAGATGGTAGAAGATGGACATATTCGTGATCGAAGATAGCGCGTCTGCTTTTGTTTGCGGTCTCAATTTTAGACTCAACAACACTCAGTTGTTGGGTGAATTTTATGCGGCCTGCCTCACTTAATTGATGTTCTTGTAACGATCCTCTGTAGTCCCCAAGCCGGGTTGTATTAACACCAGCAAGCAAAGAAAGTATGGACCAGGTCTGCACAGCAACATCAAGTGGCGGCATGATGTTCAATAAATCTTTTTCAGTATGGCCGCGACCTTTTGGAGCCTGGGCATAGCCCGCAAGTGGATTGGCTGGAACAAATAGCATTTCGTTTCCTTGCGGAAAGTTAACTGCAGCGTGCTGTGGACCGGCAGTAAAGATAGTCATAGTCAGTATATCAATCAGGTCGTCTCGGCTTTGGACCCCACCACCGGTAAGGCAGAAATCTCTGACCTTGCCTTTGTCATGAACTTCATTTGCCCAGTTCTGCAGTTCGTAGTCACTTTGAATTGCCGCTTCTGATGGATACCAAATCTCAACGTATTCACTGACCCACGCATTGATCGCATCCCAGATAAGAATGGAGTCATCTCGATATGGATAGTTGGGCAACAGGCTGCTGTCATTAACTTGAAATGATGCAAAGCGTTTTTTTAGGAAATTGTCTCGAAACGAGAAATTTAACCGACTATCACGCAAGTATGGGTAATTCATTTCAATCTTGGAACCAATCAACCGATCTACTGATTTTTCCGGCTTTATTAAGGATTTCCGAGCACTGACGTTGATCGCAGCAGTTCCTTCAAAGTGGGGGCTGAGTAACCGATGTATCGGATGATTCGGATGTAAGTGAAGTCTTGTAGCGATCACTACTGGGTCGATGAGAAGATGTGTTAGTCCAAGGTGTGAAACTACCTCATGATGATTATTGTGTGCTGCCAGAACACAAACCCTTGCCATCTTCCAGGAATAGCCGTCGAGCGGTGTATAGATTTGATGACCTTCGCTTTTTGGTCCACACTGAATTGCAACGGGAAGAATCTGCTTGCCATCAGGAGGAACGGCAAATGCGGCGTATGGTGCATAAATATATTTCCAATCGTCAGAACGGACACCATTGAAGCTGCGTGGAGCTGCATTCGGAGCGGGTGAATTTGGTAAGTTGGCAAATAAGGTCTTCAGATTTGAGTGGTCTACGAAATATACTCGCCCAGAGTTAATTGCATTTTCAATTTTGTCTCCAGCGAAACCTGGCAGCGAAGCAAGATTTATTTGGGATAGATCAAAGTCAGCAGGCCTGCTCTCAGCGCTATACCGCACCAACTGATTTGCATTAGGGCCAGCTATAAAGTTATAAGCAAAGTTGAGATCAGTATCCCACTTGTCTGCCATACCTGGTAAGGGCGCACTACCTTGATTACTATTATCTCGATCGACGAATATCTTTGAAATGTAGTCATTGATACTAGCAGGCCGCCTAGCTTCTTTTGAGTTTGTTATAAAACCCAAGTCTGGAGCGAAATAATCCAGGGGATTACCGCCTGATTGCAGCGTCTTAAGAAAAGTTGGAATGTCACCTCGGGGTTTTGGAGTCATAAACTGAAGTCCACTACGTTCATGAATCGCCTGAATATTGAATCGAATCTTCATCAAAAGCGCAAATAACTTCATTTGATAGTCTGGAGCGTTAGCATCTTTAGGGCCAGGCGATTCAATCAAAGGAATGCCGGTATCGTAGTTATATGAGTAAACACTTGCTTGTTGACTTAGTTCCGCTTGGCGTTTCTGTGTTTCATCATTCTGAGGAAGCTTGATCCGACTCATGGGCTACTCCTGAGTGTTGTGCAGCATGTTGACTATAGATATAAATTCAATGCATCAAACCATTTCTTATTGCAGGCTTGAGGTGAATACCACTGGCTTGCGTGATGACTATTTATATTCTAACATGAATCAAGATGCGAAAAATTTCCTAGAGTGAAATCTATTGTTTGATTCAGAAGTCTATTGTGAACCTTCTGAAATTCAAAGATTTGTATTCCGATTGTGGAGTTTGCAAATGCAGATGAAAATGATATGGGTATTTTTACTGGTTAGTATGTTGGTGTCTTGTAAGACAACAAATCAATCGTCTGTAAGTAAGCTAAGTATCTGGGGTGATCCTGATAGCAAAGTGCAACTTCAGGAAAAATTTGTCTCTATAATAAACCAATGCACTCCGATGGTGCTGGTATTAGCGCCTGGCGGATCTACTTTTGATATATCCAAGGACCCCACAAAGCAACAGGTAGTTCAGCGGTTTGTTGAAATTATGCTGCAGGAGCCAAAGTCTGAATTTGATCCATCAGCTCGACTTTACGCTTATTATTTAAAAGATCGAAATAGAGACTTAGCTCCTTGTAGCGGTGAGGCGGCAGAGTTTCTATTGCTCAACTTTGCTCTGCGGACAAATCTCTTGGCATTAACGCGAAATAGTAGTCTCGATCTTGTGATCCTATACTAATCATAAATGTTGACCTTAGATATTCTTCTCAGAATGAATGTAAACGCTCCATTAATTAATGGTCTAGTCCACTGAAAAGGAAAATCCTAGACTTGGCCTAGGTTAGGTAGTGCTATGGTTGTAGACCATTGGTGCAGGGCGCGAACCGACAGCAAATACCTGAAAATTTTTACGAACCAAGCTCGCTTGAGAGTCGGTTAGCTTCGCAGCTTGCAACCAAGCATGCAGAAGCTCGCATGAAAGCCTATGAAGACGGATCCCTGCCCAGAATGTGACGGCGTGACCTTAATAAGCAGCTTCCCGCAAACTGGACGATGCCCAAGCACTGCCACCGGTAATACCTACGACATGAATTTTGCCATTCTTAGCAAAAAATTCTCGCTTTTTTGCTGCTTCAAGCAAGCTTTTTCCCAGGAGATATCCCTTATCAAAATCGGCAGACACGACATGAGCCCACCAGGATGAATATTTCATACGAGGCAAAGAGCCCATCATTTCGTAATCTTTGACGCTTAACTCTGATTGGAGAATAACTTTAACCTTGTGTTCTGCAGCCAAGTTCAAAATCGATTCACCAACCGCAGAGTGAAGGATAACCAACAAATAGTCAGGGCGATCAGCACTGCGCATGAGCTCCTGCGTCTGCTCAATCACATGGAAGCGGTTATCTGCTCCGACGTAATAAGGGGTAAAATTGACATCCAAATCTTCGCTGATATTTTGATAGATGCCAATGATATTCTCCCAATAAATCTTGCAGAGCAACACCCTATTACAAATGACCCACTGGCATAAGTTATGGATTGGCATCGATTATGGGTATGGCTTGATGCGTGTCCGATTTTTACCTTTTCTGCAAAAATATCAGGCATGGGGGCATATTGGCTCTATTGCTTCCTTTGCCCTTTACTTTCCACTGTTGGATCTATACGTGACCGGCAATTTTAACCAGTCGAAGTCTGTTGGTAAAGCAATGCGTTTTATTATGAATACCGTACGTGCTATCGCAAAACACAGCAAATAGCATGCCGTTATTTCTTCGACTCTGGTTAAACCGTTGGCCATCTCCCGCAAAAATCCAGGCATAGAAGCTAAGGGAGGCAGCCTGCATGAGCGTCAGCCTAAGTCGTGCGACCGACATACTTCTCTCGATATGAGTGAAGCAGGTTTACGCCGATCGCCCCTAGGGCAATAAATAAGACGATACTTTGCAGCGGTAAAAATATGAGATCCAACTCATGCTGAGTAAGTATATATTTGCTCGGTATGGAAATAGCCCTGCCGGTGAAGTCAAACAGCTGGGAAACCACAGCCATCGTTGACACAACCAGGGTATCAGCATAACCGAAATAATAGTTCACGGGGTATTTGCGGCCGTGCATGTGATAGAAAAATACCATAACACCAAGGCTTAACGGTTCCATCAGTAAATAGTGAATGCTGGCAAAGCTTGGTAAAGAAATCAGTGCTAAGCGATAACAAGCATGGCAAAGCACCCATGCAAGAAGTGACGAGTTGAAGATGAAAAATCCATTATCATATACAATTGTACGCCATTTTACTTTCGCCATCTCTTGCATGAGCCAGACTAGTAGCAAAAGACATGTGACTCGACTCATAAGACCACGATAGGTTTCGTCGGCTGGCACGAAAACCATCATAAAAATATTGCCCAATACTGCAAGATTGATAAATACCGTGAACCAAGAAATATGAACTTGCTGAAGTTTCCGCGGCAAAAGCCCAAATCCGATGACCGTACCAAGCCCAAAAGGCACAAGGAACATTAGCTTAACAAATTCCATCCAGTCAAGCTGACTAATATCTGCTTTGAGTGAAAAACGAAGCATGATCGCCAAAGTCGCCGCAATTACCAGATATAAGAGCGCTCGCCGTTGATAGGCAGCTAAATAGCTTGCCAAAATAACGAGAATGAGCGTTATGCAGTTGTTAAATAGCAAAAATTGATTGTCCATGAGCAACCATACTTAGTCGACGATTCCTTGGCCATCATACTGTAAAGCTTCCGCAGGCAATAGTTAAGCTCTGCGGTTATAATTACCAGTCAAAGATTCCACAGTCCCATACAAAGGCAAGCTCTGAGCTTATTCCACCTATACCATGCTGCAAGCGCAAGAAAGGCCACCAGCCGAAGAAGCCTCTTGATGGCGATGAGGCAATTTTCCTGCACTCTCCCTAAGATATTCCTGATTTCGACCGATAGTTTCCCTACCACGGACGCAGGGAGACATATGCCTTATAAGCCACTGTTATACCTTACATTATTGCTGGTTAGTTGGGCTGAATTTAAGGGGTTGGCAGCTTCTGAATATCCACGCCGCGAAGAAATTCAAGATTTTTTAAAAAACCATGGCCGGGACAACCAGCCGTTGTTTTCGGGGCCTCCGCTCTATCATGTCGTTCCTTCTCGCCGTAATATTTCAACGGGAGTATCGATCGATTACCTCAACACCCAGGTTTTAGGACCTGACTATAAACAACATGCCCGCGATTCGCAGCAAAGAAGCCATCATCTTTTGCTCAAAGGCTATGAGGCTGCACCGTTTATCTCATTTACAACAAATCAATTTGCATTTGCATTTACGGCAGAATATGGCGCTTTGAATTCAGAATACTTAGACGAGAACCCAGCGTATTATACCTATCAAAAGCATCAGGGAGAACTTCAGTTCAGTGGTAGCGGCGTTTTTCTCTCGTTTATTCCCGATATCAGAAGGATATCTAAAGATGTGATCCCAGTCTTTCTTATTGGTGGAAGGCGCTTTAAAGCCGAGCAAATCGTCATCGGTCCTACCTACGCTGAGGCTGACGAAGGAATCGAATCCACCTATCACTATCAAGTAGATAAATATCATCTTGGCTTTTCACTCAACTTTCGACCTTTAAAAAAAATTAGCATCGCATTATGGGCAGAACATACCCGAGTCAACTTTGGCAAGCTGGATTTTATTGAAAGCAGTCTATACGGCAGCTCGATTAACGAAGATTTTTTAATGCAGGGCCCCACATACGAAACTCTACTTCTCGATCAGAAGCTTTTTTGGGAGCGATCGCCCGACCTGAGTTATGGTGTGGATATGGCATTGTTATTAGGCTCATTTGAGGTCCACTTAGGTGGCGCTTTGGGATTGATTAGCAACTTGGCAGCAGACTCCCCACGAATTATCGATCACGGCTTGAAGGTAAGTCTTTCCTATTCATTTGACGAAAAATAATCATTCTTCATCTCACAACTTAAACGATAACTGTTTATATTTACTAAATATTTACCCCAGTTTTGACGAATGGCTCGCAACCCCCTACAATATCACATGAGATACGTAATAATGTCATTAATCAGCGGAGTGTTTATTTGAGAGTTTTAAAGCGCAGAGAATTGCCAAGCATTCAGAAACTTCGATTAGTTGGCCCCGAAACCAATGAGATCGTCACGGCAGAAGATGCCTTTCGCCAAGCCGATGAAAAAGAGTTGGATGTCGTATGTGTTAGTGATAAGTCGGACCTTATGGTCGTCCGCATCGAGGATTATAAAAAACTCGAATATGAGCGCAAAAAGAGTCGTAAAGCGCAAAAAAGCAACACTCGCAACTCGACCTTGAAAGAAGTGCAATTTAAAATGCAAATTGCCGATCATGACCTGGAAATTAAGGTCAATCGCGTCCGGGCGTTTCTTGAAAGGGGAGATAAGGTAAAAGCCAGTGTTCGCCTGCGCGGAAGAGAGCGAGCTCATCCCCATCTTGCACGGCAACTTATCAATAAAGTTGCCGAAATGGCTGGCGCGAAATTACAAGCAGGTGGTCCATCGCACGTTGCGATCCTAGAAATAAATGATAAAGCTAAAAACTAATACATGGACTATCTCTTAACTTGGGCCCATTGAAGAATAAGTGAATTCAGTGCCTTGATGTGAAAGAACTTTCACCAAAGAGCTGATCACAGCAATTCTCATTGGCTCAGGATTCGGTTCCACGTCCGGAAACTGTTTTTCCGGATGGAACCTAACTAGGGGCGCGACATCCTGCTCTAGTTTGCTGGGAATTGCTTGATGAGTCTATTTCGATAAGCCGTTAATCCAAGGTGTCTGATAATGACTCAAGATAATAAAAAAGACTCCCTTCATCAAAAGTCACCAAGTGAAAAAAAAATTCTCAGTGCAGATGGGGTTGAGATCACATCAAAGCCCATAAAAAGTACACATCGTGAGAAAGAGCGCCTGGAGGAAGATCAGCGCTATATTCCGGTGATTATCAAGCGAACGGATGAAGTCAAAAAGCACCCCGATGATATTCTAAACCGTGCTATCTACGAAGGGCTGGAGCAGCTAAAACGCGCACGCCCGTCGCTGTTCTTATCGGCGTTTTCAGCCGGCATCATATTAGGTTCTTACATTATAGCTGTAGCTGCTGTGGCAAGTGGCTTGGAGGGAATCACACAAGAGGTGCTTCAACGACTTGCCATTGCAGTGATCTATCCAGCAGGATTCATCGTCTGCATCATGAGTGGTACGCAGCTTTTCACCGAGCAGACAGCCACCGCACTCTACCCCATCTTGGATCAGCGTGAATCCTGGCGAAAATTGATCATCTTGTGGATCGTCGTCCTAGCAGGGAACTTTGCAGGCACATTTTTTATCAGCATCTTAATTGCGCAAATCGAACCTATTATAGGCATTAGCAGTGGCATTGAACTCATTGTGCAACACCTTTTATTGCCTGACGCCTCGCTCATATTTTTGAGCTCTGTCATCGCTGGCGCTATGATGGCCCAGGTAGGTTGGCTCGTTCTCGCCACACCACCGCAAACCACACAGATGATATCCGTATATATCGCCACATTCGTCATCGGCGTTGGCGGTCTCCACCACTCCATTGCTGGCTCAGCGGAGATCTTTCTCGCTTTCTTCCTTGATGTCGACTTTCCACGAGACAAAGTCCTACACTTCTTTATCCTTTCCCCTTTAGGCAACTTAGTTGGTGGCACGACTTTGGTGGCCATTCTTAACTACGGCCATGTACGGAAAACTCAGAAAAACCGCCAGTAGCTCGGCTTCATAGCGGCCACCCATCACTTATGCTGAGTGGCTTTGTGTTGCCAGGAAACCCAGTGATAGAGGCCAGGGGACTGGATCTGGAAAAACTCCGCGCAAAATACCTAGGCGCAGAAAAAAGCAGATGGAGTCAACAGCAGATCACTGATTTGATTTTTGAAGACAAGGTATCCAGTAAAGAGAAAATTACCGATATTTCCGGTCGCGGTATTGGTATGAGTGCTGTCAAAAAAATGATCGAAAACGTCGATGGAAAGATCTCTATTGAACTGAAACAAATGGAGCAGACTTCATTTACACAATTTTCGTTCGTCATCGACTGCCATTATCTTGATAAATCCACCGTAGGGAGTCGGGCCTTTCCAATACTTAACGAATCGCGCAAGTCTTTGGTACTGATGAATCGAGAAGTAGAAGTTTGCGCATACAAGACGCAAAAATGATCTCCAAAAGCTAAACTTAGGAAAACCAAGACAAAAGTTTGCGTTTTGACTTGCAAGCGGTCCAGCTAATTTCCCTTTCCCTCAGCCCTAGTTTCGATCGACGGGGTCCTCGTCGGTATCGGCTAACTCAGGAGGATATTTACTGAAAAATTAGGTGGCTCAAGCCATTAGGAGTGGGATGAACGGTCGATATGCCCCAAATCACGCTGCGGATCGATACGCTCCCGGATGCGCTGCTTAAGTATTTTCACATCAGGGAAACCTTGATCCGCAACACGGCACCAGACCTGCTCACCATTCACGCGGACTTTAAAATGCCCACCGGTGGTCGGTAGCATGCGCACTTCAGAAAAATCACCATCAAAGGTTTGCAAAACTTCTTGGGCGATCCAGAAGGCCCGTAAAGTCCAACGACACATACGACAATATTCAATTTCCAAACTGTGTGACATAGTGCCTCTCTGACTGGATTTTGCAAATTTATACACCCAAAGCCGCAAACTCACAAGCAACTATAAATCACAGCAAAATACTGCAGATATTTACCAAATAATACTAAGTTAACTCGACTTAGTTCGCTCTACAAGCTCGGCAGCGAACACTAAGTAGGAGAAATGGCAATTAAGCATTTTACGTGAGCCAGGAGAGGTATATAGATCGGCCTATGCCGCGGATAAAAAGGAGGTTCCAGCATGCGACTATTTCAGACATTCCTTTGCTCGACCCTGGTTTGTGCGCCTTTTCAGGCTCATGCAACAAATGACATAGAAAATTTTCAATATAGCATTACGGGAGCTGTGGCAGAGCTGATCTACCAACACCTGGATGAGCATTTAATCGTCGAGTCATTCCTCGATAAGGATAGCGACCAATCCGTAACACTTAAGCGAGGCTGGTCCATTTCCTGCTGGCAACGCCTGGATCGTCAAAGCCTCTTGGCAAGCTACGGGTGTGGGCAATACTTTTTCCTCGATGGTTATACGACCAACTCTGAACTTTCCTATGAAGTCGCTACAGCTGATCCTGATAAAGAAGTTTTTCTTCTCGAATTGCAATACCAGGGAGACATCGCTGCCAAGCTTTTTCACCTAGGCGAACAAAGCTTTCCCGAAGGTATGGAGATCTGCCAACCGGAGCAGACTTGTCGCTATCAAAGAATGGTACGAGCTGCTGATCTAAGCTGCTATGAAAGGCTCACTGAGTCTTCATCGCTTCGCTATGATTGCATGCAGTTTCTCCATAATTTGGAAGGCTATGCCATTCCTGGTGGCGGTGATCCCATTATCGGCGTGGTCTTAGGCCAGGTGTCCATCGACTCGACGCCGTAAACAGATTGAAGGAGAGCACAACATGAATCTCATGCAAGGCCTGTTGTCGATTTTTTTCCTCAGCTCAGCTTTGGCTCAGGCAGATGAAATTGACCTTACACTGATCGATCAAGCAAAGGATCAATTTTATGTCAGGGTATATCTTCCTGAGATGAAGGGTCCACCCAGCGTTCACTGTGCCACGTATTATAAGGGGCGCCTTCTACATCAGGCTGCGGCAAAGCATCAGGAATATACCCACCTGCTGGCTATGAGTTTTATCAATGAGCCCGTATTTGTCCAATGCTCCCATCCTGACTATGAAGATACCGGCGGCGAACTTGGCCTCGCTTACTCATATCAGAATCAGGTAAAACGGAGTTTATATCTCGGCTTCGACAAACCTCACCCGACACAAGGTGTCCAGCCGATTTATGATCAGCAAAAAAGAATTGCCGGCATCCGTTATGCTGTCGAGATTCCCCAACCTTATTTAGAAAATGTTACGATTCCGGGCGTTGGCAGCTTTCAGAAAATCGTCTTTAAAAATTTCGACCTTCCTTATCTGAAGGGTGAAGAATTTGAAATGACGCCTGAAGTGCCAGTCTTAAGCCCTCTGGTTGTCCTGCCTTGGAAAGCACAACCAGGTGGAATTACCATGAGCTATGAGTCCGCCTATATTTTCGAAGGCGTCAAACTCCTACCCGTTCAGCCACCGTCTTCCGGTGCATTCGCTCCAGATAGCCGCGAACCCTTCGATGCTGACACCTATATGAATGCCAAGATTCGTGTTGGCACCACACTTTATAATCAGCGGATTGACGCGCAAAGCTACCATTTACGCAAAGCCCTCACTCATATCGTCAATTACGATCAACGCACCGGCCGCTTGGAAATTCCGAAAAATATTCAAGTCAACATTAGTTTTCAAGATAGCAGTCCCTGCTATTTATATGACTCTTACGGCAGAGATGAAGTGAGTCAGTTGCTTGGCAAGGACTTGCCCCTGCTGCTTCGCCAAGCAGTTAACTATCAGCATGTCAGCGGAACGGAACCTTGCCGCATTTTTCGCAACAGGCTTGACAGCAATAGGCAGCTCAACGAACGCTCAGCCCATGATAGGCGGGATATCGTCATCGTCACTCACCCCAAGTTCCTGGCCAGCGCAGAAACTTTGCGCAAACACAAACAGCAACTGGGTTGGCATAGCGAAGTTCTCAGCGTGAGCGATTTAGATCTGCAAAGGCTGCGCTCCCAACTGCAGGAAATGCAGCCGCAGTGGGTGATTATGCTGGGTGATGCAGAATACCTGGCAACTTACTATCACGATCGGAAACCATACGTGATCAACCGCTTCGATCGATCTTTCGCTGCAGGCGATAACTACTTCGCCCAGAAGGAAGACGATCGACTCAATCCTGGGAATTTTGCCATTGGGCGACTGCCGGTGGATACGACCCAGCAAGCCGAAGCGGTTGTCAAAAAAATCATCAACTACGAGATAAATCCACCAAGTTCAGCCGAGTTTTATGAAAGGCCAGCATGGTCAGCAAACATCGAATATGCCACAGCATTAGAAGATTATTATCGTCAGCGGGCGAGGAACTTTGGCATCAATCCCCGGCGATTTTATGAGCAACTAGACGCTGAAATTCCTACAGACTGGACTCACCTCACGGACTCCGACACCAATTGGGCCAGCTCGGCTATGTATATCAATGACCAACTGAGCCAAGGCAAGTCCTCAGTTTTATTACATCGTGGTCATGCGGATTGGTTTAGCTGGCAGTCACCGAAATACCAAATAGAGGATGTCGACAGTCTCTATGCTGCCGATAGTCGTTATCCATTTATCTTAAGCATCAACTGCTCTTCAGGTTTTTTCGACAATGAAACAGCAAGCCGGCAATCAGTGCCACCATCCCCTCCACGTCGGGGGCATTCTCCTTACTCTGATGCTAAAGATACCGACATCACATTAGCCGAGGCTTTGTTTCGCAAAGCAGACGGTGCTTTAGGTGTGATTGCTGACACAAGAGCTTCCGATACCCTTTTAAATCGCACCTTATCGGAAGGAGCTTTTGATTACTTTCTCCAGTCCTCGGTCTTAGAAGGTGACTCACTGAAAGCGGGCCGACTGGGACAAATTCTTCTCGCTGCAAAAACTGAAGTGGTTAGCAAGCATAGTTCACCGACAGAAATTGCCACTCAGCTCTTAATCTATAACCTCATGGGCGATCCAAGCATATATCTGCACCGTGAGCCACCGTTTAGCATCAAGGAATTTCAATTTGATGGGACCACACTATCTGGCAGATTTCAGATCATCAATGATTCATGTGCCGATTGCTCTTTAAGTCAAGCCTTGGAACGCCCCATTATGATCAGTCTGAGCAACGACGAGGAAATTCTTCATCGCAGCTTAGGCAAGGTCTTTAGCGATAACTTGGGACGCTATAGCATCAATTTCAATTTGCAAGGAGCTGAGCTTGCTGATGCCAATATGCTGACCATCTCCGGCCCGGGATTGATCCCTTTTAAACATCCTATAAGCAAGGTCCTGCCAAACTTAAGAATCGATGCCATACGCGGTACCAATATTCTTTGGCCCGGCCCTAACGCCAGTAGCAGTATCACCATAGATGTCAGCAATACTTCACCCGCCATAGCGCAAGGTTCCATGGATCGACCAGGCGAGCGAGGCTATATGATCGATCTTGTCCTTTCCACCGATGAAAATCTGCCACAAAGCTGGGCCATCTATAGCCCCGAATACCGGGAAGACGTCCTATTACGAGGTGGCCGCATTTCCAATACCCAAGGCATCGCAGCTGGGCAAACTAGGAATTTTAAGCAAGTAAGTCTAGACATACCTCGCAATACACCTCCTGGTCGTTACTGCTTGGGTATCGTCCTAGATCCCGGTAACGATGTCGAGGAAAGCAACGAAAACGATAATCGTCGCTGCCATTGGATCGACGTCTTGCGACCGATCCTCTAGGCGGCTGAGAGCTCATTGTCGTGACTGCATGAGTATTTTGTGGTCACGGCAATCTCAGACTATATTAGCTACACCTTCGGTTATCTTCCTTTCATTTTCTGCAATCCGACCTTCAATTTTTCAGGCTTTTATGTTACGAGTGGAGCGTATTTCGGCGTTTTCCAGTTTCATTCTTTCCAAGGATGCAATGATGCCTCCCATTTTTCCAGAAGCAAGTCATATTGAAAACTATGAACTGAATCAGACAAGTGGAGCTAATGATCATCAGAGCGTTATGCTGACAGCCGAGAACTCAGCACAAGCTTTGTCATTATTGTACAAATATTTTAAAGCTAAGGATGCCAAGTATTCTCTTTCCTATATTTGCAGGCGCTTGGACCTAAGCTCCAAAGGTTATATTTCAGATGTTTTCCATGGACGGCGCCTCTTACACAGCAAACATTGGAAAAAAGTCGCCGAACTCTTTCACCTTTCTCCCCCATTCGAGGATTTGCTCTATTTATTATTCCAACGTGACTTAGAGAAATCCGACGAGAAACTTCGTGATCTGGATGAGCTGATCGGCAATAAACGCAAGTCTCTGGCTTTTAGTCGGGAAGTTCTACCGGATAAGCTGCGGGGTATGTTTTTTGCCTTTGATGTCTTCTGCGCCTTTGGACTTTTTCAGAACCAGCCGCAAAAGCAGCAATTAAGAAACTACTTTGGTGTCGAGCGCGGCCTTGAACTGGAAGTAGCCTTAAATATACTTTTGACCACCGGTCTGATCGAAAAATATGAACTTGACTCATACAGACTCGTCAAAAATCACATACGATTTTCCGACAGTGAAGATGGCATGAGTCATGTTGACTTTTTAAAACAGTCCATCGAGAATGCTCGTCAGCAAGTGGAAAAATGGAAAGAAAAAACGGATCAGAGTATTTTTGCTTCCAACATCATCAGCGTAAGAAAATCCGACTATGTGAAAGCGATCGAGCAGTTAAAAAGAAATCTGCTTGAAATCCAATCGAATCTTGAATCACAGGATGCCGATATGTTGATTCGCTTCAATATTCAAATTTACCCGGCCTAAAGCTTTTCCAGAGAACAGTTCTTGAGGCTGTTCTCTGGTGAAATTTATAAGAGCAGGTTGGACTGAGCCTGAATCTGCGATATCGCCTCATTTACATATTTATGGATGCCGTTATACCGCAAATCGTGTCTACCATGCCGATCAATACAAATTAATTTACTAAGCCCATTGCGATTCGAAAGATTGCTTTGATAGTGAGCGAGAACACAAACTTGAGGATTTCCAGGACTTCTCTCGTTAAAAAGCTTTTCAAACTTGGAAAAAATGTAGCGCTTGTTAAACGTATAGCAGTTTTCAGCGGAGGTAATCGGCGCTTCATAGCGACAAGGACTTGCCTGAAGAGAAGGATAGCTGATATTGCGTAACGCGCTTATTGCGGCACTACCATTAATCAACATGGACTCAAAGGTATCTTCGACATCATAGTCAAACACGTCGGCAAAATCGCGAAAATAAGGTGACAGATGGAGATCTCCTTGAAATGATGGTAAGTGCTTCACGAACAAGCTATCAACTTGTTGCGTTGCATTGTCATCGATAAAAGCCAGAATCGCCAGAGGGTCGTTAATCTCAGATTTTATTAAGTCAGTTTCTTCAGTCGTGATTTGCTGTTCAACAATAAAGGGATATCTGGCGACGATTTGTGCCAAAATTTGCTCCTTTTTTGTCGCAAACGGAACAAGACTCCAAGTTAAAAAGACTTCATGACCGATACTATCTAAATATTGAAATCCAAAACCTCCTTTCGCCCCAATACCAATCGTCTGTGGATTGGTCAAAGCCTGGCTAGCAAAAGTTTTTAGAGCTTGTGGAAAAACGATCTTCGCATCGTGATAGATCTTTAAATACCAATCAAGTGGGATAGGACAGCTCAAGCTGACTTGCTGCGCTGAGCTTTCTTCTCCACTAGAAGTATAGGACAATTCAAACTTAACCTGATTCAGGCGACTTGGTTGCATGGAGTAGTAATACAGCTTTTCATGACTTTCCAAAAGAAAGCTCTCAGCTTCCACGCCAATCTGAGTATAAGGATTAGGTAAAGCAATCTCCGGATGCAAGCTATTATATAAGTTGATACCATGTTCACATTGCTGCCGATCGGTAAAACTGAGATCCGGTAATAGCCAAGCTTCTCTCTCAACTATGTTACTTTGAAAATTGATCAACTGCATGTGAGATGCATCCGTTGCCTGCTCATCCCCTTCAGATTGATGTTGACCAGTCTGGCCACAAGCCGTATTGAGGATGAGCAGCAAGGCAAATCCTGTCATAGATGATATGCGTTTCATTGCTTGACTCCCTGGCTTAATTGAGCCAAATGTTCTTGAATCATTTCAAGCTTAGTTCGATGCAAACTCTGATATGCATCGATCATTTCTTGTGATTGCTCCAATAACTTTTCTTCTAAGTCTAATTGCTGGCGATCAATTTCTTCCAACAAGGCAAAATCAGGCGCGCCTTCGGCATTTAGGATATGCTCATCATAACGCTGAGAGAGTTGTAAAAACTCTGCTTTCGAGCGCAGTAAAGCCTGCTGTTTTTCAGCAAACACCTGCTCATACTGCTTGACCAGTGGATCTGTGCTAACAACATCGTTTAACTGGGGTTCCGCTTCACTGCTATCTTTTTTTCCCGCTTGTCGGCTAATTTCAATCACTTCGTCCATGGTTTTGAGGGCCATGTCCATACTAGGTTTCTCATCATCAATCTTTTCCACCACAGCCTTATCTGCTACTACTGAATTTATTCTGCTTCCCTTGCTATCCATCTCCTTATTGCCTCCATAAAAATACCAGATGCCAATGATGAAGACGCCGACGATTGTTGATTTATAGGCTAAATGAGTCATGTCATGAGCTCCTCTTTTTGAAAGTCAGAGATAGGTTGCTTTCGCAACCTATCTCAAAATGGGGGAATTAAAGCCTGACTTCAACTTTGATGATGGACTCACCGTCCACCTTCGTATAACTGCGCTCACTATAATTTCGACTAATCGTGCCGAACTTGCTGTCGACGTGATCAACTTTTCCTGAATTCACTTGGATGAGATTCTCTAAAGCGACGAATACCACATCGGTGATTTGACAGTAAATATTGCCTTGGCATAAAGCCCGCATCGCTGGCCCGACTTTCCCACTATACCAATCGCTATCGGGAAGAATATTTCCCGTTGGTTGCGTCGCAGCTACGGCATAGCTTGAGGCAAAATTTAGGATGTAATCGGCTGCCATGTCCTGCATGAGAGACTGGTAAATTTCTTCAGCCTTCTTTTCATCAACAGCAACAGCGCCGGCTTGCGGGTTAATCTCCTTATGGCAGGAAAGACCATTATTATTAATTTGCGTCATGCGCGCCTTATCCCATTTTTTGCCCCAGAAAAGAAACCGGGTATTACCAGCATCACGTGCAAATCGCTCAAACTTATCGATCGTCAATTGGCAGCTCACAGCGATCGGATCGGTTTTTTGATAATACTCATAGGAAAGCTTCACGGGTTGGGCGATGACATTTGTACTGCGACTACTTGGCAGCAAAACTCTGGGGAAACTGACCCGATAACCATCTTTGGTATTCCAAACCATTTGCGTGCGTTGTCTTTCGCCTTCACCGCTACAATAAAGCCCTTGCGTGACCAAACTGCGAAATCCCTGTTCAGCAGCACTACCCAGATCTTTTTCCGGCTTGCCAATTTTCACAGACGCACCGGTTTGCCGATGAGGCATCGTGCCGAAAGCCATAGCAGGAAAGCGCAGTGCGCTAGCAGAAAGATCAAGCCCGGCAGTGTTAAACTGCCCGTACTCGGTGTCAGCACCGATAACAGGATCATTTTGCGGCGATCGTTCCATGATTTGTTCTGATTCTTTTGGTGTATTTTTCTTGAACTTGGCGTTAAAAATAGGCAGACGCTGGGCATTATAGCGACTACCATGATTGGACAAGATGGCCTGTAAAGCCGCTTGTTCATCATCCCAAACAGTAAACCAGGCGTTCGCGTAACCAACCGTTTTTTGGTCAACAACATTCAAGGCTGAAACGAGAGTCTTGTGAGCCTTATTGGCATCATCGTTCAAGTCGCTCATCGCCCGCCTGGCTTCACCGGCTAGTCTTGCAGCCTCATCAAAGCCTAAAGGCTTGGTCACATCAAGATTGGCCTGTTTGATATCTCGCTGCAGTTTTTTCTCAAGTAGATTTGCCTGATGTGTGCTGATTGTTGCCTGATGCTCTTCTATTTTTGGACTGACCCGAGCTTGAACCTCCTGGAAGTTTCTAGTTGCCGAATCGTGAGCCGGCGTACCGGGAGTCGTTTGAATAAGAGCCAGCATCGCGACATTCAATTCAGATTGCAAGCTTTGCACTTTGCTTTGCAACGGCTCAATTTGCGCCTCAACAAAGCTGATCTCTGCTTCGAGTGTTGCAATCTCTGCCAACTCCTGCCCATGTTCATCACGCCACTGCAGTATTTTTTTTGATGATGCATAAGCTTCGATGATAAAATCATGGAAGAATGCATAATGGAAGTATAAGAGATCAAAGTAAGGTCCAGTCGACTCTCCCGCAAGCGCCATCTCAAGCGCTTGGGCATTCGATGATGGCAAAGTATAAGTCAACTCATAAAGCTGCCGATAACGGGAACACTCCAGAGCTGATGTCTGTTCAAATTGTCCACCTTGGACTTTTTGACCTGCTGGGCTTACATATAAAACGTTGCTCTCATGGTCTTTTGTGATCGCTGCATATTTCAGTTTGGAATGATTGGCTACTGCATTCGCTATACCACGGTCAAGCTTAAAGTCTTCACTCGGCAGTGGGATCGCCTGTAGTTGACCACTTAGTAGTGACGATGCGAGCAAGGCAGCCGTCATGGTTTGTCGACAACTCGAATTTCGTTTCATAAAAAACCTCCTTGATTCGTTAATAAACTACCTTGCCAATACAAGGTGATGATATTCACGCTCAGAACGCAACTGAACGATCAACTTAAGTGTTTGCTTCGGGCCACATGCGGTATAGGGCGATTGTAAAAACTGAAGACTTAGATGCGAGCTTTGATTTGCAACGACAGAATCCTGTCCTGTCAGTAGCAATTTTTCTAAGCGAATTTCTGCGATTTGTGGCAGAATTTCAGTGATTTTAAATGGCATTCCTATAGACCAAAAGGAATCTCCCAATTGCACGTAGACAATTTCCAAGTCATAGAATTGCCATGGAGAACTTTGCTTTGCAGCAGGTAATATAGCCGGCATGATACTTGACAGTTCCCAGTGAAGTTCAATTTTTCGATCATTGGCAACGTAATCGATATACCCCAATTCATTTTTTTGTTTCACAATATCCTGCATCCTGCTGATGATCTCGGCAGCCTGGCGCAAAAGAGCTGGATCTAAATCGGCTTTATACTGCTGCATGATATCTGCAAATACTCGACGGAGCTCGGCTAGACGATCATCCAAGTCTTGCAAACGAGTGGCATACCAATCGACCTCGTCACAAAGCTTCATTTGCAAACCTGGTTCGTGTGCATAGTACTCCAATGCTGGAAAAACTGGACTTGCATCCTGCAAGCTTTCGACCTTATGTAGGAGTGGATGCTGCCGATAGTATTCAGTCATGGAGCCCGCTGCAATTGCAGCCTCAATTGATTCATCCTGGCTGAAACCTTGTTCGAACTTATGAAAAGCTGTGATGAGAAAATCATGATAAGAATATTTTCCGTAATCGCCATAGCCCAGATAGCTATTAGGCTTTGATATTTGATTCATCTTCATACCCTTTTTAAGAGGCTGATGATTCAATACGGCTTGCAGATGGGTTTTAAGCGCTGCCAGATGCCGCCAGGCGCGACTAAGCTCTTCTTCTAAGCGCAAACGTTTTTTGGGATTGCTGGGGATAGAAGCTTCCACAACACAGTATGGCAGACTATTTTCTCGACAAGTTTCACTAAGAAACGGAGTGGCTAGGTCTAAACTCTGAGCAAAGGCACTGAGATTTTCTGCATGATAAAAATAGGGATCATCGGCGAATTCTCGTAGACTAAGCAGGATTTGATTAATGCTTGCTACGATTTTCTGGATATACGCGCCGCCAAGCAGCACATCTTGAATTTGCCTGCCAACAGCATGGTATTGGCTCTTGACTAATTTGATATGCTTTTCGATATTAGGGCTCATTTGCCGCTTGGATTCAATCTCGTATTGCAGCCAATGCAAGTTATCGAAGCTCAAGCCATGCCTAGCCAACGCCAGATTAGGTCGATGATTACGCATCAGCGCATTGATCTGACTTAAATGCTGCTGGCTCGTTTGCTCAATGAGCTGCAGATAATAGCTTTGATAGTCACTGACAGGAAGAACAGCCTGCTGTATCAATTGAATGTCATTACCGAGAAAACGGTGAGCCGCGAAAAAATCCCGGTCATCAGGATAAATCTGGAAATCCGACGGTTTTTGCTCAGTATTGAGGCTAGGAACGAACCACTCCCGAGCCGTAAGCCTTGCTGTAGTCAACATCAGACCCAGTAAGAGTAAAATTTTGAAGAATCGACCGAACATATCCAACACCATTATGATTTTTGCCTTTTTCAGCTTTTCTGCTTCAAGCTGCCTTCGAACAAAAAGTAATCAATTTCTTTTGTCGAGTATTGGCAAACGTTCCCAAATTTTCAGATATCGTTCCCTACGAGCAAAAATTTGCGAACTTACATAATTTCATATATTGATGTTTCAAAGTGCCTGCAGATCGCAGTGAATCGGCGAGAATTCGGCCAGTGCCTAAAAGACGGTTACATGATGTACCGATCAAATCATCACTTTGCAGAAAGAATTAGTTTTCAAGTCCCTGGGCTTTCACGTAAACAATGAAGCTGCGTCTATCAAGCTAGCATTCATCTCCCGTCAGTTTTTGTTTTATCATGAGGATGTGATATGAAAACCTTTATGGTCAGATCAAGCGCAAGTATCTTGCTTTGCCAAATACCCCAAACTGTAGCATTAGCCCAATTTAGCCCCACGATTATCGCCAAAAAACCTGACGAACTACGCTTGCCACGAATCATCTTTTCGACGTTTCAAAGGAAAATGGCCACAGCCCTGCAAAGAAGCATCAATCAGGTTGAACTCGATGATATGTGGCTGCAGATTTATCATGAAAACCAGGCTAAGCACTACATTTTGACCTATATACCGCCTAAGCCGAGGCACACAGTAGTCGAAGCCATGCTTTTACACGAGAGCAAAAACCGCTCGCTTGACTTCAAGCGGACTACTCGTATCAAATGATGCACTGGCAGCTACCGACTCGTAAATGCCAGTATAGTTCGTTTAAGTTTCATGTAAACTCCTATAAAAAAATCTTATCCTGTGATCGTTATAGGCGCTTCATAAAACATTGCCCCATTCATTCCTACGCGAGTTAAAACAACGGCATTACATTTTGTAAGCGAAGCTACAGCACGCTAGATTGGCAAGATCCTCTGAATCATCATATTTTCGTCAAAGTGCCACGAAATGTTGCTTCTTCTGCCTGAGGCGAAAAAAACACCAAGAAGCGAATTTGATCATTAGCTTTTGTGCAAAACAATTGACAAGCCATAAACATACCGATATCCCTGCGCTTTGGTATTCAATTCAGCTTAGAGGTAGCCTACATGACAGACCTGACCGTCCTTATCACTCCAGAGCGCATGAGTTTACTTTATAGTTTCGGTTTGAAAGTTTTAGGTAGTCTGCTGATTCTACTTGCTGCGCTGTTTTTCAGTCGCTGGATCGAAAATTTTTTAAATCGCAGCTTTAATCGATCAAAACTTGATCCCATGCTGGCGCGTTTTTTCTCCAATATCAGCAGGTGGCTTATCCTTGTATTGGCTGTGATCACCTGTCTTGGTGTTTTTGGCATTCAGACAGCTAGTTTTGCTGCCGTCTTAGCGTCAATTTCCTTAGCAATTGGCCTTTCCTTGCAAGGTAGTCTATCGAATTTCGCAGCAGGTGTTATGCTCCTGATTTTTCGCCCCTTCAAAGTTGGCGACTTTATTCGCACCTCTGGTGAATCGGGAACTGTCTTTCAGATAGACCTGTTAACCACCACTATGGACACACCTGACAATCGACGGATCATCTTGCCCAATAGCAAAGTTTTTGGCTCAAATATCGAAAATGTGACATTCCACTCGGAGCGGCGGATCGATCTTGATGTAGGAACCGATTATAGCGCCGACATTGACCGGGTTCGTGCTGTATTGGAAGAAGCTGTTCAAGAGCTTCCTGACTTAATAAGTGCCAGACACTCGCAAATTGTTCTGCAGGGGCTCGGAGCTTCGTCCATCGATTGGCAAATTCGCATTTGGTGTAAGCGAGAGGACTTTTTGAAGGTTCGTCAAGCTTGTATTCGCATGGTCAAATACAAGCTTGATGCCGCAAATATCAACATCCCCTTTCCACAGATGGATGTCCACTATGTTCCGCAATGTGCAACAGAAAATAATAAGTAGCATCATCGATATAGCCTTGCTCCGTGATCAAAGCTAAGAGCAAGGCAAGCTTGTCGAACGAAAATTACAGCCCTAGACCGGCACGTATCGTAAAATCATTTTGAAACATGCCATGAGGATCAGCTTGGCGGAGGACTTCTTTAAATTGCTTTTTCCCTTGATGCCAACGTCCTAACTGCTCTGCATAACTATGAAACCACCCTTCTCCTTTTCCCCAATGTGGTCTTGCACCAAAATCGTCCATTAAGATTTTGACTAGCCCGGCATTATAGGCATCAAATTCGGCAAAATGTTTTTGCTCCATGCCTTTCGGATAATAACCGTTAATTTCAATAAACATCGCCACATCCCCGGGTATAAACCCCTCACCTGGGGCCGTATTGGAAATCAGTGATTGTTCGGTCACAGGAACAAAGCGCAGGTTGTAAACTGAAAAGAGTTCGCAGAATTTCGAGCTACGATAATAATCCCGAATCGCTTCCAAAGCCGATTTTCGCTGGGAAGCCGGTACCACTAATTCTAAAAATCGGGTCCGAATCTCATGAAAACCGTCAAAATCACTGGTGATCATACGAAACGATCGACCATAAACCTCATCAGTTCGTACTTTTTTTCCATTTTTTTCATAGCTGAATATTTTTGCATCGACAAGGGAGTGAGGAGTGATCAAATCCCGCATTTTACAGCGAAAGAAACGACTACAAGCTGCTAACTCGAACACCGAGGCCAGAGGTTTGGCAATACCGGAGCTAAGCGTTCGCAAAACCTGATAGGTCGTTTCAGTTAGGTTATTGTCAGCGCTAAGATCTGGCTGTTGATCCGATTCCTGACCGCAGATCCATAAAAACTTCTTCGCCACTGGATTCCACCACATCTGCCCGTAGTCACAATCATCAATGATATCTATTGGATCACCTGCAGCAAAGAGTTCTTCCTCGGCTCGAACCTCAGCTCTCATATGTAAGGTCACTTCCGGACGGACTTTTAATCTGATCTTGGTCATCACTCCTAGAAGGCCTAGATTGGCGGTTGCAGCTCGCCATTCCAGAGAACTTGAGATTTGCGGTGCATAGGTCTTGATTTCACCTTGCCAATTTACAATATCAACGGATGCAACAATATCCGACATGCTTGCTTTATGTCGCGTTGAACTGCTATGTGAGGAAGTTGCCAATACCCCACCAATCGTTGCCGGTCTTAAAATCGGTGCTGGGTATCCTTCCAGAGCCAAATCACGTTCCGCTAGCCATTCCATGAGTTGATCCAAGCGAGCACCTGCTTGCACTAAGACAGTCTCTTCACCATCATACAATTCAAGGCCGATCACTTTGTTCAGACGGTCGGTCGCGATCATGATATCGTCACTGCAAATAATGCTTGTATTGGAAAATGCTCCGCCTACAACTCGCAATTTCTGACGCAATTTTTGTGCCTCACGCACGATGGTTTGAACAGCGATCTCAGTTTCCGGGTGAAAAAGTTCCTGCGCTTTTTCACATTGTACCGCCTCATTCCAGTTTTGCAGTAAATACGAACTGCAGTCTTGAGGGCAGTTACTAGCTTTTTCGCCAAGCAGTTTTTCACAGCGCTGATTGCCACAACTCAAGCTTAACTTCACAAGGGGACAGTAAAGAAGTGAATAGTCACTTTTCGTAGAGGCTTGCTCCCACGGCAGTTCTTGTGCCATGCATAGCGGTAAACCATACATAGACAAAATTCCCAGGACCAGAAGTTTCAACCCAAATGCCTCGATTTTTTCTGGTACAAAAAACATTAAGATAACCTCTAGTGAAAATACTGACAAAAAATTCGACATTGGCATCACAGCTTCAGACTATTTATGTAAAGCTGCCGCTAGTCCTTTCATGGCCTTAGCACGACTCAAGAGTGGTTGCGAGTTAAAAAAACTTTGCAAGAATTGCAGCAAAATCATTCGCCTGCCAGCATTTTGCAACATAAGCTTAATCGGCTATTTTCCTTAGTGTTTCATAGACTCTTCCATTTGACAAACAAGCACCTGCCCTGTCCAAATCTTAGTCGCCTGCCGCAATTTAAACCCTGCCGCTTTTTTAAATAGTTAAGATCAATACAAATAATTTATGCCTTCTTTTTGCAGAGCCGTGCTTGAAAGGGCTTGGATGGGGAGTCATATAGGATTTCACGTCCGAAAATTGCGTTTGCGGATGGAGCCTTAGCAAACAAGGAGTTGAAGTTGTTTCGATATTTGTACTGCTGCAGTCTGTTGGTAATTGGACTACTTGTGGTCGCTTGCGGCTCTTCTTCACCCAAAGCGAATCCGGATGGACTTTTGCTCAGCTGTTACCGAGCGGATGATATAAGTTGTCGGATAGAAGCTGAAATTGTCCGCCTAAGTAATGAAAAGCGAGCTGAGCAGGGTTTAAAGCCTTTTAAGCAATCATTTGAAAGCTCGTTTGCTGCACGGCAATGGTCTCAACAGCAGGCACAAACGCGATCTATTTCTCACCAAGGTTTTCCTAGTGAACGGCAGGAAGTCATTCGCCGCGAATTTTCGGGCCTCCAGCTTAGCTTACTTGCAGAGAACGTTGCCGCTGGGGTTCCCAGTACCGACAATCCGACGATGATTGCCGGCTATTTTGTCGAGTTATGGTGGAATAGCCCAGGTCATCGGCAAAACATCCTTGGCTCCTACCAATTTATGGGAGCAGGTATTGCCAGTGACACTGACCAAGGAATCTATCGCTACGCGACTCAGCTGTTCCACTGACTACTATTAAAGATAGCTCGTTCTAGAAGAATGGTTTTCCCCGTTAAAATGAGCAAACCATTCTAAGATATTAGTTTAAAGCTCTAGAAACATTTTTGATATTCTATCTCGCCAATTTTGTCGCCTGTGCCAAGTTCTTTTCCTACAGACTTCATTTTTCATAATTTTTTTGGCCTTCTGGATTTTTCTTTGCAATAAAAGTCAACATGCTTCGTCTTACACCTTGGAAAGCAGGGATTTGTGGTTCTTTCGAGATAGCACGTTCATCAGACATAGCCCTCTTCTGTTTCGATACGAAACATTTCATCTCGAGAGAAACTACGGTTCTGGTTTAATATCATCACCTGATTACATTTATCCTGATATAATGCAAAGTCTTCAGCTTTGACGAAAGAATTTTCTTCACAGCTCATACTCCAGCTACCATGGAAATTACTGCATACACCAAAGTCGGCGGAATATTTTCCTTCAGGCTGACTACGCTTTTTTGATTTGAATGGATTAGCTACGCGGACAATGTCACCACAGGCAAGCTGCAACTGGCTCAAGAGCAATAAACTACAAACCTTGGAAATTCGCACCATATTCCATTTCCTTTTTCTATAAGTTCACACAGTGAAAATAACCCCGATCGCTCATACTTTGATCATCAAAAAATACGGCTAGCGCTTGATCGAGGTTTCTTTTATCGAAAATTGCCTCACCGACTAGCTTTAAATAACTTGCCGTCGCAGCTACTGCATCTTTAGCCTCAGGTCTTAAGCAGGACGAGCCACGGTTGTTGGGATCAAAACTACATTTCCAAGTCTTTTTCCAAACGCGGTCTCGAAGATCAACCGCCTTATGGAAACAAACATTTGGCAGCTTTGATCCATAAGTGCAAAAATTTTGAATGTCCGTTCGGCCCGGTCCTAACCTTTCCGTATGAGCAGGTGAAAAGCTATCTTGAATGATATGGGTCACATGACCTAACCAATAGAGGCCTTCTTCCCGTCGCCCTTGGTCAAACAAGAAGAAAGCATGCTCAGTGCTATCTTTGATTGCCTGCCGAACAAGTTCACATGACTCGCGATTACTTAAAAAATGACCATTTTGCTTGTTGCGCATGCTATGGATATGCTGGATGTTTTCATTGTGATGCCAGTCGGCATCTTGGGGAATGCTATAAAAATCACGCATTTTAGTCGACGGAAAATCGGTCTCGTAATTACCTTTGACGAGCTGGTTGTCAGTTCTGATTCCATCAGTGGAAAGGCTGACCTTCGGATATGGAGCATAGCCCAGAATACTTTGCAGGTGATCGTTGGCAGCGGAAACCGCCATGCGGGTGAGGTCTTCGTGGCCTCGGGTTGGTCCTGCCCCCACATGCCAATGTGGTTTGCTCGTAGTTTCATCTACTGGTGGACGACATTGCAACAAAAGTAGACAATGGATTGAAATCAATACCTTATGCTTATAATTGCCGGCCAAAAAAAACGACTCCTCAAGCCTAATCAGGGTTTCGCTAGCGCCTGGAGGACATCGATTCACTGAAAATATTGCACTTTTATTGAAATAAGGCTCCTTAGGGACAGAAAATCAATCCCCGGGCTGCTGCATTTTTTTGCCAATGACAAGTTCAGCTGTCGCAGGAATAGACAGCGCTTCCCCCAAATTTTTCAATAAGTTTAATGGCATTATCCTTGCTCTTAATGCTAAGAGTTCCTGCCTATGGAAGAAACAAGCTTCTTTCGTTGTCATCATATGGATCTGAAGTCGTGAATTTATGATTGAGAAGCTAAAATTTAAATTGCGCACAATTTATTTATCAACTAAGACTTTCTTGCTTAAACCTTAGCCCTAACCGGAGGCCGCCCGTGAAAATCCAGACACCGACTCCCAATCAGCCTAGCCAAACAACGGCCTATCAGAATATGACAAAGCCTGCTGTGCCAGTTACATTTTCTATCGAGCCAAGTAGCTGCCATGGCGATCATCTAAGCGCCGTAAGAGAGCGGCAACGTCAGTACTTTTACTCTGGCGCCACCAAGCCCTACAAGTTTCGCATGGAACAATTAAAACGACTCCGTGCAGCCATTAAGCAATTTGAACCGGAAATCATCCAGGCCTTGCAAGCAGACCTCGGCCGCAATCCCAGCGAGAGCTTTCTCGCAGAAATTGGCTTTCTATACGATGAAATTCGTCACACGCTAGCACAGCTAAAAACTTGGATGAAGCCGGAAAAGGTCAGCACCCCCTTATTGCTTGCTCCAGCAAAAAGTCAGATCATTTCCGAAGCTTTAGGCGAAGTATTGATCATCAGTCCGTGGAACTATCCATTCCAATTACTGATGGCCCCTGTGATCGGTGCGATTGCAGCAGGAAATTGCCTGGTTCTCAAGCCGTCAGAGCTTAGTCCGCATACTTCAAAAATCATTGCAAAACTCGTGATGGAAAGCTTTCCGGCAGAATATATCACTGTTTTTGAAGGTGGCATCGATGTTAGCCAGGCGCTGCTTGATCAGGCCTGGGACCATATTTTCTTCACGGGTAGCACGGCCGTCGGCACCATCATTGCGCAAGCTGCTGCCCGGTTTTTGACCCCCGTGACCCTAGAGTTAGGTGGCAAAAGTCCTGCCATTGTTGATGAAACAGCAAATCTAGAAATCGCCGCCAGGCGCATTGTCTTTGGTAAGTTTGTCAACGCAGGGCAAACATGTATTGCACCTGACTATGTTCTTGTACATAAGAGCCGGCGTGATGCTCTGGTCCAGCATTTGTCTCGCGAAATTCAAAGATTTTATGGGTCGGATGTTAGAAAGTCGGACTCCTATAGCCGTATTATCAATGAACGACACTTCGATCGTCTGACAAACTTAATGCAAGAAGCTACCATCGCCACAGGCGGAGCAATCGAGCGCGAACAATTATTTATTGAGCCGACGATATTTGTCGAAGTGCAAAATGATCATGCCATCATGCAGGAAGAAATCTTTGGCCCACTCCTGCCGGTCCTGACTTATGAAACCTATGATGAGGTCTTGCAGCAGGTTCGCAGTCAAGCCAAACCCTTGGCTCTCTACTTATTTACAGAAAATAAAACGATGCAAAAACAAGTTTTGGCTGACCTTTCCTTTGGCGGCGGCGCTGTCAACGACACAGTTGTCCACTTTCTCAATTCAGAAATGCCTTTTGGTGGGGTTGGAGCCAGTGGCATTGGCGCTGCTCATGGCATTCACTCGTTTCGCACCTTCAGTCACCGTAAAAGTGTGTTAATCAACACCTCGAAAGTTGATCTGCCTGTACGATACGCACCATACCAGCCTTATAAAGCTAAACTCATCCGTCTGTTAATGGATCGCCACATGTCGACAACAAAATTCATATCCCTGGTTACTATCAGCCTTTTCTTTATCATCGCCGGCGTCAATCACTTTGTGAACCCGGTGTTTTACCTGAAGATGATGCCCCCTTATATTCCCTTTCATGAAGCCATGGTCTATCTTTCAGGCCTCTTTGAAGTCATCTTGGGGGTTGCTGTCTTAGTACCGAAATTAAGACATCTGGCAGCTTGGGGTATGATCGCCTTACTCCTAGCAGTATTTCCGGCCAATATTTATATGTACACTCATGCGGAACTTTTTCCCGATGTTCCACTATGGGCTCATTATATCCGTCTGCCTTTACAGGCTGCCTTCCTTTATTGGGCATACCAGTTTACCAAAAAATCTTAGATTTTTAGCCTTAGCTCGCACAAATTTTAGCCTCGCCAATCAGGGTGGAAATCATCGCCATCCTGGTTGTCAGTTATCGTCAGCTTTTAAGTATTGACTCTCTAAGGCCCTCTTCTTAGCCAATTTTTAGCGCCAAATCTTGCTCACGCTTCATGGCGATTAAGTCTGTAGCGCCTGGATTGATACCCAACTGATGGATTAAATGGGTAAGCTGCCCACGATGATGAGTTTGATGATTAAAAAAGTGACTTAAAACAAGCCATAGGTCTTGCTGATGGCTCTGGCCACTCATCGACTGGTATTTCATTTCTGTTGTTAGATCTTTCTCGGTTAGACTTTCGCTCATATTCATGATTAATTCATCAAGCTCGCGGCGCTTGATTTTAAATGTGTTCCAATCCTGGAATAATATCTGATCAAGGCTTGTCGGTGTTGGCAAGGAGTCAAGACTAGACAGCTTTAGGGTATGAGGGTATTGTCCGGCGATTCTTCTTAGCCATATGATATCAGCGACTAAAATATGATTCCAAGTACCCAAGATCGAATGAAAAAAAGCCTGACGATCCCGCTCCAGCTCCTTCGGCTCAATATCATCACAGGCGATTATCAGTTTTTCGTTCATCCACTGATTATAATCAGTCATCAGATGGATATATTGCTTCATGCTCATGCTCCCATTCATTACGATAAACGGAGAAAGTGAGAACTTCACTTCCTCACTTTAGTGGAAAATAGACAAAGACGTAAGCTCCTAGAGTGCGGCATGATCTGGGTTAATATGTAAGTATATAAGTCTACATAAAGTAAATAGGCTTTTATTCCAACAACTTAATATGCAATCTCAGCGAATCCGGCAAAACCTCTCCACAATCCTGCTAGGAACTGGCTCTTGCAAATCGATCGGAAACGCCATTAGTCCTTGCCAAATTGACTAATTGGGACTATACGACATGTGAATCGGAAATTTGAGGTCTCTCGATGAAATTTACAATTTGTCGCTCCCTTCATTTCATCCTTATTACCTATTTTTTGGCAGCCTGCTCCCAAGAATGGACTCCATCCCAACTAAACGCCTATGTCGGCCAATTCAATGACCGTTGGGACACATCCCCTATTTCGGTCTGTTTTGAGCAAGAAGGTCGTTACGAGCTCGATCGGCAAACCCTGCAGGAGGCCATAAGCTTAGAGTTTGCTCGTGCCGGAATCACGTTTCATGGCTGGGATACCTGCCACGAAGAAAGCCATGGCATACGTATCAGCTTTGATCGACAAGCGGAAAGCAGTTGGACTCAAGGATTCGGTCATCATTTAGATGGGAGATTTGCCGGTATTGTCATGGGCTTAAAGCACAGCTGCCCGCTGCCATATTCCGGCAGTCACTGTCAAAAAAACTTTGCACTCCATGAGATGGGGCACGCACTTGGCCTGCGCCATGAAATGAATCGTCGCGATAACACTTCGTGCTTTTTCGATCAGACAGGTAAAAATGGTGAAGACGACGCCATCCAAATCTCGACTTTTGATGCTCTATCTGTGATGAACTATTGCCACCTCTACCAGGCTAACGAAGAGCGGCAGGTATTGTCCTTGAGCCAAGGGGATATTGCTGCTTTGAAAACGCTGTACTTTGGTCCTTTCGCCTCCCTTGATATGCTACCGCCTTTAGTTTTGGAAACTGAATTCACGACCAAAGTCATCGGCAAACAAATCAAAGCTTATCGTTATCGCATAGCCGAAGGTAAAGATGCCGATTGTTCGGACGTTTCCCAGTATTCTGACATTCAAACAAATGATCAGCATCTTGTACTAGATCCTCACGAATTGCCAGACAGGACAAGCCTAAAATTGTGCCTTTTAGGGCAAGACGAATCGGGCCGTTGGCAGGACCCTAGACAATTTACGTCTATTGATTTTTATGCAGTGGCGGACTTTAGTGACGATGTCGAATTGGAAGATAGCGCGCCCCACTTAATTTCCGAAATCTCTGCACCTGTTCAGCATAACAGCCAGCATCTCGATTTAGTTATTGAGCTGAATATCAACAGCTCGCTACCAGTCAAGAGTATTGCCGCCTTCCTTGCCTACGAAGATCTCGCTGCCTTACCTTCGATCCCACTGGATCAGGCGCAGACAGAAAAAATTGGCCCACAACAATATCGCATTGTTTTTCCACATAAAAAGCTGCCGATTACCGGGACCGTCTATTTAAAATCCTTACGCATCACTGATATCAAAGAGCGAAGATTTGAACTTTATGCGAGTGCCCATGATCAAAACTATGATGGGAGCAATTGGCAGGTGGCCCGCACCAATATATCAGGGAAGTTTGCGGAAGCAAAGAATGAGACGCATATCAAGCAGATCAACGGCTTTCCCTCACGACTGAAAGCAGGTACAGTCCAGATATTTCAAATGCTTATTGAAGCGAATCTGCCTATCACATCAATACAGCTGGCCTTTCAATCCAACGAGAGCTATTTCAGTCAACGAGCAGAGCTTAACGACTTGGGCATTGGTCGATATGAAATATCCCTACCTATTTCCCACCAAACGATCGATGGTTCCTATCATTTGTCCAGTCTCTCGATACGCGACATAACGGGCCGACACACGAGCTGGTATCTTGATGAATCCACCATGACACTTGCAAATACCAACATTGAAGCTCCCCAGTTTGAACTAGTCGGTGGCATCAATTATGAGAATCATCCACCTGTGTTCAAAGGCTTCTCAAGCATTTCCAAATCGATCCATTTTGATCAGCTAAATTTCATAAGTCTGGAAATCGAAGACGCATCAGAAATTGAAAAGGTATCCGTAAAGCTTAGCTATGAGGAAAACAGAACCGGTTTTTCTACCATCTACGGTCTTGACCGCGGTGAAATCGCGGGACGCCGACGAATCGAGCTAAATATTGCCGATCATCATCAGCGAGGCCTCTATTATATCAGTGAGATTACCATTCAGGATATTTTTGGAAATGCGATGAGCTATCGTGCGGAAAAGGGAGATCAGTTTTTTTCAGGAAGCTTCATTCCCGTACCAAGAATTCTTTTACACTGACTTATGATGAAAGCACAGCTTGCTTCGCAGCAGTAGCTATCATGCTGAAATTTTTGCTACATGCTTAATGTGACACAGTCCAAGCTTTGAAAATAAGCGCATTCGGCATTTTGATCGTCCCAATTTGCACGTCCCAGCCGGCTAGCACCACAAATGAGAAAACCTGACTGAAAGCACCAAGTCAGGTTTTCTAAGACGGTCTCAAAAATCATACTGGTAGCTTGCGAACTACAGGACAGCTCTTTTGCTTTAGCCAATCTGCTGTTCGCTGACATTAAGATCGGCTCGCATAGCCGCACATTTCTGTTCAAAAAGCTCCTCTAAGCTTACCGAAGATCCATCCGGACTCCAGCCAGGTTTATGCACAGCATAGCCGATCGCTTCTTTCAGATTCCGTGCATGGGCCATATCCTTTACCAGGCTAACACCTTCTGCAAAGTTAATAGTTACAGGATTATAGGAGTCTATGGACTTTAAGGTCCCGTAGACCGGAGCCTCCTCTTCCACCTGGAACGATCCAAAAAGTTTATCCCAAAAGATAAACATGCCACCATAATTTTTATCAATGTACTTAGGATTGGCGCCGTGGTGGACACGATGATGCGAAGGAGTTGAAAGAAATTTTTCTAAGAAGCCTAGCTTCGGTACATATTGCGTATGCAAGAGCACTTGATACCAACGTGTAATCATATAGATTAAGAAAGCTTCAAGCGGAGCAAGACCAGCTAACGGTAGTGGTAACCAAAACATCCAGCGCACTGAGCCTTCTAACCAGCTCAAACGTACCGAGGTTGAAAAGTTATAATCCTCTGAGTTATGGTGCACGGCATGAATCACCCAAAGCCCTCGAATTTCATGGGCCAAACGATGGTACCAGTAATAAGAAAAATCAGACATTAAGATTGCAACAGGCCAGACCCACCACTGAGTTAATTGCATGCGAAGGGGCGTCAGATCATATGCCAACTGAAAACCCCAAAGCATCAGCCCTAGCCATAACGCACCCGTGATGATTCGATTACCTATTCCTATCAGCAAATTTGTAAAGCTATCCTTATGATCGTAGCTTTTCCTTTGGACAAAAAAGCGAATCAGAAATTCGATCACAATGGTTCCGATAATCAAAAAACTCGCTGTCTTCTCAGTCAGATCTATATTCATAATTCCTTCCAAACTAGCATTAGCATTTTCAGTGACCTCCAGTCACTCCTCTTCTTAGCAAAGTTTAGACCACTTGAGCTGATCTTTTTACTAGCTGTTTATATTATGTTTTTTCTAATTGTAAGGCTCAGTTTTGTATACTGTTTGAGCACCTGTAAAGTTTCTAATCTATTCCGGTGTCGACCAGCGGTCATTCTGTAGAAAATGTACTAGCTTCGGATCCATTTCGGCACTTTATGATCTTGTTTTTCATACCATTGCAGTTTTGAATGCACTTAGATCAAAAGCTCTTAGCTAAAATCCTAACGCTTGTCATCAAAAATCTGCACCGATACTACACAGCTAAAGGCTTTGACGAAAAGGCTAATAAACTGACCTTGCTAATTGGGTATCTGCTATTCCATGTCATTGGATGTCATCGTTAGTTTAGCGGCATAGTTCAAACGGTTTTTGTAAAAAAAATGTCTTTCCACCATTTGGTAAGAAAAAGAACCCCTCTTCAGATGGAGCTTCCGTCATATCACTGACTTTTGCAGCATAGATTTCCTCCTCTTGGAAAAAGAGCTCGGGATCAATTGGGGACAACTTAAATAGCATACCAACCAAATCGACTAGTAAGATGATAACCATATGAAATATCAAGATTATTTTATTAAATATGGGTTGTTTGCTTGAAACTACCAGCGCTTAGCAGGAGAATGCGACTTGCAAAAATTTCTTATATTCTTGCCAATGAGAATAATGAACCAGGATCATTATTCCGGAACGATATACTCAAATTGGCCTTCGACATTCTGATCATGCAGAGCAACCCAAACCCGCACATCAATATTGGGATTGATGTCCACCAGATCAATGAGCTCAAGAACTTCTTGGTTATTCAGCGGCAGACTGAAGTGATAGCTTTCCGGACAAGCATTGGGATAATTGTCGAATGTACCAGCATTCTCGCTTATGAGCCATTTCGTTTCGCCTGAAAGTAAATTATGTCGGCAGAGATAGCGAAGCGATACCTGACAAGGCAGGTCATTAAAACGACCAAGCGGTGGGCTCGTTAAACCAGTAACCTGAAAATGTACATTCCTACCAACAATATTACGAAATTCGACACAGTTCTCGCCATTAGGATCGTTGGGAATAAGGTTGTTTGGTTCCCCAGCCAACCAAAAAGCATTATCAACTGTTAACGACAAGCTTGAGTTCTCAAGTCTGGTATTCAGCTTAATCAGCGACTCACCATCAAATGAGATATCCAATTCGATCATTTTCAGGTGTAACGTCGCTGCTCGATCAATGAGATTCCATGACCAATCAGTTAAATTTTCTTCCTGTATGTCCATGGCATGCCGAACACCAGACATATCTGTTTTGTAGAATTTTGCCTCGACAATTGCATACTCTATTTCAGGAACGTCGTTTAGCTTGCAAGTCAAAGCAAATTGTTCACTAATTTGAGCCTGATCAGCCGGGTAACGACACGTTAAAAACGCTCCACCTATAGACACTGGTTCACTTGCTGTAAGAAGCTCCGAATCTGTCGTATCATTTCCGCTTTCTTGCGGCTCTGTTTCTTCGTTCGTTGAACCGAACTGTCTTTCTTCACTATTACTTGCCGAGTGAAAAGAATCATCAGCGCGACAAGCAGCCAGGTAGATGACTGCGCACAATATCGCAAGATAGCATCGACTATTCATACTTATCCCTGCTTCAAAATTTACCCCTCAACCTATTTATCGGAGTTTCGTTCAGCAGAGATGAAATCGATCTTATTTCGTTAATTGATTTAGTAGTTTACATGAATATTTTACAGGAGATGCCGGACTTGTGACCGTCCCCTATGTCCAGCATCCTTTTCTCTGATTCAGACATTTGATTTGGATACAGCTTGCGGTCTATCATAAAGCACCAGACGGCGCTTTCACTAGTTCCTTTGCGCTGTGGCCATTTGTTTGAACTGATGAAATGGCCCTGAAATAGCCAGGGTTAAGCCTTCTTTCTGAATATTTAAAAACATGTGCTGTCCACTTGGATCAAAGCAGACACCTGCCATTTCAGATTGAGATATTGCATTCCGCGCAAAGTTGTAGACTTGGCCGCCTTCATCAATCATACGGATGTATTGCTCTCCCGACCCATCTTCGGCAACATAGACATCGCCCTGCGGAGAAACGGTGATATTATCTGGACAATCTAAAGCAGCGGCCTGATGGCTTTGACACATCAGTCTTAATCTAGCCTGCCCGGTTTCCAGATTATCTTCTAGTTTGAAAACCTGACCTCGCCCAATTGGGCCACCACTAGTTGAGACGACATAGATGGAAGACTCATTGCGCCAAATGCCTTCGCCTCTGGCAAAGATCGCTGCTCCTAAGCCATGTGCTTCATAACGAAGGGTATCATTTTTAGGGTCCGGTTCTTTGAGATCCACCCAGTAGCCGTCCCACTCATCGCCAATTTCCCATCCATTCGCAGTTTTGAGCTGTTTTTGTTCTCTTAATACTAAAGCTTGCAAACGGCCAACAAAAGGCTGCTCTTTGCGATCCGGCAAAAAGCGATACAAAACCCCATCGCTACGATCTTCTGTTAAATAAGCTGCATAGCGAGTCGGTTCAATGCACACCGCTTCGTGGTTAAAACGCCCATAGCTCTTGATGACATTCGCTTGCTCTAGGCTCTCTGCGAGAGGGTTACAAAGAAATGTGTAGCCATGACCTTCACGAAAATCCTCTTCACAGCTGAGCCATCCCCAGGGACTAGAGCCGCCAGCACAGTTACGGCTGGTACCAGTAAGAACCATGTTACTACTGACAACGCGCAAATCCGATTGGCGTAATACCACCCGACTCACACCCCCTGTCATTTTTTGACGATAGGCTTCCTTCGGAATTCGATCAGCAGGATAAGCTGCTCGCGCCCAATCCTCGCTGCCTAATTCATGATTTCGCATCAATATCAGCTGCCCATTTCCGTCAGCAAAGCACGCCATACCATCTGGCAAGCCAGGTACGCGAAAACCATCGCTCATGCGCTGACCGAAACGATCTATGATCTGATAGTGAAAACCACGAGGCAAATCTAGAATACCTTGTGGATCTTTTTCTAAAGGACTACTGGCAAAGAGTTTGCGGGTTCCTAGGACCTGATGCAATGCCAAACTTGCCAATCCACAGCTACTTGCTCTAAAAAAATCACGACGGCCGATATATACCATATCTCATGCTCCAGACAGTTTGATTGTGGTGAACACTGGCATGAGGATAGCGAAATTTTTATAAAAATGGGGTAAATTTTTATAAGTCAAGCTCAAGGATTTTTGACCTACCAAAAGAAATATCACCTTGCATGCCTCTGACGCATGGAAAACCTTTCTCCTACCAAATCCGCTCATATAAACTCTTACCCCTTTCTTACCTATTTAAGTAAGCATAGAAGAATAAAAGTTCTTATCTTCAAGCTTCAAGCTGGGAATTTTTTGATTCAAGATAGACTGCGGTAAATCCGAAAAGACTATTGCGTCACTATATGAGCAAGAAAGTCAGGAAGATGAAAGCAGTAAAAGCAAACTTTCAAATTATGCTGTGTTTTTACCTTTGCATGATAAGTCTGTCATGTTCAAGTGAAAGCCTCAATAATTCTAGCAAAAAAAATCAGATATTCAACCAAAGCGAAGAGTCACCTGCCGAAAGCACAAGATCTGATCCTATTCCCCGTGTCGAGACATCGGGAAAAGACTTTCATGCGGAAACTCAGGAACTTGGTGAAGAAGCCAGCATAGCGACTGATGTGACGGGTGCTTATTTAAATATTCCCGAAGGGGTGAAAGCTAGAAGCAAACCGATCGAATTAAAAAGCAAAGATCTCGTTCCCGACACCATCATCGAAACATGGAAAATGTTTTTACCGATCAAAGATGAATTGGAAGAAACCACTGTGATCCTTTATCAGGTGATATCGGACAGGGGAGAACGTTTTTTCGGTTTGATACCGCAAAGCAAATTAGAAAGATCAGCTGATGCAATTGCTTTCCAACCGAAGGGTTTAGGCATTTACCAGGCAGCCGTTCTTCCTGAATTGATCACTGAGGAACGTCGTATTCGTGTTCAAGGCATAGCCAACGGATCCAAATTACGCCTACTTTCCAGACACGATACTAGCGGCAATGCCCAGGATGCGGTTCTCTATCAGGAGGATACTTTGTTCATTGCCGACGGTACGGGCATCGAGGTTTTCAATTTGAATGACGACGGTCAGTTCAATTTTGAGCGTCGCATTCCTTCAGCGGTTAACATCCGACAATTCGCCCTTGCAGCCGATAATCGCCTCTACTTCGCCTCTCATGATGGGGGTATTGGCGTCATGGATTTGGAACAGGAAGGCGCTCCCGTCTTTAGCAACTCTCGTGGGCTGGCCAATGGAGTTGCATTAGCAGAAAACTTGAACAATGCTTACCTAAGTCAAACCCAAGGGGAGGGCGAAAATATTCAGCCAGGAATTGCTCGTTTTGATATTCAAGGAAACACTCCCAACTTTGAGACGACACGAACCCTGGGAGATGATGTCAGCACGCAAAATGCATATGCAATCGCTATTCAAGGGACGACAGCATTTGTTAGCAACCGGCTCAGTTTTCAAACATACGATATTACGCAGAATGATCGGATTGATTTGCTGTCAACTCTGCCATCAAGCGGTCAAATCGAAAATTTCGCCCTTCAAGACAGCAAAGCCTTTTTGGCTGAAAAAGGCGTAGGAGTGACTGTCGTTGATATCTCTGTGACTAGTAACTTACAAAGGCTCGCCTCCTTGTCATTGCCAGAGGTTTTGGACGTCGCCGTTATCAACAATTATCTCATCGCGATCACGGCTAACAAGCGGGCCTTTTTGCTCGACATAGCTGACCATGAGAACATGCAAATTTTACATGAATGGCCCCTACCTTCTGCTGCGAGTAAAATCCGCATATTTGCGAACCAAGTTTTCATTTTACAAGGCGATCTTGGATTCTCGGTCTTTACAATTGAGCCGGCATCAACCGCAGGTCTTCACGGGAACCGACAGAAAGTTACGAGAATTGAATGAAAAAACCGAGTTCGAAACCCCTCCATAAGCTTAATCTTTACATTCTTTCCGGAAGCTTGTTTTTGCTTAGCATGTTATTGTTTTTCTCAAGATTTCAGGAATATTTGACAGTAAAAGCGCGCAAACCCATTGAATTCGCAGTACGTGCCAAGCTGCAGCGCGAGCCAGTTTTAGACCCACGGATCAAGGTCTATGCCTTTGATGAACAAACCTTATCCTACTTGGGTTATCATGATTTCAGTTTGGATGTGTGGTACCTATTGATTGCCCATTTTGCTCAATATCAACCGCGATCGATATTCATCGATAAAATTTTTCAGGTGCCTCTTGGCGAAAAACTATATGCACCATTGAGTGAGGAACAGACCAATCAATTTATTCAAGACTTAAAAGCTTTACCATCACCTGTGGTGGTAGGTGGCTTTATCAGCCAAAGTCAAATTCCCGGCAGACAAACCATGAATCTCTTTCACCGCGATTACTCCCTACAAAACGCGCTGGCTCCGGACATGCAAACAAAGTTTAATCATATGAGCTGGCCGCCAATTGAACAAGGATACTTTTATGGACCTCATCATCTTATCAGAGATGCATTCCAGGTCGGACATATAACGAATATTGAATTTGGCTATGCCAAACCATTTTTCCGCATTGATCCAAACTCTCTCATACCACATGCGGCACTTTTGACTTCTGCTTCGATACAAATTCGCAATGAAAAATTATATTTACAAGATCAACCTGTACCTTTGGATCGAAAAAATCGCATCGCCTTAAACTTCACTAATCGCGAGGCATATTATGCACGCACCAAATCATTACGCCACACCATAGAAAGAATAAATCGGGGCTTAGAAACACCGGATATCAATCCTGATGACATCGTCGTGATTTTACCCGCAATGTATACCGGCAACACTGACTTCAAAGACACACCGATTGGCAGATTGCAGGGAGGCTATTTCGGTGTAACACTCATCAATAGTGCCTTGCAAAACAATTGGATCACGGAATCAGATCTTGCCGACAGCCTCCTTTTTTTAACTGCGGCAGCCATCATGCTGGTCGCAGCATTCATGACTAAACCTATTCTCTTTTTCATCTTCTTTTTTTCCTTACTCATCGTTCTCCCCGCCTTCGGCATCTTTATGTTTGTCATGTTCAGTTGCAGCCTTTCCTGGCTATTTGCAACGGGTTCAGCCCTAGTCTGCAGTCTAATTGTTTTTGTGGAACGTCTGCGTCTTGAAAGTCGCGCAGCACAAACCCAGGCAGCAACTTTAAGGGGCGCCCTTTCACCAGAAATAGCAGAAAGCATCACCCGCAACCCAGACCTGTTACAAGATGATCCCGTCGAACAAATCGTCACAGTGATGTTTATCGATATCGTTGGCTTTTCCCTAACAACCGAACGACAAACTCCCAACGAAGCATTTCGTTATCTAAAAGAACAGTTAGGCTATATTGTCGATAAAATCCACAATCATGGCGGCTTGGTTGATAAGAGCTTAGGAGACGGAATTCTTTGTTTTTTTGGCTACCATTTACAAGAGAGCCAAGCTCATGTCGGCCATGCCGATCAGGCTTTACTCTGTGCCATTGATATTCAGCAAGAAGCCTTATGGCGAGCCCAAACATCGACGGCTCATCAAGGTCCCATCTATCCACTGCGAATTGGCATCAATACCGCAGCCGTGTACATTGGCAACTTGGGCACTGAAGGAAGAATTGATTTCACCCTGATTGGCAATGGCGTAAACTTTACCTCACGCCTAGAACATGCCTGTGCGCCTTTTAAGGTTATGCTGGGTTTTGCCAGCTACGATTTACTCGCTAAATTTCCCCGCCAAATGAAAAATTTTAGCACCAAACATATTCGCATCAAGCATCACAAAAAACCCTTAGTTTGTTATGAATATGATCCATTTATCGATCATGAAAAAGATGTGCAAAATGTACTTAGATATTTCACCGCCTTTCATCGGCAATACTCCGATGAGGCCCGGTGGTATCTCGAAGAACAAGACGCCATTCCAGTTCAAACATCTTACGGTGATGGGTTTATCATAAATTTTTCAAACGGTGGGCTGGCCATCTGCTTATCAAGACAGCTTAGTAGCAATAGCATGCTCGAACTTGAGCTCAAAATCGACGAATTCCCCCAAACCTTGGAGAATCGAACCCGACTCGTCGTTTGCTGGAGTAAGCCCCACGACAAGCACGGGATTGTTCATGGATGTTCGTTTTCAAGCGAGGAAGTGAAGAATTCTGAATTATTCATCAATAATTTACGGATGCTATTAAACAGATCAGGCAAAAAAGCGAAACTCATGGAGCGCAAGCACGAGTTTGAAGAATCAAGTCTAGCTGAAAAAGCTTCCTAGAAACTAGCAACGTAGTAGCCTTTCCTATGCCTAAGAAGCTCTTAACTGACTAATTTTCAAACATATGTTCTGCCGTTTAACAACAGCACCCCCAAAGAATTTCTATTCATTGCTTGGTATTAGCTCAAAGGTAGAAGCGGCGTTCATTTTGCACTCTGCTTTTTGCCTGCTGTTGTTGTAAAGGAGAGCAGAAAACCTATGGCTATCGAATTGGATCTTGCAAATAAAACTACTTATCTTCAACCTGTCAAAGGTCTTGAATATCCTTCGTATTACCTGCGAGTGATTCGCTCGATCACAAAAAAACAGGTGCTCCAGCCCACAAAGGAATCCTATCCTTTTGCCATCGACTTTCAAATTACGAAGGCTTGTTTTCGTGCCTGGGCACAAAGCTTTGATATCCCACGCCATCAATTACCCCCCATATTAAGCTATTATGCCCGTCTGAGCCGCGACTATTTATTCCATGTTCTTACCGACTTGGGGGTAAATTTTGCAAATATCATGCAGCTTGGTGTCGACACGAGGATTTATCAGGCCGACTTTCGTTTTCGACCGAACCAGACCTATCACTATAGCGCGAGTCTGCGCAATGTCGCCCCGCTTCACCGAGGGCGTGCAGTCCTCGACTTCCTCTGCCAAATTCACGACAAGAATGGTGCGCTCGTCCTTGAGCACAGCGATAAAATGTTTTTAAAAAATTTACGGGAATCTGACTGCACCAAGCTCACCCAACTGCAAAATCATCCTGACTCTTATGCTGATTTTATGGGTTTGTCGAAGCGTTCGAGCCAAGTTATAACTCAAGAAGGACACAAGGTATTACCCTTACATTTAAAAGCTAATGCGGGCTATCAATACGGTAAGGCGTCAGGAGACTTAAATCCTTTGCACACTTCGCAAATTTTCTCGCGTCTTTCTGGACATCGTGGGGCTTTTGTCCAAGGCCTTTTTACCAATAACTTGGTTTTCAAATTACTTGCACATGAGCTACAAACGACCTGCTCAGCGTTGCATATCAAGTTTACCAGTCCTATTTATTGTGATATGCCAGCACTCTTCATTTATAAAGATAGCCATTTTGAGTTTGTCGATTTAAATCAAAGGCTTTTGGCATTTGGAAGCTGGGAATATTAATGTTTTGCCAATGACTCCTGGCTACCAGTCCTCACATCCAGCTCCTGCAGCCGATGCTTCAAGGCTGCTAATTCTGTAGCAGCTAACGCTATCTCTTTTGGCGATTCAAAATGAGTCGTGACTCGCTCGACTTCGGTCGCAAACTTTTCTAAGCCCTGGCTAAGATCGTAAACAATATTCACCAGATCAGAAACGACATCATGCAATTGCCCATCTTGTGCCATCATTCACCTCACTTGATTCCAGAACATATAGCTAGAACTTAAGTTATTTCGCCGCACGTTGACTCATTTTTCAAATCAGTGACAAGCTCCAGTAAGTTATCAAAGTTTACTGGCTTCAGAAGATGAAAATCAATACCTGCTTCTTTTGATTTTCGAAAATCTTCGGCAAATCCATAGCCTGTGACAGCGATCAAACGAGTTGATTGAAAACACTCATGCCGGCGCAACTCACGGGCAACTTCGAAGCCATCGATTCCCGGCAATCCGATGTCGAGTAAGATAACCTGAGGTTTAAAGTCAAAGGCTGCACGGATTGCTGCGCGGCCATCATGAACAGAAATGACAGAATGACCTTCCAACCTCAGAATATCCTGAATCAAAACAGCAGCTTCGATATTGTCATCCACGACTAAAACACGAACTAGACACGGATCAGCCGACTGTTGATCCGCTGGCGTTTTGGACGGAGCATATTCACAGGTCTCGCAGTTACGTAGTCGCGGCAGAGTGATCAGAAACTCACTCCCTTGGTTTTGGCCTGAACTGAAAGCCGTTAAGTTACCACCATGCAAGTCAACAAGTTTTGCTGCTAAAGTCAGGCCAACACCCAAACCACCCTGGTTTCGATCCAATGATTGTGATTCTTGTGCAAATAGCTCAAAAATCTTCGGCATCATAGCTGGAGAAATTCCAACACCCGTATCTTTGATAGCAATCTTTATGTGCTCATCTTCGACATAAGCACAAAGGCTAATCTGCCCCCCTCCAGGCGTATATTTATGGGCATTATTGAGAATATTGATTAAGACCTGTTCGAGCCTAACGGCATCACCATGGACCCAAATAGTTTCTGGCGGAAGATTGATGTGCAATTGCTGTTTCGCTTTTTCGACATGAGGAGAGATGCTTGGCAGCAATTTTTTTATGAGAGATCCCAGTTCGAGCTTTTCTAATCGAAGATCAATGTGCCCATGGGAGATACGGGATACATCCAGCAACTCATCGACAATTCGAGACAAGAGTTTGACTTTATCCTGTAAAATTTCTTCTGCTTGACACCGTTTTTCGCCGCCAAGTTCCGAGCGACTCATGAGCTCCAAGGCGTTTTGCATGGTTGCCAATGGGTTACGAAGTTCATGACTTAACATAGCCAAAAACTCATCTTTTTTTCGATCCGCACGACGCAAGCGCTGAGTAATTTTCTGCTGTTCCCGCTCCATGACCTTTAAGCGGGTAATGTCCATAAAAACACCAACCACACTTTCGACGCAGCCTTGTTCATTAAAAATCGGCTTTGCATTAGCATAAAATGATCGCATTTTTTTCTGATCAATCAACAAATCAAACTCGGCATTACTAACTTCAACTTGATGTTTTGCGGCATAGATCATTGGCAATTCATCACACTGCATGTCATGCCCATCTCGCAGGAAGCGAAATCGATTCTGTGTCGTGTGGTTTAAAAATTTTTTGATATCCATTTTTTGATCGAGCGGGAGATCGACAATTTCATACGCCTGCCGATTGGCAATGACATTTTCCAGGTTCTGGTCACTCACACAGATGGCAGCAGGTAAAACTTCAAAGATAGCTTGTAGCTGCTTGACCTTTTTTTGCAGCTCTTCATTTAAACTGCGCAGCTTATGGGCGGTACGTTTCTGCTCACGCAGATCTTGCCAGGCAGCAATTCCGCCAATGATTCGTCCATTTGAGTCACGAATAGGACCTGATGTACATAAAATTGGAATTTTTTCCCCATGAATATTCTCAACAACAAGCTCTTCCCCAGTGATCAATTCACCGTGACATATAGATCGGGCCAAGGGGAAGTCATCCACATCAACAATGGTTTGACCATCGGCATAAAAGACCGATAGCTCGACAGGCTGTTGTTCTAGGGGGATGTCTTTGACGTCATCAAGGGAGTAACCCATGATGTCATACCCCCACTTACTGATATTGGTAATTTGACCTGAAGGCGCTTCAGCGATGACGATGCCAATTGGGATTTGATCCATCAAAGTATCGAGTATCCGTTGCCGCTTTTCCGCATTTTCGGCTCGTTCCTCCGCTTTTCTAATAGTTTTCCTAATGAATTCTTGGGATTCCACTAGCTGTTGGCCATCGCATAGGGTGCCCATGATATAGGGACTGTCAATCATGTCATTTTTCATCAGCTCGAGGCGGCAGAAGATTTCCTTTGTCCCGCCCTGGCTTGGCTGAATCCGGATCCGACAGCTTCGCTCTCCGCCCATTTGTATAAGCTCGTCCAAAGTTTCAAGCCAATATATTTGATCGACTGGGTGAATGAGATGGAACCAGTCGTCGTTCGAAATTGCTAACTGTCCTAAGCTGAAGCCTAATATCGATGCCGAATCTTTGGTCAAATAAAGACGATCATGTTCTGGATGAAAGGAAAAGGCACCATATCGCACTGGACGCAACTGATAATCATCAAGTTCTGGAGAGTCGTGCATGGTGTTATGAAAAGGCAACGATTCTTCCTGATTTGATGCATCCGGTATCGTGCTTGCCATGAGCTTATCCTCGTCATTCTCTCTTTACATGAAGATTCTTTGATAAAAGCTCAGCACTTTTACTCTTAATAGAGTGTTGAATCAAGTATATTTATATATGAGACCATGCTCTGAAGTTCTTATACACCAAGTCATTCTAGGTTTTATAACGGTTTAGAAATGTTGCTTTCCTAACTGAAAATATAACCACCCTTTGCTAATCTAATTTTCTAACAAGAGTCAAGCGTGCTGCCTCCTGTACGGGGTTACTTGCAACGACTGCAAGCTGCTCAGCGTTAAACATCATATACCGGTCATTGGCAAATAAACTGATACTACCGTCCTGATTGATATCAACAAATATACGCTGTGCTTCAACGCTACCAGAGATGGCAAACAGTTCAAAAGCATTACCTGTTCCAAAGTCTCTTAGGTCGATCGCGCTCCTTGTACACAATCCGGTTTCCAGCGGCACCAGACACTCTGCAGGTGCGGGATTAGCAGTATGAATAATATATCCATCTTCCTCAGGCAAAAACCGGAAACTGACCGCCTTTGCATCATCGCAGGCAACAAGTTCAGTTGGATGGGAAGTTAAGGACAAAATATCCCCGGTAATCGCAGATCTGACGATCGACCACTGCGGATCACCACCCAGACAAAGCTGACTTTCAACCTCAAGTATCGTATAGTCTTGGTTCGGGTTCACTGCCATGAAGGTGATCGCCATATTCATGCTTGCTTGTACGGAAACTTTCACCGTCGTTGTTCCGATTGGCGATAATGGATCGGTAAATACGATCGTTAATTCATACATAGAGCCCCCAACAGGAAGTTTACCAAGCCAATCCCATCGCGGATGTCCATTTTGAGGATAAAGGTTTAGACTAGTGTCGATATTTCCTACGTGCAAAGTTGCATTTTGCACCATTACCCCGGCAGTTTCCAGACGCCGCTGATAGCGCTTATCAGCATAAATCGCACAGCCCATGCTTTGGCCGTTGTTACTCTCTGATTGAGGATAGGAATTGGCACTAATATCTGAATCGATAAAACAGGCAAGAAAACCTCCTGCTACCATGACAGGTTCAGATGCAAGCACTTCCGACTCGTCATTTCCATCTTCTTTGCTCGCAACTGCCGCGTTTTCTACCAGCTCAGGTCTAGGGGATTTCTCTTCCCCATCCAGTGACACATCATCACTGGCTGATAGCTTGGACTCTCCCGAGCTAACGGAAACTTTAGCATCTTGAAAGCTATCTCCAGAACAAGCTTTGATATTGATGAATAAGCATATCCAACAAATAAGAGTAAAACCGCCTTTTCTCCTAAGCATAGGAGCCCCCCTAGTTTGCCATCCATTTGTTCGCCGGTCTTTATTTTCTATCGGCAGAGCGGGTGGAAATCTCAAAAACATGTCATCGACTTGCCTTTTGCTGCATCATTGTCAATGCTTAGAAAGCTTATTCGAGCATAATTTGCCTACTCCCTCTCAGCTTCCATACAGCTAATGAAACGATATTATTAATTCATTCTCTTAAAGGAGTTTCGTTTTATACTGGCTCGGAAATTAAGCCATGACCAAGAGCTGAGTTTGCCAAAAAAAGCAGGCGCAAAGTGTTGATAGTCTTACCGTCTTCATAATTGCCCCCGTTAAAGTAACGAAAATCGTGTCATTACGTTAGCTTGTGGGCAATTTATATCGTCCTCGTCACGATTGAGCAAGTTAGTTATTTTTACAAACTATCTATGACACTTTGCCTTATTTCCATCGATGGTGGACAAGTGGGCTCATTTCTTCCCAGCGTCCAATCACCAAGTCTTGGGAAATTGCTGATGTCGATGGTCCAATTTGCCATTGCAGACCGGTGATCAAGACTCCATCGCGACCTAAAGGACGGCAAGGTTCTTTTGGGCAGGGCGGATCAACTTCAGTTAAGTCGATTTGCAATTCTAGCGGAAAGTCGCCATTCACCGCACGCGGGTTGATGGCGAAAGATTCGTCCGCTTTTTCTCTAGCGGCAGGCTTGTTTGCTTCGGCACGATCCCGAGCTTGTTTTTCTCCAGTTTCTTGCCTTTGAGTTACTTTCCTTGCATTTGTCTTCTTTTGTATATTTTCAGTTTGAATTGGAATCTGGTTTTTTTCGATGGATTGACTGGCATCAGGCTTGAGATCAGAATGATTTTGCTGATCCACTTCATTCGTTGGCGCTTGCACATGAGATGTCTCAGTTGGAGTATTAGGCTGGTCATTTTCCAAAGAAGAATAAAAAAGGCCGGCAATAAGTAAAATCGTCAAAAAAGAAGCTATTACAACAAGTCGCATCAACAATACCTCAGCATCAACAAAGAAAATCAGCTAACGGCTTATGCCGCCACATCAAGCTAAATTTAGTACGTCATTTTGTCAAGTATTATTTCATAAGATCGAGAGCGGCAGGTTCAAAGGTGCTTTGCTGCTTGAACCTACCAAGAAAAATCTTCAACGATTACCAGAGTATTTCGGGATGGCAAGTGATACGGCAATGTTTATTCATCCGACTGCACGTTTCCAACGCTCTCACATAAGCATCGGCACGAGTCCGCCCCATACCCAAGAAAAACACGCCAGTACCATCAGTTGCATCCGCTCGACAGGTCCAATACTCATTCCAATCGCGCAAGCCGTCGTCGCTTTCCACCTCTTGCAAGCTTGGATCGAGGTCGACAGGCTCACTTGCGTCAGCAGGCATTGTCATGAAAAGAGTAAAAATTAATGCAAAAATACATCGTAACATGGTGAAATCCCCTTAGAAATTATAAATGATTCTTTACTGGTTCTTTTTTCTCTTTTAACACAGTCTAGGAGGTTAAATGACTAATCACGGATATCTTTGGGAATTTTTCAGATTTTTTACACAGTCATTCTTCAGGTTTATTGCTCAGCCTTTCTTTTGCAACTTTCTATGCAAACAACTGACAAAGGCTTAAACAGCAGGAATCCGGAGGAGGCAAATTATTTATGCGACTTATTCTTTGGTATATGTTTTGTATAGCTACGTCGGTTAGCTTTCCAGAAATGATGTAGGAGACATAACATGCGACCCATTATCAGTAGTTTTCTGACCCTGAGCTTTATGCTCACTATGGCCTGTGATCGCCAAGACACCCAAAGCACGTTGAAAGAAATTGCCTCAAATGCCAACGATACCTTGCTCGATGAGATTCAAGGAACTGGTGAACTCTCATTACAGTATGTCTTCGAAAACCAGGAACGCTATGGACTTTCGAATCAAGAAATTCAACAATTACGTGCACAATTTAGCGAAGAAGAGTTCAATAACTTGGTATTGAGCTTTATCGATCCAAATAATTTGCGTGGCCAAGCCAAACCTCGGTGGGCCTACATCCCTCCAGTTTCTGACGATGATCCGAGCTTGAGCAAAATAGAAGCCGTGTCTTCCGAGGGGCGCATCGATGTGATTGATGGCCTGAAAACGCCAGAAAATATTCCATATCCTCTAATTACCTTAGCCTTTTCGGAAAAGCCAAACTTCCCGGTTAGTCAAGTTTTCAACATGAATGATCAAGCTGGCCATGGTTCATTAATGCTCGATACCATTCGCTTTGAATATGTTTATGAGCCATGGATTAAGGGAGCTGCTGAGGTATACATGGTCGTCAGCTACTTTGATAAAAACGGTGTCGGCGCTACTGAAATGATCGAATTACCGTCGGTGGACTATGATAAACGCAGCTATGAAACACGCCTCATCAGTCATATATGGAATAAAAACCAATATCAAATTGTAAACATCGCCTTCTTTGAACATGATTCCGGCCATAACTATTCCGGTTTGCTGAAAGCGTTCACTACGGCTGCATCAGGAGTTATTACCGCTGTGGTTGATCCAAGCAAGACGACCGTCATCGCCGTAGCTGGTTTAGTCAACCAACTTTCGGAAGCAGTTATAAATGCCTTGCCGAAAGGTGCGTTTACCGATGATGATGACTTCATGGATGCGATCAACACTATAGAAAAATACCAGGACGGAGAAAGACGCGGTGTTGGGGGCAATGTGACGGCTCAGTTTCGTCACTTTGAACTAAAAGTGAACGACGAATAATTTGTTCGCTTCCAAATCTCATACTAGCCCGAGCTCCTTCGACTCGGGCTTTTTTATGGCTTTCTCAAACCTCTATTCAGACAATTCCTGCTTCAATTGACTGAGTTTTCCCCGGAATAGATCAACGAGCTCATTACTCGTATAAAATACCTGATAATCCATTTCGTAACGCGCCTTTTCTAGAACTTGCGCATCATAGATGCGCCAGCAGTTGCTAGGGTGAGCCCGCTTCCCACGATCAGGCACTTGACCTTGATCTAACATTTGTTGGCACTGCTGCTCGTTCGGCATAGATTGCCCACTACGTAAAAAATAATTAAATAAACCAGTAAAGTATTCTGGGTGGTCCACACTAGGCTTGTTGGCAAAAGCAGCACGTAAAGCCGGGTAATTCGTGTATGAAAGTCATCAACTGGAGCTTGGCAAGCAGATAAAAAAAGGCCTGGATCAGCAGCTTTCAAAGCGTAATAACGCTAAGATCGCAGTGGGTGGTCATGCTGCTAAACTCTACTTAGACGAAATGGAACTTGAGCATTTTTGCAGGAACGGAGTCTGTTATTTTCGCGACGCGATCGTTTTCAGAGAATATATGGTCAAGCAAATTTTGTCTCTACCAGAAAATCAATTGAAATCGATGGTCTAACTCTGTCTTCAAAAACTGAAACCAAAGTAAAACTTGCTATACAAACTTGTCTGCCGCAGTCGTTCCAATTGCCTTGGTTGATATCGCAAGGCTGGATCGACATTTTCATAGCCTGCTAGAATCAAGACATCTGAAGGCTCGATCGCATAACTTCGTCCATCGTCAGGAAGTCGAATTTTGGATAACGGAGCTAAAATACCCAGCCAGTCAAAGCCCATGTTAAAATATGAAAATTGCCATTTATTACCGACACTAAACTCAAAAACAGCATCGGCATGACTTTGAATAAAAATGGGACCTTGAGGAAAATCGAAACCCTCAAAGTAAAATAGTGGATTTCCGCTTAATGTGTAATTACGGATTCCTAAACCGGCATTGGTATAAAAGCTGTTTCCCAAATAGGTTTTAAAACGAGCTGTCACAACATCTACAGCAGCAGTTGTTTGAAAAAAGAGATCTTCACCGATAGGGTTATCAGCTTCAAAGCTTTGCTCACCATGCGCATAGTTTAATTCAAATAGAAGATTAGGATGTACGAAAAATCCAAGATTCACGCCAAAACTGGGGATCGGGACTACTACCGAACCCAACTCCAAATCAAAGGATAAGCTTTTGCCATAGCGGTCTTTTTCACTACTACCTAAGGTCTTGACGATCTGATTGCTTCCTAAACTCGGCCGAGTTTGGCGTTTCGTCCGTGGATTTTGTAGTGTGACGCGAGTATTTTCACGGAAACGGCGAGGCAGTTTCTGATTTTTTGCGAGTGATACCTTGGCTTTGTTGCCATCGATCCTTTGGAAGATCACAAGCAATTTTAAGCGACTGGCAGGATCGACTAGATACGAGCGTTGATTGATTTCAACACGCCGCATTTCAGAGCGACTTAAGTCCAGAATAAGGACACCTTGCCCGCGATCAACTTTGCTGACTCTTGCCGCAAAGCTCATAGGAGTATAAGTAAAAAAAACTAACATGACCCCGATAAGGGTCCTGGCCCAACTCATGTGATGTCATCCCGCTATCTAATTTATCATTCACCCCGGTCATCGGCACAGTGGCAAAAGATTAAGGAGCTTCAGCACCCTACCCCGCTGCATTTCGCTCAATTTAAATGAAATTCCACTAAGCCTGATCGTCTTATCGGATATCCAGCAGCAAGACTTCAATCATTTCGCTAAGTCAAGAAAATATTTAGAAATTTTAATTTCAAATAATTTGCAGCTTTTCGACGCTTGGTACGGCAAGACTCAATTTGAGGAGGACAGAAAAGTGTCCATTTGCGGATTAGGAGGCGAGGTAAAAAAAGCCACCTGGATTAGACCCAGGCGGCTGCAGAACAAATTGTCAGCAAAATTTTAACGGCGAAAATTGCCATCATCTTGTCGAATTCGTTCTCCACAACTTCGACTTGTCACCCACTCACGATTGCCACTGGCGCCCGATGCTTCCCATATCGCCCGTTGGCCATTCCATTTCACATACTTATATTCAATCGCCTGCCCGGCCGGCAATTCGATCGAACCGGTCCATACCGCGTTGGCTCCGGTTCCTTCAATTTTCAATGCCAAGCCTAGGGCTGGATTCCAATTGCCCAATTCGGCCAGGTTGCCAACGAGGTAAACCCCGTCACCCCAAGCCGTGTCGGCATTGGCAATGCGGAATTTCGCAGTCGTCAAACAGGTGATCGGATCGACTGGATCGGGTTTCACGACTGCCGCTAATTGGGTCCAAACCGCATACTGATCACCCGCAGATGCCAATGTCCAACCAGCTCCGGGGTTCCAGTCACCAGGGCCAATTTTCATGGCTACCTTACCCTTACCACCTTGAACGATGGCTGCATAAATTCCGTCTTCGGCACGCTGAATCGAGATCGACGAAGTCGACCGCAAATCGGCTTGCCGCCTGATGTCAATCAGCGCTTTGATTGGATCACGCAGGCCCCAGTCATAAACATGCGGATAGTAAACGGTTGGTATACCCGGGTGAGTCAAAATATATGCGTAACCTTGCATGACTTTATTACAAGGAACAGGCCAGTGGTTTTGCCCTGAGACACAAGATTGTGATGGACCTGTGTCATGGTTATCGACAAAGGTCACCATTTTTTGTGGCCACCAGCCGATTGCTCCAGCAGGTCTTGATGAACTATCTCGCAGGCGCCAGTATTCGTTATCCCCAAGCGCTTTATTGAGTAAGCCCTTGGTGGTGAAGTCGAAAGCTCCACACTGCCCACCAGTGCCATCTACATAGTCAATCATCTGCTGGCGATGGGCATTGACGTTATTGTAATCCAAATTTGGCCATACTTCGCCCACACAGAATTCACTGCTCGTATGCTCTTGATACATTCTTGCATAGAAAGGCGAGTATCCTTTGGAGAAGTCATAGCGCCAACCGTTAAAACCAACACGTTGGAGACGATTTTTCATCCAATTCTTGATACTGTCCTGCACGCCGGGTTGCGAATGATCGATATCGCGCGCAGCATGATAGTTTACTCCTGAGGGGCTACCACCACAAGCGCCTGGCCATTCGTCGTCGTTGACAACAGCTTCACATCCCCAGTAAGGATTGGCAAAATCACCCCAACCAAAGGACCCAACACGGTGATTGATGACGATATCAGCAACAGATGTAATGCCCTGATCCCGCAAGCTCGCGATCGCGCTTCGAAGTTCCAACTCAGTTCCATAAAAGGAATTTAAATCATTCAACTCCCGCGGCAGGTATCCTTGACGCGCGGCTGAATTTGACGGTGGTGGAAACCAAACATGCGTGACCCCTAGATTTTTTAAATCGCGGGACTTGGTCTGCAGGTTTTTGTACCAGTTACCATTTGCCGAATTCCAATGAAAACCTTGAAACAAAATGGCATTCGAACTTTGATTCTGCTCTTTAGCTGCCTGTGTGAGACTTGCCCCACTGATTCCCGAAAGCATGATCAAAGCCAATCCCCATTTGGCTTTTCCGGCTTTGCTAGCAATTAAGCTAAACAGTCCAGGATGCTTCATTTGAATCCCCCTCTTTTAAAAACTTTAAAGTAGATCCTATGCACTTTGATTCATCAGAAAAGAGATACCAAAAACTCTTCATGAAATCGCTTGAAAGCTTTTAAATACCGATGAAATCTTTTTCATGATGAACGAATTTCTAACCCCCGTTAAAAATCCTGCGCGGATACTAGCATTATTATAACGGTAAAGAAATTTTAAAGAAGAACTCCGCTACAAATCGCTGCACAAAATCTCGCTTGTTTTTGCCGACAGCTAGGCAGATCTGTAGCTTTTTAGGCTATTCAAGTCCTTTTTCGCGATAACCTGCCTTCTTATTATGCAGTTTCATGATCGCATGCAAAAACTTGTTTTTTTACTACGCAATTCATTGACCCATTTGTAATGCAGAGCTTCGGCCGCCTTACTGCGCCAAGGTTTAAAGATCTGGGGGGAGAAAAACCTGTTCCAATTAGTCAAGTAGGCAGACTTTAGCGCAGCTAAACCGTATGTGAATTTATGATAGTGAGTTACTAGACGTGTCGCGTTTTTTTTGTAGCTGCTGCCATATGTAAGAACCGGCTGGCCCCAAGCTATGTGATTTTCGTCGGCAGATAAAAAATTCGCGGATGAGTGGTTCAAGAAACGGTAAGACGACTAAATTACCTTTTGCAAGTTCATCGCCAATCAAATGTTCAGGCATAAAGCCCCAGCCTAAAGATGCTTTTAACATCTCTATTTTGGTTGGAAACTGTGTGACCGTCCAGCGCTTACCACCACGAATCAATGCTGCCGATCGCCCATCCTCAGGCTTGGGAGTCGTCGAAACTATAATTTGGGTATACTGCTGAAGCTGACTCTCGCTCAGCTCTTCTTTGAGTTGCGCTAAAGGATAGATGGGTGCAGCAACCGGCACAAGACGGACGTTTAACCAAGAGATGACATGCAAGCGTTCATCCCATTCAAAAAGATCACTGATGGCCAAATCGGTTTCACCAGCTAGCAAGTCACATATAGGTTGATCCATATGCGTCACAGCAAGCTTCAAATTTGTTTCGGCAAAATCCCTGGCAAAACCCTGCAAGATGGGAATTAATGGCGTCATCGGACAAATGAAGCTGATACTCAAACGAATTTCGGGCTCAAGCCCCTTGCCAAGGTGCTGACAAAATTGCTGCAATTGATCCGCTTGGGAAAGGAGTGCTTTTGCGCGGTGATAAATTTCCTGACCTTGGGGAGTCAGATTTGGGCGGTAGTGACTGCGGTCAAATATGGTGATCCCAGCTTGATCTTCAAACGTTTTGATACTGTAGCTGACGGCGGACTGAGCGCGATGTAAGCGCTCGGCGGCAGCTCGAAAGCTGCCGCTTTCGACGATCGTAACCAATACTAGGTACTGATCCAGGGTCATGCATCACCATAGCTTCGATGCTTGAACGAAAGTCTATTATTGACCGACGACGACAACTCCGACCTCAATGGTATCGCTAATAATGCGATCGCCTAAGGTTTTCGGGTCGGTGAATTTACCTGAACCAAAACGCACGTCAAACTTTGAGCGGTCAAATTCCATCTTGGCGGTCAGCTTCGATTCTTTACCTTTGTTTTCCAGCCTGGCTGGAAAAGAGATGGCCTCAGTTTTGCCTTTGATGGTTAAATCGCCGTGCAGCTGATATTGACCGTTACCTTTATTCTCAACCTTTTTTACAAGGTAAGTTGCTGTCGGATACTTTTCAACATCGAAAAAATCTGGTGATTTTAAGTGCCCTTCCAGTTTTGCTTTATCTTTACCGCTGAGATCAAGGTTGTTGATTGAACTCATATCGATCACAAACTTTCCTTGGCCTTTATCAAGATCGAGGTACCCCTCTTTCAGTTTCATCGTTCCATTGTGCTTGCTATCGACCAGCACTTTTTTTCCCAACCAAGTTAATTGGCTTTTTTGCACGTTGGCTTTCATATTTGCCGCAAGGCTGGCTGAACTAACACAAACCAAGCTCAAAGCGACGGCTGTTTGGGGTATCCAAGTCCAGAGTTTCATATTTCATTCCCTTTCTTGATTAAGCTAAGAAGCAACGTCCACTGACAATATCTTAACGGCAAAAGATGATCAAATATAAGTATAAATAATTTATCATAACGATCTATAAATTCGATCATAATCACCGCCCCCGAACGACACCTCTCTCCCTCGATTTTCTAAGTATATGTATTTACGGCAATAAATCATCCATTTTCAGACCCCGGCATGCAGACCAGATCACGCACAATTGTTTGCAAAACCCTACATAGCTGATTAAGATCCCCCTTCATTCAGGCACTGACGATCAAAACCTCATTTGGAGCACCCAAGATGATCCTTTTGAATCCCAAGCAGTATCAACGCCCTCACAAAGACGCCGAATCCAGACAATTGATCGAAAAAACCATCGCTTTCTTCGAAAACAAAGGACTCAAACGCATCAAAGAAGACGATCAAAGCCGAGTTTGGTACGACGATTTTCTGAATTTCATCAAAGAAGAAAAAATCTTCGCCAACTACTTGACGCCGAGCGGCTACGGCCCAGATGATTCCCGCTGGGACATGTGGCGGATCGAAGAGTTTAATGAGGTTCTTGGCTTTTATGGCCTTTGTTACTGGTATACATGGCAGGTTTCGATCCTAGGGCTTGGGCCTATATGGATGAGCCAAAATGAAGAAATCAAACATAGTGCCGCAAAAGTCCTACAAAATGGTGGTATATTTGCGTTTGGCCTCTCTGAGAAGGAACATGGTGCTGACCTGTACTCATCTGAGATGAAGTTGACTCCTCAAAAGGATGGCGGCTACCTGGCAAGCGGCAGCAAATACTACATCGGCAACGGCAATCAGGCCGCTATGGTCAGCATCTTTGGCAAAAACGCGGCGACCAATGAATATGTATGGTTTACCGTCGACTCCCAGCACCCTCAATACAGCTGCAGCAAGATCGACACATCTGGTGTCCGCCAAGCCTATGTCGCGAGTATCGAGCTTCAGGATTATCCGGTCGCTGCCAGCCAGATTCTAAGCGAAGGCAGCGCGGCATGGGACGCTGCACTTAATACGGTCAATATTGGCAAGTATCAGCTTGGCTGGGCTTCTATAGGTATCTGCACTCATGCTCTCTATGAGGCTATCAACCATGCTGGCAATCGCCAGCTCTATGGCAAGTATGTCACCGACTTTCCCCATGTCCAGGTCCTCCTATCAGAAGCTTATAGTCGCCTTGTCGCTATGAAACTATACGCGCTCCGTGCCTGCGATTATTTGCGTGCTGCCAATGAAAATGATCGTCGCTATCTTCTCTATAACCCTATTCAAAAGATGAAAGTGACGATGGAAGGTGAAGCCGTTGTGGAGCTGCTGCATCAAGTCATCGCCGCCAAGGGATTTGAGCAGGACACTTATTTTGAAATGGCCATTCGCGATATCGGAATGCTTCCCAAACTGGAAGGCACCGTGCACGTCAACGTCGCTTTAGTCACGAAATTTATGAAAAATTATCTGTTTCATCCGGAGACATTTCCTGAACTTGGCAAGCAAGACCAGGCCGTCAATGATGATTTTCTTTTCCGCCAAGGAGCCACCAAAGGACTATCCCAGGTCACGTTTCACGACTATAAACAATCGTTTGCTGCCATCAAAAGCCGCAATTTGGATATATTCCAATCGCAGATCGCCGCTTTTAAAAAATTTCTCGCTGAAGCCGGTCCTAATGCCGAGCAAGCCAAAAACATGGACTATATGCTGCAATTAGGTGAACTTTTCACGTTGATTCCTTATGCCCAGTTGATCACTGAAAACCTCAAGCACTACGCTCTGGACGAGGCTGTGATTGAGAGCATCTATAAAAATATTGTCAGTGATTTTTCCAAGTATGCCGTACGTTTTTACTGCGGTCAGGAAAACGATGCAAAACAGCAGGAACTCATCATGGCGATGGTAAAGAAACCACATGATGATCACCCATTATTCCAACGTCTCTGGCAAGAATTTGTTTATCCATTGAAAGCTCAATACGAAATGAATCCATAAGCTCCGGCAGCAGGCCTGGCACTATCGTATAGCGGGCTACTTCATTTGGGTAGCCTGCTAGTTTTAGAGAGATTTTCTGTTGAGTATTTGAAATTCAGCGTTGCTACGCAGGCCTCGTTCAGCTGGTGTCGCTGAAAAAACATCGACATGACAGCCATCCATTCCGCTGGCGAATTTTCCTGGTGTAAAGTAACCATTGCTTCCAACAGGAAAACGACAGACGAAAATATTTGTTTGCGGATTTTGCGCAACAGCTCCCACGAAAAATGTTGGAAGAATCTGCACTGTTGCTGTTACAGGAGTCCACTGCAACCAGTCTTCGAAACGGCCACGAGTGATAACCAGGATTTCAAAATTTTGTGTCACCCGAAACGTGCGATCGCCAAAAGCATAGTAGCAATCCCCTGCTGTCAAATCACCTGGAGCTGCAGGAACAAATTTACCGATGTGTTGACCAAAATTGGTACCGGCTTGGTCGACATGCTCGGTGCGACAAAGGTAAAGATTACGTGAGTTATCAAAGCGTGTACCACCAATAACCGCGTCCCGCAAGAACGCGCCAGGCTCTAAACGAACCCATGTATAGGGATCGACAGAAGGTATCGCAGCAATTAACGCAGGTGGCGAATAACGAAATTGCACGTCGTAAGAATAGACGGCATAGTAGTAGGAACGACTATCGGTCAGTTCCGTATCGATATGACTAGCGCCAGTATCACTGTAGACTAGTTCAATATCCTCAATAGGCCCGACCTCATAAGTTTCACCTTCAGTTGGCTGCCATTCGATCGGTAAGCTTGAACGCGCCACAAGAAATCCTATAGTTCCTTCCGGTCGCTCCCAGACAAGACTCACACGCCCTTGCGCAGGAATCGCTGTCAAACTTTCCGGCGATCCTAAAGCGCCTGTCTGTTTGTTCCAAGTTGTAGCTGTAGCTCTTTCGTAAGGTTGCCACATACCACTACTATGCTGCCCGACAACGCATAGTTGGATGTCGCCATCTGGAATATTATCGATGTTAATAGCAATCGGCTGATCGATCGGTTGTAAGATATAATCGTAGGCTAAGCCACATTCTGTGGTCAGTGCTGGTCCGATTTTGAAGGTGTAGTGTGTAAGGCCATCCCCACTAACTGAGATCTCTAAATCTGTTATCCTTGATTCACCTTCCGGCACATTCGCCAACAAAGCAGCAATCGCCGAAGGATCAATTTGTCCATCAAGTCCCGACTGAACTGCCTCATCGTCATTTTCTTTAACAATATCATATGGTTTTAGGCTTCTGCCGCTTGGTTTACAACCGAAGATTAACAGCAGTAAAGTCCAAAACAGGAGCCGGTTACTGATAACCATGTCCCACCCATGCTGATGATTTACCCATTATCCTGTGCGTGGTCTATATCGGCTATATCACCTTATTTCTTTAGTCATTCCTGGTGTTTTTTACTTTTCCCAATTTTATCAAAGACTCCTACCATTCAACTATTCCTAATTGGAGAATCTATAAGCGTCGAAGGATCGATCCATGCGGTGATCATACAAAAGTCCAATACGTGGTGTGCAGATCGCGGAAGATCTCTTGTATGCGATGCATGTCGTCAATCGAGCTTACCGGGCTGTGAACTATAAAGGAAAGAAATATCATTCCTTTTGGTAGCCATGGTCCTGTTATACTGCTGAACGGGACCGCACCACAGCCCCACCGCATCATTAGCTTTCATGATGGAATTATATTGTTTAAATCTTGTCCGCGACGGAGCTGACAGTTAAATCCTTTAAAAGGGCCTCCTCTCTTTTCCTTGGCATCCCAGCTTTTCAACACTTTCTTTACACATTCTCTATAGTTCCTTTAGGTATTCTTAATTGTAAATAACTACGTCTTCGATATATAAGCGCCAATAGAATTCAATGAAGTAACTTAAATCGACAAGACAATATTGCGGGTAAACTATGTACAATCATTGTCGCAGGCATTTTCTGCCTCTATGGAAACGCTGGTTTTTGAAAAGCTTCGTTTTGACGATCGGTACTTTTGCTTGGTTGAGCAGTATCGGCATCAATGCCACATTGATGGCTGCTGACAAGTCAGATCATCACTCTAGCGCAAGCTATACCGAGACTAAGCACCCCATTGTCATGGTACCTGGTGCCTTTGCCTTTGATAATGTTTTAGGTATCATCGACTATTGGTACGGTATTACTGACGCTATGCGTGCCCAAGGAGCCGAAGTTTACGTCACCAACCTTAGCAGCTCCAATTTACTGGTCGCACGTGGAGAGGAACTACTTGAGGACGTCAGACGAATACGGGCGATAACCGGTGCAAGCAAAGTCAATCTAATTGCCCATAGCCAGGGGGCTACAGCAGCAAGGTATGTCGCAAATGTAATGCCTGAATGGGTTGCCTCAGTAAGCTGCATTCATTGCATGAATGAAGGTACACCGTTTGCTGATAATTTATATGCCTTCGTCAATCGCAATCGTTTCCTCAAAGGCATCATCAACTTCACGTTATCCACTGTATTTACCGCTTTGGAGTTTCTCTCGGGCCCAGGCCACGACGGTGATTACAAAAGTCCGAATCGTGGCCTGCAAATTGCGGAAAACCTAGTCATTGCAGCGGGTCGAGAAAGCCACAAGCACTTTAATCAAATGTTCCCTGCGGGCCTGTCTAGCTTGACTTGTGCTGAGCAAAAGGATGGATTTGACTACCAGGGAGTCGGCGGTGAAAATTATGTCAATGGCACCTATTACTTTTCTTTGGGCGGGACCACCGCCGTAACCAATCGCCTTGACCCCATCGACAATCTTCTCGTTCCCGTCGTCAAAATGTTTTACCCAGGCCGACCAATCTGGGATGGACTGGTACCGAGCTGTGGTCATCCTCTTGGTAAGCTGATCGAGGGGCGCTACCCAACCAGTCACTTCGACGCTATAAATCAGGCTTTTGGCCTAGTGGAAAGTGGCATTGATGTTCCATCACTCTATGTGATGCACGCCAACCGTCTTAAAATTGCTGGTCTATAGGTCATCTGAGATGATGATATCGTGGAAGAAGACCTTAAGTTTTGCCGCCCCGATTGTTATTGGCGGTTTCATCCTGACGATCGGGCAAGGCTATCAAGCAGAAGATAGGGACGACGCAATTCAATCTTTTGATGTCAGTCTAAGTGAGACTCATAAGCAAGATTTTAAAGTTTCGCCTCCACGGAGTCAGCCGGAAGACTCTGAAGCTCAAGTCGAAAATAAAGATTCCGGCCTTCAATGGCATGAAATACCCAGCCTTGCCGGCAGCACAATCAATGGTGATATCAAAGAAGATCAGAATGGCAATCTCATCGTCGATCGCGATTTACGCAGACTGTTCGAGTATTTCCTATCCTTAAGAGGCCGCTATTCATTCGCCCAGATCCAGGAACTGTTCCTTGGGGCCATTCAGGGTAAGGTGGGAGATAAAGCAAAAGAGCAAGTCCTCGATCTTCTAAAAAAGTATCAAAACTATCTGAACGAGTCGACCGCGTATCTCAGAGAGATCGAAACCCAGCCAAATGTGGAAGATTTTGAGTACCTTCTCAATCAACGAAAGCACCTTCGTCGCAGCTATCTTGGCGAAGAAACGAGTGAAGCCTTCTTTTACGACGCAGAACGATATGAAGAGCATCAATTAATGGTTCTCCGTATTAGCACGGACCCAAACCTAACGGATGATGAAAAAAAGCAGATGCTCGAAGAAAACGACGCCTCGCTGCCTCCAGATTTATATGTCAACCGACAAAAGACTTTTGCCTATAGCAGACTCAAAAGCGAATTGCGTCAAACAAAAGATGACGTAAAAATATATGAAAGTGTTGCCGAACGTTTCGGTGACGCTGCCGCACAGCGTTATATCGAGGCCCTTCAGGCCGAAAAAAGCTGGAAACAGAAGGTGAAAGAATATTTTGCAAAGAAGGATTCGTTCTTCTCAGACCTAAGGGCAAGTGATGAAGAAGCTGAAATTCGATGGCGTCAACATAGCGAGGGCTTGTATAGTCGTCGTGAGCTTGCCAGGCTGCGAGCCATTGAAAGTGAGCGCCAGATCATGCATTAGTTGAAATATTTTCGCAACGATCTGCTATCCTCCACATTATTTACCTTCACAAAGTTTCAATCTGAATATTCGGACGATTACCTTTCTCATCACTTTCAAAAGATTCAATGCTTGCCCCTTTGAGCAAATAGATATTGACTGTTGGGGAATTCCCACTGGCAATGATCCGAACCTTACCGACTTTAACGCCTGACACGGTAGCATTCACCACCGGTTTGTTACCTGTAAGTTTCAGACAAAAACCTTCAAATTCAACTAGTCTACTATTTTCTGAACCTAAGTTGAATGTCAGTCGATTTTGATTACCAGTAATATAGGCCGCAAAAGCTTCTGAAGGTCGGAACTCAATCTCGTTTTTATTACCTGAAATATTCACTCCTAACAGTTCCTTTCCAAAAAAACTCGAACACTGATTTAAGTCATCATCATTCACAGCAATAGTGGCACCGTTTTGCACATCCTCGACTTGTCCATTTTCCACAAGATCTTCAGAATTATTCTCAGCTTTGCCTTCTCCCTCACCATTTAAAGCAACATCAGCCTCAAAGCCAGAAGCCTTAACGGTATTAAAAGACGCCGTTACATCAGAACAAGCCCATAAGCTTAGTAAGGGTAAAAGCATAATAAAGACACCGTTGGCAATCATTCTAGATTTTTTCATTTTGTTCCTCTAAATCTGAATCATGACAGGCTAATTTTATGTACAGATTTTTGCTCGGTAATAACCACCATAAACATGAGGAATGCCACTTAATTGCTGATATCGCTTCAATTTCGCCTTACAAATTTGTACAAGAAATTTTATCGATGATAGGCGGCATTGGATTTACCAAAAGATATGAGATGAAGGTAAATCTTGTTTTTAAAATCCATAGAAAAGTCTGCCTTGCCTCCTCAAGCTAAGTTGCTAAGGAGCTGATATCTTGACTTTCATACTCGTATCGAGCAATTTGACAGCAATAAATTGGAGTCACTTATGCTTCACAATGCCTTTATAGTCTTACTTTTATTGGCTATCTGCGCCTGCAATTTTGGGAAACGCCCTTCTAATCAGCTCCAACCGATTCACATCGCACTTCCTAAAGCCCTCTCGATGGGCCTTATCATACTTGCCTATGAGCATGGCTATTTTACTGAGCAAGGTTTGGATGTTCACCTAGATTGGTATCCAAGTGGTCGCGATGCTAGCGATGCTTTATTCCAAGGCAAAGCTGATTTGGCGGCATCTTATGATACCGTTGTAATAATAAATAATCTTCAGGGGCGGAAGCAGAAAATCTATAGCAAACTTCACTCTGCTAAATTTAGTACGGCTGTTTTAGCTAGAAAAGATCATGGCATTGAAAGACCAGACCAGATTTTAGGAAAGACCGTGGGAGTGCCTTTCCGCACCAATGCTCAGTACTTTTTAGAATCTTGGCTCGAGAATGAGTTGATTAGGTCAAGTCTTGTAAATATTAGGAATACTGATCCAGAAGATCTGCAGCGTTTATTATTGAGTGGCGAGATCGATGCGCTCGCTGTTTGGGAACCCTACCTTTCAGAAATTAAAGCTGAACTGGGAGACAATGGAATTATCTTTGAGTTGGAAGACTATATGGAAAATTCTTTTCTAATCGGTGACAGTAAGAAAGAAAAACCAATTCCTATAGAAAAAGTTCTTCACGCACTTTATAAAGCACAACAACTGCTGAACCAAGATGACCAGGCATTTGACACCGTATTCCGCGCTCTAGACTTTGCCAACAAGGAAACCATGCAAGGTATTTGGGACAAGATGTTCTTGGATTTAGGCGTTAATCATATTTTACTGACTCAACTGCTCTTCCAAAAATACTTTTTAATTGAAAGCCAGCAATTCATGGATCTTGGACCGCGTCTTAGTTCTGATTTTGACACGAAACCATTAGCCTCAGTTCAGCCATTTCTAGTCACCCTGGTAACAATTCCATGAGGATTGCTCAGCGCATTGTCAGCTCGAAAATTCTTCAAGTCTTACTATTAAGCCTTTTGGGAATGTCTCAAGTCATCATTTATCATTTGTCGAGCCGTGAATTCGAAGAAGGCATGAGAGAAGTCCAAAATCTACACTATTTGCGGCAACAAATTACGGAAGCTCAACAGCGTTATCGGAGCATCATCCGATCTGTCTATTCCCTAGGTGTTAAAGCTAGTGCCTTAAAAGGCCTTAACCCACCTGTAGAAGAATTGGCGGCATATTTTCAGTTAATCATCGACCAGCTAGATGAGACTCCCGAAATCAATTCAGTTCTAGTCCATATCCAACCCAATCTACAAAAGACGAAGACATCCCATAGCAAGCTGATTAGAGCTATCCAAGCAGAAGATCCTCGCATCATTCTCTTAGCTTTTGACAACTGGAATGCAACCCAACGATCATTAGACTCCGTCGTAGAAGATTTGGTGCAGATAGCGATCATTAAACACAATTTGGAAATGCGAAGAACATTGTATTGGCAGCATAAAGTAGAAATTGGCTTTCTGATTATTCTTGCTGTATCTATTCTTTTTATCTTTCTTGCTTGGCGCCATTTTTTCAAAACGATCGTCATCCCCCTTGATAAGCTTAACAATTGTCTGGTGCGTTTTGCCAATGGAGAGCGTGACGTCGTTTTTGACTTTCATTCACAAGATGAAATTGGCGAGTTGTCAAAGAATTTCGATTTCATGAGGAAGGCGGTTATTGGCAGCGAGTTGGACTTAAGAGAAAGCAATAGTCGACTGAAACGATTTGCTTCGGTAGCGGCCCATGATTTACGCTCACCCATTGCGACGGCTGTAAGCCTGGTCAACTTCATCCAAACCATGGGTTTGCGTGATGAGGAAAATCAAGATCTACTAAACCGTGTGGATAGTGTATTAAGACGCTCCTTGCAAAGTGTGGCAGGGCTGCTTCATTTATCTATGGGCTATGCCGTGGATAAAGTATCGATTAAAAAACCGCAGGCAATTGTTGCCGAAATTATCTCTGATCTTGATCTTGAAGTACAAAAATCTCAAGCTGATATCCAAGTCGGAGAAATGCATCCGTTAACTGCTGACCCAAATCTTTTCCGCGAGCTTTTGCATAATCTAATTGGTAATTCAATGAAATATCGAAGAAGCGATCTTGCTCCTGTCATCCAAATTTCGATGAAGATCGAGAGCTTTCAAGGCCAAGAATTTGATGTCGTGTTGGTCCGGGATAATGGAGTGGGATTTGATATTGCGGAATTCGAACGGTTGAAGCTGCCTTTTGAGCGAGGTGACCAAAAAGGTCAAGGATTTGGTATTGGTTTGGGGATTTGCAATGATATCATGCGAAGCCATGCTGGTTATCTGCGCGCTGAATCGCAGATTGGTCAGGGAAGTACTTTCTTCGCCAGCTTTCCAAAGCTAAGCACAAATTCGGTAGATGAATAACCTGAAACTATCCCTTGAATTCACTTAGATATGAGACAACGCTATCCGACTTACCCACCTAGCTGTACTGCTACCACTCGCGTAAATGAGACTTATTCGTTTTAAGATGAACCACTTAACACTGCATTTAAAGATTCAACAAATCCTACCGATAAATGCTGCTAGGCCATTGTCCTACCAATGAAATAGGTACTTATGAAAACTGTAAAATTGCCGTTGATACCGATAGCAAAAAAATGGCATGCAGCGATATTAGGGTTTTTGATTTTCATCATAGCCTATACTCTTCTCGGTAATTTCCACCTCGTCACCCCAACTTATCTGCCCTTAACATTCATTGATCGTCAGATACCTCTTTTACCCTGGACCATCCTCATTTATATTTCGGACTATGTATTCATCTTCTTTGTCATCTTGAATTTAAAGGATGCACGCGCGATAAGTTTATTGTCATATCGAACTATTGTTGTCTCGACGGTTTCCTTTTCTGTTTTTTTTCTCTTTCCAACGATATACCCTCGCTCTGAGCTTAATTCCACGGCTTTATGGTCTTACTTGTTTCGCAGCATGCACTTTATAGACGCTCCCACAAACTGTTTACCCTCACTTCACGTATCACTCACCTTGCTCGGCGCCTGGTCACTAAACAGTTTTCACGGTTGGAAAAAGCATGCCATCTACTTCTGGGCCGCTACCATTTGCATTTCGACCTTAACAACAAAGCAACACTACGTGATTGATGTTGCGGCAGGCATTGCAGTGGTGATAATGGCGATGTGGCTATCTCGTTATATTGAGATCAGCGAAGTATCCATAAAAGAAAAACATGTCAGCTATAAAGAAAAGAGAAAAGCAAGCTGATCTGCTACAGGCATCCCGTAATCAAATTGAAGATATTGCGGCCCTTGCTGAATTAAGCAAATTGGAGAGTGCCTCTCTTGGTTCCAATGCAATTGCCAACACAAGCGCTGCCGTTTTGGCAAATTTAAGCGGGCTTATTACGCTTAACATTCAAGCTAATCCAGCGCTGACAGATTTGGATTTTCTCAAAGACCTTGAGAATTTGCAGCACCTTGATTTACAAGGCACCAGCATCAACAACCTTGCCATTCTTGCTAGCTTTGATCAATTAAAAAGCTTACGGATCAATTCAACAAATTTCACTGATTACACACCGCTTATGGGTCATGGTCTATTTTTATGTTTTTCTCGTTGTTAAGTATGAGTACCAGCTGTCAGCAGCTTGACTTTGCAGGCGCAACCCAAAAAGAAATCCCTGAATCGCAAACTGCTGACCGAAGTTCCGACGACATGGTAGACATTCCTGTGAATGTAACTGGATCATATCTTGCCTGCGCCATCCGCAAGGATGTCAAAGAAAACGAGCCTGGCCTGCAACTTGGTTGTCGCCTGAATGATCCGGAAACACATCAAAAACTCGACCTAGGAAGCTATGCTAACAACGTGAGTTGGTTGATCGAACCGATTGAATCTGCAGAGATTGAAATTCTGCAAAACCATAGTATCTGGCATGCGTTCTATTTCTTTCCGACGGCTAATCGTAATGAAGCCTATCAACAGCTAGGCGATGCACGAATCATCGTCAACTTGGAGATGAACAGGCAAACAATACGCATTGAAAGTCGCGCCGAAGACAGCTTGCAGCCTATTGAAAATTTTGATGATCGCGATGCACCACTGGTGATCGAGCGAGGCATAGCTCCAGAAACACCAGCAAGGCTTTAGTTTAGCTTATCTTGCAAGATGGTTTCGATCATATGCAAAATTCGGGGATGGTAGCTGAACTCCTCTATTAAGCGTGCCAACGGCATCCACTCCACGCCGCGTTCATACTGTAAAGATGCCCACAGTGGTTCTGCCGCATGTGGCGAGAGCAACTCGGCCGGAAAAAAATGAGTGCGACAAGGGACATGCACACCGTTCCAAAAAAAATCATAGTCGAGGGTTTGCCCCTTTTTTTCCCAAACCTTCACCTGATATCCTGTCTCTTCCCTCGTTTCACGAACGGCCGCTTCCGCTGGTTTTTCCCCTTGCTTGCGCTCAATTTCACCGCCTGGTAGATACAGTCGAGTGAGCTTTAAATGGGGGTCTTCCAGCAGGACCGTTAGTAAGCGATTATCTTGTAAACAGATCGTTGATGCACGTTCTCGAATTTTCATATTGTTCCCCGTGCTTCAGGTGGACATTGATCTTAGGGCCAGCTTAAGAGCAACTTTGCCCCAAAACCATTAAATTGGCCACCCGTGCCACGTTGAAACTCCGCCTGGATGTCTTCAATATGTTGCAAGTCTTCAGGAAAAAAGGGTGTCGACTCATTACCGGCCTTATCCATCGCCGCATAGAGAGAAAATGCTCCTTTTCCAAAGCGCCAAAGAACCAACTCCAGCTCTACATAGCCAATCACACCCGATGTCAAAGCGACGACGACATCGCGTTTTTCATCGTTGATCTGAACTTGACCAAGAGCTGTTTGGAAGGCCGGACCAATGGAAACCAGGATATCGGGAAAACGTGTTAACGGAGTATAGCCAAATTGGATGTAGGGAAGTGCAATCAAACTGACGAGGGAAAACGAGGCTTTGTTAAGAGGAAGACCGTTTTCTTGCAGAAGCTCACTGCGTTCTTTTGCAAGAACCCCATCTAAGTATCGGATATTAAAACCCAAATCAAAGGTCAAATGAAAGTCACCTTGCCGTTCAAAAGCTTGACTTAAGAAAATACCATAGCCACTCGATTGCCCTGCCTGCATATCGATCCGACAGCGCAATTCATCGGGATTATCTTCGGAAAATACACAGTCGTCTCGCTCACTCAGATCAAGATCGGTCGCATACTCCAAACGAACCCGATCAAATGATTGACTATACTCGATACCCAATTGGTATTGTTGCAAATACTGCCATAAGTAGCTGACAAAGGCCTCACTTGGTTGTGACCAAATTAGCAGAATCATCGCCAAAGGCCATATTCTCCAAGGCATGGGCACCTCCTCCGTACTGCCAAATCCATCGGTTGATGAATCGACAAACTGGAGTTTTTAATACAAGAATCATTCACTGAAATATTGAAATCTTTCGCATTCATTCCGATACCGTGCATGCGAGGTGGAAATGTGAAATTATTACCTTTCGTCATAATCTACGCATATGTTGCAATGAGTCCTTTCTCATTGGCATCGCCTGTACCAGTTTTACATCTATCCCAATCTGATTTTGCAGAGTCGCAAATCGTTGCCATTGAGCATGCGTCGTGGCAGTTTTCAAACGACTTGTCGTCGCAAGCCTCTGCTGAGTTAAAAACAAACCCCTTTCAAGCGTTTTGGTTTAAAGAAACGCGACACACGTTAGGAATAGAAGAGCGGCAAGGCTACTTAAGCCTCCATCTCTACCTGGACCAAGCAAGTGAACTGGCTTTGCAAATTCCCGACTATCCTTTTTATCGCTTTTACCTTAACGGCAAGCTGCATCATCAACATGGTGACATGAACTCAGATGGTGAAATACAAGCCAAGCGCAGCTATGAGATTATAAACCTAGGAAACGGCCAGCACTTCCACTTACAGTTTTTTGTCGTTTTCGACGATTCCGTCTGGATGCAGATGCCTCCTCTGCGTTTAGCGGAGCCAAGAGTTTTCCGGCTGGAAATGAATCGCTTGCTTGTCATCCAAAACCTGATCATCGGAATCTTACTTGTCACAGCCATATACCAACTAAGCCTGTTCTTTTTAGTCCCAGATCGCAAGGCCCCCCTGTATTGCAGTCTTTTTCTTTTTGTTCTCATGTTGCGATCAGCGCTAACAGGTCAGGCACAACCTGTCAACATTCTCATACCAAACTTCGATTGGGAGTGGAGCTGGAAGCTTGGCTTCATTGGCTATTACACCTCAGTCCCTCTCATTCTGAGTTTCTTTCACGCACTCTTTCCTGGGACCATGCCAGCTGCAACTCCACGCTATTTCTGGCTGCCCGCTTTGCTTTTTACTGGTATTAGCCTTTTGACAAATGTTGGCTTCTATGGCAGTATCAACGGTTGGTACCAAATCATCACTTTGCTTGCATTAGCGATTACCCTGCGCAGTTTTTACCTAGCATTTCGTCGACGTATGATCGGCTCAAAAGTTATGATTGCCGCTATTGGCGCCCTCTTGATTGCGACTGTGAACGATATTCTATTCATCGCAGGTTTTATCAAAAGCTTCCCCTTATTGGAATTTGGCCTAGTGATATTTGTCATCACTCAAACCATCATTGTTTCCATGAAATTTTCCCACGCCTATCACAAGATCAACCATATTAATGGCGAACTCCGTAAAATCGTCTATGATCATGTTATCGGCCGCATCAGCGCCGGAGAGTCTATTGAGACCACCATGCCCACTGGGTACCAAAAAGCTACCGTTCTTTGTTTTGATATTGTCAAATCGAGTAAGGTTCAGCATCCTGATTTTCCACTAGCTCTTGAGCGGGTTATGGCACGCTGTACGATGTGCCTGAACGAGCACTACGATCAAGTGAACTTACAAGCTAATGGCTATCGCATCAAAGAAATGGGAGATGGACTATTGGCTTCTATTGGTTTTCCGTTTGCTTGCCCCAATGAGCAAAACTCATGCGAGCTCGCCCTCGTGATCGCTAAAAGTTTCTGCGAAATTTTTCGCGAAGAAATGCTCAAGCTCAATTATTCGGAAGATCTTTTTTGTAGTGTCGGCTTAGCTCACGGAGATATCGAAGGCTTTTATCCTCGCCAGGGTATTCGTCAATATGACGTTCGTGGTCGAGCCTTAACTCTGGCCACACGCTATGAAAGTATGCGCAACATTGTATATGATAAGTTTGGTCGACAAGGAAGCGTCATTTTTATTCAAGATTGTGTTTACCGGAATTTAAGTCCTAAAACGCAACAATGCTTTCAACACTGGAATTGCCAAGATCCTCAAGCAAGGATACGTGACGATCAGAAAGCGACTCAGGCCTGGTTTCAATTTGTCGAGGCTGCTACCAGAAGCGACTCAGACAAAGTCTATCAAACGTCAGCTTAACTCGATGCTCCTTATTAATAATTAGCGATATTTTTACTATTTTTTCATTTTCTCCCACCTACGAGTGTGCTTAAATTTCAGTAGAAATTCATTCTTCAAAATAAGTGCACTGCTTGCTCACTATCGTGAAATTAGCTTCATTTCATGAGCCCATATTTATTTTGCGGTGATGAGCAAGTTGGTCTAGGGAGGCGCACGATGGATCGACGACGTTTTATCAGTTCGAGCACCAAGCTGCTGGCAGCCAGCAGTATTTTGCCACTACTAGGGAAATCAGCCACGAGCTTTGCTGATCCGTCCGCACATTTTTATGGCACGATTGAAAGTATCAGACAAGAGAGCTTGACCAAGATTGCCTTCGGTTCTTGTAACCGGCAGTACGCCAGTCAACGTCATTGGGAAATTATCGCTGCCGATCGACCTGATCTATGGGTTTGGTTAGGAGATAATATTTATGCAGATCATCTGAGTATTGAAGAACGAGCTAAGGAGTACCTTCGCCTCAAAACCAACCCTTACTATCAAGAATTCCGCATGAAGACACCACTCATGGGAACCTGGGATGACCATGACTTTGCCTCAGACAACAAGGGCGGTGAGTTTCCTGAAAAAGATGCCAGTCAAGATTTGTTTATGGATTTTCTTGACCTCCCACTCGACCATTCGCTGCGCAGCCAGCGGGGAGTGTATCACAGCGAGGTCTTCGGACCTGTTGGCAGGCAAGTAGAAGTCTTTACACTTGACTTAAGATATTTTCGGGCAAATCCGCGCGAAAAATCCGGATTACTGGGTGATGTTCAATGGGATTGGCTGATATCCAGTCTACAAGCATCAACAGCCGATCTCATCATAATCGCCTCAAGTCTACATGTGACTTCCAGTTTCACCGGTTTGGGCTTGGAGGGCTGGAATCAGTTCCCGGAAGACCGCAATCGCTTCTACGAGGTATTAGCTGCTCTCGATGTACCTGTACTCTTGCTCAGTGGTGATCGTCACATGGCAGAATTCACCAAAGCCCAACTGCCCAACGGAAAAACTGTCTATGAATTCATGTCGAGCGGCATGACTCACTCTGCCAACCTTCCATTACCAGATCGCAATCGCATTGGACGTGTCGTCGGCGCTCGCAATTATGGCCTCATCACAATTGATTGGTCCATGCAACGCCCCAACGTCCTTCTCGAAATCAAGTCAACGGAACGTCAGGAAACTTTTGCCAGATTTCAACCTAATTTTGCCAACGAACGGCATGGCATATTGTCCAGCAATTGGTAGCCTGAAGAAAAATTTTTAACGCCCAAAAAACAAAAGCTGGCGTCCGTCCTAGATGCCAGCTTTATAATTTGATCACGCAAAGTTTATTCAACAGCCTGTGGCCGCTTCTTTCCAAATCCAATGAGCTCAATGATATCATCCACTATAACGAGAATTGCGGGCAAAACCAAGGTTGTCAGAAATGCACCAAAAGCCATACCCCACCCGAGTGACAGGGCAATTGGTACGACAAAGGGATCAAGACCGCCAATGCCATAAGCGGTCGGCAAAATACCCGCTACCGTCGTTACAGTCGTCAAAAAGATGGGGCGTAAGCGAATCCGTGCCGCCTCCCTTACAGCGCCAAATCGATCTTTACCTTCTGACTTGAGTTGATTGACAAAGTCCACCATAACAATCGCATTATTGACAATTACACCCGCCAGTGCGATCACGCCAATCATACCCATAAAACTCAGAGGCATACGATGCAGGTAGAAGGTCCAGACCACGCCGACAAAGCCCAGTGGAATCGTCGTCGCAATAATGAAGGGCTGGTAAAGGTTTTGAAAGAGCATGATTAAGATCAACAGAATACTAAAGAAAGCCAATAAGAATGCTTTCACCAAGGAAACCAAGCTTTCTTGAGTATCTTCATCCTCACCCCCAAAGATGACCCGAATGTCAGGAAAATCGGCCATAATCTCTGGCAGCTTTTCTCGCATCAAAGCATTGACTTCCCGAGACGTCGAGACCGTCGTATCTACTTCAGCGACAACCGCCACCTCCCTTTGGTTTGCTTCATGACGGTAAACGGCAATTCCTTGACTTGTCTGATTTGTGGTGACCCGACTGAGTGGAATCAATTGACCGCGATTGTTGGAGACTTCAATTTCGTCCAAGGTCTGAACGGAGGTGCGATCCTCTTGTGTCAGGGACACGCGAATATCGATTTCCTCGTCAAGCTTGCGAATGGCCGAAGCCACGATCCCCTCGAATGCGGCGCGAACGCCGATACCGATATCCCGTAGACTCAATCCTGCAGCAGCAGCTTCACTATCTTTAATTTGAATTTGCACCTCTTTTTTGCCGAGAAGATGGGTATTCTCGATATCTGTCACTCCAGGGATTTTATTTAACTCTTCCGTGATCCTGGCCACAACTGGCAGAATATCCTCGTAATCTTTGCCTCTCACACCTATATTGACCGGCTTACCAACTGGTGGTCCGCCACTGACTTGCTCAAAGCGGATTTTTGCAATACCTTCCGGCTTACCCACCCTTTCCCGCAGATCTTCGATGATTTCCCGTGCAGTCGTCTCCCTTTCGGTAGCAGGAGTGAGATAGACAATCGCTTGCCCGTACTCGGAACCGATGCGCGAACTCGGATCATTCGCTCCAAGTGATTGGATGCCGACTTTCACGACAAAATCATCGACCAACGATTTATCAAAGTTTTTCAAGATGTTTTCTACGGGCCTGGCTACCTGCGCCGTGTATTCCAAAGACGAACCGTTACTGGTCTCAAAATTGATCATGAATATTTCCACTCCACCTGGCGGAAACAGAACAAAATCCATCTTTTCTTTGGCGAAATAGAAGGTGCCTGCCATCATTAGAATGGCTGCTAAAGCCACCAGATAGCGCAAGCGAACGATATAATAAGAGATATAACTATAAGCAGGCTTCATGGTTTTTTCCCAAAGGCGGGTAAAAACCCCCTGACCATTGGCAGCTTCCCCGTTTTTACCCTGATCTTTAATCCATCGCCCCAAGTGATGTGGCAGGATAAAAAAGCATTCCCAGAGGGAAATCAACAAAGCAGCGATGACACCGATAGGGATATAACGGACAAATTTACCAAATATCCCAGTCATAAATAGAAATGGCGCGAAGGCCATGACTGTTGTCAATACCGAAACCGTAACCGGGGCCCAAATCTGCTGCGTTCCACGAATTGCAGCTTCCATGCTGGACACCCCTTTTTCCCGCACGCGCTGCGCGTTTTCCGTAATCACGATGGCATCATCGACGAGCATACCAACGACAATAATCAGCCCCATCATACTGATCAAATTAATACTGATATCAAAACCAAAGAAAAAGCCCATTGCGCCGAGAAACGAAAAGGGGATGCCAAATGCAGTAATCGCCGCAACCCGCCAAGGAAGGATTAGGGATAGAACCAAAAGCACGAGACCTAAGCCAACCAATAAGTTATTGGTCAGAACTGAAATGCGGCGTCGAACGTAAAAACTGCTATCGTTGATCAGACTCAAGCCGATGTCAGGATTGATTTGCGGGCGCAGCTCCTCCAAACGTTTCTTAACGGCATCAACCAAGTCCAAAACGTCTGCCTTTTCCTTTTTCAAGACCGTAACACTGATCGATGGTAAACCATTGACGCGATATATTTCACTCCGTTTTACAAAGGTCTGCCTTACAGTCGCCACATCGGAGATGCGAATCGGCTCAGCAAAGGCATTGGCACGAATCACCGTCTTCGCCACATCTTCTGCTGTTTCATACTCGCCTATGGTGCGAACAATCATTTCCTGAAAATTATTCACTTTTGCAGCTTCGATCGTTCCGCCAGGTATACTGACATTGCGGGTTCCCAATGCTTGTATAATTTCTTGCAATGAGACCCGATAGCGCTTTAATTTCTCCGGATTGGCCTCAACTCGGATTTCAAAGTCGCGCAATCCATTGAATTCGGTTCTGGCAACTTCCCGTAACAGCTCCATCTCCCGTTCGAGAAGCTTTGCTGTTTGCCGCAGCTCTTCCTCGGCAACTTCGCCACCCAATGCAATCTCTATGACAGGCTGTAATTTACTTTCAGCGATCGTCACAATGGGATCTTCTGCACCGTCGGGTAGTTGCGTAAAAGCATCGATGACCTCCTGCACATCAAGCTTTGCCTGCTGCGCTGTCGTTTGGTCGGGATCAAGTTGCAAAACGATGGTACTACCACCTTCCCGGGAAATGGATGTAATTTTTTTAATACCATCAACTTCCTTGAGCTTCAGCTCTAGCGGTGACGATATCAATCTTTCCGCCGACTCTGGGGAAGCGCCCGGATAAGGAGTGACGATCGTGATCACATCAAAGCTGACGTTGGGAAAAACCTCTCGCTTGATATTAAACATCGCATAGATGCCAGTCACAAAAACGAAAACTGTGATTAAATCGACAAAGACACCTTGTTTGGCAAAGTATTCAATCAACTTATTCATGTTATCAACGCCCTTTCAGCAAGTTGCGATCAGCGACTTTCACGACATAGGGAGCAATTTCACCGCGGATATTTTTCAATTGCCAAAGAACCAGTGACAACTGTTGCTCGGAACGCTCCAATGACTGTCTTGCCGTAATGAGATCATTACTTGCCGAAATCACGTTTAATATTTCGACTCTCCCCAGCTGAAAACGCTCTTCTTCAAGTTTCTGCCGACGTTGACTCATCTTGATGATCTGCCTTTGCGTTTGAATGGCTTGTTGCAGTCGCTCCACTTCCTGACATTGATTCAACCACTGAACACGCAATTGATCACGCAACATTGTCTGTTCGAGTTCCAGCAATTTAAGCTGTCGTTGAAGCGCACTTAAGCCTGCTCGCTCCTGAGCCTGATCAAGATTCATGCTGATGCCCAAGCCGGCCGTCAGTCGTGGATGTTCCAGACGAGCTGTTTCGCCAAACGAAGCTTCCAGTGAACTACCATAAGAATTCGTGGAAACTCCTAACAAACCATAAAGGTCAGGTTTGAGTCGATCGGCTCCAGCATCCGCCTGTAAGCGCAGTCGCTCGATAGCGGTGTTCAGTGCTGCCAACTGTGGATTATTTTCTGCTGGATTCGTTTGACCCGCCGACGCCGAGCAAAGCCTTTGCCATTCAGGGCTTTGATCTTTCTTGACGAGTGGCACTTCTTGAGGATCAACTTGGAAAAATTTTTCTGGTAACTTTAAAGCGACCAACAACTGTCGCCAAATATCCTGGAGCTGCTTGACCGCATCTGCTAGCGAGCGTTCAGCCAGGAGAACTTGGGATTCGATGTTTAGAATATCAGCCTGTTCTGCTGTTCCTCGCCTTAAAGATAGGCGGGTAATCTGCAGCAAACGTTTCTGCGTCCGTAATCGCTCTTCATTTGCTTCCACATTTCGCTGCGCTAGCCAAGCCTGGTAATAGATCTCTGACAAGTCCAAAAACCATCGCCCCAACTCACTTTGGTATTGCAGATCGATGGCTTGTGGGCTGAGCTTGGCAGCTTCCAATTCCTTGCGCGTTGCTTGCCCCAGTCGATTGCTCCATAAACTTTGTCGCAGAGTGAGCGCGGCCTCGCCTTGAGCAAAGCTTTCACGAAAGCCAAAAATACGGGCCTGTTCAGACAGATCCTGCGAAGTATTGAGCAGAGTAAGACTCGCATCTATTGAAGTGCCAGAATCCATTTGTTGCACAAAGCGCGACTGAAACCGAATGGTCCGGCTGGTATCTGGGTTGAAAGGACTGATAGCCTCGAAGCGATCGTTAATAAATACCAATTCATTGCTTAAGCTACGTTCCAAGCGATTTTGCGCTGTAGCTTCGAGCAGGGCTTGGTCCTTGTAATCCAACTCGGCCTTCAATATTTGAGCAGCATCGGAATAACGATACGCAATCTCGACTATTAAATCAAGATCCACCTTACCGCCAGGTACCATCTGTAGAAATTCTTGCTGAATAGCTGGATCAGCATAAGAAAGCCGGGGGAAGGTGATGAGTATCATCCAAAAACAGAAACGATGCAGGAGTATCAAGCTACGGTCAACCATAAGCAGCTACCTTTTGCATGGAGCGAGCAATAAGACGTCAAGTCAAAGGGGAAGGCATTCCCGTGACTGAGTATATTTAGTAACATACATGAGCTAGGAGGGAGATTGAAACATGGAATTTGCGAAAGTAGCGAGATTTTTTTCTATTTCAGTTCTCAATTAGAGCCTTAAGAAGCATTCCTTTTCTTAGCCGACAACTGCTCAGCAGCAAGGTCTCGGCTATGTTGATAGCAATCAGGGATTGAGCCTTGACTTTTACCAAGCCGGCAAAGAGTAGTATCCAAATAGTAGAAATCGAGAATACGATCGTAAGTCCAATTTTTTGAGCCAGCCAAATATGACGCCCCTTTTTGGCTCATACCGACACCATGGCCATTTCCTTGACCCCTGATCCAAAGCTTGTCTTGCGACTTTTCATCCGCTTCGAAGGTAAATAGTGTGGAAGGCAGACTACCAACAGCTCGCCGGATTACCGGCACGCTGACATTTTTAAATTCACCATTTTTCAATATCAAAGTGACAAGTCGGACACGACCGGACTCCGTCCGCCCAATCACCGGAACTGATAAGTTGATAATCTCTTCTTTTTTGGTGAGGACTCGGGCTGATCGCAGGCGTTTATTCAAATTTTTCAGAGAAATTTCCTTACTCCATTGCGTCGGCTCTTGCTCTTCGTGAAAAAACTCCTGGATTGGACCTACGTAAGGAATATTGCTCTTCCACACATTCCAGGCAGATTCCGTTTTTCCTGCACTGTCAGCGTGATAGTAGGCTTGGATCACTTCACGGCCGTGCATCAAAATCTGACCTTCAGTATCGATCACGGCTTGATCGGTACGTGGTGTCCGCAGGCTGTTGCCCGTATAAGCTTGAAAGGCAATTGTATCGTCGACATCCCAGTAACGGCTTCGCGCGTAGCGGTGGCTATAAACATAATGAAAGATGGCATAAGTTCTCGCCGCAACCGCTTGCGTTTTTAGAGTTTCCATCGGCCAACCAGGATAAACTTCAGTTGGCACCACACCTTTCACATAATCACGCAAAGCAACGACATTCACCACTTCCAGATATTTATCGTCGCCACGCACCACTTTGTGCACATAGAAGCTGCCCGGGTAAGTGAAGTGAGGAAGATGAGCTTCACGAATCAAGGTTACTGGCTTGCCACATTCAATCCATAAAGGGTGACTTGCGACCATTTTTAAATCTACCGTCACCTCGCGGCTGGCAAACATCGCTTTTTTCGCTTTCGCTGGACGCTGACGTTGCCCTTCAAAAACATGGCAAAGCTCATTCGAAACAAAGCTGATCTGAGTCTTGTTTTTATCTAAACCATGTGGCTTATAATCACGATCATGAGGAAAAATTTTAACGCGAACTTTTGAATAAGGAGAGATTTTTTGCGGCAGCAATTGCAGTTTTGTTTGAGGGAAGCTGGAAGCAGTATCTTCATCGGCAAATGACGTCTGATACGGAATAAACATTCCCCACAAACTGAGACAAAGCAAAATCATTTGCACGTACGTGTTCACACGATAAGCTTTCACTGCCAAAAACCTCCAAAGTGACTGCTGTCATAACATAGCAACAGTTCGCAGTTCAATACTTGAGAGTTTTTGTCCAGTATTTCCAAGCATTTCACTCCAGCAACCCGACATTACCAATGGATTCATACCGTCCGAAATGCCCTAGGATCAAGGCTTACAGCAAATCAATCAGTACAGCTATCTTTAGAATTTATTTATCTGCAAATTTTCTCCATATTTTTGACAAATTGCCGGGAAAAACACGGCTTCCTTAATTCCCGTTTGCTTATCTCCGAAGGTCTTTATAGTTGTTCACAGAGTTTGGTATCAGGGATGGGCCTGACTCTTAAACAACAAATAGATAATGAATTCTTTAAGTTAAGGAAGGCCCACCCATGCTGGCGTTTAACCTAAAACCATCGAAGATCTGGCGATGCCGACTAATAGAGGATAATGGCTTTGTCGTGATTGCAGATGTAAGGGTGACGTTAGTTTCTCAGATATCCACGACAATCGTAGCCTAAAACTACGGGTTATCCGTAGTCCTTTCACCCTTACCCGGGACTGGCATCAGTCAGCCCGCGGGACCCTCCCTTCCATAAGTATTAAACTCCTGATATCGCGTAATTTTCTTCCATGACATCCATTTAGACAGCGACCTGACCTTTGACAGCTGACCAATAGCTAGTCAAGCGATATTTCACAGTTTCCCCACGGCAGGAAATTTGCAAGCACAGAGGCGCAGGGTCAAACAACTTAAAAAGGTTCAGGTATGAACAGACTAATTTGCCGTTCTATGGCTATGATTGCGCTCATTGCACAAGCAACGTTAGCAAATGAAGCTGATATCAGATTGTCTTCAAAAGATTTAACGCGTTATCGCATCAGCGGTGATGAGTTTTTACAAGCCACTTCCGATGACAATCTCGCTCAGCGTGAGGCTGCCATTGAAGAAAGTTTTCTAGCCGGTCATTTTCCGCAATTTCTCATGAATTTTCAACCCGTGACGTTTAGTGATGGTAAGAATCAACTGGTCATCATGGTAAGCCCTGATTACTTATCAATTGGTCATGAAGAAAATTTTGTAAGAATGCCTATGGGGCTTGACACGGCGTTGCATATCGCCAGGCAGTTTAACTGCATCTTACCTACAACCAAAATGGTTGATGCCATCTACGAGCAAGCGGACATAAAAATCGATGCACACTTTCTGCCACCTGGCCGAGAAATGGTTTTAAACAGCTATTATCAAAATCACCATCAGTGGATTCAAAATCAACTCTTAGATGATTACTATCAAGACAAGCTGATGGCTGGTCATAAGAAAGATGTCGTCTTAAGTAAAAAACTGATTCAGAAAAGCAACCGCGTCGCAATTTATGGTTGGCAGCGCATCAAAGATTTCTCGCCAATCCAGCCTCTGAGTACCTGGCATCACCGCAACTATGCTGACTACAGTCATGGCATTCGGCTCGTCAGCCGCATTGCTTGGCTAAATGGTCAAGAGCAGGATCTAGGTCAAATACTGAATGACTCTAAACTCGCTCAGCTTGTCAGCGACGAAGGAGCATTTTCGATACCGGCGATCATAAATCCGATCCGTCATAATTTTGCGGCGGCCGGTCACTAATAGATAAACTTCATCCGATTTAACAATAAAGCTGAATTGCTTCTTTGTTTTGATCTGGCAAACTAAGCTCATGCAATCCCTAATCACTGACCATTGCATGAGGCACCTATGCTCACAAAACTAGCTATACCTTTGCTTTCGATGTATGCACTACTGACTTTGATCGCCTGCGACCCAACCATCGATACGCAGCCCAATCAGCTCGATCGCATGGTAGAAGAGACGTATTCCACAACTCAGTTATTGCCCATCGAAGGCCCTGGTTTACCAAGCTGGGACTTTCGTGACGATGAGGTATTCCAGCCTATTTCGTGGATCGATCAGAGTAATTTCATCCCAGCTAGCTATCCATTTCGTAAGGACTTTGGTAGTAACGGCGCCATTTTATTAAATGGTTATTTTGTCAGTATGTTTACGCCTGACAGTGGTAAAGGGCCAGGTGGTTTTTTAGTATTGGATATTGCCGATCCTTTTCAACCAAAACTTGTCCGTCAGATTTATGAACCAAATGGCAGTACCCGAAATTTTCGTGAACCACACGCTTATGGTCTGGCGCTTATCGATGATAAAAAACTCATGGCGATCCAAACTGGTCGGGGAATAGAAATTTGGGATTTTACACGGGTCGAGCAAATTAAAAATTTTAGTCGGCTTGACTTGCCTGGCGTCAACTTCGGCGACTATAGTTCCGTATCATGGCAGCTATGGTGGCAGCACCCCTATATGTATGTGGCTGCCAGCAACCAAGGTATATTTATTGTCGATACCACTGATCCGAAGAATCCGCGCCTAGCTGAACGCGGTGCGAATCGTCCCAATCCGATTCCAATTAGTGAATTAGGTGGTTTTCGCATCGGACCAATTTTTAGCCTGGGTGACTTGCTCGTCATTTCCAGTATGGATGTCACCGACGGCTTTGCCACATTTGATATCAGCGATCCTTTACAACCGCGTATGCTCGCTCTTTATCCCAAACTAGCAAAATATTATGCGACTTGCTTCGATGGTCGTTATTTGCATGCGACTGTGCGAGGAAAGCAGGCTAAACTTCATAGCTTTGACTTACTCGATCCCAAACAACCCAAGCTGATTCATGATCGCATCATAGTTGATGAGCAATTGTATTGCAGCACTCAAGATCAGCATATTTTTATTGGTGCTCAGGAGCATGTGCATAAACTTTCGAGGCTCGAGGATCAAGACATCATCGAGACTGGTCGTGGTTCTCTTGGCGTGAATTTCCCAGACAACGGCCAGGTCAGCGTCTTCGGCAACTTATTGTTTATTGGTAACGATCATGGCAGTGGCAGTGCGTTTATGCCACACACAACAGAACCAGATCGCAAGCCACCACGACTGATCCGCATCTCGCCTGCAAATGGCGCAATCGGAGTGGCTCCCAGTGCACGCATCGGCCTGGCATTTAGCGATAACATCCTTCCCGAATCCTTAACCAACGCAAATATTCGCCTGCTTGATGAAAATGGCGATCTGGTCCCCGGCAGTTTCAGTGTCCAGCTGGGTTTTGTCAATTTTAGCCCAGACCAGGCTTTAGAGCCTCACAGTCGCTATCAAATCCAACTACGGGCAGCTGGCGTCCGCGACTATGCTGGCAATAGCATGATGGAAGAGCTGATCTTCGACTTTCAAACCGGAGCAAGTCAAAACAATGCTCGCAGCCTCATGCATCATTATAGCTTCGATAAAAGTGAAATAAGTGACCTTGATGTAGAAAAAGAATTTGTGCAACAAGGCCATCTGCTTCTTTCGTCGCAGCATAGCATCCAAGTTCCGCCTGAATTAAGCCAAAGCCTGAAAGGGCAGGCAAGCGTAAGTTTTTATCTGCAAACCACAGATAGCGGTGAAGATCGCGCTTGGGACGCGCCTGGCTTGTTTGGCCATGATGCAGGTTTGTGGCAGCGTGATCTATTCTGGGGCTGGATCGATCGCCAAGGTAGAATTCGACTTTCCACTGGCAATGACGAGGGTGTCGTCAGTAAAATGCCCATTAACGACAGCAAATGGCATCATATTGTCATGAGTCGGGATTCGGACTCAGGTAGCTTGCAGCTTTATGTTGATGGCATCAAGCAGGGTAGTAAACAGGGACAACGCGGAAACATGCCAAGGCCACAAAGCCTGGGGCGAATTACACCGCATGGTCGACCACTTACAGCAAGAATCGATGAGTTAAAAATATTCGACCAGGTATTAACGGAAGACGAAGTTCGGCGTTTAGCAAGTGAATGGCACCCACAAGTAAATTCCGAGTTATCTGATTTGCGGGTCAAAGTAGGAGATGATTTACCACTTGCGGTTTTTGACATCTTGGGTATCGCAGGAAGTGAAGCCGACATCAGTTGGCAAATTGGCGAGAACGAACTGTTTTCAGCTAAACTTGGTGAAACTCTACACTATCCCCTGATGGAAAGCGGCAGTACCACAATTGCTTTGCATGTCAAAAGCAAAGAGCGCCACGAGACCTGGCGCTGGCCATTGCGCATCATACATCCCCCCTTGTCGTCACCGGCAGTAAATTCATCTCCTATTGTTAGCGATGAAAAGCATTTTTATCTGGTCAACCCCGACAGTGACAGTGTCAGTGCCTTTGTTGCAGCTAGCGGTAAAAAGCTGTGGGAAAAATCTGTCGGGCGCCATCCCCGGACTTTAAGCGTGCATGCAAACCATATTTGGGTCAGCAATCAAGATGATGATTCGCTATCCATTCTGCAGATCGACGACGGTAGTGAAAAACAGCGCATTCGCCTTCCTTATGGCTCTGCTCCTTATGGACTTGTTGCTGCAGAGGATGCCGTGTTTGTTAGTTTAGAGGGTGGGCAAAAACTCATCAAAATCGATCACACCGGCAATCTCATTGCCGAACAAGCATTTGACTTTAAACCGCGAGGATTAGTCTATGATCCCAGCCGAAGAACACTGTGGGTCAGCCGCTTTATTTCCGCTCCCGAGGAAGGGGAAGTTTGGCAGCTCGAAGCAGACAATTTGCGCCCGGTGAAAAAACTAAGTCTGCCTCTAGATGACAAAACCGCTGATGGTGAAGACCGTGGCCGCGGCCTTGCCAACTATCTGGTTCAATTCGCTCTATCACCTGACGGCAAAAGCCTGCTCGTCCCAGCAAAAAAGGACAATATCCTGCGTGGCAGATGGCGAAGCCAAGAAGATCTTAACCATGAAAATACCATACGCGCTGCCTTGTATCAGTGGCACGAAGGTGAAGACACTTTTCAACAAGCTCATGATTTCAATGACCGGGAAGGCCCAGTCGCCATTCATTTTACGCCGGAAGGCGACTATGCGTTTATCGCCTTACAAGGTTCCAACAGCATCGAAATCTACGACACGCTCCGCATGAGCCCGATTGGAGCACTGGATCAAGCGGGCTTTACCCCCCAAGGACTCAGTATGACTCCCGACGGTGCATATTTGGGAATCCAAAGCTTCCTCTCGCGCAGTATACTTATCTACGATTTGCGCGATATGCGCCGGGGAAAAAGCCTGGCCCCGACCCTAATCTTTGAAGGAAAAAGCAGCGACCGAGAGAAGCTTAGCGCCGAAGTGCTAAGAGGTAAGCGAATTTTTTATCATGCCAGAGATCAGCGGATGAGCCTTGACGGGTATATTTCCTGCGCATCCTGCCATTTGGATGGCGGCGAAGATGGCCAGGTGTGGGATTTCACCGAACGCGGCGAAGGTTTGCGCAACACGATTTCCTTGCGTGGCCGGCGAGGAATGGCGCTTGGAGCCGTGCATTGGACGGCTAACTTTGACGAGATCCAAGACTTTGAAAACGATATCCGCTTTGGCTTCGGCGGCACAGGCTTTCTGCGCGATGAAGACTTTCAGCGAGTCCAGCACCCGCTCGGCCCCGCCAAAGCCGGGCTAAGCGCTGATTTAGACGCCCTAGCGGCCTATGTCAGCAGCCTAAAAGACTTTGACCGCAGTTCTTACCGCCGAGCCAATGGCGAGCTGAGTGCGGCCGCCCAGCGCGGACAGCGGCTATTTTTGCAGCAAGGCTGCGATACTTGCCATAGAGGCGAATCCTATACCGACAATTTACGTCATGATATCGGCACTATAGCTGACTCATCCGGCCTCGGGCAAGGTCGCCGCTTAGAAGGCCTTGGCTTTAAAACACCTAGCCTTCGGGGAAGCTGGAGCAGTCCACCCTACCTGCATGACGGCAGTGCTCGGAGCGTGAAGGAGGCAATTTTAGCCCACGAAAGCCATTTATTGAGGCCATTGAAGACAACGGAACTAGATGATATGACTAAATTTATTCTTTCCATTGACTGAGTCAGTCGGCGGCAGGGAGTTTCTCCCTGCATTAATTCTCAGCTCGCACTGCCTTGTGATCGTCTATCTAAATAAAAACTTGCCGAGCCAGTTAGATAGAGTTCACGGTTGCGAAAATCTGATCTTGTGCCTTTCGGTCCCGTAATCAGTCTCTAAGCATTACTTTTCTTTTGCACAAGCGTGGTGCGACGTAAGACTGTCGGATAAACCAGGTTCCACAAAAACAGCCTGAGGCGTTGATCTCCCATTGACTTCCCGGATTTCATCAGGTGATGGCCCGAGGCAGACCTTAGTGTAAATTCGCGCTAAGCTAATACCATTTATAATAAAGCCGATAGTAATAACTGCTGCAAGCCATATATATTTTCCAACGGCATGCTGAAGCAATAAATCTTCACCGATAAACGCGGGGCTGATTGGAAATGCAGCCAAGACTAAAAAAGCAATGAAAAGAAAGATGGATGCTAAAGGCCTATCCTTAATTTGACCATTAAAGGTTTCGAGATTAAACGCCACTCTTTTATTTGATCTTAGCGAGCTAAGTATAGCAATTCCACCGACCCAACCTGGAACTATACCTGTAAGGTAAACCCATACATCGGTATCAACATAGCCGTCGGCAATTACAACGATGATTCCCATCATCACACTACTAAATCCAGCCGCATGCCACGCTCTGTGCGCCGAACGATGCTCGGCCAGACTACTCAGCGATGCCATTAACATTAAAAATGCTGCAACTGCTGCTAAAGCATTGGCCATTTCTGGAAATAAAGCGCGAAGCCAGACTAGTACTGGAACGATTGATACCGCGAGTATTCGACCAATGTTGCCTTGGTGTTGGTTCAGAGTTTTTCCAAGGCTAAAAAGAGGTTCTGCAATGTAACGATTCAAGATGAAATACAATAGACCCTCATTCAAAGCGATTATGTAAAAAGTGCTACGCCAGCGGCTTGGCAAAAGACGTTCAAAAGACCAATCAGAAATTTTTAACATAGTGCTTGGAGTGCCCTGCACGCGAAGAAGGTGGGCGACAACGGAAGGAGAGACTAGAAGTTGATAACACCTTAGCCCTGCATTTCCCACAAAATGCATCAGAGCAAGGTTTGGAAAGCCTAACGCAAGCTCGATCAGCATGATACCTACTTGTGTTATAGAGGCATAGGCAATCTGTCCTTTGATGTTTGACTGGACTCGACCACAGAGAGTCGCAAATAATACGGATAGGCCCCCTTCGATGCCAACCGCCCAAGTAGAAATAGGAAACGCATGCCACACAGGATATGTCCGAATCAATAGAAAAACCCCGGCGTGGATTGATAGTGCCCCATAAAAAATTGCGCTTGAAGGGGTGGGGCCTTCCATTGCCCGTGGCAGCCAATAGCAAAAGGGAAACTGAGCCGATTTACCGACTGCTGCGAATAGCAGTAGTAAGCTGAATATTAAAAGCAAATTCGAATTGACCTGTAATAGTTGGCCAGTTTCCGCCAGCCGTAACAAAGCGTTAAAATCTTGGCTTTTATGCCATATCATGTGACTAAGCCAGGTGCCAAGCAGAACGCCAATATCACAGACTCGGTAGACGGTATATACACGCAAGGCATTCTCAACAGGTTGGGTACGACTTCGATAAAACCCAATTAGCAAAAACGACGAAATACCGACGATTTCCCAACCAGCAAATAATAGATCTATGGTGCCGGAAAGGATCAATAGACTCATCCCGAAAATAAAGACTAAAATTGTGATGAAGAAGCGATGATAGCCTTCCTCACGATGCATGTAGTAGCGGGAAAACCGAACTATGATGGTTGAGATGTAAGCCGTAACGCCTAGAAAAACTGCCCCGATGTGATCGAAAAAGAGGACAAGATCGAAATTATAACTACCGTTACGGTAGAGAGTACCAAGTTCGAAATTCCGCGCACCGAAGCCATCTAGCCCCCATAGCACAAATAACATGACTATCGCCAGAGCATACACGCTAGTCGCGACAAGCGTTAAACGGGAAATAATAGACTCGCTTCTCCCGCCAAAAATTCCGATGCTAGCTGCGCCTAGAAGTGGCGTAAAAAGAGCTAGCAGTAGAAAGAAAATCATGACTATGACCTCTCAATAGAATGAACACCGATATTTTTGTTCTGCTTAGCTATGACTTCCATAGAACTTGCCTTACTAGGCAGGGAGCCCAGATGATCTAGGGGAACCATGATAAATTCCCCCCCCAGGAAAAAATACATCTGGCGTTCCGTAGGGGAAAAGCAAGCGCAGCGTACCCATTCATGGAATACCAACTTACTGAGAGATGGGTTCTGCTCAATGACTCGATGTACGATATCAGGCTCATGTTCAACAACAACGAGCAAACGCAGTGGATCATGAGCTTCAGTCATCTGCGTCGGGAGACCTGTTAGAAGGTCTCCCTCGACACCATTGGATACACTAACGAGACCAACGATATTGTGAGGCAACTTTGTACCTGCCCCATAGATCTCGCTGTCCACTCTTGAAAAATAGTACTCCAAGTTTATGCCGCTGCAGACTGGTATTGCTGCAGCCAGAATTCCAGCTAGAATCTTACCTTCCGGATCGTGATTAGGATTATAGGAATTAAGAAAGGCTCGGCGGTCAAGAAATAACCCGCGAGTAAGATCACGTCGTCCCACGATACAGATAGCATTTGAAGCATGATTGAGTTCAGGACGTGGCTCAAAAATAGATGAGGCTCTTTGTCTTACGTGAGCCAAGGCTTCGCTGGCAGTCAAACCGGGTCTAGCTAACTCGAATCGCCGGCATCGTTCTTTGGCGTTTCGTTTAAGAGCCTCAATTACGGTCCGTCGAAATTTTTCGAAAATTTCCTGGTGAGACGCGGGCAAGTCCTCCGCCCCAAAATAAACGATGTCATCACGGGCGGTATCATGGGCAGCTCCAAGAAATAGGCAATCTTCGGGTATGAATAAACCAAGCTCAATTAGCTTAGTTCTAACATCTTGGTTATTTGCCATCCATGCAAAAGCTCGGGCGTTTGGGGCACCGGGTCGACCAGAACAGGCGCCACAATCGTAAGCAGCGAAATAAGGATTATTGACGCTACTAGAACCATGAGCAACTATCACCATGAGCTTAGAAAAAGGCCCGGTACAACCAGTACTTTTAAGAACGCCACAGACTCTTTCTGCCATTTCTTCAATCGAGTAACCTTTGAGAAGTCCGTCCTCGGAACTACTATTATCTTGTCGCAATAGGTGTAAAGTACCCTTCGCTTCGATATGGCTTAAGGATTGATCGGTAGGACGTGTCAATGAAGGCTTAAAGACCAATGAAGCCAAACGAATCGAATGCCAAAGACCAAGTGTTTGGGTGACCAACCAACCACGGAACAGGGTATTTGAAGGCGCTAGGTGTAAAAGTCGGATGAGATTACGCTGCTTTTTGTCCGCAGGAGCATCCTTCGATTCTGTGACCAAATACTTTGGTATCAGAGGAGCTGGGCAGAGTTTTGAGGGTCGGAAATCACTAGCTCCCTGGTAGAAAAAGTCAATTCCGAAAAATCCGGCTACGGACCATGTCACAACACTGGCGTCAACTTCCTCAATATGTCGCCTGAGTGAACACTCTCTATCGTCTATGCAAAAAAAGGCCTGAGCATTGGCGGGTGGAGGGGGGACTCCAGGCTTTCTGCTGTTTAGGTAAATGCTGCCAAGAACATCTTCATAAAGGCTCCACTCGTAGGCCTCCTGCCATATTTTCTTCAGGATTTGCTCTTCACTAGATGTTGCCGGGCGATCAAAGGGCAGGACGGGGGGTGCTTCTTCCTCGCTAACGATTGGCTCAAAGGTATCGCCGAGTGTGGTCGCAATTGCCCCAAATTCAAGTACTAGTTCAAATGCGACCATTTCTTTCAAGGTGATGTCCCGGCTATTGATAAGGGAGCTCGGTTGCCGTTCAATCATTGACACCATACCTGACCAACCTGGGTGGGCTAATAGCATAGCTAACAAATATGCTTCGTAATGACTCTCCATGCCGACTAGCTTTTCTAGACAAAAAATTATCGCCTGCTCGGGAGTACCGTTGAGAAGTGTTTCACAGTATGAATGGGTCAGTGCTGGGAGTGGGACATAGCTGTCCGCGGCAAGTCTACGAACCGCATTCCAAAAATTTCCATGAGCGTAGGGCATACTCCAAATGGATACACCTTGATCAAGAAAGTTTGAGAGAAAGCGGAACAGAAAAGGATGAACCTTGCGGTTTAGATCGATTTGTCTTCTCGTCATCCAACGATTTCGCAAGCCCCCGCCAGCTAGGCCCTTTTTGCTGATAGCAGACGATGATGATTTACTTTGAAAAAGTAGGGTGCGAATTAAGGCTTTTTCATCTAAAGTTCCGGGGTGATCTTTGATAGCTCGCAAAAGTCCTCGTTCGGAAATCGCTCCTGCACGATACAAGTTTTGGTATTCTTCGATACATAAATAGCTATTTGCGCCGTAGAGTTCTTCTGCTACACAGAGAGCTTCATGAAATGGCCGATCTTGAAGAGCGTGCAGAGTATTGTGGTGAATAAAATCTTTTAGTGGACCTTGTGCCGGCAACCAATGAGCAATTCGTCTTAGCATTTGATCAATCATATCTTCAACAGAATCAGCTTTATGCTGGGTCCCAGCTTTAGCTTTAAAAGACAAAGGACACTCCTTCATTAACAAGGATGAATCGATATTTGAGACTTTCGTTATGAATTAATTGCTTCAAGCCTATATCACCAGCCTAAGATGTCTGACGATCAGGCCAATGCCATACCAACCCAATGCCATAAAGTAACAAATTTCTAGGCGATTATCCCGACCGAATCCCTCGTTGATGCGTGTCAGCATTAGCTTTCCTCAGACGACATCATAAATTTGCTGAAATTAACTAAAAAAATGATCTACAGCTTCTATATTCTTAATCTTCTCGCCGCTAGATTGTGGGAGGCGTACTTTAAGTGCTTTTGGGTTTCGCGAAGGATTAGCATTCCTCCTTCAAGACTAAATTCCCTTTGCAAATCATGTAGTTTATCCATGGCAGTATGATCAATGAAAGTAGCTGCTGTTAAATCAACATTAACCCGGCTATCCTTAGGAATTCTTTCAAATGTACCAAGCAACGGCAAAAGATTTGAAAAAACAAGTGGACTCAAAACCTCAATAGTATATCTGCCATTGCCCTTGTTATTTACTGTATAAATACATCGAACCATAGAAATAGGTGAAACTTGGCGCAAGAGGTGTAAAACAATCTTTACTACGATTCCTATTGCGATTCCAATTAATATGTCTGTTGCGAGTACAGCGATAAGCGTCGTTAAAAAAATGATAAGCTGGTCATAGCCAATGTCTTTTACTTTTTTTATTTCTCTTGGTGAGGCTAAGCGAAAGCCAGTATAAACCAGCAAAGCGGCCAATGCAGCTAAAGGAATATTACTAATCAAATTGGGGAAAAGAAGGATAGCCATTAAGAGAAAAATTCCGTGGAAAAAGTTAGACCAGCCAGTCTTGGCGCCACTACTTATATTTGCCGAGCTACGGACAACTTCAGCAATCATAGGAAGACCACCAAGTAAGCCCGAGAGAGTCGTGCCGATGCCAACGGCTAATAAATCTTTATTAAGATTTGTCTTCCGACGGCAAGGATCAAGTTTATCGATGGCAGCAGCGCTAAGCAGACTCTCGAGGCTTGCAATAAGTGCTATTGTAATCGTTACAATTATAAAATCCTTGGCAAAAACCTGTGAAAAGTCTGGAAACTCCAGCTTGCTAAATACTTCGGTTGGCAAGGGGACAAGATATTTGGGGCCTAAATCAAATGTATACCCGGCAAAAGCATAGGTTCCGTTCACCCCAATGTGAGCTAATACCGCAACTAGAGCAGCTAGAGTCACCACAATTATAGGTGCTGGGATAAGCTTTGTTGCTGGATTATCGATAAACCGCAGAATGACAATAATGAAAAGACTTGTTATGCCCACGAGTGCAATCAGAGGATTAGCTTGCAAAAGCATAGTTGGTATTTGCATGATAAGGCCAAAAATTGAACTTGCTTTCGACGTCACTCCGATCATGACGGGAAACTGCTTTACAATAATAATCATACCGATAGCTGCCATCATTCCATGCACTGCTGCAACCGGGAAAGGGGCAGCCAGCTTGCCAACTTTCAATACTCCAAAGGCGATCTGTAGAACTCCGGCGCATACTATGGCAGCTAGGGTCAATTTATAACCAAGGGCCATATCTCCATGACCTAAGGTTTCAACACCACTAAGAATGACAACAATCAATCCAGCTGCTGGACCGTTAATAGTAACATGTGAACCACTTAACCGGGATACGATCGTTCCACCGATTATGGCAGCAACAATACCTGCCATCGGAGGAAATCCTGAGGCGATAGCGATTCCTAAACTAAGCGGTAAGGCGATTAAAAATACCTGAAACCCAGATATCAGATCAAACTTCCATGCTTTTGCAAAGCTTTTAGAGCTGAGAGCTGAAGCAAAGTGCAATTTTTTCATAGTATAGCTGCTTCCATGATTGAAATTCTGGCAAACAAAGGCAGTTAGATAAGTCTAACAACGATATATCTAGAGCCGAGACATCCCTTTAAATAAAAAAGATGGCTAAATCATATAAAAATTGATTGACACTAGAGGAAGTAAGGAGGGGCCCTTGGATACAATAAATTGAGTGACCAATTTTCAGAAATACAAGTCACATTTGGCGAGGCGGCTAAAGATAGGACTTTTGGAAAGGATAAGAATAAAATTTCAGAAACAAAGGTATCAATTTCCTCTTTGATATCTGGTTCTACTTCTAAACAATCATTAACATGAAAGATTAGTTTGTAGATGCCTTTAGTGGAAAGGCTAGCTTCTGCCGCTTTGATTATATTCTTATTAGTATTTCTGATTTCAGTCGAATGGCCAGCAGCATAGCCACTGCTAAAGCAGGATGTAATAGATAAAATCAAGCTAAGAAGTATACTAAAATGTGAAGCTGTCATGAACATAGATCTAGATTCTCTTTTCCCAGAAAGACATCTCATATCTATTTATTATACATCAACTGTTATTGCCATTACTTTTTATCATACCGATTCGATCTCAAAATAGAAGAGCATCGAAAAAAATATATTTCCATCTTCCGAATCCACAGTGAATAAGCTCTGTTTCATGCTTTGGTAGGGAAACCGTTTCGTATCTTCTTCTAAAAAGTAGGATATCGTGAAAATCAATTGAGGACAAATTCTCTCTGGCGCTTCTCGATAGTACAAGCATAGTCATCGGAGTCATAAAAACTCAATCTATGCGGGATTGTAACTAGACTATGAATGATATGGTGAAACCCGTCAAATCTCATTTACGCTGAAAGCCTATATGATGGCAGCACGCAAAGCATCGCAATGCTATTTTGACCCACAAAGCCCCGCTCAAACACCTCACGGATAGAAGATAAATAGCCGATATCGATAGATTTATTGACTCAATCGACCCAGTATTTCTTGCCAGCAAGCTCTTCCCTGCAATATTCCCCTAGCCACCGTGTCCTGAGATCGTCTAGCAAGATACCATTTCTGCACGGAGTCCGAATAATTCGTTCTCGATTCAGTAGAGCTTCATACTTCTACTATTGCCTAGCCGATACCATGATTTTTATCGCCTTTGCTTCTTTGCTTCTTTGCTTACCATAGGAGCCGTTCCCTGGGGGGCCTACCCGTTTTATGTGGTAATAACGAAGATCCTAATTTTTAACGCCATCATACTCTTTGCTATTTCCAATATCCGCTTGAATAGCAAACGCTTTCATGACTTAGACAAATCAGGCTGGCAGAGCCTTCTACTTTTAATTCCCATCGTTAGCTTGTATGTCGGTTGGCAATTATTTTTTAAAAAAGGTGACGACCAAGACAACCGCTGGGGTCCAGTAGAAACGACTGCAGAGCGAAGCGGAGCCAAGAGAACCGGCCTACTTACACTTTTCATTGCAGTCGTCAGCGTCGTGCCAGCCACTATCTTCAATAATACAGATTTTATGAAAAACAGCTCCTTCGATAAAAGGATACAAGCAGCCATCGCCGATGGGCAGGAACTAGACTCCACAAAATTTTTAAGTGAAACCGAAAAAACACTGGCCAAAGCAGTTGAGGACCAGCAATGTGATGCTGATTTAAATTATCAGCTGGCCGAAGCCTATATTGATCAAGAAAATTTTGATCGTATCGAAGCTCTGTATCGCACATACCGCAAACAGTGTGGTGAATTTTTAGAGCTACGCTGGTTGGCCTTTCATGCAGCCAAAAAAGAAGGTGATTTTATTCAGGCCGAGCGATTGGCAGGTGAGCTCATTGGCGATTATCCACGCGACAAAGATTACTGGGTCTGGCGTGGTTTACTTTACGAAAATTTTGACCGCTATCAACAAGCGGCAGAGGATTACGAAACAGCGATAAAATTGGTTCCAGGTTTAGAATCTATCCCGCTAAACCTTGTTGATATGTATAAAAAATCAGGTGAAACCTGCAAGGCATTTCAGGCACTCATGCAATATTTGAAACGGTATCCCGATCTGGAAAAGGATCGATCTTTGATTACGCAGCGGCGTAAGCTGGGACGCGCTTGTCGAAAGGCCAGGATCAAGACTGCTACGCCGCATAAACAACTTCACTTTTCTGCTTGGTTGCTCAAATATTTCTGTGCTTTCTCTATTGCACCTGGGCGATCCAATCCAAGGGCTTTTGCTGTTGCTAAAGCCTCATCCTTGCTCATGCCGTGATCTTTATAAAAATGTCCGGCTAACCAGATCCCAACTCGTGCCCCACTCGCACAGTGAATGAGAATCTTTCCTTTTTTTCGGTTGGCCATGACATGCTTTGTGACCTCGTCAATATAAGTATCATCGAGATCAGCTCGTGGTTCAAAAGCTACGTTATGATAAGTCATCCCCAATGATGCCAAAGTTTCTCGTTCCTCTTTTTCATCGTACTCACGAGGACTTCGCAAATTTATGATCGTGGTAAATCCTTGATCTTTCAATTTCTGCCAGTCAGATTTCTCTGGTTGTGCAGAGAAATAAATATTGTCATAACGATTAGCCTCCAGAGAATCAGTTAAGGCGACATCTTGCTCGATATGCTCACTCTGCGTTGCATCAGTATGATGATGTTCCGAGTCATGATCGCTCGAATGAGCGCAAGAGTATATTAGCGAAGCAAGAGCAAAGACCGTCAATCGTAATGAGTGATACATATAGCTAAGACCTCCCTCTAAAGAATTATCAGAAATCAAGATCATACGAGATGAATAAGTAAAGCACCAGTTTATTTACAACTTTCGCCTCCAATTCAAAATTGGAAGCGGAAAAAGTGACTAGGAAAAACAAGACTTAACAACAGCCACAACCCGCTTTCAAGAAAAGTATACCGCGGTATTAAAACCTTGAAAGCGCGTCAATCCCTTGCTATCCCTGCGAAGACTCAAGATGAGTTTCGCGCGGATCGCAATATCGGAATTTCATTATGCACTTTGGACGTGTCACGAATAGCCCCGAGCAGGAATTGAGTCTGCCCCAAGATCGCAGACGCACACAAAGTTTTCTCCAACTGCAGCATCAAGGTCGAGGCGAACTGCTTGTTGGCGCTCCGATATGGTCCTGCAAAGAGTGGCAAGGCAGTTTTTATCCTACCGACTACCAAGCCGGCGCATATTTGGAATACTACAGCCGCATTTTTCCCTGCGTCGAAGTCAACTCCACCTTCTATGGACTGCCGGCAATTTCGCAGATTCACTACTGGCAAAGGCAGGTCCCTGGGAACTTTCGCTTTTGCCCGAAACTTTCCAAGTCACTGAGCCATCAACCTGGCAGAACTGATATTGTCGATGAATTGACCACGTTCTGCCGTCATGTCGAAGCATTTGCCGAGAATCTAGGTCTTTGTTTCATTCAATTCCCGGAAAACTTTAGCTGGAAAGAACGAGATTTACTCGCCCGCCTCCTTAAACATCTGCCGCAAACTTTACGCTGGGCTGTGGAGTTTCGCCACCCAAGCTGGTTTCACGATCATATGCTGCACGATGAGCTCATCAACTTCCTTTACCGACAAAATATTGCTACTATCATCTCCGACACACCTGGTCGACGAGACGCGCTCCATTTTTCCCTCAGTCAAGATCAGGTGATGATACGATTTCTTGGCCAGTTCCCCTCACCCTCTGATAACCATCGCTTAAAAGCATGGCATAGACGCCTGAGCAAATGGCAGGACCTAGGGATGGATCGTATTTACTTTTTCATCCATCAAGCTCGCCATGTCACAATTCCCGAAACTTGTCTTTACATGCAACGGCTTGTCACGTATGGATTATAAAGCCATTGGCTCGTTCTTAAGCCCTACAGACAAAGAGGTCAATATGACTAAACGCCATAAGCCCTGGCTGCGCCTGGGACTTTGCATCAGCTTACTGCTTACTTCCTGTAATGTCTCGGAGCTGCATGCTAACAATAGCAAGCAAAGTGAAGAAGAAAACAATGAAATGGAACGGCGGAGTATATCCAGCCGCCATCGCGCCGAGTTTCATGGTGATAAACACAGCTATACCGCACGTGCTTTCGAAACGTTTTTAAATGATGAAAAAGGACAGCCAAAGGCAAGCATCTTTGCTGTGTCTTATACTTTGGACAAGGTTAAAGATACGAATAAGCGACCCATCACTTTCATATTTAACGGTGGCCCGGGCTCCTCTTCCGTATGGTTGCACATGGGACTATTTGGGCCGAAAAGAATTCGCGTGCCAAGTGATGGCCAACCAGCTGGAGCCGCCCCCTATGTGATTGAGGATAATCCGCAAAGCCTGCTAGCACACTCGGATCTTGTTTTTATTGATCCCGTGGGCACCGGTTATTCGCGGACGTTCGGCGAGCACAAGGCAAGCGACTACTGGGGAATCATACAAGATGCGGAAGCGATCACCAGTTTTATCCGCACCTACCTTACCGAAGAGCAGCGCTGGAATTCCCCCCGCTACCTTGCCGGTGAAAGTTATGGCACTGTACGCGCCAGCGTCTTGGCAAATATGATGCAAAGTAATTTCACCGGTATCACGGTCAACGGCGTGATTTTGATTTCTGCCATCTTAGACTTTCAAGCCGGTCGCTTCACTCGCGGCAACGATACGCCGCATGTCACATTTTTGCCAAGCTATGCCGCCACTGCCTGGCATCACAAAAAACTACCCGAGCAAGCGGAAGACCTGGAAAGCTTTTTGGATGAGGTTCGAGAGTTTGCACGAACGGATTATTTGACAGCCTTATTTAAGGGTAACTTACTCAGCTCCACCGAGGAAGAAGCGATCATCGATCGCCTACATGCATACACCGGTCTTTCCAAAAACTATATCAAGCAAACAAATTTGCGCATTCACGCGCATCGGTTTATGAAAGAGCTGCTGCGTGAAGAAGGTAAAACCATCGGTCGTTTTGATAGCCGCTATTTGGGTAAAGATTATGACGATGCTGGTGAAACCTTTGATAATGACGCCTCTGCCTATGGGATTGATGGTGCCTACGTTGCCAGCATCAATCATTATTTTAGTCATGACCTCAAAGTTAACTGGACGGATGAATATCAAATTCTCAACACCAAGGTAGGTCGTAGCTGGGAATGGTCACTGGAAAAAGGCAAACCGACCAGCCAATTTATAAACGTCGCCCCACTCTTAGGTAAAGCGATGGTGGAGAACCCCGATCTACGCGTATATGTCGCCAATGGTTATTACGATCTTGCCACGCCGTTTTACTCGACAGAGTATGCTCTATCACGCCATGGCATTGATCCGGAAAGGCTTGACATGAGTTACTTCCAAGCCGGTCATATGATGTATACGCACGAACCTTCGTTTCAAAAACTGACAAAAGAATTGGGCGAATTTTATCAGCAAGGACCGAAGCCGCCCTTGGTTTCCCACTAAAATTTAGTGGATTAGCGCCTAACTCATGACGTAGCGATGGATTCAATCGCTACGTTCAGGCTTGCGACACCTTACAAAAAACAGCTCATAGCTTGCCCACCGGCAGCAACTTGAATAGACTGAAGCCGCTTGTCAGGAAAACCACGATATTAAGGACTTTTAGCCATGCCAACAGCATTGATCACCGGCGCATCCAGTGGTATCGGTCTTGAGTTTGCCAAAGTTTTGGCAAATGACGGTTATGACCTCGTTCTGGTTGCCCGTCGGGAACAGAAACTTCAGCAACTAAAAAGCGAGCTGGCAGCCAGTCAAAAGCGAGTTGAGGTCATTCCAATCGATTTGAGTCAAATCGGAGCAGGAAAAGAACTCTATCGTCAAATTCATGAGAAAAAACTCGACTGCGATGTCTTGATCAACAATGCCGGCTTCGGCCAGATGGGCTTTTTTCACGAAATAGATTGGCAGGTCGAGCAAGAGATGATTCAGCTCAACATCCTAACCCTGACTGAACTCTCAAAAATCTTCGTCAAAGACCGATTAGCTAAAGACCAGCGAGGCAATCTCGTCAATGTTGCTTCCACAGCAGCGTTTCAGGCCGGCCCATTAATGGCTGTCTATTACGCAACAAAAGCTTACGTCCTCTCTTTTAGTGAGGCTATCGCGAACGAACTGAATCACACCCAGATTAAAGTGACCGCTCTTTGCCCCGGCCCAACGAAGTCTGAGTTTCAAGAGCGGGCTGCCCTCAGTAATAGCAAGTTATTTTCTTCGTCGCTGGTTCCCGATTCAGCAGCTGTCGCCCAATACGGCTATGAGGCAATGAAGGCAGGCAAAACGGTAGCCGTGCATGGCGTTGCCAATCGCGTAGGAGCTTTTTCTAATCGCCTCATGACGCGTAAAGCGATGACCAATATTGTTAGGGTCCTATCAGACAAAATGGGAAGGGGCGTCTAAGCTCTCAAAAAAATGGTCCGCTTCCTGCGGACCATTCGATTTTTATCGCTCAATCTCTATCGGTATGATCACAACTGATTCTTCGTAGAGCAAGTCTATCTCTAGGGCAACGGCACCGTTTAAAGGCAAGACAAGCTCTTGTTTGTCACTTTCATACCAGAGCACACCATCCCTATCGATGACTTGCATTTCATAATGGTAGCTTTTTCCTGTCTCTAAGAGTAGGCGATCCCGAAGCTGGTAAGAATCCGTACCATTATTGAGAAGTTCCGTTTGAATGAGCCCACCATCAGGTAGGTATAGCTGCCATTGTATGCGGAAACCTGGCGTTTGATCCTGGTCTTGATCGCCACTTAGACTTGACAACCAGGTTTCGATCTCAGACACCTCCTCCGTTGTTGGCTGGGGGCCAAACGGCGGCATGGGCAAGTCGCTACTTTCCAGGCGCCCAATCAGGACTGGCAAAAATTCTGCTAAAGCTTGCTTGTTGCCCAAAGACTCACCCTGACGCTGAAAAGGAAAACTTTCTAAGTCTAAACCACCACTGACAGCCACACTGCTATGACAAGAATAACAGTTATAATTGGCAAAAATGCTTTTGACAGGCGCTGGTAAACTCACATCGTCGGTAGCCGAGTCTGGTCGTGGAAAATCGATCAAATTTAATTGTACCGCCAGTTGCAAAGGCACTTCGACTGGCATGACTGCTCGCAACACGACACGTTCCAGTGTTTGTCGACCAGGACCGATGGCTTGCTGCACAACTGCTCGGGCAAGCTCTTGCTGTGACGCATCGAGCAGGGAAATAACAAATTCCTTTAATCCAGGTTTGAGACCTTCCAATTGGTAGAGGCCGTCATCACTGATACCCCAACGAAACTCCTGTCCCTCCTGAACCACACGTTCGCCATTTTCGACAGGATAAACCTGAACCAGCAGGTACTCGGATTGCCGCGCTAAGACGCCTAGATCGCTTTGTTTAAGCTGCAAGGTCACTTGAGTCTCGTCAAGATCCCCCAAGCCAAGGTCTACTTCATGACTGGCCTCGGGCAGAGCCGATGGCACCATACAGCCGACCCATCCAAAAACTGCGAGACAACTCAATACTCTGATACACCAATTCAGCAAAAGCTTCTCTTTTAAGCGACGCCGCATCCTTAGCACTCCCTCTTTTCAATCAAGAAAATATTAAGAATCAAACCATTTTTTTATTGCATGCTTTCCTACAGCATCCGTGTTTACCACTGCTTCCGAGCAAGTGCAAGTTAGGTATTGCAAATTGCAATAGGCGTGGAAAAACCATTTACCACCGATCGATTAAATGGGAAATGACATCATGTTATGATACAGATTGATAGCTTGTAGTGGAGGCAGGCACTGCAGAATCATCGCTCGCTAAAGTTTGATAATACAAACAGTCCGCCAGGGGATCATCACGCACGATCAAATTCTTTTCACGCAAGTCAAATTTGGTTAAGGCTGCCTGGAATTTTTTGGGGAGAGCGCGGAAAACAGCTTCTTGCAAAACTAAGACATTAGCCTGAGCATTGTTTCTAAAGATAACTTTTCGCATACTTTCATAGCGGGTTGCAGGACCTATCGTTTTGATTTGGAACAAAAATATGTTCCGTCCCTCTTCCAAAGTGATTTTGAAGCTTGGATTGCGATAACGAAAGTTACGACTGTCAAAGGGGTAGCGGTCGCCAGCTTGTAGGTGCTCGACAAGCTGTTCTTTTTCATTGAAATGATAAAGATCGATGTGATCAATCAGCGGAAAATTGTTTTCAAAATAAATCTGTTTCGTCAAAGACGGGGACTGAGGACTGTGTTCCCATTCGAATAGGACCCAAATCGTATGATCGCTGACCCCTAAAGAATGAGGGACCCCTGTAGCAGGCTCGCCAAAATACTCCTGACGGTTGCTTAGAACATCTTCAGGGCTTCTGTCATTCTCATCAACAAAATAGCTTGCTTGAGAGTTAATATATGAGCCAGAAAGCAAGTTTTCGGGATTTTGCGAGCGCGCCATTGCCAGCTCTGCAACGACGAAAATCATCCCCAAAAAAGTATACCATCGCATCATCATTGAAGTCTTTTCCTGGCTCGGCAGCACGCTGCCTACTTCGATTGTACCAACCAATTGAAATCGATAGCAAAGATCACTCAATTCTCCTCCTGTACCTTTTCGACAGGAAGAGCCCGGAAATCAATGAATACTTGTAACTAGCGGGGATAAGGCAGGAAAATAAGAAATCCTCAGCTTAACCATAGAGCAGGTTCGAGCAAACCTCCTGATAGCGCACGGGGTTGCGATGGGCCTTCAAATGCCCCAAGTCATCATAAGTAATCAGATGCATCTTCTGCCCCAGCTCTTGCATCATTTTCGCCCAGTTACTGAGATGATCGTAGAAAACAACGGTCTCGATCCGACTTGCCAGGCAGTACTGCCTGGTAATTTTTTCCTGAAGGAAATGCGGTTGCCAATTATGGCGCCTAACTTTCTCCCCCTGTTTTACACACCAGAGGTTAGCAAAACGCAGTAAAGGCATAATCGCCAGGCGTTTGTAAAAACGATCGCGGCGATCGCCAAACATTTGGATCACTCCCCGATAGACTTCTTCAACAGAGCATTCACCAGGGCCGTTTTCCCACAAAATTTTATTTATTGGCAGGGGCAACTGAGGATTTTGGTGATACCAGCGCTGGAGCTGGTAGTGCAGGCTAGCACCACCACTCGAACAGACCACTAAGGTTTCGATTTGCTCCAATACCCCTTTTCGACGAAACCAATCCATCGCATCGTCGAAGGTTTTTCCAGGCGCTTTGACGACAAAAGCATGGAAAAAGGAAAGCTCATGGCGGCAATATCCAGTTGAAAATCGTCAGCGATAAACTGAAACTTTTTTCGCAATTGTTCCGGACTACTACCCATGAATCCCAGAACAAGTACCGCTTTTCTTGGCTGAGACCCTTGGCTTTGCTTCGTCGGCGGAATGATCAGACCAATGCGTTTTTTTTGAAACGGCATGGTAAGCTCCTAAAACCATGGTGATTTGAAAGGATCGATCAGGCGGCGAGGCCAAATACCAAGCCAAAAAGCCACCGCAGGTAAAGGAATTGTCGCGATATCGCAAGCTTTAATTGCTCTCATCTCAAAATTTTTCAGCATGGGCAAAGCCTTGCTCTGAGGCCACTTTCCGACATCAGTCAGACGTCATGAGCTTAGCCGGGAGAATTTCCCATAGAATTCTTTTCAAAGCTGAAGTCTCAGGTTAAAGTCCTGGAAAAGAATTCCGCCGTTTGGCGGTATGATTTATCATAGCAACTATTAAAAGGAAGTTTGCCAATGCCTGGATGGCCAATATTTTCTCGGCTGTTACTCATTTTCTTAATCCTGGCCCATTCAAGCTTATTTGCCGAACCTTGGTTTGGTAGCCGCTTTGCCCAAAACTGTGCCGCATGTCACGCGCCTGGTCGAAGCAATCTTCCCGCTGCCGACAGGCGCTGCACTTTGTCCTGTCAAGGATGTCATATCAATCCCAACGGGGGCGGCATTCGTAGCGAATATGGAAAATGGACAAGCCAACGCTGGTTGCGCTCATACATGATGGAAACTGTTGGTCACAAAGCTGGTCCTGCCCCTTACGAGCAGCAGGTCTATGCAAAAAAATCGACAACTGAATCTCGAAAAACGCCCCATCGCTCCGGCGGCGAAGCGAATCGCTACCCCGCAAAGTCAGCTCCACAGCTTGTCACTGCAAATGAAAGCCATCAGCGTACGAAAGCATTTGATCGTCATCATGTCCCCGAAAAAACAGGGGAAAATTTAAGCGAATTTTTACAATCCATTCCTGTTGATGACCCATATTGGGAGCGACGGCAAAATCCAGTCGTTGGCGGAGTCGATCTGCGCTTTCAATACTTTAAACCACTAGAGCCCAAGCAGGAAAAAGGCCGATTTTTCGCCATGACTGGTGACTTTGGCCTTGGCTTACGACCTGTAAGCAATCTTCACAAACTACAAGTTGTCTATGAATCACGATTTTTAGGTCAGATCAGTGGCCCACCATTAGACGAGCAAATCAGCCAGGCGCAAACTAGATCTCTCTATGCGCTAGTCGACGATCTGCCTTGGAATTCCTTTGTCATGGGCGGTTATTACCAGCCTCTATTTGCCAATGATGCCGCTGATCATAACAAGCTCTCCCGCAAGTTTGTTGCTGCCAGCCTTACAGGCAACAGCCGCGGCGCCTATCGACTCTTATACAAAGCCTTCAGTGTCGGTGCCGCACCAAATGTACCGTATTTTAATGTGCACCATATTGCCAAGCGCATCGACGACAGTAACCCTGATGATCGCACACAGGGCTTTGCCGCTAATGCTGGTTTACGTTTTGTGAGTTTAGGAGCAAGTTTGCAGTATTCATTATGGTCGACTAAAGATCGCTCACCTGAATTCCGCGATACCCGCATTATGATGCAAGCCTTACACCTCAATTCCACTTTAGGTCAAGATCGACTATTTCTAGGTTGGGAAGGCATCTTATCGGAAGTGGAGCGCGATCGCGATTTTTATCGTGCCTGGGTCAGCAGTGTTGAGATGCGTTGGCGCTTTTACCGTGAATTTTATTTAACGGGCGAATGGGCTGTGGCTAATTCCGATGAAAATCTTGAGGAAGGCTCGGCAAAACAACAAAAATATGGAATCCAAGCCTTTATTTGGTCAGGTATCGCCTGGCATGGTGCCTATGTGATCAATGATTTTCGCACCAGCGGGCGCGAACGACCCAGTCAGCATTATTTCAGTAGTCAGATTCATATTTATTACTAATCACCAGTCGAGGTTTGATATGTTGCGCGTATTGATGTTCATAGCAATGTTTTTGCTTAGCTGCGGGCAGCTCGAATATAAAAACGTTGAGTATCCAGACAACACCACCTCATCAGATAACCCGAACGACTGCGCCACCGGCTTAAGCGCCTACCAGAGTTTCGTCCGTCCTATTATTGAACAACGCTGCCTGAATTGCCACGTTAGTGGCGGCTTAGGAGCCAGCGCTTTCAGTTTTACACGGGAGGAGGATGAGACAAACCGCGCTCTTCTGCTTATTCTAATGGATGGTGACGCTGAGCGTTTAATCGCTAAAATCAGTGCTCAAATTCCCCACACGGGAGGAGCTGTCATCGCCGAAGACGAGATCGTGCTATTTCGCAGTTTTTTTGCAGTTGAAGAAGTTTGTCAAGGTAACTAGGCCCCATCCGGGAACTTTCGGATAGGAGCTAGCTAGGGCCTATCCGATCCGGATAGACCCTAGCATAGCAGAGCAATCGATTGGCTTTGGTCACCAATTTCAGGTCGATAATTAGGATCAAAGCCCATGACAAAGCTTGCCCCAACTGTCACTTCCTCATCCAGATAGATACTTCCCCCATGGGCTTCAACGATATCTTTGGTAATAAAAAGCCCAAGACCATTGCCTTTGCTTTTTCCTTGTGTCACAAATTGCTCGAAAAGATTGGCTCGCAAATTCAAGGGCACGCCGGGTCCACTATCCGTAACACGAATCTCAACCCATCCATCGTCCCGCACCTTGCTGCTCAACTTCAGGCTGTCGCCTTCTTTCAACATCTCAAGGGCATTATTGGTCAAATTTAAAATTGCCCTTAATATTTTGTTGCGATCCAGAATCAATTCGCCAGAATAGCGACATTCCACTTCAAGCCTAACCTTGGCACGATCAGCGCTAACCTGAACCAGATCTTCTACTTCTTTTAACAATTCAGGGACGGAGCAAGCAGCAAACTGGTAAGTTTTTTTTCCGCGTGTAAATTGCAGCAGCTCTTCAATCATACTGCTACAGCGATCGACCTGTTTCACAATCAAATCACATAAACGGTTTAATTGCTGCTCGTCCATTGTCGAGAGACTCATTTGTATCAATTCAGCGAACCCACGAATTCCCATCATAGGATTGCGGAAATCATGAACAATGGTACTGGAAAAGTGGCCAATTGCAGCAAATCGTTGAGCTTTTTCCCGCTCTTCAAGTAACTTGTAACGATAGATCGCGGAAGCTAATTGATTAGGCAGAATTTTTAAAAGAGCTTCATGCAATTTAGCAAAATCTTCATTTTTATGACCTAAGACGAAGCGGCCGATCACGAGTTGATCCGGGTTTACCCCCTGGAATTGGAAGGGTAGCTGATAATAATGAGGCGATTCTTTTCCAAAAATGGCATCTAACTTGATTTTCTGCCAATCGCCCTTGGCTTCCTCAAGACTTAAGACCTGCTCTTGCATGGATTGGTTCAAACTCAAAAGGTTATGCCGTTTGACCAAAATTTTTTCATTTCCGGCAACAAAAACATGCACGCTCTTTTGCTCGACAAAGGAGAGCAGGGCCGATTCAATTCTCAAATATTTAAAGATTACTTTAAACACTGCCTCGACAAAATCATCCAGCAAGGGCGATTGCGACTGGGCATGCTCCAACTGATAGACAAACTCCAGCTCCCTCATTTTATTTTCTAAGCTGGCTTGAGTTGCCTCTAAATCCTTGATCATACTTTCTTGACGTTGATAGAGAAGCGCAGTTTCAATTGCGACAGCTGCTTGATTGGCAAAAGCTTGCAAATAATCACAATCATTTTCATTAAAATCGCCGTGTAGCTTATTGATCAATTGAAAACAACCCATCACCGTCATTTCACTATTGCGCATAGGCACACTTAGCAGAGATCTGGTGACATACCCTGTCTGTCGATCAATTTCTTGATTAAAGCGCTTGTCATGATAGGCATCAGTAATTAAAATAGCTTCGCCGCTTTCAATCGTTTTGCCAGCAACACCGAGATTTTTGGAAAAACGGATCATTTTTTCACCCAGCGACACCTTCGACCAGATCTCATCTTTCTCCTGATCAACCAAAAAAATACTGCAACGATCACATTTTATAGCAGAGGCGGCTTGCTTCGCCATAAAATCTAACAGTTCGTCGATATTACGCAACTCACCGATGGCTCGGGCGGAAGCAAGTAAGTGTTGAAATTTTAAATCATGGGTCTCTGGATGGCCTGATTTAGGTGCCAGTGTCATGCCAGCGGTCCTATCGTGATATTGAAGATTGATTAAGCGTTATTCTATCACTCTTCATTGTATATTACGTAACAGTTTCTTTTCAGCCGCCGTCGAAATTCAAAGGCCTTCCATTTCGAGGCAAAAAAAAGCGAAGCGAAAAGGTTTTCGCCTCTTCGCTTCACATCGACACAGGACATTAGGGCTGGAGAATGGCCTCTAAGGCATCTCTGCAAACCTTATGATCCAAGTCGTGGCATGTATGAAATCACACCGGTTTCTCCCAATTTGCTGCAAATTTATAAGTATCGATTGCTCTATTTGATTCATCGACCAAAGGCAGGAAACATTTTAATCGCCACAAAAAAAAACTGTAAACTATGATATTTCATAGACTTTAGCTCCCCCACTTTCGGAGGTATCAACTTTTGCCCCAAAAAAGCCGAGCGCCATCGCTCGGCTAGTAAATTCAGTTATTTAGGCAAAAGCCTGGGATTTCTGCCGGCGCTTATAGGCCACGCAAAGGAATCGACTTTTGCTGCAGAGTGCGGCCGTTGCTATCGATAGCTACCGCAACCAGATAGCGATCACCAAAGAGCCGGTAGCGATCCCTGGTAATGACCTTTTTGCCATCAGCAGTCAAATTTTGCCGATCAAAAGACGTGAAAGGTCGAGGGAACCATTCCCGTCCTGTGATCCAGTACAGATCGATGCGCGCAGCGCCTTGCGGCCAATCTTGCATGCTAATGTAAAAGAAACCTGTCAACTGTTGATTAGGCTGCAAACCAACAAAGTGGAAACCATCTGGGTTCGGCGCTGGAGTTTCCGGTTGCTCATCAACCGGCTCTTCCGGAGCCTCGGGAGTTTCCGGTTGAGGTGTCGGTTGAGGTGCCGGTTGGCCGTTACCTGGAGCCGGAAAGCGAGCCTTCATCAGACCAACAAGTTGCTCTGCGTTAACAAGACCACCAGAAATGATATCGCGGTCGCTAAAGGAAACGTTCTTTGAAACTGCGCGCATATAGAAATCAAGAACATCGTCATGAAACAAGTTTTCTTGACCCGTAATGCGTACAGATGCCAAAGCTAGAGCGTAAGTACCAGCAGCTACCGGAGAAGCCATCGAAGTACCACTCAGATTACGGTATGTGCGACCAGGATAAGTCGAAAGCGTGTCCGACCCTGGAGCTGCAATATCGATTCTTTCACCGCGGTTGGAGAAGCTCGATAAACCGTTACGGCTGGTGGCAGAGCCAACGGCGATAACGTTATCGTAGCTGGCAGGATAAGAATAAATATAGCCTCGACGTCCGTAGCTTGAAGACGAGCTGCCATTTACCAAACCATCATTACCTGCCGCGGCGAAGACGATCACTCCCTGACCAGCTAAATTCTCATAGAGAGCTTTTTTCTGGCTAGCTTGTCTAGAAGATACAATTGAATTGCTACCTAAAGACAGGTTGATAATATCGGCGCCACGTGCAGCCGCCCACTGTATGCCGCGATCGATTTCCAAAGAATTTCCGCGTCCATCAGATCCCATGACCTTAATGGGCATGATTTTGACATTCGCACATGAAGCAACACCGGCAATACCCGCGTTATTATTGGCGGACGCTCCGACCAAACCAGCAACGTGAGTTCCATGGCCGTTACCATCATCCCAACGATCGTCAGGATTACCGCGTGAACCCTTACCAACAAAGTTCGCGCCGATGATACGACCTGAACTATCGCGATAAAATTGATCCACTAAATCCGGGTGATTTCGTTCCACTCCGGAATCGACGATGGCAACAACTACCGGTTTACTGCCTTTGTTACCGGCCAAATCACAAGCTTGATCCCGCTTAATCGAACCGAGATAATACTGGCGATTTTTTAAGGGATCATTTTCGGTGATCATTGTTGTTAATACAGCATTGGCTTCCACAGTCCGAACACTTTCAGATTCTGCCAAGCTGTCGAGGATTTGATCAGTCGCTTCCTGATTCAAATCACAATTGGCAAAATTCAAGTGAAAGGTATAGGAGAGACTGGATGCAGACACACCTGAGTTATCATCTTCCCAGAGGATGTCTTCTGGTGTTTCTAATTGGCAATTATGTTGATTCGCTATCGGCTGGGCTAGTGAAAGCAGTTCGCTTTTCTTGGCATCGACGGTGGTATCATCATCTTTCATTTCGACGATGAAACTACCTGGTATCGACTCCACGGGAAGTTTACGTTTGTCACTGACGTCCTCCTTTTGGCAAGCTGCTGCCCATGTTAGGGTCAACATACTTAGCCAGGTTAATCCGACTTTTACCGTCTGCTGTTTCGAGCTTCGGTTTCTTCCACTCATCATCAACTCCATCATCCACAAAAGACCATCTACATAAACCGCAGTAAGTCATTTTTACTGCTTTGCGGATTCTAGGTGTTTTTAAAACTTTTACAATTAAAATTTTAATTTTAATATAATTTACAAGTTTTTATGGAGTATATAGAAAGAGACGGGCATTTTATGACCAGATCACCCTCATTTTCGACTAGCGCGACAAGCTATGCCACTTAAATGACGTATATTTTTAATGTTATTTTTAAAATTACCAATAAAAGTCATTTATTTCTTATTGCAGTTCCTCTAAATAGATCCCTGATTTACCCAGGTATTGCCCATATATTGCACACGGCCTAATTGGCCATTTTATGGGAAAATGAGAGGAGAGAGATCATGACGACACCGAAGAGTTGGCTCGCTGTGCGCAAGCCTTTGATTTTCAGTGGTCTATTGACCCTGACCGCACCAGCAATCGCCCAAACGAGCCCAGATGTAGACCCGGAAGAGCCTGAAACACAAAAGGTTGAGCGGATTCAAGTTACCGGTAGCCGCATCAAAAGGATGGATGTTGAAGGGACCACTCCGATCACCGTGATCTCACGTGATGATATTGAACAAAGCGGAGTGACATCTGTCGCTGATCTCCTACGAAGAACAACCGCGAGTCCACTTGGTAATTTTGCCGGTACGGGTGGCTATGTGCGATCCGGAGCCTCTACCGTCAATTTGCTTGGCCTAGGTGCCAACCGAACACTCGTTCTCATGGATGGCAAACGCCTTCCTGTGGATGTCAGCGTCGGCGCTGTCAACATCAATAATATTCCTTTAGCCATCGTCGAACGCATTGAGATTGTCAGTGGCGGCCAATCCGCTATTTACGGCGCCGATGCCGTCGGTGGTGTTCTCAATATCATTACCAGAAAGGACTTCGTCGGTAACGAGGCCAGCATCTTCGCCAGCGCTCCTGAGCATGGCGGCGGCGAAACCAAAGAAGTCACTGCTCTATCAGCTTTTAAACCGAGTGAAAATGTCTCCTTAGCTTTCACGCTGGGTTACAAAACGACCAATGAAACCCTGCGGCGTAATCGCGATTTTGTGAATGGCGTGTTCCCACGTGACTTTACTGCCAGCCAAGCACCAGCAGGCCAGTACTCGTGGCGAGTGCTGACACCAGATCGCGGACCTTGGAGTCCTAGCCCCGACTGTCCAGCCGATCGCCAGCGAGCTACAGTCCCTGAACAGCCACAGAATGTCTACTGCGCTGGTTCACGTGATTTAACTGAATCTTGGCTGACTCCTAATTCTGAAGAGTGGTATGTGACCGCTCGCACTGATTGGAACCTGTCACCACTAACCCGGATGTCGGGGATCTTTCTTTATAGCGAAAATAAAAGTGAGTACCTGCTCGGCAACTATATGTCGCCGATGTTGCACCCACTCCTAAACCATGGCCTTCTGATCTCGCCGGATAAAGCTAATGAATTTGGAATCACCGGCTTTCCCGAGAATGCCGAGAACATTGAGTTATATGCTTCTTCCCGCGATTTTGAAAACCGGATGAACAACAACACCGACGCTGCTTACGGTGGAACAGTCCAGTTAGAAACTATGTTAGACAACTGGGACTTAAGCTCTAGTTTGTCCTTTTACCGTTCGACGAACAAACGCGACTTTTTGAATGTCATCAATAAGCGAAGATCAATCGATCTGTTGTTCAGTCAAGTCGATCCAGAATACTTACCATTTGATCCCAATCGTGATCCTGCTGTGGTCAACTCCATCCATGATGACCTGCGATCTACTGAGAAAGCAGACAATTTTTTTGTTGATGTGATCGGTAGCACAGAACTTTTTGAATTACCGGGCGGCCCACTGGCCATCGCAGTTGGAACCAGCTTCCAGACCGAAGCCTACCGACAAACACCAAGCGAGCTAGATTTGTTGCAACTAACGGATAACGATGGAGTCGCCATCGAACCACTTTATGAAGGCACTGCCTCGACCTCCGGAAGTGGTAGTCGTGAAGTCTATAGTGTTTTCACCGAACTTATGGCACCTGTGGTATCAGGCTTAGAAATCAATGCAGCAGCTCGCTATGATCAGTACTCTGATTTTGGTGGCACGCTGAACTACTCAATGGGCAGTATCTGGAAAGCCACTGACTACCTAGCTTTACGTGGTACGACCTCTTCAAGTTATAAAGCTCCCAATCTCAACATGGTCCACTCTGATAGTGGTGGCGGCTATGTTGGCATTCAAGACCAAGTCTGGTGCCAACGGGAACGAGAGATTGGTAATATTTGCGAGCCAGGCGGGGGGCAAACTCTCTATGTGGACCGCCCCGGTAACCTCGATATCAAAGAAGAAGTCGGGCGTAGTTACAATATCGGCTTTATTTTCGAACCTATGCAACAATTCAGCCTGATCACCGACTACTATGGAATTTTTGTCAAAGACCGCCATAGCTTTGATCGCGTGCAGCAAGTTGCTGATGACTTTTATGATGGCAATGCAGTTGACGTCGGACCAAACACCAGCACCGTAGGACCGAATATCATTTCCTGGGAAGAGTCCGAAGTCGGTGGCGAAACACAACGCGTTATCACGAGTATCAAAACTCCGTGGAATAACATTGGTGCCATTGAAGCCTATGCAATTGATGCCAAGGCGAATTTTAACTTTAGCTTTGGCGACTTCCGCCTCAATCACGACACTTCCCTGTTTCGCTTCTTATCCTACAAAGTCCAAGATTACCGGGATGAACCGTTACGTCAGGCTATCGGCTACAAAGGCACGCCTAAGTGGCGAATGAGAAATGACTTGAACTTAAACTATCAGAATAAGCATGGGATTAACCTTGGTGTGCAGACCATCGGTCGGCAAATCCAAGATCCGGAATTTGCCCGTGCAGGTCGCGCCTATTACGGTATTGATGAGTACTCCGAATGGGATTTGTCTTATCGTTGGCGCCATAAGTGGCAGGGAGAGATCATGTTCGGCGTCACCAACCTCTTTGACACGATCGGTGGCAAAGACTCTTCGGGTGGTTTAATCGGCTCAGAAATCGGTTCCGAGTCTACCGATACAAGCCTGTACTCGATCCGCGGACGCTCCTACTTTGCTAAGATCACCCAACGCTTTTAATTTTAACTCACACAAAAAGAGCCGGGAAACCCGGCTCTTTCCCTCCCCTTACCCCCCGCCAAAACCCTAGTTTATTTACGCCAAGTCAGTGATCCTTTATACTTAGAGCCATATAATCAGTTGGAAAACGTCGTCTTTGCCCAAGCTCCTTGCCACCTTCGCCTTATGAGATGCTCTATGATTGCTAGCAAATTTCATATTTTCGCCTTAGCCTGTAGCCTATCCTTTTTCATAAGCAAGCAAGCTTACCCGCAATCACCAGCAAAAACGGCAAGTAAAACGCCAAGTACTATGCCCCATAACGCGCAAGCACAAAAATCCCTTGAGATCTTTAGTAAGCAGCTGACTCAGCTTATTCCCATTATCCAAGACCCAAAAAGCTTTTTTCATACTAATCAAGATGCACCGATCAAACAGCAGATTCATGCTGTTCGCCAGCTTGCTCATTCATTGAAGTTTGATCGCCCGTCGACTTCAGCAAATCAAATCTATCGCTTTGTTTTCCCTTATCTCGATCAAGACCTGGCGATGATAGAAAAACTTTTTCAGCAAGGTGAAAAACCACTAGCCAGACATTTGCTTGAAAAAAATATACGCATGTGCCTTGATTGCCATACTCGACGCAAAGAATCACAGCACATGATTTTTCAGCATCAACCTGCCAGTCTCTCTTCATGGAGCAACTTGCAAAAAGCCCGCTACTTCGCTGCAACATGGAATTTTGCTGAATCCATCCGCTATTACGAATATGCCTTGTCAAACAAGCAGTTTTCTCAGAACACTGCAGAGTGGCTGCACAGCCTGAAACAATTAATCAGCATTGTCATCCGTTTTCAAAAAAACCCTAGCCTGGCTATGGAGATGAGCCGGGTTTTTATTCACCACAAAACAGCTCCCTCACAATTGGTACAGGTCTTGAATTCCTGGAGTCAGGCAGCCGAAGAGTGGCGCAAGGAAACGAGTTTTCCGCGCACACGCTTAGCAAAAATTCAAAAGCTGGAAGAGCTGTACAAAAAAGGAATGGAGAAAGAAAAGGCTCGCCCTCACACTGGCACGATTGAAATGTTGCGAGCCCACAATCTCGCCCTCAGTATATTGGAAGAGGGCATGTTCGATGCCTTGTATGGCCAAGCTCTCTATTGGGCGGCAACCCTCGCCGAATCGAGCCGTGACACCAATCTCTGGACATTGGATACAAGCTTGTATGAGGCCTGTGTGCGCTTCCAGCCTCATACCGATTTTGCCCAAAAATGTCTGATCAAACTTGAGCGCGAGTATCAGGAGTTTGCAAAGCTTAGCCAACGCAAGATGCTCCCGCAAATCTTGCAATTGCGCCTTCAGCGCCTCAGGGAATTGGCTCAACCTAAACGCTAGGTTTACCAACCAACGGATAGTTTGGATGAGTCTTCACCTTTGGTGACGATGGCCACAGCATCATGAGGATGCAGGCTTTCGACGTGTGAAACCTTGGCGCGAAAATCTCTAATAGCTGGCAGAGCGTTTAATGCTCCTCCGATCCGTCGGGCAGCATCTTCAGCAAACATGAGGTTTTTTGCATTCAAGCGGGCAAACTCTTGTTCATCCGGGCGTTTGACGGCACTCTGTACCGGTGTTTGTAAAGCCTGCTCAACATGATCGATCAGATCCAAAAAACTTGGAGCCTGAAGAGGTTTTGCCGGAATGACCGTAATCTCAGCAAGGCTTCTTTGCCCATGGGGTGTGGCAGCAATGGCTTCCTCTTTTGCCAGCCACTTGGCTACCTCTTGTACATCAATTTGTTGACGATCCTGAAACTGAGCAAGAAACCCTTCCTGAATCAACTGCCTCGATAGGGCGGCCGAGCAAGGACAAGTGCTGGAATATAGCACTTCAAAGCTCATCTGCAAGTCAAACTCAGCCCCATGAAGCGAAGCTCGGTAGCAAACCGGATAACGACGATATCCTTCATAGCCCGATTTTAATGCCAGGCGTTCTGCAGGTAGTTCAAAGCGCAGCTCTAAGAAAGCAGACTGACTGATACCTTCATGACTGCTGATAAACTGCAGTAAAATATTTTTCAGCAGCTTTGGCGTTAAGCTTTGGCGGCTCAATTGCTCTTTGACAATCAGATACAGCCTTGACATATGAATCCCTTTTGCCAGGGGTTCATCCAAGCTAACATAAGCCGACACCAGGCCATTGGCCAAGTAGGCATCTTCACCGAGCCGAATAGGCATCTCTATCTTTGCCATTCCAACACGTTGCAGCACTAAAGCTTTTGCACCGTCACTTAGCTGCGCCTTTGCAATATCTGGGAATTCACCCGTCATGTGGATTTACCTTATCTAATGGCTTCATCTGCTTCCTGTCGTCCCCAATGGACCCCCTAACCATAACAAAATGCTTTTTCAGGATAAAGCACCATGTCGCAAGTCAACTGAAGCTGACGGGCTGTCGTTATTTCACGTGCACAATTATTCATGTCAGTGATGACTTTGTTTCGCAGTCCAGGCATTCTGCGCCAATCAGATGACAAGTGAAGATTTTTTCGTTATGGTCCTCTGTTATAAAAAACTAAGTCGAAGGTGAATGATGATCCTGAGCGATGTGAAAATCCTGGAAGAAATGGAAGCCAAGTCAATAGTTGTCGAACCTTTTCGCCGCGAATGTTTGGGTTCGAATAGTTACGATGTCCACCTAGGTAAATCAATTGGGATGTATCAGGGTGAAGTGCTCGATGCTAAACAACACAATCGCATCAAATTGCAAGAAATACCGCCAGAGGGCATCATACTCTATCCCCATGAATTCTATCTTGGCATTACCGAAGAATACACGGAAACCCATCGCCACGTTCCCTTCTTGGAAGGCAAATCGAGTGTGGGTCGACTGGGAATTGACATTCACGCCACTGCTGGCAAGGGCGATGTTGGTTTTTGTAATCGTTGGACTTTAGAAATTTCAGTGAAAAAACCTGTTCGTGTTTATGCTGGAATGCCAATTGGACAGTTAATTTACTTTGAAGTTTCGGGTCCTGTCGGAACTTTATATTCCGCGAAAAAATCCGCTAAATACAACGAACGCGGTGACCACCCCGTCGAATCCATGATGTGGAAAAATAATTTTTGAAAAAGAAGCCCTCCCTCTTATGGGAGGGCGAACAGGACGATTGAGAAAGGAATCGGGGACCTTTGCCTCGGAGGAAACCCGAGCACTCCGAATGACTCAGATCATTCGAAATGATCAGCTATGCCTCGCCCTGAAATCAAACGTATCAACGAAGCTTAAACTTCGCTGCAAAACTCGGTCCAAGGATTAACATATCTAAGTCGTTGTATTTATTCCACATATATTTTAGTTTTCAGCAAAAAACTGCCCAAAATTTCGACATGACGGCGAGAAAAGCAGTTCACTTCTTCATTTGCGAATTGTTTGCGTCGAAATTCATAGAGGCTTTCGACAGTTGTTTGCTATGCTAATAGATAGTATTTCAAGGTCGAAGCTTCGCAAAGAACTGAAAAAGGGTATAGCATGTCCAAAGATGGCTTTGCCTGGCCGGAACCATTGGCTTCCTATCGTAAATGGTACGACCCTAGCCAACCGTTGGCCGATTTTCTCTACCAATTAGGTGTGGCCTTATTGAAAAAGGGGGAGATGCAGGCCGCATTATGCGCCCTCACCAACTCCTATCAGCAAACGCCGAGTCGCCCGCAACTGGCATATTATTTAGGTATGGCCTATCACCAACTTGGTGATTGGACGCAGGCCTTGGGCTATTATCGAGAAGCTCTTAAGTTTGAGCCCAAGGCAGCCCGCATTTACAATAATATCGGCACCGTATTTGAGACTCTTCAATCCTATCCAAAAGCCTTGCAATATTATCGGCAGGCAATCCTGCACGACCAAAAGCATGCCGATTCCTACTACAACATTGCCAACCTCATGCGAAAGACTGGTCAGCTTCAAGAAGCTGTCACCTTTTATCAAAAAGCCTTGGATTTAAAACCCAAACTCCTCGAAGCATGGGTAAATCTGGCCCCCGTGTTAAGGCAATTAAATGACTTTGGGGCAGCCCTCCAGGCCTACGAACATATCAAACAAATCGATCCAAAAAATCAGACAGCAGCGCACTGGATTAAAACCCTCAATGAGGTCAAAGCTGATCCGACAACAGATGAGTCAAGCTAGACCGGGATGATCATGCATACTTGCCAAGTTAGTCCTTGCGCCGAAAAGCTCACAAAAGTATGTATGACGCCAAAAGGTACGTTCGAGCCTTTATTTTTCCTTGGTCTGCATACTCGTCAGTTTGTACATGTTCGCTGCTGAGCAAGGCTCCATTGCCATTAAGCTAGGCGAGACGAAAGCCTTAGGCTATACTTCCTTTACTCTTTCCATCTTTTTGCCTGTCACTTATTTTCGTTTGTCCCATCACCATGCCATTGGTACCGAAAAAATTATCTTGTCTTTTGTGCGATTTGACGCTTCACGCACTCAGTTGCCAACAATCAAATGGAGTACATCTTCCTCTGAAATGCTATGGTAGCGGTGGGAACTACCGATTCAAATAAAGGCAATCTCTTGAATCTAGGAATGGTGTACAATTTGCTAGAGCTAGGCTAAAAAACTATGCTGAGGCCTTCACTTATGACGCTTCCATATGAATCATTGGCTTTGCAAAAAATCCCTATTTTAGTGTCATACATAGATGACACGGAGCGCTACCAATACATCAATCATGAATATGAAGTTTGGTTCGGTCGGACAAGCGATGAAGTTATCGGAAAAAGCTTATCAGAGCTTCTCGGTGAACAAGCCTATAACAATATACGTGAAAGAGTGCATAGTGCTCTCGCTGGAGAAGAAATCTCCTTTGAAACTGAAGTCCCTTATAAAGATGCCGGGACACGCTGGGTCAAAGCCAGTTATATTCCTTATTATGGTAGCGAAGGCAAGGTTTCTGGTTTTTTCGCACTCGTCCAAGATATCTCGGAAAGTAAACGTCTTGACGAGGTGGCCCATGTAACCAAAGACATCTTATATAAGACCATTTTGGACTCTATACCCAATGTTTTCTTATGGGTCACTGATGTGCATGGAAATGTCATCTACCTAAATCAGCTTTGGCTGGAACAAACCGGCATCGATATCAGCCAATGCCAGAATAATGGTTGGCTGGAAGTCGTCCATCCTGACGACCGGCAATCTGTAATCGATGCCTGGCAAAACTCTTTATTATCGGGAAAAACTTATCTGATTCAGAGCCGTATGAAAACAAAAACGGGCTATCGCAGTTTTGATTTCAAGAGCGAATGTGTCCGTAATCTTGAAGGCGATATCATGAATTGGGTCGGTGTCGGTTTTGATGTGGAAGATGGAAAAACTGAAGCCTTGCAACTCAGTCAAGCCAAAAAGCTTGCGGACGAATCTAACCTTGCAAAAACCAATTTCCTCACTCATATGAGCCATGAAATTAGAACACCACTAGCAGCGATTAAAGGCTATGCAGAGGTCCTGGAGCAAAGGAGTGATTTAGATCCAAAAACACACGAGTTCCTTGAAATAATTTTACGTAATTCGGATCATCTTGCGAGCCTGGTCAACGATATTTTAGATCTGTCCAAGATAGAAGCAGGATACAGTATAGAAGTTCTGACGACTGAATTTTCTTTTAAAAAATTCTTACAAACATTAATTGACACCTTTCGTTTGCTAGTGGAAAAAAAAGGCCTTGTTTTTCTATTTATCGAAAAATCCACAATGCCGGAGCAAATAGAGTCGGACGCCAAACTCTTACGACAGATACTCATTAACTTACTGGGGAACGCCATTAAGTTTACCGACCAAGGACAAATTGAGCTAGCTGTAAGTTTTCAGAATAAAACTTCAACTCTTGTTTTTACTATCAAAGACAGCGGCATAGGCATCGCTCCCGAGGACCAGAAAAAAGTTTTTGAAGCCTTTGAACAATCACCGGTTACACGACGTTTAAAAGGTGGTACTGGACTAGGCTTAACATTATCTCGTGAGTATGCACGCAGGTTGGGAGGCGATCTCATTCTCAAAAAAAGTGACGTTCACCTTGGAGCAGAGTTTGAGTTGAGCATCCCTGTTGGAATACCAAACCAAAAGAATGAGGCGGAAATTAGAGATTTCAAAACAGGGAAAACCAATAGAGATGCCGTTTTAAAAGGTAAAAAAATACTTTTGGTCGAAGATAGTCCCGATATTCGCCTTTTGATGGAAATGGTTTTAAAATCCTATGGCGGCGAGATAGTCTCTACTGATCATGGGACAGAAGGCGTTCGCCTTAGCCTGGCAGAATGCTTTGACCTTATTTTGATGGATATCCAACTTCCAGATATCAGTGGCCATGACGCGATTAAACAAATGCGGGCTAAAGGCGCCACAAGTCCGGTCGTGGCTTTGACTGCCACGGCAACTCGCGAGGAGAAAGAAAAGTGTCGCCGCTCCGGCTTTTCAGATTATGAAAGCAAACCTATTTCGCTCGCCAACCTACCAGATAAGCTAGCCTTATGGCTTGGTTAAATTCGCCCAAAAAAAAGCTGGGTCGCTTCAAAAGCAACCCAGCTTGACGTTTTCAGCCACGAACGATCACATACGACCTAATTTTTTCATACACACGACTAGCAGAAATCGTAGCCTAAAACGTCTGTCACTCTTCCGGCCATGCAACCACAATTTCTTTTCGCAATGGATTCAAATGGTGAGCCACAAGCAAGACAGTGCCGCACCTTGACCTGAATCGAAGGCAAACCAACAAGGCGCCTTGCTTCATTATGATCTTGCAATTCTCTTTTTTCGGTTGTCGGTAAAAACTTTACTACGGCCTGACTTGTGGGCTTCATCTGACCAATAGGCCCGGTGTCATTTTCCAGGATACGATCAATAAAAGCATGATAAAGGTCTTCCACGACGGCACTCCTAGCATATCGGGTTCTATACTTTGCGAAGCAAGTTTCCGCGCATCCTGCGCCCCCTTCGCAACCATGATCTGGCAATTATGATTGATCTTTTGATTTAACAAAAATTAACCCCGACTCGACATTAGTGTCAAGGCAAACGACCTTTGCTCCAGATTTTCATTTCAAAAATTGAATCGACACTGTGTAAGCATTTAAAAAATGAAAAATATAAAAGGCTAGTTATGAGCTTTTTGAAAACTCTTCAAGTGCTGTAACAGAAAGCCTGAATATATTCACAAACACCAACAATCATTAGCTTTAAATTGGTTTTTAGAAAAAATATTGCATTTTCTCTTAAATGAAGCGAACAAGCTTCCGAAAGGCCTGACAACGGAGGTCTAGGCGATGGAAGCACGTAAAAAGCACAGGAAACATGGTTTTCAAGTTGTTGGTCCTGAGCATCAAGCAGATGGTAGCTTCGATCAGGGAAAAGTTGTCGAGAAAAAAATGATCGGCTTTTCCGGGGAAGGCTCTCTTATCAATCAAATAGGACCTCTGTATTATTTTGCCTGGGCTAAAGCAGAGAAAGTCGCCAGCATTCCCGAACATCCCCACCGCGGCTTTGAAATTATTTCATATGTGTTGGAAGGGGAGCTAACACATAGCGACAGTCTTGGAAAAAAAACCCGTTTACGTACCGGGGACCTTCAGATTATGCATACCGGCTCGGGTATGGAACACGAAGAGATTTTTGTCAGCCCACCGATCAGCATGCTCCAGATTTGGCTTGATCCTAATTTCCGAGAAGAGATCAAACACGCACCACACTATCAGTTCGCTTCGGCTCAATCATTTCAAGACAAAGTGATGGTCGAAGGATGGTTTCGACGCAGTCTTGCAGGTGGAGAAGCCATGCTTGAATTAGAGGCGCCGGTTGTGATGGAAGAATGGAACATGGCGGCAAATCAAAGCTATCATTGGCATAAACCTGGATATAACCTGGCTGCGTTAGTCATTAAGGGTAGCGGCGAAGTGGAATCTTCCCTTGCTGGTGAGCTGGCTACTTTTCAAGGCGGTGATTTTGTAGTTTTTGAAGATGAACTGGATTCAACGATTAGCTTTCATGTGCAGCAGAAAACTCGCATCATCGTCTTTGAGATTCTTGCTGAACTCCCCTATCGGCTATTTCCGAAACCATAACCGCACAAACGTGCATCACAGCCTCATTAAGGGCGTATCACTACCTTTTTCCCATCACTCCAAATAACTGTCATTTGTGAAATCTCATAGCGATCAAAACTGATATAGGCTCCTTGCCAGCGATCAATCTGACACTGATCAGGAGTAATGATCAAATCCGAGTGCAACTCTGTCTTGTCGCGACTCCGTTTTTCCTGACGCAAGATGGCATGTGGTGTGGACCGCCCTGAAACATAGCCGGAAACAAAAAATTGAACCTGCTGTAAGTCATGATCCCGCTTGTTGCAGATCTCGAAAGCGATTTCAGCACTATTCGGCGTTGACGTGTAGCTCTCATATCGGACCGTTACAGCCTGCTCTAATCGACTCTGTCCGAGATGCTCCCAAATGACAAAAGCCAGAATAAGAAGCAAACTAGCCCCGATCGTCGCGGCGACAGCCCGTAATATTGTTTTCCTGGTCTTGTGATCTATCATGCGATCAAGAGCATATAGCGCCAGTATCAAGACCACTAATAAAATAACGATTCTCAACACGTGAATTCTTACTCCCTAGCTGAGTTCCCCGGAAATACCGAATGGAACTTTGCTATATCAAATCTGCCATCTACCCCAAGAGCAGCACCATACGAACATCTTAACGTCGATGCAGTTTGGTTAACAGACGATCCAAGCTATTTGCAAAGAGCTGTTTATCTCGATCATTTAAGGGGGGAGGCCCACCACTTGTTAGGCCTGCGCCTCGCATATTGTCCATGAAGTCGCGCATGTTCAACCTCTCGCGGACGTTATCTTCCGTGTAAAGTTCACCCCGTGGGTTAATAGCATGGATTCCAGCAGCAACTAGTTCAGCGGCCAAGGGAATGTCTTGTGTGACTACCAAGTCCCCAACCCTGGCATTTTCGATGATATAGGAATCAGCAACATCTGCACCTTTATCTACCTTGATAAAACGAACAAATTGCGATTTTGGTAAGGCCTGTAATTGATTCGCCACAAAAGTAATCGGAATTTGCAGACGCTCTGAAGCTTTCAGTACGATATCTCTGATGACTCGGGGGCATGCATCAGCATCAATCCATAAATGCATTCTTATCAATTTTCCTTCATGTAAGATGACTGTGTAAAACTTTCTTGAAACGTTTCAAAAGCTAATAACTCTTTGTCGGCGTGTGGATTTCTTTGTCGACGAAGACGATAAAGCTCACTTAAAAAGCGAAGATAGTCAGCAGCAAAAGGCTGCTGCCATATTTGTCGCCCAAAGTCAGATACCTCCTCGCCCTGCCTTTCCAAAATGATCAGCTCGCGAAAACGCCCCTTTTCCAAAACCAACTCTTCTGCAACAAGTTTCCAGTGCCGCTCACGTAAAAATTGCCGCAACGGATAAGCAATTTTCAGTGGTGCCAGGATTAAGCGGAAATCGCCACAATTCTGCGGATCAATGCCACGTAGGATAGTTTCGATCGTTTTGCCACCGACGCCAGCAATCACAACACTGGCTCGATTATGGCTAATGACTATATTTTTAGCATCCTGGCATAGGATATGACGCCTGGCATTTTTGGGCAGGTAAGTCTGACAACGCTCTTTCAGAAGTTTGATGACCCGTGGCGAGCGGTCGACCATAAAAATTTCCGGTGTCAGTTTCTGTTCGTATGCATAAGCACCGATCAAACCATGATCGCAGCATAGATCGTACAGCGGCTCGCCTTTTCTGACATAGGAGCAGATGCGCTTGATTCGATCTGCGACGTCAATTCCTAATGGCATCTGCTTGTTTATTTCTCGACTCATTGTGGTGATCAAAAAAGTCCCATATCCTTAGCCTTTTTTAAGATCGATTGTTTTTCCTCTTCACTCATTCCCTGATACATATTCTGAATGGCCTCTTTTTGCTCGGGACTCATATTTTTCAACATTTCCTGAGCTTTCATCATCATATCGTTCAGGTTCATCCCTCCCATGAAGCCCGATGCCATACCCATCAGATCATCCATTGCAAAAGATGGTTCAGCTGAAGATTCAACTTGGGTGGCTTCAACTTTGCGCTCAAAAAAGATAATTTTTTCTGTTGTTTTGGTATGGTCTATACCTTTTTCGCGCAAGAACTCCAGAACCTTGTTGAAGCTTAAGCCTTTATCAGCGGCTGACTCATAGAGCTTTTCCAAAGGAAGGGCGACTTTTTTCTCTGGAAAACCGTTTTTGGACAAATTCTCCATAATTTTTATAATAAACTCGCCGTACATCGTTTCTTGCATAATAGCTCCCCGAAAATTTTGACGCTATTTTCCCCGCAAAAGTCGGCATTCTATCACAGATGAGACAAACTGCCCGCAAAAAACGGTCCGGAGAGATCCTGGGTAAGCGATTTATAGGCCCGATAGACCTGTCTGCACTTCGGCATTACCAAGCGAATATGCGCGTTTTTGACTCACCTGTGACGATCATTCCAAAAAAAAGCGAAGCCCCTGCGAGGAGCTTCGCTTCTAAAGTTACTTTCGCCAAAATCACAAAAAAAGAAATCCAGCCCTTGCCACATCAATCACAATGAAGACAATGCAAATGATTATTTGTTCTCGGGCTCTACCATATTGATATAAATGGATTTGCTAGCTGGGTCCTGCAAAATGATAAGTTGATTGCCCTCAGCATCAATCAAATCACCCAAATAAATCAAATCTTGTTTCACTTTGCTTTCGTCGACAAGTTCCGTTTCACAAGTCGTCGTGCAATTTCGCAAATTAAGCTCAACCCAGTTTGAAGCAACAAAGCCCCCACCACTCATTCCACCTGCAAAAGTAAGAGAAGAATTGATGAGCAATGCATTAACCAGAACGTTCATATATCAACCTCATATTTTTTTTGTAGGTCAACGAAATTGGAAAAATTTGCACCAAACCAGCACAGATTTCCTTCTTGATCTGAATCATCAAGGATTTTCTTTAACTGTTTATTATAATCCTCCTGCAATTTTTTTATTTTCGCTAAGTCCTTGATCGAAATATTTTCAGCAAACATATAGGCGGTACCGCCATTGCCGAGATTTTCTTCATCAAACATTGCAAGCAGATATGGAATGAACATCAACACTTTTTTTGTAGATGGAAACGTAATGTATGCTCTGGTCGCTATATACTGAGATCCATCATATTTCACTAGACCAGCATCATACAAGTCTTTTAATGCTTGTAGACTAGATTCCCCGTGTTTTTTTATCAGTAGATTTTTATCTAGACCAGTGGTCAAACAATGAAGATATACGATGAAGTTTTCTTTTTTCTCCAACAGATCATATAGGGCATCATCTTCTCCCGTATGATCGGCTTTATGAGCACCTAGGATTTGAGTAAACGCTTCAATTAGTTCTGGACGATGGTTGGCTATTATTTGTCTCGTTTGCTCACTTCCAAATATCATCAATAAGACTTGGACCATCTTTTCAAGAGGCGGGTTGATTACCGCATTATACACATTAATTAACGTTGAATATTTGATTCCTGCCCGCTTTGCTAAGGAGTGAACAGAACGTTGCTTTGGCTTTCTCGCGATCCATTGGTCAATACCTTCTCTAATAAGGGATTGCAGTTCCATTTCCCATCCTTCTAATTGCATCCAGATTTCATTTTTTGAAAAAAAAGACGATTAGATTTCAAAATTTGAAATGTTTTTCTCGTTAATTTTTACTTATGCATTGCTATATGGTCTAAGGTGTTTTTAATTAAAAGCCAACACTTATTTACAATTTTTTTCCTAAGAAGAATGACCAAGTGGATAGCTTAAGAAACGAAGCTTGATGCGGTTAGATATCGTTCACAACCTTAAATAATAGGCTTTAACAAGGCTTTTTTGCCATTCACAACAGCAACACTGATCAACAGCAGCGCTGATCAACAACATTATTGAACAAGAGTAGTACAATGTTAAGTCAAAGAGATTTATTTGATGTGGCTATTAAGCTTTTTGGATCTATCAAAATCATATCCCGAGCACTTGAAATAGAAGAAGAACAACTTCGCCGCTATTACCTTGATCTCGAAGATTTACCATTGCCGCTCTATTCCGAGATTCACCTCATAGTCGAAAAAGAAATTGAAGATCACATAGAGGGATTCATTCAACCTTGTTTTCATGATTTCTTTTCATTAAAACGTGTGCGTAAGCATTTGGGAATGTCCTTTTCCCAGATGGCTGAGGTCCTTGGACTAAGCGGTAAAGAGTCACCGGAACTCGTGAGACTTATGGAAAACGGCAACGTACCGGTTTTTACACCTATCAGTCGTTTGATTCAATATTTGAATCAAACGCTCCAGGCAAAAAGCTCTGACCATTTAAGCGAGTTTATGATCTGCCAACCACTTGGCGACGACTCAAGTTCTGACAAAGTCCCATATACCATCTTTTATACGGGCTACCCGCGTTTTCTCGCCAAGCCTATCGATACAAACATGATTCCTCTTGGTTCCCATTCCGCGCCAATAGATGATTGTCAATCACTCGTCGTATCGATGATGATTGATTCCAGTGTTGATGAAAGCCGCATCAACGAACGGCTCCACCAAGCTGTTAAAGCTTTTAAGTGCAGCCAGTCCAGCTTATTGCAAAGCGGCTAATCAAAACGTAAAATCGCCACTTCGACGATCATATTCAAGTCGACTTGTCATATTAGATTTGGCATAGAAAACCAACTCAGCAAGTCGACAGCCATTGGCATCGACTGTCTCCTTCTTACCACAGTCACCTTCCAGGAACACTCCTTGCATTGCCGCATGGCAACTGAATGTAAGGAGTTGATCGATGATGACCACCTTATCCACTCTGAGTTTGATATTATATGCAGCCTTCCATACCGGGCAAAGCTGTGAAACCGTGTTTAGGGAATCCGTACAAAGAATTCGTCCGATCAGTTCGGAAACGAGCCAGATGCACCTGCAAACATTGAGCGAGGCCGCTTGCAAGACCAGCAACCCTGATATCATCTGGAAGCTAGCTTACCAGGAAAGCTCGTTTCGCTTTGATATCATCCGCATCAATATTGATGATGAGCATAAAATTATGACTGGAAAAAAGGCACATGAATACCTCGAGAATCTCAAGCAAACACAGGAAAAATTCAACATTGACATCGGGGTCATGCAAATTAATTGGCGGTGGCATGGTCATCGTTTCAACTATGATCCGACGGCCATGATTCAACCAGAACGCCAAGTCAGGTATATTATGGAGCAACTTTCACCCTCCATGGTTAAACGCTGTGCCGAAGCCTGGGTCGGTTGCTACCATCACCCTAGTGATCGCCACCGCGCGGAGCGATATCAAAAAATGGTTCTGGACAAAACGGAACATCTCGCTACCAGTCTTCTAAATTATATGGAAGAATCATTTGTGGAAATGGATACCGATAAAAAGCGCTTGCTGCCACCATTTCGCAAAAAGGATTTCAAGCAAGTCCTGCAACGCTCCTTGAAAATGTTACCGCCAGAAGAGTTAAACATCAGTTTATTCGAACATGTTTTAACCCACTTTGACCAGCAGCAAGAAATGATTCGCCAAATCACTCCTATCTATACTGGCTAAGCGTATGACCGCTTTTCTCCATTGCCGCAAAAACCATTGCGGCATGGGTTCCACTACAAACCAAAGGAAATAAACTAGGCGCGGAGTAAGGTTTGCAGTTTAGTTTGCAACTGACCTTTCTGTAGGTTTTGAAATAGCTCTTCCACGATTCGCTTTACATCCATTGCATCCAAGCCCTGGCGCCCTTTGAGCCATTCCAAGCTATCTTTCGCTAATTTTTCCAATACGAGCCCTATCGTCAATTGATCCAAGGGATAAGCAGGATAAAATTGCAAGTCAATGATATCCTCCTCATTTTCCATATCATCTGCATCCTGATGAGAGCGTTCAATTACAATAAGCCCTCGATTTTCGGCGATCAACATGGCTTCTCGTACCCATATGAGAGGTATTTCAAATTCTTTTGCCAAATCCGCTCCGCGCAGACCTTCACCTCTTGCCTGCATAAAACGATGTCCGGCAGCGAATACACAAATAACAGGCAATATCGCGCGAATCTGTATATTTCGGACTTGATTATCGTCTTCTAATTCATGGTTTCCTCGTAGTACTGCACCTTCCTTGCCTCGTTCGCAAGACAGACCATGCTGAGTACGCCAGGCTATAATCGCGCTAAAAAGAACGACTAACCAGCCGACGTAAAGCCAAATCAAAAACAAGGGTACGACCGCCAATGCATCATAAAGATTTTGATTCCATTGACTATTCTGAGCATAGATTCCATATCCAAACGATGCGAGACGGATCATAATTGTCGCACTCAGCCCACCCATCACTGCAGCCTTAAACGAGACCTTACAATTAGGGCCAATTTTATGTAGTAGCGAAAAAAACACAAATGTCACCAACAGTGTCATAAATGTTGAAGCGGGACCTGGTTTATCTTCGATCTTGCCTGCAGAAAAGGGTAGCCATGAAGATGCATCAAAACTGGCGAAGACTGATATCGCCACTGATAGTGCTAAAGCACCTAGAGTAATTGCAATCCAGAAATAAATAAAGCGCTTGAATAAAGGTCGCGTGTTACTCACCTGCCAAACACTATTCATTGCAATTTCAATATTCCTAAGCAGCAGTATCAATATACCAAAAAGAAATAATAAATTTGTTACGCCAATTTTAGCCAGATCAATGTTTTCCAGAAACTGCTCGATAAATCCAACCATGTCCTCACCGGCTTGTGGTGCTAGGTTGTTTAATATAAATGTACGAAATTGCATAAACCAGTTGGCTTCTGTCGCGCTTAAGGGCTGAAAAATAGCTATGATGGAAAAGGTAACCGCCAGAGACGGAACGATCGAACCTAAGGTCATATATGCCATGCTCCCCGCATGCAGCATCAGATTCGTTTCAGTTATATCATCAAGGACTGTACGCACCATTAAATACATGCGTTGCATCCATGGTGGCAAATTTTCAATAGATAGATTGTTTCGAATTTTTTCCAGCATAGTTTCACCGCCATTGTCATCAAATACCTACAAACAGTGTCCAATATAGCCTTGCCGCTGCAGATAGCGAAGCTTTCAAAATACTACACGGGAATTTTTACGAATTTTTGCGATCGACTTGGGGGAAAATAGGGATAGAAAAGGCTTATTTTTTTTCTTATTAACAAAAACTCATTGAGAATCAGGAAAAATTGAGCTTATAAAAGCGAAGTTGAACTCTCTTGCTGCAGGGTATCACCAGCAATGTGCAAGGAGTCCATTCCCACCCATACCCCGGCTTCCTAGAAATAGGAGACCGGGGATTTATGAATGTTTTAAGACAACGAGTTCATCGTTCGCCTGCCACTGCAGTTCCCTGTATTTCTCGGGATTCAGTTCAATATCCCCCAGTCCACCTTGACCACACACTAAACCGATGAGAATTTCCCCATTCGTCGCATAGAGATGTTTACCAAGTTCAGCAACAGTCAAATTTTGCGAATCCGATCGACGCAAGCGATAGAACACAATTTGTGTTCCGTTTGGCCCAAGAATTTCTTCATAAATTTGGCGCAATTCAGGCCGTAAAGTCACATTTGCCAGCAAGTGTGCGCTAACCTCTGGTCCGGTTATCACCTCATGCGGCAAGCCATGAAAGATAACATCGTTTGCCTGATCCCATAGCTCAATGACAATATGAGGTGTGTTTTTCGACTGCGCTAAACAATCTTTTAGTATCAGATAACCCATTATCGTTCTTACATCTGAGTTTTCTTTAATATCAAGCCAGTCACTTGCCAGAATCACAATAGAGTGAAAGCTAGCGACGTCCATGCTTTCCATAAATTCCCTGGAACAAAAGTCTTCTTGTATAATAGTTACGGAGAGATTTCTAAGATGAGGCAAAAAAGGCTGTAAAGCATCTCGTCGATCTTCATCCGACTTCAATGACACTAAAGTGATGGAACATGGACCTTGCGCCATGCTATCCAGATTTTGCAACATGGGTATCACCTTACGATTCCAACCAAATATGAGAATCCGACTGATGCCACCGATTTCTCCTGTTTCAAGCAGTGGTAAGTCAGAAATCTCCCTTGTTGAAGCAGCAACTTCTTCATCAGAACTACGCCATTGCACTTCCGATTCGTTATCCGTTAAGATAATGAGCCGGTCAGTCGATACAATCTTTTCCTCGGGTGATGGCACAAGCAAAGGTTGAAAGCGATGTTTTTTAAGGCGCAAGATGCCGATCAACACTCCCCCTTGGACCGCTTCAAAAGCTACCTGGAAACTTTGATCCACAGCTTCCTCCATCGTCATCACCTGCAGATCATAGTCAGAATTATGCTCGACAATCAGGTTAAAGACTCGAGCCAAGCCCCGATGATAGACCATCTGAGCAATCATCTGGCCAATCAATGAGCTTGAGCTGACGACATCACAAGCCGCATACTGATCTTTTACTAAATGAACATTCTGTTTATTGACAAGTTCGACGACATAGCGGGGATAAATCCTGTCTGGGTCTTCCAACCCACGCACCGACGACAAAAAGGTTTTAAGCGTAATCGCATCGATCATACTCTCCACTTCAAAATAAGCTTCTGGAGCAGTAAGGATGATGGCAGCTGCTTGCTGATAATTGACTCGCTCAAGGTGAGCTAGACGTAATGCTGATCCAGAACGAATGAGGATACGTTGATCCGACCAAAGATCGCCCAATTCCGCGCGGATAGTTTCGCGAAGTCTGTCATTCAACTCATCAACTAAGATGACAATGTTTAAACGAGGGGTTTTGCGTTTGAACTTAAAAATTCGCCAGCGCTCTGGAGCCAAGAGTAAATTGCGCACAACATCTGCAGTTTTGCGGTTCCAACCAAGTATGATGATATGCCCTCGTAGAGAAATCGGTGTTAAACCCAACTGCAAGCGTGCCATTTGCTGGTGCAAAACCTGAGTCATGATAGCAACAAGCGCACCCAAAAAGACGACATAGCCTAATACTGTCAAAACCGTAGAGATTGAGCGACGCCGAAGCCCTGCATCATCTCCCAGATAGCCTGGATCACTTAAACGAAGAAATGCCCACCACACGGCAGAACTTAATTCATCGAATTGCCCATCCCACAGAAATATGAGAGCACCGGCAGCCAGAGAAATGAAAAAGATCATCAACATGATTAAGATGACTCGATTCACCGCACTAACTACAAAAAAGCGCTCCAGTCGATACCAAATCCGGTTTGTGATCATAGTGATCTTCCTTTATTTTTTTGAAACAGCGCACGTTCCTGGCTGAGCTCATTCAAGACCTGTAGTCTACCACTTACAGACTGACTGAAAGGCTTGGTGTGGGCTGTAATTGCCATTTTCTATTTCTTCGAGACCAGCTATCCAAGCTATTTTATTGTGAATAATATTTATTTTCATTCCTTACTTAACCCAATTCGAATTCGAGCATATATTAGAAATGGTTAAGCTTTGAAAGGATGAATGTCATGCCGGATCAAGCAAGCAAAACTCAAGACGTTTCTCTGGAAGCGCTTGATATTCCCCTAGAAAGAGATCCCTTTTTGCGGACTCTCCTCCGGCATCTGTCAGAAGTGCTGCAAGATGTGGTCGGCATTGAGGAAGCATCAGGCTTTATCAGCATTGTCGGTCAAAAAGTCGGTGACGAGATCAACGCGGCCTATTGCAAGGCGTTCGCGGTGAAGAGTCTCGACACGGAGCAAGTTGCACAGGTCTGCATCGATTTAAAACGACGAATCCAAGGTGATTTCTACCTCATTGCACAAGACGATGAGAAAATTGTCTTTGGCAATCGAGTCTGCCCGTTCGCGGAAAAAGTTATCGGCCGACCATCCCTCTGCATGATGACTTCTAATGTCTTCGGTGTTATTGCTGCCGAAAATCTGGGCTATGGCCGTGTCGTTATTGACAAGGCGATCGCGCGGGGAGACAAAGGCTGCCAGGTAAGCATTTATTTACGACAAAATCTAAGTGACACAACCCAAGAAGGTCGTGAGTATTATAAGGCAGATCAAGGTCATGACGAACCGTGAAGTCCATGACATCATTCAATTTGTTAATTACCCCATGCTAATTGCCCAAAGGGGCGGACAGATAGTTGCAAGAAATTCCTCGTTCCGCCTTGAGTTTGGCGATTATGGGAGCCTAAATCATTTGCTGGAGACTGATGAGTGGGACAGTTTTCTAGGTCTTTGCAGTCGCAGTCACACCAAGCAGTTTCAGATCTTGAAATTGCCGATGGTCGATCAAAGAAGTAGAGAGTATCGGATTGAAGGCAGTTTGCTTCGCCATAAAGAAGGAGAAAGCCCGACTTTATTGATACTTGCCTTTCATCCCAAAGATATGTCCGTTAGACAGTTCAAAATTTTGAAACAAAAGATTGACGCTCTAACACAGCAGATTAGCCGAACGAAAAAGCTTGAGAGCGAACGAATACAAATCCTTGAAGCGGAAACTCGAGCACGCAAAAAAGCAGAAGCGGCCTCTCGATTAAAAGATGAATTTTTAGCCACCATTTCCCACGAATTACGTACTCCTCTCACTTCGATTGTCGGCTGGCTTGATATGCTTGAGCAAGGCTGGGTTAGTGCTGACGAGCAAGCAGAAGTGATCAGTACAATCCGCAAGAATGCAAAGGTTCAGCAGGAATTGATTGACGACTTGCTCGATCTTGCTGCCATCAATCGTCGCAGTTTGAGTTTAACGGCCTCGTCAGTAAATGTTGTCGATTTGTTAGATGACATTAAAAATTCCTTGCGATCGATAGCAAAGCAAAAAACGGTCGAAATCTTCGTGCTATCATATCAACCTGATATGAGTATTCAAGGAGATGTGGAACGCCTTCGGCAGGTGTTTTCAAATATTCTCAGTAACGCAGTCAAGTACAGTTATAGCGGCGGAAGAGTATATATCCGCATTCGGCCGTTAGATACTGAAATTGAGGTTAAAGTTACTGATGAAGGCTCAGGTATTGAGGCGGAATTCCTACCTTATGTCTTTGAAAAATTTTTGCAAGAAGATGGATCGCACACTCGCCGTTACGGGGGATTAGGTCTCGGCTTATCCATTGCCAAGTATATCGTTGAACAGCATGGTGGCAAGATTAATGCCTTTAGTTCTGGAAAAGATAAGGGGTCGACATTTGCCGTGACTCTACCTATATCAGCAGTCCAAACCAATGAAGTTCTGATCCAAAAATCGTGAAAACTTAAAATTTTGCCAGATTTTGAAACAGACTCATAGCCGTTGGAAAGGCTATCGTTTTCCATCTTTTGGTGGTATGCTGCGGGCAGATACATTGATCAGCGCTGGAAAAGTAGGTAAACTTCATTTCTTCGTGAAAGACGTTCAGATATATCGATTGTTTGTTATCTTCACAGCTAGCACAAAGAGGATATGGCGTCTCTTCAATAGTCGCTAAATTCTTCATCACTTCATTCATTTGCTTGTCAGTCAAAATAGTTGAGATCGCTTCCGACCATTGCTTTTCCTGAAATTCACTTTTCAAAAACTCATAACTTGTAACATCCAGCTCAAACTTTCTAGCTTTATTGCCCTCAACAAGAGTTACTTCAAAAATATCCATAGCGAGAAGATCCACTTTCATCGCTTTTAACTCGCTACTCGTTTCCAAAGTCTTGCAAGATATTCCAAGGGACATAAAAGCCAAGATCCAGGCAAAACCAAAGTTAACGTATTTACGCTCCATAAACGTCAGCTCCTAAGATTCCCTGGTATCGACAATGAATGCGTGAATAGTGCTTAGATTTATTATACCTATTCTTGGGGAAGGCTGAATGGAAAATTCTAAAAAAATTTATATATTCATCAAGGCTTTAGCCTTTATCAGAAGAAAGCAGCAAAAGAAACAAGGCATCTTATTATTATATTTACTGTAAGAATCTTTTTTTCAACGCCCTTCAAATGAAGGGCGTTGGTTTTTTGGCAAAACTTAGTGATCGTTTCGCTGCCTTAAGCTGACCTTAATTTCTGCAAAATACGGTAACGGCTCATCAAATCTGATAGTATGCCCATCGATATGAAATTGATCTGTCAATTTGCCATCTACCTGCACTTGGTAGTAGTAGCTTTCATCTAACTCGATACCACGATCCTCTAATACATATTCCTGATGATGCTGTCCTACGTAATCAAAACTAACGCTGACCGACTCTGCATCAAGAAAACCACAATTTTCTAAGTCTAAAACACTTCCAGTCACACGAATTCGGACACATTCACCACTGATGTCGCCACGAACCTGAAAAGAGCCAGGTATAGCTTCAAAACCCAAATCGATGAGCTTATTATTTTGGAAAGGATTTTCATAACGAAGCATTAATCGTCTGCCACGCAAATGATCTGCTTCAGAAAAGTGTAAATCACGACCATCGTATTGGTAAGAGATAGGCATCCTGGTTACGGCGTCAAATACTGCAAATGCATCACCGATTTGAGTGGGGACAAATGCTGGATAACGCAGTCTGGGACCGATGATCTGCTGATAGTGCACTTCAATATCAACTCCATCTTTTGGCGCTGAATGGAAGCGGATCAATCCGGTCGAGCTTTCATATAAATATTCGTTAGTCGCCACATCGTTACCATTAACAGCGACGCGCATGGCAGTGGCATCCAAGCCTTTTTCAACAGCAAAATTTCTCTCCAACTCCACCCCTTGTCGATACATGATTTTAATTTCACGCACCATTGGTGCTTTTTCAAAGCTGACAAGACCTTGGCCAGCATCATATTCAAAATTTTCACTAACTACGCCATCAAGATAAACTTCAACGGTACCATCTGCTGGCTGCCCAAAAAGACGAAAGTTTTTCTTCGGTGGATCAGTGGTAAATTGATAATCAATTTTGATGTCTGCGCCTGAAGGCGGCGGATCTTGAAATTCAACCACATTGCCAACGACTTGATATCCGCCACGTTGCTTCACTCCATTGACCATCACTTCCACTGTCGTGTAATAAGGTGTATATTGCAAAGCAAACTGACTTTTCAAAATATTGCTCAAGTCCTGACTAATCGCATTTAATGTTGTGGAATAATCATCATCACAAATCGAGCCCCACTGTCCTTGGCTGCGATCAATCGCATCAGCATAGACATAAGCTTGTTGATAGGCAGTCGGGCACTGCGTTTGGTCCTGGCTCGGATGCCAGATCAATCCGTACACCCTAGCATTGACTCCCAGCTGTCGAACCTGATCCAGGTGGTTTAATAGATAGGATGGTGATTCCCATGCTGCCCCATAACACATGGAACCGTTGGAGCAGTTATCTTCATCACTGACGATCAAAACAGCAATCGTTGAGTTCGGACGAACCCATTGATTGCCACTAGCGCATGTCATTTGCAGGGCTTTCATTGCCTGGTAAATGCCTCTCTCATTCCCTGAACCTCCGACGCCAGCACGAATGGCACGAGAGAATGCCTGCTGATAATTGGCATCATTTTTACTGATTAAGCTGCGCAGACATCCATCGGACGGATCAGTCGTCACAACCGCTATACGCCAATCGCTTTCTGAGACGTAGGAAAGCAAGGGCATCATCTTATCAGCCAAGTTTTCTTGCTCTTCGGCCATGGAATTGGAGTTATCGATCACAATAACAAGATCTAACATGCCGGAAGCACTTTCTGTTTGGCGAAAGCTTTCGCTCATGGCTTGCTGCTCACTACCTTGACCAAAAACTTCCGTTCTTACCGATCGTTCTCGCTGTTTATGCCGCATCGTGGCTGCGGTGGTGATGTCGGTCATCGAGAAATATTCATTGACGGTTTGCTGATCAGCGTCAAAATCCAGTAAAGCAGTTTCCACTTCCGTAGCTTGAAAGGTCCACTCAGCGGAATGGAATGTTGGGGGTTCTTTCGATTTGGCATCATCAGATTGGCCAATTTGATCGGCATCGGATTGATCCTCACCGTAGCCTGTCACCCGTTCACCAAACGTTGACGGGCCGCTATCACAGCCAGCTGTCCAACAGGTGGCAGCGGCAAGGCCCAGGCCCAATACCCAAGGGCTCAGCTTGTGGTTGATACTCATATAGTCCTCCTCTAATTTCAAATCTGGCTAGTATCCAAGATGTCGGCAGAGATACCAGCCAGCTTCTCATCAGACCCTACGGTCAACGTCGGGAGCTGCCTCAGTCCGGCTTCCTTACTACTGAATTAGCTAGGAAATTTCATGATCGTTTTCTGAGCGACCAATGCCATGCCGATTGAAAATTGGGGATCGATGTTTTCCAGGTGAAGATAAGTGCAGGAATCTCTTTTTTTATTTCCCTTGGAACTTTTCAATATTAGGCAAGGAATTCCTTGCTAGTGGAGCGCTAATAAGTATCGAACCCTGCGAAATTCCTTGCGGATTCGATAGCAATGGAAATGTCGCAATAAACTAACAAATTGGCATGAACTGGGCATTTTTTACATCATTGCTATGAAAAAGTTCTCGCTACAATTTTTTATACTACCGTTACCATTAGATTAATTTCAGACCCAGCGGCTAAATGCCTATGATGGCCGGCAAAATATCATCAAGCAAGGATGTCAAACTCCGAAGATTGCTAGAGCATAGTCTGTCTATTCAAAGAGGAGTGGGATCGATGGACAAAAGACGACAGAGCCTTGAGCAAAGACTAGTGATCGACATGCTGCGTATCATCAATCGTTACGAAGGGGCAAAATCCAGTCAGCTACTGCACCAAGGACAAAAAAAACAAGACCCTTTGCGTCTTTGTTTTCAATTCAATAAAGGCCATGAGCGCAACAAGCGCAACCACCAACGCATCGCCTTTGAAGGCGAAGTGAATCTCAACAAAGACGATGATTTTATCGTCGGTTACTGCCTCAACATCTCAGCGTCTGGCATTTATATGACCTGCCATCCTCAGGACTTCGTGCGGGTCAATGATCATGTTCACCTCATCATCAAGTTGCACGACAATGAAGAAATATTTCGGGCGCCAGCGCGGGTTGCCCGCGCAGATCGCAATGGCTATGCTTTGCAATTTATGACTCTGGCAACTTCAATAAGCGCTTAAGTGCATACGATTTAGCTCTGTCGCCAGAAGACCTGCTGTGTAGTTCAGAGCTTTGTGGTTGGTTTGATGCCAAGGAATAATATAGTCAGCATGTTTTTTAGTTGGTTCGATATACTTTTGATGCATGGCTTTGACTGTACCTAGGTATTGCTGGACACAGCTATCAAAGCTCCGCCCTCTTTCCGCCATATCACGACCTACCCTGCGTACAACGCGAATATCGTCATCGACATCAATAAAAAGTTTTAAATCCAATAACTGCAATAACTCGTGATAGCAGAGCGAAAAAATCCCATCTAAAATAATCAGAGAACTAGGCTTTAAGGTGACGGAACCTGGACGCCGCGTATGGGTTGCGTAATCATAAATCGGCCGTTCAACAGGGATACCCCGACGCAATAAACTGATCTGCTCACGCAGTAAATCCTTTTCAATGGCACTAGGATCATCGAAGTTTTGACGAACCCGCTCTTCCGGCGTTAGATGGGACAGGTCTTGGTAGTAATGATCGATGCTGATCACTAATGGATCGTGGTTTTGTAGTTTTTCCTGCAACATTCGCACAAACGTCGTCTTACCGGAACCAGACCCACCTGACACTGCCACCATAAAGGGGGACGTCATCAAAAATACCTCCGAATTACCTGAACTTTTGCTCTCATCGACAGAAGCTGTTGCATTCTGCAGGGGAAAAGTCCTAACATCCCACCTGAGAATGTCACAAAAGGAGTAACCAAAGACGATGCATCGGCAGCTCATACACAAACTACTGAATTCATACGCTGAGATTTGGCTCCCCGGGACGCTTTCCTATAACAGTTTTCATGAGGCAGAGGAAAGGGAAATTTGGCAGAGATTTCATTCTTTCGTGGTTGAAGAGCCGCAGTGCTTTGAACGTCATTGTAGTTATGGGCATATTACCGGTTCTGCCCTAGTTGTTTCTACCGACTGGTCACAGATCCTCTTGCTTTTACATCGGAAATTAAACAAATGGCTACAATTAGGTGGTCACTCAGATGGTCATAATGACCCACTCATGGTCGCCCAAAAGGAAGCGGAGGAGGAATCTGGCCTAGTCCATTTGAAGCCCCTTGCCTGGCATAAGCTTTTGCCCCGAGAATTGTTAGGGAGTTTAGCTCAAACTCCTGAAATGATTCCTTTTGATCTGGATATTCATACGATTCCAGCGCGCGGCAATGAAGGCCAGCATTACCACTATGACGTTCGCTTTCTCTTCCAATCGCAAGATCCCAAAGCTTTGATTCAAGCGAATGAGGAAGCGAAAGATTTACGCTGGATCGATTTAAAAGAAGCGGAAAATTTGACACAAGAACGCAGTATGCTTCGGCAATTTGAGAAGTTAAGAGCGATTAGGGAGCTTATGACTTAAATTTGCCATATCAGGGCATGCCCGACTAAAAAGCGATCACCATGGAACATGATATCCGATTGCAACAAAGTATCAAGCATAACGCCCCCATGAGCCACATGGAGGACTTATCCACTCTAATTTTTACCCTCGACTCTGAATTGGCGCTTCGCAGCAGTAATCCTTCTGCTCAAAAATGGCTCAAGCGCGACGCTCATGAAACAAACCATCGGGATTTTGCTTTTGTCTTAGGCAAAGAAAATTTTTCTCGGCTTCAAGGGCGAATGGAAGAGGCGATGAAGGGGCGGCAAGTCGCTTTTCAAGCCGGACTGTCGGATAAAGACGGCATAAGCTACTTATTTGAGATTGTTCTTATCCCGCAATTTGCAGACAATCGCTTCCAAGGCTTAACTGCCGTTTGGGTTGACATCTCTGGGAATCAATCCTCTGCAGAAAACCTGCTAGCTGCACCAAGCACTCCTTACAAAAACTTAATTGAATCTATACCGAAGATTTTTATTTGTTTGATCGATGAACACGGCCGCGCGCTCTACATCAATTCCAATTGGTCGCATTATACCGGTCTAGATCTTGAGCAAAGCCTCAACACGAGCTGGGCGGAATCTGTCCATCCAGAGGATCTACCGTCAATCATGAACATTTGGCAAAATGCATGGACGAAGCTTGAACCCTGTGATGGAAAATTTCGCTTACGCAGTCGTTTCGGCAAATATCGCTGGTTTGAGTTTTATGCCAATCCCATGCCACAGATCAGTGATGAGCCGATACGCTGGGTGAGCGTGACAATCGATGTCGACGATACCTGTCAGTCACAAAGCATGCTCGATCTGGCAAAAAAAGCCGCCGAGGAGGCTAACAAGGCCAAAAGCAATTTCATCGCCCACATCAGCCATGAAATTCGCACTCCCCTTACTTCAATCATTGGCTATGCTGAGTTTTTAAAAACCCACCCGCATGATGAAGACACACGTAAAAATGCAATCGAGGCGATTTACCGGAATGGCAAGCATCTCCTTTCGCTTATCCACGATGTTCTCGATTTTTCCAAACTCGAATCCGGTCAGATAGAAGTCGAACGAGCGAGTTTTCAGCTGGAAGAAGAAATCGATACTGTTATCACTATGTTTCAGACGCAGCTCGCAAAAATAGGCTGCGTGCGTTTGACAAGTCAATTCCTAAATGCCTTTCCCGCTACTGTCATCAGTGATCCGGTTTTGTTTCGACAAATCCTGGTCAATATAGTAGGCAATGCCGTGAAATTCACGGAAGAAGGTTTTATTGAGCTTAAGATCAAATTTCAAAAAGACCACCTCGCACCGCGCCAGGGACAGATCATCATCACGGTAGAAGATACAGGCATCGGTATGTCGGAAAAAGTACAGGCTGATTTATTTCGCGCCTTTCATCAGGGGAGCCGCAAACACCGCGTTAGTGGCACAGGCTTAGGCTTAGCTCTATCCAGGCAGTATGCCCGCATACTAGATGGTGACTTAAGTTTACTCCGTTCGGAAGAAGATAAGGGGTCTTGCTTTCAACTGCATCTACCAGTTGGATTGACAAATGATTTAGAGTTTATCGACCCCTTCGATCATGGCGTGCATGCGAGCGCTCCAAGCCTGCGAATGGAGTCCTTGAACTTGAAAAACAAACGCATATTGATCATAGAAGACAGTCGCGATATTCAGAACCTGCTTAGCATCCTATTTAAGTCGCAAGGCGCCGAGGTTATCAGTGCTTTTGACGGTGAAGAAGGCTTGCAGCTTGCATTGGCTGAAAACTATGATCTGGTCTTATTGGATATTCAGCTTCCTTCGCGTGACGGATATGAAATCTGTCAAATTTTACGCAAGCAACAACGCCAGATGCCCCTTATTGCCATGACAGCACATGTGACCGTCGAAGAACGCAACCAATGCCGCGCACTCGGATTTGATGACTATCTCAGCAAGCCTATTGATTTCAAGAGGTTATATGCCATTCTTTGCTGCTATCTCAATTAAATTAGCAGTTCTGACGGCTTAACTCATAAGTCGCCGTTGACAAACTTCTGGCATACTATTATGTTCTCTAGTCCTGCTCAGTCGGAGCCACTGAAATAGTGTGGTTCAACGTTAACTTTCCGGTTTCACGTCAGCCTGAGCAGGTTTTTCTTTTTTCCACTCATTCCCACCACTTCAGTTCAGCTAAGACTTGCAATGTTGCTAGTCACCCTCAAGAATAAACTCAGTAATATGACCACGGAGAGGTTTTAGCTATGTTAACGGTACGTAATGCGACCCATTCAGATATTGTTGCGATTCGCCAGCTCACAATGAAAGTCTACCCAAATGAACCACCCTACAGTTTAGCGATGATTCGCGGCCAAATTCACAACTTTCCAGAAGGTCAATTCGTTGCCGAATATGAAGACAAGATTGTTGGCTACTGTGCCACGTTTATTGTCGATGGTGAAAAAGCTTTGAGACCTCATACCTGGGCTGAGATCACAGGCGATGGCTATGGTACGACGCACTATTATCGCGGTGACTACCTCTATGGCATGGAAATTTGTGTCGATCCGGATCATCGCAACTTACGAATTGGTCGGCGATTGTACGCAGCCCGTAAAAATCTTTGCACCTACATGCGATTGAAAGGCATCGTCTTTGGCGGAAGAATGCCTGGGCTCGCTAGACGAAAGGCAAACTTGACACCTGAAGAATATATTGAGCAGGTGAAAAACCGTAAAATCCGTGATCAGGTTTTGAATTTTCAATTACGTCAGGGCTTTGATGTTATCGGTGTATTGCCAGGTTATCTGCCAATGGATAAGGAATCCATGGGTTATGGCTCCCATATGCTTTGGCGAAACCCTGAAATTGAGCATGGCCACGCTTCCGATAAGAAAAAACGCTCGGCTCATGAGGTGATGAAGCGCATCCGGGTAGCAACCGTGCAATATAAGCAGCGGCCGGTGGACTCCTTTGAGACGTTTAAACGCTATGTGGAATATTTCGTTGATGTCGTCGCCTCTTACGAGGGTGACTTTATCACCTTTCCAGAGCTGTTCACCTTACAGCTCCTATCGATTGAAAACAGGCCACTAAGTCCAGCAGATTCCATTGCGGCATTGACCAAGTATACTGAGCCTTTTAAAGAATTTATGCGTGAGCTGGCAATCAAGTACAACATCAACATCATCGGCGGCTCGCATCCGACGATGGACAGCCAGCAGCGCGTCCAAAACATATCCTATGTGTTTCTGCGACAAGGAGAGATCTATAGTCAGGTCAAAATCCATCCTACTCCTGATGAGCGCTACTGGTGGAATATTAATGGTGGCTCTGAATTAAGTGTGATCCCAACTGACTGCGGACCAATCGGTGTTTTGATCTGCTATGACAGTGAGTTCCCTGAACTAGCCCGACACTTGATCAACCAAGGTGCTAAAATCTTGTTTGTGCCCTTTTGTACCGATGAACGGCAAAGTTATTTACGGGTGCGCTACTGCGCTCAGGCGCGCGCTGTCGAAAACCAGTGTTTCGTTGTTCTATCCGGCAACGTTGGTAACCTGCCCGGCGTGGAAAACATGGACATCCAGTATTCCCAAAGTTGCATTTTGACACCATGTGATTTCAGTTTTGCCCGTGATGGCATCGCCGCTGATACCACACCAAACGTCGAGACGGTAGCTTTGGCTGATCTTCGCTTGGATGATTTGATTCACGCGCGCAATTCCGGAACCGTGCAGAACTTAAAAAATCGCCGGCATGATCTTTATTCGATCCGCTGGAAGAAGTCGCACTAAGTACAGCATTCGTGTAGTCTTTCTCTGAATAGCGAAGGGTTGAAATACAATGGATGGCATTCACATAGAAAAATTAACAGGGCAAGGTATCGCTGATCGCATCACCGACCTGGCTCGCCTGAGAATTGAAGTATTTCGTGAATTTCCCTACCTCTACGAAGGCTCGCTGGCTTACGAGGAAAAGTACCTCGAAACTTACATCAGGGCGGCTGACGCCGCCGTTTTCCTGGTTAGTGATCAGGGTCGTCCTGTGGGCGCATCCACTGCCCTTCCCTTACCAGCTGAAGAAGCCAGCTTTCAAAAACCTTTTCTCGACGAAAATCTAGACCCTCGCCAGTACTTTTACTTTGGCGAGTCGGTACTGCTTGCTCCTTATCGCGGCAAAGGCATAGGAGTTCAATTCTTTGATGTCAGGGAAGCCCATGCCCAAGCAGTCGGTCCTTATGTGCACAGTTGCTTTTGTGCAGTCGAACGGCCGGTGGATCACCCGTTGAAACCTGCAGACTATCAGCCCTTAGATGATTTTTGGCGCAAGCGCGGTTATGAAAAAAGCAAGTTGCGGACGGGCTTTACATGGAAGGATATAGACCAAGCAAGCGAAACAGAAAAGTTGATGAATTTTTGGATGAAAAAGCTAGCTTGCACTGCGATATAATATTTATGAGTTTATGAGTACAAAAGGTATGATGCATACGAAAACTGCGATTTTTGACGACGAGGTGGCCTTTGTCAGCTCCTTTAACTTTGATGGGATCAGCTTTGATAGTAATGCAGAAGTGATCGCTATTCTTCGTGGAGCTGATTCCGTGAGTCAAGCTCTAGATATTTGGCAGATGGCGAATACGGGACGGCCTTGTTTCACCTTAATCGCTAATTGATCTTCATCAGCTAAATCCTTATGCTTTGGCAAGAGGACATTGGCTGTACCTAGAGGGCTTGTTTCCGTCATACCCCAGGCATGAATGATCCGTACGTCATGCTCATTCTCAAAGGCTTGAATCATGCTAGGCGGGCAAGCAGAGCCACCAATCGTTACTTTATTTACAGACGTAAGCTTCTTACCTTCAGCTCGAGCATGATTAAGTAGAGCTAACCACACTGTGGGAACCCCAGCAAGCTTGTGACTTGCTCCTTTTCAATCAGTTCAAGTAAATTCGCACCATCCAAACCCGGGCCTGGTAGTACAAGCTTCGAGCCAACCATCACTGCCGCATAGGGTACTCCCCAAGCATTGACATGAAACATTGGTACTACCGGCAATGTCACGTCTGATGCTGAAATAGCTAAAGTATCAGCCATTGCTACAGCATAAGAAAGGAGAATAGTGGAGCGATGGGTGTACAGAACACCTTTGGGATTGCCAGTTGTCCCCGAGGTGTAGCAAAGCGAAGAGGCCGTGCGCTTATCGAATATCGACCATTTGAAATCATCATCTTCTTTGGCAATCAAAGTTTCGTAGTCAATAAGTGAAGAAATTCCAGCCTCGTCTGGCAGATTATTCTTATCCGTCATCGCAATATAATGACGTATTGTATTTGATTTTGTCGATAAAACTTGCGCTAGTTTGGTAAAGGTCGTGTCAAAAAATAGAAGTCCATCTTTAGCATGATCGACAACGTAGCAAAGCTGTTCCACCGATAGGCGCGGGTTAATCGTATGCAAAACAGCACCCATGCCAGAGACAGTATAATATAATTCCAAGTGACGTTGGGTATTCCAAGCTATGGTTGCAACCCGATCACCATGCTTCACTCCCATCTTGACCAGAGCATATCGACTTCAGTTGCAAGTTTTGATCGAGGTTGACGACTGGTAGCCACTTGTGGCTGATCATTCATTCGCCAGAAGGTGGGAAAGTCGACCGGGTTTTATTTTTGACCAATGCCGCAGGTTTAGTAAGCCAGACTTAGATTGGCCCAGCATGCGGCGCTTTTTATCAGTAAGTCGTGCCTTTTCAATACTGACGGAGACATCATAATAAGGAACCCCACTGCTTTTCAGGCACTACCCAACCCAATCGTAATAAGTCGTCCTTAAAAAGTAGCCCCCTGTCCTCTCTCAAATAAGATTTTCAATTGGAATTGGATCTGCTAAAATCAGTTAATTTTTACAAACAAAGTCGTTTCGTAAGAGACCAGTCATAGATGCGAATCGTTTTAGGTAGCTAAGAACTTGTTTCAGTAAGGCTTCTACAGAGCGAAACCTATCATTAATGCCCTTCGAAGGGGATTCAGACCCATATTATTTGGATCTGAACACATACTACGTTGATAAGTGGTTATTTCGTAATATGGTATGTTGAGATTAGTCTTTATGAAATTCCCCCCCTTACTGACAAATATCAAGCATCTTCACATCATCCAGCATGTTACTGCCTTAATGCGCAGTCCGGTTTTTGAAAAACTCTACTTCCCAATTATCGGGATTCTCTATATCTGTTATGCTTTGATATCTGAAAGACAAAATCTGTTTGGCGACGAATGGCGGTATTTATATTATGCTGATAATTTGATTCAAGGCTATTATTCACCAAGCGATCGGGTTTTTCTGTGGAATGGGCCACTATACCCTCTTTTTTTAGTGCCTTTTCAAATCCTGGAAATACCGAAAAGCTATGCTTTAGCGGCAAACGGAATTTTCTACGCCTTCGCCCTTAAACTCCTGTATAAAATCTTGCTTGAACGTTGCCAAATTGGTCACGCACGTCTAGCCATATTTTTCTTAACGATATACCTGCCAATCATTGTCCATTTTAAACTCTTATACACTGAAACTATGAGCTTTTTCCTGGTGTCCGCTTGGATTTATTGTTTTTTGCAAGCTTGCCGTAAACAAAGCTTTTATTGGTGGTGCATGGCCAGTATATGCTTCGCTTTAATTGCTTTGTGTAAAGTTTTATACGGGCACGTCATCCTTAGCCTCATTCTCATTGCATGTGTCGCCCTATGGATATCAAAAGCAAAAAAATTGTGGTCAAGAACTCTTCTTCACGGCCTATTTGCACTATTTCTTTGCAGCCCTTACCTTATCTATACTTATAAGCTGACTGGTAAGATATTTTACTGGGGAAGCCCTGGATCATCGGCTCTCTACTGGATGTCCTCTCCCTATCCCGAAGAAACTGGAGAGTGGTTTCACCAAGGTCACGTTTACGGAAACCCGGTACTGAGAGATCACCATAGGAGCTTGTATGATAGAGTTACAGGGTTGGATCAAAACCCCGATCTGTCGACTATGGAGCAGGTCTTTAACCTATCAACACCCGAATCTTCGGATATATTCAGTTCTGAAGCTATCAAGCATATCAAAATGCATCCTCTCAAGTACTTTAAAAATTGGTTGGCTAACCTCGGCCGCTTATGGGTTGACTGGCCATATTCGTTTAAAAACACGTTAAGCACATCGAATCGCTATCTTGTTTTTAATTCTGTCCTAATTTTCTTAGTTGGAATGGTTGTTCTAAGAAAAATGCGCGGCATGCTGCACTTCACTCCTGAGACCAAGGTCCTGTGGGCAACTTTCGCCTTGGCCTTTTTTGGCAGTAGCCTGGTCAGTGGGATGGGACGGCTTATGATTCCAAATATTCCACTACTGATAGTGGCATCTCTTTATAGTTTAAACACCAAAACCAGGTAGCATCCAGCATACCAGTCAGTGTAGAAGGACAAGATCTTATGTTTAACTTTTCACTGAAGCGCCGTGAAATATTTGAACTCAAAACTGGCAACCAGAAAATAACATCTCAGAATGCTCCGTTGGAACCGATTTTAACAAGACTTAGAACGAATAAGATCATTCCTTTTGTTGCAGGCAAGGTAGTTTTGGATTTCGGGTGTGGTAGCCACCTCAAAGCGCTACGTGCGATAAGAAACATTGCGAAACAAGTTTTTGGTTATGACATCCTTTTCAAAGGCATGCCACCGCAAACAACCCACGATCATATCACCATTTTTGGGATCTCGCTGACATTCCAGCATCTATAGATTGTATTACAAGTTTAGCCTGCTTTGAGCATATAGAACCAAATCGTTGGATCGGCGCCAACTCCTCTAGCAAAACCTGTTTTGGAATTTCTCAGCTTCAAGCTGAAGCTAATCGATCCGTCCCAGATAAAAGATCACAAGGCATACTATAATAAAATGATGCTGGAAACTATGTTTAAGATTAGCAAGGTCAGCCTATAGAAATCAGACAAGCACCTCTGCAATTATTGCCTGGCTATTCCTACAAAGATTTTCCGATAATTTCTTATCGAAGGAGCAGATTATAAAACAACTTGTAGGAATCTTTCTTCCAATCTATTAGGACAAATAAAGATGAATACAAAGAAATGGAAGCTGCTTATCATCATAATGGGCATACTTCTTATTTTGACTTTATTTAGATCATCAAAAATTTATGGCCAGGACATTCCCGAGAAAGGTGCCTCATTTTTTGATTATTTACAAAATATGATAGGAATTCAGTATGACGGCAAACCTTTACCTAAAGAACAACATCCATTTGAAGTTTTGTTACATAAACTAAATCAGTATTCTCCTTTTTTTACTTCTGTCATTCCCTTTGGAAGATCCCTGCAAAAGATGGCCGCCTACCCTCAGTCTTCGAAGTTTCCTAGAATAGTAGTGGCCAGCAGGGAAGACAGCCAGAATATTAACACTCACTTTCGTGGTCGACTCTTTTTAGGATATGTGGAATCAACAAAAAAGCTAGAAGTTATTAGTTACAATCCAATCATGGGGCGTTATGAATTTCAAATTGTCGAAAATTTTTATCCAGGCGGCAAAGCCCAAGCCCATTATGTCCCCCGTTCGCTGTGCCTGCGTTGCCACCAAGGAGGAACCCCTATCTTTGCTGGGGGCGATTGGCTAGAAACAACAGCTTTCAATCCGACATTAAGAGACTTGTCCGAAGCTGCTATTGGTGGCAAAGAATACTTTGGTATCCCCTTGTCTCGTGACACAGCCTCATCAAAATATAATTTATTACCCAGACCAGAGCGTTTTGATGATATGGTGCGATTTGCGGCTTTATTGGTCGGCTATCAAAAATCCTGGCAGGAAATCTGCTCGTTGTCCAAGGATAAAGTTCAATGCAAAAAAAGCCTCCTCCAATGGATGATCGTAACAAATCTTTACGACAAGCTCTCATTAGAACCCGATCTTGAACTAATAAACTGGTTTGTCTCAGTACTTGGTGACGGAACCATCAATATCCCCTCTGAAAAGTTACCTGACCATGATCCCATTATCAATGGACAGCTGTCTTTTCAAATGCCAGCTGACAAAGACCCGAGCTTACCCCGCAAACCGATGCAAATGATCATGGCATCAAAAAATGACCCTCTAGGGCTTCAGTATTATAAATTTCACATTTTTGTGAAAAGTATGGGGCAAAGTGTGTTTACGGATAAAGACTTTGATCACTTTCGCTCCTTACTAGGCGGAAGGCCAAGAGAGCAGGCCTATGAAGCGACTTTCCAGAATCAGACATATGTGACACCTCAAATAGAAAGCACGAGGGTTTGCCTACCGGGTCCAGCAGAAATTCTTAAGGTTCTAAATGCTAAAGAAACCATGAAGCAGGAAATACCGCTACAATGCTTTTTAAAAGAGAAATGGATTCGACTCACAAAAGCTATTGACGCTATACCCTTCACGCAAGATGAGCCAATTTCAAGACAGATTATTCTGCGAAAACTAGACAAAGAATTGGGAACTCAATATGCGGCAACGATATGCTGTCAAAAAGATCTAGATTTAAACATCAAGGAACTTAGAGCGAAAAAAACTATGCTTAATATAAGCTCTATCAAAGATCAAAGACTTAAAGGATTCTTTAAATTTTGTAGTGAGTGTCATCTCTATCAGGACCTACCACCACCTTTTTTAGCTGGCGAAAAAGAGGAGGAGGTGCTGCAAAGTATTAAAAATCGTGCGAAACTTATTCAGTTTAGACTACTTAACAAGCAAATGCCTCCCCATTTTGCTCGCCATCACCTGAGTCCGAAAGAACGGCAGGATCTGCTGCAAGACCTTACAAAGATAGAAAAGTAAAAACGCAGCAACAAGGGTACTGCGCGCTTTATGCTTTATTACTTATCTTGCAAAACTAAGGGCAAATTACTGGCGAGTGGCTGGAATTTCCAACCCCATTGACAGCAGTAATAGTGAAGCAGTAGGCTGCTGGATCTACTACTGCAGTTCCTAAAGCAGCTTTAATTAAGTCACTATCAACCGACACAGAATATTTTTGACCGTCTTGCTGGAGCTCATCGATAGAATAGCTCACGACTTCAACTGGAACATCTGTTTTTCCAGGAAAACGCGCGTTCTTGTCAGGAGGAACGATATAGACCTTGTATGAGATGATACCGGGATCTGCCGACATATCCCATGACATACTATAGCTTTCAGGGGGCGTTCCGCCAGCTTCGTCTTCTTCATCCTCTCCTTCATCATCTTGGGTAGCATCGCCGTTGTTTTCTCCTTGCTCCCCTGCTTGAGCACCTTGTTGATTTGGAGAGATTATACGCCGCTCTCTGACTGGAGTCTGCGGCTGACACGCATAGGCCAGAACAGCAATAATTGTCAAAAAAGAAAGGCTTAAGGTAGTTTTCGATCCGTTCATTTCCGTGTTCCTTTCTTATTTTGTTACTGCAAAGCCGGCTGGCTGTGCTGGAGGTGGAGCATCAGCAGGCGTGATGACGATGTCGACACAAGATTTGTAATGCAGGGCTCCGTTCATATCCTGCACAAATTGGATCGTGCAGTCTGTGCATGGGGTGTTGGGAACCGTAAATTGAAACTGGCCTTTGTTGGCAGCACCAGCTACGGGCGTATTGTCATCGATTTGAGCAGGAGATAAAGGAGTGAAATTCACTTGACCTGCTTCCGAAAAATTCAATTGAAACGTGCCCATGTGGCCAATTGTTTCCTCATAATCAACAGTTACTGTCTCGCCCACCATAAGCACGACGGGATTGGTACTGCGCGTGGTGCTATTGGGCCCACAAGGTGTGGCCTCATCACCTTTGTTGGCATCACTCGAGTTGCGAGGTATTAGTCGTGGAATCGAGCCGTCCGCAGCTGTTACGCTTAAGCGAGCGTGCGCGAAACTCACAGTTGGTAATAAAAAGTGTGCGTTAGCCAGCAAAACTAGCAAATATCTGTAATTCAAAACCGGTTCCCCCAAGTGATTATTCAAACTTGTGACAGTTCTTAGATAGGATCGGTTGTTCTCTTGAATATGATGAATGAAAATTCTATATCACTAATAATATTGAAGAAAAATCTATGGTATTCGGGTGCAAGAACGTATGACGAGAGAGTGGGTTAGAAGGTCTGAAGCCAACAGGGCACTTGAAAATTTAAATTCGGCAATCAATCACCTGTAAGAGAAGCAAATAGATAAATCAATTTAAAATTTATCCTTCTGTATTTCCCTGATTATTTAACATAATTTTATTTTTTGCAAAATTTATCTGCACAAATCTATCGATTTCTTGAGCTGATGCAGAGTTTCAGGTAGAAAGATTGCCGGATAACGTATTTATCAAAGCCTTGAAAGGATTGTGCATGAAACTAATGAAGTTACTAGGCCATATCGGCATGGTTGCATTTGTAAGTGCCTGCGGTGCATCAGCACCTGTCAAAGACTCAAATTTAGACGGGCATTATGAAAATGCGACAGCTGCAGAAATGAATGCATTTATTGGCCAACAGTCCGTTGTTCCCGAGTACGCTCCCGTTAATAAGGTGATTGTAGGCCTCCCGGTTCTTACGGTTTACCGACAAGAGGCCTTGATTGAAGAAATTTTTAAAGCTGGCGTCGATCAGGTACTGATCAGTCATAGTGCAAGAAATAGAAATCTGACGACAGAAGATGGTATATTTAATCGCCTAGCCGAACGACTTGAGGGTGTTCAAACTCGAGACAGTACTGGAATGACAACTAGGACAAATCGTATCAAAGATATCATGCTTGTTTCGCACAATACGCGCGGATTCAGTAACAGAGATGAAATTACAACGTGGGCAAGAGATTGGGCTCCTTTAGGCGCAGCAATTACCAGTGGCTCATCCGCTGGAAACATGCGCTTGCTAGACTTTAACTATTATTATCACCGCCAGCTCGATGACTACTCATCACAGGCTTATGCCGAAGCAAAATCTTTAGATCGCGTCAGTGTCCCCGTTTACAATGAAGGCGGGAACTTTATGAATGATGACGATGGTGTCTGTCTGATGACAGAGAGAGTGGTTGAGGCAAACAACGCTAGAAATGCCTATTTTCCTGAAGATCAAGTCTACAGTCAGGGGCAGATCAAAGATTTTTACCGAGACTTTGCCGGTTGTAAAGGTGTCACGATTTTCGAACGTATGCCTTATGAAGGTACCGGACATATCGATATGTGGTCAAAGTTATTGGACAACAACACGATTATGATTGGTGAATACCGAGAAAATACTTTGGATACGATCTCTCATGTCGTCGAAAGAAACGGGCAACGAGTTCGTGTTGCGCTTCAAGGTTTTGAGGAGGAATTTAATGCAGCCTCTGCAATTCAGCGTTTTCTAGAAGAACAAGCTAGAAAAATTGAATTTGAAGGTGTCGATATTACAGATGCAAACGGCTTTAAAACCAAGAAATTTTACAAGATCGTTCGAGTTCCAATGCCAGCACCAAGCGAGACTAGTGACGGCTCATTGGTTTTCCGCTCCTACACAAACTCTCTCTTTGTTAACGGTAGCGCCATTGTACCCCAGTATCTTAGCGGTTATGGATCGATCTATCCCGATCAAAGTTTGAGAGCGGCTTATGAAGCCGAAGTGACAAGTGTCTATCGAGCAGCTGGCTACAGAGTCGCTTTCGTGCCGACCGACAATTTAATTCGCAGTGGCGGCGCCGTCCACTGCGTGACCATGCAATTGCCAAAATTATAATCCGTTTTAGCTGATCAGCAAGAAACCCGGGGTTCATAGGAATCCCGGGTATTTCTAATGAAATGCGCGCCTCACGAGTCAGCTTTATTAGGCGCCTTGTCCATGGCTTGTGAGGCTTCTTTTACTAACCATATGAATGATTCAGGAAAAGATTCATCCAAAACTTCTGACAGTGATGCGGAAGCAAATCCTGTTAACGATCTGATCGCTGTTCAGGAGGGTGAGCTCTTTGAGGTTTGCCAAGAAAGCAATGCAGCGATCGATGCTGATATTTATCAGATTACAGAAGAACAATGATGGCCTTCATGAGCCCGAGGAAAAAGTAGAAACTCTGGAGCTAGCAACAGGAAAACATGAACTGAAGCTAAACTATTTCCAGGGCCCGCGCTATGAAATTGCACTAGAATTGTACTGGTCGACTCCCAGCGATCTTAATAAGCAGATTGTTCCAGCGCAAGTATTTTCTCGACAGTAAATCCTTTAAAAATGAATGTGCTTTAGAAATTGGTCTCGTGGTTCTTCTTTAGGTCCTTCAAACCATTTTTGATCAGTTTTTCCAACACCGAAATATCAACGTCATCGAGTGATTTCAAATATAAGCACGACTTCCCAAGTTTGTGTTTTCCAAATGTCCGTTTAGCAAAAGTGATCGCCGAGTTCACCATCAATACTCTGAGCTGATAACTTAACTTATTTTGCATAGACCAACTGCTTTGATCAAGATGAAGTAAGTTAAAAAACTTGAATAGAAGAAGTTTTTTATGACATGCGAAATGATGGTTGTTAGCAAAAGTCCCGTCGGAGTCTCTTCATGGTTTACACCTGGCGACATTCCCATCGTCTGCTGTTAAGACGAGAAATGGCTCATGTCGCATTCACAACGCAAGTCTTGCAGTTTTGGATTTGGGATCGATGAAGAACTTAAAAGTTTCAAAAGACAATGAAACGGCGGGATAAATCTCAAAAATAGAAACGCCTTCTCCAACTATAGCTCATAAAAATTGAGCAAACGAATAGGAGAAGGCTCGCACATACAAGCTAGGACCTTACTGGCCCCACCAACGACCAGCCGCCGGCTCCTGGTTTTCATCCAAGCGGTAGCTCATCCCATAAGTCCCCTCAAATTTTCCCCACTGATCAAAGCTCAGATCAATCCAACCAGAAGGATAACCAGCAACGGTCCACTTACCGCTCATATGCTGGCCATAAGTTTCTAGATCACTCAACTCACCGCACAGATCGCAAGAACTTGGGCAACTACCACATGGTGCATTCATACAAGCTGTGCGATTACCAACGCGGTATTCACCCCATAGTTTTGTCGTCGATTTCCAATAGAAACAAAGTTTATTAGCAACGCGATTATTACTGCCATAGGCCTGGTAACGACTAGCCCACCATTTTCCAGTTAACTTTGGCATGCTTAGATCCTCACGTGCATCAATGATACCAATGGGTTCATCTTCCGCCGCAAAGCGATTACCGAGCTCAAGCACAGCTGTTCGCAAGCTAGGATCTGCATAAACACGATTAGCGATATCCTGTCGTCTTTTTTCTGCTCCGGCATTGTCCAGCCCCAAGTTCCGAAATCTGACTTCGCAAAGAGGTCGGTTGACAGGACCAGTGCACTCACCACTGACATTTGCGGCATTATACTCGCGGCGATCGCCCGTATCATTGACCAGTTTCATTTCAATGCGTACCGGCTTTCCAGTAAGCATCTCCGGCAAAGAATAGGAAATCACACCTGGGCGAACACCAGCTTCAAAGCCTTCCAGAGGAAATTTTGCGACTTTGGCTTGGATCGGATCATCAGTTGGTAGTTGATAACTGGCAGCCTGGGCCTGAAAACTAAAAAATAAAGCACCCAGTAATAAACAAATCGATCGTTTCATATCATGTTCCTTTATTTTCGCATCATGAAACCGTTTTCGATAAAACGCTTAAGCTATCGGCGATACACCATGCTCGGCACGTGGCGACGGCATGGATTTCATATAACACGTATTGCGGCCTTTACCAGTTCTCATGAGAAGTTTTTTATCGACCAGGAAAGATAAATCACGGGAAAGTGTGACTTTTGAAACGTCAGCAAACAAATCCTGGCAGATTTTTAAGTTGATAAACTCATGCTGCTCCAAATGTCTCAGGATCTTATAGTGACGCTGATTCATTTCCTCGCTGACTTCAGATGGCAGCGCATCAAGCTCACTCTCTTGCTCGGGACTGCGGGCGATTTTCACTGTGTCAGTCGGTTGGTGAAAAAGGATCTGCACGTCATCTTGAAGGCGGTAAGCATCCTCTTCTGAAATGATCCAATTATGACATTCGCCCAACAGAGAGCGAACTCGGGAGAGTAAGCCATAGATCAATGAATCATGACGGATCGGATGATATTCGTAGCCCCAAATCGCCTGGATCAATTCCTGCTTCGTCTTCGACTTATGGCTGATAAGATGTAAAAATTTGATCAACTGCGAGCTTTGATTGACTTTTTGTGCGCAAACATCGCCATGATTTAAGACTACAATTAAACCGGGCAAGAGGTTGACCGCCAATATGCGACTGGCGCGTGAAACCGGTAGCAAATCGTAGATAAAGCTCCAATAGCCGTGCTTTTGAATAAGTTCGACCTTTTCTTCAACGGCCAAGCTTTGATCAAAAACCTCATCCAAAAAATCGCCGAAGGGATCGCGCCCCCAGGTTTCTGTTCTTTTCTGCTCCTGCCTGGTCAGAATGCGTCGGCCGATGCCGTAACCGCTTTTACGTGTTAAATCCTGTAACTGCTGCATTTTTTCTGGCGAAAAGGCTTCGTTCATCGCCTTTTTGATATTCAATTCCAGACCAAGAAACTGCATCCTGGTCCGCAGATCCGCCGGTTGGATGGCATTTTCCGGTATGCTTTGCAAATAGTTCAGCGCTTTTGCCTGGCCCCGCAGATAGGCACAGTAGGCACGACGGAAATTTAACAAGACGGCATAACGTTGATGCGATGATTTTTGGATAATTTCCGCTGCCTGATTGAGTAGCTTTTCCGCTTCACTGATTTGTCCTGTCAGACAGTAGAGGCGGCAGATATTGAGATAGGAGCCGGCAAGGCTATAGTTATTTTCTTCCTGATGCTCTTCGTGAGCCAGCTGCTGCAGGATGGCAAAGTTTTCTTCCAGATCGATCGAATGCCTAGCTTTACCACTGACAAGAGAGCGGGCGATCGATTGCATATGATCGTAGTTATGTAAAAGAGTGAAATACTCATGAGCGCGCTCCAAGGCCTGAATCCCTTTAAAAACATCGCCGACCGCAAATTGCGTATGGCCCTGTAGGTCTGTCGCTAATGCCCGGCCATAAAAGTATCTGGCACGCAGAGCTTCCCGATATGATTTCTGTGCATAGTCCAAGGATTTTCTATAACGACAGGCCATAAAATGATAAAAAGCAAAACCCTGAAAGATAAAAAAGCGTTCTTTGGCTTGTAATCGCCTGCCAGTCAGCGCATTTTCCACTAGATAGCGCCGGGCGATCGCAAACTTCCACTGCCTTGTAAAACCGATGGCCATATAAAAACGGGCTTCGATCTTGGTTTCAATGCTTAGCTCATCCCAGGAGGCCTGCAAGGTGATTTCGGCTTCATCCATGCGCCCTAAAAAGACCAAGGAGCCGACGATGTAAACCAAGTTGTCTTGATCTATCTGGAAACTGGGCACATCGATCGTGTTTGCCAGAATCTTTGCGTGATTACCTTGAGTGAATTCCTTTTCGATCGATTCCATCTGCGTCATATCAGTCAGTATCCCTTTGAGTATGCTTTTCTGGCCAGCTATGTTTAAATCTTTCCTCTAATAAAGACAATAGAAAATCAAGCTCTTCTATCAAATGAAAATGATGTGCAAAGATATGATGCGATTTGTTGTGAAAAGAGGGGTATTTGAGTCATTCTGGGTAAGCAACTTACCAATTACCTCAGAATGACATAGCCAGAAAACTGCTTGTCTAGAGGAGGTGAGTTCAATTTGGGATCTGAAACCGATATTTAACTCTGACTGGCCCCACTAAATTGAACATTTTCAAAAGCTAAGGTGGGCGCTTGGATGCCCGAATAGCTATACCGCCAGGTATCATTGCCGACCTCAACCAGACGAGCGAAAAGTTCCAATAAGTTGCCAGTCATGTTCATTTCTGAGACTGGTCGCCCAAGCTTGCCTTTTTCAATCATAAAACCCTGCACGCCAAAGGAAAAATCCCCAGTTCCGGCATCCATGTTGCCACCGATCCAGTCGGTAACCATAATCCCCTTGTCGGCAATGGCGAGGATTTCCGCTTGGCTGTGACTGCCCGGTTTGACCAGAACATTGGATGGGCCAACTGCAGTCGGCCTCATCTTTAATTTTCGTCCATAGTAAGGGTCGACATAGATGTTTTCCAGTTTCCCCTCTTGAATCAACCACATAGGATGGGACGCAAGGCCTGCAGTATCAAAAAGGCGGGAACGGAGAGCACGAGGTAGCAAAGGCTGGTCTTGCAGACTCAGCTTTTCTGAGACAATGCTTTGCCCGATACGATTCATAAAGCAGGAACGCTTCTGATAAACAGCTTGCGCGATCGCCGGTCGCAGCAGTTGCGAGATCAAGCGTGCTGAAGCCATGCGATCAACAACCATCGTTGTTTTCGCATTCGGCCCCTTACCCATTTCTCTGGCGAGATAGGCTTGACTTAAAGCTTCATCAGCAATTTTTTCCGCGGCATAGAGTTGCCCCAAATGAACAGCAGCCATACCGAATCCTGCGGATGGTTTTCGCCCATCTCGGCCGTCCAAGGAAACGCTGCTGTAAAGGCTAGCATTGGTCATTTCGTGACTGAAAGCCAAACCATCGCTGGATGCCATCGCCATCTGGGCATAACTATCACCTTGGCCAGAGCTTGCCGAAATCAGATATTTTTTACCTTTTAATCTCTCATCCATGCGCTGGCATGCTTGCAAACGCTGGTCTCGGTTCAATTGCAAAACCCGTTGATCGGTGAGATCAAGTTCAATACGGCTAATACTTTGCTGCAATTCAGCATCAGTCAAGCGTCGATCCTGATCTTTTTCCAGAAACTTCGTCGTTTCCACAGCATTCTTGATAAACGCCTCAAGGCTGGCTGGGCGCAGATCGGAAGTTCGATGCGTGGAATAGCGATGATCAACATAAAGGTCGATCGCTAAGGTTTGCGAAGTCGAGTCTTCCACCTTTTCCAAGTCTCCATCGCGCACCTGAAAGCTGACCGAGCGCTGCGATTGGGTGCGCGATAGGACTTCGCTGGCACCATATTTTTTACCCATTTTTACTGTAGTCAATGCGAGTTCTAAAAGATCTGCAGTCTTAGACATGGCGCCCTCCGACATTCAAACTGGAAACCAAAACCGTAGGCAGCCCCTGAGAAACGGGCACACCCTGACCATACTTGCCGCAGGTCCAACCACTGGTATCGAGTTTGGCATCATTTGCTGCCATCTTTATTTGCCGCAGTGACTCCGGCCCATTTCCAATAATATTGGTATCTTTAATAGGTCGGGTGATCTTGCCATTTTCAATCATCCAACCATTTTTAATATAGAAGGTATAGTCGCCAGCACCGATATTCACCTGTCCGTTCCAAAAGTTCTCGGCGATGATGCCATGCTTTACGGATTGAATGATTTCCTCGCGGGTATGCGGCCCGTCTTCCATAAAGGTGCAACGCATACGCGGCATCGGTGGGTGACGGAAGGATTGCCGCCGCCCGGAACCTGTTGGCTTCACCTTGTAGTGCTTGGCGCTGATGCTATCGTGCAGATAGCTGACCAAGCGGCCGTTTTCCACTAATCGAGTCTTTTGCGTGGGGGCCCCTTCATCATCGACGTTCAACGCACCGCGTTCATGATCCAAAGTGCCATCGTCGATGATATTGACGAAGTCTTCGGCGATTTTTTCTCCTAGAAGTGTGGAATAGATGCTCGTTTTAATACGATTGAAATCCGCTTCCAAACCGTGACCGATGGCCTCGTGTAAGAGAATCCCACTCGCACCGGCAGCTAGCACCACAGGCATTTCACCGGCAGGTGGTTGACTTGCCTCAAAGAGGATCATCGTATCGCGCACGGTCTCATTAACTAGTTGCTGCAATTTATCGTCTGAGAAAAAACCAAGATCCCAACGCCCCGACAACGATCTGGCATTGGTTTGCACCTCGCCGCCTTTTTGTGCTGTCGTGCTCAATTTGATGACCGCCATCGGCCGACGATCTAATGCAAGTTGACCATCCAAACGAGCGATAAGAACCCGCGATTCAGCATCATTCCACCGCACTTGCACATTGGAAATCGCTGGATCGGCAGCATGGGAGCGCTCGACAAGTTTACGCAACAACGGAATCTTTTCATTCACGCTTAAATCTGACCACGGACGCTCGATCCGATAAAAATTGGGGAACTGCTGTTGCTGGAATTTCTTTGGCAGGATAGGTGCCTGACCACTGGCAATCGATGCTGCGGAACGAGCAGCTTCGATCATTGATTTTTCACTTAGATCTTCCGTAAAGGCGAAACCAACGCGATCGCCTGTAACCACGCGCAGGCCGACACCTAAATCGACAAGCGATTCTGCCTGACTGATTTGCCCGTCTTGGTAAGTTAAGCTATTCGCAACCTGGTGCTCAAAGTAGAGTTCCGCATCATCCGCCCCCCGACTTACCAATTCGGCCATCACCCGACGGATCACGGCTTCATCAACCCCAAACCAGTCCATGAAAGGATTGGCTGGCAGCTCTTGGCTCAGCATTTTGTCTGAGCTTGCAGTATGAAAGCAGGAGGTCAAAAAACTAGGCACTGTGATCACACTGCTGCCAATCAAAGCGCCTTTCATAAAACCGCGCCTTGTCACATCTCGTTCCATGCAAAGTTCCCCTATTTTTCTTATGGTTGTAAGATCATAAGCCATTCAATGGAGCCGAGCTTAACAAGGCACTTTTAAGATGTCGATGAGAAGGGTCGCCCACATGGTGGACGACCTGGCGTTTTCAGGAAGGCAAGTATAGGCGTCCGAGGGCTTGCAAGGGGTGCAGGCTTTCTTGACCGCGCAATCGTTCAACTTGGCTACGACAAGAAGCCCCAGTCGCGACTACGACGGAGCGATCAGCCACAGCCTTAGCTAAAGGCTCTGACCAACTGAGTTCGAAGACACCTTGCGATTCAGCATAGTGTCGTTCTTCGTGGCCAAAGGCACCGGCCATTCCACAGCAGCCGACGGGCACCACTTCAAACGGAACTTGAAAAGCTTGAAAGATGGCTCGCCATTGATCAGCAAAGGCAGGCTGGGCTGTCTGCTCACCACAGTGAGCAAAAAAGCGATAGACAGGCACTTGCGCGGCAAGCTTTGGTAGCTGCCAAAGCTTGCCAGCATTTAGCTCAGCGGCAAGCCACTCTTGCAGCAAGTGCACCTGATAGCCAGCATGTTGGTCTGCGAGTTCCTGCCGATATTCTTCACGATAGGTCAGGGTAATTGCAGGATCGAGGCCAACCATCGGCAGACCCAAACTTTGAATCTTTCGCAGGCGGGAATTCATTTTTTCAGCCGCGCCACGAAACTCATTCAAAAAGCCTTTGACGTGCAATGGTTTGCCATTTTCCCATAAAGGAGTGTGAAAGACCAGATAGCCCATGTTTTGTAGGCAGCGCAACACATCGATCACTGTCTGCGCCTCATAAAGTGCTGTGACACCATCGGTGATCAGGATTACGGACCTTTCTTTTTCCTGCTGACTTAAACCTAAGTCCTGAGTGCCATCAAGCTCTTTAAAACCGGCTTGCTTGGCCGTTTGCGCAAAACTCGGCACACTCAGCAATGGTGTATCCCGCATTCCGAAACGCCGCCGCATCAAGTTTTGAAACCAGCTTTGTCGCACAAAAAAGTTATAGATGCGCGCCATGCCAGGCGTCCGAGCGAACCTTGCATGGATGCTTTCTCCAGCAGCTATCAATAAATCGCTTACTGGGCGGACATAACGAGAGTGGTAGTGATATAAAAATTTCGCCTTCAAATCCGGCACATCAACTTTCACCGGGCACTGACTGCTACATGCTTTGCATGATAAACAGCCATCCATCGCCGCATAGACCTCGTGGGAAAAATCATAGCCTGTCGGCTGCTGCCGCCCTTTGGCTTTGACCGGCTGCAAAACATTGTAACCCGAAGCTTCCATTTGCCTAAGCCACTCGCGCATGATACCAGCCCGCCCTTTGGGTGAATGAATGCGGCTGCGAGTCTGCTTGTAACTTGGGCACATGACATCTTTTGGCTGAAAGTTGAAGCAGGCGCCATTGCCATTACAATTAATCGAAACAGCAAATTGCTCGCGGACTGAGGCCGATATCTGGCGATCAAAGTGCGCACGAAGTGGCACCTTATCCAGGCGGTCGACTTTCTGCTCGGATTGTAAAGGCGTTACCAGTTTACCAGGATTCAAGCGATTTTCCGGATCAAAAGCTGTCTTCACCTGGCGCAAAACCTGATGCAACGGTTCACCGAGATAATCCGGTATATATTCACCGCGAAAGCCCTTGCCGTGCTCCCCCCAAATCAAGCCGTTGTATTTTAAGGTCAGCTCTTTCACCCGATCAGAGATAATGCGAATCAGCTTTTCATCTTGTTCTTGCTTTAAGTCCAAAGCTGGACGCACATGCAAACAGCCAACATCAACGTGCCCGAACATCCCGTAGCTCAGGCCAAATTCATCCAGGACCGCACGAAACTCAGCGATGTAATCCGCCAGGTGTTCCGGTGGTACCACGGTGTCTTCCACAAAGGGAATCGGCCGGCGTTGCCCAGGACGGTTACCAAGTAAACCCACTCCTTTTTTACGCAAAGACCAGAGAGATGCGATATCGCCATCTTCTTCAGCAATCCGATAGCCAACACCAACCCCGACCTGTCCACGTTCTTGATCTAAGCGTTGACAAAGAGCCTGGACCTGACGGTTGATCTCGTCGAGATCATCACCAACAAACTCGACGAGGTTAATAGCCTTGACGTTTTCATCTTCAGGACCATCAAAAAATTTGGCAACTTTGTGCCAGATTGTATCAAATCGCGCCAATTGCAGAATATTATCGTCGATCGTTTCGATCGCTGCAGGGTCGGCAGCAACTAGCGTCCTGGCTGCTAGTAAAGCATCGTGAAAGCGATCGTATTTCACAAGCAGTAGTTTTTTAAAACCTGGGATACGAGTCAATTTCAATTTTAAACCCGCAACACAAGCCAGAGTTCCTTCCGAGCCGGCGATCAAATAGTTGAGATTGAAATGGCCATGTTCATCCCAAACATGTTTCAGGTTGTAGCCAGCAAGGTAGCGGGTCAACTTGGGAAATTTTTCTTCAATCAGTGACATCCGCTCTTTGCAGATGGTGTCAATGGTGCGATGTATCTCACCTACCCGATCCGTCCGCCCTTTGATCTGCTCGAGCTCGTCTATTGACAGCGGCAAGGTTTGCCATTGCTCGCCGTTGGCTAAGACTAAATCCAAAGCCAGAATATGTTGACTGGTCTTGCCGTAAATGCGGGAGCCCTTGCCGCAGGCATCTGTATTGGCCATACCTCCCAGGGTTGCCCGATTGCTGGTCGATAAGTCTGGAGCAAAAAAGACACCGTGAACTTTGAGTTCTTGGTTCAATTGATCCAAAACGACCCCAGGTTCCACGCGGACCCAGCCTTCGTCTAAATTAACTTCCAAGATGCGGTTCATAAATGCCGAGACATCCATGACCAGGCCACGGGTCAAAGCCTGTCCATTCGTGCCGGTACCACCACCTCGGGCCACAAGCGTGATCTCTGAGAATTCCGGGCGATTCATAAGGCTCAAAAGCATGGCAATATCGTCTTGGCTTGTGGGATAGACAACGGCCTGGGGTAGGACTTGGTAGATGCTGTTATCGGTTGACTGCGTCAAGCGATCAGCGTAGTTTTGGCCAATCTGACCGGAAAATCCCAGCCGAACAAGTTCGTCTAAAAATCTTTGATAAGAAGGTTGAATTGCCGGACGTTCATTTAAGCTGGGAATCATGCTTATGCCTCGATGATCTGTTCGTAAGAAAGCAGACCTTTTCTAGCATAAGCCGTATTGCTGTGAAAAGCCCTCGACTAAAATGTGGCAACAGCCGAGGCTTGACTCCCCACTTCTAAGAAGGCTCGCCATCCCTGGCAAGCAGGATTTAATGCCCCGCAAAGTGGGAGCGAGATTTGAAGCCACAAACTCGCCAATGCTGATCCAGCAGTAGCATGGTGTACTGTGTTTCTACGTAACCATTGGGATCACTGCGTTTGGCATGGTATTTGATCGATCGTGCTTGCCCCTCACAATCAACGATACTATAGGTATCGCTCAAATGCGGGCGCAGGGCGAGAACCTCTGTCGGATCAACTTGCTTGTCTTCCTGATCGGACTCAGCAAAATGAACTTTGGCGTAAGGATTTTTTTCTTCATAAGCTTCTCGTGCCGGATCATCTTCGTCGACCACATGAAAAACCGCCTCATCCACGGTATGAACGACCAGTTGCGGTGTGTTTTTGTCAACGGGGACAGGGGCGTAAAAAATATCGTCGGAATACTGCACTTTTGGAGTTCCAAAGCGGTGGACAATGTCTTGTGCCGGATGTCGATCCCGAACCATACGCCGTAAATCATCCAATTCGAAATAGGCGCCTTCCGAAACACAGCCAGGCAAACCGGCAAACAAACAAAGTGCCATCCATTTCATGACCTTTTTCTCCACATTACATCCTCCTCAGTACTTATTTCGGTAAGCCTGCAAGGGGGCTTAATCCCTTATGAATGATATTCTTTTTGAGCTGTAATTACTGATATTTAGCTATAATTGATCGACAGATTTAATTCCTCCCTTATTTTTCACAGAGCATTTTTTAGGAAAATCCGGCCAAAAAATTCAGTCAAAATGCGCTAGTCTACTAACATCCAAAAAATTGTATTTTAATTTCTATTATGTGCTACCGATGGGTAAGATTCGACCGAAGAGGAGCACCCGCTGTATGTCGAATTTGCCTAATAAAGTTCTGATCGTCGACTCAGACCCGACGATTGCCGGCCCCTTAATAGAACCGATGCAAAAGATGGGTATTGAGTTATTTGTTGCCTGCGATCTTGACACCGCACTTTATCGATTTAACAAGCAGTTTTTTAAAGTCGTATTCATTGAGCTACGCTTTCCCAAACTGGATGGCTTGGCACTGATTCAAAAATGGCGTTCCCACGAAGTTGAAGAAAAACGCAGTGCAGGATTTGTTCTCTTAACAAGCGCGCCACCATCAAAAGAGCAAAATGCCTTGATCAAGGAGGTCGGTCGCCTGGCAGTCGTTGCCAAACCCCTCAAACCTGCAACGATGCTGACGCAAATGCAAAAGGCCTACCAACAACAAGTTCGCTATGTCTTAAGCTATAAAATCAAAAAGGACATCGTCGAACGTTTGGACAGAGACTCTAATGTGAAAGCAGCGATCGAGCAAGTCAAGGAATTTAAAGATGCCCTTGGCGACGAGTACATGCCGATGCTACTTGAACTTTATCAGCGCTCAGATTCTTATAATGAGGCTCTAGAATTCTTAAAAAAGATACCACCAGATAGCATGGACCCTTTGCGTCGCCTTAACTTGTTAGGTAAATTCAGCCTAAAGCTAGGACAATTGCAAGAAGCGCGACAATTCTTTGAAGAAGCCGACAGCATCGCACCAAAAAATATGGATCGGATTAAGGATATGACCCAGGTTTATCTGGAATTAAAAATTCCAGAGCAAGCGATTGAAAAGCAAAGAGAGATCATGAGCATGTCCCCGGAAAGCCCTGATTTGAAATTCGATATGTTTAAGCAACTTGAAGAGCATGGCTTTGAAGAACATGCCGCAAGCTTTGCCCGGGACACCTCAGGGCCAAAAGAGGTGATACGCTACTTCAATAACAAAGGTGTAATGATGGCGCAAACTAAAGCGCCACAAGAGGCTATTGACGAGTATCAACGCGCCCTTAGCTACTATCCTGACAATCCCGACAATTATTTGATTCATTTCAACATCGCCCTAGCCTTGTTACGCACTCGTCGAGTCGATCAATTAGCGGAAGCGCGAGAACACTTGGACCAATGTTTGAGCTTGCGCCCTGATTTTGAAAAGGCACGTGATTTGTTGGGAAAACTTGCCCGAAAAGCTGGATAATTTACCACGGAAGCTACTGCAACGTGATCCTTTGAGTCATCGGAAATTCGACTGTCTGTTGATACTCACACAACATATCACGGATTTCCGGCAAACTTCGACATTTCATACAACGCGAATAGAGAGAGTGGCCGTAAAAAAACCATTTGTGACCTTGAATCAGATAAAACTTAAAGCGCTTCATCTTTTTCGCTTCATTATCAAAATAGTGTTCTAATAGATCGATAAAGTGGATCAATGAGTCAAGGTAAAACGCGCCTTCCTCTTCCGCTGACTGTGGCGCATTGCGCTCAGAAAAGGCGAAAGGCTTATCCTGATAACCAAGACGTTCCGCGATTTGCCAAAGTATCCAAGGGCGGGCCGTTGCTGCACGACCAATCATCACCCCATCGACGCTTGCATCGGCCATCAGACCAAGAGCATCTTCAGCCGTTTGAATATCGCCATTGACGACGACAGGAATGGATCGCCGCTCACGGACATCGGCGACGATTTGCCAATTGGCCTGACCTTTATGCTTTTGTGCCTTCGGCCTGGCGTGGATGGTAATCCAATCAGCACCAGCTTGCTCGATATGATCGGTAAAGCGCAGGATATAGTCTAAATCAGCCTCATCAAGACCACAGCGCATTTTTACGCTGATGGGCCGCAGGCTGTATTGTTTGGCAAGCCGTACCACCTGAGCAGCATATTTCGGATCGCCCATCAAGCGCACACCCCAGTTATGCCTTAGGGTTTGTTTTACAGGGCAGCCCATGTTGATATCGATACCCCAGGGGCTGATGCCTTCCAGTTTTTGCAGGCTGCGTTTGATGTACCATTCTTCGTTTGCTAAAAGCTGCGGCACCACATGAGTTTCCCCGGGCGCAACCCGCAATTCGTCAGCATGAGTCAGCCTTTCACTGGGAAGACGCAGGCTGGATAGCATTTCCGTAAAAAGCAATGCATCCAGGCCGGCTGGCAGGTAGCGGCGTATTAGCTCGCGCATCGCCACATGAGTCAGCCCAACCATCGGCCCTATCATATAGGGGAAGCGGATACCTAGCTGTGCCAGCCGGGAGGAGGCTGTGCTCGTAGCTGCTGCAACTTGAGCGCTCTCTTGGTTCACGAAACGGCTCCTCTTGGGGGCACTGGTTAGCGTTAAAGGCGGCTAAGATTCTGATATTTTGCTGGCAATTGCAATGAGAATGAAGGGGTTAATTCCGACTGGCTATATCTTATTGACATATTTAACCCTGTGAGTTAGAATCCGCGCCGGAGGCGCGTGTTTATCTATGCGAAAATATTATTCTATCATCCCTATTTTGTTTATTTTTATAAATATTGGTTGCCAGGAATTGTCCAACGGTTTTAACCAGTCGACCTTTACCTGCGGCGATGAGCCTCAAGCAGGATTTCGCTATATCAAAATCCTAGCCCCCACGGGAACGGCTCTGACTACCAATAATCTACAAGCATTCCAAGTAGATACATCTGAAATCCAAGCCCTGGAACTTAGCCCGAAAAACTGCGTTGCTGTACCCCACCAGTGGCCTAGTTCAGCGCTCCTGGTCGCTGCTGCCAGTGCCCAGGACCAATACCACTATCTGGAAGCCGATCAAAACCAGCTCAATGCGACCAAACTGCCAACGCAGAGCTTTGCCAAAAACCAATTTGCTCCCGCCCAATTTCCCAGCTCCTCCGAGCAAGCAATCATCACCAACGATGTCTATAGCACTGGAGTATTGACCAGCAGAGAAGATCCGAACACCTTATTGGAAGGTGTCTATCTGATAGGCATCAGTGCTGGTGATCATGTGCAGTGGCAACGCTATTTACCGCGGATGACGCATAACAGCATCACCCGTATGGCCGAAGCAAAAACCGACGGTCAGTATCAGGTCCAGGTCAAGTCCGTTAATATATTTCAAAAGCGAAGCATCGACTCATATTCCTTTCCATTACAAATTAAAACGAAAACCCCTGCGCTTGTTGCCAATGTTCCCCTTTCACCGGATGGGATCATTGAGGTGAATCCAGGTCAGGAGATTGTCTTTAGCTCGCCGCAGAATGAAAAGCTGCAACTCTTTTTCTGTCAAAGTAAGCAAGTGGAGGCTTGTGGCTTTGACGAATTTGATGGTGTTTTAGTGGCTCCAGCAAGCGGCAAGCATAGTTACCTTGTCCGTGCTGTTGATGGTGCCGGCAATGTATCGCAGGACTATCTTTTAAGTTTGGAAGTCTACAATGAGGCGGGGATCGACAAGATTCGTTCGCTGATCGGTAGTGCGCGGACTGATGCTGATCGGTATGCGACGGCGGATGCTTTGGCGAAGATTAATGAGGCTTATGAGATATTTCAGGGGTTTCCTGTTGATGGGCGGGAGTATCGGGAAGTTTATGAGTATTTATCGCGGGAAGTTTTTGATATTGGGCATCGGTTGCGGTTTTTGGGGTCGATCGAACTTGAAGACCGTACCAGCAAGATCTTAGGAGTGTTCAGTGGCTATATAGTGATTGAATCAAACACTCGAAACCCGACTTTACACGTAATTGACATCAACAATAGAGATCATCATTTTAAATTTCCCATTGGCCAGTCTATCGTTTTTCTTACCACTACTCCCTATATACCTCAACTTGATCGAATAATTTTTCAAAAAAAAGATCGCAGCATGATGGCTCTAGATTTAAGAGAAATGAAATTAACTGACATTTTAAGCGCTGAAAGTTGCACTATTTATCGTGACGATCCTAATGCCAAACAATTTTCTTGCTTCGATGGCAAAACAATAGGTGTATTTGATTATTTCGGAAACACTATCAAATCAATTAACCTTACTAAAGATATTCAACTAACGAATAATTCTTTTGCATTTGACGGCCTCCGGCAAATCATTTATGTTTTTAATAAAGAAGGCTTACACTCTCTCGATCTAGACGAAGACATTCCGATTCCGCAGCTGATTACAGAAAAAGCACATTTTGCTGATAGTTACATGATTTTCGATTCCAATTCTAAGTATATGGTTATTCGTGCACCTGATAATCAAGGCAAAAATGGATTCATAGTGGTAGATCGTATTTCTGGTCGTAAGATTCGAAACGAGCCGACGTTAGCAAATCCCCTATTTGTAGTCCCCGCAACAAAATTTCATAATCGAGGTCAAGTTTTAACTGTTGCATCAAGAGATAGCCTAATTGCCTATGATAAAAACATAGAATTTCTAAATATTTTTGGAGGCCACGATTCCGATATTGTCGGACTTGGCCACGATCCAGTTACGGGTTACTTTGCAACCTCGACAAATCACGGCCAAATGGTCAATCATTATAAAATGAACTCCACACCTATAAAATGGACAATCAACCGGCCTAACAGAGCCTTTTACACTTCATTTTACAGCAATCAAATCAATAAAAATTCAATTTTCATCTCACACAACCATGGCATTGATGAATACAAAGAAATTAGTCTCATATTTAATGAATCAATTTCATTTGAAGTCAAATTCCAAGCTTTCATGGATACCTCAACTAGGTTTCCATCTAATCAAAAGTTGTTTATTGACGCCAACGGGAGCATCTATTCATTAAAGAAGAAAAAAAAATTACTCATCGAAACTCTATTTAAATCTGCAAGCAGCGATAGCCCAGCAATTGGCATTTGCCCTTTAAATTCAGAAAATTCATTAGTCGTAGTGGAGCAGGACGGATCGATAACTAAAGTAGATGACTTATTCTCTACACCTACAACTTCTAAGATCAAATACGAATTGGGACACACATTGTTCCGTTTGTATTGCGAAGGCGATAACATTTTCGCGGAATCAAGGAATGGTAGATCCCGGGTACCAAATACAATCTTTCGATTAGATCAAGACTCTTTGGAATGGATTGAAGTTTTAAGTATTAAATTTAGTGCGTTCGAAGGCTCGTTTTTTCCCAACAAAACTGGCTACGTTGCTGCGTCACTAGACAATAAGATTTATATAGCCCAAACTATTTCCAGTCTTCCATTGATTATAGATGACTACAAGCCAACAAGAATTGCCCGACAAAGCATCTACTTTGAAAAAAGTTCTCAACTATTAGCATATACAAGAGCTGATGATATAGTCGTAAGAAGCCTGGATGGGCAAGTAGTCGACACAATCCCCTTAACGGTAGATATGGAAAGAGTTTTGCGGAGTATTTGGTTACATGATGGAAAAGTTTTTGCAGTTTCAAGTGATCGCAGACTATTTATAAACGGAAATAAAATATCAGATATCGAGTTTGGCGGATCTTTACTTCAGGGAATCAAAATTAATGGTAATAAGCTCATCGCTATTTATCAAAAAAAGATGGATTTGTATGAACTTCGAGCCAACCATTATAAATTTATCGGTTCCAGCGCCAATATCTCGCCTTTGTATTGTTTAAAAGAATGTTTATTCTTAAATGAAAGCCATTTTGTATTCTTCAACTCACGATCCATGTCAAAAACTAAAGAAAGTTGGATGTCCAGTGTCATGACCTTTCCAGTTTCACTAGATAGTGCAGTCTCAGACCTCATTGACGATTTTGAGGAAAAATAATTTTGCCCTGGGTCACATTTTTTTGCTCATTTGTACATGTATGTATCGGAATGAAAAAATTAGCAGAGAATTTAAGAAACTACTTTATTTTTAATTATGGAATACCGTGTTAGAACACCACAATAAGCTTTTTTGACTTGCCGATGGAATTTTCTACAAACTGCTCAAGTTAAGTCCTATTGTGAAAACATGACTTGCGATACAATGATTTGCCAGTATATGAAAGATGGCCTTACACTTATTTGAAGCCACTTTGACGCCCCCAAAGTTGGGAAGGAATGATCATGAAAAATTATTATATGGCTGCTTTCTTCATCGTGGTTTTTCTGACCTTCGGTAGTTTTATTGCTCTCGCAAATGAAAATTGCGGCTGGCAAACTTGGAAATGCTGGTCACAGAAAACCCGCTTGGTAAGTGATGGAGCATTTTATGAAGGTCTGCCTGTTTGGTCAGACGACGATAAAGCCATTGCTGGCGTCGAGCAGCGTTATGAAACAAGGCTAGATTTGAAAAACTGGCCGCTACAATCAATATGGACTGAACGTCACCATGAGTACCGCTTCGTCATTCAAACAGCCAATGACTTAAAGCCGAACCCAATCAATGACTACCGCCCAGGCATCATCACTGAACTCTACTACATGCGGCGTCTTGGGTATATTCTGTTTAAACGGATGATACATGATCCAGGCTACTATATCTATCATGAGGAAAGCGGAGCTGAGTGGTTTGTAAGTGAAATCGTTCCTTTCGAAAATGATTATAAGATTTATATCAAAGCATTACCCAGCCCCAACGGAAAAATTATTGCAGTTTTGCGCTGCGAAGGCTCTATTTTAATTCCAGATAAACAGCGAACACCCGTATTTCCTAATCTATGTGAAGCCAGCTTCCTCTCGGTCGAGGAAGGCTTAAAGATTTTCCATAGTGTTTCAGGTATATTTTTACCAACAACCCCTCCATTTGAAGAAATCGCACCCAACAAAGGCTTGAGTCAATTACCGAGAACTAGATGGACCGTAGATGGCAAATTACTTGTAACAGACTGGCAAGAGGTTGCGTTCCAAGTATCAACAGATGCAGCTGTTCCGCTCAGAATTGGCATTCCTCAATGTATAGGGCCGGGTACTAGCTCTAGCCGAATTTCACAATTTGGCGATTTAGCAATTATTAGTAGGGATCGTTTCGCAGCAAGTGACAAGCTCGGAAACCTTCAAGATAGTTTTGGATGCAAGAAATCTTTTAGTGATTTTGCATACCAATAACATCAGGGCTCATACGCCCTGACGTGACTATGGACTAGAAAATTATTGGTTTGCAAATGCTGCTAATGCATCTGAATCTTCTGGTGACGGCCAATTCGCAATCGCCCCATGTGCAGCATTCTCGCTAGCATCCACAAAATCTTGACCAGTATAGTTTTGACCTTGAATTGATGGCCCTGGCCCTGAAGTATGACAGATAGCACATTGGCTAGTAAATACCTGCTCTCCTTGAGCAACTAAAGCAGGATCTGCAGCACCATCACCCGCACCATCGCCAGCATCCGCACCATCATCGCCAGCATCCGCACCATCATCGCCACCCACATCACCATTCCCAGTATCGGTCACCGCCGCACCATTAGGATTGGAATTCTTATATTGTGTTGCAACTGGTTCGGGGCCACTACAAGCGAAGGTCACCATCAGTAAAAAGGCGCTACTAACGAGCAGAGAAAACAATTGACCAATGGATTTCATGAATGACCCCCAAACGAAATAAATTCTAATTCACAACAAACAGGTAGAATCCCCGCGAATACCTGCTTGCTCCCATGAAACTCCCATCGGCTTTTTCCTGTAAAACTTGAAATATTTCTATATTCAGGAATGGTATCGAAGGCTTAAATAGAGCAATTGAAATGAACTATCGTGGTAAAATTCTTCGGAATGAAAGGATTTGAGCTAAATTCCGAAATCGGAGGGCGACGAAGAAACCCTATGATTACTGGTAGATCCTTCACCTTTTCGAGCAGATTTTTAGCACTTAAACATTTCTTCGGGGATGAATCAAAAACTGTCCCAGACTCAAACCAGCAACCAAAGCCACAGCAATAATCACCAGCTCAAAGCCTAAAGCGATGCTTTGGTTTAAATCCTTGGCAAACATCAGGTTAAAAGCCCGGAAACCGAAACTGCCCGGCACCATGATAATCAAACCAGGAAACAAGACTGTCAGCGCCGGCCGCCGCAGAAGCCTTGCATAGGCATTACTAAAGGATTTCAAACAAATCCCGCCAACAAAAACACCAAGACTAGCTCCAAGCCACAAGCCACCCCACTTTGTACTATAGTAAGAAATAATCGCTGCCAGAATCACCCAAGAGAAATCGCGGCGGCGCACCTGGAAAAGACCGGCAAAGGCTAAGCCCGCTCCCATCACAAGAAAGATCGAAGGCAGATGATCGATCAATTGAAAGTCCATAAAATCGGTGGGGTCAAGCTCCATTCGGCGTGAGGGAACCAACTGCGAGCCCAAGGCAACCGCAAAACTTAGTTTCAAAAGCTCTGTGATAGCACCCGTTAAACGCGCGGTTCCGGCCATCAGGTTTTTTGTCGAAAGCTCGGACAGGGCGATGGTAATGGACAAGCCAGGAATCAAAACGATCAGGCCAGAGAGGATCACAATCTCCTGACGTAATACCAAAACATGCGTCAGGGCACTGACTACTAGGGCCATTAAAAAGCCTGCCAGGGGTTCGGCGATTTCTCCCATCTTCGCCTGCGGCTGGGTCCATCGCAGCCAAAGCCAGACCATAACACCAAGCAGACCGGAAATGATGGTTTCCCGCAAGCTGCCGTTCAAAAACGCACAAAAGCTCGCCGTTGCCAGAATAAACGATAGCATTTGAAACATGGTCATGACAGGCCGCTTGGGTTGCGAGTCCAGTTCATCGATCCGCCTCAACGCTTCACTGATCGATATTTCCTTGCGGATGATCTGATCGCCGATCTCATCGATGCTGCTCAGTCGGTCGAGTTCGATGCCCTGTGGCCGAACCCGCACCAAGCGTAGATTGCGCTCACCATCAAGCTGCTCCATTTCACCGATAATCGCCGTTGGCGTCACAAAAAACTGGCCTCTGACCATTAAAGCGGCGGCCAAGGCTGACAAGGCGCCTTCGATGTGATGGGCTGCCGCTCCACAACGGTGCAAAGCCACTCCCATGGCCATGATCAAACGGACTGCTTCCTGACCCGCAGCGACAGCTTCCGTAGGCTTTCCTGTGTCTAGCATGCAAGTTCCTTGTTTGGGTGGTGGACCTCAATCCAACTTTACGTTATCAATGGACTTTAGCTCTTGCCTGGGAGCATTGGCGATGGCAGGCTCCGGCTATTTGGCTGCCTTTTAGCAGTCAAGAGACCAAATTCAAAGAGGATTTCGACAAATGATCAAGATTTCTTTTCCCGATGGTTCGATCCGTGAGTATGAGAGCGGTATCACCGGCTTGGAAATTGCCGGTAATATCAGCTCTAAGTTAGCAAAAACAGCAGTTGCCGCCAAATTTGGTGAAACTCTGGGCGACTTACTGACGCCAATCACGACGGACACGGCTTTGGAAATCCTCACCAAGGACGACGAATCGGCCAATGAGATCATTCGCCACTCGACCGCCCATTTGTTGGCCTTTGCTGTGCAAAAACTCTATCCAGGCACAAAGGTCACCATTGGCCCTGTCATCAAGGATGGATTTTACTATGATTTTGATTTTCCGGAAGGGGTTTCGATAAGTGACAAGGATTTGCCGGCGATTGAAAAAGAGATGCGGCGCATTTTGAAAGCGACTCATCCCTTTCGTCGTAGAGTTGTCAGCCGTGATGAAGCGATCAAGCTATTTCGCGACATTGGCGAAGACTACAAAGTGGAAATCATTGAAGCTTTGCCGGCAGACGAGGAAATCTCCATCTATGACCTTGGTGATGGCTGGTTCGACCTGTGTGCCGGACCACACGTGCCTTCCTCGAAATTTCTAGGTGTTTTTAAGCTGACGCATATAGCGGGAGCCTACTGGCGCGGCGATGAAAATAACAAGCAGCTCACTCGCATCTACGGAACAGCTTGGAAAACTCAGGAAGATTTGGATGGCCACTTGCATCGCCTGGAAGAGGCTCGCAAGCGCGACCACCGCGTCCTCGGTAAAAAACTGGACCTTTTCAGCTTCCATGAAGAAGCTCCGGCCAACGCCTTTTTCCATGCGCGTGGAACCGTGGTCTACAACCAGCTGCAAAATTACATGCGTAAAAGCAATGCCGAGTTCGGATTCGAAGAAATCAACACGCCGCTCGTCATGAACGTCGATCTTTGGCATCGCAGCGGTCACTATGAAAACTATAAGGAAAATATGTACTTCGTTCAGGTTGATGAACGCGAGGCAGCGATCAAACCGATGAACTGCCCTGGCCATTGCCTGGTTTATCGGTCGCAAAAACATAGTTACCGTGATCTGCCGCTGCGTTTTTCTGAGTTTGGTCGGGTTCACCGTCATGAGCGAAGCGGGGTGACGCACGGCTTGTTTCGGGTGAGGACCTTCGTTCAAGACGATGCTCATATTTTCTGTACGCCTGAGCAGATTGAGCAGGAAATCGCCGGCGTTCTGAAACAGATTGATACCGTCTATCAGCATATGGGTTTTGAAAACTATCGTTTGGAACTTTCAACTCGACCGGAAAAATCCATTGGTAGTGATGAAGTGTGGGAAACTGCCGAAGCTGCCCTCAAATCAGTTTTGGAGAAATCAGGTCGGCCTTGGCGCTTAAATCCGGGAGATGGTGCTTTTTATGGTCCGAAGATTGATTGCCATCTGATTGACTCGCTGGAGCGTAGCTGGCAATGTGGCACAGTCCAGCTCGATTTTTCCATGCCAGAGCGTTTTGGCCTCGAGTTCATTGGCTCGGATGATAGCAAACATACGCCAGTCATGATACACCGTGCCGTACTCGGTAGTATGGAACGCTTTTTAGGCATACTTATCGAAAACTTCGCAGGTCGCTTCCCGCTATGGCTTGCACCGGAGCAGGTTCGCATTGTTCCTATCAGCGATCGCCACTCTGACTATGCACAGAAGGTCGGTGACGCCCTAGCTGATGCCGGATTCCGCGTCCACGTCGATCAGCGTAACGAACGCCTCAATTTCAAGATCCGAGAAGCGCAACTATTTCAGGTACCTTACATGGCGGTGATCGGCGACCAGGAGATGGACCGCCAAGAGATTAGTCCCCGAATGGTAACTGGTGAGCAGTTAGAAAGCATGAGTCTTATCAGCTTCATAGATCGCCTGACGGCAGAAGGAGGCCGGGGACGATAAGCCCCAACTCTCGTGGCAAAAATCTTTATTAACTGGCTAGCCAAGTCAAGGAAATGCTGAAAGTTCATGTTAATGTGCTTTCAGATCTAGAACGTAACCGTTCCTAGGTCATCTCCTGATCGCTTATAAAAAAGAGATCGATGCACTTCCCCTGTTTTCTGAACTCTACTGAGGAGCTTTGCACATGATGCAAAGCTTTTCTTTTTTTGGGCCATTGCACTTTCCCTTCACATTCGCCATCATAAAATACAAATCATGACGAGGAGTTGTGCCGTGAATGTGGCTGTCGTTATCGGAGCATCGGGATTAGTCGGCAAGCAACTGCTTCTCGCCCTCAGTGAAAACCCTCGTTATGACAAGATAATCTGCCTTGACCGGCGCCCTATCACTTCGCCTTTAAGTAAAATAACGAGGAAAATCATTGACTTTGATCATTTAATTGATGTGGACCTAGGCTTAGACTCCACTGCATTGGCTGATGGATTTTGCTGTCTCGGCACCACCCACAAGAAAGCTGGCAGCCGGAAGAATTTTTTCCAAGTTGATCATGACTATGTCGTTCAATTTGCCCAATTAATGTGGCGTTATCAAACGCACCATCTAGCCATTGTTAGCTCATTAGGGGCCTCAGCAAAGACTTTGAGCCATTACTCACGAACCAAAGGCTTGATGGAAGAAGCTGTACGCGGCTTGGGCCTCGTGTCAGTTAGTTTTTTACGCCCTTCCCTACTTCTTGGGCCGCGGGAAGAATCACGTCCCCTGGAAGACTGGTTTAAACCTGCCTCCAAACTGATACCTAGTGCCCGATTCCGCGGGATCGAAGCCTCGGATGTCGCAAAAGCCATGATGGCTTTAGCTGAAGAGGCCAAGCCTGGCTATCAGATTTACCCATCAGAAATAATTCGTCACATCGCAGAAGCCTATTGATCTATCTGCATACATACTGCGTCAATGCAGCTCAATACTAATATAAGCACTTAATATCAAATGGATTATTCGGACAATAGGCAACTACGACTCAGTTCTCAGCCTCCGTCTCCGATACGCATTGCGAGCAATATTATCAAAGCCTCAAAGATAGCAGGAGACAAACCATGGTAAACCATCACCGCTTAGACATGAAGCCGTTGCTGCTTGGCTGCATGTTGCTTGTGACGGCATGTGTGTCAGCACCTCCGGATACGGCTAAAGATAATGTTGAAAAGGAGCCAGTGATCACTCCGAAGCCAGATGAACCGCGGTATCGCAAGCCGGAGGTGACGATATTTAATAATACACCTCTGTCCGTCAATGAAACCGATGGTTGCCGCAACGGTTATTTTCGTTGGCTCGCTTGGGAACAACTGCATAGTAAAGATGATCGCCCCTTAGTTTCTAAACCAAGCTATCGGATTGGGGATCGCCGCTTGAGTTTAAGCTGGTCCGGCGATGATGTTCTGGGTAGATCCAATCGATTAGCAGGTCGCATCTTTGAAGAAGACTTAGCCATACAAGGCTACAGTTATCCTTACCAGGGATTGATTTTTTTTGGTGAAGCTATCAAGTTTCAATCTGAGTTAGAGCTCGACTTCGAGAGGCCTTTGGATCGTAATTTTGTCCTGAGTATTGGCCAATTGTTCCGCTATACGGATCATGCCAAGACCGAAATTATCATAACTGCGCCCGGTGTTTCTTTAGCTGAATCAGTTGATATGGTTCAATCTGCAGCGGCATATAACAGCAGAGACTTTGATGCCCCACTAGAAGTGAAAACAGAGGGCGGGCACCTTCGTATCTATCAGGATGGGCCGACTGGCGCCAATAGCGGCTTTCTTTTCCTTCGACCAAAAAAAGGTGTGCAGATCAAAAAACTGCAATTTTCCATCTCTTCCAGTCGATGGCCTGAGGCGCATCCTGATCAATTGGAAATTGGCTTGGCACAGCTTTTCTGTGGTGAGCGCGCTTGTCAAAGAGCCGGTCAGGTCCTGTTCTATGATCCGGGAGCGGAGGATGCCAAGCATGAACTTTTCTCTAAAGATGCACTTTTAGCCTTAACCGACCCCAACGCTCAAGCCAACACCCAATACACGAGTATTGGCCCTGGAGGGCGGCTGGAATTGAAATTGGATGGCGTCAGCATCAATCGTGATGGCCCAGAATTGGATTTGCATTTCCGCAAAGACCGATGCATCCGCGCAAATTCTGTTCAAATAGCTGCAAGGGAAAATACTGAAGCTGCCTGGCAAATTCTGCAACGAACGCGTCTGCAATGCGATAAAGTCAGCATTGATCTTTACGAGATGCCTTTGGCTCGGGAGATACAAATTCGGAATGTTTCAGATTCAGGTACCAAACCTGTGGTTGTTGATGTCGATGCTGTCAGCTGCCGGCAGCACTAATCTCTCGAGCTAGATATCATTTTTAGGAAGCAATGGTGGCTTGCAAAGCAACCGTTTGCCAGAAGCTTTTTTCCAGTCATTTTCTTACAAAATGTAACAATTTAAGGCGACGGACTCATATCCCTGCGGGTTTGCATCGTCGTAATTCCCGCGCCTGCAATCAGGCATCGTTTCAAAATTTTTTAAATTCTACAGCAGAGACTTTCAATATTATATGTATTTTCATTGACTTAAATAATAAAAAATAATTTCTAAATTTTTTCACAAAAAAGCCGATAAAGAAGTATCTTTGGCAGACGATGGTTGCAAACCAGGTAGGAAGCCCAAGAGCCTAAGGATAGGCGCTTGCACACCAACAAAAGCCGAGATCAAGTTGTGACTCAAACCCGCCTCAAGTTTGTGTCACTCATGGATGATCACTAGCCTTTTCAAGGAGGATCCCTTTGAAGTTCTGGTACCCCATCCCAGAACAGAAAAAAATTAAGCCCTCATGCCCTACTACATGCTTTAAATGCCCTTCAGCCCCAACCCTCACTTCCCCAGGTGTGGGTTTTTTCTTTTCTGCATAAAATCTTGACTTAAAATTTGCATGTGAGGTGCAAAATCGACGATCTGTCATCATTAACACATATTTCTCGCAGGCAAGTATATCCACCGAAAACGCTAGACAAACAACAATACTTCGTCATTAATAATGCTTTTGCCTTGATGAAAGGATTTTTCTTCGATGGCTGAGCTGGGACATTCAAAAGAACCCTTAATGCGATTTCTACGCGTCATTATTCGTTTCATCGTCCGTTTATTAGCAATCATGATGACAGCGCTTATTGCACTGGGAGCGATTGATGTTGCATGGATGATGCATGAAGCAGCGATGAGAGAGCCACGGTATATTCTAACGATGAAGGATATACTTGCGACTTTCGGTGCTTTTATGGCCGTTTTGATCGCAATTGAAATCTTTGTAAATATTGTTTTGTATCTGCGTGATGATGTGATTCATGTCAAAATTGTAATGGCCACGGCATTGATGGCCATTGCCCGTAAAGTGATCATTCTGGATTTTGATCAGTATTCTCCTGGCTATATCTGGGGAATTGCCGCGACAGTTTTGGCCATGAGTATTGGCTATTGGTTGGTTCATAAATTGGATGATCGATCGCAATTAAGCTACACTTCCACATCGCCAGCTCATGCCAGCGACGAAGAACGTTCTTAGGTATCAAAAATTTTTTCACGAATTTCCCAGAAGTATTTCTTTTTTCTGGCGATCAGATAGACTGGCATGCGAAACTGATTTTGTTTTTCCAGCACATCCTGCATAGTTTGAATCTGTAATTTCCGCTCAGGTACCCGCAAATGCATGCGCATAAAGTTATAGTAAAAAGCGCGGAAATCCGCTGGCTTTTCCATGTAGAAAAATTCTCTTAGAAACTGACCATCCACATCATAGTATTTCACTTCCAGCCGTTGCCGGCCTTTTTTATCGGTTGAAGTCTCAAAAAACATCGAATCAGGCCGCATCACATGCGCATCCTTCAAGGACATCGCTTCGCGTAGCTTTTTATCATTATCAACTAAAACACTATTGCAGGAGCTGCAAACTCGAGCGGCGATATCATTCTCGCTGCCACAATCAGGGCAACGCTTAAAGCGAAAGCGAAATTGGCAGGCTACGATCTGCAGAGTTTTCGGATCTTCCCAAGCTCCACGACATTTGCGCCCATAATGCTCGACCAGCTCGCCATCCGGATCTTTAATACCCCAAAAATTATTGACATGACCACAGTCGGGGCAAAGCACTTCCACAGGAACAGCCTCTTCTGATGGCTTATCTTGGTCGATTTCAGGGCTAAAAATATCGTGGCCCTGGCCAGTGTAGTCGAGGATCAAACAGTCGTCTTTACCTTCACTCAAGCGCAGGCCACGACCGATGATCTGTTGATAGAGACTCACGGATTCAGTCGGCCGCAGCATGGCGATAACATCGACATGGGGCGCATCAAAGCCAGTGGTTAGCACGGAAACATTCACCAGATATTTAAGTTTGCGCTCCTTAAACTGACAAATGATGGCATCACGTTCAGGACTCGGCGTGTCACCGACGACCAGGGCGCTCGAAGGCTTTGGCAAATAGCCCATGATTTCCTCAGCATGACGCACCGAAGATGTAAAAATCATGACTCCTTGGCGATCACTTGCCATATCGATGATATTAGCGATGATTCCGGGTGTGACCCGAGATTGATCTTTAAGCAGGTTTTCAATTTCATTCATCGAAAAGCTGCCTTGCCGCCCGGAAAGCTTTAGGCTGGAAAAATCATAGCCGGCGACTGGAGAATCAATCTTGATAGGAGGCGTCAGGTATTTATTCTTGATCATAAAGCCAAGGGATAGCTCGTAGATGCACTTATTAAAGAAACGCTCTTCTGCTGAACGTAACATTCCCTTGAAATGATACTGATAGATCCAACCTAATCCCAAACGATAAGGGGTCGCTGTCAGACCAAGAATACAAATTTGTGGATTCACTTGCCGCAGTTTGTGGATGACCTGCGCATACTGGGTATTTTCTTCGACAGACACCCGATGACACTCATCAATCACAAGAAGGGAAAAACTGCGAAAAAAATCCTCGCCGGCACGGGCGACGGATTGGATACTGCCAAAAATCACTTTTTCCACGCGGTCTTTGCGCTCAAGCCCTGCGGCATAGATACCGGCTTCCAGTTGATAGCTGACAAATTTCGCATGGTTTTGCTCGACAAGTTCTTTGACGTGAGCCAAGACAAGAACGCGCCCTTTGGCAATGCGAGCTAACTCGGCAATGACGAGGCTTTTCCCGGCTCCGGTGGGCAGGACGATAACAGCCGGCTCTCGCTGCTGGCGAAAGTGCTGGATGGCCGCATCAACTGCGGCTTTTTGGTAGGATCGAAGTTGGTACAAGTCCATGCACTCCTATTGTAGGTTCGGGCCAAGAACTTGGCTCTAAGCTAAAATAGCAGGTAAATCTGTTTGTAAGTTCTTTTTGATTTGATCCCTGATCTGACGGAATTTTGCTAATGACGCAGCTTCATCAGCAAGACCCGCAGGATCTTCAAATGGCCAATGCAGCTTTTTTGTCTGACCAAGATACAAGGGACAAACTTCCTCGGCACAGAGAGTGATGACACAGTCAAAATTTTGTTCGGGAATGTCTTCTACCAGTTTGGAATGATGCTGCGACAGATCGATGCCTAATTCCTGCAGGACTTTAATAGCAAATGGGTTAACATGGCTAGGCTTTGAGCCGGCGCTATAGAACTCAGCCTTGTCGCCAAACTCATGCCGCGCCAAACCTTCAGCCATTTGACTACGGGCTGAGTTGGCTACACACATAAAGAGAATTTTCACATCGCATTCCTTCGACTGATCGTTCAAGTAAAGACGCGATGGCAAGAATAGCTGAACTTATGCGGCAAGTGAACGAAGATATCTGACGTAGCATTAAATTTTGTGAACAGAGATAGAAACTTGGGAGGAAGGTTCTACATACCGCGAAGGGCATTGCTAGAAAATGCTTACCAAGCAAGAAGGATTCCGATTAACTACCGTTGTGATCAAAAGAAATATTAATCTGAAATCCTTTATCATCGATATTGTCTGGGTGAGCGTTAAGAAGAGCAAGGCTTCCTAGCGCGCCACCTACTCTGAATTGGACGTGTATCATTTTACTCTGCAGCTTTCCATCGAATCTATTTGCCAGTGAAAACGGCCAGCAAGCGGAGTTCGTGCTACAAAATTTAGTCATAATTATAATATATTAAGTCACTAATATACCTTAACTAACCCAAACCACCTCAACTTGCACCAAAGTTCTCCGAAGGTAAACCCTGAAAGTTAAAAGTATTCTGAAGGTATTTTTTATCGATGGCTACTTCAAAGGAACAAACTTCATATGATTGGGTCTAGGGTACATATCAACATATTCTTTTCTTGGCTGATCAGCATGACCTTCAGTTGTGGCGACGCTCCTCAAACGACCGTGATTCATTCGACTCCCCAGGGACTTAGCAACTATACAGGCGATACTGTAACTGTTACCGGTCAATTGGCTCTAGGAAATGATGCTCAACGAGAAGTCGAAGATCCAGCAAATGAGATTAAAAATCGTCAACTCGAAATCCTTGATGAATCGGACAATAAAGTAGCCGAAGCTGTAACCGATTCTGTTGGCGACTTCCGTTTACAGATTGATACCGATGGATTTGGCTTACAAGGTGAATCCATCAGCAATCCGTTCGATATCCCGAAACTATATAAAATAAACTCACTTTTTTTAATCGATGGACATACCAAGCAACATGCCGTGGGAATACAGCAGTCCATTTTTTTAGATAAGCGCCAATTCTCTATGAATGCCGATGGCGAGGCAGTCATGGAAGCCGGCACTCAACAAGTTCGTAAAGTCGGAGCTATTGTCGGACAAGTCCAATTGGAAAATGGTGGCAGTGCTGTTGGTATCGATGTCTATATCCCTGGCACTACCAATGTGGCGAAAACCGATGCTGATGGCCGATTTTTGATCGGTTTTTTACCTGCCGGTAATTATACACTCAGAGCTGAAACCGATGGTTATGTTGCTAACGAATGGACTGAAATTACAGTCGAAAAAGGGGAAACCACTGCACTACCAAAGGTCACTCTACCGATTGCTATTGGCCCCCAAATCAAAGAATTCAGTCTCGATTCGATTGTCGAATCGACAGGTGAAGCGACGATCCATATTCATCTTCATGCTGCCACCAAATATCGGATCAGTATGCTATCCGATTTTAGCGATACCGTCTTCAAAGCAGTGGATTTAGCCAACCCAGAATTCAACGTCAAACTTTCTCTGAAAACTGGCTTTAAAATCGCTCAGATTTATCTTGAAGCTGCGGATAGTGATGGACTTTCTGTAAATTCAATCCTTACGATCGATCGTGATCCGCCCAAGCTGGGATCAATTTCGAGCTTAGATAGTGATGGCATCATCAACACAACTCTTGTTTCACTTCTGATCAGTGCTGAAGGTGCTACGAAAATGAAATTGGCCGAAAATATTGACAACTTATCGGAAGCTAATTGGATTGCCTATGCTCCTAGCCACAACTATTCGTTAGTTGAAACTACCGATGGCCCTAAGAACATCTATATTAGTTTTGCTGATGATGCAGGCAACACCTTAGGAGCCAATGGCGAACTTTTTACGTCCTTCATTTTAGACCGTACAGCGCCCAATGATGGCAAAATCAGCCTGCTTAGACCCGAATCTCCAACCGGGGCTTTTAATACGCCTCTGGCTTGGCAAGCTGATTATGGACAGGAGACTGTGAGCTATGATATCGAGGTCGCAACAACAAGCACTTTTTCAAGCGTCCTCCGGACTATGGCTACAACGAATCAAACGATCAATATCGACCCACCCTTAACCAGCGAGGGTCAATATCATTGGCGAGTTCGTGCCCGGGACTTAGCCGGTAATGCTTCGACTTGGGTCAGCTCATCAGCTACTAATGGCACGATCTTTGAAGTAAAAATCTTAGCTGAAGCTTATCACTCGAAAAAAGATCTGTTAGGAACTCCCGGACGGGATCGCTTCTTCGGACGAGAACTGATAAACATTGGCGATATCAATTCGGATGGAATTCCTGAAATTGCCTATTCCATATTGTCGACTGAATTTGCCGATGACGCCACAAGTTGCCAGGATTGCGGTGTTGTGGCGATAGCTGATGGGGCAAGCCAGGCGGTCTTAGTCAAGTTCAGCGATGGTCGAACCCAAGCTTCTGGATATGGTCACCGCTTGACGATGTGCGACCTGACTGGTGACGGACAGGATGAACTGATCGTCAGTGCGCCGGGTCATGCAGTGACTCTTAACGGCGTTAGTTATAATAATGCTGGTGCAATCTATGCTTATAACTTGGACGAATTCCGCCTTCTTGCTCAGTATGATTTAGACCTTGGCTCGGCGAACCCAGCTCCCGGATATGATGCCAATAATTGTAGTCAATGGGACGGCAACACTTGCCTCAGCTATGGCTGGCCCTACTATCCCAATAGCATGGAATATTTACCATGGGGTGCTGGTCGCTATTTTGGATGGGATCTGAGCTGCATGAGGCAAATTGGAAATCCCGATCAAATCCTAGTTGGTGAGCCTAAATTTCACGATGGGACCTCATCTGTTGGCCGGGTTCAAATCTTAAGCCTTAGTGATACCACACTCAGCGTATCAGCTACCATCCAGGGTACAAATGCTGAGTCTATGTTTGGTACTTCGGTTCAGTATCTGAGTCGATTTCATTATCAATCTTGCAACACGATCGGCCCTACTATCTCTATCGGCTCACCACGCCTTGCTGCAGGAGGGATAGAAAAAGGCTCCGTTTCACTTTATAAGTTTGATAATGGTTGGGTTTATTGTGATCAGATTGATGCGGATGCTGGAGATCCTGATTATGGTTACTGGGGTATGCGCTTGAGCAAGCTTGGGGATATTGACCAAGACGTAAATCAAGTTGAAGAGTTAGCTGTTTCGTCGGGCTACTGGGGTGGCGGCGCTGTCCGGATTTACGGTGGTTCAACCGGCATCATTCTTAAAAGCTTGCGCGATACAACCAGTGGCTGGAATAGGCTGGGACACCGAGTCGTCAGTGCCGGTGACTATGATGACGATGGTCAAAGTGAATTTGCCATTACTGCCCCTGAGGCGGCGATTAACGGACAATGGGGAGCAGGTTTTGTTCATATTTACCGCTGGTCGGATCTGGATGATGATGACGATAATAATGATGGTGACGCCGATTCTCCGCCTTACCTAACCATTCGGGGCATTCCCAGCAATTCAGCAAATCTGGGCGGGAACTTTATCCCTATACTGGCTGACCATTCCAATATGCATTCAGCTTCAATCGGTAGTATTATTGGAACTCCTGGCCGCAATATTAATGGCCAATGGTCGGTCGGTGCCTTTCATATCTTTGACCTGCTCAAGCTGGCTCCGTCATCACCGATTCGCTATGAAGGAGTCTCGACCAATGCGCGGATGGGCGCCTCTATCAGTGCTATTTCCGATGTGGATAATGACAACGTTTCCGATATCATCATTGGCCAGCCTGGCGGTCGTTGTCAGGGTAAACCTTATGGTATGGTTTCATTGTTCTCAGTTCTAGATAATACGATCACCTCTGATATTTGTGCGGATTACCAAGGCGCTAACCTGGGTCTTGCGGCTCAATTCCTACCAGAATCAAACAAGCTGGCCTTTTTTAAAAAAGGCACCGGATATTATGTGGATCACTATAATATTCTAAACTATCGGGATATCACAAATTCCACGGACTATCCTTCGAGTCGGCAATTTCAGTTTCTTGGATGGGAATTGGGATCTATTTCAGAAAATTATCGAGAAGACACTAATATCAATGCCCTTCTAGTCAACGATCCCACAGCTTGGAATACTGCTGCGAACCAGGGGCAGGTCACACTTTATACAGTGGATTGGCAAACCAACCTGCAGTGCCACTATCGCTCCGATGAAGATGGTGCAAGATTTGGCTACTCATCTTCCTTCATCGGTGATCTGAACGGTGATGGAGTGCGAGATATACTGGTCGGAGCGCCAGGCTATGATTTAGGTTCAGATAAGAAGGGACGAGTTTATATTGTCGACGGAGTTAAAGCAGGAGTAGCTGATTGTCAAAGTGGAAACGCTATCACTATCAACGATGCATCTTCCTATGTGATCGCCAAAATTGATGCTAATGACCCTATGATTACTGCAGTCCTAGGCAAGGAAGCCGAAGCCGGTTTTGGCTCCTTCACTCTTGGCCTGCCCGATTTTGATGGAGCTGACGACGCGATCGCTTATATTTATGTTGCCAATACCAACATCAAGGTCGCATCCAGTAGCGTCACACCGCAGTTTTTTATATTCGCCTACGATGGGACAGCCTTGACTCTTGTCAAACACGCCGTTGGCGAAGCCGGCGCCATGATGGGAGGTTATGCGAAGGTTATTGAGGATATCAATGGTGATGGTATTCCAGAGCTTGCCGTAAGCAGTCCAGGCGGTAGCGGTCGGTTTGGTAATACCGGCAATGTCAGGATCTATTCAGGAGCTGGAATCGCATCCACAAGTGAGAGTAGCGACGATTTATTGCAATCATTATTTAATCCTGACCCTACAGCTTCAAACTTCGGCATCTCATTTGAATACGCGGATATCACAGGCGATGGATTATTAGATTTTCTAGTAGGAGCTGATCAGTATGATTCCAGTTCCTTTCAAAATGCAGGTGCAGTCTATGCTTTTCCCATGAATCCCATTCAGGAGTAAATGATGCGATCATGCTTGTTAGTCCTAATTGCCTCAGCCTGTTTTTTAACTTATCTACCACACGCGTCAGCTAAAGCGCTGTCCATGACCTGGGAATTAAAACGACAAGGTGATTATATCGTGATGCTTCCTTCGACAGTCAGAATCAAGCACGGCCAAGCCTACTCATTTCGTGTCATCAATAAAACCCAAAAGCCACAGTGTTTGCAAATCCCCAATGAACCAGCAAGAATGATACATCCTGGAGAAACCATAACCTGGAACAATGCTTTTGCTTTAGTAGATCAATTTGATCTAAGTTGTGGTGACAACACGTGGCAAGCCTGGCTATTTATCGAGTAACATGACACGCTTTCTGAAGATTACAGCCCCGATTACCATCTTGCCCTCTTGTAAAAGGATTTAATGCGAAATTAAGGCCTTTTCCTTTTTCAACACTGATCTAAAAGCAATCAACTGTGCGCTGTAACACACTTAATTGACCTACTTCATCAGCAATTGCTGGCACGATTAGGACACCACTGACACTGCTACCAATCACGCCGGCGCTGGCAAAAGTAATAGGCCTGTTCACCGTCCCTCCTCAGATAAATGGATCGGCAAAAATATGCTTCATGCTGACTCCTGCAAGAAAGGCCTGCTTTTTCAAACGCTGCACTATCGCAGCATCCCCACACAAATAAAGGCGATGATTCTTTGCTGCGGCTATGACTTCACTCATTAATTGTCCGATATCACCAACCACCGTATCTTCATCATCACCTGCCGTTGGGTGCAGGACGCTATTGCGATAGCTGAGGTTTTCATGCTCTTGCACCAAGCCTCGCCAGTTGGCCAGTAAATAGAGTCGCTCGCTTGTTGTAGAACCTTGAATGACCTGAATCGGGCCTTGATGTTTTTCCCGCAAAGCCTGCTGGGTGATCGCGTAAAGTGGAGCGATGCCTGTCCCTAAGCCCAGGAGAATGAGAGTTTCCTCACCGGTATCCGACTGGTAATAACAATCACCTTTTGGACCTGTCACCTGCAAACTCGTTCCCGGTAAGGCTTCATCGTGCAGCCATGCACTCATTTGTCCGCCTGCAACGCGTCGCACATGAATGTCAAAAAAGTCCTTTTCTGCCGGTAAACTGGCAATGGAATAAGTTCGCATTAAGCCATCGTCACGCCTAAAGCTTAGAAATTGGCCAGCATGGAAGTGAAAGTCTCGGGGACGCTGAAAACGAAAAAGCTTCACATCCACGCCTAGCGTCACCGACTCGATCAGACTCACATTTTTTGGTTCACCAAAAGCTGCAACATCGACGATTTGCAAGGATGAGTTGGGTTTACAGACACAAGGAAGAAAATAGCCTTGCTCCTTCCACGAGGCTTTTAAGCCGGCCTGTGCAGCTGCGGGTACCGCACCCTCGACCACCTTCATCACACAGCTTTGGCAAACACCAGCACGACAGGAAGCCGGCTGCTGATGTCCTTGTCGCTCCAGCGCTGCCAATACAGTTTCACCAGGAAGCAATGACATCCTGCTGTTTCGATAGTAGATCTCATAGGGGTTCACGGCATGACTCCCAATTACTCTGTCCGGTTTAAGACATCAGCACGCACAGACTCTGCAATATTTGTCACATTTTGAATCAGCTCGTCATTCACACCGTGATCCCGCAAGGAAGCCTGGAGCAATTCCACCACCGCATCAACATGGCTATCATTCAGGCCTTTTTCCAACAACGGCAAGTGCGCGCGACGCATATCGGCACCAGTGTAGGAGTTGGGGCCGCCAAATGCCATAGTTAAGAATGCGCGTTGTTTCACCAATTGCTGATCCATATCGACATCATCAAAAAAATGACTGACGCGATCGTCAACTAAAACCTTGCGATAGAAGGTTTCAACCACTGCATCAACTGCTTCCTGCCCACCGAGGTTTTCGAACAAACTTGCCATATAATTTTTTCCCTTAAATTTAGCATGTTAACTAACATGTATTTTTAATATATCTTTAAACAGCCGTTTAAGCAAGCTGCAGAAGGTGAAAAAATTACCCCTAAGCTCCAAGTTGGTTAACAGCCTTGATCTTAGTATTGGCAGATCATGTGATTTGCTGCAGGATCAATCCCAATTGCAAAGCTGGTTTAACTATTCCAGAAGGGAGAAGCAGAAGATGGAATCATATGTCAATACTGAGGTGAAAGACGAAGGCTATGCCGTCGTTACAATATGCCGCGAGCCGGTCAACTCCATGAACTTGGATCTATGGCAGCAACTTGCCCAATGCCTGGTTCAGCTTGAAGAAGACCCCAAAGTGCGGGGCGTCATTTTTCAGTCAGGCTTGCAACGCGATGTATTTACCGCTGGCAATGATCTCATGGAACTGTTTGCGCCGAAGACTTCAGCCGATCGCTATCAAGAATTTTGGGTCACGCAAAACGAGTTTTTTACCCGTCTTTACCGCTCCCCTTTGGTAACGGTCGCAGCCATCCGCGGCGCTTGTCCTGCTGGTGGTTGTGCTCTGGCCCTGTGTTGTGACTATCGGGTGATGACTGACTTTGGCAATATCGGTTTGAATGAAGTGGCCATCGGAATTCCTGTTCCCGCCTATTGGGCAAAATTGATGGTCCGCACAATTGGCCAGCGGCAAGCAGAAAAAATTCTGCAGTTTGGCTTGATGCCATCTGCTGAAGAAGCCTTGCAAATCGGTTTGGTTGATCGCCTGGTGGCACGCGAAGAGCTGCTCAATGCGGCTACAGAAGAGCTGGGGAAAATGTTGAAAGCCTTTGATATTGGCCGTCAACCAACCAAACGCAGCCTGCGCGAGGAGTTTTCTCACCAATGGGCAGATTTCAGTCGCCCTGAGGCCGAAGGTGGATGGAAGTTGTTAAGCCATCCAAAAACCGTTCAGGTTTTGGAGGGGGTTTTGCAGCGCTTGTCCAAGGGGAAAAAGTAAGAACTGCCACGATGCGGGAAAGTTCCCGCATCATTCCTCAAGAGCCATCACCAAGCGCGGTATCATGACGCTCGATGTTCCGAGTAAGCTCACATCTGCCACGTCACTTGCTGCTGTTTCTTCGACATTGATCTCGATAATTTTGGCACCAGTTTCCTTTGCCAGGGGAATCAAGCTCGCCGCTGGGTAGACAACCGCACTGGTACCGATGACTAAAAAAACATCAGCTTCCTGCGCCCAGGAAAACGCCTGGTCCCAGGCCCTCTCAGGCAAAGATTCGCCAAACCAGACGACCGACGGGCGCAAGTAATCGCCACAATGGGGGCAACGGAAATTCCCAGCTTTCTCCTGCCGACCGGGATCTTCCAGGTAAGCGCATCCCAGACAGTGAGTCCGACGGATATTGCCGTGCAATTCGACGAGCTGTTTACTGCCAGCATTATGGTGTAAGCCATCGACATTTTGTGTGACAAGAGCAAAGCCCGGCAAAAGTTTTTCCAAGGCAGCCAAAGCAAAATGTCCAGCGTTGGGTTGGCAGCCTTCTAGTTTCTTGCGACGGTCCAGATACCATTCCCAGACAAGTTGCGGATTCTCACAAAAGCCCTCCAATGAGGCCAATTGCATGGGTGATCGCCCTCGCCAATAACCCTCTTTTCCACGGAAAGTCGGAATGCCACTTTCGGCGGAAATCCCTGCGCCTGTCAATGCTACAACTCGATGCTTGGTCTGCCGCAGATACTTGACTGCGACTTGTATGCTATCTTCCAATTTTGCGTTCCTACAAAATAAAGAAGTAATGGATAATTATAAGAATAAATAATGAGCCTTCACCTGGTTGCGAATGCATCATTTCAGTTATTATGAACCAAGCAGGTCGTAAAAGCCAAGCTCAGTAAAATGAGCAGGTACATTTCACTAAATATCGTCACACTTCGCATGAGCTATCAAATATGGATGATCTCCTTGCAGCCCGTTTAACTATGGCGTTTTCACTTGGTTTTCATATTATCTTTGCTGCTGTCGGCATGACGATGCCATTTTTCATGTCAGCAGCTCATTATCTTTATCTAAAGAAGAAAAATCCTGAATACCTCGAGCTAACCAAGCTCTGGATGAAGGGCGTGGCTATATTATTTGCCGTTGGTGCAGTTTCGGGGACGGTCTTAGCTTTTGAGCTCGGACTTCTATGGCCGGGATTTATGAAGTACGCCGGGCCAATTATCGGCATGCCATTTTCCTGGGAAGGAACGGCGTTTTTTCTTGAAGCGGTCGCCATCGGTCTGTTTTTGTATGGTTGGAAGCGGATGAAACCTTGGACCCATTGGTGGTCAGGTTTTTTTGTCGGGATATTTGGCTTTGCCTCAGGCATTTTTGTCGTCGCTGCCAATGGTTGGATGAACGCTCCTCAAGGATTCGATTGGGTTAACGGCGAGGCCATCAATATCGATCCTGTTGCTGCCATGTTTAATCAGGCTTGGTTGCATCAGACACTGCATATGCAAACTGCCGCCATACAAGCTGTTGGCTTTGCTGTTGCCGGCATTCATGCTTATCTGTTGTTGAAAAATAGAGCTGTCGGCTTACATCTGAAAGCCTTCAAAATCGCGATGGCATTTGCAGCGGTTTCAGCCTTGATTCAACCGGCCATCGGGCACTTTGCAGCGCAACGGGTGGCTGTATTGCAACCAGCTAAACTTGCTGCCATGGAAGGTCATTTCCACACCGAAAGCCGTGCCTCACTTTACATCGGTGGCATTCCCAACTCAGAGACCCAGGAGATGAATTGGGGCCTTGCCATACCTGGAATGCTCAGCTTTCTTGCCTTCAACGATTTTGATGCTGAGGTGAAAGGGCTCGATCAATTTCCACGGGACGAATGGCCGAATGTATTGATTACCCACCTCAGCTTTCAAGTGATGGTGGCGATTGGCACTCTGCTCGCCGGATTGGGAGCCCTCTACTTCTGGTTTTGGCGCAAACAGCACTTTCCCGACTGGTTTTTAAAAAGCTTGGTCGCCTGTACTCCACTTGGATTTATCGCGATAGAAGCTGGCTGGATCGTCACCGAAGTGGGTCGACAACCATGGATTATTTATGGTTTCTTGAAAACGAAAGATGCTTTGACGCCCGTACCGGGCATGCAATATCATTTTTACATGTTTTTTGCTCTCTATATCTTTTTATGTTTCATCACCATTTGGCTGTTTAAACGGCAAATTCAAGTCGCTCAGAAGAAATTTGAGGTTTAAATGATCGATGTCCTGCTTTTTTTCATTGCTGCTGCCATCCTCTTATACGTTTTATTTGGAGGGGCCGATTACGGTGCCGGTATCACAGAATTGTTACCCATACCAAATCCATTCCGTGATAAGCAAAAGCATGTCATCAATGAGGCGATGGGACCTGTATGGGAGAGCAACCATATTTGGCTCATATTGCTTGTCGTCATTTTGTTCGTCGGTTTCCCACCGATTTTTTTGACCATTATGACGAGTCTACACTTTCCCATGCTGGCTCTATTATTTGGCATCGTGCTGCGCGGCTGCGCCTTTACCTTTCGGCATTATGATGCGATTAACGATGAAAAAAGCCAAAGGATCTACACATTAACATTTGGTTTATCAAGCCTGTGGACAAGTATTTGGCTGGGCATTTTGTTGGCGAGCTTAAATCGTGGCCTGATCGACCCTGAATCTGATCATTTTTATACCGCCTATATTGCCCCTTGGATCGGTATCTACCCTCTAACAATGGGCCTCTTTGTTGCCTTTATCTTTGCCTTTCTGGCAAGCATTTACCTAATCGGTGAAACGGATGATGTCAGCCTCAAAAAAATATTCGTCAGAAGGGCTTACGCATTCAACATTCTAATCGTCATTTTTGGTGGGCTGGTTTTTTTAAGCTCGTATTTGGAGCAAGGAAGTCTCGCAACACAGTTTTTCAGCCACCCTCTGGCTGTAACAGCGATGCTGGCCGCCACCCTTTGTTTTGTTCTGCTTTGGTTTGTAATTAAAAAGCGCAAGGCCATTTGGGTCAGAATTGTTGCCGCTGCCCAAATGAGCTTGATTATTGCAGGCTGGTTTCTTACTTATGCTCCTCATGCGCTTTTAACCAAGCAGGGAGCCATCAATTTTTATGAGGCTGCAGCACCTCGGTCAACACAGGTTCAATTGGTCATTGCCTTAGTCGTTGGCAGTCTCTTTATTTTTCCGGCTTTGATTTTCCTTTTGAAAGTTTTTCAATCAAAGCAAATGCGTCTCTAAATAACTAGCTAGGGTCAACCCTAGCTAGGCTTCCATTTGATACTACAACCAACCGCAGGTTTCTGTTCGGGCGGAGGCTCCTGCCTATTCACCAGGCGCTTGATAGCATCTTGCAGACAACTTCCGGTAGCCTGCCCCTGTCCCGGTCGGGTGTTATCAAATTCACCATGGTAGAAAAGTTTAAGATCTCGATCGAAGAGATAAATATCCGGTGTACAGACGGCATGATAAGATCGGGCGACTGATTGATCTTCATCAATCAGATAAAAAAATGGATACTCCCAGTGCCTCGATTCTTCGATCATTTTTTCCGGACTATCATCGGGATAGCGCGACCAATCATTGCTGTTAATTCCGATCAGCGAAATGCCCTCATCCTGCCAAGCGCGGCCTAGAGGCGATAATACTGGTGCGATATGCTTGACATATGGACAGTGATTGCACATAAAAATAACTAGAGTCCCTTTCGCTCCACGTTGCTCTTTTAAGGAGTAAACATGACCATGCGCGTCAGGTAATTGGAAATCCGGCGCCAGCGTACCTAACGCCATGTCTTCGGAATGCATGAGTGCCATATTATGTCTCCTCTCTCTTGTTATGTCTTCGTCTATGCGCAAAGCCTAGACTTTCTCATAAGAAGTCTTCACACACAGTCATACATGTCAACAACTAGTTTTGCTGAACCTAGAACACAATGCAGGAGAACGATTATGTCAAAAAACACCCTTCACCGTGTTGAGTTTCCAAGTGAGGAAGGACACTTGCTGGCCGGACGTCTCGAATTGCCTGACGGTGAAATCAAAGCCTACGCAATTTTCGCCCATTGTTTTACCTGCTCGAAAAATGTTGCCGCCGCCAGCCGCATCAGTCGCCAGCTTGCACAAAAAAATATTGCAGTTTTAAGATTTGATTTCACTGGTCTTGGCAATAGTGAAGGTGATTTTGCCAATAGCAATTTCTCATCAAATATCGCCGATCTCCTGGCCGCCGCTGACTACCTAAGAAAAACTGCCGAGGCACCGCAGTTGCTCGTAGGTCACAGTCTCGGCGGAACAGCAGCCTTGATCGCAGCAGCAAAGATCCCGGAAGTGAAAGCCCTAGTTACAATTGGCGCTCCATTTGATCCGCAGCACGTCGTGAAAAATTTTCACGCAGACCTGGCTCAAATTAAAGAATTGGGTGAAGCCGAGGTGACCCTAGCTGGAAGAAGTTTTCGCATCAAAAAACAATTTTTGGACGATATCACCAACTATCGTGGCAGCGATGGCCCAAGTCAATTGAATCAGGCTCTGCTGGTCATGCATGCCATTGATGATCAAATCGTCGAGTTCGAAAATGCGGAACGTATTTTCGCTGCCGCCCCAAAACCTAAAAGTTTCGTTAGCCTGGATCAAGCCGATCATTTGCTATCCAACAAGAAGGACTCGGCTTACATCGCTGAAATCATTGCAGCATGGGCGGAACGCTACTTTAGAACTGATGCCCAAGACAGCGAACAACGACGAAAAAAAGAACAATTGCGGGAACACGAAGTGATCGTCAGAAGCCTCCCCTTGTATCTAAACCAGGCTCTCATAAGCAAAGACCATGATTACCGGGCTGATGAACCAGAGAGCCTTGGCGGCAATAATTTAGGACCAAGTCCCTATCAGTTGCTTTTATGGAGTTTGGGTGCTTGCACATCCATGACTTTACAACTTTATGCCAAAAGAAAAGATTGGGATTTGCAGCAAGTCGACGTTCAGCTTCACCATGAAAAAATAAAAAATGAAGAGAACGGGCAAGCAAGGGACGTCATTCAGCGCACAATCAGAGTCAGCGGCAATTTAGATGAAGAGCAAAGAAAGCGCCTCAAGGAGATTGCCAATCGTTGCCCCATTCATCGTACGTTAGAAAATCAACCACTTATTAAGACCGACTTAGACAAGCTTTAGAAGCATAAACAGCTGATGAGATTCGACCTAAGCTCCAAATGGAGCTTAGGCTACGATAAGCTGTGGGCAATCTATTGGCCGCCGGTAAGTTTTTCAATCAGTGCCGGTTCTGCTTTTTCGCCTGCCACTCCTTCTACCTGCTATTGTTTTTTTCCGGCTGATGCCGATAATGGACGATATCATAATCCTATGAAGAATATCCCAAAGACTTATGTAGCAATTACCACAAGCTCGACGAGCGGCCCCGGTAATATTCACAACTTAGATTTTGGCTTAAACTTTGCTTACACTGACCGTGAATTTAAATTTGTTAAAGCAATGAAGGCAAGAGGCATGAAAAAATTCTTCCTACTATCGGTTTTGGTTATAGGGGCCTGCTCCAGTGATGACCCAGTTGCTACCAAATACAAAAAAAAAACCGCAAGTTTAGGTGATCGGGATATTGCAGGAGAAATCGCTCTAACGCTTCGTTGGAATGAAACCTTGGATTCAACAAAATTTGGTATGACCCCAAACCCGAATTTTGACGGCAAAACCTTAGCGCAAATTATTCGTAGCGAAGCGGCTGGTCGGGATGATGGATTACTTTGCAGCGCCTGTCACAATAATGAGGAAGCTGCAGGAGGGTATGCCGTCGACGCAGCTCCCAACGAGGCAAGCCCTGATTTAAGCCCCAACGATGTTCTCGAAGGTCGCCCCTGGACCGGGGCTAATGGCTGGGCTGTAGGCTTCATTAATAACGACACCAAACCAGAAAATATTAAGACTGCCTTGCAAGCGTGGATCGAGGGGAATTACCGCTGATGGGTTACAAGCAAGCGGCAGTCACGAGCGGCGACTTCACAACTGCCATCAGCAGGCATCAATGCCGAACCTTGTGACTGAAAGGCATCAAATAAATTTTTTGACAAGGAAGGCAAAGTAATTTTCTTAGGATGATTGGATGCATTCAAGACAGCTAGCACTGTGTCCTCTGAATTTTGGCGCTGCATCACAACTACCCCATCGTTTGCATAGGGAATGCGAAACTCGCCTTGTCGCATCACTGGATACTGCTGACGCAGCCTAATACAATCACGAAAAAAAGAATGAACAGAGTGATTCCATGTATTCTTGTCCCAATCAAAGCTACGACGGCAGTCAGGATCATGACCACCTGCCATGCCGATTTCATCGCCATAATAGATACATGGCGCTCCTGGAAACATCAACATCGCCAAGAAACACAGCTTCACGGCTTGATGGTCACCACGGCCACAGGTTAAAACCCGAGGCGTATCGTGGCTACCAAGCAGGTTCAGTTGACAATGAGTTATGGAGTCCGGATAGGCCTTCACCAGATCCTGCAATCGCCGCGCATATTCCTCCGCGCCTATTGCATGAACATCATTGTACCCACAGCGCCTTAGCTCTTCATGATATAAGTTTTCTCCGATAAAAAAACCGAGAGTCGCTTTGGCGAAAATATAGTTCATGACACCATCAAACTGATCCCCTTGCAACCAGCGATGAGCGTCGGACCAAATTTCACCAACTAGGTAAGCTTGCGGATTTTTATTTTTCACCCGACGTCGGAATTCTCGCCAAAACTCATCATCATCAATTTCGTTCGGCACATCCAAGCGCCAACCATCAATACCAAAATCGATCCAGTACTCGGCCACTTGCCAAAGGAACTCCCGCACTTCTTGATGTTGCGTGTTGAATTTCGGTAGTGCTGGTAAATCCCACCAGGCATGATAGCCATAGGTATGAAAGCTGCCCTGCCCACCGGCTCCATGACGCTGATGAGCAACGACCCCATAAGGATCGAGCGGCGCTCCTGATTGGAGCCAGTCCTTGTTGAAATGAAACCAATCAACAAATGGCGAGTAATAACCATTTTCCAAAGTATGACTGAATTGAAAAAAACTGCGACTTGCATGGTTAAAGACGCCATCCAATAGCACCTTAATGGAACGACTATGCGCCTCGTCCAGTAAGCGACGTAAAGCGGCATTACCACCCAAAATAGGATCGACTTGCATATAGTCATGGGTATGGTAGCGATGATTTGCCGCAGATTGAAAGACCGGCGTCAGGTAGATCGCTGTGATACCGAGATCCTGCAAATAGTCCAGCCGCTCACTGACTCCAATTAAATCTCCCCCCTTAAAGCCATAAAGATTGGGTGGCGAATCCCAGGCTTCCAAACCTGCTGGCTTGGGCACACGACTACTCTTGGCAAAGCGATCAGGAAAAATTTGATAAAATACGGCATCCCGCACCCACTCCGGAAAGCTGTGAGTCATGGGTAATACCTCCAGGCTACGAACCGCGTTTTGTCTAATCGATAATATTTTCCTATGGAATTGTGATAAAACATAGTTCTTTTTTTATTTCCACCCATCGACAAACTTGTCAGCTCATCTCGTTAATTTCACCCTGACCGAAGCCGGCTTGTCGCAAGAAATATTTGAACTTCCGCTGGATTGAAATTACAATCCCCTCCAGAATCAATCTGAGCTGTATCTGATCTCATCATGAATGAGAGTCACAGCTATATATGAATGTCAAAGTTTCTTGTTAAACCTTAGTATTTGTACTTACAAGATCGGGTCAGCTCATGAAAATTTTGATGTTTGGCTGGGAATATCCACCAGCCATTACAGGGGGTCTGGGAACCGCCTGTTATGGTTTAAGCCAGGCGCTTGCGCCTCTGGTTGAAAAAATCACCTTCGTTTTACCCAAAGTAAAAAAAGCAGTCGCCAGTGGCGGCGTGGAGCTTTTGGATGCAAGCACAGTACGTGCAAGCAGTATTCGCATGGAGTTCGACGATATCCTTGAAACCATCGCCATAGATTCCAATCTGCAACCTTATTTTAACGAGATTGAGTATTTAGAACAGGTGGTCCCTCATGGACGCGAAAGGCGTGAGTTCGTCGGTGGCGCCAGTAGCCAGAACTTTTCTGGAGACTACGGTGGTGACTTGCTGGCTGAGGTTAGCCGCTACTCCATGGTTGCCGCACAGATCGCCTTACGCGATGACTATGATGTGATTCACGCCCATGATTGGATGACCTTTCCAGCTGGTATCCGCGCCCAGCAAATGACTGGCATTCCACTGGTTGCTCATGTTCATGCGTTGGAATATGATCGCTCAGGCGAACATGTGAACGAAAAAATTTTTCAAATCGAGCGCCTCGGCATGGAGCAGGCACAGCTGGTCGTAGCAGTCAGTCAGCGTACAAAAGAATTGATCATCGAAAAATATGGCATCACTGCTGAAAAAATTGCCGTTCTCTATAACGGCGTTCAAGCCCTTGCCCCACATGAGCAAGTTCGCACCGAGAAACACTTACCAAATCCCTTAGTGGCGTTTCTCGGCCGCATGACCTTGCAAAAGGGACCAGAATACTTCCTTGAAGCAGCATACCTTGTGGCCCGTAAATTTCCTGACATCCGCTTTGTCATGGCAGGTGACGGTGATATGTTCCAGCGCATGGTAAAGCGGATGGCAGAATTACGCTTGACTAAGCATTTTCATTTTACTGGCTTCGTGAATGAGCAAAAACGCCACCAGTTGTTGTCAACTGCGGATCTATTTGTCATGCCATCCGTTTCTGAGCCGTTTGGCATCAGCCCGCTCGAAGCTTTAAGGCACGATGTTCCGGTGATCGTTTCCAAACAGTCGGGAGTTGCCGAGGTTCTCCACCATGCACTCAAGGTGGACTTCTGGGATGTGCGAAAAACGGCTGATTGTATCATTCACATCCTCACCCAAAAAGCACTGGCCAGACAATTGATCGAAGGTAGTCGCCAGGATTTAAGCCTATTGAATTGGGATCGTAGTGCATCCCGGCTGCTGGATATTTATAAGGAGTTGGCCTAGTCATGGTATCCGTCTGCTTTTATTTTCAAGTTCACCAGCCCTATCGCATTCGCCGCGATTTTAGTTATTTCTCGATTGGCAGCCATGAACCGTTTGAAGATGATGAACAAAATGCTGCGATCATGCGTAAAGTTGCAAAAAATTGCTACCTGCCGACAAACCAGTTGATGCTCGATTTAATTGAGAGACATCAAGGAAAATTTCGCATCTCTTATGCCATCACAGGCACAGCTCTGGAGCAATTTGAAGAATATGCTCCTGAAGTACTGGAGTCTTTTCAGCAGTTAGCCAAAACCGGGCAAGTGGAATTTATTGCTGAAACTTATTATCACTCTCTGGCTTTTCTTTTTTCAGAAAAAGATTTTATTCAGCAGGTTCAAAAGCATCAGACAAAAATTCACAGTTTGTTTGGTGTCAATCCACGCAGTTTTCGCAACACCGAGCTTATTTACAATAACAACTTAGCGCAGATTACAGAAGAGCTGGGCTTTTCCACCATTTTAACAGAAGGGGCTGATCGCATCTTAGACTGGCGCAGCCCGAATTTCCTCTACCAGCCCAAAGGCTGCCAATCACTGAAACTGCTTTTAAAGAATTATCGCTTATCGGATGATATCGCCTTTCGTTTTTCTGACCAAAACTGGAATCATTGGCCCTTGCATGCGGAAACCTATGCCCAGTGGCTCCACCAAATCGCAGGTTCAGGTGATTTGATTAACCTCTTCATGGATTATGAAACTTTTGGTGAGCACCAGTGGGACGGATCGGGAATATTTCATTTCCTGGAGTACCTACCGACTGCAATTCTCCGTCACCCCGACTTTAGCTTTGCAACACCGCAGGAGCTCAGCAGCCGACATCGCCCGGTAGCAAGCCTCGACATCCCTCAACTGGTTTCCTGGGCCGACACGGAACGAGACACCTCCGCATGGCTTGGCAATAGTCTTCAGGATGCAGCAGCCGAACGAGTTTTCGGCCTGGAACAAAAAGTCATGGCTACCAAAGATGAAGCACTGATACACGCCTGGCGTAAACTGCAGACTTCAGATCATTTTTATTATATGTGTACCAAGTACTTTCAGGATGGTGACGTTCATAAATACTTCAATCCGTATGATTCGCCGTATGAAGCCTTCATCTGCTATTGCAATGCCATCAATCAATTGGAATGGACCATCGAACAGCGCGAGGTAAAAAGATTGGATCAGGTCGCAAAACGCGTTCATGAAAGCCTTTATGCTGGAGATGGCTTCCCTTCTTTACCATTAAATGCAAGGGTTCCAGGCAGACGACAAGCAGGAGAAACTAGCTTATAAAAAAAGATGCCCAGAATTTCTTCTTGGGCATCTCTTCGTTTTTTTTACAAAGCTTAAGATTACTTCTGGTATTTGCGGCGGAATTTTTCGATACGACCAGCAGTGTCCAAAAGTTTTTGCTTCCCTGTGTAGAAAGGGTGAGAAGCGCTGGAAATCTCAACGTTGATCACCGGATACTCTTGACCATCTTCCCACTTCATCGTCTCGTTCGACGTTTTCGTTGAGCGGGTCAAAAATGCAAAGTCTGATGCAATATCATTGAAAACCACAAAATTATACTTGGGATGAATCTCTTTTTTCATTTCGCCGTGACTCCTCGCTTAATACGATAAGAAGACTGGAACTATTAAACGGCATTCAAGAAAATGTCAATAGGGCCAGGAGTTTTTTTTCTCGTAGCAACGCCGAGTCAGGGCTTTTTCGCCAGAATCTAGACAGAGCCCGCTTCGGGCCAATCGTCATCTACTGTCAACGGTCTGATGCGATGCTCAAGGTAAAGCCAAAGGGCCTGGGCGTAAGGGAAGATCAAAATACCGACAGCAAAGATAAAAATCGTAACGATCATAGCAATATGCGTTGACTTCAAAGCAAGATCAGCCGCAACGAGAGCAACCACCAGCAAAAATGCCAAACTTGCGGTAATAGGAAAATTTATCATCCATGACGCACCCGTGTAGTAGCCAAGCTCCCGCTCGTAGCGATAGCGGCAGCGGCAACAGCCTTCCGCAAACTCAAACCAAGAGCCTTTTTGACGCAAAGGTTCTTTTGCGCAGTAAGGGCAGCGGAGCATAAAAACTGGCGCAAGTTTCGGCCGTAGACCACGACCAATCACGGGATGGATCGTCGAACTGTGCTGCTGCTGCGTGGAAGGATTCATGGTTACACCCCTGGAAGCTAGAGTTCAACTTGGTCCAATAAAATTTCCACCTGCCCCCCCTGATAGCGGCAGGGAAAGGAACTTAAAGCCTCACAAGCTGGCGGTCGTAGCACACCTCCATCATGCAAATCAAACACCGCCCCATGAGCAAAGCAAAGAAGACGGTCACCACTACGTTTTCCAAAATCGGATAAGCGCACATCCTGGTGACTACAACGATCAAGGAAACAAGCAGGACGATCATCTTCCAAAGCAAATAATATCAAGGAAAGCCCCTGCAATTGCCGAGTCAACCAGGGCTGGGATTGTAACTCTTCTTTCTGACAAACTGCGATCCACGACATAGATTCCCCAACTCAACAGAAAAGCTTTTCAGCTTTTGCCAAGGCTCGCGCAAACTGCTCGATATCTGCTGTCGTATTATAAATATATGGCGACAAGCGCGCGGTTGCCGATACCCCTAAATATTCCATCAGCGGCTGGGCGCAATGATGTCCGGCACGAATGCAGACATTTTCGCTATCACAAATCGAAGCCAGATCATGCGGGTGTATATCCGGATGATAGAAGGGCACAATCCCCACCCAATCATCGCCAGCCGTGATCAAGGCCTTTGCACGGCTGCCTGCCAACACTTCTAAGATCTGCCGTCCTAGCGCCTGCTCATGCTGCAAGGCTTCTTTACGGGGAAGACTTTGCAAAAATCGTAGCGCTTCAGCTAAACCAATGGCGCCTGCAATGTTAGGCGTGCCGGCCTCAAATTTGCTTGGTAATTGATTCCAGGTCGAGCCCTTTAAGCTCACCTGCTCAATCATATCACCGCCACCCTGATAAGGAGGCATGGCATTAAGCAGATCTTTTTTTCCGTAAAGTACGCCAATTCCAGTTGGCCCACATACTTTATGACCGCTAAAGGCATAAAAGTCACAATCAAGTTTTTGCACATCGATGGGCAAGTGGACGGCACCCTGCGCGCCATCGATCATCACCTTTGCGCCGACTTGATGCGCCATCTGAATGAGTTCTTCGATCGGGTGAATCACACCTAAGACGTTAGAAATATGAGCGATGGACAGAATTTTGGTTCGACCGGTCACCAACTGCCGTGCAGCATCCAAATCCAAACGCATCTCAGGGGTTAACGGAATGTATTTAATATTCAGCTGGTAGCGCTCGGCCACCATCTGCCAGGGAACAATGTTCGAGTGATGCTCAGCCACGGATAAAAGAATTTCATCGCCCGGCTGCAGCTGGCTGGCAAAGCATTGGGCCACTAAGTTGATCGCCTCAGTGGTACCACGAGTAAATATGGTTTCTTCCACATGCTCAGCCTGAAGAAAACGCGCAGCCTCCTGCCTTGCGTCTTCAAATTCCCGAGTCGCTGCTTCACTTAAGGCGTATATGCCACGATGGACATTCGCATTTTCCTGCGCGTAATAACGTTGCAATCGATCAATGACCACCTGCGGTTTCTGGCTGGTTGCCGCCGAGTCTAAGTAAGCCGGCGCGCCGGCCTGTTTCAAAATGGGGAATTGATCTCTGATATGATCTAACGGTAAGGCCGCCATGATTCCTTTCCTGCCTGGATGACTCCCGGGCATTTCATTAATCACTGACTTATGCTCCAACATGGGTAACACTCCCAGTGGTATGTGCAAACGAAAAAACTCAAAGAGACGAATTTTGCGCCAAATTTGCGCAAAAATCCTGCCACGCACGCTTAATATCTTTAACTTGACCATCCCAGTCAAGTTTAATGTCGGCTGGCAGCGGGCGACTTTAAGCCGACTGATCTCCGTGTTGTTCCAAAAAGTAGAGGATTTGGCGGTAGTGCTGGTTAAGGGCTTTGAATTGCTCTTCCGATCCCCCTTCAAAATCGGGATGGAATTGCCTGGCAAGGCACCTAAAGCGTCGTTTTAACTCTTCTTTGTCAGGAATCCTGCTAAAACTCATAAAACTGAGCGAATAGGACAAGCGTTTATCTTGTACGTTTGCCCATTGCCGATAGCCATCGCTACTTTGCTGTTGCCGCGCCGACTCATCATGACTGCGAGCATGGCCCCTCTGCCGCTGCAGAGCATCAGTAAACTGTTTGGCAAGGAATGGGTCGGAAGCTTTCCACAAGCGATCAAAGCATTGATCCAAATCAGCCCTACATGCCATAACAGCACCCTTTACCCGTTGCAAGAATGCTTGCAAGGCCTCGCTATAAAGTTCGTCAGGCAAGGCTTCGGGCAACTCATCCAAGCGCAGATCAGCATAAGGTTCCGGAAATTCGCAGAGCCGGTCCCAACGGCAGTTGAAGTCGAGCAAACTCAGCCACAGGCAGCCTTCACTCACTAAACCAAAGCAGCGAACTTCAGCTTGCCGCTCCGTCCAGGCAGTCTTTAATTCAACTTTTAAGACTTTTGCTTGAATAGGATCAAACGGTAAAAATACGGGATCTTCATGAATAGCTCCCGGAAATGGACCGAGGTCTTTACTTTGACAGCGACGAAACCAGGCTGCCGGTCGATCAAAAGACAAAAGCCCCAGACGCATGTCCAGGGTTCGCGAAAAATCATAGATTTGGCGACGTAAGGCCGTCACCCGATCACTGGCGCCGTTGGAGCAAAGATTTTTTTTCAGGCATTGCACCAATTTCAGCTTGGCATCTTCCAAACGGATCACTTGATCCAAGCAGCTATGCAGAGGGCCTGTCGCTTCCATCGCCGGACGAAACCAATCTTGCTGTTGCCGCAGCCGTTGCAAACGATCCATTTCCCCCATCTGCCGACCTCTCTATGCGTGGGGTGGTGGCTCGCGCTTGGCTCGCGTTTCCAAAAATTCTGCCAATTGATTGAGATCTTCAGCGACTTCAGAAAATGAATCCGTCTTCCGCAGACAGACGCGTGATCTGTAATTACCCTTGCTCAACTCTTGAATGTGGCGACGAAAGGCATAAGTTGGACCAACTAGTCGATGGGTATAGAAAACCGACATGAGAACAGTCAGGACAAAATAGATCAAGGTACCTACCACAACCCAAGCAAATATCCCCTGAATGTAGGAATCGAGGATTAGGGTGACCTCATCCCTTAAATCGGTTAGCTCCAGGATCATATCGTAGAAACGATAAAAATTGACATAAAACACGCCAATCATGCCAAGACAAAACCCAAGAGCCAAAACAATTGCATAGAGACCAAGCTTGACTTGAACCAAGGGCTGAAGCAAATAATTGCTCAATTTGCGTTTATACTGTTGGCCGCTCAATGCTAAACTCCTTTATCCCATCCACCACAGCACGATTTTATCATAAAGCGCGATATTCGTGAGCGCAGCAGGCGATCAATGCTGACTTCAGCTTTTTATTTCTATTTTAACTCATATTGTAAACGATTTTGTCGCCACGATCCTGCAAAATTCTTTTCCCATGCGAGATGAATAAAAAATCAGCCTATCGTCCAAGTCAGCGTTGAAGATCAGCAAAGAAAGTGTAGAATTCCTTGGCAAGTCGCTGTTGTCACGCTATTCTTAAGAAAGATAAATCGCACCAACTCCTCGCTGAGATCATTCCATCAGCTCGCAGGGAACTGTTCATAGGAAAGCCACATGAATAAGTCGTTCTGGACTCGCCACTATCCGCAAGGTGTGCCGGATGAAATTACTATCAGTCAGGACACAATTCCCGATATTTTACAAAAAGCTGTCGCTCAATACCCACAGGCTCACGCCTTCACCCATGAAGGACGCTCTCTAAGCTTTCAGGAGCTGGAAACTCTCAGCCGCAGATGGGCAGCATATTTGCAGAGTCTTGATTTTTTACAGGCTCAGGATCGCATTCTGATTCAAATCCCCAATTGCCTTAGCTTTCCCGTGTTGGTCTATGGCTCCATCCGGGCCGGCATGGTTGTCGTTGCCAGCAACCCACTTTATACCAAGCGCGAAATCATTCGCCAGCTAAGAGACTGCCAGGCCAAAATCTGGGTCACGACTGCCCATCACAAAAGCATCATGGACGAGGTGCAAAGCGAAACAGATGTTGAGCAAATTATTCTCTCGGATATTTATGACTTCCACGGATTTTGGCAGCGCAGTCTGGTGAAAGCCTCTCTTGCATGGAAATTCGGCTCAGATAAAAAACCGACTGTCCGATATCTTTCTCTGCGTCGCGCGCTGGCTCGCGGAAGAAAGCAGGGATTTCAACCACCCGCCATTCAACAGGATGACCTTGCCCTCTTACAATATACAGGCGGATCGTCAGGACGTTTCAAAGGCGCTCAATTACACCATCGACAAGTGGTCGCCAATATGGAACAACTTAAGGCTTACCTTGGCGACTCGATCCGCCCCAATCAGGAAACGATCGTCGCCCCACTACCGCTTTATCATATTTTTTCATTCACCGTTCACTGCCTCATGGCAGTCTCGACAGGCAATCATGTCATTCTCGTGCAAGACCCGACCCGCACCGACCGCCTGGTTGAAATCATCAAAGCTTCGAACATGACAGGCTTCGCCGGCTTAAACCCGCTTTTCCACAGTCTGCTACGCAATGCGACCTTCAAGCAACTTTCTTTTAAAAACTTACGCTTGACCATCGCCGGCGGAATGGCCTTAAGCCCTGATATTGCCCGCCAATGGCAGGAAGTGACTCGATGCCCTATCCTGGAAGGCTTTGGCATGTCAGAAACTTCACCGGTGGTCACACTAAATCCACCGCAGGCACCGAAGCTTGGTAGCATCGGCCTACCTTTACCCAACACCGAAGTGCGTTTGGTCAATGAACATAACGCCGTCGTCACGCAAGCCGGCGAAACGGGTGAACTCGAAGTGCGCGGTCCACAGGTCATGTCAGGTTATTGGCAGCAGCCTGAAGAAACCGGTCAACAACTCTCCAGCGACGGCTGGCTGAAAACCGGCGATCTTGCCAGCTTCGATCAGGATGGGTATTTGACAATTGTCGGTCGAAAGAAACGGATGATTATCGTCTCTGGCTTCAACGTCTACCCTCAGGAGGTTGAAGAAGTCTTGAGCCTCCACCCCCAGGTTGTCAGCGCCCGCGTCAGCGGCAGCATGCATCGCATCACCGGCGAAACCATTCGCGCCGAAGTTCTGGCCAGGCGCCCATTACCTGACAGCAACGACTTGCGCCGTTTTTGTCGTGAGCATCTTGCCCCCTACAAGGTACCCCGCACCTTAACGATCGTCGAGGTGAGTTCATTGCCGCAAGCAGCTGGCGATTCCCATTGATCTTTGCTATAAGCGCCTAGCATCAAGGCAGGGAGGCACTTAATGGGACAACTGACATGGTCAATGCGCAGCTTTGCAGAATTATCCAATCAGGAGCTCTACGAGATTTGCGCCGCTAGACAAGAAGTCTTTGTCGTCGGACAGAAAATTTCCTATATCGACTGCGACGGCAAAGATCAGCAGGCCTGGCACATACAAGGTCGGCAAGCGGAAACTCAGGAGCTGGTTGCTTATTTACGCATTCTCCCCCCTGGCCTCAAGCATCGTTACCACACCATCGGTCGTGTCTTGATACGACCAGAATACCGCGGCCAAGGTTTTGGCCATGAATTGATGCGCCATGCTTTGGCGTTTGCCAACCAGGCCTTTGGCGACATCATGATGGCGATGGCAGCCCAATCCTATTTAGAAGCTTTTTATCAGTTTCATGGCTTTGTCACAGTCTCCGACACTTTTCTGGAAGAAGGCATCCAGCATGTCATGATGGAAGGACCGTCTCAAGCGCTAGCTAAAAATCCATAAAGCTTGGAACCCCAGAAAGTGCAGGGTTTGTTTTTTGATCTTTTGAGCAAAGCTCGCTATGGTATACTCCATACTTTCATTTGCAAGTAAGTTTCCAAACACAGATTTTAATCAGAGAGAGGGTGAGCATGATGAGACCATGGATTGCAGCAGCGATTGCCAGCTTGTTTCTTTCTAGCCACAGTATGGCCGATGATAAGGCAAAAAAAGAATCAAAAGACTTAAAAGAAGTGACTCATAAAGTCTTTTTTGACGTTGAAATCGGCAAAGAAAAAGCCGGACGTATTGTCATTGGACTGTTTGGCAATACTGTTCCTAAAACTGTGGAAAATTTCCGCGCTTTAGCCACAGGCGAAAAAGGCAAAGGCAAGTCAGGCTCGGCGCTACACTACAAAGGTTCGACCTTTCACCGCGTCATCCCTAACTTTATGATTCAAGGCGGCGATTTTACGCGCGGCAATGGCACTGGCGGTGAGAGTATCTATGACGGCAAACCTTTTGCCGATGAAAACTTTAAATTGAAGCACGAAGGCCCAGGTTTTTTAAGTATGGCAAACGCTGGCCCCAACACCAATGGCTCACAATTTTTTATCACGACCGTGAAGACCCCCTGGTTGGATAATAAGCATGTGGTCTTTGGCAAGGTGATTGAAGGCATGGATATCGTGAAAAAGATTGAGGCAGTGGGATCACCAGGCGGCAAACCAAGCAAAACCGTAACGATTACCGACTCAGGTGAATTAAAAGACAATAAGAAGTCTTAATGAAGTTGGACTGGGTTTGGCGACGATCATGATAATTGATCGCCAAGCCCAGCACCTAGACCATCAATCTTTTCCCAACAGTTGAAAAGGCAACAAACTTAATATCTCGTCGACTAAAGAAGGCAAGGAACAATGAAGCACTTGCTCAGCCTCGTATTGATCGCCAACTGCCTAGCCTGCACCACCACAAGCCAAACTCCCATACCTGGACCGATCATCATCGCCCATCGCGGCGCAAGCGGCTACCTACCAGAACATACCCTGGCAGCATACGCCGTAGCAGCTTTTCAAGGAGCAGACTTTCTTGAGCCTGATCTTGTCATGACAAAAGATGGCATTTTGATTGCAAGACATGACAACGCTTTACACTTAAGTACCGATATTGCCACAAGGCAGGAATTCGCCGATAGAAAACGCACAAAAATGATCGATGGTAGAGAGATGACAGGTTGGTTTAGCGAAGATTTCAGTTTCACTGAAATCCAAAGCTTACGAGCGATAGAGCGCATACCTGACATTCGCCCACAGAATCGACGTTTCGATGGGCAATTTACCATCCCAAATCTTGAAGAGATCATCAGCCTGTGTCAGTCTTTAGAAAAAACGCTGAAACGCCCGATCGGCTTATACCCGGAAATCAAACACCCAAGTTATTTTCAAAGCATTGGCCTAGGTATGGAAGAGCCGCTCGTCGCCATGTTACACAAGCATGGCTATCGCGATAAAAAAGCCAACGTCTTTATTCAATCCTTTGAGGTCGACAGTCTTAAAAAACTGCGAACGTTGACTGATTTGCCTTTGGTGCAGTTATTATGGATTGACGGTCAACCCTATGACCAATTTCAAAAGGGCAGCCAACTAAGCTATCAACAAATGGCTTCTGCCGCAGGCTTAAAAGAAATTGCCACCTATGCCGAGGGCGTCGGTCCGGAAAAGGAGTTTTTCATTCTACGACGTAAGGCAGATGGTAGCTTGGATCGTCAACAAGCAAGCGATTTTATCAAACATGCTCATGCAGCCGGCTTGATCGTCCATCCTTATACCTTTCGCGCAGAAAACTTCTTTTTACCAAGTAATTTTCAAACAGGAGACCAAGCTGGCGAGATTTCTGACTTGGCCACCGAGGAGATGAAAATTTTCCTGGAACTCGGCATCGATGGTTTTTTTACCGATCACCCCGACCTTGGGGTTAAGGCGCGGCAAGAGTTTCTACAAAAACAGGTCAGTAACTAGGGTCCATCCGGGAATGCCTTAGGCAAGGCGCGAGGCGAAAATAAACCGCAGTGTATTCAGATACATGAGGATTTATTTTCGCCGATAAAACGCAGAATAAGGTATTTCCGGATGGACCCTAACTAGGATCGACCTGACGCTTTGGCAATTCCACCACAAATTTCGTGTTCGGCGATTCACGATCAACATAAACCCGACCGTTGTGATTCTCGATGATAGAGCGGGTGATACTTAGCCCAAGACCTGTTCCGGAGCCGACCGGCTTCGTCGTAAAAAATGGGTCCCAGATGCGTTCCACATGCTCTTTACTGATACCATTCCCGCTGTCCATAAAGTGGATCACGACCAGACCATCTTCAAGTTCCCTGACCGAGATATCGATCCAGCGTTCTTCTTTATCGCTGATGGCATCACAGGCGTTTAAGATAAAGTTCACAAATACTTGACTAATCTCTGATAATCGACAGTCGATTTCCAAATAGGGATTGCTACATTCAAAGCGCCATTCCACCTGATATTTGCGCAACTTATAAGAGCAGTAGTCATGAACCAATTTGATAATCTGACTGATATTTTCCGAATGAAAAGGATCACGCGAGCCATCACGGGCATATGTAAGCATACCGCGTATAATATCCCGAATGCGTCGAGCATCTTCCCGAACCTTGGGCAAGGTCTTGAGAAATTTATCAAGATCCGACACCCCGCGCAGCAATTGCGACTCCATCACATCAAGCCAAGCTTGGATCGAGGCAATCGGATTCCCCAATTCGTGAGCAACACCCGCTGCCATCTCACCAAGACTTACCATTTTTTCTGCGTGCCAGGAGCGCATGCGTTCTTGGTTTAAAGTCTCCTGCATCTGCTTTTGTTTCGTGATATCACTGCGAATGGCTACATATTGATATGGTCGGCCATTGCGTCGATCAAGAAAGGGAATGATGGTTGTATTAACCCAATAGTAAGTACCATTTTTCGCCCGATTGCGAATTTCCCCCTTCCATACCTGCCCACTGGCAATAGTTCGCCAAAGATCCGCAAAAAAGGTTTTATCGTGCGTCTGTGAATTGACAATTTGATGAGTATTGCCAATCAGTTCCGCTCGCGAATAGCCGGAAATCCGGCAAAAAGTGTCATTCACATAAGTGATCACCCCACGCTGATCGGTAATCGCAACTATGGATGAGGAGTCCAAGGCTTTTTTATGATCCTGGACCAGTTTCATGGTTTGCTCAAACTGTTCTTTCAGATAATCACTGCGATCATCCAGACCACCGACGATCAACCAGCAACCATCACCGAAAGGACGAAAACTCCAGTTATGCCCAGCACCATCCGCAGAAACTACTGGCGCTTGAAATGCCTTATCGCTCGCCCCACCCTTTTTAAAAAGCTCTTGGGCCAGCTCTTGCAGACTACTCAGCTCGCCTTTGGACTCACTCAGAAGCTCGACCAATCGGCTGCCGATCACTGTTCGATCATCCAAGAACAAAGCCTGACAAGCTGGCTCGCTGAGGTAACGGATCTGACCCTGGGCATCCAACTCGATGACGCTCAGGTTAAGGTAGGTCAACAATTCCGCAAAAGCGGGCCGACTAAAATGCGCCAATGATTCCGGGTTAATATGCACGAGATCCCCCAAAGCTAAGATTGCGCGAAATCACACAACAAGTAGTGGCATGAAGCTTTTTATGGCATATAGTAATTTTATGCGTGATATCACTCAATGCAATTCTTGCATTTCGCTGAGATTATGAAGTAATTCCAAACAGTTAACAAGCAAAGATCGCTGGCTTGGATATTGCTAAACAGAAGATAAAGTCCGAGGAATCGTTTTGTAGGGGGGAGTTTTCAATTGAAGGACATTTTAAAAGACATCCGCATCTTGATCGTAGACGACGAAGAAATTCTCGCCTGGAGCATGGAAACCGAACTCAAATCCCATGGTGCTGACGTCCTTTCTGCTGCGACAATACGCGCTGGTATTGAGAGCTTCAATCGCTTTAATCCGGACCTGTGTATCTGTGACATTCGATTACCTGATGGCTCGGGCATGGAGCTACTTAAAAAATGGCGACATGAAAAAATTGATATACCAATCATTCTTATCACCGCCCACGGCGCTATTGAATCAGCAATCGATGCCTTACGCCTCGGTGCTTTTGACTATTTGCAAAAACCTTTCGATATGAAAGGCCTGGTCGCTGCTGTCAAACGAGCGGCGGAAATGTCCCAACTTCGCCAAAAAGTGAGCCGCTTAACCGGCCATGAGAGCCCACGTGAAGCACTACACATGGTCGGCAGTTCACAAGCTATGCTTGATGTCAAAAAAAGATTGGAACAGATCGCCAAGTCGAAATCCACGACGGCACTCATACTCGGCGAAAGCGGTACAGGTAAAGAGTTGGCCGCACAAGCTATACATGAGTGGTCGGACAATGCCAGCCAACCGTTTGTCGAAATCAACTGCGCCAGCATTCCGGAAAACCTTTTGGAAAGTGAGCTTTTTGGTTATGAAAAAGGCGCATTTACTGATGCCCGTGATCGGAAACTTGGCCTATTTGAAATGGCCCAGGCCGGAACGATATTCCTGGATGAAATTGGTGAAATGCCGATGAACCTGCAATCAAAACTGCTACGCGTACTTGAATCGCGACGCTTTAAACGCCTTGGTGGCACCAAAGACATTCGATTCAATGCGCGTATTGTCGCAGCCACTAACCGCGACCTCATCCAGGAAATCATTGAAAAACGCTTCCGTATCGACTTGTTTTATCGGATCAGCGCCTTACCAGTGACTCTTCCCCCTCTGCGCAATCGATTGAGCGATATTGATGAGCTGGTGAAATTTTTCCTTGCAAAGTTAGCTCAGGACCTTGGTGTAAAAATAGCCACGGCAGGTCCTGAGGTCTTATTCAAACTTAAATCCCATAATTGGCCTGGTAACATTCGCGAGCTGAAAAACGTGATCGAGCGGGCTTTGGTCTTCCATCAGCCAGAAATTTTAGGCCCCCAACACATCAGCTTTGATCAACCGATCCAAATGCCCGAAGCACAGGTATGGAATCTAACGGAACCGAATTCGAACACGAACTCACATTTTATGGACTTTCATAGCATGCCACAGCCCTTCCAAGCTAGTCGGGCAAGCGCGAGCATGGAAGATCATCAACAAATCAGGAATGGCTGGTCCTTGCCAGAGGAAGGTATAAATTTGGAAGGACTCGAAAAAAGCCTTCTGATCCAAGCCCTGGAAAAAACGCGTAATAACCAGACCAAAGCCGCGGCCCTGCTTGGGATTTCAAGGCATACCTTCCGGTATCGCTTGGAAAAATATGGGATCTTAAATCAGTAAGGAGGCCGCCCGATGAAAACAACATTTGAACATGAGAACAGCAAGCATGAGCCGACGAGCTGCGAGCACTGCCCCCAAAGCATAAGTTGCTCGAACCTTTTTACGGCACTACAGGTACTCAGCAAACTTGCTGATAACTGCCAAGATGCAGGGGCGTTATTTCAATATGAAGATTTCAAACGGCGGCTCGAGCATCTGAAATTCCGCTTCCCGGACGGCCAGCAGAGTTGTTTAATCACTCACAATAATGAACTCGCTAGAGAATTGGTTCAAGAGTCCATTCGCTTAATCGATGCCTTGAATCAAAAGGTAGTTTCCTAGAATGAATCGCAAGGCCCACCCTTAAGCAGATTCAATTCGACCCTGCTCCCTGAAAATGGGAACAGGGTTTTTTCTTTTATCACAGGAAAATTAAGATTTTTTACGACGGAAGATGAGATCATTAAGATTAACAAAAAACTTATCATTCTGGTCGGCTTTTCGCAGGAGATCAAGCTCACCCTGATCTAGAAATACTCCACCACAGGTTTGGCAGGCATCGATCATCACACCAGTTAAGTTTTGTTCCACCAAATCATGACCGCATTTGGGGCATTTCATCCAATGCAATTCTTTTTGCTGCTTTTCTTCCTGCATCCGCCTGTCTGCATCAAGTTTCTCACGATATTGTGCAATCTGCTCCTTGTTGAGTTTATGAAAAAATTCATTTTCCGGAGATGATCCGAATAGTTCTTCCCTTTCCATTTCATTCCCCCTTTATGCCACTAAAACCTTGCCAAAACTACGATAACAAGCACATTTCAACTGTCACATATACCCATGCAATTTACTCGCCAAAGGCAGCACTTTCCACTAAAAAGAAAAAACGCCTACTGCATGACACAGAGGCGTTTTTATATCGGCAAACATAAAACTACTAACTAGGGTCCATCTGGAAATACCTTATACTGCGTTTTATCGGCGAAAATAAATCCTCATGTATCCGAAAAATACACTGCGGTTTATTTTCGCCTCGCGCCTTGTCTAAGGCATTCCCGGATGGACCCTAACTATAACTCATCAGATTTCATCTTCTTGATCTAATGCGGCCTCTGGCATTATTTTTTGATTCGCAACGTGACGCTGAGTCAACTGCCGCCCTTTTTTACGCCGCAGTCGGCGATCAATCTGCGCTGCGACGCGATGAATCGCTTGATACATATTATCTGCAGCTTCTCTTACGACGAGGCGTTCTCCTTTTTTGTCTTTGAGCGCAAGACGCACAATGTGTTGACCTTTTTCTACCACAAATGTCACCTGAGCATTGACAGGAGCTTCTGCCAATTTTTCGATTTTACTGCCAATTTTTTCGAGTGCAAATTGATCCAAGGCTTCGGTTCGATCCATGTGAAGGAATGCAGTTCTCAGCATCATAAAAAACGCCTCCTTACGGTTAGCTGGTGAAGAGAAGAATCTTCACCTTTCAATTATAGAATAAGCCTTAAGGAAAAAGAATCAAGGTAGCGGGCAAGGTTTTCAGCGATGATTTTGCAGAAAATCTTGAAAATAAGTGACCGTGTTGTCTTAACTTGCAGGCAAGCAAAGGGAATACTTAAAAAAGTCTCGCCCCCCCCCTCTAAGTAGGACAACTCATGAGAAGACGCTGATCATGACAACGTCATTTAGCCGACGCTAAAGAGTCCTTGGACACTCAGTCATACAATGCTGGGCCTGCGAGACTTACATCTACAGCTTTAGTGCTTTGTTTTTTATCATTGACCGTAAGGCATTCAAAAAGATTACCATAATTCGCGGATAGTTTCTATTAAAACCGCCGGTTACATTCAGCATAACTTGACATCAAAGTTGAACTATGGTTCGATCATCTTTTCAGTAAGATAGTTCTTACGGTTTAAGTTGTTACGGACCGCTGTTGTTTCCCAGAAAGGAGAACATCATCATGGGAGTACTCGTCAACAAAGAAGCTCCGAACTTTACTGCAACCGCAGTCGTGAACAAGGACTTCAAACAAGTCACCTTGTCCAGCTATCGCGGCAAAAATGTTCTGCTCTTCTTCTACCCACTGGACTTTACTTTTGTTTGCCCGACCGAGCTGCATGCATTTCAGGACAAGCTGGAAGAATTCCGTAAGAAAAACACTGAGGTGATCGGTGTTTCTGTGGATTCACATTTCAGCCATCTTGCCTGGTTAAACACTCCAAGGGAAGAAGGTGGTATCGCTGGGGTAACTTACCCTATCGTTTCTGACATCCACAAAACTATCACCCGCGATTACGACATCCTTCATGAAGACGGCGTTGCTTTGCGCGGCACCTTCCTCATCGACAAAAATGGTATCGTTCGCCAGCAAACCATTAACGATCTTCCTTTAGGAAGAAACGTCAATGAGTTCTTGCGCCTCATCGATGCTCTGCATTTCCATGAAGAGCATGGTGAAGTTTGTCCTGCCAACTGGGAAGAAGGCCAAAAAGGCATGAAAACCAGTCAAGAAGGTCTGCGCTCCTACTTCGGACACTAAGATCTTTCGGACAAACTAAGATGGAAGGCACCTTAATCGGTGCCTTTTTTGTTTTTTGCCGGGATTTTACCGCCATTTTTGTTAGGCTACTGGCTCGTAGCTTCCTCAACTTGCCTTTCCGGGCTTAGACCATTAAGATTTCGTCGCCAACAGTCCATGTCGATTGCAACTAGGAAGAAGGACTATGGCAAATATTCTTTTCTTTGCCTATAGGCATGGATCTTGTTCTCTGTAACTTGGATGAAAGGTCAGTCATGACAAATGCACGCTCGACGGTTCCTACACCTAGCAATGAACCCGTTCTTGGCTACGAGCCAGGCTCGCCAGAACGCGGTTCCATAAAGGCCGCCCTGATTCAACATAAAGAAACAAAAACGGAGATTCCTCTCTATATCAATGGTGAGCGGATCGTCACGGCTGCGAAGTCCCAGGTTGTCTGTCCTCACGATCATCGCCACGTACTTGCTGAAGTTTCCGAAGCTGAGGAGTCTCACGTCCGCGATGCCATTCAAAGCAATCTCGAGGCCCGTAAAGAATGGGCAGCTATGCCTTGGGAAGCTCGGGCCGCTGTTTTTCTTAAGGCGGCTGATCTTATTGCCGGCCCTTATCGCGCTGACATCAATGCCGCTACCATGCTCGGCCAAAGCAAAACCGTTCATCAGGCAGAAATCGATGCCGCTTGTGAGCTGATCGACTTCTTCCGCTTCAACGTGCACTTTATGCAGCAGATCCTTAGTGAACAGCCACAGTCGGCTCCCGGCATGTGGAATCGGTCTGAAGTTCGCGGCTTGGAAGGCTTTGTTTATGCCATTGCGCCGTTCAACTTTACTTCGATCGCTATTAACCTACCTACCGCTCCGGCACTCATGGGCTGCAGTGTGCTTTGGAAGCCGGCACCGACATCCATGCATGCTGCCTGGGTCGGGATGCAAGTACTGGAAGAGGCTGGTTTGCCGCCTGGCGTCATCAACATGCTTGCTGGCAATCCACAGACGATTAGCAAAGTCGCTATGAAACATCCAGAGTTGTCGGGCATTCATTTTACTGGCTCCACCCAAACCTTTAATCACCTCTGGCAGGAAGTCGGCAACAATATTGGCAACTATCGCCACTATCCCCGCATCGTCGGCGAAACAGGCGGCAAGGATTTTGTCTTCGCCCATAAATCGGCTGACGTTGAACCTCTGGCTGTAGCATTGGTGCGTGGAGCTTTTGAATACCAGGGACAAAAATGCTCCGCTGCATCTCGGGCATACATCCCGAAAAGCATATGGCCGAAACTCAAAGAGCAATTGGTGAGCTTAACCAATGAACTTAAAGTCGGCGATGTCGAGGATTTTACCAATTTCATGGGAGCTGTCATCGATCGTCGCGCTTTTGACAAAATCACAGGCTACATTAAAAACGCGCAAAAATCTTCTGACGCGAAAGTCATCTGTGGTGGTGAGTTTGATGATAGCAATGGTTATTTTGTTCGCCCCACGATCATCGAGACGGAAAACCCCAAGTATCCTTCTTTGGTAGAAGAAATTTTTGGCCCCGTCCTTACAATCTTCCCCTATGATGACGATCGCTTTGAAGAAAGCTTAAAGCTCTGCGATGAGAGCACTCCCTATGCCTTGACGGGTGGCATTTTCGCCCAGGATCGCTATGCGATTCAGCAAATGAGCCAGGCTCTGATTCATGCAGCAGGCAACTTCTATATCAACGATAAACCGACTGGAGCCGTCGTCGGTCAGCAGCCATTTGGTGGTGGACGCGCATCAGGCACCAATGACAAAGCAGGTAGCATGTTCAACTTGCTGCGATGGTGTTCACACCGCACAATCAAAGAAACTTTTGTGCCTCCGACGCATTACCAATACGGATTCATGTCAGAACCTTGAGCCGGCTGGTTTTCCTAAACCGGATCAGCCTCTTAAAGAGTGAGAACTAGGGACCCAAGCTGTGAAAATGATCCTTCATTGATCTCAGATTCTGTAGCTTGGGTCTTCCCATCGTTCTTTTTCCTTCCAAGAATGCCAAGATTTCACAAAAACACCAATATATCCGGAGACATTATAGTAAAACCCGCATTTCAACTGAGGGAGTCTTGCTTCAGGACTAGTCGTTTTGTGCCGAGTATCCTCATGAGGAGACCGGCTCATGAAACATTTACTTTCGTTTCTCATCTGTTCCATCGTCATAACGACTCAAGCGATTGCTTCTCAAGGATTTGTGGAAGTCGACGCAGACCTGTCGGAGCTGAACTTAAATCACTCCTTATGGTTTTTTGAAGATCAAAATCATCAATTCAATGAAAACGATTTAAATAATAATCAGTTTCAAGAAAAATTTTCGCCCTCGAAGAAACGGACACCGAACTTTGGCTTTTCCCAGTCTTCCTGGTGGGCCCGTGCTCGCCTGAAAAACACCAATGATCAAGCCCTTACGGTTTTTCTGAGCTCCGGTTATCCCGTAGTCGATCAGCATTTCTTTAGCTGACAACAGCAAGTTGTTATACTAGACCAAGCTGCACATCAAACTATGATGTGCAGGTATCTAGGAACCAGCTACACTCATTTCGACATCTTCAAGTAACGTTATCTTTCCAGACTCAAGTTCAAGGTTTTCAATTAACAGATCGCTGAGTCCTTCCTTACTAAAGCGTAGCTTGTACTTACCTGCAGGGATACCGGATTCAATAATACCGAAACCCTCTTGGATGGTTGTACCACTGGCGCTATAACCCAGGACTTGAAATTTGACCCCTTCTGAGCTAAATTCCTCCGGCGTTGTTACTTGAACGGAAAGCACTGCTACTTCGGTAGTTGCAATCTTGCCAATGTTTTGCCCAGCACCTGAGGTAAAGGCAACACCTTGCACGATTACCTTTTGGGTGTCTCCTATCACACCAACGATGCTATAATTACCAGTATCTGGCGGGAAAACGCCAAATCTTCCATCCGAATCCATACCTTCAACAACGGTCAAGACTTCAGTCGCATCTTCAGCGTAAAGTTCTATGGAAGCATCAGGATGGGCTTTACCTCTTTCATCGACCAAAACGCCAACGATTTCACCAGGCCTCGGTTCTAAATCAGATTCATCAGCGGCGTCATAGCCCCCACAGGCTGTAAGATGAAGAACTATAGCAATATTAAAAACTGAAAATTTCAACTGTTGTATTCTGGCCATCTTTTACTCCAGATCTTCAATGCCAACCTAAACTCTACTTAGTCTTTCGGCACAAAAACTGGCTGCCTACAGTGCAAAATCATTTTTATTTACATGAACTTCTGCAAAGGCAAATTGAATAAAACTTTTCTTGGCCATTTTGATACCTTAGATCGAGCCATCTTAAAGAGACTTTTTAGACTTCCAAATAAGTCAGTAAAAAGATAGGAAGTCCATGCGCCGGTTTTGGAATGGGGTCTATATTTTGAGTCGAGCGATAACCCTGCGGAAGACTGACTTTGAATTTCTGCAAAAATTGGTACATAAAAGCCTTGACTTCCATATATGCGAAGAGTTTCCCAATACACGCATAAAACTCATCCCGGCTACGCCCACCAGGCAAACCACCTGATCACCGCGATGCAGCAGACCTTTCTTTTGGGCCAGATATAGTCCCATCGGTAGCGCTACTAAATGAAGCGCCTAAATACGCGCCAATTCTTCGATAGGGATCACCCGAACATCCTCATGGCGGCTGCCAAAAAAGGCCCACCAGAAAGTGCGATTGATCAGCAAGGTGTCTTTCAGAGGAAGAGGCCTAGGCCCTTTGCGTCGTGCGTAGATAGCCAATTTCAGTTTCTTGTAGATTTTAACGTGTAGATTTTGTTCTTTTAACGACTGCACCAGATCACCCTGCAAAATCATTTCATCCTGCGGGATTCCACTGGCCACAGTATAAATATGCCAGCCCTCGCCATTAGGCACAGCAAGTATTCCCGAACAAGTTTCCAAGTTACTCAGCTCCAATGGAATCGACAGCTCCTGCAACTGAGCTTTGATATGGTCCATCGACTCATCTTTTTGTAAAAATGAAAACAATTCTCTAGCCTTATCCCAAAAGCTTGGCTCGATGCGCCGGCCGTTGAGAAAGTCCAAGGCTAAACGACCTTCACGATGACTAAGTCGCAGGCCTTTCTTCGATATTTTTTTCTGAAAAACGCGGGCCAGATGCTCCATCAGCAGAGTCACCTCCCGACCACCGCGGATCGGCCCTAAAGCCAAGACGACATCTTCTCCTAAAGGGCCAGTGCCAAAACGAAATTGCTGCCCATCATCACGGACATAGAGGAAATTTGCTGTACGTTGATGCCAATTAGCAGGATCAAAACGTAAGCCATGCTGATGAATCCCTTCAGCCTCAGCCAAAGCTGCTGCAAAAGCTGTTGAGGTTTCCGTAAAGCGCACCTCAGTACTGGCCAATACGGACTTCAACAGCTGCCGCGGTAGCAGCGAAAATCGCTGCAATTTTTTAACTTCACGAGCGATATTATGGGCTGCAGACAAGAAAGTGATGTTGCCTAAAAAATCGTAAAGGTAAAAGACGCCGGAACTTTGTGGCAAGCGATTCAAGACCTCACTGGATATTCCCCAGCCAAGTCGGGTTCCAGACTCATAGTCTCCTTGAAAGCGGATGGCATCGATGATCCGATCAATACCTTTTTCCTGGAGCTTATCGAGTAGGACTTTAAATAATTCCAAAGTTAAATAAGCATCGGCTTCCGCACGGTGCAGTTGTCGATCCGAAAGCAGCGAGAAAAACTGAGCCAAACCTTTTAACGATTTGTCCGGAGCATGGGACACCAATTTTTCTACGAGAAGATGGGTACAAAGGTAATAATTTGTGATCATCTGCCCGGTCACTTTCCGGGAAAAGTAGCGTAGAAACTTCATATCACCGATGGTGTTATGACTAACGAGCACATCATCGCCAATAAAATCGACAAAGTTTTGCATGATCTCGTCGACGCGGGGCGCGTCTTTTACCATGCGGTTGGTAATGCCGGTCATGCGGCGAACGATCGGCGGAATCGAGATCCCGGGATTGACCATCGTATAAAATGTATCGACAATTTGCCCTTTGTGGTAACGCAAAGCAAATATTTCTGTCATCCCATTTTTTTCCGGGTTGCCACCCGTCGTTTCAATGTCAAAGGCGATAAAATTACCTTCACTTAAAACCAGTTCAAGATGTTTGGTCCGGCCTTTAGCGGTAACTGCAAGTTGGCTTTTTGGGGATTTTGAATTGGCAGGCTGCTGGTGACGTGAACTTGGATTTGAAGTCAAATTTCTACTTGCAGCATTTCGACTAGAATCGCGACTTTGTCGATCACTCGATCTAGCCGATTTAACATAATTATCTTGTGGTGTCATAACTGCCCTACTTTCATCTGTATTTCTTCCCCAGCTTGATAGAGAGAGTATGGCATTTCTTGCCAGCTCTTCATGACCCGACAGTTTTCTTTTTTGGGTCACTCTTGCTCTGCAGGCATTTTAAGCACCATCTAAACTCATCTCTTCATTCCCGCAAAGTATCGCGTTCTCTAGTACTTATACCACTTGTTTTTCACTTGCTCGTTCAAGCCGGTAGTATGCCCTGTTCACGAACTTGCTGCCAATAAGCGTTAAATGCGTCATTCGTACTTTTCTTCTGCAGGAGAGCCGTTAAAAACTGCCCTGCCCGCTTCGGCAAACCAACGCTTAAATAGGCCAATGCCTGCTCCCGTACAGCTTTGCGAAAACGCCTGCTATCAGACCTCTCGCCATTAAGATTATCGAAACTGACGTAAAAACGCTCGCCTAAAGCGGAAGTAAAAAGCCATTCCAAAGCCTGGGGTTTGACTTCACAACGTTCAAATAGTTCCTGCTCCTGCTGATTGCGCCCATCCGGCGCATACCAATAGCCATAATCAAGTTGCCGACGCCTCTCCGGGCCCGCAATGCACCAGTGCGCCACCTCGTGTAGGGCACTGGACCAAAAGCCGCGAGCGAAGATGATACGATCACAAGGCTGAGTCGCTGAGCGCGGCACATAAAGCGGCTCATCGCCGCCACAAGTCAGCTCAGTTTGATATTCGCGCCAAAAAAGCCGCTGAAAGGTTTGAATGATAAGCTCGCTTAGAGTCGTTGGCGCTGCCTGAGTGGCAATGGAATTCATAAATATACTTCAATGTCACCGTGGTTAGTTTTCAATCCGCCCATTTCTGATCGTGACATAGATAACAGCTTGGAGTTCCTTCGTCCAGTTGACCCTGCAGGTCCGCACCATGACAAGCAGTGCAGGTTTGCCAGGGATTGGCAAAATCAGGATGATGGCGAAAGCCACCATGATCGCTGACGTGATCTTGCGGAGCAAAACTATCACTCGGCTCAAAATCCTGCCAGCGTTGGCCATGGCATTGCAGGCAGCTAGGCTCCCCGGCTAAGCCCCCTTCCAGATTGATACCGTGACAGTATTGGCAATAGCGTGTGGCACGCAGGCTAGGTTCGGCATGGACGACACCACCCTTATCAACGACATGAGCGCGGATATTTCTCAGTCCTGCCGGCTCTAAACTGCAGGCCAACATAAAGACGCTGACAAAAATACTTAGGACAATGCATCCGAGGGTTACAATGCCATTTTGCTGACGTACAATGATAGGTAAAGTCTCCATGAGAATTTTAACAGGAAGATCTAGGAATTTTAGCATGTCATTCCGGAAAAGACTATATCGACTGATGCATTCGCACTTGCTGATTTACCCTCTCTTTGTCTACCTGCTGTCCACTACTTGCCTTCTAACGGAGTCGGCTGATGCCACCCCACTGATCGCCTTGCGTGAGGCGCAAAATTGTGAGGGCTGCCATAACCCGGGGCGTTCGCAACGGCCGTTTCTGGAACGTCGCTGTACCCTGGACTGCCAAGGTTGTCACGTTGATCCTGCTGGAGCCGGACCACGCAACGAATGGGGTTACTATTACAGCCAAGATCAGGCATCAATGGTAAATTTTTTTAAACCTATCGACCCATTAAAGGATGAAAGTCGCTGGGATGGGCATTTGGATGCGCGCATCATTCAATGGGATAAAGCCGGCGGCCAACGACAAACCTTTCCCATGGCATTGGAAACCTCAATGCGCCTGCGACCGTTTAAAGACTATTTGCATTTAACATACCAGGCTTTAATGTTAGGTCGCATCGAAGATGATATGTTTCGGGTCGTGCGCGAAGGCGATCGGCGTTTTCGCGAAAAATATTCGCTGATGATCGATGCCCTTCCCTTAAACACTTACGTGCGCGCTTATCGTGGCAGTCCCATGTATGGACTGCGTCGCCCCAACCACACTTTATGGATTCGTCAACGCATTGGCTTCGATCAAATGGCGACCACCGAAGCCATCGAACTTGGTGGCACTCCAAACGTTCCATTTTTTCGCGTGTCTCTGATGCAAGGTGATCCTTATGTAAGTCGGGATCTCAGGCAGAAAGGCCATAGTTATCACGGTGGCGTGCGCGGGGTCACACTCGGCTGGCACTTGAACGCCAGTGGCTGGTCGACGGAATCGGAATATCACAAAATCGATATGCAAGCTGTGGGCGGTGGTTTCAACGCCTTTCAGGTTCTCCTCTACACCGAGCGTAATTGGCGTCAGGTCAGTGCCAAAGAGCATTCAGCGGCTCCCGAAACTTTATCGATCCATCCAGGCTCGACTATCAGTGAAACAACGCTTGCGTATGCCGGTATACGGGGAGTGATGTTTGGCAGCGTTTGGGAGGAACTGCAGGACCCCAGCCGCCAGTCAAAACGCAGCAGTTATTTCCTCGATCTGCACCCCTTTCCCTATTTACAATTAGAGCTTTGGCGCCGCTATGAGACGGGTAGCAGACGCTTTGAAGATACCCTGGCGATCATGCATTTCTATGCCGACTTTTAGCTTATCTGCTCGGCATGCGGCGTAAATTGTCGCTGCACGAGCTTATAATAGGTGCCGTCGGATTCCGCCATCAAAGCTTCGTGCCTCCCTTCCTGCACCACTTGCCCCTGATCGATTACCAGGACTCGATCAGCACTGCGCACTGTCGAAAGTCGATGAGCGATGACCACAGTGGTGCGGCCACGCAAGAGCCGATCCAGGGCGTCTTGAACCAGATACTCGCTTTCTGCATCCAATGCACTTGTCGCCTCATCTAAAACCAAAACCTTTGGATCTTTCAGCATCGCCCGGGCAATGGCGATCCTCTGCCGTTGCCCACCGGATAATTGAATGCCGCGCTCACCGACCACAGTTTCATAAGTTTGCGGAAAGCCCATAATAAACTCGTGGGCGTGCGCTGCCCGTGCTGCCGCTTCCACTTCAGCATCACTGGCATCAAGCTTGCCATAACGAATATTTGCCGCAAGTGAGGTGCTGAGTAAGACGGGATCTTGGGCCACCACACCAATTTGCGCGTGCAGCCAATCGCTATCGAGTTGACGTAGATCATGGCCATCCAGACAAATACTGCCCCAATTGGGATCATAAAAACGCGATATCAAAGCCGCAATGGTCGACTTACCCCCACCTGAAGGCCCAACCAGAGCCACCATCTCGCCAGGAGAAATATGAAGGGAAAGATCGCTTAAAACCATCACATCTGGCCTGGCAGGGTAGCTAAAGCTGACTTGGTTCAAATCGATGGCACCTTGCATGGCAGCTAGCTTTGTTCCGCCTTGCAGAGGAATATGAGTTTGCCGGTCAAGTAATTCAAAGACCCGCTTTGCGGCACCTGTAGCACTCATAAAATCAGTCCAAAGGGAACCTAGGGTCGCAACTCCCATTGCCACGGTTAGAGTATATAGAATGAAAGAACTGAGATCACCGATACTCATGTCACCTGTGATCACCAATTGTCCGCCATACCAAACGACACCGACAATGGCGGCATAACCAAACAACGAGGCGAAGCCAGTAAATACCGCTATGCCATGAATTTTTTTTCTGGCGACATGAAAGGCTTTTTCCACTGCCTGCCGATAACGATGAAGCTCAAATTCTTCTTTGGCAAACGCCCGAACCGTGCGAATGCCAGATATTGTCTCTTCAGCCACGGTACCACTTTCGGCCAAAGCATCCTGGACCTGACGCGACATGCGCCGAATCATACGACCAAACCAAGCCGTGCCTAGAGCAATAGGTGGAATCGCAGCTAGCAAGCCAAATGTTAACACGGGAGAGGTATAGATCAGTAATATAATGCCACCAACTGTCGACCCCAGGTTGCGCATGGTCATTGACAAATTAACACTGACCGCATTTTGTAGAATAGCAGCATCGGATGACAAACGGCTCATCAGCTCACCGGTACGCCTGCTGTCGAAAAATGCAATTTCTTGCTGCGTGATGTTGCGGTAAAGGTCGGAGCGCAGCCCTGCAACGATTTTTTCCCCGGAAACAGTAAACAAATAATAGCGCAAGGCACCAGCTACCGCACCGATCAAAAATACGCCCAGCATGATCACAGCGGCTTGATTAATTCTTTCCTGATCGCCTGTCGTCAAAGCTTCATCGATCATTTTTTTAACCACTTGCGGGTATACCAAAAGCATGGCACTGCCGATGAGCAGGAACACGGTGCCCAATGCAAGACGACGCCTTTCCGGATAGGCGAGACTCAAAAGACGCAGCAATCCATTTTTGTTCTTAGTTTCTTGCAACAGATTCCCCTATCATTACTTTTAATCAGTGTCTTAATGACTGATAAAAACCAGACTTTATCCTTGTTCCGACTTCTAATCCATCCTAAACTTTGCATAAGTGCCCCATCCATCAACATCATCCATCTATGGAATGATTGCGCAAAGTTTAAGCGCAACATTGATAAAAAGGACTTCACATGAAATTTCGCTTATCTGCCCTTATTTTATGGTGTGGACTCTACACTGCGTCTGTAGCATCAGCAAATTCTCAGGGAGAGCTGATGGTTTCTGGTAGCTTGAGTCTCAGCAATGATAAACTGATTGAAAAAGCCAAGGGCATTCGCACTTTATTTTTAGTCGTCTACAATCCCGAAAGTAAAATGCCGATGCCGTATGGGGCACAAAAAGTTGATTTAGAAAAGGACGCTTCCGGCAATTTCTATAATTTCGAAATAACCACGACCAGCATCCGAACTATGGGTGGAAATGCCGTTTTGCCGACAAAGCTCAAAGTCAAAGCACGCCTTGATAAAGATGGTTCTGCTGGCATGGATCAGCCAGGGGATATTATTGGGATGTCAGGAGTCGTTGCAAAAGGCAGCAAAAACATCAAAATCGTTCTTGATCAAGGCAAATAGCAAACGCTAATCCAATTTTTGACGACAATTCAATTCTCTTCGGTCACCTTGCAAAAGGCCAAGATCTTGCAACTGCCCTAACAGCTCATGAGTTCGCTCATCGAGCTGTTTTTGTTTTTCCTGCAATGCTCGCCCATCCAACTCAAATTCCCACATGGCTCGGGCCTCACGGCAGGCCATCCCGATTTCACTGACTTGAAAGGAAGGCATAGCTTCGAATCGGGCTTCGGCTGATTCATGCTGTAGTTTTTGTAGCTGTTCACGCAGCGTCTCATAATCGATATAACGCTCCCGATCGTCACGAATATAGACGTTCACATACTGTGAGCCTGACAAAAGAATATAATCATACGCAGCATCTTTTTCTAATCGATCAGTGAGCGCAATCCATTCATTGATCGTTAGTGGCTCGGTGGCAAGTGCAAAGTCAAACACCAATGCCTCTCCAAGCTGCTGGGAAATCAAGACAGGAGCCACATGATAACCCCACTCGATACCTCGCACCGCTTGTAGGTCACCAAGTAGCACCAATGACTCACTTGCAATTTGCTGACTAGCAAACTCCATGGCCTTGTACAAGGCTCTGGCATTACAGATCCCGAGTCTAGGGTTCTGGGGAATATAGTCGATTTCCTGAAAAACGATCTGACGAGCACGCTCGATGCGTTGATCCTCAGAGTAGTCTTCGATTTCAGCTACATCTTCTTGACTATCGCCTGCTTCCTCCACGCTATCATCAGCCGTACCATCATCACTGATTGTGATTCCTGCCGATGATGGCTCTGGCTTTTGCGGCCCAGCTTCATACGATGGGACTTCTTCTTGAGGTTCCGGTTTGTCTCGCTCCGGACTGCCACACGCAGATAGAAAAAATGCACACAGCAAGCTCAACTCAGAGAATTTTCTTTTTGCCTTCACCCAGTCCATACTAACTCCGCAGGTAGTGAGTCCACCTGCTTTATTGTAGGAATGCATTGCGAAATTGCAATTCATGGAATGACTCTCTTCCTGTCAGACAGATAGAACCGTTGAGGTAATAGCTTAAGTCCTCACTTTTGTACGCAAACTTTGCGGTAAAATGTTCAACAAGCGGATGGCCAGATAAAGTGGCAACGGGAAGTTAAGCCGGTCTTTTTTCTTACGTATCGCCTTGAGCATGATGCGAACCGCAGGCTCGCAGTCCATAAGAAATGGTAGACGGGAAGGCATGCCGCGCAGCATATCCGTCTTAATAAAGCCAGGACATATTGTTGTAACATGAATGCCATAATTTCGCAGTTCGAGTCGTAAGCCCTCCAAGTGGGTTGTAACTGCGGCTTTACTTGCGCTGTAGACATAGTTGCCAGGAAAGGATGTGTAGCCAGCCAGGCTGGAAATACCGACGATATGCCCTTGCCTGCGAGCCATCATGCTGGGTAAAACTGCAGCAATTGACTGCATCAAGCCTATGACATTGACCTCATAAATCTGTCTGGCCTTTTCAGGCTTAAAGGACTTTGCTGGTAAGTTCCCAGAAATACCGGCATTTGCCACCAGCAGATCGATCGCACCCAGCTTTTCTTCACAAGCCTTGACAGCAATTTCCAAAGCTTTAAAGTCACAAACATCGGCCACCAAACTGAGCGCTGGAATTCCTAACTGCTTCAACTCGTCTTCCAGGCTTTGCAGGAGTTCCGCACGGCGAGCCACCAGAGCAAGAGCATAACCCTCTTGACCAAGTTGTCGTGCCAGCTCTCGACCGATACCCGATGAAGCTCCTGTAATAAGCGCCACTTGTCGCTGCACTGCCGACTCCTTTCGTACATGTTTTTCGGGTGTTTTCAAAGAACACAGCCAATTTTTGCCGATGCTCCTCTATTGAAGCGGAAAACTAAGAGAGCTATGATGACATTGGGAGGCTAGCATGAAATCTTTGATTCTGTTGAGTTTAATTATCGCCAGTGCTTTCCTTAGCGGCTGCAGCCATACAAACAGCTCCAGGCTTGATGCCATCCTTGCCAGTTGGCAAGATAAGGACCCCGACCTGCTGGTGAAAACTTGGGGAGCACCGGTCAGCACCTACACCTTGCGAGAAGGTGGCCTTGTGCTGACTTACCAGCATAACCGCATGTCAAGTCGCTTGTCCTTTTATCGCTATCCGGAAAACTTTGCCGATTCGTATATATGTAAAGTTAGTTTTTATACAGATGCCAAGCAACAAAGCATTACCAATGGCAACTACCAGGGTGATGCGTCAACTTGTTTAGAAATCGCAACAATGCCACCGGCAGGTGAGCAGAGTCAGCCTGAGGCCATCCCTTCCCAGTAAAACTAATCTCTTCTTGACAGGTCGCTCATGGATTTGCGTTATTTGAAGGCTTTTGTTGCAACAGCCAAACTTGGCAGTGTTTCCAAGGCCGCGGAATCACTCAACATCGCGCAATCAGCGGTCAGTCGACAAATCAAGCTACTCGAAGAATCTACCAAACAAGAGCTTCTCATCCGTTCCTCCAAAAATATTGTTTTGACAGAAAAAGGCCGCCGCTTGCTTCTTCTGACTGAAAACTTTTTTCAACAATCCACTCAAATTCTGCATGGTCAGGACATCAGCCTCCTGCGCATCGCAACCGTCCATGGCATTCTCGAAACATGGTTGCAAGTGATCATTGCGGATTTCTGCCAAAAAAAAGAGCATCAATTAGAAATTCATATCACTCCTGCCAAAGAACTTGAGCAAGGATTATTGCAGGGCGCTTTCGATCTTGTCATCAGCCCGCTACCTATCCGCAGCGATCTGATCTCCTGCAGCCAAATTTTCGATGAGCATCGCCGCTTGGTGAGTCGAGAAAAAATCAATCCAGAGCGCCTTGAAGACTATCGCTGGATCGTCTATAACGACGAAGATTTATTATTTAAATTAACTTACAAAAAACCTAAAACTTATGTACAGGTAAACTCGATCACAACTATACTTAGCCTAGTGGAAGCTGGCTGCGGAATTGCAGTTTTACCGACACATGTCATTGGGAAAGGATCAAACTTACAAAGCTACCCACTCACGCGCTACCCTAGCGCCCCGATATTTATAGCTCATTTAAGCTACCACAATTTACCCGTCCCTATGGCTGATTTAATTCGGTTCATCCAAGAAGCGCCCTCGCCAAACGAAGCATGAACACCGGCAAATCTGTACAGCAGGAAAAAATCGTTTACAAGCTGGGCACGAATCTCTAAAGATCGCCGTCGCAAGAATCATCGCTTGGTAATAGGAGCGCGATTGTCTACTCAAGCTATTTCGCCCATGAGTGAGGAACTCCCCTCTTTGAGCAGGGACGTTTTTATCGGCCAGGTTGTTAAGCTTTCTGACCAGGGGCTCGGCGTTGTGAAACGTGACAATGCCGAGCAGATCTATTTTGCACGCGGCGTCTGGCCAGGTGACATCGCACGATTTCAAACAGCGAACATCGCAAAGAGTGATAATAATCGCTATATTTTCGCTGACTTAATAGAAATAATCGCAGCCAGCCCGCAGCGTCGGCCTGCTCCATGCCCACATTTTGGATTAGCTGAGAACGATTGTTACGGCTGTCCTTGGATGATTGCTCCTTATCAGGACCAGTGGCAGGCGAAGCTTGAGCGGCTCAGATATTCTCTGGAGCGTATTGGCTTGGATCCCAGTTCTGTACAAGCAGGTTGGCCAGCACCGCAAGAATTTGCCTACCGTAGCCGTGCCCAATTCAAATCAGATGGGGTCCAGATCGGTTATGCAGGCCGCCATGGACAGCAAATGGCACCCGTCGACAAATGCGCCATATTGAGTCCACAACTTAGCGCAAAGTTCGCAGCGCTCAAGGCATCTTTACCCCGCAGTGACTGGCGCCCTAGCGGCCCAGAACCATGGGTTTTCATGGACGTCAACGAAGAAACTGCAGTGGACGCAGTCATTCTCAATCGCCGCCAAGCCTTTGCACAAGCAAATCATGCGCAAAACCAGCAAATGAAACTCTGGTTACAAAAAAGGCTGACTGGGTTTGATCGCAGCTCCATCATCCTAGAACTTTTTGCTGGCTCCGGAAATTTCACGGCAGCTCTTGTGGAGAGCGGCTTCCAACAGATTATCGCCGTTGAAGTCGACAGGGCATCCATCGCCTCTTTAAAAAGCAGGGACTGGCCTCAGGTTAGTGTCATTCAGTCGGACTTATATCGCCCGAAGGCCCGTTTTAGTTTGCAACACTTTCTTCCACAAGTCTTGATTGTCAACCCTCCCAGGGCAGGACTCGGCAAGCTCACAGAATTGGCCCGCACACAGAAATCATTGCGACATATCGCTTATATATCCTGTCAGATTAAGTCTTTTTGTGGCAATGCCCGCCGCCTGGCAAAGCATGGCTTTCGCTTGGTCGAAGTACAACCAATCGATCAAATGCCACAAACGCCACACCTTGAAATGCTTGCCTGGTTTGAAAGAGAATAAAGCGGAGGAATAAGGCGGGAGCCTAGCATCCCTCCCGCTTCAATTAAGATCTATTCTTCCAGCATATCGTCACGCTTTGGCATTGGGAAAATAATCTTGTGCTTTTCGTCATCGGGCAGCTGCATAAAGTGCTCAACTGCTTTCCGCAAAAGTTCACTGATGGAAACATTCCAAAACTCTGACTCGTCAAACACCTGGGCGCGAAATTTTTGAGGGACGGTAATCCTCAAATGCGCTGCCCGCTCACCTTCCACTAGAGCTTTCTGCCCTCGTTTTGGGATTCTAAGTTCTCCATCCTGGCCACTCAGGTCCTCGCCGTGCTTCATGATTCTCCCCTTCCATGCGGAGTCAATTGAACAAAAATTCGGCTGAAATGCTTTCAAACGCCGATAATATCTCTCAGCCTTCATATCATGACAACCGTTTTTTATATGATTTCACTTCGCGAAAGACTTGCAAAAGCAATACCAGACCGAAGATGCACGATTTTTTGAGTAAAAACTTTAAATTTTAATTTTTAAATTTGAAAATCTAAACATGCATAGGACTCAACAATAGAAAATCAAAGTCAATGAAGGTGTCTAATGGGCTGCGATAATGCCAGCAGGTATGTTGGGTGCCTGAAAATTTTCGTATTTGTCGGCCATACGGTTATAGTAGTCGTGAAACTCTTTTAATTTGTCTAAGTGTGCATTTTGTAGGCGACGTAACTCTTCCAACTGCTCCGCTTCGATTTGTTTGCCCACCATCATGCTACCTGTCGCGTCCAGCGCTTCCTGCGCATACTGCCTGGTCCTGACATAAGCTTGATAGCAAAGTGAATTGTCGCCGTCTTTGCACACCTGATCATAAGCCTTCGAAATTTCTAAAAAACGCTGATAGACTGTATCAATTGCTGAGCGGTAAGACTCCACCGTTTCCAGGTTTTGACTAAAAGGGATCTCATATTCTTTTGCTTCGAGTCGCGACAATCGCAGCATACCGATTGCTTCAGCAACATCCTTGCGCTCTTTGATATAAGGAAGCAAGAGCTCCTCTAACTGACTCATTTGCTGCTCCTGCTGTTTCTCAGTTGCTAACCTTGCCAATATCACGTGAGCTGAAATAAAGTCACTTTTTTGCCCGCGATCGGACAATTTTAAAACCGGCTCCATTATAGTGGTCGCCTGCCGCAAATCACCATCAACAGCTGCCAAGCGAATATGGTGCAATGCTGCGCGTACCCGTTCGGCTTTAGCCACTTTCCCATCCAATGCATGATTACGGAAATTTTGCGAGGCGTTTTGATAGTCTTGCAGGGATTGCTGCACATAGGCCAACTGCAGCCTGGCTTTTGGCATCAATGGATCATTAGCAAACATATCCATAAATGTTTGGAACAAAAAAGCAGCTTGCTGCAAGTGCTCACGACCAGCAGCTTGCGTCCACTGCGCCCCTTCCAATATGGCTCGCTTACTTAAGGCCTGTTGGGGGTAATCTTGAATCATCAATTTGATTTGATCGACCGCCAGGTTTAATTGATCGAGTTGCCGATGAAGATGGACCGTCTGGTAAATAGCAAGGATTCGTCGCCTATCTTCTTTAAATCGATTCACAAAAGCCGTATAGTCGGCAAGAGCCTCCGCCCATTGCTTGCCTGCCTGATATGTTTGCGCACGTTTCAGCAAGGCTAGCTGGTACATAGCTTCACTATTGAGCAGGCGGTTTTCGAAGCTAGGAGTGACTCCTTTTTGCTCAGCCACCTGAAACACTTGAATTAGCTCGTTCCAATTTTCCGCTTTAAAATATGTCATAAGCAAAAGACCAAACGCTCCCTGACTCGCATCCCCAGCTTTCGCATACTGTACATGATCTCGCCACAAAGTCTCTGCCTTTTCTGCGGTACCGAGTTGGCGATAAATTAAGCCCAAGTGGGCCAGATGATACCAGTCGAGTGCTTGATTCTTTTGCACAAGGACTTGGCGATAGTCTTCGATCATTTTTGCTAAAGCAGCACGTTCCATTCTTGAATCAGCTTGCGGCTCTACCCAAGGGATATCACTAGGCCAACGCGCCGCTTTCATTTGCGCTTGAATCGCAAGCGGCAGATATTTTTCTGCATCGTCTTTTGCCAGGTCAAGAAACAACTGCACCGCTTCCTTTGCTTTGCCAGCAAGTTCCAAAAGTTTCGCCAACTCTTCTTTCACTGCTTTCACAGCGAGGCGCTGATTGGCAAAGCGCTGGACAAACCCCTGACCAATGGCTGCGACTGCCAAACGATTATCTGCGGGAAACTCAGCTTGTTGAGCAGCTTTGATCACTTCCAAGCTATAAGCTTCAAAATCCCTCGCAATGCTAACATGAACCTGGCGCAGGAAGCGGGATTCATGTCCTGGTAGTTCCTGACTATATTTTTGCAGTAATTCTTGATAACTCCGCAGAGCGAGTTCGTATTGTTGGCTTTGTGCGACATGCAGCTTGATCAACTTCAATCGCCGCAAATCGATTTTTGCCACAACTGGAGAAGCAGCAAAATCTTGCGAGAGTTTGTTATAGACTTGACTCCCACGTAAAAACTGACCCTCTTTCACTTCTTCCAAGATCATTCTTTCCATAAGACCGGCTGGCATCGAGCGAGATCGATTGGCAACATCCGACAAGGGGATGCGCCGCCAGTCAGCTTGAGGATTGATTGCCATCCAAGTATGCAGGATCGTCCCATCAATCCTATTTCGTACACCTTCATAGCGACTTTTCTTGACCTGCTCACTTAATGACAGCAGGCTTTTCGCAATATCTGGTTTTGCTTCCGCCACCTTCTTATCACCTACCAGGCCTGCATCAATTCTGGCTTGGATGACAGAAATAACTTTACGCTCATAGCGAGTGAGTTCCTTTTGATGCTTCTGCAAATACTTGCGGGCTGCAGTTAAAGTTGATTCAGTCGAGCTTAGATAATAATAGGACAAGAGATGAATTGCGGGTCGATACTGCGCTGGCGCTTTGTTTTTCATTCCTAACAGTTCTCGTATCGCATCCTGCTGGAAACTCGGATCACCAAGACCTAGGGCAAGATAGGAAAACCTGACGCTTCTTCTTTTATCATCTCGACTTTCTTTGAGATAGATCCATTCACCCATTCGGTAAATTAACTGTCGCATCTCTTGAATGCGCGTTTCAACTTGTGGCTGCCAATCCAGTTTGCCTAAAAACTGATAGACGTCATATAGCTGGAAGTATGTTTCATAAAGCTCTTTTAGTTGGGCCTTATCAGCACGATCGGCTAATTTCTTGCCGACTTCCATCACTTGATCATAAGACTTGAAGGCATCTTCACTGGAGATAGGAAAGTGCTTGGCGCGGTGTTTCAAAACAAACCCATATTCGACAAGGAAAGGGATTTCATTACTGATGGAAAATTCGATCAGAGGGGGCATCCGTTCGCCGGATGATTGGGCATTTGCATCGCTACCCATTGATAAAAAAAGGGTCAATAGAATTGACCAGCTAAGTACACTGAACTGCTGAAACGTTGCCATTTGTGTCCCCACCATCGCACTGTGCCAAAAAAATTTAGTTTACTCCCGAAAAAGATATTGGAATTGAAATAATTTTTTCTTTTGCCATTCGTTAATTTGCAGAACGTATCGTACCTTTGCCCACCAAGCTTAAACAATAAGCATTTGCCTCGTGGTTTTATGCACTTAAAGGGAGATTTTTCGCTAATTTCATTCACGAAGGAAGGCATTTGATACGACAGGTATGAAAGGGAATGAAGGCTGTAAGCTATGATTCCCTGGTTAAGAACCAGATCCAATAGGATATTCCCATGGTGCTGATTGACCAGCGGTGAAAGCCGCTATGAGGGCGTCTGCCTCTTCACCCAGTTGATTGATGGTTTGACGAATCTGTTCCGAATGTTGGCGAATAGAGGAAATTTGTGAGGCTTCTACGATCTTGATCTCCTTTAACGCCACACCAATTACAATTTGTTTTAATTTCAAAGCTTTCCATAAATGAGGCAGCAAGGTCATACTATCAATCCATGCCATACACTCATGCCGCTCATAGCGTAAACCAACCGCAAATACCCGTACTTGCGGGTCACGCAGGCAAAAAAGCTGACCAGCATACCACGGATACTGACTTATATATGGCATTAAACTCGTCGTCCCTTGGGGAAAGATAGTATAACAGAGATCTACAACCCCTTTTTGCAACTGACGGATACAACGAAAACGGCTAATAGCATCCTCACGTTTAACCAGAATCGTGTTAAAAAATTTCACTAAGTTACCCAGGATAGGCCAGTTGCCAACCTCTTCCTTAGCGATAAACCCCATAGGGTGCAGGGTTGATAAGGCTAGTATGTCAAAATAATTGACATGATTTGCCAGAAAAAGCGCTCGTTGCATTGGCAGGTTTTGGAAGCTCTGACTTTCATAAGCTAATTTAATATTGCAACAACGCAAGATTAGACGGAAATGGAAACTTGCCAGTCGAGCCTTGCAAAGCATCTGCTGTGACATTTTTCGATCTTGCCAAAGAAGCTTTAGCAGCAAGTATAAGACCGTTGCCGACAAATACAAAGAAAGCCCCAAAACACACAAGAGGAAAAGCCTTGCTAAAGCTATGACAGAGGCCATCTGCGTCTCCTTTATTGTTCTTATGGGGCAAGCTTACTCCCATTTGCGCAAAAACAGGAAGAATTTTATTTGTCTTTTACACAGACTTTAACCGCACCTTAAATATTGACCTCACAATTATCATGAACCACTAAAGTATCAAATTTTTATGCGAAACATCGCAAGGAGGACCAAAGTGAATCCAGCAATCGTTTCTGAGTCCATCATCTATGATGAGCAGCCAACAAACCTATGTCCATCGGTTAAGGCAATAAGCCTACCGCAAAGCTGGCAAGCGAAATTACCATTTGAAATTCGCCAAGCAGCTTACACGATCAAAACTGCTGATTCCATTGACGAGTTTATGCAGGTGCTCGAACTGCGACGGGAGGTATTTTTAAGTGAATTTTCAAAATCGGATCTAAGTCATCAACAGGACTTTGAAGAATTGGATCTATTTGCCGACTTTTTGATTATCAAAGAGCATGATCAGGTTGTCGCAAGTTACCGTCTTATTTTTTCCGAATATTCCCATCACTTCTATTCCAATAGTGAATTTGATATTCAAGATTTTCTGAATCAAAAGGGCCATAAGCTGGAACTAAGCCGTGCTTGCGTCAAAAAGCAGAAACGCGCTGGTATCGTTTTACACTTACTATGGCGAGGCTTAGCCGAATACATGATGCGCACCGACGCGAAATATCTTTTTGGCTGCAGCAGTGTTCAGTCACTTGACCTTGCAAGCATTGTTGAAGTTTATCGCTTTCTGTTTCAAGAAGATGCACTATGCCAGCAGTTTTCTGTGAATCCACTCCATACCTTTCATATCATTAATCTGAACGGCGTCATCGATCAGCAGCGCTTCTCTAAAGATAAAGTTGATATGCGATTGATTCCGCCACTCTTACTCGGTTATATTAAAGCAGGCGCAAAAGTCTATGGTTCGCCTGCGTTGGATCTGAAGTTCTCCTGTTTAGACTTTTTTACCGTCCTAAACTACGAGCGACTTTCCAGCTCACATTTGCGCAAGTATATTAAAGGTCAGGTGCAATAAACTTTTTTTTCCTCCAACTCAAAGGACGAGGCTTGCTGTCAGAATTTCATTTTTTTCCTGAGCTGCGTGAAGTGTACGCCTGCGCAAATAGTCTCAATGGAGTCGGCACCTTTCGTGAGGAGGCTTGGATTCCATATAAAAACGACGTTTTCCCAATCACGTCGTTTAGCTTTGGCAGCTCCAAGCCGGAAGTGCCGAAACTGGTCATTATTGGTGGCGTGCATGGCCTGGAAAAGATCGGTACCCACGTCGTAACCTCCTACTTACAAACGATCATCCGCCTATTGAAATGGGATGACTCTATTCAAAAAATTCTCGAAGATTGTCAGTTGATTTTTTATCCCCTAGCAAATCCAGTCGGTATGTACTGCAATACCAGATCGAATGGCAATGGTGTGGATTTGATGCGCAATGCCCCCATAGAGGCAAAGCAGAAAATCATGACTTTAGTCGGAGGCCATCGGATTTCAGCAAAACTTCCCTGGTATCGAGGACCAACTGATTATCCGATGGAACTTGAGACGGAAATTCTTTGCGACTTCATCAAGCGTCATACCTTCTCTTCCGATCTTAGTATTGTACTTGATGTCCACAGTGGCTTCGGCCTGATCGACCGTTTATGGTTTCCTTTTGCATTTTCGACATCACTTTTTCCCGACGCACACCGCGTCCTGGCTTTAAAAAAATTGCTCGACCATTCTTATCCTCACCATATCTACACAATTGAACCGCAAAACATCCATTATATGGCACATGGGGATGTGTGGGATTACCTTTATTTTGAACACCAAAAACAAAACAGTGAGCAAATCTTTATCCCACTTTGTTTAGAAATGGGCTCTTGGCATTGGGTCAGGAAAAATCCTAGGCAGGCTTTGAGTTTGATTGGTATGTTTAATCCGATGCTGCCGCACCGATTAAAGCGCACCCAAAGAAGGCATCTGGTACTTTTTGATTTTTTGTTGAAGGCCATCAATTCAGGAGCAAATTGGGCAAGGTTAAGCCCAGGGGAAACGATGTATTTACAAAAAACAGCGAAACGGCTCTGGTATGCCAAGCGTTTAAGTCCTCTTTCTTTTAAAAACTAAGTTTCCTGGCTGATTCAACTCAAGCTAGGAATAGGAATCAACAGTCTGAAACAAGTTCCGCGACCGACCTCACTCTAAACTTTGATTTGACCACCTAATATTATTGCAAAAAAGCTTCAGCTTGCTTTAACTCAGCGCTCATTTAGAACACAAGCTTCTGGAACAAAAAGGAGTTTTCTTCCCTGATCGGTCGTAAATTCAAACTGACTTGATTCAGCATCAAAGCTCAGGGAAAAGCTTTCTTTCGAGCCTCCCTGACGCAAATGGCCGGTAATATTACCTTGACTGGGGAAGCAATGACGACTGGGTTCAATCAGCATATCTTCAAAATGAATCACAATTTCCTGATCTTCCCCAAGATCATAGTGCATGCTTACCGATTCGATAAAATAGGAACGCAGCAAACGCGTGCCTGGCTCAAGACTGATCTCAAATTCAAGACTGCTATCTGACTCAGGCAGGGCATTCAAAGGGAAACTGATGCTTTCTCCGCCCTCATCGATGGTCGAAATATGTCGCGTTATCGCCTGTTCTTCGAGTTTCGCAGAAACTTGCAGCTGATCATCTGTGCTGGCAAGCATAGCGAACTGGCTTATTCGGTTGCCGCTTTTTTGGATTTCCACGAAGTTCTGCGTGATTTCTAACCCATATTGGTCCAGCAAGCGTAGCTCACGTCGCCTGGTTTCATCAACTTGGCTGCTCAGACGAAGCTCTTCCCCTGCTTCAAGCCTGACTCCTACGGCGCCGCTTTCTGGGTTACAAGGTATCAGTTGCCCATCTTGATACCAGGTATCGAGGTATTGACGAGAGATGTGTAGCTGGGCAATAAATTGCCGATCGCCGACTTGACCTTGCACGGAATGTTCCGTCTCGGTTTCTTTTTGCAGACTTAGGCCCGCATCCTCCACAAGCTGACAACTTAATTGGTTAATGACCCGGGATTCCGTGCTACTATACGCATACTCGCCCAAATTTATATTATCGATCAATTCAGAATAAATTCCATTAATAAGACCAGTACTCACTGACTGCTCAAAAAGCTTGGTGGTATGGGTCTGCGTCGGGGGATTACCAGTTTGTGTTCCACAGCCTCCAGGCAGAAGAACAGCAACCAGTAGCGTGAACAAACCCTGCTTGTGAACTAGCGAATGTTTAAACATCTTTCTAACCTTTTCACTCAAGTCAAAGTCGATGGGTAGAGTTGCATATTAAGCTGTAACACCCGATCAGGCTTTTGGCCGGAGCGGTCTTTCTCCAAATCCAGCAGTTTTTGCTGAAAAATTTCAATTTCCTTTTTCATTCGCTCAAGCTGTTCTTCCGAAACACAGAGAGTTAAGGCTGAAATGTGCCGCTTTTTTTGATCGATCGTTGCCAAAGCATTCAATCCTTGCGGGATGGCACTCAAATGATAGGCTGTTACGGCAAGATCAGTAACCTCTGGTCCCGTGCTTAATGTCGGTTCAGATTGTAGCCAGCGATCAGTTTTTTTATCTAGGCGAATCAATTGCAATTGTTTCAGTAAATCTAATGATTCTTCCGCTTCTTTCACGGAAATCTTGGGCCAGACTTTGGCGGCAATCCATTTTGGGTCAGCCTGAAAGTCTGGTAAAGCGAGCATTTCACGGATGACAACATGGTACCAGGCACTGTAATAGCGATAGCGCTCCTGATCCAGCCGCGAGGAGATCGTTCGCGAGCGGATATCAAGGGCTTCCGCAAAAACTTGACTCACCTCGTCGGCACTCAATTCGCCACTTAGCTTGGCTAAGGCAAAAAAGTATAATCGCTCATCTTTTCGTAAAGCCAGGGCTTCGATTATGCGGGCTGCGGCTTGTTCAGAGATGGGGCGTTTCCCCTGAACGAACAAATGAACGATATTTGTCGCAGAAAAACCAAGATCTTCAGCTAATTGCCGAAATGAATAGCGTTCTTCCTGAGCTTTCATCACCACATGTAACTGGCGCAAAAAATCCTTGCAGCTAAAAAACCGTGTCGGTGGATATTCGGCAGCGATGGCGCGTAGTTTGGCTTTGTTAGACATCTTCCAGCCTGTATCGCTTTTCACTTGGTTGACAAACTGCCATCAAGGCAGCTTCCTTATACCACAGCTTTGCAAATTGTATACAATAAACGACGCCTTTTTCTCAGCCATTGAACGACACGATTCTAAATATTTAATAATATCAATGTATTAAAAAATTGCCTTGACTCAATACAGTATGCAAATTATTACCTGATTGGTATGCAGTTGTCAGTGGATATTTTGTGAGATATGAGATTAAACTCTATCATTACAAATAATTAAGATCTAATGACGTATACAAATCGCAGCTCATCTAAAAGGAGAAATGTAATGAAACACACAAAACTCAGGCACCTCATTCTCAGCTCGCTTGCCCTGACCATTTTTACTGGTTGTGGCGATGACGACAATGACGACCCAACACCTCCCCCACCTGTCGCCGCTCCCGAACAACCTGGAGCTGAAGACTCTTCTAGCTTCAACCTGGTCAACACTCTCACCACAGACTCACGGTTTTCTACTCTGAGCAAGGCTGTTGAAGAGGCTGGTTTAAACGATGTCCTACTAAGCGCTGATTTCACGATTTTTGCACCAACTGACGCTGCATTTGCAGCTCTTCCTGAGGGAACTCTCGACTCCCTGTTAGCAGACAAAGAGAAACTCAAGGAAGTTTTGCTTTACCATGTCGTCAACGGTAAGCTAAGCTCTGAAAACGTGATTTCTACGGCAGAATTAGAAAGCGCCAATGATCTCGACCTTGAGGTCAAAACTAGTGAAGGCCAAGTCTTCGTCAATGGCGCTCAAGTCATCGCTACCGACTTGCAAGCGAGCAACGGCATCGTTCACGCTATCGACCAAGTCCTATTGCCAAGCACAATCTACACCATCGCTGAATTAACTGCGCAAAAAGATAATCTTTCTACACTGCTCACTGCCATAAAAACAGCTGGCCTTGGTGAAGTTTTATCTGGCGAAGAGCCTTTCACCGTATTCGCCCCAACAAACGACGCCTTTGCTGCCATTGGCCAAGATGAACTCGATCGTTTATTGGAACAGCCTGATCAGCTGCGCGACATCCTCCTTTATCACGTTGTGGAAGGTCGTTATGATGCTGAAGCTGTTGCCGGAACTCCCGATTTTACCAGCGCTCTTGGGCAAAAACTTACAATTGAAAAACGCGAAGATGGTTCTTATGTCAATGACTCCCGACTTGTCACAACTGACATTAAAGCTGCCAATGGCATTATTCATGTTATCGACGCAGTCATGTTGCCAGCAGGAGACAGTGCTGATGAGCCTGCAGAAGAAGCCAACATTGTCGAACTTGCAGAAGACGCTGGTAAATTCACAGTTCTCCTACAAGCACTAAAACTTGCCGGCTTGTCGGCGACACTGGAACAAGATGGTCCGTTTACTGTCTTTGCTCCGACCGATGAAGCGTTTGCCAAATTGGACCCAACACTTTTGGAAAACCTTCTTGCTGAGCCAAGCGAACTAGCAAAAGTTTTAAGCTACCATGTCGTTGCCGATAAGCTTTTGGCAAAGGACGTGCTTGAGCAAACGGAACTGGCGACGATTCTCGAAGGGCGTAACTTGAACATTTCCACCATTGCGGAAGGTGGTGTTATGATCAACGATGCAAATATCACTCAGACTGATTTAGTTGGTAGCAATGGCGTCATTCATGTCATCGATACTGTCTTAATTCCTAGCGCAGTTGATGCCAGCAACGATGACGATACCGCTGGTAACACCATTACCGATATCGCAAGTAGCGAGCCAGAATTCTCCACACTGGTTGGTTTACTTGAGCGAGCCGAACTTACTGAAGTTTTGGCAAGTGAAGGTCCATTTACTGTCTTTGCCCCGACAAACGCTGCCTTCGAAAAATTACAAGCTGAAGTCGTCGACTACTTGATCGAAAACCCTGAAGCACTCAAAGCTGTCCTGAGCTATCATGTCGTTTCCGGCAGCTATGACAAGCAAGCCCTGAGCAATGCGACTGAGTTTACGACAGTTCAAGGGGATGCCTTGACTATCAGTGGTGAAGGCGATGAGCTTCGTGCCGCCGATGCTGCGATCACAGCCTTTGATGTCAAAGCCGACAACGGCTTGATCCACGTGATCGACTCCGTCATGCTTCCACCAAATATGCGCTAAGCGGATAAGCTCCCATCACAAGCTTGCCAGAGAGCCTCTTTTTGAGGCTCTCTTCTCCCACCACAGCTCCGCTCATGACTCCCGATGCCATCCGGTTTTCCTAGTTTGTTATCCAGCCTGATGCTACACTAGCGAGCTTAAGTGCGACATGTCTGTTGTAAAAGGAGAATTCTGTGCTAGTTCGATTGCATCCTGCAAATTTTGTTCGTTGTTTCCTTTTGATTTTATTCAGCGCGTTTATTTTTGAGTCCTATGCTGAAGCCCGTGCCGGACGCGGTCGCAGCATGGGTCGACAGCAACAATCCCGCTCACGGCAACAAGAAGCAAGACCACAAACTCCACCGCAACAAAACCAGAACGCCCGTCCTCAAGGCGGTGGCTTTATGCGTGGCTTAGCCGGTGGTCTGGCCGGCGGCTTTCTTGGCAGTATGTTGTTCAGCTCTCTTGGTCATGGCATGAACGGCGGAGCTTTAGGTGGCGGCGGAATTGGCTTACTTGAGATCATCCTATTCGCAGCGATCGCCTATTTTGCCTTCCGATGGTGGAAAAATCGTCAGGCGCAAACTGCGGCGGCCACAGGTCAACAATTTGCCTATCAGGCTGCACCTGCTGCGGCAATGGAGCCTGCAGGTTTAGGGGACAGACAGACCTTTCTATCGCCATCGACGCCGTTTCCTGGAGAAAGTTCTATGGCGCAGCTTGATGAAGATCAAGCCAGCGACATTTTCTTTCGCGTTCAGGCAGCCTGGATGCGGCGCGATATCACAACCGTGCGCGACTTGCTTAGCCCAGAAATGAGCCTCAATCTGCAGCGGGATATGGACGAGTTGATCGCGCAAAAGCGCAGCAATCGGCTCGAAAATATTTCTGTGCGGCGGGTGGAAATCGGCGAATCTTGGCAGGAAAATGGCACAAACTTGGTTGCTGTACGATTTGTGGCCAACCTCTTGGACTATGTCGTTGACGATGTCAGCGGTCAAATTATCGAAGGGGACGATCGTCTACCTGTGAAGTTTGAAGAAACTTGGATTTTAAGCCAAACGCCAGGAGAAGCTGGCTGGCGGCTTGCCGGCATCGAACAGCGCTAATCGCAGCCATTTGATACCCGGACAGAACTTGAACTGTCAGCGCATTCCAGGCTGGCAGTTCTTATTTGCCCACTTTTTCCGCTGACGATAAGGTGATCGGACGATGAATCTTGCAGACATCAAATCATTTCCCAGCAAACAAATGGCGACTCGCAACCTCGTCAAAGAAGGTTGGGATAAACTGTCGAAGCTGCCTTTTGGCAAAGAACTATTCAGCTATCTGGTCGGCCGGGCCGCACCTTATACGGGCAATATCCGCGCCACGGTAGTCGAGCTGCGACCAGGATATGCCAAGGTTGTCGTTAACGAACGGGGCTCGATTCGCAATCACCTGCGAAGCATTCATGCCATTGCCCTGGCGAACTTGGCAGAATTAGCAGGTAATATCGCCTTATCGTATGTCTTACCTGATGATGCCCGTTTTATTGTGACCAAGATGGATATCACCTATAGCAAAAAGGCAAGAGGGACGATATTTGCGATTGGCGAATGCCCCATCCCCACGACAAGTAAGCGCCAGGAATACATTGTCCCTGTCAAAATCATCAATGACAAGGATGAGATCCTGTGCCAGGCGACCTTGCATTCTTTAGTCGGGCCGAAACCACAAAGCTAAAAAATTATGGGAGTCATTCCCCAAAAAGCTTTGCTCGACAAGCCTTGTTCCTTTTCGTTAAAAATAAGATCATACTTAGCACCAGACATCGCGAAGTCTGGCAACTAGCTTTTTTACCAGTGGAAGGATGAATGATGAGCACAAATTTTGAGCAGGTTCTTACGGAAAGTGAAATTGAGCTCTACCACAAAGTTCAACAAGTCTTTGAATCTTTCAAGTCACCTTACGGCAACGAAACTGCTGTTGAACTGACTCGGATTTATTTCGACACTCTGACCAAGTTGGAGCAGGAAGAATTGGATGAAGACGAGCTTGAAGATGACGAGTCCGAAATGCTTGCTGAAGATATGAATGCCTGATGCCTAGAGGCCTCGGTTCTACCCGGGGCTTTTATTTTGGATAAAAATGAAAGCCCATACTTGGAGTCATCGAGTCAATTTCCAAGCCCTCTTCTAGCCAGCTCTTTCGGACAGCAAACTCGATGGCCACCCCTAAATGCTGAAAAGGAATTTCCCAACCAAGGCCCAGATAAACGTTGTTACCGCGCAAATCATCATACAGTCCACGACTAGTCAAATAGCTTGCACCGACTCCTATTCGCGTAAAAAATCCCGTAAACCAGCCCGACGGAAAAAACTTATACTCAATACCGGCATGGAAAAGACGGATTGTTGGTCCAAATCTATCATTTTCGGGTGCCTTTTCGCGCATCGCCATTCCCAACAGGGGCCCGATAGCTAAGCCAAGCGAATAAGAGTAAGGCACTTCATACCAGAGATTAATGGTATTACTAAAACCAACATAACGATAATCATCCTCATCAATTTTTATATGATGCTGATCGTAGTGCTCGCGGGCACGAAAGCTCACGCCCGCATGGCAGAGGTCCGCCAACACTAGCATACTCATCATAAGTAAAACTCGTCCGCATGATGTCTCTTGTCCTAAAGGGCCCATTTCTCTCGCCTTTCCAACAGCACAGCACTTTCATGCCCAAAAACCATGTTGACATATATTTAATTTTTTAAGTCATATCTTATTATTATACCCCTCACCCCAGCAAAAGGCCCAGTCAGAATTGTCAGAAACCCTCTTTCCCTACGAAGCGACGGACTTAAGACTTTGCAAATCGTCACAAGTCCGTTACTACTACGGTTCTTTTGGCAGTGACCTGCTTATGGAGAGGGGGCAAAACGGTGAGCAAAGCGCCGCAAGAAAAACAAAAGATCATAGCTAGTCAACCGGAAACACCACTTTATTTACCGTCACCTGGTGAGCGACAACTGACAGTTCGCGCAATTCTTTCTGGATGTCTTATTGGCGCCATCATTTGCAGTATGAACCTCTATCTCGGCTTACGAATTGGCTGGACTATCGGTGGCTCCCTAATGTCGGCTATTTTAGCATATGCATTTTTTCATTTTCTCAAACCACGCAAACCGTTTGGAGTCTTAGAAACCAATATTGCCCAGACGACGGCGTCAGGCGCAGGCTCGATGGCCTCAACAGCTGGTTTTGTCGCTGCGATTCCCGCCTTACAAATCAGCGGCTTTGAAATGTCTTTTACGAGCTTGTTTGTCTGGTCCTTATCGGTCGCCTTTTTGGGGGTGAACTTCGCGGTTCCACTCAGACGGCAGTATGTGGAAATCGAAAAACTCCGCTTCCCGAGTGGCACAGCAACAGCAACCACGATCATGGCGATGTTTGCCACTGCTGGCGAGTCATTGAAAAAAGCGCGGGTTTTAATTATTACCGGCATGATCGCTCTTGCCTATACAATCGCGGCTTTTTTCTATCCAGTCATGGAAGCACCGCCTTTGCATCAATGGACCGACATAGCTCTGCTTACTGCACTGGCAAGCTGGGGCTTTTCCATTCAAGTCAGTCCGATGTTATTCGGCGCTGGCTTATTGATTGGCCCGCGTATTGGTAGCTCATTACTTATAGGGGCGATCGTCGGTTGGGGTGTTTTGGGAGTAACAGCTCTTTCGAACGGCTGGGCGACACATGACAACCCCATGGTCATCCACGATACCGCAAGCGACATATGGGGAGCGCGCGGTTGGATATTGTGGCCAGGAGTCGCTATTATGGTCGGTGATGCCTTGATGTCGCTCGCCTTGTCCTGGAAAACTTTTATCCGCGCTTTCGTTGGCACGAAAAAAGCTTTGGGCGATACCGTTCCAGCCGACGAGCAGAAAGGCTCCCAGCAAATTCCCAATAGGTGGTGGATCTCCGGTTTGATCCTGGGTTCGTTGGCAACCATCTTTATCTCTTGGCAGGCTTTTGCCATTCCTCCCTGGATGAGCTTGTTTGCCATCATCCTTTCCGCAATACTCGCCAATGTCGCCGTTCGCTCGACTGGCGAAACGGATATTAACCCTATCGGCGGCATGGGAAAAGTCACTCAAGCAGCGTTTGGCGCGATTACCGATTCAGTATCAACCAATCTCTTAGCGGGCGGCATTACCGGCGCAGGCGCATCACAGGCCGGCGATATCATGCATGATTTGAAAAGCGGTTATTTGTTGCGCGCCTCACCGCGCTTACAGTTTCTCGCCCAACTTTGCGGCATTCTTGCTGGTGTCGTGTTTGTTGTTCCGATCTACCTTTTGTTTGAACAAGCCTGGGGCATCGGCACCGAAGGCTCGCGCCTTGCCGCTCCCGCCGCCTGGGCATGGAAAGCCGTTGCGGAAATTATGTCACGCGGAATCAGCGCCCTACCACCATTTGCTGCAGAAGCTATCGTCATTGGCGGCTTGTTCGGCGCAGCTCTTCCCTTACTGCGCCGCTGGAAACCGGGATGGCAGAATTGGATTCCAAGTGGTATGGCTTTTGGCATCGCCTTTATCGTGCAGGCCTTTTATGCCATTCCGATGTTTCTCGGCTCGATCTTACTTTTATATTGGAAGCGTCGTCACCCGATCCATGCCGAACGTTATGTCTTTGCAGTTGCCTGCGGATTAATTGCCGGTGAGGGAGTGGCGGGAATTTGCAACGCGATCCTGACACTAATTCTTCGCTGACCCTTCTCAAAAAGTAGAAAAAAGATCTCCCGGTCATCAATGATCGGGAGATCCAGAGGCTGAACGATTAATGGTATCGTTGTTTCAGAACTCTAAGGGGAATGCTTTACACGCACAGTACATGATGACAAACACAAAGTACCCTAAGTTCCAGATCTGTCAGCAAGCACGAGTGACAAACTATGAGGCCCTAAAGCTTGATCCTCGGCTTGCTGCCAGGAATGGCTATCGGCAACGTTTCCAGACGAGACCGTGGTACACACCAAACTCACCGTCTGTTGAGTCCATGGTAACCAAACCGCTGTTTGAACGTGCAGAGCGGTTGTCCAAGCGAACTTCTGCTTTCACATTCAACGCACGCTGCTTACCACATGGTGACCAGCTTAGGTCGCCAACTGGTACGTAATCGCGGAAGCGATAATCATCATCAAAGTAGTCGCCAGCGTTTTGCGCCGCAAGAGTCGTTGAGCGTTTGATATCTTTACCAGGATTTGCTCCCTGATAGTAATAGGTCGCAGCTTGCTCGGCTTTAACACCTGGCTCAAGGTAAGCGTAACCACGGTAGTCAAAGGTCGAGAGAGCAAATGACCAGCCGCTTGGCGCTTCGATGTCCATCGTCAACTGACAGAATTTACGACTTTCACGCAAGGAAATACCAGGACCTGCTTCCGCAACAAAGCTGTCGTAAATCAGAGTGAAAGCCCGACGATCATTGGAAATCGTGTTGGCAACTGTTCCTAATGGGCAGCCAGTTCCATTGTAAGTCATGTTTTTAATGGTAAAGGCATTGGGCGCATCTGGAAACTGGTCGTCATATGGTGGACGATAGTCATCATCATCGTTGCCACCACCAGGGTTGCCGCCGCCGTTGTTATCACAGCGCTTCCAAACCAAGGCATACTTTTGCTTGAATTCACCATCCAAGGAGTCGATCGTTAAAAAACCTTGGCCATCGGGATTGTTAGCTGCTGACAAGCGGATATCAGTTTTCAGGTTCAAAGGTCGTTGCACACCTTCACAGGTCGGCGACCATACAGCCGATGCAAGCGCCACTTGATCACGGAAGTGATAATCTTCGGCAATGTCACCTTCAACAGTAGAGCTGAACTTCACATCGCTATCGCCAGATTGGAAGTAATAGGACGCTTCCGTGGTCGCGCTAACACCCTCGTCCAAGACGACATAACCACGATAATCGAAACTTACTACGGAAAAAGTCCAGCCCGTAGGGAAGTCTAGATCAACCGTAATGTTACAGTTGCGTCGTGAATCGGAAGGCAGGGCGCCGGGGAAGACTTCCGCCAGATACTCGCTGAACGTCAAAGTGAATGCTTTTTTGTCGGGGGATACGTTACGGGCTACGGTGCCTAGAGGACAACCACTACCAGCCGTCTGAACACCACGAATACTCACATATTCTGGAACTTCAGAGGCCCAAGCTTGTCCAGCTAGGCAACCCATGCCACTGATCAACAGCGTGATCGCTTTCGTTACCTTCATACTGATTCCTTTCGCTTCACAATTTCGTTGATGACACCTCGTTTATGCAGGTGAAGTGCCAAAAAACTAATTTTGTTGGAGTTTCGTTCTGGGAAGCTACGTCGGTTTAGGTTTTACTCATCATCATGGAGACTTATTAATGAACGCGTCACAAATACTAGGGCTAGTTTTTGCATGATGAAGACAAAATAAGATCTAAGATATTCTGAGATGAGAGGGTGTGTGCTCATCGTGAGCGATTAAGATTGTCATCACGACTCATGATAAACCAGCCAATTACGCCTCCAGGTGTTAACGATGCTGCCAAGAATTACCGTCGCTTCGGCAAAGCACTATGCCTTTGACAAGAGAGCAGCTATGATGCTTCCATAGCTTGAGCTCCCAGTCCCTATTGACGCCGAAGAAGGATCTCTCCAGCGATGATTCCCTTACTCCTCAGTCTTTGCATTTTGGTCCTTGTACCATGGCTATACAGCAAATCGCGATCTTGGGTGACAAACATTCATCAATTCGAGTTTCGCCTAAACGCCCTTATATTAGCTCTGATCCTATTCGGCTTTTTGCCGCAACACCTGCGCCGTGATGGACTCTATGGCCTTCTATTTTTGACTCTGGCAGTTCTTGCTTTTTGGCTCCTTGAACATCTCACACATTTAACCGGCAAGCTCCGGCCGCAGATGCTACTTTATCCTTTAGGCCTCGCTCTATTTGTGCATGCCTTGTTTGATGGCTTAGGGCTCAGCATGGAACCGCTGCTTGAGGCGACCGCCAGTCCCCATAATCACTCTCATAATTCTTTGGTGGTAGCTATCGTAGTTCATCGGGTACCCGCCTCCCTTGGAATTTGGGGGTTTATTTATCCGCGCTATGGCATGCGGACGGCAGCCTCAATGCTAGGCTTGCTCGGCATGGGAACTCTGGCGGGTTTTTTTATTGGTAGTTACCAAAGTCATTGGCAGCAACCAGGTCACTATCCTATCTATCTTGAATATGTCATCGCAGGAGGACTCGTCCATTTTGGAAGACATTCCCTGCTTCATTGGCGACGAGACAGCTCGACCATCCCCAGAAAAGCGGACCAAGCCTAGGCTTTCAGAGCCCGCCATAACATGGTATGAAATCAGTACCAATGATTCCCTATGCTCAAACCTCTAACAGCAGGAAGCCCTTATGGGAGCAATTGCCAAATATTTGATCGATCGCCCCCTGGCGACGAATTTGATCTCACTTGTCCTCATCGTCTTGGGGATCTTTTCTTTTTTCAAACTGAATCGCCAAGCGACCCCATTGGTCGATATGGATCAGATGCGCATCACAGCCATTGTTCCGGCGGCTTCGCCTGCGGATATTGAATTAAGCGTCACACGTAAACTGGAGGAAGCTTTAGAAGGTGTCAGCGGCATCCAACGACATTTTTCGCATAGTTCCGAAGGACGCTCGACCATTGAAATCTTCATCGATCCGGAAACTCCAGACAAAGAAAAGGTGAAAACCGATATTCGTCAGGCGATCGATTCGGTACAGGATCTTCCTGAAGAAATGCTGGATCGGCCGCAAATCATGGAGATTCGCGTCGATGAGATTGTCGTTTATGAACTAGCGATCGTCTTCGACGAATATGATCCTGCTAGAATCAGCAGTGTCGCCAGGGATCTGAAGCGCCGCTTGCTTGATTTTGATGAAATCTCCAAGGTGATTAATAGCTCGATACCGGAACGGGAAGTTCATATTAAACTAGACCCGCAAAAGTTGCGGCAGTATCAGGTCGGCATTGATGAAGTCATTCATGCTATTCAGGAAAACAAGATTCGCCTCAGCGGCGGTATGTTGGAAGCAGAAGACAGAGAACGCAGCATTGTCACGATTTCCGACTTCGACAATCCCAAAGATATTGCCCAGCTGGTGATCCGTTCGACGGCAGGTGGCAGACGCATTCTCATTGGCGATATCGCCACGGTTGTCGATAGCTTTGCCGACCAGGAAAGTATTGCCAAATACAACGGCAAGCAAGGCGGCTCGTTGATGATCAAAAAGAAAGCCTCAGCCGATATCATCAGGTTGGTCGAAAAAATTGAAGCTTTAAAAACTTCCTATATGAAAAATGCACCTTCAGACATGCAACTGATTTCTACCTGGGATTTTTCGGTAAATACCCGCGTCCGATTGGACATTGTGTCAAGCAATCTAGCAGCCGGTTTCGTCCTGGTGCTGATCATCCTTTTTCTTTTTCTCGACTTTCGTATCGCTCTTTGGACCTCACTTGGTATTCCCATCGCCATCGCCGGTGCGCTGATTTTTATGCCGATGGCGGATGTGACCATCAATAGCGTCTCCTTGTGCGGCATGATTTTGGTCCTGGGCATGATTGTCGATGACGCTATCATTATCGCCGAAAGCGTCTACCGAAAAATTGAAGAAGGCCTTCCGGGTAACATTGCTGCATTGGATGGCATGCGAGAGGTGATCAAGCCGGTTTTTGGCACGATTGTCACTTCCATCATCGCCTTTGTTCCCTTATATTTTCTTCCCGGCATGATCGGTGATTTTGCCGTCGAAGTACCAACAGTCGTCAATATCATGCTGGCTGCAAGTTTTTTTGAGGCAGCTTTAATTTTACCATCGCATTTAGCTCATCGGCGCGAGCGAAAAAAGGGCAACATACGCCCAACCATTCCCCCAGGCCAAAAGCTGATCAAAGTCCTTCAAGGGATCTATGCCCGCTTTTTAACAGTGTGCCTCCGACACCGTTGGATGACGACTTTGCTGATTACCTTGCTGGCCGGCAGCGGATTTGCTGTTGCGCTGAAGTGGACGCGCTTTCAAATGTTTGATCTCTCGCAGGCTAGTCGGATTTATCTGATGGGTGAAGTGAAAGAAGGCGCCTCTCTTGCCTACACCGAAAAACAAGTCGATCAGTTGGAAGCTATTATCAGCAAGTTGCCAGCCGATATCCTGATGACTTACAAAAGCAGCATCGGTGTCGAAGGCAGCTTCAAAGGCGCTCGCTATGCCTCGCGTAATTCGTTTTTGACAGAAATTGTTCTCACTCCATTTACCGAGCGGGATTTTACCGCCGAGCAGGTTACGGATTATGTCTTAGGCGAAGTCCGTGAAAACTTGGCTGGCAGTTTTAAAACCTTGGATGTGGAAATTGATTCCGAAGGTCCACCCGTTGGTCGCCCCCTGGAAGTCAGGATTAGCGGCGACGAGCGCCAGGTCCGTTATCAAATTATCGATGAAATCCTGACAGTTTTAAAAAGCCATCCGGTCAGCGAAGTTGTGGCCGACAATTCTGCCGAGAAAGATGCCCTGCACCTGATCCCTGATTACCCAACTTTGGCGCGTGCCGGCGTCTCGGTCGCGCAAATCGCCAATACGGTTCGCGCCGCAGTTGATGGGGTCATTGTCAGCCATTTGCAAACTCCAGTGGAACGGGTTCCCTTTCGCATTATGGTCGAAGGTAAAGACCATGACTTCAAAGATCCCTTGGCTGGCCTCTTGGTGCGAAACCAATTTGGGAATTTAATTCCCATTAAAGGCATCATGCAGGAGGAAGTGGTACGCACACCGCGAAAAATTCTGCACTATAATGGCCATCCGAGCAACATGATCACCGCCAATGTCAAAAAAGGCTCGACTGCGGCTGAGGTTTACCAAAGTCTTGATACCCAGCTCGAAGAGCTCCGCTTTCGTTATCCAGGCTTCAGCATTGAGATCGCTGGCGAGGCAAAAGAAAGTGACAAGTTTATGAACGACATTATTATTCTGCTTGCCTTAGCGATCATGGGTATTTATTGCTGGTTAGTCTTGCAGTTGAATTCGCTTATTCAACCTTTTATGGTCGTCCTTGCCATTCCCTTCGGCCTGCTCGGCGTTTTGTTAGCGTTTATCGTTCATGGCTATAATCTTTCGCTGTTAGCTTTAGTTGGTGTTGTTGGCGTAGGTGGGGTCTTAGTGAACGATTCACTCATTATGGTGGAATTTATCAATCGACTGCGCACTACGCATACTGGCAATTGGTTAGAAGCCATCGTTGAGGGCGCATCGCATCGCTTTCGTCCCATCATGCTGACAACTGTTACAACCGTAATTGGTTTACTGCCGACTGCATATGGTATATTTGGCGGCACTGATGCCTTTATCTCACCGTTGGTCTTTACCATGACTTGGGGCCTTTTAATTGGCACCCCTTCGGTGTTGATCGTCATACCAACACTATATGCCATCTATACCCCAAAAAGCCCGGGATTAGCGACAAGACCGGCGACTGTGGAGCCTTCATGAAACAACAACGCAATGAGCTATGCACTTGTGGCAGTGGACTAAAGTTTAAGAAATGCTGTTATATTAAAGGTTCGGCAAATATAGCGCAGGCTGAAAGACTGCTGGCCTGCAAACAGTCTGTGATTACACGCCTCATAGAGTTTGCGACCAGCAGATTGGGTGAAAACGCTATCCAACAAGCCTGGGGTGATTTTCACGAGGGTTTGAATGAAAATGTTTTTTCTACTGACGAAGCTTTGAACGATCTTTTCCTCCCCTGGTTTTTGTTCAACTGGCAAGAGGCGGAGCGAGCAGGATGCTTGGCCGAAATTTTTGTCGATCATCATCGCGAAACTTTGACTGATGATGAATTATTGGTATTGAAAGCGGCAATCCGTCGGCCTTATAGTTATGGCGAATTGATCGAAGTCAATCCGGGTATCAGTATACGTCTTTTTGATTTATTCCAACAGGTGGAATACCTAATTTACGACAAATCGGCAGCAAGGATACTAAAAAAAGGTGATCTCATACTTTACGCAAACATGCTGCCCGTGTTTGAACGCATCAGCTTTTTAGGAATCGGACCAATTACCATACCCCTCTTACTGAAAGACGAGCTTCTCGATCTGCGCGGCGCCATCCTCAACAAGCACCAAACGGAGACGATTAGCGACACCTTACTGTTGGAGGAGATGCCGGAAATTATCGGTTACTATCTCGATTTTTATGAAGAAATCCTTGCAGATGACGAAGACTTTACCCCCGAAGATTAAGTTCTGCGAGAAATTTCAAGCTTTGCTATAATTCGAACAGGGAATTTTCATCAATCACAAGCCTTTACCACATCGTTTGTCAGCATATGATTATTTTTATTGGGTGACATTCAAACTATGCAAAACTTCAAGCATTCTTCCTGCTGGTTCTTATGCTTTTTCAGCTTTTTTGGTAGCCTTCCTCTATTAGCTACGAGCGAAGCACCACTATCTCCCATTGATCGACATCCGTTGGAGAGAATCATTGATAAAAACAAAGAAGATGAGAAACGACTCAGGCAGACGAAAATTGCGAAAGACTTACCTCCAAAAGCCGAGAGCATCGATTTAAAAGAAGTGGTATCTGACCCGTCAAAGCTTGAGTCTGAAGCTGTGCAAATACAGGAAGAGACGTCACAAGCAAAGGCCACCACTGAAGCCGCGCCGAAATCAAAAAACGAAAAGTCAGTCGATCAAACGTCAGCAAATGCCGACAAGCAAACAAATGAACAGAAGCCAAAAAACGTTCTGACAGCGCAAGCCGATGGCAGCCAGGAAGCATCCGCCGAGCTTGCTGAACCGGTTGGCGTTTCAAAATTTTTATTGGGCGTTGAAGTTCCACCTGCAACAGCGACCCGTCTTTCATGGACGCCTGCTGAATCTTTTGGTGATTTAACAGCAGCAACTCCTGTACTGGTCGTCAATGGCAGTAAACCTGGAACAACCTTATGCCTGGTAGCTGCCGTACACGGCGACGAACTGAACGGCATTGAAATGATACGTCGCATCGTTTATTCACTGGAACCAGAAAAACTTACCGGTACTGTGATCGGTGTGCCAATCGTCAATCTTATGGCCTTTCGCCGAAGCTCCCGTTATCTCCCTGATAGGCGGGATTTGAATCGTTATTTTCCGGGCAATCCGCAAGGCAGCGCAGCCTCAAGAATTGCCGCTTCATTTTTTTCCCGGGTGATTAAGCACTGTGATGTTTTGGTCGATTTACATACCGGCTCATTTCATCGCACTAACCTGACTCAATTACGAGCCGACTTATCCGATCAAAAAGTGGCTGAATTATCTCAGCACTTCGGCTCTATTGCTGTTTTAAATGGCCGAGGCCATCAAAATTCTTTACGAGCTGCTGCAGTACGCGCAGGCATTCCCGCTGTGACCATGGAGGCAGGAGAACCGCTACGCCTGCAAAACGATATTGTGACCGAAGGCACGAAAGCACTTGAAGCTTTGCTGCATAAACTTGGCATGTATAAACTCTTAAGTTTTTGGTCGAAACCTGCACCAATTTATTATCGTTCGGTTTGGGTGCGAGCTGATCAAGGTGGATTTCTTTTTAGTCGGGTGACGCTTGGCCAACGCGTGATGGCAGGTGAAGTTTTGGGTGTGGTCACCGATCCCATCACCAACTCCCACACTGATATTATATCGCCGCATCAAGGTCGCGTCTTGGGCATGGCTTTGGATCAGTTGGTCCTACCCGGCTTTGCCACTTATCATATCGGCATTCAGACTCCGGAAGAGCGTTTGATTGAAGAAAGTCAAAAACAAAACGCTGAACCGGATGAAGACGATGAGGAAGAAGAGTACCTTGACCCTCCGCTGGAGGGCGAAGCTTCCGGGGAAATTGCTCCAGAACCCGAAAGCCGGCTCGACGAATAAGTTCACTGATTCTGATAGCGGTGTATCAAGTCTTCGATTTTCAGCTCCTTAGGCTTGATACCCCGACTTGCCAAATATTCTTCCGTATACAGCTTGGAATAAGAGCGCTCACCTGCATCACAGGCAAAGGTGACAATGCGCTGACCACGACCGCCTTTCATAGCCGCATACACAGCACCAGCAAGATTCAAGGCACTGCTGCTACCTAGAACTAAGCCATCATGATCACGAACATAACGGGAGATCGTTACCAGGTCGATGTCTGACAGATTTACGGCCTCATCGACTTTTGCCTGTTTAAAATTGGCGACCAGCCGCATGATGCCAATGCCTTCCGTAAACGAACTGCCACTTGAAATAAACTCACCTTTTTGCCAGTAAGAGTACAGGCCGGAACCATCAGGATCGACAAGCATCACTTTGAGCTTCTCGTTTTTCTCTTTAAGAAAGTTCGAACAACCACCGATCGTTCCACCGGTTCCAGCAACGGATACCAGACAATCAACACGGCCTGCCATCTGCTCCCAGATTTCCGGACCAGTGTGGAGGTAGTGGGCGCGATAATTACTTAGATTTTCAAACTGATTGGCCCACCAATAGCGCTCCGGTTCAGCCTCGGCGATGGTGCGGGCAGTATGATAAAAGTGCTTCGGGTCTTTAAACGGACATGGGTCGACCAGACGCAAGCTCGCCCCATGTAAGGCGATCATCCGTTCTTTTTCCGGAGTCTGTCCCTTTGGCATTACAACTAGGCAATCGAGACCTTTCGCCTTGGCAACGACGGCAAGGCCAATACCAGTATTACCAGCGGTACCCTCAACGATTGTCATCCCTGGCTTTAGCTTGCCATCAGCCATCGCATCGTCGACCATCTGCAGAGCGGCACGATCCTTAATCGAGCCACCTGGATTTTGGAATTCGCATTTGACGAAAATCTCACAGCCGGTCAAAGCGCTTAAGGAAGGGATTTTCAATAGATCGGTTTGACCGATTAATTCTCCGATATGATTACAGGTTCTCAACGTCGTCATAAGCTTTTTCTTTTCGCTATTTGGTAAAGTTGAACTTTTTTCCCCTTGCTGCAGGAATTGATACTAGCATGCTCGACGCGCGGGGCAAGCGCCAAAAATGTTAGCCGAGCTCGCATGCAATGACAGTTAGCGACCGTAGCGAATCCTGGTCGCATTAAAGTTCTGCTGAATTTCCTCGGTGCTAAGGGCACGGCTGTATATATTGGTCATGCCGATTCTACCTTTCCACCTGCGATCGGCTTCAGGAAGATCAGTTCCACTGGCCTCGGCACCAATGAGTAGCGAATTGGTAGCGTTATATTCAATAGGATAGTTGGCGCCGGCATCCGTTGAGCCGACCTCGACGCCATTCAAATAGGTTTTGGCATAACGACCGTCAAAGGTGCCTGCGATATGGTACCAACCACTCAATTCAGATACATTTGCCGACGTGCCGCCTTGATAAACCCCATTGGCACGAACGATAAAGCCAAGCTGTTGTTCCCGTAGGTAAAGAGAGTAACCGCCACCTTGGGTGCAGCTCAGGGACGTCTGGTCGTCAGCAGCCCCGGCCCAAGGCGCATTCCAGTCGTCGGCATAGACCCATTGAGATACCGTCAGGCCACTCGTTGGCTTGAGAGCATCCTGAGAGCCGATGAGTACATAGTCGTCCACACCATCAAATACCAACGATCCGGAATCTGCGCTTGTGAAGCTGACACCAGAGAGCAATTCGCCATTCCGATCATTGCCAGATAGATCCGTCCAAATGCTGCCATCTTCTGGATAAGATGCAGTATTCGCAGCATCAAGAAAGAGCAGTGCGCCAGAGACCACACCGAGTCGAGTTTTTGGTGTGTAGAGCGTCGTATTCTCAGAGCTATTTCTTACCAAAACAGCATAGGCATGAGTCGAAGTGATGTCGATATTGAGGTCATGGGAAATTTTATTTGCAGTCCAGTCAAAGGCCACTTGAGACGCACTAAGTGTTTCAACCTTAGCGAGTGTATTGATATCATCGACGCTGCTAGCTGTGACTAGTTTGTATTCCAGCTCAGTTAGCGGAGTGTACTCATCACTTGCAACGCCCCATTCCAAGCGTATAGTCGAGGAACTGAGATCGGCAATGGACAAATCATCTTCAAATGTGGGAGCCAAGTCGTTTGTCGTAAACTGGCAAACAACTTCGTCCATAACAAGTTGAAAGGAATCGTCGCTTTCACTTGTCTCCGCTTCTTCATCCTCACCTGTAGACTCACTTTGAGTAAGATGGATCTGTTTCTTGAATTTCGGTTCCATGAAAAAACTCACGGCAGTAAAAAATTCAGACACAGAAGAGGCTTCTTCATGATAATTATAATCGAAGCGCGGTTCGTCTTGTTTGTATTTATCACAGTAAGTTCCGTGACAGAAGATATCCTCCTGATGTCACATTAATGACATTTATCAATCAAAAGCTGAGTTTCGACAATTCGTGTAAGGTTGCTGTGTTAAAGGGTTTGCGCAGAGGAAGGTCTTAATTACAAAAATTCGATTTCGGCCAATACCACTAGCTATGTCAGAGCACGGCAAAGATTATCGACTTAATTTGTGAAGGAACTATCTCAAAGGGTATCTCAGAAAGTCATCCAAGCGATACCCGAAGAATGGAAATGGCAAGGCTTTAATGTCAAGCTTATTGATGGAACTTGTTTGCTAGTTTGGCTTATCGTTGATGAGGGCGGGCAATCTGTCCCGGAAGTTGCTGTTGGAGCAATGATGCGCTTCCAAAAAATAGTCGTGGTAGGCGATACTTGACAACTTGAACAAATAGTCACTTTACCTACGACTATTGCTGAACCGCTTTCCAAGCGCTACAACCAAAAATCCCGACAATCTGCACACTGTATGATCAGGGGCAAACCAAATCTCTTAAATGTTGCGGCGACTAGAGCTAAGAAGCACTTCTATATTGTTAGTAATGCGGATAGTTGGTGCGAAGTTTATTCATTTGATACAGTCTACGGTATGCTAGCACAGGTAAATGATCCGCTGATCCTAGACCAGAAAGCGACTAGGCTTCCGCTCCCCTCATTACCGCCTGACAATATCACGGTTTCTACGTAAAGCCTCGAATTTCGACTAGCGAGACAGCTTCTAGTATCCTTAACCGCATGCCATTGAGCAAAGTAGAATATTTTTGAATTTATCGAAGTCTTCTATAAACGACAAAGGCTTCATTCAATGCTTAGCTTTCAGAGTCCAGTTGCGTATGAGCAACTTACAGCCGCCTCTCTTTCTCCTGTCTGAAATATCGGTGGTAAGATTAGATTGGGAGATGGTAAAGACAGTGGCAAGTAAAAAAGCTATTTGTGATATATAACATTCAACGAAATTGATTCAAAGCAATCTGTCGGTCTTCTAGATCCAATAGGTCATGATCCGTTTCAAGCATTTGACGAGCCTGATGGAAAACCATCGTAGCATGCTCTAGAAGTATATGACGATAACCTGGGTGTTCAGTATGACAAAGAATACTATGAATCGTATCGAGAGTTTTGAACATGACTGCCGGACAATTTTTGCTATTCTGTCGAATCATATTAAATGAAGCATCTACCATTCTTTTAAAGGTAACAGGATACGCTATCACCCGGACTTGACCCTCCTCGTCAGTTTGAAATGGATTTGGTATTTTTCTATTTACCAGAAGAGTCAACCCATCGCCTAGCCAGTCGATGCATTGGATCGCTGTAAACGGATCATTGACGCCGGGAGACAGGGCTCTTACAGCTACCTCCACAAGTTGTTCGATAGCAAAAGCAACATCCTGAGCTAAAGTTTTTTGAATGCTAACGTCAAAGGACACTCGCAATTTCTTTATAGTTTGTTCATCTAAGGCCTTCTTTGGATGAACAAGCATAGCGATATCACCTTTCATAATAAACTGCCCTGGTCGGTGCTTTATACTGACAAGCAAGTCTTTATCTTTGGCAATTTTCATAAGATCAAAAAGGTCTATTCTCTGGATATATCCCGAGTGTTGCGCCTCGATCTCAGCAGCATCTTTCGAGAATTTGGCTTCAAGATTTGCACGGATTTGATCTATGTTTTCATCATCCAGTATACCTTTACCAAGTTCCTCCGGGAAAAGGTTATTTATAGCCAAGGTTAGTTCATGACTTACCCTTGCTAAAACATACGGGGCTTGAATACTTTCAGCGACATGGTGAATAAAATAGATCAACAAGCCCAAGCAGGCAATAGCTAAAAAAACGCCAAAAGTAACCGAAAAGTTTGGCACAAAACTGTCAACTGAATTTGAATTTTCCACATGCCGCAGAATCATCAGACAATAGAGGAATGTCGCGAGAAATGCTCCAAGCACAACTTGGATTCCCTTATCCCTCATGAAATTCTGAATAAGACGAGGGCCGAATTGATTACTAGCCAATACCAGCGTCACAATCGTTACAGAAAAAGCAACTCCGGCAACCCCAATCATAGAACCCGCAATCGTGGCCATGACGACTCGAGCGCCCTCCTCACCACCGCTATAAATCCAGGAAAATTGTAGCTTGCCGGAACTTACTAACTTACGCTCAATGCTTGGAATTATGAGGCTAAAGACTAGTGCAAGTAGATTCATCAGCCCAGGTAAGAACCAGTAACTATTCTTGATGTACTCAAAGATTGTCAGCAAGCGCATTTTCACAATGCTGTTCCTTCTATAGATTCGTTAAGACTCTCCTAGCTAGACTAAGCTGATCCTATAGCCATTGGACAACATAGATAAACAGGGACAATCAAAAAACGATTATTCATCACCTCGCGTCACCACTTCAGCAATAAGTATCTATTACACTCATAATTATAGCAACCTAGCCTACTTGCCATCACTGCGCAAGCGGTCAGCAGTTACTTAGTATATTAAGCCAGTTGTCACAGGTCTTTTTGTGGTCCATCGCTCTTTGAATATAGGAAACACTGTGCTAATCATAGTGCTGCTTCATAATTTTCCTTTGTCGTTTCATCAATAATTTTTCTAAAGCAGCACAGCTAAAGACAAGAATAGAAGCCATGAGAAGATTTGCAACTAAAATACTTTTTGGAGCACATTTATGCCATTTATTTTCTTTGGCTGCGTTTTTATTCGTCAAGAACCAGAGTATTTGATGCCTTCCCTGACCATTATAGCCGGTTATCTTGCGGAAAAATAGCAAGCCGGTTTACAAGAGCGCTTAGCGAGTTATCTTGATTGTGAGATGGGGGATTACATCGCCCCCTTCAGTGCCCGAGCAGCGATGATCGCTCGACTTCATGTGCTTTGCGTTGGCAGTTCCGCCGTATCGAAAGCGTTAATCACCCCGGCTACTTAAGCTCACCCACGCTAGAATTTCGCCAGCTCTTCCCAGATACGGCTCTTTTGGGGGCCAGCGATGATCTCATTACAATGGCACCTCTGGCAAGGTTGATAATAGGCTGCAAGGTGGATTGCTGGTATCAAAACTCTCGCTGCTCAGGACCGGTTGCCTCGCATGAGGCAGGAATTGAATTCCTGCCATTGCAAGGCCGTGATGCGTTGGCTCTCATGAACGGTTTAAGCCTTGCCACTGCATTAGCTAGCAGTGGAACTAGGTCTTTATCGCACGAAGAGACGCCCTCACCTACGAAACGAAGTTCCACCTAAAAAATCCTGGCAAAAATATGAATTACTTCATTTTGGTCATGATTTTTTTTCAAGCGTTGAAATCAGCAATTCTAACGAATCGTCATCGAATGTTTTCCGTGATTTATTGGTTACGGTTATTGGTAGCACTTTACCGATAGAAACGATGGAATGAATATTAGCTGGATCTTAATTGGAGAATGTAAGATGAAATTTAAGCCCAATTCTATGAGTCAAATTTTTAAACGCCTTTTAGTCTGTTTCCTTGTTTTCTCTCCATTCATTGCTGCATCAAATGCTCAATCTGGGTCTCCATCAACAGAATTACCGTTCTATCCCGAATCGCTTTTAACTGATCATGAGTTTTTATTGCTTGAAACTGACAGAGCGATTCAATCTGGTGGTGAAACGGCGATGATAGCCCAAGATTTAAAAGAGCTATTGATCACTCATATGGAAAAAGAAAAGCAATTTGTATTTCCGCAACTAAGCTACTTACCACGTTTGGCTTATGAGGGAATCGTGGAAGAAGCGGAAGACTTAGAGCGTTTAACAGATATTTTAAGAAGCGAACTGCCTTCGCTTTTTAAAGAGCATCGGGCCATTGAATCTTTGGCACAGGATCTTCGAGTCGCTGCAAAAAAAGAGGCTAAACCTGCTCAAGTGGAGTATACGAAACACCTGATCAATCATATGCAACAAGAGGAAGAAGTCACTTATGCGGCAGCTCTTCTGGTCGGTGAAACAGCGCGTTTGCTGAATCTACGATGAAAAGCTAACCATACTAATTGTCACTTGACTGCTAGAGGTTCATGCGAACCTCTAGATTTGTAGATAGGGATTAGCCTCCACTAGCCCGCCCCTAGCAAACTCACCTCAATAAACTTCGATGTCGGTGTCTGTGAATCTTTCGCAAACGATTCCAATGGCACTAAAACATTTGCTTCGGGAAAGTAGCTGGCAAGGCAGCCCTTGGGAATATCAAAGGGGATCACACGAAAATTGCGGCCAATGCGGGTTTTTTCTGCAAAATAACTGCAAATATCAATCGCCTGATGACGCAAGAAACCCTCGCGTTGCATATCTTCAGGATTCATAAAAAGCACGCGCCTACCGCCATAGATTCCGCGATAGCGATCGTCCAAGCCATAAATGGTCGTATTGTACTGGTCGTGCGATCGGATGGTCATCAAGATATAGCGACCTGGAGCAATCCGCATCGGCACTAATTTTTCCTGGCTGAAATGCGCCAAACCATCAGCTGTTGTAAAACTTTGCTCATCATGTGGTGAGTTTGGTAAATAGAATCCGTGGTTTTCTTGCAACCGCTGATTAAAATTATCAAAGCCTGGTATCACTCGGGCAATGTCATCACGTATACGGTCATAATTTTCGCGGAATTCTTGCCAGGGGATCGCTGATTTTTGCAAACTATGCTGGGCCATTTCACAGATAATGGCGACTTCACTTTGCCACATGACAGATCGGGGTTTACGTTTACCAGCCGAACGATGGACAAAACCCATCGAATTTTCGACGGTCACAAACTGCTCACCGGATCTCTGAATATCAATTTCAGAGCGCGCTAGACAAGGAAGAATGAGCGCCTCAGCCCCGGTAATCAAGTGACTGCGATTCAACTTCGTCGACACTTGTACGCTTAGGTCAAGATGTTTCATCGCTTCCGCAGTGAGTTCTGTATCTGGGGATGCCGATAAGAAATTACCTCCCATACAAATCAGTACACGCACCCGATCTTCAAGCATAGCGCGAATGGCATCGACGACATCAAAGCCATGCTTTTTGGGAAAGTCCTGACCGTAAACCTGTGACAAGCGCTCGATGAAATCAGGGGATGGTTTTTCATAGATACCCATGGTGCGATCACCCTGCACATTGGAATGGCCACGCACCGGACACAGACCGGACCCAGGCTTACCAATAAAGCCACCGATAAGGTGTAAGTTGGTCAATTCACGAATTGTGGCCACAGCCTGAGGCTGCTGAGTCAAGCCCATTGCCCAACAGGAAATCAAAGCTTTCGTCTGACAAATTTGCTCGGCAAGTTCCACGATTTCTGCCTGCTTCAAACCTGCTTCGGCTTCGATGTCGTCCCAGGATAAAGCACGAAGTTTCTCCTTATAGGCGGCAAACCCAAAACTCTTTTGCTGAATAAATTGCGGGTCCAAGCCTTCTGGATAACGGGCGATGATGGCTTTTCCCAGACCGAGGAAAAAAGCTTGGTCGCCATTGATGCGGATGGCATAATTTTTTGCCGCCAGAGTGGTTTTAGCCCCCAGCATGTCCGGCAATTTTTGTGGGTGTTGAAATGCTTTTAGGCCGGATTCAAATAGTGGATTGATGGAAATAATCCGCGCCCCGTTTTTCACTGCCTGCCGCAGACTGCTGAGCATGCGGGGATGGTTAGTCCCAGGATTTTGGCCGATGACCATGATGAGATCAGCTTGGTCAAAATCCTCCAACCTGACCGTTCCCTTGCCAATGCCAATGCTTTCTTGCAAAGCACGACCACTGGATTCATGACACAGGTTGGAACAGTCGGGAAGATTATTGGTGCCGTAGGCTCGAACAAAAAGTTGATAAAGATATGCTGCCTCGTTACTCGTTCTGCCCGAGGTATAAAAGATAGCCTCATCGGCATGATCGACTTGCTTTAACTGTGATGCGATCAAGCGAAATGCCGCATCCCAGCTAATTGCCTGATAGTGACTGGAGTCTTTTCGCAGATACAACGGCTCGGCAATGCGGCCAGCTTGTGACAGATCAAAATCACTCCATCGACTCAAGTCTTCGACACGATGCTTTTGAAAAAATTGGCGATCAATCATCCGGCTTGTCGCTTCTTCGCCTAAAGCCTTCGCCCCATTTTCGCAAAACTCCGCAAAGGAGCGATGCTTCTCTGGATCTGGCCAGGCACAACCTGGGCAGTCAAAGCCATCTTTTTGATTCATCGACAGTAATGCTTTGTTGCCTTGCAATAGACCGAGGTCACGATGAAGAAAGCGCTGACTGGATAAAACTGCTGGCCAACCGCCAGCTTTATCTGGCGGTTTTATCGCACGCATCGTTTGATATAGTTCATCATTCACCGGACAGGCGACGACGTCTCTAAAATTTTTTCGCATCGCAAATCCTTTCTTGACAGGTATAAACGCTAAAAGATGTGGCTTTCAAAAAACCAATTAACGTGATGCCAAAACGTTTCGCTGTATCGATCGCCAAACTTGACGGTGCACCGATGCCAACGACGATAGGTATGCCGACCATCCCTGCTTTCTGCACTAATTCAAAGCTTAACCGGCCACTGAGTAACAAGATGTACTGTTGGAGGGGCAGCATATCCTGCATCGCCGCAAAACCGATTAATTTATCCAAGGCATTGTGTCGACCAACATCCTCCCGCATAGCAAGCAATCGCCTTTGCCGATCGACCAAAGCTGCAGCATGCATTCCTCCTGTGGTGGCATAGCCGCACTGAACGGAAGTCAGCAGATCTTTTAACCCATGCACGGCATCAACAGGCAATTGCCAGTGATCCTGAGCTGCAGGAAATGGCGAAGACTGAAAGAGTTCAGCAGTAGAAACCTTGCCGCAGGCACCACATGCCGAACTAATCGCCGCAAAACGTTTCAGGCCGCGAAGATCGACGGCAATGCCTTTCTTCAGGCGTAAATGTATCGTGTCGGCAGTTTTCTGCGCACAGCTTGCCGCAAGGTGAACATTTTGCACTTGCTGATAACTTTGCAAGATGCCTTCCGTAATCAGATAACCCAGGAGTAGTTCTTCATCAGCTCCCGGAGTGCGCATCGTTAAAGAAATTTTCTGTGATTCGTAACCGGTGTTGGTTTCGTAGGAGATTTCCATCAACAACGGGCGTTCCACGACGACCCAGTCGTTTTCTGCTGAAAATTGTCCATCTTTGATGAAAATTTTTTGTACCGTAATCGTTTCGATAGATTCACCACTTTCTTGCTTTCTTATGCCTTCATTCGCATTGACAGCAGTCATAACTCAATCGACATCTCGTGAAATTTATCCGCGTGGACTTCTTAAGTTTATATTCTAAGTTTAATCCCGCTACTTTAAAAATTTCATTCCTTAATTAGCAAAAACGATAGAGAAACTGCCCTGTCAGAAAATCAGGACTCTTGATCCGGTAAATCATGTTAAATAGTGAAGGAGGTATCAACCTCGTTGGCCCACAGATACCAAGATGACATTGAACCCACCATTTGTGACACCGCTAACTGATGCTATTGAATTTATGAACTTAGCTCTTGGAGGTCCACGGCGGAAGCTCTTTGCTGATACTTAAAAATTTACTAGGACAAACTATAGTATGATTGAAATAACTGAGTTAAGGATGGTGACTATGGATGACTGTTGTCAAAATAAAAGCTCTGACTTACAAGCTTTAGCACGCCAGCACGCTATAGTTTTATGGATTGTACTTGTTATCAATATCATCATGTTTTTTGTTGAGTTGACTGCCGGATTCATATCGGAATCTACAGCTCTACTTGGAGATTCGTTAGATATGCTGGGCGATTCGCTGGCATATGGCAGCAGCTTGTTTGTACTGGGTAGTGGCTTAAATAGCAAAGCGAAGTCGGCTTATTTTAAAGGCATTCTCATGCTAATCATTGGCTGCGCGATACTCGGACGTGCGATTTATCACAGCATATTTCCAGAAATTCCAAGTCACGAAATCATGACAGGGATCGGCTTGCTTGCCTTGATAGCGAATCTTGCTTGTCTAGCGATTCTGACAAAGCATAGGAGTGATGATATTAATATGAAATCAGTCTGGATTTGTTCTCGCAATGATATCATTGCAAATGTATCCGTAATTAGCGCTGCCGGCCTCGTTTTCTTGCTTGGATCACCTATTCCGGACTTGATTGTTGGATTTGGTTTGGCTTTTTTATTTCTAAGATCAGCATTCGCTGTCATAGCAGAAGCGCGATCGCAGATTCGATCTTTCAGTCCCAGCAATTCCTAGATAAGACGCTTATCAGTGGCAGAATTGATGTCATCGAATCAATTCTGCCTTCCCCTAAGAATGCTACAGTATTATCACTAATTAATAAGATGCCCCAGTCAGTAAGCGAATCAAACTTGCCCTGGTATTGAAAACCTCATCCAGCGCACCGACCATATTTGGTGATAGGTAAGGCAATTCAGCAGCAAGCTGCTCAATTTCAAAGAAATTTGGGTCAAGATCGCGCAGCAAACGCAAAGCTATCTCTGGACTAGCGCCGGCACGCAAAGCATTGACAACATCAGCATCAACATAGTGACGGGTATTCGAGATGCGATCAGAGAACCTGCGAACCCGCTCAGCTTCACGCGCCGTCAGTGCTAAACCGACCTCGTCTTGCGCGACTCGTGTCGCATAATATAAAGCTTCAACAAGATCACGGCTAGCATCGACAAGTAAATACTGGTCGATAAAGCCAGGTTCAACATAACCTGGTCCGTCATTATCATAACCTGGTTGATAGCCTGGGTTGCATTCAGGTTCATAGTATGAGCCGCAGTTAGTTTGGTAATCTCTGTCATTTACTGGATTGGCAGAAGCTAGCGCCGGTAAAATGCTAAATGCTACGCCTACAAGCCCTAACTTAATGAAATGTCTCATAATTGTTTCTCCCCAATGGTCGGATTTTATAATGTCCTGCAAAAGCTGCCACGGAGTATGTTAATCCGCAATTCGTGATAATACTAATATTGTATGTTTTGCAATATCATTCTATTTCACTGCAACATGGGGAGGCTAAGATCTACGCTAAAATAGAAAGTGGTCAAATTGAATTTGAATGGTTTGAATTTGACTTTCGATATGCTTGCCTGACACTGTTTCCTGCGCCTGATGCCATCTGACACCGGCCGATACATTAGTATCTTGATAAGCCAAAAATTCGAGAATCAAATGTAGTGCGGAACTATTAATATTATTTACGGAGGCATGTTCCTCCGCGTGGTAATAGTTTGGTTGCCACTCACCGTAGAAGGCCCACTGCCACTTGTCAGCCCAGCGGTATTCGAGTCCTCCCGCAAGAAGCCATGAGTCTTTCAATCGCCTGTCTTGTCGTTGATTTTGCCGATGGCTGATTCTCAAGCTCCAAGCTCGTTTCTCATCACCACGCCACATAAAATCAAAAGTCAAGGTCGCTGGCTGGCGGATTTGGTAACTTGGACCAATGATATGCAATGGGACCAGATAAGACCATGATAGCAGCCAATTTTCTTGCGACCAGTGAAGGTGCCAGGACTGGCGGGAATAAGTAAATTGCTGGTTATCACGAAAAAAAGGCGAAAAATACGTTTGTTGCACCCAAACCTGCTCCGGCTCCAAAGCTAGATAAAGTCCGGGCAGTAACAGCCACCGCACATAAGTCGAGGCATAGGTTTCCCAAAATTCATTGGTCGAAGAAGAACGGAACAGTTGATCAAATAGCGACGACCATTGCTCATATTCGTAGCTAATTTCGCGATAGCGTAAACGCGGTTTCAAGCTTAATTTGCCATTCCAAAAATTTTGAAAATAAGCAATCTCATAAAGAGATCCTGCGATTACCGTTTGTTGCCGGCGATCGCTGCGGCTTTCGGTAATGCCATCGACAAAACTCAGCCCTAAAATCCAGCGCCTAGCACTCATACCTGGCAGTGCTGGATCGCTTAGGGGTGATAGGTTTAACGGTATTCCCAGATCCGGCCGTATTCCTTCAGCCCTAAGGCTTGGCATCAGGGCAGAGCTGCTGACAGCCAAAAACAGCAAGAGGCAGGATCGCATATCGTGACTCATTTAGGTAAAATTTAAGAAAGAAGATAGAAAAAGTTTAGCGACCGCCTGGCCCGCAAGTCAAGGTGAAGCGCATGGGCGATGCAGCTCAAGTGTCGCCATTGAAAAGGAGTGCCGATGTTCTTTCAGCTCACGAAAATGAACTTGACTTTGTGCTGCTTAGCCAGCCTGGTTTTCCAAGCTTGTGCCAGCACTCCCGTCACCTCAAATCACTGGCAACGGTGTGAAGACATCTGTCAGGCAAAAGGTGGGATAAAGGAAGCCTGTGTCGAACCGTTTAAAGGCGAGGGCTGTCACTGCAACAATGACCAAATTATTTGGTTGCAAGAAGTGAGCAGCCCCGACTCAGCATCAGAGGATCATAAATAAAATACCGACAAGCACCGTCGGCACAATTGCACCAATGGCCAAATGCAAAGGATTCACGGCGCGGTTGGTGAAAAATCGAGCTAAAATAGCCTGCCCTGCAGGGTTCGGTGCATTGGCGATAACAGTCAAACCTCCGCCGGTGACGGCACCGACAACAACCGCATATTTCAACTCGAGGGTAAGCCCTTCCACCAGGGTACTTAGGTAGGTAATCGCGGCATTGTCGTTGAAAGCGGTTAAACCCGTTGCCATCAGCATCAAGGGAATTTCTCCGAGACTAGCCAAAACTGGCGAAATCCACCAACCTTGAACGCCCCCATGATTAACCAAACCGGCGAGGAAAAAGCCGACAAGGATAGCCGTTTTCAATTCCAAACGGTTTTGGAATTGAGGAGTCATTTCTTTGAAGCCTAGAAAGAAAAGAAATCCACCGATAAATAAAGCAGGATAATGGGCATTCATCACCGTCCACACCAAAAATGCGACATGAACCAAGGTCACCCAATGTGGAACACGATTGTTTTCTGACTCACCAACGACCTCGACTGCACTACGCTTTTGCTCGATGCGGTAAGCCTCAAGGCGCACAAATTCCCGACGAAAGACGAGGAAGTAAATGAAGCTGGACAAAAATATACCGACACAGGCCTTCCAACCGAATTGCGTCAGCATAAAGAAACTCGACCAATCCCAGGGGCCAGCGACCATTAACACCGGCGGTGCTGCGAAGTTCGTCAAAGTACCGCCTACGGAAACATTCACAAACAACAGTCCTAGAGTGGCATATTTAAATGAATTGCTCGGTTGTAAGCGATAAAACTGCTTGCTTAGCAGCAGGGCGGCAATCGTCATGGCTGCTGGTTCGGTGATAAACGAGCCAAAGATCGGCGCTAAAGTCAGAATCGTAAACCACCAGGCGGCAACTGACCCTTTGCCCAGCCCTGCAAAAAACTTCAGAAGGTTTTCCGCAAGGTTCAACACCGGTCGTGTGGCAGCGATCGTCATGATTACGACGATAAACATCGGCTCAGTATAGTTGACGGTATCATTCACATAATGCAAGGCTGTGTGCCAGTCATGAAATGAGATGATAGCGATCACTAAAGCGATGACCCAAATACCAAATATAGCCTCTATCTCGCCAAGAAAATGCAGGAGCTTGCCAAGAATCGAAACCTCTCCATGGGGCGACTCAGCCATACCGGCTGCCGCATGCTTTTCTTCGAAACGATGCTGCACCTTATGGGCCAAGGCATTGATTTTGCCCGCAAAGAAGGTGTGCAAGATGGCACAAATAAAAATGATTAGCGCAACCAGATTAAATGGTTCTACTTGGACGCGATATTGTAAGCGCTGCCCCAAATCAAGGTGCTGATCGTCATAGGAATCAAGTGGCACTGGAAATGGTAAGGCGGCAGCATCGGTCGGTAAGGGTTCCATCCCTGCTGCAAAAGCGGGTGAATTTTCACCGAAAGTAAATAATGTGACAATGAAAAGACTAAAGAGAAAAAAAATCCGCCTCAAACCTGAATGGTCGCTGCTCATGTAACTTGCCCAATCCTCAATGAAAAGTAGAATGATATGCACTTATGGCTTTATTAGGGAATCACTCTGGGTTTTTCTTATGCCGCTCCGGTCGGGTTCAAACTCTTAAACGAAAGTTCGTGGTTGGCAAAGCATTTTTTCATCACAATCTCAACATTTGAAAGAGTTTTTTTTCAAAAAACTACTGGCTTGACAGTTGCCGATGTTTTAGATTCGCCACCTTACCCGTCTGCACCCTTGGCCGCAGCGTCGACCGACAACGGGTAATCCATAAATAAGCATTTAATTATTGCCAGTAGACCAGACATGTGCGTCAGCACTGCAAAGCACAAATGTTTTCTGGCCGTCACTAAGGAGGATTTGATGTCCCAGGATCAGCAGCCAGTTCAGGTCGCGCTTCAGCGTATTTATCTGAAAGATGCCTCTTTTGAATCACCAAACCCTGTGGCTCACTTTCGCTCACCGTCACAGCCTCAGGTGAACCTGGATATTCGCAGTCAAAACCGCAATATCGAAGGTGATCTTTACGAAGTTTCGATGGTTTTGACAGCAACAGCCAAAAATGCCGAGCAACCTATCTTTATCATCGAAGTCGAACAAGCAGGACTTTTTGTCATTAAAGGTTTGCAAGGCGAAGCCTTACAACGGGTCATGGGAACCTTCTGTCTGAACGTCCTTTTCCCTTATGTCCGGGAGACAATTGACAACCTCTGCCTAAAAGGCAGCTTTCCTCCCCTTGTTCTGGCCCAGATCAACTTCGACCAACTCTACGAACAATCGCGCAGGCAACAGCAAGCGGCTCCAGAGTCCCACGCCTAAAAATGCTTATACCGGTCGATCCGTCACATAAAATGCAAAACTCTATCGCCGCTTGATCGGTCGCGATAGAGTTTTTTTCTTAATGAAATTAAATCATTAGATGGGCGAAATCGAGCCTGCCGGTTTTTCCTCAAGTTTTTGCTGCTAGCAACCGATAACACCGGCGGAGTGTAGCAAAACTTGGAGGTCGCTATGGCCCATCACAACCTATGGTATCGTTTTTATCTCATATTCATTCTGTGCTTCGCAGCTAGCTTAGCATCTGCGCAGTCTCTAGCCGAAAACTTGGATCAGGAAAGACCGCGTATAGCACCTGTCCTGGTATCCAGTCGTAGTGCGGCGAAGGCTTTCTCTGGGCACAGGGTGCAAATCAACTTACATATGCCGAAAAATGCCGGACCTTTAACCATTGAGGTTCTCAATCAAACCAGCTTTCCCATTGGCTTGTTGGAATTTGACCTACAAGTTCTAGGTGCCAGCGGCAATATTCGCTTTAGTTCGATTACCAAGGGTGGCAAGGGTCGTAATGTGATTCAAATTCCATCCAATCGCGAGCTGGCAGTCCGCAATATTTTAGTCTTTAACGAAGACGCCGTTGAGCAATTTCCGCGGGTGATCGTTCAGGTGATTTGGCCCGAGGGTAGCCAACCAGCGTCTTAAGACGACATTAGTCGCTAATCTTCACTTTGACTTGCGCCAACTGCGGCGGTTCACGTTCTGGCGCAATAAAAAGCCATTGTAGCAAGTTCATATAAAATCCGAACAAGGGAATTTTCTGCGCAAGCTCCTGCCGGATTTTTTCCCGACGTTCTTTAAAACCAGCGTGACTTTCCCGCGTAAGATACTCTTGTTCACGAAAATAGATATCGACCGTTTGGATCTGCACCTCAAAGGTCTTATCCCACCAGCTGAAAACCGCCTTTAACGCTTGCCAGCCACTCGCCTTCTGATGTTTGGAACCTAAATGATTTTTCAACTCAATCAAATGTAGTTTTTGCGTTTCCGGCGAAAATGGTACGCGGTGCTTGGCGAGCTCTTCGCTTGTCCATTCCACTTCAAGGAGGCGACTCAGCAAGCGCTCGACATCCTCGTTAGTATTGACGACTAGCTTGATACCAAAGACGTCTTTAATAAAAAAACTAAGTTCTTCTAAGCTTTTATCGCGCTTAATCCACAAGTCTATCTGGAAAATTTCATCTACTGTTTTCGCCCAAATTTCTTCTTCAGCCTTAATCCTGCTGATCATTTTAAATACCCGTAAGGGATTCAGCACCGTCGGTTGATACTCGACGAAATTGGCGACAAGGCTTGGCTCCTCCCAGCCATCTGCAGATTGGAAACGTAGCCTGGATAGCTGCCAGGTTCCCAGATCAAGGTCAGTACGGGAATAGATCTCCTGTTTTTTCACCGATCGATTCAATTCAAACCTTTCACCGTTGCTATTTAAGCGGCCAATGACGATCGACTTCAAATCAAAATGATTACAAAGTAAATTTTCTGCGAATAAACCGCACAATCGGTGAAGCTTGGCCTCCCCCTTCCGTATCATCGTGGAAAAAGCTTTTTTTACCTGCTGAATCTGCTCTCGTGAGAACTCCAGGGTATGGGTTTCGTTCGGATACTGCAGTAGTAATTCTTTTGTCTCGGTTAAATAGCAGACGAATTCGTTAAGGATCGGTTCCTTGGTCACCATCCACAATGCCGATTGTATCTTCTCGTCCATGCGGCTATCTCTTCCCTCGATGATTACCGTGTTGGCTCCAATCTAACAAAGTCGACCCCACAAGACTAAGCTTAAATCTCACTAACTTGCCTCACTGTGGGAGTTAGGGACCGACTAAAATGTACTTTCAATATGACCTGGGTGTGTTTTCTTTATCATAAATTCACAAGTTCATGCTTTACAAATACTAGACTGATCTTCAGAATTAACGTGAAACCATCATTATCCTGAATTCGAGAGCTGCACCAGGCTTTGCAACATTATGACGCGCAAGCTCACCTGCTCTTTAAACTACGAGTGTAATCATGGGCCACATTCTCATCGTTGAAGACGACCCAATGCTACGGGAATTAATCGCTGAAATCCTGGAAGCGTCGTTTGATTGCCGAATTGACCTTGCGACAGATGCCTTCGAAGCCTATGCTCTGGCGACAAAAATTCACTTTGATCTGATTATTTCCGACTATGAAATGCCTTATGTGGATGGTTTAACCTTTGTCCACGCCTTGCGGGAAAAGCCGGCAACTTTAAACTGCAATACGCATGTGATCATTTTAAGTGGGCATTCCAAGCCTGACCCAAGGTTTTATCAAATGAATGCCGTCCATTTCATCAGTAAGCCGCCACGCCTCGATCGCTTTATCCAGCTCGTAAAGGGGCTATTAGATAAAGAAGAATACCCCTGCCAACTCGGATAAATATCGTCTCTAGGACAAATCCGGCAGGCGTTTGCCGGAATCAGCCGCATGGAAAAGGCTATTGCTTATCCGTACGTTCCGTAATAAAAGTTCCCTGATTAATACATCAGCAGTAAATTTGAGGGGAACTCGTCATGCACCGGAAGGATTTGCCTGTTGCGCTTTATTTGCGCCACCTCTGTCTTCTATTTATCCTAACTATTCCAAGCCTGCTCGAAGCACGAGTCATTGAACTCGCTGTCGGCCCCGCCTTGGCATATCGGGCCCAAGCAGCTTTAGATCAGGCGCTGCCAGGGGATACTATTGTCTTACCTGCCGGCGAATATACCATGGAACAGGAACTCGCAATTGCCGCGCCACAAGTCACTCTTCGTGGTCAGGGCATCGATCAAACGATTTTAAAATACGATCTGCAAAGCGGTGGGCCGCAAGGCATTGTGGTCACGGCTAATTATGCCATTATTGAAGACCTCACCCTACGCAATCATCCTGGTGATGGTATCAAATCCATCGGCGTCGATGGCATCATCATTCGCCGCACCAAAGTGGAATGGACAAGACGCCGCCACCCTGAAAATGGTGGTTATGGCATCTATCCCGTTCTCAGCCGCAATGTGTTAGTCGAAGATAACCATATTATTGGTGCCTCTGACGCTGGTATCTATGTCGGCCAGTCAGAAAATATTGTCGTCCGCCGAAATCTGGTGGAATGGAATGTTGCTGGCATTGAAATCGAGAATTCGCAAGCAGCCGATGTCTATGAAAATGAAGCCACCAATAATACCGGCGGCGTCCTGGTTTTTGATCTACCAAACCTAATCCAAGCTGGGGGTCGCCAGACCCGAGTCTATCGCAACCATATTCACAGCAATAATCTCCGCAATTTCGCTCCGGCTGGTAACAGCGTTGCTTTAATCCCGCAAGGTACGGGTATTTTAATCATGGCTAACGATGATGTTGAGATTTTTGAAAATAGTATCGAAGACCATAACACCACTAGCATCGCGATTGTCAGCTATCATGTGACAGAAAGTGCCATTACTGACGATCGATACGATCCGATTCCAGAAAAAATCTATATTCATCACAATAAAATGCGACGCGCCGGTCGATTTCCGATTAAAGATGGCAACGCCCTAGGGTTTATTACCGGCTTACACGCCTTTCCCTTTCGCGTGCCTCATATCGCTTATGACGGTATCGGCCAATCGGATGGTACAGAAGGCTTTCACGATGCCGCGCTAGAGGGAGAACGACGGATCTGCCATTTTGAAAATGATTGGGACGGTAACCAGCGGGAAAAATTTGGCAATTTTCATCTACATTTGAGTTCTTTATTTTCTCTAGTTCCGGGTAAACTGGAGCGCAATGCTGAGGCATTTGCATGTCAACTGCCACGACTGCCAGAAGTCAAACTCGATCCTTGGCCAGAACCAGCTAGCCAGCAGGTCGTCGATAATCATAACAAGACTCAAGCCGCCTGCAGCATGGGTAGCGGAGCCGATGTCAATTGGCAGGCAATAGACTATGACTGCCCAAAATTAGATGATTATAAGCTCTTTACTGATCCGCTCAATCCGCGGGAAAACCCAAATGGCAATGGAGTGAAGTATGAATTGAACAGCCCGCTTTTTTCGGACTATTCGACCAAAGACCGCTTCCTCTTTCTTCCCCCAGACAGCAAAATGCAGTTCCAAGGTCAGGGCAATTTCAAACTGCCTGTGGGCACCGTGCTCACCAAGAGTTTTGCTTTTCAAGCTGATTTGCGACAGGATGAAGAAACCGCCAAGCTGGTGGAAACACGTTTACTGATTCATCGTAGCGAAGGATGGCGAGCCCTGGTTTATCGCTGGAACGAAGACATGACGGAAGCCAATATTCTTTATGGAGGTGAGGCCGTACCAGTTCACTTTATCCACCATGATGGCAAACCAAGATCGTTTAGCTATCAAATTCCCCATTTGCAGCGCTGCAGTTCATGTCATGTAAAACAGGCGCCTATCGGCCTTCAAGCCAAGTTTCTCAATCATGATATGGGGCTGGATGGCAGACAAATCAATCAACTCGAACACTGGCAAGAGCTAGGTTTAATCTCAGGTTTACCTGAAGATCTAGACGATGTGGCACGCCTTGCGAGCTGGCAGGAAGAAGGCAGCATTGAGGCGCGAGCCCGGGCCTATCTCGATGCTAACTGCGCCCATTGCCACAGCCCGAGCGGCCAGGCAAACTCAACGGGATTGTTTCTCCATGCCGAACAAGCGATGAACACAAACCTGGGCATCTGTAAACCACCGATCGCAGCAGGTCGAGGCTCGGGCGGCATCCTCTTTGACATTGTTCCTGGAGAGCCGCAAAATTCCATTCTGATGGAACGCCTTGCTTCTGTCGAGGCCGGCGTCATGATGCCTGAAATTGATAAAGGTATCGTACATGAAGAAGGCTTGGCACTGATTGCCGAGTGGATTCAGCAGTTGCAAGGCAGTTGCAAGCAATAAGCAAAAAGGCCAGTGGTGGGAGCCCTGGCCTTGTCTAAGCCATTTCCGGATGGACCCGAGTTATACTCTTTTATTGCTTTCATTTTCCACGGGACTTTGCCGCCGCCTTCTGAAAATTTTGTTATCGAGAAAGTCTTGCACTTTCAAATACAGCATCACAAACAAAATAAACATGGCAGCTAGAAAGATAAGATTAAACCATGGAATATGCCGGTAGTCAGGATCAACCACTTCAACATCAGTGATATTCGGATAGGCACTTAAGAGCGGTATACGCCAACCATAGTAGGTCACGAGTACGGTAGCGTCAGGGCGATTCTCCTTGAGGTTCATCACATGCCCTGTCAGACTTCCCGAATCGAACTTAAAGTGCGGCGGCCAACCCATGTCCTCATTACGGAACATCAGAGTTTCTTCCGTTTTCAAGTCACGAGCGATGATATAGCGTACATCACGGCTCCGACCTTCCTGGCCCTTTTTGGTCAAATCACGACGTTTGACTTCCGTACCAACCAAAGCCACGAGCTTGGTCGACGGCAGGTAATAAGATAAGGCTAGCCCCAATCCACAGATCAGAACTATGACAACAACCAACATGATTTTTGATATCGCTCTCTTCATGCCCCGGAAGATAGCATGGCTTTTGCGGCTTTCAAAGTGAATTCAACGAGTTCCTGCCGCCCAGTAGCAATCTTGCAGGCAAAACTTTAAAATCATTGACGAGGAGTAAGGTGATGGCATCTTCATCTGCAGCGAGGATTAGAATGCAATCAAACGACATGCTTAAATCATGGACAGCTAAAGCCCGTCAAATTATAGCTGATCCCACACGCACCATGCAGCTCTTAAAAGCTGCTAAGGCTAAGTTTCTCAATGCGAACATGCCTAGCTTTGATGAGTTGAAGCTCGACTTTATGGCCGGAATCTCTCTTGTGCGCCACTATGTTAAGGGCGACTATCGGCAGATTCCCTGGTCATCACTGATTTTGATCACAGCCGGACTGCTCTATTTTCTAAACCCATTCGATCTTATTCCCGATTTTATCCCGGTAAAGGGACTGGTCGATGATGCTGCGATCTTAGCTTACATCTTTCACACGATTCGCAATGACTTAAATCAGTTCCGCAGTTGGCAGAAGAAGCAAGGAGCTACAGCGACATCTACAGAAACGACTACGGAGCTTTGATTAGCTTGATGTCACTAAGTTCGCCGGATTTCATATCAGCTTGCAGGCCCTGGTATTCTGCGCTAAAGATTGCCTAGATTCACATTGACAGCAAAGGCCTGCAGATGAAAATTCCACGAGCTTTTCTCTATTTATCCTTGGCGTGCCTGCCGCTGTTCGCCTGTGGTCGCTCATCAAAATCGAACGACCGGCCGACAGAGATTCCCACCGAGCTCACAGATGATGATGACGTCTTTGTTCCAGCTCAGCCCGGGGCATTGCCTGGCCATAAACCCAGCCCATTTGATCCAAACTATGGCTTCGTTGATGTCGATTTTAGCCGCTACGCAGCTGTCTTACTCGGCCATACTTCCGAATATCAGCACTGTTACCTTGCTGTTTTAAGCTTTGCAAGCGAAGAATCTGCGGCTATCGTCGAAACTAATTTTGAGTTCAATACACAAAACCCAGGACCCTTTTTTGTGCAGCCGAGTAAAAATGTATCGTATTTGCTGGTCGGCAAACAAAGTCCTTCTCCATCCCTAGCAAGACTGGACATTATTACCAAGTTTCAAAGTCAAAGAATTGAAGACGCGAGAGAGTATCGCGTCTATTGGCAAGCAGATGGACAAAGCGTTCGAGGTGAATGCACCGCGCTACGCGTGGTGCAATAGAGAAAATGATTTTCTCAGGACTCGTCAGCTTGATCGTCTTCAGTAGCGGGCGCCTCAGTTGCATCTTTAGCAGATTTCTTAAATAGATCGAGAATCTTCAAGAAAAGATCAAATTGTACTGCTTTTACTTTTCCTTCGGTCAAAGAAGTATTGATCGCTTTCCATTCTGCCGTCAATTTTTGATACTCTGCAAGCAGCACTGCACGTAAGGCCAATGCCGTTGAAACACGTAGACCTTGCAGTTCATCCAAAACTTCGGCCTTTGCCATCAGAAGATTTTCATGAACCAAAAGCAGCTCTTTCACTGCAGATTCTTTACTGAAAAGATCCTGAGCCTTCAGCTCAGTTTCTTGAACTTGCTCTTCTACTTTTCGTCGCTCTTCATCAATAATCAGCAGCTCCTCCTGCAAAGTTTCTGGACTTTCTTCCGCAGGGAGATTTTCGCCTTTTGCCAGCTGCGCAGCAAGAGACGCATAACGGCTATCCAGCTCAGATAGAGCCACTTCAAGTTGGTCTTTCTGTGCAAGGGTCAAGTTTAACTGGTTGGAAAAAAGTTTAAGCTGTTTTTCTAGTTTTTCGACTCGCAATGTCTGAGTATGGTATTCCCGATAAGCAGCGAGCAAGTCATCATCCAGAAAATCAGCACCTCGAGCCACCAATTGCTTCAGGTCACGATTAAGGGTGGCAATGACTGCCTGTTGATCCTGAAGCGCCCGCAAAACTTCTTTCTGCTCAATTTTTTTCTCTTTTAGCTGGATTTCCCACTGGCCAAGCAAACCGTCCTCTGCGCTTAAGTCTGCAAGCTCAGTAATCAGGATCTCGTTGGCTTCCTGGTAGGAGGAAACACCGCGACTTTCCATAAAGACTAACAATTCGTGGGTTGTCGACAAGATTAGCGACATTTGCTCTTGGGCAAATGATTGCATGCCGCTGCGTTGTGCTTCAGCAAGTTTTAATTGTTTTTTGGTTTCTTTGTAATTGGCGTCCAGCTCACCGAGTTTGGTTTCTGCATCTTTCAACGCGACTCTGGTGCTTTCAAGATATTTTTGCGTATTCGTTAGGAGCTCCTTGGTCTTTTCCAACTCCTTCGCATCGCCGGCACTCAACATCAGGCGCAGAAATGTTTCTTCTTCTTCTTCAAGACGTTCGACTTCTTCTGTCAAGGTATCCACTGAAGACTGCATCAACGCTAAATTGTTTTGCGATTCTTCAACCGTCTTATCTTTGTCAGCCAAATCTTTTTCCAAGCGTTCAATTTCTGCTTGGGCATCGATTAATTGCTGCTCCAGTTGAGGATCGCTGACAAAAATCTTTTCCTCGTTTTCTTTACTGCCACAAGCAGCTAGCAGCGATAATACGACTATTGGCATGCCGAAAAATTTAAGCATTTCTTCCTCCTGATCCTCTCATTTCGACGGGCTAAGCTACGATTTTTTGACTCATCCTGCAAGGAGATTCTTCCCTCTGCTTGACTGGGCCCGCAATTGCGCTAACTGTATGACAGACCTGGAAAAAATCAATAAGGAAGAATAGATGACAGCTGATCTGCATGCAAAAAAGTGATCATCATGAGCAGGTCGTGACTCGGGTTGTAGGAAGACTGGGATATTCTATCCCATCTTCGTTTAACTCAGTCAAAAATGGTGGTTACTCCCAGTGACATATTCATCGGGAAAACATTAGACTTATTTTTGTCGAACGAGGTTGCATGAATAAGAAATAATTGAAGATACTGTGTCACAACAATGAAGAAGTAAAAAATTGAAGCAATGATCGACTCTATTTGGGGAGTTATCAGTCTTTAGCCGCTATGAGCAAGCGCAAGCTAAACTGAGCGACCAATTTTGAGATCGACTTAAACCATGTCTTTTTTTTACTTATGGGTATTGGCATGCACTCGATTTCTGAACAAATAGTTTCAAAAATTTCAAAATACACTATTCTACCAATTGGCGATAAAAGTTTTTCCAGCTACTTTGACAATAATTCTGATGAAAACGTAAGATTTCCAGGGAGGATCCACCATGTCAGAAACAAATTATGAAGATTTAGTCGTTGCAATTGAACATATTGCTGAAGGCTTAGAGCGTCTTGCTATGCTTTCCCTCGATCTCAAACGCCAGATCGAAGCAAAACAAGGCGCTGCAGATACGGCTAATATTCATTAATATAATCGATCCTATAGATCTTAATCCCAAATATCATCAAACGGAATCGCAAGGCCACACTCAGTAGCGATTGCACTTGATCGATCGGTTGTAAGTATCTTGCATGTTTTCCGTGTGATCGCCTTTTTTCCGAAATTTTAATAGCTCGTTATTAAATGATTTCAACTAAGCTTGCAAGTCCACCTGCACACCCATGACTGATGGTACAATAAAAGTCAGAATGACTTTTTTAAGGAGACCAGTCTTATGAGACGCATTGTGGTGTTGCTCTGGATGACAATGCCTAGTCTTGCTTTTGCAGATGATGGCTTTCAGCAGATGAAAAGTCGTATGACAGAAAAGCTTGAATTACAAATGGCTGAATTACAAAAAGCCCAAGCCTGTGCAGTCAGCGCAAAAGATATGGCAGACTTAAAGAAATGCCACTTTCAGCGCAAAGCTGGGTTAAGAGATCTAAAGGTAAAGTTACAGACGAAGTACGGAAATAAGCCTCAAAAAGAACAGGTTGCCAAACAAGTTGAAAGCGTTGAGGAAGAATTCCCAGAGGATACCGAATAAACACAGACACCATCACACCGCCTATGCGAGAATCCGGTCAACTCGCTCGGATTCTCTTTCGCAGTGGAAAAGATTTTTTCACCTCTTTTTTTTCAAGCCGCATTTGAAAACCCTATCCATTACCATTATTTATGAAAGCATGCGAGTTGCCGATAAGGAATCGAATGCCGGGGTGGTATTGGAATGGTTTTGTCAATTTGCCTTATATTATCATTTTTTCTAGCTTCCTACACGAGCCAGGCAGAAGCATGGCCTAGCACCGCTGTGATTGAAAACTCCACCGAAGAACTTAACCTTTTTCGATATAGTCATTTTTTGGAGGATGACAGGCATTCCTATCATGCTGAAAATTTGCTCAATCTTGGTCCGGATGCTTGGATCAATGCTCAGGAATTTGGACGCTCAGCTTGGGGCTACAGTGAAAGCAGTGTTTGGGTTCGCATTGATCTGATCAATCATAGTTCACAAACGCAATGGTATCTCGGCTCACAGCGTCCTGATCAAAGTATCGTCCAGCTTTTCCTTTTTAATCAACAAGGGCAGCTACTAGCAGAACAAACAACAGGGGCAGATATACCGTTTACCGAACGTCCTGAAGCGATTCGTCTGCCGCTTGCCTCCTTTGATCTGCCACAGGATGAAAAACTCAGCCTTCTTGTTAAACTTCAAAGCCCTGTACATTTAACATTACCCATCTATATATATTCGCCACTACGGTTTCGCCAGCTTGTTGATGCTACAAACTATACTTTTGCCGTCTATTTTGGTGTGATGTTTAGTCTGCTTATTTATAATTTTATTCTCTTTCTCATGCTGCGTTACAAAGATTTTCTTTTTTATTGTATTTTTGGCAGCAGCATGGTCATCAACTCGATGGCCCAGGGCGGCTTTTTTGAATTGCTCAATTTACCCTTCTTTTTTCAATCGGTTCATGATGTCCGTTATCTTATGTGTTTACCTCCAATTACAGCGATGCTCTACACCAGTTTTTTCTTAAAACTGCGGGTCATCGCTCCGCTCTTAAATCAAACCCTCCTTTTCATGACCGGTGTTTATACTGTCATCGCCTTTGCAATTGCCAGCCCTTGGGGGCATCAACTGCGAGCATTGGTCAGTCCTATGACAATGCTCTGTTTGTTATTTGTTTTCACAGGCAGCTATTTTGCAACAAGAAGGAGAGATCCCGCTGCATATACCTTTGCAGCAGCCTGGGGCATCCTCGCCTTTTTGGTCGGGGTCTGGGTTCTGGGAAATGAAGGCCACATTGAAAAAATTTACTTTGTCGCTTTTGCTCCCATGTATGGCAACATGGTGGAAATGCTATTAATGTCCATTGCCCTCGCAATTCGGATAAAACAATTGGAGCAACAAAAACAGCAGGCTGAATTAAAAGCACAAGAAAGCGAGTATTTAAAAAAACTACTGCGCGTTGTTTGTCATGATATCAACAACCCATTAAGTGTCATCATGGGCACCAACTGGGCTGTCATAAGAAAAAAGAAACGAGGACAAGCTACCGAGCATCTTTGGGAGCGCGTGGATCGGGCGTCACGCGCCATCAATAATATTATTACTCAGGTTAGCCAGTTCGAGTCTGTTCAATCAGGCAAGATTTCTCTGCAAATCGTACCTGTTCGCATTCAAAACCTGTTTGATGAGGTCAAATTTTTGTTTCAACCAAAGGCCGAAGCAAAAAATATTGAACTCATTTTTACAACAGAAAGCCAGTACCCAGACCTTATGGTATTAGCGGACTCGGTCTCACTCACTCATCAGGTACTCAGCAATCTACTATCCAATGCCATCAAATTTACGCCACAGGGCGGCAGAATCCATGTCAGCACTCTGGTCATCATAAACGAAGTACGGATACGCGTTGAGGACAATGGAATCGGGATACCGCAAGATATTTTGGAAAAAATCTTCGACTCTCAAGCTAACACCTCGCGCCTTGGTACGGAGCAAGAAATGGGAACGGGCTTTGGCATGCCACTGGTCAAATCATTTGTTGAAAAGCTCGAAGGCAGGATTGAATTAAGATCGCAAGTGGGAAACAAAAAAGGTGTCGGCTCCGGTACCTGCGCCGACATCTATTTAAAACTTGCCGTAAATTCATTGCAGCAGACAGATCCAGTAGAACTACGTCAAAGCATTTGACGATCTGGGCTACTTATCGACGATGATGACGACAGCCGGATTATTTTTATTTATTTTTACATATATTTACACATGGCAAGCGATTTGCATCGTCAGACTGAAGCAAAAAACGCATGAAGCCAGCATGGGTGAAAAACCTAGCACATGGGGGCGGTGCCAATGCGTATCGTATATTTTTTGGCAATACTTGCTATGACGTCATGCCGTTCAGATTCGGGTGCAGACGGAGATGGCAATGGTGGGGCTTTTTTAAGCCAACAAGATAGCACAACTTTATCCAGCATATTGAGCCGTGAGGGTATCGAAAGCCCAGCTGAAGTTGCTACGATTTGCACAGAAAAAGCTGATTCTCTCGAATATTTTCAGACAGTTATCGCTTATCGCGCCAAATCTGGATGCCGCTTTGGTCAGGCCGGTAATGGTGATGCTACCCAAGGTCAGCTACAGGCCGTCGAAACCAGCCACGCGCGTTTACGCCTACCGGTCAATTCTTTGCTATGTGAACTTAAAGTCGAAAGTCGTGAGAACAGCCCCGTCGTTGCCAGCGATGACTTGTTTTTCACCTTAAATCGCATGATTATATTTGGTAGCAATCAGGCTATCACCAATACCTTACGCAAAGAGGAAGAGCGCATCATACGCTGGAGCTTTCCCGATGTTCGCGGCCAAGCTTTCAACACAACAAACTCGATCACCTATTGTCATCGCGATTCATTTTTCTGCATCTTCAATCGCGCTAATGACAATCCTTTTGTGCGCGTCACTTTGGAAAATCAAGCCTTTGCTGACATCGCCTATGAGCTTGTTGGGCAGCAAGAAGCCGATGCCCGTATCGTTGTTACCGGCGATAACGGCAACAATGATTGCTCCCACTCCGACCTGCTGCTCCAGGTCCAAATGAAGTACTTAACCATCAGCCCTGGCGGAATTCAGTGATTTTACCGACATAATCCTATTAACTTGACTGATCTTTACCAATTGTCTGCCTTTGAGCACAGAACAACCAGAACACTTAACGACTTTTGCCATCGTCGCCGGTGATTATTTTACCGATACTAAATTCATCTTCTGATATCTTTTCTTTTTTTTATCAAGGAAGGAGCTGGCGATGAATGGTGTGTTGGATTTTGATGGTAGTGTCCGCATCACGATAGAGCCTAGCGAAACATCGCCTGACGAGGCAAGCCCCCCGTCGCAAAACTTAAAGCCCGAAACACGGCAAAAGCCGCAACTAAAACCTTAGAAAAACATTAACTAGGAAGTGAATATCAGTCATTTTCCAGGAATTCAAAAATTGCTTTCATCGCCCGATCACGAATCCGATCCGTTTCTTGTAAAATTTCGTGGCGGGCATCAGAAAACTCCAACTTGCGGCAGTTTGGAGCGTGCTCACACACATAGTCTTGACCAGCCACATTAACTATTTCATCTTGATGTGCCTGCAGCATAAGAGTTGGTGTCGTGAGCCGCTCGGCATCTCGACGCATTTGCCAGGTCGCTTCCAGACTGGCCCTAGCCCAAGACATCGTCACTCCGCCAATGGTGGCTTGTGGATTGGCAATTCGCCAATTTAATTCTCTTTCCCGTCTAATTTTGCTGCTTGTTACCCGATTTTCCTCATCTTTTTGGAAGGGTCTGTGACCGAAAAGATAGGCCTCTTCAAAGCCAAGGGCTTCAATGATGCGAAGGATAAACCAAGCCAATCTTGGAGGTATCGGAGTTGGAATGTCTAGCATCGGCGAAGAAAGAATCGCCCGGTGAAATTGCTTGGGGTAATCGATCAAATAGAGTGAAAGGATGTTGGCTCCCATCGAATGAGCCATTGCTACCAAGTTCGGTCGCTCCTGTTCAGGCCCTGCTGTGTTAGCATGTGTTTCCAATATAAGGTTGATATAGAGCTCCAATGCGCGGCGATATTCTACATAATCTGTCACATGCCCACGGTGGGGATCTTTGATATAACGACCGGAAAAACCTTGACCGGGCCAGTCGATGAGATAGACCGAATACCCGCGCTGATAGAAGTCAAAAGCAAGCTCTTCATATTTAAATATTGACTCGGTGCGCCCAGGTAGAACGACAATTTTCATTTTTTCCTGAGGATGAACGAAATAACGATAATGGACCTTCATATCTTGGTTGCTTGGGAAAAAACCATCGACACCGCTTGCAAAAAACTCGCGAATTTCTGGAAACCGAGCAACTAGCTCTTCTTCCGGCACAGCAGTCAGGGGAGGAGACAGCAGAAAAAAGATGCAGAAAGGCAGTAATAAATAGCTAAGCTTTGACGTTAGCATGATCGATCCATCCTTATAGTGCTGATGGAAATCATTTTACCGGATGCTATCGATATTAACCAGCATCCAAGTCACTAATTTGCGAAAACGTTTACCTTAAGGGGAAAATATCGAAACCTGGGAGGGCTCAAAATCAGGGGGGATGACGAACAGCTCCCCGCAGCTTGCATGATAAGTGCGGGGGCCATCCAAACTAGATTAATGACTCATGGGTGGATCTAATTTTTGCCAGAGATAAGTATATTCCAAAGCATATCGCTCCGCTCGTTGCTGCAAGTCAGCACTGGCACTATGTCCTCCTTCGATATTCTCGAAGTAATAAATTTCATGACCAAGCTGAAGCATTTTCGCGGCCATTTTTCGTGCATGTCCAGGATGAACGCGATCATCTTTCGTCGAGGTGATGAAAAATACTTCGGGATAAGTTCGTTCCGCTTCAAGATTATGAAATGGTGAATAATTGCGCAAGACTTCTGCCATCACAGGGTCTTCAGGGTCACCGTACTCACCGACCCAACTCGCACCGGCCAGCAGCTTATGGTAGCGCAACATATCCAGTAATGGCACCTGACAGATGACACCGGCGAAGAGTTCAGGCCGCTGGGTAAACACAGCTCCAACCAAGAGTCCACCGTTACTACCCCCTTGGATGGCCAATTTTTGCGGATTGGTGACCTTAGTCTCGATCAGATTCTCAGCCACTGCGATAAAGTCATCATAAGCCTTCTGACGATTTTTTTGCAATGCCGCCTGGTGCCAGGCAGGCCCGTATTCCCCACCTCCGCGAATATTAGCGATGGCGTAAACTCCGCCTTTTTCCAGCCATAGACGACCACGGACCGATGAATAACTAGGAGTCAAAGAGATCTCAAAGCCACCATATCCATAAAGTAGAGTCGGCGCTGGTCCTTGCTTCACCTTTTCCGGATGAAAGACCAAAAAATAGGGAACCTTTGTGCCATCTGCGCTGCTTGCAAAGTGTTGCTCGATTTTCAGTCCATCTGCTACAAAGCGGCTAGGCTGAGAACGCAAGACCCGAGTTTGGTTGGATGGTTCCAGCAAAAGAATTGACGGTGGTGTTAAAAAATCTTCATAAGTCAGCAGTACACGATCACTATCCTGATCTGCTGTCATAAGCCGAATCGAGCCTTGATCGGCGACATCGACCAATGTTTTCGACCATCGCTCTGATTTCTGCTCCTGCTGCGGTGGTTGAATTTTAGCAACTTTGCCCCGAACATCTTCCAAATAGAATAGAAGCAAATGATCGCCGCTGCGGCTTAAACCAGCCACAGCCTGGTTGCCGTTGGGGCGAAAGATCAACTGTGGTTGGGCTTCCTTAGCAGACAAGAGCTCATCCAGAGAAATAGCCAAAACATCGCCGCGTTCATGGCCCAATCCGTCTTTACGTAGACTGAAAACTAGGTAACCATTGAGCAAGGCTTCAAAATTGATATCTTCTGGTAAGCCAAGAGGCTTAAATTCCTCACCATCCCGATAGAAGAGCTCCTGGGTGAAAAAGCTACGAGAACGACTGACCATCACATGCCGTTGATCACCATCTTCAATGACCATCGGTCGAATAAAAACATCTTCAAAGTCAGCTGAGAAGACGACCGGTGCATCTTTTAATTCCTGCCCACGCTGCCAAAGCTGGACCTTATAGCCATAGCCCGACTGATTCGTAAACTCAGGGAATAAGGCTGTGGTGACAAGAAGACTATTTTCATCCAGCCAGGTCACGTTCGTTTTTGCTTCCGGCACAATAAAACCATCATTCACAAACTCTTTAGTTTTGCTATTAAACTCGCGGACAAAACTGGCATCTTTACCGCCATCAGACAAGTAGATCAGGCATTTTTCATAGTCTGGGCGCAAACATTGAGAACCCTTCCATACCCAGCTTTTACCTTCGGCTTTAGCCAAGGCATCGACATCGATCACGGTTTCCCAGTCTTCACTGCCGGAAAGAAAATTTTGCCAACTCATGCGCCGCCAAATCCCGCGCACTGCATTTTCATCCTGCCAAAGATTATAAACATCGTCGCCACGGATACTTACTGAGGGCAAACGTTCGCGATCATTAACGATCTCTAAGGCGGCACTTTGCAATTCGGCAAAGAGTGGATGGGCGCGCAACTCATCCAGAGTTTTTTCGTTTTGTTTTTGCACCCATGCTATGGCTTCTTCGCCTTCAACCTCCTCCAACCAAGTAAAGTCTTCTTCTGTCACAAGTTGTTCTTCCAGAGGTGCTTGTCTCACGTCATCCTTTGAGTTCACAACAAAGTAGACGCCGCCTAAGACTAGAACTAAGCCGGCGACCCCAAGCAAGTATTTCATTTGACTCCTCCACAAATCCGCATAAAGATAAACATACTGACGCACCGAAAACCTTAAGTATGTAGGGATCAGTATGAAGTTGAGTCAATCTAGTCGTGTTCGAAAAGCTTTGCAAGATGGTTTCCAAACAGCTCTCATCGTCGTCGCTATGGATGCGGTATTACCGGGGCGGGATGGATCAGTCTCACGCTTATGCCTTGTGGTCTCTCAGTCACTACAAAACTGGCGACAGCGCCAGAGAGCTAGACTCACACAGCGACAGCAAGACCTGCTTATGCGCTCGCGGCGGCAAAAATAGCCAGCACAGTTTCATAATTACTCTTCTCGGAACCATCGGTTTTGGTTACACTGGCCACCACTTTAAGGAAGCAGCTCATCGATCGAAGTGGCTCGGACCAAGCCGTGCCGCTTCTCAGTTCAGAAAGGAGAGAGGCACGTGAGATCCCACTGGAGTGGTCGACTTGCATTTATTTTGGCGGCATCAGGTTCGGCGATTGGACTCGGAAATATTTGGAAATTCCCTTATATCACCGGTGAAAATGGTGGCGGGGCTTTTGTTCTAGTTTATCTTTTGACCATCGCCATCGTTGGCTTTCCAATATTTATTGCCGAAGTCTATATCGGTCAACAAGCGCAAACAAATGCCGTCAGAGCGTTTGAAATCTTACATAAAAAGAAGAGCCCATATCGCACTGTAGGTGTCTTTGGTCTCCTCAGCGCATTTTTAATCTTATCCTTTTACAGCGTTGTCGGTGGTTGGATTCTTTCGTATGAATGGCAGGCATTGACCGGGGGCTTTCAAGGTTTAACGAGCGAGCAAATCGCCGGCAGTCTCGACGAATTATTGAGCCAACCAGGGAAAATCATTTTTTGGCACAGCATTTTTATGCTGCTGACAGTTGGCATTGTTATTGGCGGCATCAGTAGTGGTATCGAAAAGTGGTCGAAAATTCTCATGCCTCTATTTTTTCTTTTGTTGGGTGCCTTACTGATATTCTCTTTTAGCCTGGAAGGTTTTGGCGAAGCTTTCAGCTTTCTCTTCAGCCCGGATTTTTCTGAGCTGAGTGCAGCCGGTTTACTAGAGGCTGTCGGTCATTCGTTTTTCACCTTAAGCCTCGGCATGGGTGCTATGATCACCTATGGCAGTTACTTGTCGGAAAAAGAAAGCGTGATCAAAACAGCATTAACAATTACCGTATTAGATACGGTCATTGCGTTAATTGCCGGGCTTGTCATGTTTTCTATTACTTTCACCTTTGGCAAAGAACCAGGCGCAGGTCCGGGACTGATGTTTTCTACCATGCCAACACTTTTTAACGAAATGGCCGGTTCGGCGATTCTACTTGCAACCTTCTTTGCCCTCGTCGCTTTTGCCGCGATGACCTCGGCAATTTCCCTTCTACAAGTGGTCGTCGCCTACTTCGAGGAAAATGGTCATATGAGTCGGCGTAAGGCAACCCTGGTATTTGGATTTATTATTTGGCTCATGGGAATTCTTTGTGGTTTGTCCTTCAATGTCTTCCAAGGAACGTTTGACTTCTTTGAACTTTTTGATAAAGCGACATCGAGCTTCTTGATGCCTTTAGGTGGTATGTTAACTGCGATCTACTTTGGTTGGGTCATTGGTGAAAAACCGCTTGAGCGGATGCTGGGTGGGCCTAGCATATTCAGCAAAGGCCTACTCTGGACGATGCGAATCATCGCCCCAACTGCTGTTTTTGTGGTGATGGTACAGTATCTGGTAAACTGGCTGGCACCCTGACCGTAAGAGGCCCGCATCTGCGGGCTTCTGTTCACTTTATGCTGACGAATTACAAGCGAAATTGCACGTGGACTAAAAAGGTATCGGAAATCGTTCCTTTTTGATCGCCAAACCAACTATAAAGTTTATGGTTTTCGATGCCGATGCCAAGCTTCGCATCCAATTCGGCTGTCATACCATAGGCCAGACTTGGGCCTAGTAAAACTTCCGTTTCAAATAGATCGTAGTTAATAAATCCAAAACCAGGTGCCAAATAAAATTCATAGGGGCCTTGCTGAAAATGGCTGCGAAAAAAAGCTCCTAATGCAAACAAACCTGGCGCCCCGGCATCGCGGTCTTTGGAATGCAGTCGGCCATAGATACCAAAACTTTCGGTAGTCGTATCAGGAACGGAATAGTCAAAACCAATTGCCGGACCTCCCCGATCGATTCCTGCATGTACCGTCATTCTTTGTTGGCCCAAGCTGACTGTTGTCCATGTCAGGATACACAGGGACCAAAGCAAACCGTACTTTCGACTCATTATACATTTACCTCCTTCAAAACTGCTTTGAGTGACATACCCTGCCACCCTCCTCGTTCCTTCATTCCACGCTCTCACTATTTTCCAATCAGAGCAAAGCGCTTGTAACATAAATGTAACGCCCATTCGATCTGATTTCTGTCGAAAAAGACATGCTTTGCCTGATTCTGCGCTTTTTTCCAGCACAAGCTTAAAAACTGTTTTTTAACAGAGACAGTTTTTAACCGAGCACGGCATGTCCATTTTGGTTATAATAAAAAGGGTAAAAAACTTGACCATTTCGTCGCTGTTTTTACCGGACATACAAGGAGACGTTGTTCTTGCGATGAAAATCTTGCAAATCGTTTTGTGAGATGCCATGGTGAATGAATTCTTAACGGACGAGATTAGCTAAGAGGAATGCATGCTAGCAAAGCTTGACGCCATTCAAATGCAAATTGCTGCACAGTTTAGTAAAAAAATTCCCGAACTGTTGAGCGATCGTTTCTATGCCGTTTCAACTCGAATCCCGATCTCATCGTTTCCAACACTACCTAGCCGCGCAGACCTGTGGTTGCGCCGCCTCCCAGATAAGCCAAAAGAACTGTTGTTGCACCGTTGGGTGGAATTTTATGAAAAAATTCCGCAAAAGCAACGGGTGCGCACAGGCGAAGAAATCTTTCAAAAGTTTGTGACTCTACGACGTCGTATGATCGGCGCTCAAGAAAAATATCTGCCGATTAGCGATGGTGCGATGTGTTACTGGGAGACAAATCGCCGGGCACAAAAGGAAACAATCGTTTTCCTACATGGATTTGCTGACTCAAAAGACTCTGTTTACGATTTTGCGCAACACATGGTCCGCGATTATCATTTGATCGCCCCCGATTTACCAGGTTTCGGCAAAAGTTTTAAAAATCCTGACTTAAACTACAATATCGAAAGTTTGACCCGATGGCTAGTAGAATGGGTCAATAAGACTGGTCTTCAGCGCTTTCATTTGGTTGGCAACTCGCTGGGTGGTTCTGCTGCGGCGTACTTAGCCCTGCATATGCCGGAGCAAGTTCAAACTTTGACGCTTGTCAGCCCAGCAGCAATCATGAGCCCGGAGCATCCTTCCTTATATGATGACTTGGTCGTCGGGCGAAATTTGTTCCAAATCAAAACAACACGGGAATTCGATGCTTTTTTGAAACGCGTCTTTCACCGCTCGCTCATGTTGCCGCCGTTTGTCAAAGACTACTATTTTTATAACTTTATCGAAAATTACGACTGGTATGGTCAACTGATCGAGCAAACCTTCGAGGGAGTTAGTTCCATTGATGATCCGCAATTCAAGCGGCTACTGCTCAACCACCGTTTACCAGAACTGGCCATGCCCACACATGTTGTCTGGGGAGCAGAAGACAGCTTATTTCCTGCTAGCTTTGGCGACATCGCGCAACGATTGCTGCCTCGCAGCCGCTTGACAATCATGCCCCAAGTCGGTCATGCGCCACAAATGGAAAACCCAAAAGAATTTGCAAAATTAATTCGTGATTTTCACGTTGAACACAAAGTTTAAAGATATTTTTAATAGAAATTATAAGCACTTTGAATAATGAAGCCCATGCCGCTAAAACTGCGCCATGGGCTTTGCAAGACTATTTCGATGCAATGAAAATCCTGATGATATGCAAAGACTTAAAAACCAACCTTGCATAATTGCGTTGATCTGTTAGAAAAAAATAAGTTCTAAATTAGGGCTCATCTGGGAATGCCTTAGACAAGGCGCGAGGCGAAAAAAACACAGTGTATGGTATTTCCGGATGAGCCCTAAACTAGCATTTTATGCCGTTTATCGAACGACCTCATCTCATGAAGATTAAAAATATATGTTATTTCAAACTATTAGCAGCCCAAAAATCGTCGGTCCGCAAACGTTTCAAGTATCGGCACAACTTAATTGGCATGAGCAAGAGGCACAATCACCACTAAAAACCGAACAAGATACGATTCCCAAAAGCCTCACGCATACATCAGCCAGACGAAAAATTCAATTTCTTGCCGGTCGTCACTGTATGAAAGAGGCCATCAAAGCAGCATTTTGTGGCCATTCGTTGGCCGATAAGAAGACTACTTTTAGCTGCCCGAAGAATATAATCAGCTCCTCAACCCAAACCGGCTCCTTTGTGTCTGCTGCTGTAAGTTTTCAGGATCGGACGCAGCTACTGGGTATTGATTCAGAGCGAATTTTCACGCAGGAAGCCCTCAAACGCCTTTGGCCAGTGGTGCTGACAAAACGGGAAATGGCTTTTTATGAGTGGAACTACAAGAACATCATGAACCGACAGGAATTTATCAGCCTCTTGTTTTCCGCCAAACAAAGCCTGATGAAGGCATTTTCACCGATTGCCGGCACTCAATCCGGATTTCAGGATTTTTTGATCGCACCGAACGAATCCGGACGCGATTCATTTACTTATGAATTGTTGAAAGCCATTGATCGCAGCTACCCAAAAGGCTTTTCCGCCGAAGGACAATTTGATTTTCGCTACAATCACGTCCACACAGCAGTAGAAGTCAGCTAGCTGCCACATCCGGAAACGCCTTAGACAAGGCGCGAGGCGAAAATTAACCGCAGTGTATGCAGATACATGAGGATTTATTTTCGCCGATAAAACGCAGAATAAGGTATTTCCGGATGAGCCCTAATTACAGCGACATATATTTGATCGTCAATGTCAGGTCATAATTCGTATGATAACAATCACCCGCATCATCATCACCTGTTGTAATAAGGCTAAAAGTCCATTCCTTTGCTTTCTCTAAGCTTTGAAATAGACCCTGCTGCACAGTAGCAACATTTGTCTGATAACGAAACGGTCCCGGTTCGTCATGCTTTGGCACTAAACAAGCCTCATCGCCTAAACAGTATTGCACGCCATAGCGATCGCTGGTTTCTACGCCTACGTGGGGTTGGCCTTTCACAAGATTCCAATCCCAAGCTTTTAAATTATTGCTACCGTTAGGAAAGAAGTCTGCCCAACCAATTTCACTCGCAATCAGAACGGTTTCATTTAAGGTAAAAAACATATAGTCATCATAATGCAAATCCTGGGCGGTTGATTCCAACGCCAGATCACATAGGATGATATTCTCTTCGACCGGAATCACGACATTTTCCCGAGCCATGGCCTGCATATGGCCAGCAAGTTGGGTAAGATTATCTCCTACACCGAAGGAACACTCATTGCGCTCAGGAAAAAACACGCGATGGGTAACTGTTTCAACTTTCTCCGGCGCACAGATGCGAAACTCTAGACTTGTATCTAGCTCTGACTGCACCTTGCGCACGTCATCACCTTCCTCAAGGTTAGCTTCACCAAGCGGGCTGGGTTCGAGTTCAGAATTCGCATTGTTAGAACGGAAATTGGAATCGCCACAAGCCGATAGTAGGCTGAGGCTCAGGAAAGCCAGATATATTTTCATTTGCCCCTCATTGATCCGCAGATCCACGAAATACCCTCAGGTTCTCTATCGGCAGTTTTTGGTATTTACTTGAATAGAATTTAATGAAATCATGTTTTCAGGAACTTAAAGCCAAGCAATCCTGGCCGCCTATTCCCGGCAGGCACAAAATCGCCTGACTCCAAAACCTTTGGCATTCGCCATCGCAGGCGGCAAGTTAACTTCCTGATAAATGGTCGAGCCCGTTAATATATTGGTGAAGCAGCCTAAACCTATCTGATCAAATAAGATCCCAAGGCCGTCGATAGGCAGATCAGGCAGCATCTTGCGATGCAAACTGCCACAAAATCGCATACTACTTGTCCAAGCCGCTGTCACGGTTTCTAAGTTCCCACCTCGATTTTCACAGACTTCAGAGCAACTTTGATTAGGCCGGCCATAATACCAGAAGTATTCACCTGCTTTCACTTGGGTATCACTAATGAATTCGATCACTTCTTCAGCCGGAGGTGGGCCTACAACTTGCAACCTCACTGCGGCGACTTCATCTGATAACACTGGATCTGGAATCAAAATATCATTAGGATGCAAGTCCAGGACATCGCTTTCTTTAGCAGAGTCACCTCCTTCGGCTAAGAAGCGGTCACTCAATCGAATGCTTGCAATATCAAGTTCTGAGATGTCTTCAGTCGTCAACCAATGCCAAAAGCTATCCGACTCAGTCACTTGAAAAGAGATTTTAATAGCTTGTCGATCGCTGGATAGCGCAATCAAATCATCATTTCGCAGATTTTGTAATTCCATTTTACGATATTCTTGATCTTCGATTCGGCAACCGATCGACTTTCCGAGGTTGTCGCGATGAGCGCAAATTAAGAAGCCACCACCTATAGGTACCGGCTCATTTGCGGAAAAGTCCTGCTGATCAGCATCTTCTTTCGTCGCATCGGATGCATCAGCCGCCGATTTTGGAGATTTGATTTCTTGCTTACTTCGTTCGTCCTCAAATATAGACGCACTGCACCCCATCAGACTGCATAGCAGCAGTCCGAGTATTACATGATACTCTCTCATCCTTTTGCCCCTAATAATGCTTGTATGTCCTGATCGGCTGGCAGGTGAAAAGGATTGAGAAATCTCCGAATAGATATTTTTTTTTACATTTATTCAGTAATTTACCGAGCTCAATGAAGCCGATTTTCGCCTCTGATTTTTACGCCTACGGCTCATTTTATCACTTCAATTGACTATTTGAATCTGTGGAAGATAAAGGAGCGAGCCTCCGCAAGATGGAGGCTCGAATTATTACCGAAAGGTTGATTCGAAAATTTTATCAGCATTACTTGTCACAAAGCCCTGATAATAGGACTGCCATTGATCATCGGCCGCCCTTCCCTCTAAAGGATATCGCAGGGCAAATTCAACAAAACCATAACTTTGCTCAACGATCTGATCTTGAAATAAGAATGGCACTTTAACGGCCATCGTCGCAATCTGCTCCAAACGAAGTTCAGAGTTACCCTTCACCAAGCCACCGGAATGATTCATCGGTATTTTCAGCTCTTGCTCGATATATTTTCCTAGATCGGCAATGGAAGCGAAACTTTTCATCAGATGAACACTGACGGTAAAATGATTGATCTGATTGCCATAGAGTAGAGTCCATGAGGCATATTCAGACTCATTTTGCAGACAGCTAAAGTCAGTAAAACTGGGACGAGGCCAAGGTGGAGCTGAAGTTAGAAAGCGACTGATAAGAGCGACCAGTTTATCAGCAGCATCGTTATCGCCTTGTTTGACTTTTTCAGCCAATTCCTTTGCAATTTCCAAAGGTGAAGCCAGCACCTGATTTGTATAGCGTTGCAAGGTTTCCCGAAAGGCTGGTGAAAACTGATCGGGGATCAATTCAGAAATAAATATCTTCGCCGACGCATTCTGAATTTCGCCTTTGGTATCCGGTGGCGCCATCCAAAAAGCATTCAGTCGCTTTTCCTCAAAATGATAATCATCTTGACGCTGGTAGCCAAGAATCTCAAAAAGTCCTTGCAAGATGCTCGCACCGCAGTATTGCCCAGGCAAAGTGCGAAAGGCGACATGATCTTGGGCCCAAAGATCTCCGCGTTCCTGCAAGCCCTTTTCAATTTTGGGAGCAAATGGTACTAATTGATAATAATGCTGCCATAGATGACGAAATACCTGCTGCCGACAACGATCGAGTGTTTCCACATCTAACTCCTTTATCCATTGATCGAGTCCCTACGGCCCAAACTCTAGCAGGCTTTCTGGGCCTCTTCCAGCGTTCATGGTGAAGGTGGTGAAATAACATCGATGCTGGTAAAGACCGGCCGGCCTTGGCATAAGGAAGGACTATACAAAATGACTCACTGGCTCAAAATAACGGACTATGCTTTTGAACGCCCCTACCTCATCGTGCTCGTTTCTCCTCATGGCTCTCATGGTCGAAAATTCTTTCAGGAATTTTCATCTTTGCGCAGGGAGCGTGTTATTTTTGAGCGATCGGAATTATGGGAAGATTACCTAAGGATTGAGCAGGACTATGGAGCAACTGAGCTCGCCCACCTTATAGCCGAGATGCTCAATAAAGAGACGCAAAAGCTTGGTTGTCGCGTGATCGAGTTTGATTATCCACGCGGTTTGATCGACGGTGGACGCATTTTGGAGCATTGCCTGCGCCCCTGTCTACCCCAAGAATTATTTGCCACCTATCGGCAGTCATTTCTTGAAATCCATCGCGACAGCCTTGTCCGCATTGGAAATTTCTATCGAGAGTTGCAGCAACGTCCTCATTTGCTCATCGACATCCATACCATGGCCAGCTATTGCCCGCACAATGATCAGGGTAAAGCGCAGACGATTCCTGTCAGTTGGGAAGCCATGGACGACTATGTGCAACAATTTGTTCGCGCTAAACAAATGGCACCGGGGCCGCGAAAAATCGATTTAATCAGCGCTGCGCGTAATGGCGATATCATCGCCGATGATAGACTCAGGACAACCTTTATCCATCAAATGCAGCGACGCTCGTACCCTTTTGCAGAAAATCATCCATACTTTGCTGCTGATGAATTTTTGATGCATCAACATATGAATAACGCTCGTGGCATCGCCATCGACATTCCCAAACATCTGCTGGCAGAACAGGAAGATGATCTTTTTCATTTACCTTGCTTTGATTTGAGTCCGAAGAAAATGACGAGCATGGCAGAGATGGTTTGTGATGCCCTATTACAGCATTGGGCATCACCATAATCGTTCATTAGCAAAAATGAATTTCCCGGTCGGCAAACTTGATATTCATAATGTAGCCGTATTTTTGGTGACGCGTCACCGATAAACTCTCACCCATGCGCGGCTTCTGATCGTAACGATAAGGTATGGATAAGATCGTCGCATCTTCAAGAAACAAGGAGTAATAGTGATCAAAGTGCATCACTCTTATTACGATATGATTTTCAGCTATCGTTTTTGCACCCATTAAAACCTCCTACCCCCGGGATCTTAGTCGTTGACCTGTTTGAGGCTGCTCCAACCCCATTATAATACTGCTCGGCAGTGTTATAATTCTTTGAGTAAAATCGTTTATCATCCTAATTCCACTAAAATTTATGGAATGATATCCACAAACATACCAGCTCTCATACCGAGCGCCACAAAGATTTCACAGGCTTAAGGATAGCCAATGCTTACTTCGACGAAGCAAAGCCAACCCCATATGCACTAATCGCTCCGGATAGACCCTTTCGTTGCGAAGCTTCTCCTTTTCAAGACTCCTGTGCTAGACTGAAATAATCCTATTAACTTCATAGCGTTGAAGAACATGCTGCTTAAACTACTTGTCTATGTTTGGCTCTTGCTCACAGCTTTACTTTTTTGGGAGTATGCTCAGTTAAATCAACTGATCAAAGGTCCCATGATTTTACAATCAACCTTCTGTGGCAAGCTCCAATGGTGCAAAACTCTAAAACCCGATGCCGGACACATGCTGAGCTATGTTCTGGGCTGGCTTGGTTTTGGATTAATGTGTTTGACAAATATTTATGTTATGCGCAAGCGCTGGCCTTCATTAGCTAAATATGGAAAATTACAAACCTATCTCGATTGGCACATTTTCTTTGGTTTACTCGGCCCAACTCTCATCCTCTTTCACTGCAATTTTAAAGTCCGAGGACTTGTCGCCATTAGCTTTTGGAGTATGGTAATCAGTTTTGCCAGCGGCATCATTGGTCGCTACTTTTATTTGCAGCTTTTGCAAGCCAAAACTCATCTACGCAGTACCGTTGATCATTATGAGAAGGCTTTTGATAAATTCTTAAAAATCAGCCGCGGCAGCATCCAGAAGCGCCATATGGACATGGCTAAAGCCCACGCCTTTAGCATGGCCCTCGGTGGTGTCGGCGCCAGTCAGTTACAACAAACCAGCCTGGCAAGCTTCCTTTACCGCTCAATCCGTGGCGATATGCATCTGTTTTTAAGCCTGCCACCCACGCCTTGGCCCGGCAATCGCTTTATCCGCAAAAAACTGCGGGAATGGGCGCGTTTACGCCGACGTCTCATTTTTATTAACTATTATAAAGTGATGTTTGGCTACTGGCGGACCTTTCATACGCCTTTTGCCATTTTCATGTATATTGTAGCTGTGATTCACATCATTTCCTCGCTAATTTTCAAAGTACACTGACTGTCATTTCAGTATTTTAGGAAAAACATTCAAGTTCGGCCATGTTCGTGTCGATAGTTCCTCGGGGTAAAAACTTACTTAGATGAACTGGGTCGGGCAGATGCTGAATTTCCTATATTATTTTCTCAGTGAATATATTTGGGTCATTGGTATCGTTTTGTTTATCTACCTTGCAATGCTGGGTGTGAGCGACCGTAAGGTGGACCACCGTAAAGCCAAGCATAAGTGGGACGACACCGTTGCCAAAAATATGCATGAACCACTCAGTCTTCATCCGGAAATTGATCCCAACCTTTGCGCAGGCTGCGGTGCTTGTGTTCGAGCCTGCCCCGAAGGCGAGATTATCAAATTAATCCATCACCGTGCTGTCCTGGTTGAACCAGGTAAATGCGTTGGTCATGGCGAGTGCGAGCGTGCTTGCCCCTTCAATGCTATCAAGTTGGCATTTGGCACAAAAACTCGTGGCATGGATCTTCCTCGGGTTGATGCAAACTATGAAACCAACGTTAAAGGACTCTATATTGCTGGTGAGCTCGGGGGCATGGGTCTGATCCGTAATGCCGTAAAACAGGGTAAACTTGCCGCTGACCATGCTACAAAGAATATTAAAAAAGGGGCTAAAACGGATGTTGATGTACTGATCATCGGCGCTGGACCAGCTGGTTTATCCGCGTCTCTAGCCTGTGCAACGGCTGGCGTGCGCTATATTTGTCTCGAACAAAACAAGTTCGGCGGCACCATTTACAACTTCCCCAGGCAGAAAGTGGTCATGTCCCATCCGATCGAACTTCCTGGCGTCGGCTCGGTGAAATTTCCACAAAATAAAGTATCAAAGGAACAGATTCTCGGCCTTTGGAATCATGTTCGCAAAAAGTCGCGATTGAATATTCGTGAAGAAACCAAATTTACTGGTTTGACTCGCAAGGGTGGCGTCTTTATCGTCCAAACCCCCAAAGGTGCGATAAGCACTCAAAAGGTAATCCTCGCGATGGGAGTTCGTGGTACTCCACGGAAACTAAACATTCCCGGCGAGGAGATGTCGAAGGTTACCTACAACCTTCTTGATCCCGAGCAATATCAAAGAAAATGGATCGCTGTAGTCGGTGGTGGTAATGCTGGTGTAGAAGCCGCGCAATACCTGGCCAGGTCCCAGTATCAAAACAAGGTCTTTCTTCTTGTGCGTGGTGACGTGCTGGATCGCTGCAATGAGGAAAATCAACAAATTATTTTCGGCTTACAAAAAAAAGGACGGGTATACATCAGCTGGAACACTTCAGTAGAAGAAGTCCATAAGCAGCATATTTTTATCAATAAAGAAGGCAAAAGGATGCGTTTGCAAAATGATTTTCTCTTTATTTTTGCTGGCGCTGAACTACCTTTTACCTTTTTGAAAAGCTTAGGGATTATGATCGAAACCAAGTATGGTGAGCCGCTTCAAACAGGATAAGAACTGATGTTGAAGATTTTACAATTAAGCCTTACAATTTTTATAGTAATGATACTTATTGACTGCGGCCTGCAGAAACCAGGGGTGAACCCAGCCTTTGTTCAACCGAGAGCTGATCATGGTCGATTTACAAATCCTTGCTATACTTGCCATGAAGACGTTCGACCACAAACTAATGATAATGTGGTGCATGGCTACGGTCGCGATTGTGCTGAGTGTCATCGCTTTGATGCACAAACTCTCTGGAAACCATTTCCGGTATTTTCACACAATCCACCGCCAACAGATTGTCTGGCCTGTCATGCAACCAATCGTCCGCAGACGGAAACACATCCACCAACTGGTGACTGCGTTAGTTGCCATCGGTTTCCACAATGGGATCCACCGATTGTGGGATCGTGATCTTTCACTAGGATAATCAGTTGAATGCTTGAAAAACCCGTCTTTTGGAACGGATCGCTATTCTTGCAAGCTTTGGCAAAGCAAAAATCGCGATCACTCCAGATCAACTTGATTTTCTCTACTTTAGCTATTGCTTTAGCAGGCCCAGCTCAGGGCTTTGAAGTGAAAGGCCAGTTTCGTGCGGGTGGTTACTCTTCACAAGTCAAACTATTGGATGATATTTCCGGCCTAGGCAACAACGATGCTTCGGTAATTTCCAATCGCCTAAACATGAATTTTTACCAATTCAATCAATCACAAGATGAAATTAACCTCGATTTTCGTGATCGCTATAATTTTTTCGGTAAGGCCGATCGGGAAATTTTAGAATTAAAAGATGAGAATACATTTGAAGCGAGGGAACTCGCCTATCGGCGTCCATGGCAAAAACATCGCCTTTATTTTACTGCCGGTCGCTATATTCCTAAGGAAGCCGGACTGATCACCAATGACGGCGCTGACGTTGGTTATCGTTTGACCCGCGATCACCGTATCGGTGCATTTGCCGGTATCGCTGATCAATCTTTGATCACACCACCTTCCATTCAACCTGATACAAGAGGCTATAACGGTACCCAGGGCGGCGCTTACTGGGTTTATGATCGCAGTGATTCTCGCCGCATGGACGCCACTTATATGACCAATGCTATCGCCCAAGCTCCGACCGCTGAATTGATCGAATTTGTGAACAAAGTACAATTTTATCATCTCAGCCTGTTTCAATTGGGGCCGCAGCATCGCTTATCCAATCATTTCAACCTTGATTTAGCTCCTGATCCGAAATTAAGGCAAGCCTATATTTCTTATCATTATTATAGCCCGCGTTATCGTTTGACCAGTTATTACAATCGCATTTCTCCTGAAGAGAACCGGATTCTAAAAGAAATCCAAGACGACCTTGTTCCGAGTACAGTCGATATGCTGTCGGCAAACCTGATTCAGCGATTAAGCAGTGTTTTATCTTTGGAGTATCGCCTCCAGCTTGGTCGCCGTGCTGCAGATGGTAAACAACGCCAGGTGCTGGCAGTCGGCAGTCGCTACCTCGGTTTTCTTCGTGGCCGAATGGCTCTTGGTGGTTTATTTGGTTTGCGCAACAATTACCAATCCAGCGATCAATATATCGACTTGAAACTGGACTTTTATCAATCCAAATGGAGTGTTCACCTGGAACAAGGTCTAGCCAACAAAGCTTATGAGGCTGGTGGACCGAAATTATTTGAAACCCGCACTGCCGGCGAGCTAGCTTTTTATTTTGGTGAAAGATTACGCGGATCAGCAGCTTTTTCTCAAACAAAGAACGAGCAGGTTGAAGTGACCACCATGTTTTTGATGATCGGCTATTACTTTGGCACCGGCACGACTTCCCCGATTCGCAGTATTTCACCGATTTTTGAAGGGATATAAGATTCATGAAGAATCGATCCTCTCTCACATGTTTATTTATATTACTCATCATCGGAATTGCCGGCCATGCATCGGCACAGGGCCGTGATTTTGAAGGCTTATTAAATCGCCTGCTGGCTCCTGGACCTTTGATGAAAGGGCACGAGAGCCTGGAACACAAAGATTGCTTGAAATGTCATGAGCCGGCCGGTGGTATTCCAAACCGCAACTGCTTAGACTGTCACACTGACATTGATCGCGCCGTTAAAGCCCAACAAGGTTTTCACGGCTTGATGAATAATCAACCCTGCATTGAATGTCACGCTGATCATAAAGGTCGCGAGTACGATTCCACCAAAGTAGACGAAAAAAGCTTTGATCACAGCGCCACGGGATTTTTGCTCGAAGGTGGCCATAGCAAGCCCACCTGTAAAGACTGCCACACCAATAAACGCAGTCAGAAAGTGATCCGGCCAAACGAAACTCGCTTTTTTGGAACCTCCTCTTCCTGTATTTCTTGTCACGCAAAAGATGATGTTCACTTTTTCAAGGGAAAGTTTGCCAAAGTTGAATGTAGCGAATGTCATAACATCAATGCCTGGAAGCCTGCTGAAGCTTTCAACCATGGTCGTGAAACAGGCTATGACCTATTAGGCAAGCATGCTCGTATCTCCTGTAATAATTGTCATGCCCCTCGTGGCCCTGGATCGGTAAAGTATGAATTTCCAGAATTAAAAACACGCAAGTGCTTGACCTGTCATGAGGATCATCACGGCAATCGCTTATCCCCCCGCTTTCGCGATGGCTCCTGCGATCAATGCCACAACCAGGAAGCCTGGCGCTTGCCCCAGTTCAATCATAGCGTCACAAGTTTCACTTTACGCGGACGTCACTCGCAAGTCTCATGCGCTGAGTGTCATAAACAAAGTCCTGCCGTCGCCAGCCGGGGGCGACCATTTTTCAATTGGGCCGGTTTAAATCAAGCCTGCGCAAGCTGTCACGCTGATTACCACGGCTATCAAAATCAACAAGGCAGCAGAATTGGTAAACTTTCCGAATGCCAAACTTGTCATACTGAGCTTGGTTGGAAAAATTCCATCACCTTTAACCATGACACGCAAACCCGCTTTCCCATTACTGGTAAGCATCGCCAGAATCAATGCTTTGACTGCCACATACCCAATCAACAAAAAGTTCGCGGCGTGAAGGCACGACCGGCACCGACCAATATTCCTCGTTCCTATCAGTTTCCCGAATTAATGAAAAAAACTTGCGAGACTTGCCATAAATCACCGCACAGCGATTCCTTCCATCGACGCTTCCGCGGTGCGCCTTGCAGCAGTTGTCATACTCCGGATGGCTGGAACATCATGGTTTCAGGACAAGGAGGGATTTTAGGCGGTGATCGATCATTCCATGACAAGACCCGCTTCCCGTTAACAGGTCGCCACTTGCAGCAGTCTTGCGGTTCCTGTCACGTTAAAAATGGCAAGGAAACCTATCGCTTTCCCAACGCGAGCAAAGGTTTCTGCATCAATTGCCATAACAATGTGCACCGCAACCAGTTTAGCAAAAAAACCCAAACACGATCCTGTGGTGATTGCCATACAACGACTTCCTTTGACAAACGCCTACCCTTTAACCATGAAGAAACCGCGTTCCCATTGACGGGATCACACAAGCGAATTGCCGCTCGCTGCCAGGAATGTCATAAGCCCAGCCGTATGACATTGCCAACCAATCCACCGAAGAGAGCCAATCAATATCGCTTTCCCGGACGAGAAAAAGGCTTTTGTGAAAACTGTCACACCAGCGTTCACAAAGGGCAATTTCGTCGGGAAACAGTAGCGAAGTCATGCGCTAGCTGTCACAGCACGACCACTTTTGGTAAACTGCTACCTTTTAACCATGACATGACTCGCTTTAAATTAACGGGTCGGCATGCTCAGTTTAAAGATCGTTGTACGGATTGTCACAAACCAAGTGATAAAAAACTACCAACTAATCCACCGAAAACTGCTCATCAGTTTGTCTTTCCGAATGCGGATAAGGGCTTTTGTGTCAATTGCCATACCAATCAGCATCGCGATATGTTCCGTCCGAAATTTTTTAATAAACCCTGCTTTGAATGTCATACAACGATCAACTTCTCTCGATTGAAGCGGTTCAATCACCGGCAAACTGCCTTCCCTATCCGCGGCAAACACCGCCAGGTTTCATGCAAGGAATGCCATGAGCCGACACGCAAGCGTTTTTCCACGAAACCATTTAAACGCAAGGGCCAGTTTATCTTTCCGAACTTAGCACGGCAGAATTGTCAGACTTGCCATATCGATGTTCATCAAGGGAGTCGTGGGACTGAGTGCACCAAATGTCACACCGAAGCCGGTTGGGAATTTGCTGACCGCTTCCACCGCGACTTTACCCTGAAGGGCGTCCACCTCAACATTGCTTGTGATCAGTGCCATGTGAACGATCGCAAACTACGTGGCTCCAGTGAAGAGTGTCGGACATGTCACCAGCATGAAGACCCTCATCAAGGTATGTTGCCTCAATGTGGCGATTGCCATACGCAGACTTTCTGGGAAAATCCGCGCTTTAACCATAACTTAACGCTTTTCCCACTGGTTGGCGCGCATCGTCTGACCGACTGCCGTAGTTGCCATCAACAGGGGGTTTATCAAGGTCTGCCATCTGATTGTGTCGGTTGCCATTTGCAAGATGCCCTGCAAGTGGTGACGCCCAACCACAATAGTCCACGCTATCAAAGCTGCGATCAGTGCCATAATCAGTTTATTTTTAAGTGATTCCATAAGGCTGTGCCAGCTCTGGCTGGCACAGCCCCAGAAAAAGAACTGATGATTCTGCAAAATTTCGGTACAACACACGCCTATAGAGGATACAGCATGCCTGGAATGGCATTTTTCTGTAATTGCATTCGCTCGCTAGCAAGATTCTGTAGAATCTAGAAAGGACTTGGTATCGATGTCACACCTTGCTCGACGATCTCGCTTATACCGCTTTTCCTTCAGTATTTTCCTGGCCTTCGTTCCGCAGTTTCTGATGGCTGCATCGCCAAGCGAAGCATGCCCTTTAACAGACGGTAGTTGGGGACAGTGTCTAGAATTTACTGGTTATCAAAAACCTGATGAAAAGCCCATCACCTTGCATGCCATCGTCCGTCCTGCAAGCAAAGCCCCGAAAAAGGAGCCGATCTACTTGCTGGCTGGAGGTCCTGGTCAGGCGGCGAGCGAAGCCTTCGCTCACTTGATGGAGCCGTTTCAAAGCCTTTCTCAACATCATGACATCGTTATTTTAGACCAGAGGGGGACGGGCAAGTCTGCGGCCTTGACCTGCTCCTGGGCTGAGACTCCGCTACAATTTCTCTTTGATAAAAAGCGACAGCAGGAATCCTTGCGCTCCTGCCGGCAAGAACTGACAGATAAGTATCATTTACCCAGCTTCACCACTTACCATGCCGTGCAGGACATCGAGATCCTTCGCCAAAAACTCGGTCACGAAAAAATCACCCTCTATGGCATTTCTTACGGCACGCGGGTTGCGCTTCAATATGCAAAACTCTACCAGAGCAATCTGGCAAAAATGATCCTGGAAGGTGTGCTGAACTATGAGTATACGTTGCTCGCCAATTCCCAGGATTTCCATGGAGCGCTCGCAAAAGTTTTTGCCGCCTGTGAGGCCAGCAAATCCTGCCAGCAAAATTATGGTGACCTCAATCAGCGCTATCAAAGACTGCAAGCAAAACTTAAAAATCCGCAGGCTATTCGCCTCCTCGATCCCTTTACGGGTCGCCACGTCGAAGTTCAGATCGATCATAAAGATTTTGATCGCGCCTTATTAGCTTTTCTTTACCAAGGTCAAACAATATCGGTACTGCCGCGTCTGCTCTTGCAAGCTGAACAGGGCAACTACCAAGGCCTATTCAGTCAACTGATTAGTTCAACTGGCGAAGACCTTGCGGTCGGTCTGTATCTGAATATTGTCTGCTCGGAAGATGTTCCCTTCTGGCCTAAAGATCAAGGGGCCTTCGATCCCTTTCTCGCCGCTAGTTGTGAGGGCTGGCCCCGCTTTCAAGCAGCCGACGACTTCCGTAAAGCGCATAAGCTGCATACACCAACACTTTTGTTGTCAGGCGGCCTTGATCCGGTGACTCCTCCCCACTATGCCGAGCAGCTGAAATCATCTTTAAGTCAAGTTCAACACATTCAGTTGGAATGGTTTTCGCACAATATCCACCCCGTTAAGTGTGTGCAGGACGGCATCCGCCAATTTTTAAGAGGCAGCGATCCAATCGATACCTGTGACCCAAACCTGCCTAACCTTCATTTTTTCAGCCAGCGGAGTCCACTGCCATGATTGTTGCAGAAAGTTTGCAGAAATCTTTTAAACAGATCCATGCTGTCCGCGGAATCAGCTTGGAGGCTCGAGATGGCAAGATTACTGGCCTTCTCGGCGAGAATGGAGCTGGTAAAACAACCACCATTCGCATCTTGTCTGGCAGTATCAAGGCCGACCAGGGTCGCATTTTGATCGATGGGCAGGATCTCGCCCATAGCACGTATGCCATTAAACGCAGACTTGGGATATTAAGTGATAAGGGCGGCCTCTATCAGCGACTCACCGCCCGCGAAAATATTCAAGTTTTTGCCCAGCTCATGGGACTGCAAGGCGCCGAACTGGATCGAGCCGTCGAGCATGTCATCAAATTGCTCGACATTCACGATATCGCCGATCGACCCATTGGCGGCTTTTCCACCGGCCAGAGAGTCAAGGTTGCGCTCGCTCGCATTCTCGTCTATCGGCCACAAAATATCCTCTTAGATGAGCCAACATCAGGGCTCGACGTGTTAGCCAAGCGCAATCTGCGGATGTTAATTCGGCGCCTTCGAGATGAGGGCTACTGCATCCTTTTTTCCTCTCACATTATGGAAGAAGTGGAGCAGCTCTGCGATCAGGTTTATGTGGTCCACGAAGGCTTGAGCGTCGGCTCAGGTAGCGTTCAAGATCTGATGATCGACGATGGCGCCCAACGTTTCGAAGATGTTTTTGTCAAAATGATTTCAGGAGGCGCTCATGTTTAGGCCTGTCTTAGCTCTGATGCGAAAAGAGGCAAAAGATGCCCTTCGCGATAGGCGCACACTTTTGAGCGTTCTATTCATCGTGCTTGGCTTTCCCTTGCTTTATGGTGGAATTATCGGTCTCACGGAAAAGCGCCTTGATAAGGAAGCCGACCGACCGATCAAGCTAGCAACCCAAGCTTGTGAAAACCTGCCGGAGCTCTGTCACTTTTTACAGTGGAATGGCATCAAGTTTGAAGAGCTAAAAAGCGACTTTGAAACCGACTTATTACAAGGGGATATTGATGCTTATCTCGACATCCCTAAGGACTCGCTAGAGCGTCTCAATCATGGTAAAAAACTGAATCTCACGATTCAATATCACCAAAGTCACGACCGCTCCAATCGTTCCGCAAAGCGACTGGAAGGCCTGCTGATGCAATATCAGGTCAGCATGTCCAGCAGACGATTGATAACCCTCGGTGTTTCGCCAGAGCTACTTGACGGTTTTTCTATCCATAAAAAATCCATTCGCCAAGGCAAGATGCGCGAATATCTGATGGGTACTTTGTATATTTCCATTCTGATGATGATCGCTTTTTTAACGACTTTACAATATGCCAATGATTCAATTGCTGGTGAGAAGGATCGTGGCACTCTGGAGTTATTGCTGAACATGGCAGTCTCACGATCGGTGATCTTGCTTGGCAAGTGGTTGATTCTAGCATTGATCGTTTGTAGCGGTGCCCTGGCTGCGGCGCTGGTGTTTAAGTGGATGGGTGAGTTACCGATTCTGCAAAAAATCATGGGCTTGTATGGCTCGCTGTCCTGGCAGCAAATCTTGATCGGAATCTTGTTGTTTGCACCTATTTTTTTCCTGGCTCCCTTACTCCAACTTTTTGTCAGCAGTATTTCGCGAAGCGTCCGCGAGGCACAAACCTATAGCAGCATACTGATGCTCAGCGCTTTCCTACCGACGGCATTTTTAGATAATTTTGCGGAAAAGGCCTGGCCAGGGCTGTTACCGTTTATGGGACAGGCTTTGGCGTTGCGCAATTTCTATCGTGGCGGTGAGTTTGCTTGGCAACAGTTACTGATTGCGGAAGCCTTGACCTGCGCTTTGATAGTGGTCATATTTTTTGTGACGGTTCAGGTTTTACGGTCGGAGTCGGTTTTGAAAACGCAATAGCTCGTTTCCACGCCTGAATTCCTGTGTCTTTAGATTGACTCGGCAAATCGTCACCTTCATTTCCTTGTTGTGAGCGATGCCGAGTCAGTGCAAGTGATCAGAATAAGATCTCCCAGCCTAGCAAGTCGGATAAGCTCGGGGATCACTTCTTCCCTTGATTTGCCACGGCAGCAGCGGCCTTCGCCACTTCTTCCGGATCGCCCAGATAACGCTTATTGATTGGCTTTAGATCTTTATCCAACTCATAAACCAAGGGAATACCGGTCGGGATATTCAAGTTGACGATATCATCTTCACTCATTTGATCGAGGTGCTTGACCAAGGCACGCAGGCTGTTGCCGTGAGCGACGATCAAGACCTGCTTACCATCACGAATTTGCGGAGCAATCTCATCATTCCAATAGGGCAAAAAACGATCGACGGTCAATTTTAAAGACTCTGCCGCAGGGATTTCCTCGGGCTTCAGATTTTTATAACGGCGATCAAAGCGTGGATTTTCCGGATCATCCTCACTCATTGCCGGAGGCGGAATGTCATAGCTGCGACGCCAGATCAGTACCTGATCTTCGCCATGTTTCGCCGCAGTTTCTTGTTTATTTAAGCCTTGTAGCGCACCATAATGCCGTTCGTTGAGCCGCCAGGAGCGCTCGACCGGCAGCCACATTAAATCCATTTCATCAAGCACCAGCCACAGGGTGCGAATAGCTCGCTTGAGTAGCGAAGTATACGCCATATCAAATTGGAAGCCTTCTGCCTTCAACAATTCCCCAGCTTTGCGAGCTTCTTCTCGACCAAGCTCGGAAAGATCAACGTCCTTCCAACCTGTGAAACGATTATCCAAGTTCCATTGACTTTGCCCATGCCTGACCAATACCAGTTTGTACATTTGACTAACTCCTCATCGTGCTGCATGATCTCGCGTTTTTGGGGCGAACGTTTGCTTCATCTTTGCCAACGACCTATCCAAGGATTATGATAAATAACTTGGAGGGCGCGAGGTGAATGCCTGCGAGACTATGCAACTTAGCCCAAAATTTCAAATAGGAAGATGGCAGCAAAGCGGGGCATAATTCTTAGTGGTAGCCATCGCTCAGTCAAGTTGTTAGAGTTTTCACCGCCCCATTCGGCAGCAAACATAGGCAAATGGACCATGGGTCAGTCTCCAGAAAATTTCCTTTCAGCATTGACATATCTTAGGGATAGACCAATATCGCGCCAGTTAGACCATATTTGGCCACTGCTAATGAAGCACGGCGATTGGCCTAGTCGCCAGCAGCTCAGCCGATACCTTGAAGAGCGCGGCAAGCTCTGCTACGGCCAATCCTTTAAGCTGCAATTTTCACCACCACCCTCTTTTGGCAAACGCCGTCGGCGACGGCTCAAGCAAGAGTCAGCAGAGGCATTTGCCGCAGCTCAGTATCTTGCTCGCTATGAAACCCAGATTTTCGAGCATCATGCCATACCTCATCGCCTCAAAAATTGGCATGATTTGATGAACGCCGCCATCTGGCTCAGGTTTCCCCTCAGCAAACTCGAGCTGCATCGTCAGGCTTATCGCCTCTATCAAGAAGAGCTGGCCCTTCTTGAACAAAGCACAGCTAATATAACCCACCTTACCGGGCGAAGCCGTCGACTGGATCATTTGACCTGCCTTGATGAAGGTGGCATCATTCTTTTAGTACCATCGCAGCAATGGGATGAAGTCTGTGTAGAAGTCGCAAGCCGTGACCTACTACAAAAAGGTCGCATGCTGGAAAACTGGCAGTATCCCCTATTCATCTTTGGCCATGGTGTCTGGGAAGAGTTGCTTGCCGGCGTCACCAACATCCAAGTCATGACTTTGTTGGTTCCTTGGGAGAGGCCAGAGCTTGGGCAGACTTTATGGTCGAACGAAGACCTGCTGCAGCTTGATCGTCGCCTCGCCCAATACCTGGCGGCGACAATTGATTGGAGCAAGCCGCAGGAAGCTTTTCACATGCGCTTTACAGGCTCACTTCCTCTGGCGAAATATCGAGGGATTTTCGCCGAAAACACTAGACAAATCGACAATGGTTCGTCATTAATGATGCCATGAGACATTTAGGAGGATCGGGAAAAGATGACTTGGACACCGTTTTTCATTGGCTTATTACTTCTTATCGCTTTTGCCTTCGCCGTCAATTTTGGATTCGGACAGGCCCAGTTTCGCAATGCCGTCAAGAATGCTCATAAGCATAAAGGCGCACTTGTGACCATTATTGTCTGTGTCATCATTCTTACCCCCTTTGCCATTATGTTTGCGCAACATTGATCTCGACGAATCAGGGTGGCGGATCTTCGCCGCTCTTAGGAGCTTCCTATTAGCTAGGGCGCCTATCCGGGTATGCCTTGGGCAAGGCGCGAGCTGAAAATTGACTGCTGTGTATTCGGATGCATGGGATTTTTTTCAGCGAAAAATGCAGGGTGGGGAATGCTAAGGATTCGAAAATTTTTCGCCTATTGACGCTTACATTTGAATCAAAAAAGTGAAAAATAAAGCCCCTAAAACCTTGCGGATCAAGGGGCGATACTTCAAATCTTGGTTGATCAATAAACAGCTGTTTTATGATCAAGGTGCGTTCATGGTGAGGATCAAATCTTATCTGTCTTATTACCTGTATATTCCTCAATAAAATCTTCGATCCGTGGCATTGGAAGTTTGGGCTTACTTGGGTCTAATTGTGGTTTTGGAAGTCCCAATTCAAAGCGATCACGCTCCTCTTGAGAATGTTCTAATTGGTAGCTCTCAAATGGCGGTTGATGTAAGCAGCCACCTACGGCGTTGCCATCTTTTTCTTTCACCATTTTTAGCAGTTCTAAGCGATTTTCATTAAAATATCGAATGAAAGCTGAAATGAGCTTGCTGCGCATATCCCATCGATCTGCACCTTCAGGTAAACCCGCCGCATTTGCATATTTAATGAACGGTTTATTGATAACTTTCTCTGTGGCTATTTTGACGCCTATATCGTTTAAAACATGATGATGCGGTTCACAATTCGATTGTTCACTTTTCTCGCAACCATGACTATGTGCCCACCCCCCATGACCATCTCTATAGTCGGCTAGAAGAGGGCTAGAAAAGAGGGGCATAGAAACTACTAATGATGTTTTCATTGCTATACTCCCTAGGTTAGATTTCAAATCTTATCTGTCTTATTACCTGGATATTCCTCAATAAAATCTTCAATCATTGGCCTTGTAAGTCTGGGCTTACTTGGATCTAGCTGTGGCTTTGGAGTTCCCGACTTAAAGCGTTCACATTCTTCTTCAGAATGTTCTAGTGTATCGATTTCTTTTGGTGGAGAATAATCACAGCCATTTGGAGCGTTACCTAGACTTTTAGGAACAACTTCCAAGAGCTCTTTTGGGTTCTCTGTAAAATACTCTATGAGCTTTTCTTTTAGCTTCTCGTAATTTTTTTCCGGAATAAATTTTTTCGGAAAGGTCGGAGTACGATGGTATATAATAATAGCTTCGTCTAACACCTTTTCCGTTGCTATTTCAATTCCGATTTTATCCAAAATATGATGATGCGGAGTGCAGTTAGGGAGTTTGCTTTCTTTGCAATCATGCGCGTGGGTCCAACCTCCATAACCATCCCTATAGTCTGCTATAAGAGGGCTACACAGTAGAAGTAGAAAAGTTGCTAGCAGTGTTCGCATTACAATCTTCCTTACCATGGTTTAATCGGTTTTGGTTTTACGCCCCCAGTTCCAAAAGATCCACCTTGAGATTCATCATTCTTTGGATCTTTTTTTGGGATAACTGTTAAGTTAGAATGACACCAAGCTAGATGCGGAGAGCTGACGCATGGATCTTCCGGGGAAGTATTATTTCCTTGCGACGGGAACTTAATATTTTCCCGTAAATATTTATCATATTGATCGCAGGTCATGCCATGAGCTTTGATGCATTTTTCATCTTGCTTCTTTTTTTCTAGTTCTCTCTTTGCAATTTCAAGATCTACTTTAATATTTTCTCTGATCCTTTTTTCATGCTCGGCGCAGCTCATACCATGATCTTTCTGGCATTTTGCTTCTTTTTCAGCTCTTTTTCGATCTTCTTCAGCGACATGTGGATCTATCGTTTTAGAATAATCGTTAGGATTTATCGGAAGGCCACAAGAGACTTCAAAAGGATTGTCATTATTAGCTGGCGTTGAGTTAGTTGGATCTAATTTTGGTGGATTTTCATCTGGCACAGATTCGAAAGGATCTGAAGATGGCTGCTCGTTCTTAGGCTGCTCGTTCTTAGGCTGCTCGTTCTTAGGCTGCTCGTTCTTTGGCTGCTCTTTCTTTGGCTGCTCTTTCTTAGGCTGCTCATCAACTCCCGAAGGAATGTTTCCATCGTCTTTTTCCAAAGCACGTAAAATTTGATCGTCAGATGCATTTTCCCATTTTTGTTTAGATTCGGCTTCTTTTTGATCTATAGACTCGGGGGTAACTGAGTCGTCAGTAGTTGTAGAAGACTCGTATTTGCCTCCAATTTCGATTTCAACTCCGGCTATAATCGCGTCTAAATTGCCCGATATATTTCCGCTTCCACCTTTCGTTGTTGTAGTTGATGAAAGCCCACCTTTTTTATTTCTAAATGTCATAACATCTCTATGAACTAACTTTTCGATGGCCATTTTTTTACCAAGCTCATCCAAAGCGTGATGATGGGGTGTACAGTTAGAATTTTCACTCTGTTTGCAATCATGAGTGTGAGCCCATCCGCCACTTCCCTGTCGAAAGTCTCCATAAGGATTTCCAGAACCTTGAGCAGCGGCTTCAAGCTCTAAGTTATACTCTTCAACAGTTAAAGGTTCATAACCAAGCCTTGAACACTGCTCTTTATATTGAGCGAAAGCTTTTTTCTCATTTCTTAGCTGATTGATTGTCACGTTAATAAAACCAAATAGCCTCTTCCCGATCACGAATCCTTCGAAGTTGCGATGAAGGCACGCTTGGTTTATGGCTTGGACGATAAAAGGTAGAGTCTGAGAAACAAACGCTCTCATTGTTTGCCGTGAGCTGGTTACGATTGATATTAGCAGTTAAACCAGTTGGTAGACTGGCATAAAGAAAAAGAGCGATCACACCCTTTTTTGTAATATTTGCCATGAGTATCTCCTGAGCCAATAGTCGGATATACCATATTTGCGTAGACAGATCAGTTTTTTAATCGAAATCGGCTGTCATAGCAAGGCATAAATGATTTGCTTATCAAGGCATGTGGGCGCGCTAACGTATTCTGCAATTAGAGACAAATTTATGCTTCAAGCGGGGGGGATGGTAAGGATTCGTGATTTTTTTGCCATTTGCCTCTAAACACTTTAATGGGCAAGGGCTTCAAAATTGACGTCTGAGCTAACCTTAAAAAATGTTTGGGCTTTTACATCTTAAAACCTAGAATAAACCGTTGTTCACTGGCCAGTAGGCGCGGCATGTGTAAAAATCGTCGTATTTTATACTGGCAGCTGTACAAGTTATGCTGTGAGTCATGGTCTTCAATGATTCCAAGGGCAAATGGCGGAAAATTCTCGAATCCTTGCCATTCCCCCTCCTTTCCTGAGAAAAGGTCACCTAGCAAGCCTTCATTCAATTTAATTAATAATGGACTATCAATATAATTGGGTCTAGTCAGCCCCAGGCGCGACCAGATCTGTCGGTTGCCATCCCCCAATCTCACGTGATCTAAAACAGATCATTAATGATACGTTGCTTTAACGGCGTAAATCATTGATCAGTGTCAACCGATGATCGGTATGGCAAGCAGATGGAGCATTTCCAAAGTGAAACAAATTTATATGATCACCTATCCGACAGGCAAAATTTATATCGGTAAAGATAGTGTGGGCAGCTATCGCTATTACGGAAGTCCAGACATGAACGTAGTGAACGCAGACTTCGAAAACCTACCCGACAGTGTTCGCAAGGACTATACCATTCGAAAACAGATACTGTGGGAAAGGGATGACTGCTCGGAGGAAGAACTAGCAGCAAAGGAAGTCGAATTTATCCGCCAATATCGCTCCAATGACCCATCCATTGGCTACAATCGGTGGCCAAAATTCAAAGAAACTGCATGATTTGTGGGACTAGAGCGCTAGCGAGTGCCTGTCAGCTTCCGCCTTTTCCCAAAGTAAGTCCTCTAGGAACTATAATCCGGGTGATTTTCTAATCCCTGAAAGCCGTCGGCAAGCCTAACCATAGCGTCCACAATTGCCTCGAAATCCATCATCAGTCCTCCTGTGGTGCTTAAGTCGAACTTGGAGAAAATCGATCAAGTTAGTGTGATTTCCAGTCTTTGCAGGAATCATGAATCCTGCTGTTGAGGGTCTTATTTGAGACCCTCAACTTTATTCTTTAAGGCCTCATTCATAGCTTCAAAACCCTGCCGAGTTTGCTTTCCTGCAAAAAGCAGAATAATAGGCACTAGGATGCCGCTGAAGGATTCGTATTGGACAAATCGTATAGCTTTCCCCATATCTTCTATTTCAAAGCAGTGCTCACCATCAAAAAGGCCTTTCCTCCAAAGTTTTCCAAGCCAGGCAAAACGTTTGCCTGGTTGAAATCCTGTGATGGTCGGTTCAAATACCATTTCCGAAAGCCCTGGCGGTTGTAATTTAACGTAAATTTTTTCTCCTAGTTCAGCTTTGCCGCTTATTTTTTTTATGAGAGGATTCCAAGAAGAGTAGTTCTCGAAGTCCATCAATACTTGCCATACTTTTTCTTTACCTCCTTGAATTGTGATTTCCGTTTTAATGGTTTTGCTCATTGCTTTCACCTACAAGAAAACTTTTGCCTTCAGACTGCGCCGATCGCTGGAAGCCTGGTTATAGTTGCTTCATTTTTGCATAAATTTGATCTTGAATCCTGCTAAATCTGAATGGAGAGTGTAACTTGTACTTCATGTCTCCGTTGATTCTCAAACACCCTCTTTATGCTTTGCATCTATACGATAATTTGCTCTTTAATTGCATTGAACACTTAAATTGGAATAAGCTTTTCCGTGTCTTATGGATTCAGAACTCTTTGTAGCGGAGATAATCGGAATGGCTTATGAGATGATGGTCGGTCTTCAAGTTAAAAACTCACAAATCTATCAAGAATATCGCGATGCTATGGCACCTCTACTTGCGCAATATGGCGGTGGCTTCCGCTATGACTTCATGGTTAGCAAAACCCTAAAATCAATAACACCTGAGCCTATCAATCGAGTTTTTGCGATTTATTTTAAAGACGAGGCCAGCATGACTGCTTTTTTTAGTCATCCTGATTATGTAAAGATCAAGCAGACATACTTTGAAAACTCAGTCGAGGCAACAACCATTATTTCGAGCTATGAAAGAAATGCCAAGGCTTCACAGTAGATCTTTCGAAGTCGTTGCCTTACCCCGATTAAAGGAGACCAGCATGTATTATGGGTCCTGCTTATGCAAGAAAGTTACTTTCAAAATAATAGGCGATTTTAAGGGATTTTTTCTGTGCCACTGCAACAGGTGTCAAAAGCAAACTGGCTCAGCCCATGCAGCGAATCTATTTTCACAAACTGCGAAATTGGAGTGGCTCACGGGTCAGGATCATATTAATATCTTTCACCTACCAAACACCCGGTTTATGAAAAGCTTCTGTAGCACCTGCGGTGCAGCGCTTCCGAGTATTCAAGAGAGTGGCAGGCTGCTGGTTCCTGCGGGATGCTTGGATAGTGAAGTGCCTATACAGCCGGACGCGCATATCTTTATGGGAAGCCGAGCAAAGTGGGACAACAACTTGGAGAGAATCAAGATGTTTGAGAAGCTCCCATCCTAGATCAATACGGCTTCCCGTCTATCCTATCCGGTGGCATGAAAACCAACAGACTAAAAAGATGTATATCTACCCCAGTCAAATGTATTTATGACACCTTGGTCAACTGAATCGGCAATCCGCCCTTGGGCTTTGGGATGGGAACAATATGAGAATTCAACACATAGTTGTCGGGTAACTTCAACTGATACCGCTGCAACAATTGATGCATAAACAGCTTCATCTCCATATAGGCAAATAGACGACCGATACACATATGGGCCCCTCCCCCAAAGGGCACAAACAAATAGGGGTGCTGCTGATGCTCCTGTCGTTCGAGAAATCGCGTCGGATCATAACGGAATGGTTCTGACCAGTATTCGGGTAGGCGATGAGTTAAAAATGGGTTGACATAAATCATTGTGCGGGCAGGAATCTCAATATCTTGAAAATCAAACCCCTCAACTGATCGTCTGGGAATCATCGGTACAGGTGGGTATAGACGCAGCGCCTCGTTGAAACAGGCTTCTAACAGCGGTAGCTTATCCAGATCTGCGTAATCCAAGGGGCCAGGCCCAATTCCAGCTCCTTCCTCCCGCACCGCATCTTGCCAATCAGGTGTTGAAGCCAGAAAGTATACCAATGATGTGACACTGCTGGTAATCGTGTCATGAGCTGCCATTAATAAGAAGATCATGTGATTGATGACATCATCATCGCTGAAGGATTCTCCTTCCGGCGTTTTACAGTGGCAAAACTGAGAAAACATATCTCGGGTTTCTTTGGCACGCTTCTGTGGCAGGAGCCCACGCAAGTAACTGATGAGGTACTCCCGACCAGCCAGCCCTCGCTTGAACTTCAATCCTGGAATCGCCAGACGCAAAATCGAAATCCCAGCCGATACGGAATCAACAAAAGCCTTGTTGAGTTTCGCGGCTTCTGCTCCTGGACTGATTCCAACAAAGGCGGTCGCCGCAATGTTCAAAGTTATTTCTTTAAACGAATTGTAAAACTCCAACCCTGCAAGGTCATCCCAGGCATTCAAAGACTCAGCAATCGTTTGATTCATAATATCAGCATAGTTCTCCATAGCCTTTGAACCAAAGGATTTCGACATGATCCGCTTATGCAATCGATGATCGGAAAAATCGCGTAGCATCAAACCATCTGTAAATAATCTGCCCAACCGATCGTTCCAGCCCATTTTGCTTGAAAAGTTACTCCTTCGATCAAGCAGCACTAGCTGATTGGCATCTGGGCCGATTAATGCGACAACATCGCGAAAGAAAAGGTTCAATTTGTAAACACCGGCAAAATCATCTAACAGTTTGATGTTGAAACCAACCGGATCCCTTAGAAATTGGAGGGTATTTCCAATGACGGGCCAGGCTTCAGGCCCGGGAATATGAGTCAAGGCCTGATTGTTTTTTTGTCGGTAATAATCTTGAAGATCCGCTTTCGGTTTCGTCCGGGCAGTTTGAGACATTTCGCACCTTTCCGCTGAGGCTACTTAATTTAATGGAGAGACCCTAGTTCTGAACGTCACCCTAAACTTATAAGCCGTCAACCTAAGAGAACCTAGGGCTCTTTCGACAAACCACAGCAATTGTGGGAAAATCCCTAGTTTCCTTCAGGAAAACGATACTGACAATGAAAACTTCGAACTCTCCGCTTAATTTACCAGGATCCTTCTTATCGAGCGCAAGGTGGAATGAATTCAATGAATGTATATTCGCCTTTACTTTCAAATCCTTCTTAGCGTGAATTTTTCATTTAACGGAGTCGACCTTGGTCTAAGCTTAGAAAAGAAGCGCTGAAACGCAGTGAAGCCGCAATCTTGCTTACGCCTGGCGATCCGCTTCATTATTGCGCAAGTGATCTCGCAAAATGTGATGATTTTGTAAAGCTGTGTGTCCCTCGATACACGCATAAAGCTGGTGAGGGATGTTTGGGTCATGACACTTAGGGACTACGTTCTAAACAATCAGAGTGATACAATTCAAGCCGCTCCAGTAACCCAGAAGCTATTCCAACTCAGCCCCCCACAGAATAACTAAGAGCGATGCTAATGGAAGGCAACACAGGGATTTGTTTGAATGCTTCACCTTGCTGATCGTTCAGTTTATCTTCCAAAATGGTCTTCAAAACCTGGGGACCGAACTCTGTCTTCATAGACGTGGAAAGAGCGTGATTTAAGGTCATGTCGGCTTTCAGTGCCAGAAACTTATTGAAGTGATATTTATATCCAATATTTGCGGTTAGGGTTTCGATACGTCCACGCAACCCCATCTCTAAATCAGACGGAGGAATGACTAGCCCTCTAGCTGCCAAGCCCTGCAAAAGCCCTGGCGGCAAAATTCCCGCAGTTTCCTCCGCACTAATAGACCCATCACCTGCAATGAAGGCATAGCCAAAATCAAAATAAAGATTGGGACTGATCTTTGGAATTTTCGAACCTATAGCGAAGCCTATATGATAGCCTTCTTGATAAGCCCCATCAAAAACAATCGCATCACTCAATTCAAGAAGCCCCTTATCGAGGAAATAGTCGCTTGCTCCTCGAATGTAATTGACATTCAGCTGACCGAACTTAAGCTTAAATTCAATCGGCGTTCGAGCGATCGAACCTCGAACTTCGATACCGTCACTGATCGGCAGCTCTGTATAAGCAGAGACAGACAAGTCCTTCGCTTGAGCTTGAGTGAGAAAGAAAAGACAGATCATGGAACATAAGGGTTTAAAATGACTCATAATAGGGTTTCACCTGCAAAAATTTCGGGTTCGCAGGAAAATACTGCGGCATTATGAATATGTCAATATTTTATATTCAATATTTTTCATTATAAAAACAGGATGTTATTGTGATGTTGCTCCAACTTCCTTCCTCAGGGACGTTTTCGAAGGGTTAAATGCTAGCAGGACTCACTCTGGACGAAGGTCGACCAAGGCATACGGGGGATGCAGAAATCTGTGATATTGGCATTTCAAGTTCTCCTTAGTGTTAGGCAGAATTAAAATAAGCACACAAAAATCTGCCTTGAAACAATTTTCGTGGTTCTTTCAAAAGCATCGCGTGACGTTTCAATATCTTGATTACATGCTATAATCGAAAGAAAAAAAAAGTGAATTCGATAAGGTTGATTTAAACTATGAAAAAAATTCTACTTCCTCTGCTGATAACGGTTGCTTTAGCTATCATCGCGATCTTGTGGGCACGTTCTGGAAGCGCTCCTACAAGTGATCAATTGATCTCCGACTACCCCAATATAGCTGAACTTAGCGAACGTCAGGAAAACAAGAAGATTCTTTGCCCCTTTTTAAGAATTATTGAACGAGCAGGTCTGCTTGATACCTACAAAAGCACTGAAAATCTTGCTGTCGGCATCACTAGCCTAGTCAAAGCAGCTCAAACCCTTGGTTGTGGCATGATTGAATGTGGTGGAGTGGCCCTAAAAGTTTCAAAAGGGCAACAAGAGACACTCGATCAAGACCTTGGAATCATTTCTCTGGAAAAGCTTCATCTCGCCGAAGGGATCGCACATGACTGCGGTTTTACCTTTGCAAAGGGAGGAGAGGAAGTGAGTGATGAGGTTCGAGAACAGACTCTTCTTAGGATAGCCAGCATGGCTAATGATCAAGGCCACGTTGGTTTTGACGCATTATTGACAACTAAAAATGAAATCTGCGCTGACCAGAACGTCGAAATTTCAGAAGCTGGATTAATTGAGGTCAAGCTAATATTTGCTTATTTGGGTGGTATGGATCGCGGATTTATCTATCTAGATGATATTCGCCGTCTCTTTCACGCGGAAATGCCTATCAATAAAACCAGTCGCTGGATTAGGCTTGATCTATTCAAAGAAATGACCGAAGCATACGGCTTAGAGTAACCAACAGAAGCCTAAGCTGCGCTAATAAAAAAATCGGCTGCTACCAAGGTTGTTTTGACGTGGCCCGTAGCCTCCGCAAAAGCGCAGATCAAAAAAGGCGACTCGTGCTTGGAAGAAAGCTTCTATCAGCGAAATTCTCACCTGAAAAACGAGAAGCTTAGCGAATCAATCGAATGCACTTTTTCGTAGCTATGAAAATCAATATTGAAGCCAGTAGCGCTCTGGGGAGATGAAACTAGGCAGACTCTGGTAAATTTTGAAGATGTCGCTTGCCTGCTAAAGATTGAAATCGCAGCAAGACAAACGTCAAATCATCATGCTTTTGGATTTCCGGCTGAAGGACAAAATCATCTACTAAAAGCTTCTTGAGCGTTTCAATGTCTTCTGTACTCATCAGATGAGTCTTCAATCGACGCTGCAACTGCGCAGGATTCTGTTCCCTAAGGTTTTCGACAAGTCCATCAGCAGCAAACAGGCCAAGGAAGATCAAAACTGCACATCCCATGCGGATTACAAAGCAACTCATATCTTTCCGATCCTGACAAATCGATCTGCATCAGTATCGGCGTCACAGGAAAAAACTCAAGTCAGTCTGATACTTAGAGATTTGAAAACGGGCGGCTTCAGGCAAACTCAGCGGTCAGCAACTAACACTCTAGCAAACAAAAATGGAGAGAAATTACAAGATATCACCACATCTCCAGTTTTTACTTGCCATTTGTAGTAATATTACAATATAAAGGACTCATGCGGGGTGGCCGCACCTGATCCCCAACGGTGCGGCATGCTCTCGGCTGAGAAAAAATACTAGATCCCCACAAGGCAGGTGATTGCCTGGCCAATCCCCCCGATGCCCCGGGCTAGGCTATCACCTGACGCTTTTTTAAATCCTGCTGCAAGCTTTCCATACGCTTTCGATTCACACCCAAATCTGAATAGCCAAGCCTTGAGGCCGAACGAAAGTGGACCAGTTTCTTGCCTTCATCAACAAATATTTCGACATCATCGGTAAATCGTAGTAGTCGAGTCTTCACTGTCAGCTTAATACGTTGCCCGTCTTCGCTTTCTACTTTGGTACGCGGCCAAAGAGATAAAGTATCCTTTAGAACTTTCACGAATTCCGCTCGAGACACCTTGAGAGTCCATGGCTCCATACGGTGCATAGCTTTCTTTGCCTCTGACGAAACGCAATTGGGCCGATCTGGACAGGGAGGTAAATGCATAGTGTTCTCCAAAGTTACGCAAGAAGACGGCTAAAACTGCTCGTGGTGAATAAATATTCCAAAAATCTTTTCAAATATACTGACAAACCCTTTGAAAAGTATGCCATTATTCGCTATAACCCTTGCGGCATAAGACTTTGCATTATCGAAGGTACATTGTCGAATGATAAAACGGTCACGCGCATTGTCGGCAAAATATCTAGTCATTCTAGGGATTAGCCTATTTGCGACAGTTTCCATTAGCTGCCAAAACGACTCAGAGCATCGCCGCTCCGATGTGAAGCGCATCGGCTCTGTCGACGATCGTTTGGTCCTTAGCTGGAAAACAGCCGTAAAAGTGGATCACCTCGATTTGCCCGACTCCTTTACCAAGGAATTCGCGACGGACTATCCCATTCGCTTTGCACAGCATCTCTTTACCACTTACGAACCTGCTGGATTTTATACTCATACTATCGAAGCCGAAGCAAGCTCACAGCAGTTTGACCTACAAAAATTAATCGATGTTTTAAACACCGATCCGCGTACTGTATTTGCCGCAAACATCTATAAATACCAAGGTCAGGGCTTAGAAAATAGTAGCAACTTCCCCGCTGACGAAACCGGCGACCCCTTGGCTCATCTGGAAGCTATCGGAGCGTTTGACGCCTGGGATATCAGTCGTGGTGATGAATCAGTAGTCATCGCCGTCACTGACGATGGCTTTGATTTTGACCATCAGGATCTCAAAGGCGGTTTTTGGCAGAATCAGGGAGAACTTGGCCAGGACGAACAAGGAAAAGAGAAAAACAGCAATGGCCTGGACGATGACGGCAATGGTTACATCGACGATCATCGTGGCTGGGACTTTACGAAAGCTGGCGATAATAACCCATCGCCAGAAAATGGCTTGTTTTTCAACCTCGATTCGCATGGTACCCACATCACCGGCATCATTACTGCACAGCATCGCGAAAAAAGTGGAGAAGACGGGGTATGGGGTATTGCTCCAGAAGCAAAGGTCATGGCCTTACGTTTCTCCGGCAGTGGTACCTGGACATCGATCAATATCGCGCGTAGCTATGCTTACGCTGTGGCAAAAGGTGCGAAGATCATCAACACAAGTTATGCCATCGACCAGTATGTCGATGACCCGGTTTATCAAGCTGCCATTCGTCACGCCTATGCCAGCGGACTTTTGATCTTTAATTCCGCCGGTAATCAAGGGGAAGCAAACCCAGATCGTCAATCCTTCGAGGAAATTTTTCTGGTTGCCAATACCTACGCCGGCCCAGAATCGCGTGATCGCTTGCATCCTAATTCCAATTTTGGTTATGGGATAGATTTCACCGCACCTGGTGATATTTACTCGACGATTCCTGGCAATCGTTACCAATATAAAGTTGGAACCAGCATGGCGACACCGGTTGTTGCTGCAGTCGCTGCCTTGATATGGTCAGCCAATCCAGAATGGACACGCGATCAGGTTGCAGCACAGCTGGCAGGAACTGCACAAGCTATTGATGAGATCAATCCTGGCTATGAGGGTCTATTAGGCTTTGGCCGTGTCGATGCCGCGCGAGCCCTACTGACCCAAAACATCGCTCCACCGCAGCTTACCTTGCAAAAACAAAGACTCGCAATCACAGATGGCAAAATTGTCTTACGTTGCCTGTCAGTTCTCGATGAAGCATCTTTGAAAAACGCAGAATTTCTTCTCTATGATCATTTAGACCGCGCCCACCCCTTAAGCCTGTTGACCGATTATCGCATCGGCTCGAATGAAATCGTCTTTGCCTTTCCAGCGGATTTGCAACCCGGCTCTTATCGCTTACATATTTCTGCTGATGTGCGTGATCCTTTCGGTCAAGCCTTAGATGGTAATGGCGACGGCCAAGGAGGTGATCCGTTGGTCGCCGATGTGGAAATTACCCGCTCTCATCAGGCGAGCCCCTACATCGAAGGCATTCACATCTCTCAAGAGAAAATCCAAGCCGGGCAAACTTTGCAAATCGAATTGCACATGCGCGATCAGCACCAACAACTCAACCAGGCCAAGCTCGGTTTCATGAAAGAAGACGGATCCATACAACTCTCCGTTGTCGACTCAGGGCTTGACGCAGACGGTTGCTTTACTTTTGCTCTCGAAATTCCAAAGGAGCAGGATAATGGTCGCTATTTATTGACCCAGATCGAGCTGATTAGTGTCGAAGGCAATAAAAGCTCATTTGTTATGACTTCCCCCAACGAGGAAACCGACCAAGGAGACCGTCCGATTATTGCCGGATTCACTGTTTATGGTGGCATCGATCGCGATCGGGTCGGCCCCTTGCTGACTGGTATCGAGATTCCGAGTCTCGGTAGCATGAACACGAGCGTTCCGATTCAAATACAGGCCATTGACCAGGCCTCTGGTGTCAAGCGTATCGAAGTCCTTTTGCGCAGTACGGAAACTTTTCAGACTTTGCGCGCCGAAAGGCTTATCAGTGACGAGTATCATGCAGGCACGTATGATTTGGAGCTGGCATTACCCGCTCTCGAAAGACGCCAACAGTTTTTCGTTTCTGCCGTGATCTTGACGGATGGCTCAGGTAACATCAGTCGCTTTCAAGCCTCAGATCGCAGTGAAACCTTAACCAACTCCAGCTTGCCTGTGCCGCGAATCTATCTGGTAGAAGACCTGAACTCCGATACGCAAGCTCCGAAATTATTAGATGTGCAGCTTTTAACTCCGGCGGCATACCGCGGCGAAAGCGCAAAGATATTGATTCATGCCATCGACGAAGAAAGTGAAATTGGTGCCATCCGCGTTTTCTTCCGCAAAGATCTTGTCGTCATGACATCTTTCGACAGCTTCCAAATGGTCGATATTGATCTTTATGAAGTCGTCGTTCCTATTAACAAAGAAGACGATACCGGCTCCTACCGACTTTATAAAATTGAGCTGGAAGATGACATTGGCAATCGCATTGCCTATCAAAGCCTGAACCGGGGGGAAGAAACTTATCCTGGAACAACCATACCAGTCCTTCATTTAGACGTTCAGGCCCGCACACCGATTGATATTGAGGGACCGCAGATCCAGGAGCTCAAGCTGCATTATGATAAAACCAGTCAGCAATTACAGATCGATGTTGTTGCCAACGACCCATCTGGCATCGATTATATCGACTTATCACTCATAGGTCTCGAAGACGATCGATTGGCTTTGTGGTCGGACTCTGGCATACAGACTATCGCAGCAAATACCTATCGAATACATGTTCGCCTTGATGCTGCCAGTCAGCCCGGCACGTATTTTGTCAATTATCTTCTTGCCGCTGATCGCCTGGGTAATTTGACAAGCTTACACGCCGAGTCACAGCAAACTCAGTTTGAACAAAGCCTTGTCAGAGTTCCACGCTTTAGGCTCGAATCGTGGATGCTGCCTTAATTATAATGCTGAAATTGCAAATGAATTTATAACTTAGAAATGGTAACGAACACCCAGGCCAAAATCTAAGATAAACGAACTTTCTTCGACGACATTGATCGTCGGCCCTAGCTCACCGAAGAAAGTGATAGCAGGTAAGTCACGTAAATGATGAGCAAGGCCAAATGGCACCCTCAAACCTACTTCCTGGAGGTCTTCGCGACGATCTCGCTCCCGAAAATAATAATGTATGCCAAAGCCATAGTACCAATCAAATATGACACCATCAGAATTGAAGGCGCGCGCTTTCCAAATTTGATAGCTGAGATTGAAATGTTGAGAGCCTGGACTCCACCCCAACTGCAGATCCAAAGCACGATCTGCCTCAAGCTTCATATTCAAATTAAAGCCCGTCGGATTACCAACGATGACGCCTAGCCCCAAACTACCACTACGCGCTTCAAGACGGGAGTTTATCGCCAGAACGAAGAGGGTTACAGCGATAAAAATCCTAGATAGTCTTCTGCTCATTAAATTCTCCATTTTCTTCGAATCTTGCTCGTCGCCTTGACATTATTGCGGCGACGCTGCGACAATCACTCCTAGTATGAGGTCTATCTTATTATAAGTTCACGTTTTTTTGCCACATCCGAAACGACTTGTCTTGACATTAAACAAAGAGACCTCAACTTTGGTACGTAGGTTGGCAACACAGCCGGAAAGTCACCAGAGTGAAAATGGAAGCTTCTTTTTTTTGTCATTCGGGTGAAACCTGCGGGTACAAAGGAGACTTGAGCATGAAGACAAACGGGGATGCAATTCATAATGGCCCGAGTTTGCCGGTCCTAGCCACCAAAGAATTGATCGTATTTCCAAACAATTCGGTACCTCTGACAGTAACATCGAAGCGCAACGTGCAGACCATTGAATATGCCCTTGAGCACGATTCGTGGATTCTAGTTGTGCCGCTGCAAGAAGGAAAGCATCCAAAAGAAGCGGGTATCGATGATCTGCACAAATTTGGAAGTTTGTGCAAGGTTGAACAGGCTCGTGGCAATCAAGAGCGCGGCTACCAGATTATAGTTAACGGTATCAAACGCTATGAGATCGCTGATATCTATGAGGAAAATGATATCTATCTAGCCGAAGCCTACGAGATTTTGCCAGAGATGGATATCGATTCTGAAACCTTGCAAAATATTCTTTCCAACGGCAAGACATTAGCGGTAGAAATCCTGAAACTTTCGCGTGGCCCGGGCGTACGCCGCTTGTCTGATCTCGTCCAAGGTCTCGATGATCCAGAATTGTTCGTGCACCTTTGCGCCTCACATCTGGAGTTGAGCTTTGAAGACAAACTGGTCTTGATGCGGGAAAAATCGATCAAGAAACGTTTGGTTATGACCTTAGATTTGTTGCAAAACCGTAAAAACTCTTTGACCGTGCAAGTCGAGATCAACCGGAAATTATCCGATCAGATGGATAAGAAGCAACGTGAGGTGATCTTACGTGAGCAACTCAACGCGATTCGCGAAGAACTGGGTGAAGTCGACGAAGAAGGTAAACGCGTTGACTATATGCAGCGCGTCAAAGATTCGGATATGCCCGAGCATGCACGGAAGGTCGCGCTAGAGGAAGCAAAACGCCTGGAAACCATGCCTTCGGTTTCGCCCGAAGCGCCAAATATTAAAAACTACCTCGATCTCATGCTGGATCTTCCTTGGAAAGAGGAAGATGCCCAGGATATCGATATCCGCCGTGCCAAAGAATTACTCGACCAGGAACACTACGGCTTGGAAAAAGTCAAAAGCCGCATCGTCCAGCATCTGGCTGTGATGAAGTTAAATCGTGGTTTGCGCGGCTCGATCCTGCTCCTTGTCGGACCTCCCGGTGTTGGTAAGACGAGCCTCGGGAAAAGTATCGCCAAGGCCATGAACCGGAAGTTCGTCCGTGCCAGCTTAGGTGGTGTGCGTGATGAAGCCGATATTCGCGGTCACCGTCGGACTTATGTCGGTGCCATGCCTGGTCGCTTGATTCAGGGCATCAAGCGTGCCGGCACGAAAAACCCAGTCTTTCTCTTGGATGAGATCGATAAATTGGGTCGCGGCTGGGGTGGAGATCCCGCGGGCGCTTTGCTCGAGGTGCTAGACCCTGAGCAAAATCAAAACTTTGAAGATCATTACTTGGATGTGTCCTATGACTTGTCGCAAGTGGTTTTCATCGCCACTGCCAACTCTATGGAAGGCATTCCTCCGGCCTTACGTGATCGGATGGAGATCATCCAGTTATCAGGCTATACAACAGCCGAAAAGTTTCATATTGCCAAAGACCACTTATGGCCAACTGAGCTGGAAAAACATGGTCTGAAGCCAGAGCAAGTGAAATTACGCGACGACACGCTGTTGCGAGTGATCACACACTATACCCGCGAAGCTGGGGTGCGCGACTTAAAACGGAAAATGGCTGCGATTTGCCGGGACACGACAGAGAAAGTTGTGCTGGAAGGTCCGGAATCCATCGTTGAAATCAACCAAGCCGACTTGGAACGAATACTAGGGCCGGAACCTTTCCATCTGGAAGTTGCGGAAACCTTACTTCCTCCGGGAGTCGTAACTGGCCTGGCATGGACGCCGATGGGCGGTGACATCCTCTTTATCGAAAGTAAGGGTATGCGCGGCAAAGGTAAGCTGACTATTACCGGTCAACTGGGTGATGTCATGAAGGAATCTTTACACATTGCCATGAGCCATGTCCGCTCCCATTTAAATGTTCTGAATCCCCGCTATGATTATGAAAACCAGGACATTCACGTTCACGTTCCATCGGGTGCAATTCCCAAGGACGGACCTTCTGCCGGTATTACGATGTTCGTTTCACTCGCATCGCTGATTGCCAACAAAGAAGTTCCACCTTCGATAGCCATGAGTGGTGAGATTACTTTGCGCGGTGCCGTGATGCCAGTCGGTGGGATCAAGGAAAAAGTGATTGCAGCCCATCGTGCCGGCATCAAAAAGATCATCTTATCCGAGAAAAACAAGAAGGATTTGCATGAGGTGCCAAGCGAGGTTAAGGACCAATTGGAATTTGTTTTTGTCGAAAACATTGAAGAAGTTCTATTGGAGACCTTAAACATTGACTTAAAAAGTCCACCGCCCTTCTATGATGAAAGGCGGCAGGAAAATGGTGGTATCCACGCTCCTGCATAAATGAATCAATATTTTCAGAAGTTTTTCGGGCGATCTCTGCTGAGATCGCCTTTGTTTTTCTGATTTTTAAAAAAATTCTAGAGGTTTATAGATTTTATCCCCACGATATTCAAACTTACCAATTAATTCATTAATTTAGATCAATATTTACCAGAAGCTAGATCCTAGATACAGGATACAAATCTTTAAACAAAGACTTAATTCCCTGTATCTTTTCACCTTTTAAGATTTCTTTAATTAGCCTGCCAGGCATCCGATTGCCCCTTTAACGGGGGCATACCCCATGCATCGCATGATATAGAGGAACAAGCCATGGCACAAACAAACCGATTATTCAAACAGTCAAGCCTGCTTGCCTATTCGCTCACTTTCTTTACTCTGAGTTCCTGTGGTGAGCCGAGCAGCTTTCGTGAACTTCCAGCCAATCCTGATTCAAGCATTGGCGGGCCAAATTCGAACTCACCTTATGAGTCGCACAAGCAAAGTGATGAGCTGGAAGGTGTGGTGATCGTCACAGAAGACGATCCGGGCATCGTTTTTGAACCTGTTGAAGTTGGCGATAATGGTAACGCCAGTAAGGTGGAAAAAAATCAGCAAGACGTCTGGCGTGAAACATTTCTCTTTGGTGGACAGCAGTCAATACCACTTGTCGACTACTTAATTGTGATGGACAATTCCTGTTCGATGGAACGCATCATTGCTCCTACGGCATCAGGATTTATGTCACTTGTCGGCTCAGAAAGCCTGCCGGCCAAAGCTCGCGTCGGTGTGATGAACTCCATGCACGGAGATGAAAACAACTTAAGTACCACGGGTATCGGCATCAATCGCTATCCTGGAATCGATCTGGAGCCGGGTTTTCTCGAACTTGTCAATCGCCAATCCATCATTGACTTCAAGGCAGCTACGGACTCGATCTATGCTGACAAATGGCAGATGCTTGGCTGTGCAGACAAATGGTTTCGCCTCGACGACGTTTCCCCAGAAGGTGACAGTTGCCTTGTTGCCGCCACCCAGGCAAGCTACCAATGTGTTGGCGCTGAGGCCGGTATTCGCGCTTTCCGCCAAATATTGGAAAAAAGCAGAACACAGCAGCCCTTGTTTCGCGAGGGTGCGATCGTGAATGTCATTTTCGTATCTGATACCCATGATCCGGGTACCAACATTGACTTCCTCAAACAATCAGTTCCCACTTACGGCGAACTGCTGACTCTGGTCAATGAAACCCATAATCTTTCCGGAGTGAAATTTCATGCACTGGCACCCGATTCTCAGTGTACGACGGAAGGCTTACATGAAAGGTCCTACCATCAACTTACTGAGCAATCGGCGGGCAAATGGCAAAATCCTTGTCAATTAAATGATTATGAGGACTTTTTTGCTGATATGGTGGAATCAAGTGACGTTGCCGAGCATGCTATCTTCACCCTCTCGCAACAGGCGTCCAGTATTGAACGTGTGCTTGTTAACGGTGAAGCAACACAAAACTACCGTGTCATCGGTCTAAAGAGCATTGTGATCGATGAGCTGGATCGTGATGAAAAACACACCGTAGAGATTTACTATCAAATGGATACCAATCATTTTTAAGTCAAAGCATAGAAATCTGGTCAACATATGTTGGCCAGATCATATTTTATTAAAGTAACGCTTGGGAGATAAACGATTCCACCAAATCAGGAGTCAGAATTTCCGGTAAAATTATGGCCTCTCTTTGCACTCCTTGCGGATAAATCACATACAAAGGAACACCGTTCCTACCAAACGATTCCAGATAATCACCAATCGTCGCATTATAATCCGTCCAGTCCGCTTGAAATAAGGCAAAGTTATGCTCAGCAAAGCGGGCAAGCACATCTTCCCGACTTAATACCAGGCGCTTGTTCACCTGGCAGGTGACACACCAGGCAGCGGTAAAATCAATAAACACTGGCTGTGTCACCCGGGCTTTTTCCACGGCTGCTACCGAAAACTCCTGCCAGACATCTTCTTTGTTCACAAGTGTTGCATTTTTGACCGCTGTATTCTGCTGTGGTAAGGCATAAATCACAAGGCCGACGATGGTCAGGATCACGGACCAATTCAGCAACTTCGTCCAGGCTTTCTGCAGCTCGGCACGGCGCTCAAACCAGGCACCAAATGCGATCGCCAGAAAGGCTGCAAAGATAAGAACTAGAGCCCGATCATCAGTTTGCTGTGCCAATACCCACAAAAGCCAGAGGACGGTCAGAAATAAAGGAAACGCCATAAACTGACGAAGGGTTTCCATCCATGCCCCGGGCTTTGGCAAAAAACGCAAGGCCTGAGGAAATCGACCAAGAATCAGAAACGGCAGAGCAAAACCAAATCCCAGGACAGCAAACAAGAGCAGGGCTATCCAGGCAGGTTGCGCCAAAGCATAGCCTATAGAGACTCCCATAAATGGTCCGGTGCATGGACTGGCGACGATGACAGCCAAAACCCCTGAGCTGAAGTGCTGCCAAGGACCTGAGGTTTTTTGCTCCAGGTTTCCAAGCCTGGTCAAGGCATCCCAGGGAGCGATCAACCCCAGAAAATTCAAGCCTAAAAAGAAAAATAGACAGGCAATTGCAGCTACAAAGTAAGGCGATTGCAATTGAAAACCCCAACCTGCCGCCACACCAGCTGCTTTGATTGCCAGCAAGATACCAGCAAGTCCAAGAAAGGATAAGAGGACACCGAGGGTATACAAAAGGCTACCGTGAAACGCTGCCTTTCTATCATCACGATTTTGCCCCAGCATCTGCATGAGTTTAATCGAGAGTACAGGTAAAACACAGGGCATCAGATTTAAAATCAGACCACCAAGCAAGGCAAAAATCATGATCAAAGGCAATTTACTGCGAACAGGATTCTGGCCGCTTTCAACTCCTCCTTCTTCGAGGCGCAGAGCAAGTTCGCCTCCTTGATCGCCTAAAAGTTTTAAGAGACCGGCGAATTCTTCCGTTCCAGCAACCGCGCTACGTGGTAGATTGATCAGTAGATGATCACCTTGAACTTTAAACTCATAACCTTGATTTTCCACCCCCGTTTTTTCGTAAGGGAAAAAATCAAAGCTTTCCCACTGACTGGCAGGCGGCGGAAGTTTGACTTGTAGAGTGAGAGATGGATCGTTGTCAATGAGCTCCCAATCACGGTGCAGCTCCGGATAGGATTCCATGGCAAAATCCAATACGGCTGCTGCTTTGCTCGGCGTTTTCACTCCATGGTTGGCAACCGGCATATCAACTGTAAAAGTCGCTATACCAGGGATGCAGTTTTCTTCACAAACGAGCCAATCTAATTCCAAGCTAAGCCGAACTGTTTCGCCACTAAGATCGGCAGGAACTGCCACTGAAAATGGCAGATAGACTTCCTTTTCATAGCCAAAGTTGACCAGGGGTGGTAGCTCGATACGCGATGGTGCCGGCCAATAAAAATCTGAGACTTGCCAGTTTTCTGGCTGCAGCCATTCGATGCGCGGCGGCGTTCCCGAGTCACCAGCATGCTTCCAGTAAATATGCCAGCCAGGGCTTAAGACAATTCGGAAAGCTTGCAGCACTTCATCTCCAGGCATGACTTCATTTTCTGCAAACAACCATTCGATTTGCAGACGTTCATCCTGATAGACTTGCCCCACAATGTTTTCATCTTCTTGCGCCGATAGCGGAGGGAACACAAGCCCCAACAAAAGTGCAATGCAGCGCCAAGTGAACGACATAAGATCTCCTTTGACTCTTTTTTGGCCAATGGTGTCGTAATATCGGAACATTCAGCAGGCTGCAAGTCAAGAAAAACTACAAGTTGAAGGCTTACGTCAAGAGAGATTTACCAGTAATATAAAAGGCTTATTGAAACATGGCCGCCGCAAAGATGAAACCTTGATGAAACACGAGACTCGCACCATGAGCGCGATGGGGGCCGAGAAGTTGCCTACGGTGGGAGGGAGAATTCTGCCAATGATACAAAATACGTCGGACGATGAGTTTGCGATCAGTTTCTGAAGTTTTTAAGCGTAGAAGATTTTCTGCTTGAATCGACAGCTGACGACTGGCGTCAAAATTTTGCAGCAAAGCCTGCCGTGTTTCCGGAAAGCCAGCATGAGAAATCGTACCGGCACGAGCAGCGCGCTGGGATTGCTGATAAGCGACAAAGGCTAAAGCGGGGTCATGCCGCAAGGGAGCTAAACCGTTTTGATAACGAAACTCATTGGTCAAGCTAGTAAGTTCGATTTCCAATTGACATAGGTCATTTGATACTGGTTGGCTGTGACACCAATACCCGTGTTCTATTGCTGAAAAAGTCGCAGCTTGGCGCAAAACAGGCTCATGTTGGCAGGCCACAAAAGCAAAACTGATAACAGACCATGTTGTTAAAAAAATTTGACGCTTGTTACCTCTAAACCATGACAAGCTCATGTTGAAAGAAACCTCGTGCACGCAATCGCTACTATTCTCAAATTCAGACCAGTTGCTGCTTAGCACGAGATAGACAGAAAAGACAACACTCATACGCAAGCGAGACAAACGCAAGATACAACACGTTTCCAGTATGTCTTGGTGGCGAGATCAAGTTAGGAGAGAGGCTGAGAAGCATAGGAAACGACCAGTTTCGAAAAACTGGTCGTCTTGGATAATCGAAGTCTGCTGACGTTTCAGGCTTTGCGCACCATCGCCGGGAAATCGCGTCGTCCTTGGTAATTGATTCCCATGGCATGAGCAACGGCGGCATAGATGTCTTTTTCATGCATCTTGGTATTGGGTGCCGGCTGCCCGGATACCGGATCAAAGCCATAGGTCAAGCCAGTAGCAGCATCAACACCACCAAAAACACGATTACCGTTGAGCATGGGCGAAATCATGATATTACCATTGTTCAAGTGGTGACCACTTCCGCCGGAAGCAGTCTTGTCACGCCCGAATTCGGTGGCAATATAGACCATGGACTGACTCCACATTTTACCTTTAGCCGGATCACCATCGATGTCTGTCGCTTTTAATAGTTCGATTAAGGCATCAGTGCTTTTTAAAATATAGCTCCACATGGCATTTTGCGCACCGCGATGATCAACGTGCGACCAGTCGAAGGCAATCGGTGAATTGGGAGTTCCAGTGGCATCGACCAGTGGGCTCATATTCGGTGCAATGGTAAAAGCATTCGACATGCCGTTTTTAGCGGCAAGGAAAGATAAGGCAACCTTGGCTTCAAATGGATCATTTGCCAGGTTGGGAAATTTTTCTAGAACCATGGCCATATCCGGCGAAATTTGCAAACCAAGCTCACTGAGGTTGTTGCTCTGCGGATCGAGCAGCATCAGCTTGCTCATCATATTGCCCTTTTCCAGATTGCTCACCACTTCATCACGATTGCGGCGGTAGACATCGAGCAAAGGAGTTCCAGCAAAGTCTTTATGAAACTTGGAAACAGCTTCCAATTGCGTGCGCAAAGCCCGCGCTGCGCGAATTTCCTGGGCACTGAGGATGTTATTCACCCCCTGATGGCCGTGGGTGGCAAAAGCAAACATCAAAGGATCAGTGATAGGTTCGGCACGCGCGGCTGAAGGGATGGTATCATCATCGCCATGCAGCCCATAACCGCCACCTGACAGGTTGAGATTAGCTAGCGTACAAGTTTTGCCAAAATCCATCGCCACAGCCTCGGCCAGAGTTCGGCCGCCATTGGCATTATCGCCAGTAACGGCACGTTTTGCAGCGATGATATGGTTGACGCTGGAAACTTCACTAGTCATAACCACAGTATCGGCGGTGTGCTTGGTTAAAAAGGTCGCCTGGGAATAGCCATTACCCAGATTGATCGCACCTTGGATGGAGTTTTGTAATGGCGGTACACAGCTAAAAGCGGAGCCGTTTGGTTGGACAAGGTTATTAAATGCCGCTGGTCCGGTTGGTTGTGCTAGGAAGCTGTCGATAATACTCGCCCCACCAGAGGCTGAAATAATAAATAAGAACTTTTTCGGAGCATCTTGACCAATAGCGAGACGCGAAATACCTAAGCTGGAACCTAGGGCCATCGAGGCTCCACCTAACTTAATCAAATCCCGACGATTGATATTTTTATTTTGACTCATAGTTGATTTCCTTTTCAATCCTAAGCTTTGACACATACCACAAAATTTCAGAGAAAGACGTTTTCTGCCGACGTTCCTATGGCATAACATAGGGCGACTGCTAACTTTTCTCCCCCTGATATTTGCCCGGCAAATGCTGACGCTGCTTCCAGTTCCTGAGCATTAGGATCACGCGCTAAAAGCCGGCGATATAAGTCTGTGACTTGCGCTTTCACCTGCTCAGCATTTGCAGCTTGGTCGGTCAAAGGAAAGTGTTTAAATACTGTGGCGGCGGTGCCTGCAGTCTTGTCCATGGCTGCCCTTCTTGAACAAGCAGTCAGCAGAACACGATCAACAGCAACCGCTGTTAGGACAGAAGGTTTTTCCGCACGTTCATACTGGGCATTGTCATAGGGTTCATTACCACCTAGTACGGTTAGATGCACTTGATCCACACAGGAAAATTGTCCGGCTTCCTGACAAAGATCACCTTTCGCAAGATCAAGTCCTGCCATCAGACCCTGCTCAAAAGCACGATAGCGCTTCCAAATCAATGCCGAGTCCAACAGCATATTTTCGGCTTCTTGGGTCGCGTCAACATTGGAAGTTTGACCAGCATTTTCGCCTTGCTGGCCGCTTTGTACACCGGTTAAGCCATTGCGATTAAAATTCTTTTTTGTACAGCCAGTCCATATCATAAACATGATAACTAAAATAATCTGCGATTTCATTTTACGATCCTCCCAGCAAAAGCATTGGTTTCAACAAAGCGGTGAATGAGGCGATTTGCTGAGAAACCGTCTGCAGGTAAGCCTTGCCATAGAGCATCATACTCTTCTGTTTCGTGCGGCATTGGCTCACGACTAAGCGCCTGCGTGAAGAGCATATGAGCGATATTTTTCTTAAACTGATCCGAGTTTCTGGCAATCTCTGCCCATTCCAAAAGGTCACCAACAGGTTGTCCAAAGAGCACACCATCTGCTTCCCATGGCGCTCGTCCGGCGCGATAAGTACCATTTGTATTAAATAAAAAGGCTTGGACGGTCTCGATACCAACATAAGTGGAAAACGCATATGCCAGAGGGTCTAATGTACTATGGCAAACCGCACATTCAGCCTGGGCGATATTGATGTTATCGACGTCACGCGGCTCATTCGGCACTGGCATCAAACCTTCACCTTTTGCAATATCCAAACCCAAATATTCGCGGTAAACCTGCGAAGCGGTATTTCGCGGAAGCTGAGAAAACATCGTAAAATTGGCAAAGAACCATTGCGTCGTCATCATACCCGCCCGTCTTTGCGGAGCTAGTGGTTGACCACCAGCAATAACGATGCGTTCTCCGATTTGCGGCGCTTCTTCCCGAGCAATCGTACCTTCTATTTTATTACCGTTAGCATCGATGTGATACTGAGCAGAGAGCAATTCACGAACATCGCGATCGCCTGACATAATGTAAGAAAACAACCAGTAATCATAGCGATAGTCACCAATGACGACATTGCCGCCAAACCCTATTGTGCTCAAGGGTTGAATCTTGCGATCTGCTAAGCGATGCAGGGCCTCGTTTTTCCAATAATCTGAATCCAAACACTGATCCAGCTGCTCGTGCATAAATGCCTTTTGATCAGCGGCCGCGTTTAAATTTTGCAGTTCCTGATAGCTTGCTGGCCGTCCACAATAGTTCACCATCACCCGCTTAAAAGCCATTTCTCGATCGTATTCGATTTGCACATCACGGATCGGTGCTATCGCCCGATTTCCTGGATGGCCACCAAACAAAATTTCTTCGCGATTATTGACGCCGTCACCATCGCTATCCAGCTCGTCAATTTTATCGAGTGTTTCATAAAGACCAGATGCTAAGTCACCATTCAGGTTCTGCACAATGGAATCACCATAAGGGTTTAAACCCGGTGGTCCAGCGTGACAAACATTGCATGACGCCGCCTCGTCGTTACATGCCGGTGCTCCTGCATACTTTTGGCAGAAAATCGTCGTACCGACGGGACTTGCCGAAAGATGAGCGGGCAGGATTCCACATAAGAGGAAGCTGAGACCCATTTGCAAATATGCTATCCTTGCTTTCCATACCATTACCAGTACCTCATGATTTCTCACAACCAGTTTATGTAACCAGCAAATTTAGGCCCTATCCTAAATTTACCAGTTCATTCACCAGCTGAGCTCTTAGTTTCGTGTGTGTGAGAGAGCTTGTGAGAATAATAATGTTCTGTTTAGTCATATGAATTTTCACAATCATCCTAATTGTGCTCCTTCCATGGAGAAAAAATTTATTTAATGGTGTCGTCTACGTGTTTTCTGTTCCCTGCTGGTCGCAAAATCCTGAGCGAGAATTTGCGCGGTCAAATCCTGACCAATGGTTTCCTGCATCCTTTCAACATTGGAAGTCAGTAAGCCATTCATTGCAGGGCGTGTACTGTTGTTGCCAGCTCTTTCCAACGAAAAACCACCGAAAATTGCAAAATCATCAACGATAAAATCCATGGTCATCGGTTGGGGACTGTCATCAACCGCAATGATCAAAGCATCCCTTTCCTCAATCGGGAAATCCACTTCAAAACGGAAACTCCCATCCATATTCGCCATCACGCTGCCGATCTGAGTGGCGCTTGTTCGCCCTTCAGCATTTATCCAGCGACGATTTTCACTGAAGTGACTTCGATCAACTAACCAGACGTTAAGAAAAATTTGTGTCGTAAGTTTCGTCAGAGTTTCTGGTGGGGCTGTGATCAAAATCTGACCTTCATTTGTGGTCTCAGTTTGCACAGCACCAATTTCCCGGAAATATCCTGGTATGCCTTCATCATCATCAGATGCTTTACCGGCACTCGCCTGGGTCTCTGGCTCCGCCGTAATGGGAACCTTGTCTGATGAAAGGCTGGATTTGATAGGGTCTTGGTCGGATGACTGCGTCGATCCACGCTCGATGCCACTGCTAAGTGGACTCAACCCTGCTGAACAAGCTTGGATTGAGAAAAGGATAATCAGCCAAAGTCCAAATGTTTTGCTTATACTCTTGTAATTCATAGCAATACGCTACCCTCTAGAGTTTCCCTTAAACCGTTATATCGGCTGAAGCTGAAATTTCTTTAACAATAACTTGCCAATCCGATTTTCACACTATTTTATCAATAACTTAGCCAACAACAGGGATAGCCATTTAAAATCATAGCTAAAGTTTTTTCGCGAAAAAGGCGATCGCAGTAAGTGAGAAACTAGGTTCATATGATTTAAAAACAGATCGAATGCCTCAGCGAACTAAGGTGTCAGCCATGGCTAAAGGCCGTCGTAGTGAATGGCAAGTCAAGAATATCGAGCTTGTCAAGCAGCAGGTCAAACTTGATTTGGATGCTGTGCAAGAAGTCCACGGCGTCAAAGAGCGTTTTCAGGCCATCATGAATGGTATTCGACGCTATGAATCAACCACCGAGGCGAAAGATCTGCTCCTTCTTTACGTTTACACGATCTCTGCCTTAGTCCATCACAAAAACTATGGCGGTTTGCAGCAATCACAAATCAAAAAGCTGGCAAGCCTTGCCTACTCCCTGCTGCAAATGCAAGATATTCAGCCGGAAACATCCCAACTGGGTTTTCTCTACGGCGAAATCCATATGGCTCTTAGTCAGATCTTCCGCAAGTCGGGTGAGCATTTAACAGCCGCTTGGGAACAACAGGTTTCTCATCATGTTGCCAAGAAAAACCCGCCTGGCGGCATGCACTATCAGGCTCTTGCCAAGGCTATCCGTGCCATGCGCTTAGGTCAGATCAGTCGGGCATTGCATGAATATAATATTGCTGACTCATCAGACATTCCAGAACGGCAGCAGGAAACAGCGCGGCTTGGCCGCATCCGCTGCCTGCGCTTTATGGGGCGACTTGCCGCTTCCTGTGAACTGATCGACTTATCTTTGCAAGAAGTCGAGCAAAAGGAACGCTTCCGGCTGGAGCTGGAGTGGGAAAAGATCTGTATCGAAGCGACATCGAGCCAAGATTTGAATGAAATGATCGCTTCTGTTCATCGTAAAGGTCGGCATTATCGCGCCGTATACATCATGGAAGCCTATCTTTGGGCTCTCGCGGTTTCCCAACGTAAATGGTTAGAAAAGCTACCAAAAATATCAACTATTCAAAGAAACAAAAGCTTACAGACCAGGGAACTCGGCTTCTTTTCCCGCGTGATGCTACAACTAGAAGAATGCCAGGACAGCAACATTCCGCTCGTCGTCCGCATCAAAAGCCTGGGCAACATCGTTCAAGACATCAATCAATTTATCGCTATCGATCGCCAGCTACTATTCTATGTAGCAGCAGCCCGTTGGTTGGCAAAGATCCAATCCCCCACCCTGGCAGCGATGATGCTGGGCGAGTATGAAGGCTTCTGTCGTAAAATCACACACGGTAAATGTGCTGACATCTTTCAAATTGCTGGGGATTTAATGAACCGGCCCTGGTATGAAGAGGCCAGCGATCTGATGTGGATTGATCATGAAACCTTTTCATCCAAAGTAATTATGCGTTAATTTTCGACAAAGATTTAGAATTTTGCCGCACAAATTCTTACCTTAAGATTGCCTCCTAGTTTAGCCGATAAGACCTTTAAGATTCTTTTTTTGTAACAATTGAGGGTGCCCATGACTCTATTGATCATCGATCCGAATGAATCGGATCGTAAACACATTTGTGAACAACTGCTGGAATGGGGATACTCATCTTTGCGTGAATGTACAAGTGCCGAAGATGCGGTGGAAATGCTGGGGTTAAACGACACGGAATTCAATCGCTCCATGTATGGTCTGGAATTAATTATTCTTGATTTAACCCAAGGTGTGGACTACGCCAGTCTCATTCGGAGAATTCATGATTCACCGGCCTATGAAGACATTCCGATTCTGGTGTTAAGCGAAGGTCCAAGGCAAGAAAGAATCTCGACGGCATTTGCTTACGGTGCCCATGACTTTGTTAGCAAACCTCTGGAAACTTATGAGCTCCGCTCACGAGTACGCTCCAGTTTGAAATTAAAATATGAGATTGACCGGCGTAAAGCCAGAGAACATGAATTGATCGAGGCCACACATCAACTTTCGGACCTCAACCAGATCTTATCAAAACTTTCCCTTATGGATAGCCTAACCGGTATTCCAAACCGCCGATGTTTTGATGAAACCTTAGACCAGGAATGGCGACGCTCGCTGCGACATGGCGGAGAACTCACGGTCATCATGTTAGACATCGACTTTTTTAAACAGTTCAACGATAACTATGGTCATCAGAAAGGCGATCATTGTTTACGTATAGTTGCCAAGGCGATCCATGACGAACTGCGCCGTCCCGGTGATTTACTGGCTCGCTATGGGGGCGAAGAATTCGCTGTCGTACTGCCGAATACCACTGCTGGCCTAGTCCAGCCCTTATGCCGTAAAATCCTTGAGGCCGTGCAACGCCTTCAGGTGCCAAACGAAAATTCGCTGGTCAGTGACGTGGTCACCATCAGCTTAGGAGTCGCTTCCGCTGATCCTAAAATATGTGGCATGACATCGCCACAAGAGTTGGTCGAACGTGCGGATATCGCTTTATACAAAGCTAAAAGAAATGGCAGAAATCGCTATCAACTTGATCAAGCTCACGCCGGTGAGCAAGATTCAGCATAAGACATCCCAACTTTAAATCAATTAAAGCTGGGATATAAGAATAAAGATTTGCTTGCCTGAGACTCTCATCCTGGGCGAAAGATAAAAGTCCGTCGCGGCTTATTTTGTTCTGACGCTGACACGGATCGGTGCCAGGCTTTGATCTTCCAGATCAGATAAAAGTCCATCCTGGTTGTGCAAGACACCGGTCATGAACTGGCCAATTGTTTGCGCAAGAAACGTGCGGAAATCATCAGTTGGATTCGTTTTTGCACCCGAGCTACACACATTACAGACCATTCCACAATTGGTGTTGCTATCAATAAAATCCAAGTGGCCATAATCTTCAGCTACCATCAACCAAGTTCGGTTGTTTGTCGCCGTATAATAGGATTCATAGTTATCGCTTTTAGGTGCACAGGCTGGTGAGAATATTCCCCCACCATTGCCACCAAGTCCAGTTCCAACAATAAGAGCTGGCAATGGCAGGCTAAAGCTTCCTGTCACTCGCCCGGTACCATCTTGCGAACCATCAACTGGATCAATGGCTGCAATTGCTTTGGCTTTGACAAGATTATCACGCACCATCATCCAAGCAACTTTACTTCCACGAGAATGGTTCACAAGTCCAAGTCGGTTGAAGTCAATGTTCTGGTCAATCTCATCACTTAAATTAGCAATCGACCAGTCGATGGCACTTGCCACTGTTTTTGCTTCAACAGCCGCAGATGGCTTACCGAAAGGCAAGCCGCCAGCTTTATAAGCCTGTGGTGCCACGACGACAAAACCTTGATCAGCGATCTGTGAAAAAAGATCACGATAGTAAGTTTGACTAAGCATAAATCCGTGTTGCATGAAAAGAATGGGTAATGATTCATTGCGCGCAGCATCAGGTAAGACCACCAAGGTATCAACCGCCAAACCACTCGTTCCTGCTTTCACTAGAACTTCGCTCGTGGCAGCAGAAGCAGCTTCTACACCTAATAAACCCAAAGCCAGTGATGCCATGGAAGCCAAACGTTTCCAAGATAGACTCATCTCGAATCTCCTTCGTGTGTATAATTTCCCTAAGTTTTTTAATCCGTAACTTTGAAAAGCAAGCTAAAGCATAGTTTTTGATTGGTCAGTTTACTATTCCTCAAATGCTGACGTGACACAGTCCTCCTGGAAGTGCCAGTTCGCAGCACCTACTCTCATTGACTTCGCTGTTAAGCGCAGTCTCCACCCAAGGTCTGTCAGGACTTCCAAAATGTTTTCCATTAGAGAATTTTTTTGATGAATCAATGACCTGATTGTCAAACTTTGACTTGCTGTTCTTAAGTGAAGAAGTTAAAAATGCAGCAATCACAGCTGAAGAAAATGAATTAAGGGTTGAACATGACACCGCACTCAAGTTCCTTGCGTCTTGCTAGGCCTCAAGATAATGTCGACTTAATCGCTCTAGCCCGTTCTGCACCCATGGAAGGAAGCATCCGAGTTTTTTCTGACCGTGGGCCAGATTTTTTTACTTTATCGCAACTTCAAGGCGATAAGTCCGAGGTGTTAGTTTATGAAGACAGTGGACAGGTCGTCGGTAGTATAGTCTTGACTCATCGCGTGGAAAAATGGTTCGGCAAGCCAAAGGCTATCCTTCATGCCGGCGATTTACGCGTGGCCCCCAGCCACCGTTCCACACGCATCGCCCGTAGTTTGGTACATAAATGGTTTGAAGAGATTGAAAATCGATCCTATGCCGCCGGAGGCTGTGAAGTCATTAAAGATAATCACGGTGGGCTCGCCATGCTGCAAAAGCACCCGAGCCACTTCCACCTGCAATCATTAGGTCAGGCTAAAATTTATCAGCTACTGCCGCTTTGGGTGCAGCGATTTGATCGTCGTCTGGAATATCGTTCCGCTACTCTGGATGATCTACCCGAGCTATCACAGTTATTATCCTTGAGTTATGACGGCTATAACGGCCAACCTGAATTTTCTGTGGCGTATTTACAACAGTTGATTGATCAACACCCCTCATTTGACATTGAAGATATTTGGATTGCAGAAAAACACGGAAAAATTGCCGCCTGTGCCGGATTTTGGGATCAGCTTGACATTCGCCGAACAGTCGTCGAGCGTTTCTCGCCTTCGCTGCATTTTGCAGTGAACTCGATTCGCATGGCTCGCCCTATTTTACGTCTCCCAGAAATTCCAAGGCCGGGTGATCCACTGCGTTACGCGTTTGTCCGTTTTCCAGCACATTTGCCAGGTGAAAAATCGGCTTTACAAAGTTTAATTCGCTTTCTCTTAAATCGTGTGCGACAACAAGGTCAACATCAATTTATATGGTTAAGCTTTCACGAAAATGATCCTATGAAAAGCGTCATCAATGGATTGATAAAACTAAGTATGGAAGTCAATCTATTTCACATGTCGGTAAAGACTCGTGAAGCCGAGTGGAGCGAAGAGCCACTTCTGCGTCGCATTCCTTACATTGATTTTTCTTTGGTGTGATTACAAAAAATTAAGATTGAGAAATTGGAGTGATGAGATGGTCAGGCGTCGCCTACATGAAAGGCATAAATCCATTTTATTGACAACTGGTCGTATCCCAGGGGCCCTGGAGCTTGCACGAGCCTTACACCGCGCCGGCCACCGCATCATCATCGCCGAGTGTTTCCGCACTCACATTTGCCGCTATTCCAAGGCATGTGATCGCTCCTATCAGATCGCACCTGCAAGACATTTAAACGAGTTCAAAAAAGATATTTTGGATATCGTGCATAGAGAAAATATCGATGTCGTAATTCCCACCTGCGAAGAGGTCATACACCTAGCTTCATTTGCGCATGAAATGCCTTCCCGTTGCCAAGTTTATTTGGATGACTTTACAAAACTACTAAAGCTTCATAGCAAGTGGGAATTCATACAAGCTGCAGCAAAATTAGGTTTAACGGTACCCGAAACGATTTTAGTGGATGCAAGCACTTCTAAACTGCCTGAGCATTTTATCGAGGACGGCTATGTCTTAAAACGCGAATACTCCCGTGGTGGTACTGATGTCATCATATTACCGCCAGAACTTTCGCGCACGACACCAATGCCTCCCATCAACGATCAGAGTCGTTGGGTGGCGCAAAAATTCATACCGGGCAAGACGCTTTGCGCGTTCGCCGTCACCTGGCAAGGCAAGGTACTTTCTACTTTAACTTATGAACCCGTTCTGCGATTGGGGCAGATTGGAGTCTGCTTTATCCGTCAGGAAAAAGAAAAAATTGATCAGTGGATCAAAGACTTTGTGCAAAAAACTCATCACCATGGTTTTATTTCCATGGATTTTATGGAAGATCAAAATGGCGAAGTATGGGCGATCGAATGTAATCCACGTATTACCAGCGGCATTCATTTGGCTGATCCCCAGGTCTTAGCTGCTGTGGCTGATGGGCCAGAGCAGTTCTTTCAACATGCCAAAGATTGTCGGCCACGGCAACGAGCTATGGTCGGCACGGCAGTGATGACAATCTTGCCACAAATACTTACAAAACCATCCATGATTCGTCAATTGTGGCAATCGATGTGGCAAACTCGCGAAGTTGTTTTCGATTGGCGTGACCCTTTACCTAGCTTCCACCAGCTCATCTGTGTCATGGAATACATTAAAATTAGTGTCACACATCGCATTGCACTTAGCTCGTGCCCGACGTATTTACTGGAGTGGAGTGATACCATGCATGGCGAAGACAGCAGGTCAATGCTCCCAGATCAAGCTGGCTTAGCCAAAAACAGGTAATTATTCAACACTCTACCTGCAGTTAACCCAGCCGTGGTCGTATGCAAACCGACGCCATGGCTGGCGTCAGCACGGATTCAGCAGCGATGTTTCGAATTCACGCGCAACATCAGCAGGTTTTGCCTAACCGCGGGTCATCGCAGCAAAACCAAGCACATCGTTGACAGTCTGGTTTCTGTTTTTGCTTGGAGCAAAGATCATGAATCATATGGCGGTGAGTTTGAAAATACTCAATGATTTCATACAATGAAATCCTCACCTGGCTTAAGCAATCCAGCCGAATAATTTGCAAACTATGCGCTTCATGCAGGCTTACCAAACGTGAAGCGCTTGTTTTGCCCAAGCTTAGCCCACCTTATTTCCCCACTAAAATGTGATAAACTGATCAAAACTACAGATCAAGTTTGACACAAGATCGGACGTTCGACTTTCTCGCCAACGGAGGAATGATGTCTAGAACGATCAATTTACTTGCTCTTTCCGGTGGTGGTGTTCGCGGTTTACTTTCAGCTCACCTGATCAAATCATTGCAGGACGAAGCTCCTTTCCTCGATAAAGTTTCACTTTTTTCAGGCACTTCGACCGGTTCCTTGATCGCTGCAGGGCTTGCCACCAAAAAGTTGAGTCCTGATGATCTCATCGAATTATTCCGTACAAAATCCGAGCTGATTTTTAAGTATCATTGGCTTGATAAAATAAAAAGTATCGGTGGTATTTACAAGGCGAAGTATTCTCATGATGGAATAAAAGGTATCTTACAAGATGTCTTTTCCAACATGCTTCTTGGCGATATCAGTACACCGATTTTAATTCCCGCCTTTGATCTCGGTTCCAAACAACGTTCTTATCGCGCCAAGTTTTTTTCTAACTTCCCCATCACAGGTGACCCTGAAATCAAACTTGTGGATGCACTATTGGCCAGTATCAGTGCTCCGACCTATTTTCCCGCGTGGAAAATCCATATGGCGCGTTATCAGGAATATCGCGATTATGTTGATGGTGGTATTGCCGTCAATCATCCATCGATTTCCGCCATTGCAGCAGCTATGGACCGCAATGGTTTAAATGCGCAATTGGAAGAAATTTCCTGTCTTGCCATTGGCACGGGCATTTCCAATAAAAATGCGATAGGCTGGCGCGAGCGTGGTATGCTCGGTTGGGCAACGGATGTGATTGATTTAGCCTTAGAACAGTATTCGACCGTGAATTATCAGGCTGACAATCTATTGAAAGGTCGGTATGAAAGTCGCTTCCGCTTAATTAATCCCGGATTGCCACGCGAATTAAAATTGGATGACATCGAGACGATACCCGTCTTGGAAGACGTTGCCCGTCAAAGCGCTGGCTTGGTCCATTCCGCTGCTGAATGGCTACTACGCAACTGGGGGCGACAAAGCATCAGCCGGACTCCCATCAACATCAATTCTTACCACCGTGAAATTCCTGAGTCTTTATAACAGGAAGGCGAGGCAACAGCTCACTACAAAATATATGATTTGAAAGATACCCCATGCTGGGCATATGATAAGGCGATTTCAATTACTAATCGCTATGATTCTTTGCAAGCCCTAGCCTATCTTGGCAGTAAAAATGACGGTGGGATGGCTTTTGGGTCAATAAAGCATGAGGGGGATGAAACCTTGAAAACTATGGTCGAACAACTGAGCCAATACGCAGCCTATCATCGCGATCGTCGCAATATCTTAACTCATTTTATCGGCATTCCGATGATTCTATTTTCCGTAATTATTTTGCTTTCGCGCCCTATTTTCCTGCATGTCGGAACAATTCCACTGAATCCGGCGCTGATCGCAGCCGTCTTAACCAGCATCTACTATCTCAAACTCGATCGCGGCTTCGGCCTTGTTATGGCTTTCATACTGGCACTCATGGTCAACTTTGCCTATCCTATCGCACAAAGCACTACCAGTATTTGGCTAAGCTGGGGCATCAGTCTTTTTGTAGTTGGTTGGATCATTCAATCGATTGGCCATGTTTGGGAAGGTCGTAAACCAGCCTTCTTGGACGATGTTGTTGGACTGATCATCGGGCCACTTTTCGTGACAGTCGAAGCAGTTTGTGCTTTGGGTCTGCGACGGGATCTCATGAAGGAAATTGAAAAGCGAGCAGGTCCGCAACGGACAGGGCAATCTAAGGCACAAACTTCGAAAAAAGCTTCTTAAGATCGTATCGATTTTCAAGTTATCAGGTACTCTGAAGCCGAGTACCTGAACTATCTTATCGCAACAATACCAACTCTTCCGCAGCAGTTGGATGAACAGCCACAGTGCGATCAAAATCAGCCTTCGTCGCCCCCATACGGATAGCAACTGCAAAACCCTGAATCAATTCATCAGCAGCTTGGCCAAACGCATGCAGACCGATCACTTTTTCTTCAGGCAATAAAGTGACTAACTTCATAACCGTCGCTTGCTTACGCTCAGACAAGGCAAATAGCATATTGGTAAATCTCGCTTCATAGCACTTAATTTGCTTTTCGCCGTATTGCTCTTTCGCATCATCTTCTGATAAACCGATGGAAGATATCGGTGGATGACTAAAAACGACGGACGGGACGTTTTCATAGTCAAGCTTCGCATCTTTTTTGCCACCAAATAGTCGATCAGCTAGTCGACGGCCAGCAGCAATGGCAACCGGCGTCAGAGGCATCTTCCCGGTTACATCTCCCAAAGCAAAAATTCCAGGTATCGACGTTTCTTGCCACTCGTCAACTTTGATATAGCCCCACTCATCTAATTTCACCCCAACTTTGTCTAAACCGAAATCGAGGAGCGGCTCACGACCGATCGTCCAGATCAATTCGTCAAAACCAGAGTATTTGGTATGTTTCTGATCGGTGAAAGAAATCTTACCATCAGCATCTCGTTCGATGGAGTTCATTTCCATCTTCAATACAATTTGGATTCCTTGCTTGGCCATCTCTTCTTCCAAGGCATTGGACATACTGCGATCAAAATGCCGCAAGATACGCTCATCCTTGGAAAAGAGGCTTAGCTCCGAGCCATAGCTGGCGAGGATTCCACTTAATTCAACACCAATATAGCCCGTACCGATCACCGCTACTTTTTTCGGTTGCTCACGCAATTGAAAAAAGCCATCGGAATCAATGCCGATTTCAGCCCCTGGAATATTCGGCCTCCGTGGTTTACCACCTGTTGCCAAGAGGATATGTTTGCCCTGAAATTGCTCGTCACCGACTTGCACCGTATTTGCGTCAACCAGGCTGGCGACGCCTTGCTTCACCAGAACCCCATTTTTTTGCAAGTTTTTTGCGTAAATGCCATTAAGCCTGAGCACATAAGCATCACGTGCTGCGGTCAGATAACGCCAGTCCTTTTCTATTCCTGAGGTCTTCAATCCATAATCTTCGGCCAAGTGAAACGACTCTATGAGGTTAGCTGCATTCCACATCACTTTTTTCGGCACGCAACCGACGTTGACACATGTACCGCCTAAGCGATGCTTTTCAATCAAGAGGACTTTTGCCCCATAACTTGCAGCCCGATTAGCCGTTGCTATCCCGCCGCTGCCGCCGCCAATTACAATCAAATCAAAATTTTTTTCTAATGTTTCCGTCATAACCTGCTCTTCCTAGAATAAAGATCGCATCGCTCCAGGAATCACACATCCCAGATGATGACCATATACCTGCTAAATGACACCCTGTGTCTCTCCATCAGGAAGCTTTAAGCTAGCATAGCTATTAAGTGAAAACCAGAAATCGAAGGAAGCTCGTTTAAGGAAAAGGCACTCCATAAACCCGCAGCGGGTTTATGGAGCCATGATGTTTTTGTTGATCAAAACGATAGGAGAAAAACCCCGCCATTATTTTAAAGCGGAGATATCCATAAGATAGGTGCCGGCATTGACTTGCTGATAAGAGCTACCTAGATTATGAATACCGACGATTTCCAAGTTACCGTTCAGTATTGCCGCTCCACTGCTGCCACCCATGGTGTCGCAGGTGTAAGAGAATTTCTGGCCAGAGAAATTGCCATCATGTGCGCAGTATCCTGACCAAGCAAGGGGGATACCATTGGGATGTGAAAAAATTGTCAGTCGATCGCCACGGCGTGGACGGTTTTTCATATTGATCGGTAATGAACTTGCGGGAACCGGGCTGTAGCGAAGAATGGCATAATCGCGCAAATTATTGTTTTCTCGCGCAACCACTTCCTGGCACCGGGAAACGAGTTTACCCTTACGATTGTTTTCAGTGTATCCCCAAGTAATGTTATAAGAACTGGAACTACATACATTATCGCTAACACAATGCCCAGCAGTAAGAACAAAGCCATTACCTATATGAGTTGCTGTGCAGCCTAAAGCGATGCGACCGATGGCGTTAGAGATCTGATCATCTTTCGTGTAATACTGCAGATCATTATCACCGATGATGATATTAGGCTGAGAAACATCTGATGGGTGATCACCGCAAGCGGCAAGCAAAGTGGATAAACCTAAAACAGATAATAGGGTGTACTGCTTCATCGAGACTCTCCATGTCTTGTCTTTGGGTGGGGGGCCAGGGTGTTGGCCGCTTGGTCAGTTAATAGTTTTAATTACCTAGCTAGTCAAGATTATAATTCATACGCAGAGGTATTTTTTTTATACCAAAATGACCAATACCCCTGCCCGAAAGGAACAGGGATATTCGTTTTTTTATGCAACGATTTAGCTGGATTTAACAGTCTTAGTGGGAGAAATTCAGCTGACGACAAAACCTTGCCATCTTTTCATATACTGGATGAAAGACTCGCCTAAATAACACTGACGAAGATGAGCAACAGTATAGGGCCAACGCAGCGGTTGATAATCGACGGCAGCAGCAGCTTGGGGCCAATCGGGATTGCCGATGGCGATGCGGCCTAAAGCAACAGCATCAGCACCCAAAGCGATCGCTTTTTCTGCATCCTGTGGTGTGACGATTCCGCCTGCCACCATCATGGGCACGCGCTGGGCGATATGCTTGGATAAAAGTTGCAAGAGAGCCTCGTCTGTTTCCACCGTAAATGGCAGTCGATCAAATTGCCCCAAAGACATATGCAAAAAATCAACATCAGCAGCACAAAGCATATCACAGAGCTGACAGGTATCGGCAAAGAGTAAACCACGACTTTCAGGACTTCCCTCTGGTGATAAACGCACGCCAAGTAAAAAACTACGTGGCACACGCGCTCTGATTGCACTGACGATTTCCAACAAGAAACGCCCGCGATTGGCGATCGGTCCACCATATTCATCCTGACGTTGATTCCAATCGGTATCGAGAAACTGGGTGATGAGATAGCCATGGGCACCGTGAATTTCCACGCCGGCAAAACCAGCCCGGTAAGCCCTTTCTGCAGCTGCAGCAAAGGACTCGACGAGTTTTTGGATCTCGTCTTTGCTTAACTCACGACTGCCGTCGGGAACTTGTTCCGTGGCTGGCCAAGTGGATGCTGACACCGGTTGCTTGCCGGTCAGCTTTTGCGGTGAACGAATGCCGCCGTGATATAGCTGAACAACACCGAGTGAGCCTTCATCGGCGATAGCAGCGGCGACTTTACTTAGACCTGGAAGCAGATGATTAGCAAAGATACCCATTTCTCCCGGCCAGCCTTGACCATCTTCATGCACATGAGCAGCGCAGGTGATCGTCATACCAAAACCACCCGCAGCTCGACTGGCAAGCCACTTGATTTCATCTTCACTGGCTTGACCATCAGCGTGGCTTTGTTGATTGGTCATAGGTGCAAGAACGACTCGATTGCGACTTTGACAAGCAGCTTGAGTAAAAGACAGGGGACTTAAAAAATTCATGTAGGGTTACCTCCGCGTTTAGCCGAGGTGTATTAGCATGCTCTGCCTTTTAACGCAAAATTTTCGGTATGCGCCCCGTGTCCAGCCGCGATTGGATGCGCTCAAAATCGACCTGGATCTCATCTGGCTGACAGCTTTTTAGCGGAGTAAAAGGGTCCGCGCCCTGCGGTAAAAACGCATCTAGAGGCGCTTTATCTAATAAATTCTTTACCTTACTATGCCTGACCGACTTGCGCTTTGGGGCTTTCACTTGTTGATCCATCTTTAAGCGCAAGGCTTCCAGGACAAGACTTTCATAGCTTTCAAAATGCGCCCCTCGTTGTTCACGCCGCAAAAAGCTTGTCAGATCCGCTGGTAAATCAAGCGTCACCGTGATACGCAATCCAGCATCCTTTGCGGACTTGGCCATAGAAAGCTCTCCTAATTTGGATTTTCACCTAGTGTAACAAAAGCCGAATTGCATGACAATTAGAACAGTCTTATCAAGCATTCCAATTGAAGCTGCGTCACTCTCCTCAGCGATTGCCCTTGGCATGCTGCCGCGCCTAGAATAGTATTTAGCGAAAAACATTAGATTTTTTTCAGTTCAAATTTTTTTTCCTGAAACATGAACTTTTTTGTGTTTGCGGTGTTTCACTCTATAGGAGCGCGGTGATGAAGGGATGCCATGGAATCAGATGAGACACTCTACATACTAGCAAGGCAAGGGTCAGAGGAGGCCTTTCGCAAGCTCTACCAAAAGTATGAAGCTTCCATTTTTACCTTTATCTATCGACGACTCAAAAGTCGACAAGAGGCGGAAGATGTGTTTGACGAAACCATGCTAAGCATCATTCATGCAGCAGAAGCTGATTTTATCCACGGCTCCTTTGCAGCCTGGATTTATAAGCATTTATTGATGACAATTCGCAATTTCACTGAGCTGACTCCGAAGATTTTACAAGACAAATTAAAACAGGTGCAACAAGCGAAAGCCAAAGGGCTCATTCTCGATTTACGTGGCAATGAAGGTGGACTTTTTGAAAAAACCTTGGAATCCATCGATCATTTCCTACCAGCGAACAAGCTGATCGTTCGCTCCATCAAGCGTGATCAAGTAGAAGAAGACATTTTAAGCAAAACTCCTGCAACTATTGATCATCAACCGCCGATCTTAATATTTTCCCAAAATGGAAATTCATGGCAGCTTGCACAATCACCAGATTCCGGGTGAGGGCTTGGCGGCCGTAAATCAGTGTGGCAGGCAATACATGAGGACGGTAAGGGATTATGATTATAACTCGTCGCTGGTGCGGCGAAGACATCGTAAGCATGACAACCTGCACAATCAGCATCCTGATTATGCGGTGCTGCAGGCCGATCGGCGGTATGGCATGGAGCGCAGGGAGGAGGATTATGGTCCTGATTGAAACCCACGCTCGGCTCCGCTTGCACATTGGCTGCAGCAGCCTCTCCACCTTCAGGCAACTTAGCTTTCTGTAAACAGGAACTCAGTAATACACAGAGACTAAGCGGCAAAAGCCTACGAAAATATCCCATCTTCAGCCCCCCTTTGCCGACCTTTCGGAATTTTTCCCTCATTTGTTTAGTCGCAGTGTTTTTTTGTCTAGGCTTTCAGTCCTTAGAACCGGTCTTTACACCTGGATATCATTTGTCGGAAGTCAACTTGCGAGCCCGGCAGCGCTTTGCTAAAGGAAAAGGTCACGGCTAAGTTGCCAAAATTCATGGAAACAAGCGTCAAAGAGGCTCACTTTGGAAGATCTATTCACTGAGATCCGCGAACAATGTTCCCGGGAAGTCTGGTCGAAGGGCGTACAACTTGCCAGACGCGATACCGTTACCGGCGATGTAAGCAGCGCCGAGGAAATCCATCTCAGAGTTCTCGATCGGGATCGAGGTATTAGCGCCAAGGTGCAACTCTTTCTGGATGATCTTGACTGGCATTCAGACTGCCAGTGCAAAATTGAGCCCTGCTATCATGTGGCAGCCGCTGTCATTGCCCTAAAACGCGCTCAAGAACAAGGCCAGGAGCTTCCCCAATCGAAAACAGCCAGCGCCCATGTCGGCTATCGCTTGATACGGCAAGAGCGATCACTATTTTTTAAGCGAGTGCAGGTGAGCGGCGATGGTGAGGAAGACATCCAGGGCGCTCTGTCAACATATGCAACAGGTCGCATCGGTCAGATTTCTGCCACTAAGGAAGACCTGGCAATCGAACAAGCGCTGGGCTACGAGCGCCGCGGTGTGCTTTCCAGTGACAGCATGCTGAAAATTCTCAAATTACTGCCCGAGGTGAATGATGTGCAACTCGATGGCAAGCCGATTCAGATACAAAAAGAAGCTCTAAATTTAATCGTCACCATTCGTGATGAAGGACCAGGAATACATGTACGGGGAAAAATTGACCCGCGCATCGAAGAAAGCTTTGTCAATGGTGCGGCCTTGAGCGCCACAGGCCTGCATCCCTCACCTCCCCTGAGTCTTGCTCGTCCTATCCGTGAGCTTTTGCAGCAAGGTCAGGTATTGGGCCGACAAGAATTGGCTGACTTTGTATCGAAGATTTTGCCGCAATTGAAAGCTTCATTGCAATTAGACATCCAAAGCAAAAATCTGCCGCGTCTTGTGCATCATCAGACGATGGATTTGGAACTTCTTTTGGAAGCGCATGGGAGCATGCTTAAGGTCGTGCCGAGCATAACGTATGGATCACCACCCTTAGCCCGCCTGACAGCCGATGGATTTCAGCTTCTTAGCAGTGAAGCACCGAGCCGCGATCCGGATGAGGAAAGACGGTTAAAAGACAGTTTATGGCGCGATTTGCGTTTGGAGTTTGATCGAAGCCAATTTTACCATGGCAGTGATGCGGTTGATTTTGTCCGCTCTCTACAATCATGGCCAGGACACATCAGTGGTTCGGGTGTAAAGAGATTTCAAAGCTTGCCGGCATTAAGCACTCAATGTCTTATCGGAGGAGCGACGGGTGATAGCTTGAGTTTCGATTTGCAATTTACCAGCACCGATCCGAACGGCGACAAGCATGCTGCTGATCCCCATGCTGTGCTCAAAGCCTGGCAAGAGGGGGAGCGTTATGTGTCTCTTATGGAAGGCAGTTGGGCACCTTTGCCACAGGATTGGCTTGCGCAGTACGGCGCCCAGGTGCAGGCCCTACTTGAAGCAAAAGGTGAAAAAGAAGAACTTAGTAAGGTCCATCTACCAAGCTTGGCCCAACTTGCAGATGATATGCAGGTCGAGCTGCCACGAGGCTTGCAAAATCTCAGGCAGCAAATGGAAGACTTTCGCGGCTTAGGTAAAGCTGAACTGCCAACGCCTTTTCATGCCAATTTACGTGACTACCAACAAAGTGGTGTCAACTGGTTAAGCTTTTTGAAAAAGCAGGGGCTTGGCGCCCTTCTTGCTGACGACATGGGACTAGGCAAGACTTTGCAAGCTATCACTGTTTTAGAAGGCCCAAGTCTCGTCATTGCCCCTACCAGTGTTTTGCCTAACTGGCAAAAGGAGCTGCAAAGATTTCGGCCGAACCTCAAAGTTCATCTTTACCATGGCAGTCAACGGCAATGGGATAACACCAGCGATGTGGTACTGACGAGCTATGGGCTCTTGCGCCAGGATCTGGAGCTTTTCCAAAGCATGCACTGGCGTGTGCTCGTCCTTGACGAGGCACAATGGATTAAAAACCCCGATAGCCAGGTCAGCCGTGCCGCCTATGCACTACGAGCTGAATTCCGCATCTGCCTCAGTGGAACGCCGGTTGAAAATCACCTGGAAGATATTTGGAGCTTACAGCAGTTTCTGAATCCCGGCTTGTTGGGATCTCGTCAATACTTCCGTGATGCCTTCGTCAAACCGATACAAGAAGGTGTGGCCCCTGCCCAGCTCCACTTGCAACAAAAACTTAAACCGTTTCTATTGCGCCGTCTGAAAAAAGAAGTCGCACCGGAACTACCACCCCGGATTGAAAAAGTTCTGTATGCTGAACTTTCGCCAGAGGAAAGGCAAAATTACGACAGTATCTTGGCAGCAACCAGAAAAGAAGTCGTCGATAAGCTTAGCAGCGGCGGCAATGTCTTGGAAGTCCTCGAAGTGCTGTTGCGCATGCGCCAGGCATGTTGCCATCCGGCTTTGCTCCCAGGAGGACGGGGTGATCATTCCGCCAAGCTGGAAATTTTACTGGAGCATTTACAAACGGCTTTGGAAGAAGGTCACAAAGCCTTAATTTTCTCGCAATGGACCTCGTTTTTAGATTTGATTGGCGAGGCCCTGGATCAAGCCGGGATCAATTTTTTGCGGCTTGATGGCAGCACCCGAAATCGCGGTGAGCTTGTGCAGAGCTTCCAGGAAGAGTCCGGGCCGCCAGTCCTGATAATGTCTCTCAAAGCCGGTGGCGTAGGATTAAACCTGTCGCGAGCTGACCATGTCTTCATTATGGACCCCTGGTGGAACCCTGCTGTGGAAGATCAGGCGGCGGATCGCGCGCATCGCATCGGCCAAGAAAATACTGTAATGATTCATCCGATCGTTGCACTTCACAGTGTGGAAGAAAAAATCCTTGAATTGCAGCAGCATAAGCGAGCCTTGTCCGAGGCAGCGGTCGGCAGTGGAGCACAGGCTCTGGAGTTGACGCGGGATGATTTGTTGCGGCTGTTTGATTGACAAGAAATCCGAGGACCCATGATCGGCGCACAGGCATGCGAAGCACAACCGCGCAAAAAAGGCTTGATTATGCTGGCATAGTAGTGTAGTAAACCCAGCACAAACTGAATCTGTACCAAACCGCTACTGTTTTGATATCATCATAACAAGGAAAAATATTATGAGCTTACGTCATTTCATCATCGCCGGTTTCTGCCTATTTTTGCTTTCTTGCGGTAAAGAAAAAGAAGACACCACAGCCTTTGCCCCAACCATCCGCTTGTGTGATCCGGATTTGAACCCTTCAGCCTGTCCGCAAAATTTATTGGAAAACAGCCAGTTCAATCGCAGTTTCAGCCTTGGTGAAGATACGGCTGGAGTCGAGGTTCGCAGGCCGAACCCAGCGAAGATCGCGCAAACTTGCCTACAAAAACGGGCACTTTTCCTTGCCGCCCACTTGCCAGCCAACGACCCGTTGGGCCGGGGATTATTTGAAGGTGAATTCATTCAAAGTAGCGATGCCATTATCAAATCATTAGAGCGCCGTTGCCAAAGCCGGAATGCCCTCAAACAATGCACAGAACATGTGATCTATGCGCAAGTTGCCTGTGTTTATCAAGTCCACTCCCTGTAATTCGCAAACGGGCTGTTAGACTTAGCGCGACAGCCCGAAACCTTTCATCACCCAGCGAAAAAGGGATTGGATAATCGTCAAGATAATCGCTCCAATTACAGCGGACCACCAACCTTGAACCGCAAAACCATCAATAAAAGCTGCCGTAATTTTCAGCATCGCACCGTTCAAGATCAGTAAAAATAAACCTAAAGTTAGAATGGTGATCGGTAAGGTCAAGACCACCAAAATCGGAAAAAGCACGCCATGGGCGATGGCAAGAACTAACGCTGCCAGTATGGCTGAAACAAAGTTATCGACAACGATGCCTGGCATCAAGTTTGCCGTAACCATAATGGCCGCAGAATTTAGCATCCAAATAATAAATGCGTTTAATAGGTAATGATCTGCTGGTTTTTCCATGACAACTCCTTTCTCAGCAAGACTTTTACCACCGAGGCTGCAAGAGGTCAAAGATCCGCAAGAGGGGGAGTTTAGTGATTTAGCGTTGTGCTTCAGGCCAAAGCCATGCCTTCGTCAAACAGAATGTGACATGAATGCTGTTGAAAGCTTTTCAAAGTCTCATTTTGCACTATTTGTCTAGCTACGAGAATCTGCTAAACTTTAAGATGAATCACTGACTTATCGACCATAATGGGGAATAATGGGTGTTTCCCCCCCACAGTTGCTTTGCTGATGATAGACGAATACCTGCAAAGGACTCCTCGAGGCTTACATGCATTTACCAGACTTAATTCAAGACTTGGCGATTATTCTAGGTGTCGCTGCCATCGTCACATTTATCTTTCGCCTGATCAAACAACCCGTTGTCCTCGGATATATCGTCGCAGGCATCATCGTCGGCCCCTATACCCCACCCCTATTTAAAGTATCTGACAAAGCCAGCATCGAAACCTGGGCTGAACTCGGGGTGATATTTTTAATGTTTGCCTTAGGCTTAGAATTTAGCTTCCGGCGCCTGGCAAAAGTCGGCGTATCGGCAGCGACGACCGCCGCCTTGCAAATCGTCACTATGATATTTCTTGGTTATACCCTCGCCCAGATCCTTGGCTGGTCAACTATGAACGCGGCCTTTCTAGGCTGTATGATCGCCATTTCATCCACTACCATCATTATCAAGGCATTGGAGGAGTTACACCTTAAAACGAGACGATTTGCTGAGCTGGTCTTTGGCATCCTGATCGTGGAAGATTTAGCCGCGATCGTCATGTTGGTAGCTCTTTCCAGTATTGCAACTAAGGCTAGCTTGAGTGGTATGGATTTGCTCGGGGTTGGCGGCAAAATGCTGCTTATAGTCGGTTCGTGGCTAGTAATTGGCATGTTCATCGTACCGCGCTTTATCCACGCCGTGAGCAAACGCGGCAATAACGAAATGATGATCATAGTCTCATTGGGGCTATGCCTCGCCCTGGTTTCACTATCGGCTTATTTTCATTTTTCCGTTGCCCTGGGGGCTTTTATCATGGGCTCAATTTTAGCGGAAACCAATCAGGCCCAACGCATCGAAGAGTTGATCAATCCATTGAAAGATGTATTTGGTGCCGTATTTTTTGTGTCAGTCGGCATGCTGTTAAACCCAAGCATCATTATGGATAACTTACTGACTATCACTTTGATTTGCTTGGTGGTGATCTTCGGCAAGGTTCTTTCGGTCAGTCTTGGCGCCTTGACAACTGGCCAAACCATGTCGACTTCAATCCATTCTGGTCTTAGTATGGCGCAGATCGGTGAGTTTTCCTTTATTATTGCCACCCTCGGTTTAAGTCTCAATGCCATTGATGAAGACATCTATCCCATTATTGTCGCTGTCTCGCTGATCACCACCTTTACCACCCCCTACTTCATTCGTGCGGCTCCTGCTGTGACCAGCTTCGTGGAAAATAACTTGCCTCAGCCGCTACGCATCAGTATCGATGAATACGGAGCTTGGTTCCAGCGACGTTCGACCATGAGCAGTTTTTCTCAAAGTTTTTATCTTCGCCTGATCCGTTGGGCAGCAAGTGCCATCATGGTTATTACCATTTTTGTGTTTTCAGCACGCCGCCTCGCTCCCTGGATCGAAAACAGCTTTGTAGCCGGCAATCAAGGCCGCACGCTTGCCTGGGTTTTTGCTTTTATTATTTCTTCCCCTTTCATATGGGGAATGGCCAGCGCCTTTCGCAGCAAATCTCCCGATGGAAAGTCGGTTCGTGACTTCACTTATACCGGCAGTTTATTTTTAAGCCGCCTATTGGCTATCTTACTTGTCGGTTTTTTAAGCTCTGAGTTTTTCCCAACCTGGATTGCCTTGATGATCACCATCTTCGCCGCTGCCGGCTTATTGGTTTTACTGAAAAAACGCCTGGAAGCATACTATCACTGGTTTGAAGAGAAGTTTCTTTCTGGCATCAACACGCAGACATCGAATCACCCTGCTGCTGCAGCACCACCAAGTCACGCACATCTCTTACCTTGGGAAGCTCACCTTGTGGCAATTCCTGTGGAAGCTGATTGTAATCTCGTCGGTCAATCACTTGCCACCATACGGGTGCGCGAACGTTTCGGCGTCAGCATCGTCGTCATCAAGCGTGGTAATCGCGATTTGATCACTCCAAATGCTCATGATCTGATATTTCCAGGTGACACCCTGTTGTGTTTCGGCAATGATGAGGAACTGGAGCGATTCAGTGCAGAAGCCAAACAAAATCCTACCCCAAAGAGCAAAATGGAAGCCGATTCAAACCAGTATTCTTTGGGACAAATCGAACTGGATGAGCAGTCAAAGCTTGTCGGCAGCACCATCCGGGATTCCGACTTTCAGTCCACTTATCACGCTATGGTTGTCGGCGTGGAGCGTGGTGATACTCGTATTGAAAACCCTCGTTCTGACTTACGCCTGGAAAAAGGTGATCGTTTGTGGATCGTTGGCGAGATCTCCCAGATTAAGACTTTGCAAGCTAATCACAACGGGGAATCCTATCCTGAGAAGACAGGAGCTTAGGGACGCAAAGAAGCCAGCAAGCGGAAACTTACTGGCTGCAAAACATAACAATTATGAACCCGCAGTCTTTTTCCCTTCGGTAACCAATTGTTCTTGGATAAACATCAGCATCGTTTGCTGGAAAACATCACGATTCGCCTTTTTGCGGAATCCATGACCTTCATCCTTCGCTAAGAAATACCAAACTTTGCCACCATTTTCCCGCACCTTGGTGACGATCTGTTCCGCTTCAGAGGCTGGTACCCGCGGATCGTTCAAACCCTGAGCGACAAATAAAGGCTTGGTAATTTTTTGCACATTTTCCGTAGGAGAAATAGTTTGCAGAAAAGCGCGCATATCAGGGTCTTGTTCGTCACCATACTCCACCCGACGGAGATCACGCCGATAACCCTTGGTGTTCTTCAAGAAGGTGACAAAATTACTGATACCAACAACATCGATTCCGCCAGCCAAACGATCGTTATAATGTGCCATGGAAGCTAAAACCATATAGCCACCATAGGAACCGCCATAAACGATCACGCGTTTTTCATCAAGCTCTGGCCGCGAAGCGATCCAATCGAGTAAGGCGCCGATGTCTTTGACAGAATCTTCCCGTAGTTTACCGTTGTCGAGTTTTAAGTAGCTTTTGCCATAACCGGCTGAGCCCCGCACATTAGGTGCAATGACGGCTGCTCCAAACTCATTGACAATATACTGAAACAAAGGCGAGAAACTTGGTCGATACTGCGCTTCCGGACCACCATGAATGGAAATTAAAACTGGCAGCGGTTTGCTTTGTTTTTTGGCTGGTCGGTAGTAGAAAGCCGGAATTTGCCGAGGTTTATTATCGACCTGATCAAAAGTCGGATATTGAATCAACTCTGGCTCAACAAAGGCATCGGACGAGAGACCACCTGTTTCACTCTCGGTCCACTGCACCAAATTCTTCTTTTTCAGATCATAGACAAAAATATCACCGGGATTTTTTGAGGTTTCTAAGACGATTGCCAGAGATTTTCCGTCCGGGCTGAAATCAAAACCGTAGATCAAGCCTTTCGGAAGCTTTTGCAACTGCTGCTTCTTATTGCTTTTGGTGTCATATAAATAGAGTTGGCCCCAACCACCCTCATTGGTCGAAAATGCCAGCTGCCGACCATTCTTTTCAAGAGCCAGCCATTCGACATTCCAAGGAATGTCTTCGCTAATCAGTGTTTCGCGCCCTGACTTCAATTCATAGGAGCGTAAGGTCATAAATTCACGATTTTCATCGGAAACGTAAAAGAGCTTCGCGCCATCATGACTAAAAACAGCATTGCCATAGGCAATCTGCTCAGCTTTCTCTTTAGGAAAGAGCCGGCTCATTTTTTTGGTTTTCAGATTCAGCAAATGTAATTCAGCCGCATTGATCGAAATATAACGGCGAATCAGGACATGTTCTTCCTTCGGATCGACAGCGACCGCTCCCCAGTAGCCAGGAGCTTCCGTTAGCCGGCGTACTTCTTTACTGTCAGGGTTGGCCCAGTAAACATCGGTGTCGGTACCATTGCGGCTGTTCGTATTAAAAAGATAGAATTTGCCGCTTTTTGCCCAGACAAGGCTTCCATAGCGACTCTTGCCGTCACTGAGAAGCTCATGTTTGCCAGTGTTGATATCAAAATTGAATATCTGCATGTATTCATCGCCGCCTTCATCTTTTAAAAAGAGAAAGCTGGGATTTTTGCTGGCATTGGGCCGGGGACTGGCAAACATCACCTGCTCGGAGAAAAAAGTCAGCTGTGTTCTGCTTCCCAGGGGTTGCCTTACGACGTGGACCTGAGAAGTATCGCCAAACCGAGTTGACATCAGCATCCCAGAACCATCAGGTAACCAGCCCATAAACCTCGCGGTTCGCGAGTTTTGATAGCGGTCCAGCTCGCTAGCAATATCATCTGGAATTTCCGGAATCCCGTCCAAGACGAGATTGCCGTCGTTTAAGGTACGCACCGCGTTTTCTTTGGCAGATGCATATGGTGTCATGAACCATACCAGCAGGGCGCTGGCTGCATAGCGCTTTAGACTCATCTGATTATCCCCTCATCGCGTTTAGGTAGAAAAGTACCATTCTTTTAGCGAATTCTCATGCTCTCAGCAAGTAAAGCCGGCATTAAGACGCCAAAGTGTCAGCCTTTTCATGTGGCTGGAGAAAAGGAAAAAGAGAACGTGTGAGTGAAGGCTTGGCAATCAGCCGGACGAGGAGAATGAGGGAATCTCAGCTAGTCATGACACAAAGTCATTTCTCTCTGCCATGACTAGCCCATACAAATTTTCAATGTACTTTTGTGTCGATTCACGACTTACGGAAGCTGCGGCTGTATTCGCTAGCCGTTCGTCTCGTAGGTTTCACCATAGAAGCTTTTTGTGGCATAAACTGGTGCTCATAGTAAGAATTCAGATCACAGTGGTTACCTTGGAATTCTTTGTCCATGAACAAACCTTGTACTTGTGTAATTAACCATTGAATCATCTTGGGTTCCCTCTATAGTGCGCGATCTTAAAATAAGGTTCATGCATCTCCCTTTCTTATCGGCAGAGCTTCCCAAAACTTGAGCTTTTCGAAAAACACCTTGTATTGACTTAGACTTACCGAGACTTAAGCCAACTGGCCAGTTTTCATTGTCGCGAGGGTTTTCAGCCTCGGCACTGCAATCGCATGAAAAATCGGGGAAAAAGAGAGCTAGAAAAAACAGAGGAAAAATCCATATAGACTATGACTTCGCTGCAACTCCAGCAGCCTTATCCGTTGTGCATCGCAAGAAACTTTGCAGATCACGGCAAAACCGCTGCCATGGCAGCGTTCCCATGGTTTCCTGATCAACGATCATATGATAAAAGCCCGCTCCTGCTGCACCAAGCTGGCTCAAATCCATCAGTTTACTATTCACGATGTGTTGCTCTTCAACCAGCTTTAGCAAACCATGGTATGAAACCAGCTCGTCTTTTGGATGAATGTAGATCAGGCTGGGTATGGTCAGAGGCGTCTTTTGCAGCTTCTGCTGAACATGAGCAAAAGCATAATATAAGGCCTGATAGCATTGCACCGGCAGTCGGTGATACATGCGATCGACCAGGCGGGAAGCGCTGGGGATCGGTAGTCGCGGACTAATACGAGCCAAAGGTTTTAACAGCATGGAGCGCCAACGTAGTGCCAAGGCTGGTGCTAAAAAAACAGCACGTGAAAAGTCTGTCTGCGGATTTTCCGTGACATAATCGACAAATGTTAATGCACCGAGGGAATTACCGACAAAATAAAGAGGCAATGGTCCGTTATGTTCCCGCAGCTGCTCGATCGTCTCCCAAGCATCCGCATAGTCTTGCAACCAATCCTCACGTGTCACTTGTATAAGATCGGCATAGTTTCCACGATGACCCGTTAAGGCCATATTGATGACGATGACCCCATCGCTATTCAGCTGCTTCATGATTGCTGTCATGCGACTTGGCTTCAAATTCAGGCCATGCACGAGAAGGGCGATCGCCCGCGCATCAGTATCTGGAAAAAAAAGCTCCAGAAATGAGTCGTCCCGCATGATCTTCCGCTTCATTCCCACTACTCCTCGCTACCTGAACCACATCACAGAACCCAAGACGTTTCTCTATTGTATAACAGATGTTGCAGTAAGAGGACGTTATCGCAAGATAAATAACAACCCGCCTTAATGACGCCAAACAAAAAGGCTACTAACTCGAGGCCGTTTATATCAGGGACATCAACGACTGAGGGCTTGCTTCCGGCTTGACTTCCAAGCCATTTCGATAGATAAACACTTATTCCTGACAATTGGTCAGGCTACGAGCGAGAAATCTTCCTACGAACGTTTCCACTTGGTCTCCTTAAAGAGCCAAAATCCGCAGGTTGCGGACTTACCTCTCTCCATGATCGATAAAATCAAGAGATCGAGAAGAAACAGAATAGATTTCCCCAGACATGGAGTGAATATGCCCTTAAGTACCGAGTGGCGGATTAATATAGTTAGGCAGCTACAAGCGATTTATGAAAAATACGGTCGGCAGATATCGATCAAAAACGTCGAGTTTTTTGCGAATCTCGCCGCCGATGAGCAACATGCGGTAAAAAAAATCATCAAGAAGTTTCAAGTTGGCAATCATACCCCTGACAGTTTGATTGCTGAATACCAAAAATGGCAAGACGAAGGCCCCCAGCAAGAGACAAAACCTAAGGCTAGTAAAAAAACAAAAGAGAAAACAGAAAAGCGTGGACCACAAGATTGGGTCAAAGAAAGACGGGCGGAAAGAAAACAGCAGAAAGCCGCTGCAAAACGCCAGAAAAATGCTTTGGAAATGGCACTGATCAAAGCTTTGCGAGAAAATCGCGAGTTTTCCGACTATAAAGACGTTTTCCTTGCCGCAAGGCAAAAACGGCGTAAACTGGTCGCCTATCTCGGCCCGACCAATAGTGGGAAAACGCATGCTGCGATGGAAGCTCTCGCCAAAGCAGATTCCGGTACCTACCTTGGTCCGTTGCGCTTAATGGCTTTGGAAAACTACGATCGTTTACGGGAAAAAGATATTCCAGCCGGCTTGCTGACAGGTGAAGAACGCATTGACCTCGACACGGCAACCCATATTTGCCAAACGATAGAAACTGCTGACTTCACCAGCCAATACGAAGTCGCCGTCATTGATGAAATCCAGCTTCTAACGGACAAGGATCGCGGCGGCTACTGGCTTAATGCCATCATCGGTATCGCTGCTGACACGGTGTATTTATGTGGTGCACCGATCGTGGAAAATATTCTGCGCGACTTAGCTGAGCTGACCGGTGATGATATCGAGATTATTTACACGGAAAGAAAATCGCCGCTCGTCTTTGCCGAAAAATGCGAAGATCCGAAAAAAATGTCCGAGCCAGGCACTGCATTTATCGCTTTTTCCCGGAAGAATGTGCTTCTTTGGAAGGACCTACTTGAGGCTTCGGGCGCTAAGGTGTCTGTCGTCTATGGTGCCTTGTCACCGGAAGTCAGAAAAGAACAGTCTCGGCGCTTTCGCGAAGGTGAAACCGACTATCTGGTTGCTACCGATGCGGTCGGTATGGGCTTAAACCTACCCATTCAGAAGATCATTTTCACCGAAGTCGAGAAATTTGACGGCCAAAATTTCCGCGGTTTGCTACCTCAAGAGGTGAAACAGATCGGGGGCCGCGCCGGACGCTATGGTATCGCCATGGAAGAGGGCGTGATCAGCAGTTACGTGCAAAAAGAGCTGCATTTTTTGAAGCAACGCTTTCATACAGGTGAAAATGAGCTTGGATTGAACGATGTGCATATGAAACCAACTTCGGCCCACATCAAAAAAATCTGTGAAAGCTTTGATAACTACAGTTTAGAATTAGCCTTTCGCAAGTTCAAAAAAATCGGTCATGAGATTTTTTCCGTCGATATCTCTGATGAGCAACTTTTAATCGCTGAAAAAATGGACCGGATTTTTGGCTGCGAGTTGGATTCCTTGCACACACGCTGGTTTTTTGCCATTGCGCCTTCTGACCCAAAGAATGACGACGCGTTTAACTTTTTTCTTGATCTGGCAGTGCAATACAAGCAAGTTCTGGCAAAAAGGAAACTGACTGTCGATTTGGATATTGTTAAAAATCCGCGCGTCCGCTTGGACTATGCGGAAACCCAAAGAAAATGCCTGACCTTATATCTGTGGTTTGCCAATAAAAAGCCGGATATCTTTCATCACAAAGAAAGGGCGCAGGAATTGGCTGCTTTTTATGATGATCTCATCAACAACCTGCTCGCCAAAAATAATAAAAACATGAAACGCAAAAAAGGCAACTTTGCTGGCCTGTCTCTTAGCTTTTGCACCTCTTGTAAGGCCATGATGCCACCTTTTTCGGCGTTTAGCCTTTGCCGCGATTGTTACCGGAGTGAGCGTTGATGGGAATTTGACGTGGAATTGCTTGCCAATGACTCGATTCGCAGCTTTTAACTTAAGTGAAATTTAAACTCCACCTATCATAGTTTTGGTGCAAGAAAACTGCAGCTTAAACGTCTCTAGATCAAGGATTTCGTATCTTAATTGATAGGTGGACTCGATTATGCCAAATACCCAAGAATTTGCCGATGCTATTCAGTTACTCCGCTACCAGCTCTTGTCAACATTACCTGGCACCAGCATTCCCTTAGAACTTCCCCAAGTTTCTAAATTTTTTCTCGACAAACTTAAATTAGCTCAGGAGCAAAAACAGTGGCATGCCTATTTTCGTAAAAACGGCAAATTAGCGGCTCACCTGGGATGCTCTAAATCCTACTTACCATCCGGAATTCAATAGTTTTCAAGTCCCGGCTTTTGGCTTGCCTGGCTTGGTCCAGGCTGCTATTAGTATCACTCTTAATAATATTATTTAATAATTTAATTTAATCTTTAAACACTATGCAAGCGATATAAACTATGCATAAGTTAAGAAATTTCAATAGAATAGCCCTTATCATCAGCTTCTTCCTTGGGGCTGGCTGCGGCTACCGATCCTCGGATAACCCCCAGACGCCAAGAACAGTGCAGGGCTGCGATGGCCTCACTCTACTCAGCAATTTGGGATTTCACGGCCAGTTTTTTCATCAGTTTTTGCAATGCCTTAGCTCATCAAGCGAGCAGATTCCAGCAACCCGAAAAATAAGCACAGTTTGGGGCGAAGAAGGCTATCAGAGCTTGGTCGATTGGCTCCTGATGGAACATCCGCAAAGCGAACAACTCGGAAGCAAATATCCTTATTTAACTTTAGTTGCGACCTTACTTGATCGTGCGAGCTATACGCTCGATCAGCAAGAGCTATTTGGTGAACACGAACGATTTGTCAGCTTGCAAGCTCTCTTAAAAGACATCGATCCCAGTCAGGCAGCGCATCTTATATTATCTTGGCATCGCAGTGGGCAGCTCACAAGTTTGCTGCAGGAGTGGTCGCATTTTATCAAACTTTGGCCAAGTGGTAGTTTTTCCGGCATCCTACAAAAAAGTTCGGAAGATGATGCGTTCATGCAGGACCTGCTAGCGATCGCCCGCGCAACTCTTGCTCAACCCGATGTTTATGCTCCTTGGACAGAGCTTTTTATGCAGCAGGAATTTTTACTTGTTCATCCTAGCTGCCTGATCAGCAATGACGGCTGTCATGATGAAACGTTGCCAATCAGCGCTGACTCGGAATACATACACAATCCGATGCCTGCAAAGGAAGCACTGAATGTCGAGCACTGGCTAGACTTTTGGCATTCGCGGAGTGAAGCAAGTCGTAAGCGCCTGCTGCACTTTTTCGGACGGATTCTTTTTGATGTTAAAGATGTGTCTTTGAGCAATTTCAATCGCTACTTGCAAGAAGGCATCCTGATTCTAAAAAACTGGATGATGCAAAACCCGGGTCTCAGTGAAAGCCTGATTCCATGGCTATTGCCGCTGAGTGAGCTTTCCTTGGACGAGCTAAACCCCTTAGTGAACGGCCTGGCAGAGATCGCGGAAAATCCGCTTTACGTGGATGCCTTGCAAGAAAAAGCCGGAGCATCGCGCCTCAAGCGTTTATTGGAAAAATTTTTCTGGCAAGGGGGACAACTGGATGCTTGCGATTCATTAAACGTTCCGGGACTTGCGACTGCTAGCTCACCAGGTCTGCGTCAGCAGTATTTTCTGCAGATGATTAGTCCTCATGCAGCATGCTCGGGATTAAGCCCCTTGCTTGCCTACTCCCTCGAAGTTTTAAATGCTGACTGTGACGTTGGCTGTCAAGAACGTTTACCGGCATGGCTCCACCAGCTCCAGGTCAGTACTCCTGGAGCAGGCGATTGGCAGATCTTGATCGACTACGGCATGCAGCGCCTGGCTGCCGAACTCAAGGCGGACCCGTTTTATTTACAGCATCGGCGACTTGCTTATGGACCGCTGACTCCTGCCGACTACCAGGCTTTCGCAGCTAGCATGGCAAAACATCAGCCTTTAACATTAGAGTCCTTTCTCGCCTGGGAAGAGGATATCGCTGCACAACCAAACTTAAATGGCCTACTCATTCCCAACTTCCTGGAGTTGTGGCTCAGCGAAATCATCTTTTCCTTAAGTGTTAGTACTTATCAACTCAAGGATCTGTTTCCTGCCGATCCATCTAAGTTCGATGCGTGGTTGCAAGCCGAGCATGATCAACGCCTGCTGCGAAGCTTTCTTGGTTTTTACGAGGGTGGGCCAGCTCGGCCGTGGCTACAAACTTGGGCAACAGAGATCCTGCCACTTCCTGATTCAGCAGATCACCAGACACAACGCCGATTACAGCACTTGAAGCAGGGCTTTAGTTTTATTCATGGCATGTTTAAAAACCCGGAGCTTTCCTTTCAGGCTGAAGTAGAAAACATCCAATTACCCTGGAGCGGTAGCCTGAGCAATCAAACCCGCATCGACTCTGAAGGCCAGGTCATTCAGGAAAAATCGGCCATCGATTTTGCGGCATTGCTTGGCTTTACCGAGCAGACTGATTCCCCGTCAGAGTTTGCTCTTTGGCAGCGATTCCAACGGCAATTACCGTTATTAACGGACCCAACGGAACGAGGTGTGGATGCGGTCGAAACGATCCAGGATCTTTTTCGCAACTGGCAAACTTTAAGCAGGCCAGATCTTGCAAGTAAAAATATCAGCTATCCCGGACTGCCTGAAGCTCTTTTTACCGGTAAACCGTTCAGTACGGACGAAGCTCGTCTGCTACTGCTCTTTTTTGGGCAAAACTTCTATGCCAAGCAAGCAGCCAACCATGATATCTGGAATGGGCTGAGCGTCAATCCACTCCCAACAGAGCAGGAGATCAATCGGAATTTGGCACCCAGGATTTTTGCCGGAGCCACCAATACCGCCAGCCCACAGCGCGCCTGGAGCGCCATGGTGCAATGGGCGCCTCAGCAAAGCCTGATACAGGGTGAGAGCTTGCAAGCATGGATTGCAGCCATGCAAGTTCCAGCGGAAGAGATCCAAGCTGTGATGCAAAAAAGAGCACAGCAGCCGCTACTTGTTGGATTGCAGAATATGCAAGCCAATCCTATCGCTCAATTGTCTGAGTATGAAAAAATCTTGGGTATTGGCCAATTGCTTTCCTTCATTTACGCTTCACGCGGCGAGCAATATTTGGTGCCGAGCCTCGGATTTGCTTCCTATTGCCCGCAGCTACAGACGGATGGTAGCTGGCAGACCGGCTCATGTCCTTTTCAGGCTGAAACCCATGCAGCTTATGAACAAGCCGTCCAACAAAACTTTTTGAATCAGCTTTGTCCAGTACTGATGGACTTGGCAGCGTTTGATCTGCAAAAAACCAGTCAAATCTTACAAGTTGATCCAAGCTTTACGCAAAGCTGCCGGGACTTTACGGCCAGCAGCTCTTACGTTCCACAGGTTCTGTTCGATATCTGGAAAATCGGACAGCAATCAGACTTAAAACCGGAAGTTTTGAGTTTGCCGTTGCAAATACGCTTGGCCAAACTTCAGCAAAAACCAGCCGCTATGCATCATCTTGCCGACTATGATGCGCTGCGTCTCAGCCTGAGTCCGATACTAAGTGCCAGGCTTTTACAGCGCGAAGAAAGCTATGGCTTGTTTCGGCAGAATCACCCAGGTTTATTCAGCAGTATCATTCAGCAGCTCGGTGGCTTACTGGGTGATCGCCTGTTGTCAGAAAAGCTCAAGGAACTTCCTCGGCGCTTGGCAGGCGAGCCCTCGACAAATGAGCATCCGATCGATCGCATCGTCCTCGACCTTGTCGATGAGTTCCAGCTTGCCCGCCTTCAGGGTGATCATCTGCTAAGCTTTACTGCTGCGAGTTTGCAGCGTTTTGCCCAAGAACCTGAGGCGATGGAGCATCTGGCAAGCATCATCGCCGATCCACATGATCCTTACACGGGCATCCTTCTTGGCTTTACCCTGGGGCAAGCTCTCGATGCCGACGTGTTTCCCGAATTTTCAGCCGAGCAGGCTGGCTATCGTTGGCTCCTCTATCACCTGCGAGCCGACAACTGGCAGGCCCTGACGCAATTCATATCCAACAGCCAGTATGATTTGCTTACCATCAGTCAGTATTTGGCGAAAGACGTCCTCGTTCCGGCTGAAGATTTGGCAGATTTGTTGCGATTCACTCTCGCCTTAATTTACAGCCAAGACCAGGTGAACGCGATCGATCCCATCAAGCTAGCAACAACACGCTTGCCAGCCGACGCGATCCCGGCCATGGCACGTGTCAGCCGCGAGATTCTCTATCAACCTTTAGCTAACCTGGAAAACCATTGGCAAAGCCCCCTTGCGCAAAAGCCAGCTGTTTTGATCGATCTATTGGCAAGCGCATTACCTGCGCTTGCTAGAACTCAAATCAAGGCCTCTCAAGAAGCGGCACCGTCGTTCTTTGCAAGCGCTTGGCATCTGATCAAAGCTTGGGATCAGCCGAAAAATATCCGTCAGCAAGCCTACCTGGTTTTACAGGATCAAAGACTTGGTTTGCGTCAGCCTGCGCTTTGGCATCATGCCAGCACCGATCAGGAGGCTTTGCTTCGCATGACGGCGCTACTCGATCATGTCGATCGTATTCCTCGCAGTGATTGGCAGGCTCTCAGCGATGAAATGGATCAGCTTCTGGATGGCAGTTATCGCTTTCTCGACTTTGCGGCGCAGAATACGATTTGGCAAGCTGATGCGGAAAAAGATTTTGCTTATGCCCTGGCCGTCCTTGGACGAACCGCCCGCTCCAGTCTAAGGCGGCAGGCAAATTTCGATTTACTCAAACTTTGGCTTAAGCCGGCAGATGAGAGTGATCCATCTGCAAGTCAAACAGCAGTTCCGTTGAGGCGTCGAACACGATAAAAGAGGGACATATGCACTTCCAATGGTCAAAAATTTTGCTCAGCTGCATTTTCATGTCTGGGCTCATGGCAACGACATCATGTAAAGATTCCTCGCAATTACCGGCAAATAATTGGCCCAAGCCAGACGACAATGCCACACAGACTCCAGAAAGTCCTCGCCCCATGCCGGAAAACTCCCTGGGTGAAGCACCTAGTCCTGATTCGGAACCAGCTTTACCCGTCACCGACGACATCCCTATCGATCGCGAGGAACCGATCGCTGCTGTGACAAGTCGCTTGTGCCGCGATGCGGATTTTGGTCGTCATGGACTGGAAGCTTGCCTTCTGGCTGATGAGACTCTGCTTTCCCGCTTTGATCGCTTGGAGCTCCAATTTTCATTGCGCGCCAGCGAAGGCGATCATCAGCTGAAACGCAGCTCGATCGAAGAAAATCTTTTTCTGCGCGACAGCCAAGAGCGAATCATAGCAACCCGTTTCAATTGGCGCACACTGCGCAGCTTGATCATCGAACCCGAAGAGCCCTTAGCCGCAGGACAAAATTACCGCTTGGAATTGATCAACGAAAGGCAAACAAGCAATCGCCCACGAAGCAATAAAGGTGAGCTCGTCCAGCCTTTTGCCATTTGGTTGCGCACCAAATCTTTGTTTCCGGTTGGCTTTCACATCAATGGCCAGGATCTGTCAATCGAACGATCGGTGGTTTTCGATTCCCATGAAGATCCCGATTTAAAGCTGAGTGTAGAACTGGGTGATGCCGATTTGATGAGCAATCTCGTCTTAAAGAAAATTGGTTCACAAAACTCGCTTGAACTTTGCCAAAGCGATTGTCCAGCAAACTTGCAAATTTCCTTACATGATATAGCCAGCAAGCCCCATGCGGGAGTAAACAGTTACTATCTTGAGTGGACCACTCCCTGGCAAAGCATCGAACAACGGCATCTATCCTTTATTTGGGGCTCGTTAGCTACAGAACTTGATAAACCACAGGTGATACAGCTTGCCGTCGATGAAAAGCAGAGCTTGAAAATGATCGCTGAATTGTTGCAATCATTCATCGCAGGTAATTTCCCCCTTGCCTTGCCCGAAGCTGGTGGCAAAGCTTATCACTTTAACGATCTGCTGCAATCCAATCGCTATGATTTTCCCGAAGATCGACCGAATCATTGCTTGCAGCCTGATGACGTAAGTTTTACTTACCTTGGCGATCTCGGTCCTTTCTGCAATATCCAAATCGACGGCCAGACAGGCGTTTTGGGTGGCCTATTAGGGCGAGTGAACTATAAGGCTACTAGCGATATTTATGTGACGGGCATGACTCTTTTAGAAGAGCCTGACAATATCCAACTGGCGCTCCGCGCTGAAGATGGCCATATGGGGCTTGATTTGGGTGTGAGGCATTTCCGCGGCAGTTTGAAAATTATTATCGACATCGAAGACGCGCGCTTAGCTGGCATTTCTGCGCCAGGAACCAAAGGTATCTATATTTTTGAAACAGATTTCATTCTCGCTGGACCGCATCGCCAGGCCTCAGCTCATGTCGATGTCAGTATACTGGAACAGCGTCTTGCTTTTCGCTTAAATGGCTTGGAAAGCTTCGACTTTGATCGCTCTCTCAACGGTAGCCGTCGCACTGCGAGCTATTTTAATACGAGTGACTGGGCCAGAAATGTTATTGTTGAAGAACCAAAGCAACTCAACGAAGATTTGGGGCTTTGGGCACGAATCGTCAATGCCATTGTCAATCAAGCTGTAGCAGAAAAAGTCGTCGATCTCACCCCGCGCGTTGTCAACGGTATCGCCCGCGACATCATCCAAGTAGTCGCACCGAAACCCCTGCAGTCGATTTTGAATCAAATTGATCAGGGGCTTGAGATACCTTTACCATTTTTTCTACCGCAACCTTATGCCAGCATGAGTGCTAAAGTTTCTGGAAAATTGCAAGCACCTATCAGACTCTCCAAAGAAGTCGGCAAGGGTGGATTTTTGCAATCAGGATTTGCAGCAGCGATCAACTTAAACGATCATCCTGATTTAAGCGCCCCACCTATGCCTGAAGGCCCTGCCTCTTTTGTACTGATGGGAGAGAAGACTCGTCGCGTCGCTGATCCCCTCAGCCTTTATCCGCTGATGACAGCCCCAGAAGGCGCGCTTGCCAGCGTTCACATCGACTTTATCAACCAGCTACTTTTTCAAATTTGGCAAAAAGGTGCCTTGCAAATTCGCATTGACGAGGCGTTTACCAGGCATATCGAATCGTTTGCCGTATTTGATCCGGAGCGGCAAAGCAATGGTAAAGAGATATTGCTGATCGAATTCATTCCCAAGCTCCTGGGGCGCGATTTTGAAAAATTACGTGGCCTGGATGAATGGAATCGACCAGTAAACATGCAACGCGGGGACCAGGTCTCGTTAGATTTGGAATTACACCTTCCTCCGCATCTGCGCATCTTGCCATTTCGTTCACAAAACGAAGCGCCACGCTTCGAGCTGGCAGCGGGGGACATTTTTATCACCATTCGGGGACACCGGGAAGATCTCACCTACACCATCGCAAAAATTAGGATGGCTGTTTCATCTTCGAGTCAGCTTGGTTTCCGCTCCTATTCGAATCCTTTTGATCGGCCATTTTTTAACGATCTTGGTGCTCTCAGCCTGCAAGTTTATTCTGATGCGGCAAATCTTGATTTTGTGGTCGAGGTTTTAGGTGACAGTAGGAATAATCCTTTTGCTATCGATCATCTGCGCATCGAGCGCGCGGTACGTGAAATGGTGGATGAGCTGTTTATTCCACTGATGAACGATGCTTTACGCGAAGTTCCCCTACCCGGATTGAAAACTTGTGGCATTGAACTGGACGCCGTAAGAATCCGCATGCACTCTTTTCCAAGCATGGAGTTGGAGCAAACTTTGTTGATCGAAGCTCCGTTGAAAAGCTATCCCTTTCAGTCCCTTTGTAAATTGGCACCTGACTTTATTCCGCCTGAAGACTATGAGCCTGTGCCGCCGGTCATTGACGAACCTGAGCCTTTACCGCCCACTGGAGACTACGTATTTGATATGAATACCGATCGCCTGCCATTTACCATAGGCGGCGATGGGCAGCTACCAGAAGTCGCCAAAGCGTGCCGAAGTGCTGTGTTTTTTGAATTATCCTGTGCAACAGCGGAAGTGATCTATCAAAAGGATGCCAATGGCCAAACCCGCCTTGATGAGCGTGGGCGCAAGATCTACGATTTTACGACCATCCAACTTTACGCGCTTGTTGCAAAAAAGAAATATGTTCTGCATTTGGGGGATAAATCTTCGATCGAAGGCCAGTTTTTCGCCTTCGAGCAATGGTCTGACTATGTGCGAGGAGCCGAAGATCATATCATCATCAAAGAGTCTCTGAGCATGCCGGAAATCGACATTCCTTTTGGTCGATTTCAGCGCCATTATGTCGATTATGCGACAAACTCACCGAAGGCTTCAGGATTCATTCCAATTCGCAATGTGACCTTAAACCGCATATTGGATCAAGCCTACCCAGGTGCGGAAGTCTCGACAGAGTTCTTCGTCGACACGTCCAGCTATGTTGAAGTCCCTGAAGGACGCAAGCCGTTGCGCGGAGCCTTTGGCCTGGATTTCCATGTGGGGAATATTCATGTATTGGATTGCGCGAAGATCGACTGGTGCCAAGATAAGGATTTCTGGCTGGTGATGTATGACTCCAAGCTGCGACCTGAAGATACAAGCATCCCGGAAGACGTCGTTCCCTACCTCAGAACGGGCCTCAATGCCATTCTTTCAGGCATGTTTCCTGATTGATCGCCGCTAGTTCTTTTTTCGGCTCCAAAGTTTTTTCTGCAACTTGGAGCCTTTCCTATCTTTTCAGACTAGATATTAAGCCCTGGCCAGGCTTGGACTCTACAAGAGATATGCCACGAAATTTACAGGCAAAATCAATATAAATTCATCTAGGCCGGCAGTTTTGAAAAAATGCCTTCATGTAAATATTCGATTTAACATGCGAATATCGTCGGCCTAAGCACCTCTATTTGCGCTTCTCCATTTCCATACCGAACAATAGTCATCAGCCGTCAACCCTTGACTAAGAAAGGATGGCTTATGATAAGCCTAAAAAATCTCATCCTATCCTTATCTCCTCAACAACGGATAATCTGGGGTGGCCTGACGATATTGCTGCCTTACATGACAAGTGTGATACTTTCAGTATCAGCGCTGCGCTCAGATGCGCTGGATGATCGCCGCAAAGAGCGTATGCTGCGTAGCTTTGCTGATCGACTGGAATCAGATAGTATTTGCGAAAAATTATCGGTGCAATCTCCGCACGAAAACAAGCATTGTATGGAAATGCTAAGGCAACAAGATCAGGGCCTCATTTCGGAACTTTAAAAAACTGCTGCTTTTATCAGTTGCCGTCCCCCATCTACTGTCTTTTAAATCAACCACCATGCCACAGATACTCACAAGAATCAGCTTATTGCTGATGCAAAGCAACGACAGCTTGTAGCAAAGACATACGAAAGATTTTCATCGACCGTTCGATGCGATTCTCCGAAATCTGTAAAGACTTCGCAATGCTCGACAGGGATTCACTGTGTAAATAATATTTGACGATGATTTTTTTATCGATGTCGTTTGGCTGTAACGCTATCAGCGCGGACATCGTCTCTTGGCTGAGGCGAACCATCATAGGTTTGTGGCCATCATTTGGAGTCCAAACCAACTCAATCACGTTGGACAAGTGACATTTTCTCTGGTCCTGGCTTGGTAGAATTTGCATGGAAACTGACAACAGCGTTGACTCCTCTCAGCATTTCCTTCACCGAAATAATTTCGGAAACATAGATCTGCTGAACCTAAAGGTCAAGACTATCCACAGCGAAAGTCATTCATGATGAGCAGTTTAGAATTGATAAGTTCTCTATCAGAGCAAGTTATCAGCTAAAATAAAAAGGTGAGTTCGCCATATTTTCTCTTTTTTTCGCGGCCTTACCCGATAAAATCGAAACTTATCCGCAATGAGCGTATTCTATTGTTAACGGAACACACTTTAATCGTTACTAAAATAACGTATGTCTCAAGTTAGCTGTCGGGTAGCCGCTATCAGTAAAGACGTGACGCTTGATGCGGATATCTTTGACTAGCAGTACGTCAAGCATAGGCATTTTATTGCCTAATGGGACCACGGGACAACATTTTTCGAGGTTAGGATGAGCCGCTCATTCCCTGAGGCCATGGTGTCAGACTATCCAGGTAAACGCCTGGAATTGGTCGATCGTCAAGCCCAAAGCCTAAGCTATCCGCGACTGATGCTTAAAATCGTCAGCCCGAGTGGCAAATCTAGTTCTGAATTTGTCTTTCTGATTCGCTATCACCAGGGCTTTGTCCATCTCATCAATCCAAGGCGAAGCTTTGCTTTGGAAACAGGACGAAATTATCAATTCACTTTCTTGTTCCCAGATGGCAAATGCGAGCATTGCCGGGGGAAGATCTCTTACCAGATGAGCGGTAATGGTGCATTTGGGATACTCTTGCGCCGTCCTTCCACTCGCTTTCGCAATTCCATGGGACAGATACTTTTCCAATCAAGTTCAGAACATACACCAAAAAAAATCCGTGAGTCCGGGCTGCTTGCTGGCTCGCTCCGTCATCTTGTGCATTATCACATCATCGAAACGCAAGAAGAGTATCAAGAGCTCTTGGCACTGCGTTTCCAAGCCTATCAAAAAGCCGGAAAAATCTCTGCCAAGGGGAAAATCGAGGATATGGGCGATCGTTTCGACCAACGTTCTAAGATTCTGGTCGCCAAACATCTTGGTAAAATTGTCGCCAGCATGCGACTCATTCTAAACGGGGAGCAGGAGCCTGGCGAACACGAGCAATTTGTGCATTTCCCGCATTATTTTCCCAGCCGCAGCGAGATTATTGAAATCACACGTGTCTGCACCGATCCCAATTATCGGGGATCAGATTTGCTGCAGGGTTTGTTTCAGTTTGCTTCCAAGGTCACCATCAGCCTTGACCGGCCATGGATTCTAGGCAGCTCGACTCCTGCTTTGCTGCCACTTTACCGTAAAATCGGCTTTCTGCCGAGCGAGCTCAAGTATATCCATCAAGACCTTAATCATGAGGCTCACGTTATCTTCATGGCACACAAAGATGATATTCTATTCGGGAGAAATGTTGGAGCCATCCATTGGAACGTCATGTACCGCGAGGTCTATGAATATGCCACAGCTCAAGAATATGGCGGCGAAAAACAATATGCCGACAGCATGCGGATCTTTTTCTATATGCATTTAGGAACTATGATGAAAATATTAAAAAGCTCTTGGAAAAAAATCTGGCATTTTAAGTAAACGCTACCATGAAGAAACACGGCGCGCACCAAGAGACTTGGACTTATAGAACTCTCTTTTGTCATGGTACATCAATTCATCAGCCTTCTTTAATAGGGACTGAGGCGTCACCTCGCTCGTACTCGCCAAGCCAATACTCATACGCACCGGAATGTCGACGACTTCACCGTCATTGCTATGACAGACCAAGTTCATACTTCCTTCCTTACTGCGAATCCGCTCCAATAAAGGATGAGCATTCTTGGTTTCCGGGCAGATGATCACAAACTCATCACCGCCTAAGCGAGCAACAACATCCGTTTTTCGACAACAAGACTTTAAAAGACCAGCAACCTTCACGATAAGATTATCACCTTCCTTATGACCATAATGATCATTGACCTCTTTTAAGCCATTCACATCGATCAGAAAGATACTGAAATCGAGTTCGGGATATTGCTCCTTCGTTCTGACTAATCGCTTGAATTCTCGATCGAAGAAGTTTCGATTAAAGGTGTTAGTGAGTTTATCCATATGAGCCATATGTTCTAGGCGCTTGGTTAAAACCATATTTTCTGCACAACTTGTCACTAATGCCAGAAAGAGGGAAATCGTATCCAAGGCTTGTTGATCAGATTTAAGCCCGACAATCAAAGCCTTCCCGACGATTTTATCAGCGGTTCCAACGAGTGACAGCAGGCGAACCGTTGCTGCATCGTAGTGCTTTTCATGGGCCGTTTTTTTACTAAAAATAATTTTATGCAATTGCGATTCAAATGAATCACGCCAGATTTCGGAATTATGATACATCAGATAACGTTGCACATCAGTCGAAAGATTGATAAATGCCGCATCAGCAATGCGACGACTTCCCTGTTCGCAAAAAATGATACCAAAACCACAATTACTGAACAATTCTTGCAGTTCTTGTGTGGCATATTTCAGGAGTGAGCTTAAACCCTCAAAATGTGGTAGTTGAGTACTGGCTTCAAGCAGCGTGTGAAAGACCTGATTTTTCCTGACGAGCATCGTGTTCATCTGCGCGAGATCTTGTTCTTTGCGCTTGGTTTCTGTTAAAGCAGCATTCAATTTCTGCTGCATGTCAGCTTTCAATTGTTCGGAAATAAAGCCATTGACATCTGTCAGCATATTGGCACGAAAAACGATCACTGCGACCGAGCTCATCGTCACCGCACTGATGATCAAATGCACTTCCAAACCTACATGCAGGAATGAGTTCCACTGTAAAGCATAGGCAAGACCCAAGTAAATCATACTATTCAAAATATTCCAGCGCAGGAGGATACATGTCAAACTTGGAATCAAAAAAGCATAAAAATAAGGGATTCCGTCGTGCCAGGTCATCGCCAAAGCCTGAAAATAGCCAAAAGCTAAACCTGTCAACGCAACCGGTGCCTTATACCAGCGAAGTCTTTGGTAGACCCCCGGGAAGGTGAGCAAAAAACCGACTAGAGCGATACCAGCTAGCCCCATACGATAGGTAGCCCAGAGGCTAATCGGTTGCTTACCAATTGGTAAGTCGATCAGAAAGAAGTGGAGTATATAGGCCAGTGCAGAGGTGACACAATAAAACCTGGCCAAAACGCGAAAGCGCCGCTTTTCTAAAACTTGCCAGGCTGTTTGCCAGGTGGGGTCGGTAATACGCAAGGTCGGCACCACATAGCAACATAGGCTACGTAGGCGACGGTCCCAGGCGGATTTTGCTTCAGTTTGCTTAAACAATTTCTCTAGCATGAGTCCTTTAAGTCCCGTCTTGTCCTCTATCAATAAGAGGATATCGGCCGGGCTTAAAAAAGATCGAGAAAAATCCCCTAAGCCTTGGGATACATAAGTTGAAACCCCGAGATCCATTAAAAAAATCACGGCTCAGGACGAGGCAACGAAACTTTTTTTTCAGCTAAAAATTGAGAGTATATCCCTAAAAACGAAAAACCTTTCCCGGCGGAAAGGTTTTTCAAGCTAGATAAACTGATCGTTTCGTCTGAAAGATAAAGATAAAACCTGTTTATTCCCTGATCAGAGGGCGTATACCTTTAGGTTTTTCTTCAAATTTTTGGACCAACCTTAGCCAGCCGCTGCCCTGCTTCGTTGTCCATGTACTTCGTGAAGTTTTGCTGGAACATTTGCGCCAACTTTAACAAGGCAGCATCGTAGGCGGCCGGATCTGCCCAAGTGTGACGGGGATGTAAAATTTTGCTGTCAACGCCGTCCAAGAACTTTGGAATCTCAAAGCCAAATATTGGAAATTCTTCGAATTCGCTTTTTGCCAGGCTACCATCCAAAATCGCATCTATAATGCGGCGTGTGATCTTCAGACTCATGCGGGAGCCAACGCCATATGCTCCTCCGGACCAGCCGGTATTGACTAGGTAAGCATCTGATCCATGCTCTCGCATTTTGTTTGCCAGGATCTCGCCATAGCGGGTTGGATGCAACATCAGAAACGGTCCACCAAAGCAGGGAGAAAAGGTTGCTGTCGGCTCTTTCACACCTAATTCAGTACCTGCAACTTTTGCGGTATAACCGCTAAGGTATAGGTACTGTGCCTGATCTGCTGTCAACTTTGAGACCGGCGGTAATACACCAAAGGCATCGCAGGTCAAAAAAATGACATTCTTAGGATGTGTTCCCCGCGATACGGGTTTGACAATTTTTTCAATGTGGTCGATTGGGTAAGAAACGCGGGTGTTTTCCGTTTTCGAAGTATCCGCAAAATCCACCGAGCCATCTGCTTTCACCACCACATTTTCCAAGAGGGCATTGCGGCGAATGGCATGATAAATATCCGGTTCATTTTCTTCCGAAAGATCGATACATTTCGCATAACAGCCGCCTTCCAGGTTAAAGACGCCGTCCTGATCCCAACCATGCTCATCATCGCCAATCAAAAGTCGTTTCGGATCAGCTGAAAGCGTGGTTTTACCTGTACCTGATAGGCCAAAGAAGAGGGCTGTATCACCTTTTTCCCCTTGATTGGCACTACAATGGAAAGAGCCGATAGCTTGTAGTGGCAAGAAGTAATTCATCATGGTGAAGATACCTTTTTTGATTTCTCCACCATACCATGTTCCACCAATCACAGTTTGTCGTTCTTCGATATTAAAAGCAACATAGACTTCAGAACGCAAGCCAAGCTCTTGGAAGTTGTCGCAGCTGGTTTTACAGGCATCAAGAATCGTCCAATCCGGTTTGAAGTTTTTTAATTCTTCTTCACTTGGACGGATAAACATATTTTTTGCAAAATGTGCTTTCCAGGCCAGCTCAGTTACCAGACGAATGGAAAGCCTCGTTGCAGGGTTGGCGCCGCAATAAACATCCATGACGTATAATTTTTGGCCGTTCAAACGTTTTAAAGTCGTTTTTTTCAGCTCTTTCCATACTTTCTCATCGATCGGATGGTTGTCGGAGCCCGTCCCTGCCCACCAAACATTTTTTTCCGACTGGGAGTTGCGCACGATATACTTATCTTTCGGTGAACGACCGGTAAAGCGGCCGGTATCAACCGCAACGGCACCGAGTTTGGTGACGGTTCCTTTACCATAGTCATCACCCGTGTATTCTGTTTCATGTTGGAAAATTTCATCATAGGACAGATTATGAAAAATCGTATCCACATTGGTGATTCCGAGTTTATCCAGCCCTAAGTCGCGTAATGCTTGTTCTTGATTCGCCATGTACCACTCCTCAGACATCTCATTCAAGGTTCCGTTTATAACAAACGGTTCCATCAGTCAAAAGATTTTACCGCAAAAAAGACATATTAATCCAGCCGGTCTTTTTTGGCCTGTATCCTGCCCAGGACAGCACTAGAATGCCTGTTTTATCGGGAATTTACCAGTACTTATAGCGTAGTAAAAAAACAAGGACTCCCTGCAAAAAGGGAGTCCGGAGGGTGGTAGCGGTGTAAGTTTTCGTCATTTTAGGCTCGTGAGTCGGCCATTTCCCACGGTTCTGGCGAAGCAAGAGCTTCTTTGTCCTTTTGTTCCTCGAAATCAACAATGCCAAATTGGCGCATAACTAAGGCTAAACTATAGCCCCAGTCGACTTCAAACCATTTCATGGAAAATTTTACGGCTTGTGGGTAGCGATGGTGATTGTTTTGAAAGCCTTCACCGGCAACCAACCAGGCGACCATGGTATTATTGCGGGAATTATCGCTCGTTGCATAGTTGCGATAGCCAAGAGCATGACCCATGGAATTGACCATCCAGCCTTGCACCGGGTGACTCATGATACCTAGAAAATATGCCGCTGCTAGAAGCCAGGCGCTGCCACCGCTTAGCAATAGAATGACCAGAGCGATCGACAAATGCAATACGTAGGGCAGATACCAGAGACCTTGGCGATTGGTCCAACTGACGTCGAAATCGAAATCCTGGACGATATTCATATAGGCTTTTTCGCGCCGAATTAAACCCTTTAAGACCCTTTTATAAGAGTGTAACTGGGCCAAAGCGATTCTAAAAAAGCCTTTATGTACGGGACTATGTGGGTCCATTTCCGTGTCGGAATAGCGATGGTGCAAGCGATGCATACAGCACCAGCCCTTGGGGTCCAGACCTGTCACCCATCCGCCTGTCTTAACAACAAAGCTCTTCACGCGCGGCGGCAAAGTTAAGGCGGAATGGGTCAAGCCGCGATGATAAAATATCGTGATGTAGGTTATATTGAGCAAATAAGCGAGTAGAAAGACCACTGCACAAAGAACGTAATAACTCATGTCGGATACCCCGCAGCTAGAATCGTTTATGTGAGACTAATCAACTTTGATATCATACGTAGCTCGATTAGCAAGTGCTGTAAATTTTATGTAATTTTCAGATCTCTTCGGAACGCCAGTACTAGGTGGTATGACTGACTTTGGGTCACTTGGACTTAAGTTGGTAAAATGAGAAAGCCAAACGCCACGTTCCGTGCTAGTTTGAGAGCCATTGCCGCGGGCATTTTTTTGCATCTTTGACTGCCAATTCTTGTTGAGGTTTTGTTTTTATGTCTAATTTCCAAGCCAAACTACCAGATAATCCGCCCCCTCCAACAAGTTTCGAGCCCAACATTCGCCGTGCTCCCAAGCGCGATATGCCACTCGATCTGGAGGAGCAGAAACTGGCTTTGCGCAATGCTTTGCGCTATGTGCCTCAAGCTCTCCATGAAGAGCTTGCAGCAGAATTTTACCAGGAACTGATGGAACACGGCCGGATATACGGTTACCGGTATCGTCCCCACGGCGACATTACTGGCCGTCCGATCAACGAATACAAAGGCCGCTCCTTAGCCGGAAAAGCCTTACAGGTTATGATCGACAACAACCTGGCATTTGATATTGCTCTCTATCCTTATGAGCTTGTGACCTATGGTGAAAGCGGTCAGGTTTGTCAAAACTGGATGCAATATCGTTTGATCAAACAGTATCTGGAGCAGATCACAGAAAATGAGACGCTTGTCATGCAGTCGGGCCACCCATTGGGACTCTTTCCCAGTCGCCCGGAAGCCCCCCGAGTCATTACCACAAATGGTTTGATGGTCGGCATGTTTGATCGCCCCGAAGAATTTCAAAAGGCCGCTGCCCTTGGTGTGGCCAATTACGGGCAGATGACTGCTGGTGGTTGGATGTATATCGGCCCGCAGGGAATTGTTCACGGTACTTACAACACCCTTGTGATTGCTGGACGCTTGAAACTTGGCTTGACAAAAGATCAGAATTTGGCCGGTAAACTTTTTGTCAGCTCCGGACTAGGAGGAATGAGTGGCGCGCAAGGCAAGGCAGTGAGTATTGCCGGAGGCGTCGGTATAATCGCCGAAGTGGATGCTTCACGTATTGCCATTCGCCAACGACAGGGTTGGATTCACGAAGTCAGCCAAAGCCCTAAAGAAGCTTTCCGTCTCGCGCAGCAAGCGCAGAAAAAGGGGGAAGCTTTAGCTGTCGCCTTTCATGGAAACATCGTCGATCTATTGGAATATGCGGTAACAGCCCAGATAAATATCGACCTACTCAGCGACCAAACAAGCTGTCACGCCGTTTATGAAGGCGGTTATTGCCCGCAGGAAATGGACTTCAACATGCGTACACGCATGTTGGCTGAAAACCCCCAAGAATTTCGCCGTGCCGTCGATCGTTCGTTGCATCGACATTTTACCTGCATTAAGGCTCTGAGCGATCGCGGCGCTTATTTTTTCGATTACGGCAACTCATTTATGAAGGCAATCTTTGATGCCGGCGTGCGCGATATCGCTCGCAATGGCCAGGATGAAAGAGCTGGATTTATCTGGCCTAGTTACGTCGAAGATATCCTCGGCCCGGAACTCTTTGACTATGGATATGGTCCCTTCCGCTGGGTCTGTCTGTCGGGGGAGCCGTGCGATCTGCAAAAAACTGACAGCGCGGCCGCTGAAGTGATGCAAACTCTGCGCTCTGAACTTCGCTACCAAGACCTCGACAATTTGAAATGGGTGCGTGAAGCCGCCTCGTATGAATTGGTTGTTGGTACACAGGCGCGTATCCTCTATCAGGACGCCAAAGGTCGGCACTTGATCGCCAAACGCTTCAATCAAATGGTTCGCCAAGGTGAAGTTGGTCCTATCATGCTGGGGCGCGATCATCACGATACCGGCGGGACCGACTCGCCTTATCGGGAAACATCCAATATCAAAGATGGCTCAAAAGTCATGGCAGATATGGCAACGCAAATATTTGCCGGAAATGCCGCGCGGGGCATGACTTTGATCGCCCTGCACAATGGTGGCGGCGTTGGTATCGGCAAATCGATCAATGGTGGCTTCGGCTTGCTGCTTGATGGGAGCGAGAAGACCGATCGGATTATCGATACTGCTGTTCCATGGGACGTTATGGGCGGTGTTGCCCGACGTGCTTGGGCGGGCAATCAACATGCCATAGAAGCGAGTCACGAATATGAAGCCGAATATAGTGGCAGCATCACGAAACCTCAGCTAGCCGATTCCCGCATTATTGACGCCGCTATCGCTCAATTTCAAGCGCACAGCTAGAAAAATAAGCACGCTAATCCAATGATATGTTAAAGTATTCTCTGTAGACACCGAAGTCTACAGAGAATTCCTATTGAGTGCATTGCGGGAAAGCAGTTAAATAAAAAACAGTTCATGCGATCAATTTAGTTTTTGGGCGAGGGCAAGGCCATGGAAAGTGTGATTCCACGTACCCTAAAGCGCTTTGAGTCCTATCAGACCCAGCTCTATAAAAATCATATCCTCAATCGCCTGCAAAAAATGACTCGTGGCCAGCTACGTTTGGAAATTGAAGGCGATAGCCACCGCTATTCTTTTGGCCTGGGAAATCGCGTCAAAGCCCACTTGCGGATTAAAAACGAGCGTTTTTTCTCGCGTTTTGTACAAGACGGTGAACTAGGGTTTGGCGAATCCTATGTGGATGGCGACTGGGACAGCGAGGACTTAATTGCCTTAATGACCTGGTTTATGATCAATATCAAAGAAGATCATACTTTTGAATTCAGCAACGAATCCACCCTCGTCCAAATATTAGCAAGCCTATATAAGCTGCAATCATATTTGGTGACATCAGACCGTTATTCGGCTTTTGATCAGAATATCTCTTACCGTTATGATTTGGATCGACGCTTCTTTGCCAGTTTTCTTGATGAAAGCCTGACGTATTCGGCCGGCTTATTTCACCAAACTGACAATCTGGAACAAGCGCAACTCAACAAAAACAGGCGCATCGGCCAGCAACTTCGGATTAAGCCTGAGCATCATATCTTGGAAATCGGCTGCGGATGGGGCTCACTTGCCTTTTATCTGGCACTGACTTATTCCTGCAAAGTGACGGCAGTTACGGTATCCGAAGAGCAATTTTACTATGTCCGCGCCCGTATCAAAGAGCTGAACCTGCAAGATCGCATTTATCCTAAGCTGATGGACTTTCGTGATGTCAAAGGCACTTATGATCGAATTGTGTCTATCGAGCTGATCGACTCATTGGTGGCTCAGGATTTGCCCAGCTTCTTTCAATGCTGCCGCAGTCTGTTAAAAAGTCAGGGACTGATGCTCCACCAGGTTTTATTAAAGCCAGAATCTTCCAGTATCCATCAGCAGGGAGATTGGGTCGAGAAATATATTACACCTGGCTCTTTAACCCCTACTCTCTCAGAGATTTTAAGAGCAGCCAATCACTATGCTGACTTCAACATTATGGAACTCCAGGATATGGGGCCGGACTACGCGAATACATTGCAGCATTGGTTTGCTCGCTTTCAAAGCAATCGCTTAAGCATTCGTCGCCTTGGTTACGATGAGGCCTTTATTCGAACCTGGGAATACTACCTGGCTTATGTTCATGCAGCCTTTAATTTGGGTATTCTCACATGTGCCCAGGTAACCATGACTCGCCCCGGCACCGTGGTACCGAGCATACTCTCCTAATGGCTTAACCACCGATACGTGACTCTAGCTTCGTAATCATTTTCGGTAGTTAAACCAGCATTTCCTGCTAACTTACTATGCAGCGTCGAAGGTCTGGACGCCGGCAAAAGACTTAACATCCCTCTATCCTTAAGATTTACATTGGCAGCAAAATTGCATTTTAAATGACTAGCTTAGCTTCACAATTATGCAAGAGCTTGGAGATCATCCGTTTTACAACCGGTAAAAACATGAATCATGCTTGATTTCAGGAAAATTCACATGTCATCAGGGAAAGATCATATTTCGACCAATGAGAGACCGCTATATTTGCTAGTCACCCTGGTCAGCGTTTTGGCTACCGTCATCGCTGTCCTGGGTCAAAATACTTTTATTGGCGTTTATGTCGATGAATTTCTCCATCAAATGCAAGTATCCTACTTCAATTTCAGTCTGATATTGATGGTAGCGACGATGTTATCGTCGTTGCTCGTCAAACGCAGCAGTAAAAGCCTGGATCGCACCGGTTTTAGTCAAACGATTTTACTGGTATCTTTGATCGGCGCTGGCTCACTTATCACGCTCGCCTACTTACCAGAAATCATCCGCCGTGTATCGTTTCCGCTGTCAGCCCGTTTTGTTTGGCCTTTTGATCGACCTATATTCTATCAAACATGCACTCGTGTTTTCTTTAAGTTTACCTCTTGTGATTATGGTGTTGTATATGATGAATCTTGTAAAATCCCATTTTCAAAACCAGCGTAACAGTAGGCAACAGCGAAGACCGATGGTCGTCGCCTTTGATCGCCGTATTCTCACCCGTTTGAAACTATTCGTCTATTTAATGCGGGAGCGCGGGCGCCTCCATCTCAAACTAGGTGATGTGCTTAGGATGTGTTTGACGTTAATCCCTTTCTGGGAAAAGAGCCTGCTAAAATTTCCAAACCATGTCTTCAAAGAGGCTCTCTGGCACCAGCTTAAGCACGACGAGGAAAACCTTGCTCCCATAGCTCTTTTTCATTTGGAGGCAGGCAAATGGCAGTTGGAATTTTACAACCTGCAATCGCAGTTCCAAAAAGATACTGACATCTTTTGCGTTTTTGAAAATATTTATGAAGAGATCAGCCAGGTTTTCCGGGCACAGCATCCTGATAAAGAGCTATATCAACTGGATGGACGCTATTATGCCAAACCGAAAGCGTACTACCGGCAGAAAATTTTAGCTAGCGATGAGATCCAACAACTGCTTCATCACAACTCAAAATTTTCCGCCAAGGAAACAAAAAACTTGGTCGAAAAATATATTAAGGAAATTGTTTGCGATCGCCACTATGCCATCACAAAAGGAGCTCATTATCTGACCCAAACTCTGCTCAAAAAATTATTCCATACAGTAAAACTATCCGGGCATGAGAAAATCAGGGAACTGGAAAAGAAATATCAGATAGTTTACCTACCTGCGCATCGCAGCCATATGGATTTTCTAGCACTTTCGTCCATACTTCATGTCCATGGAATCCGGGCGCCTTATATTGCCGCGAGCCACCATCTAAATTTTTTTCCTGTTAGTTTTTTGGGGCGCGTGTCCGCGTACTTTATCCGCAGGGAAAAGATGAATGCCATATATAATGCGGTTTTGTACCAGTACATCGCTTTGCTACATCGTGATGGTTATTCACAGATGGTCTTTGTTGAAGGCACACGCAGTAAAACTGGCGAAACGCTACAACCAAAAGTTGGTATCGTATCTTCTTATATCAACGCTTTCCTGGAGCACAAAACGCGCCCCCTCGTGTTTGTGCCGATCAATGTAACCTATGACTTTGTCATGGAAGGTGATAGCTATTTAAGCTACATCATTAAAAGCGCCACTGCTGCAAGCGAGATCAATGACACGCATCGCGAGGCCTATTTACAATATCGAAAACAAGAAAAGAATCTCAGTTTCCTGCAAAAATTAAAACGTAGATTTCGCCTGATCAAAGAATTACGACCAAAAGGCAATGCCTACTTTACCTGTGGACAACCCATCTTCCTTGAGAATATTTTACAGCGCGAAAAACCTGATTATGCTTCATTAGAAATCCGAAGGGATGGAGCTATTCCTGACAAATGGATCCGGGAGCTTGCCCGATCCATTTCCAAGCAAGCTTGTATCGAAATCAACCGGGTGGCACCGGTGACCTCTGTTTCCATGCTGGCTACAGCTTTGCTATCTAGTCAAGAAAAAGCCTTGACCGAGTCGGAATTAGAAGCTTTTTTTAGCGATACTATGGACATCGAAAAAAACTTGTTTGGTACTCCAGCGTCGGAGTTCAATGAAAACTTTATCGCTAATCTTGATCATGTGGCTTACTTAAATCATTGCCGCAGACAACGGGATCGCCGCTCTCACATAGCCGCAGAGCGGCAGCGGAATAATCGCAGTGGCGACCGCCGCCAGCAACAAAAGATCTTTATCACACCCTTGGATCAACTTCGCTATACGTACTGCAAGAATAATGTCGTCCACAAGTTTGTCATCCCTTCCATTATCGCCCAGGCGTTTCAAAACTATGGAAAGTTGAGCGAAGAGACGATACGTGAATTTTTCTACACTAACTATCAATTATACCAAGACCGCTTTCACCTTTCCTGGACGGTGGACGATGCCTGGTCTATCGCCGGAAACTGTATCGATTATTGGCTGGACAAGCGCTATTTTATACGGGCAGCCGAGCTGATCAGCATTAACGAGGACAATGAGTTCCCAAAGAGAATGATCGGACTTTATGGAAACATCCTGACTAATTCGTCACAGGCTGGCTAGCAACAAATATAATCTATTGACACGCCATGAGTCTTTTCTTGACTTATTGGCGTGTATATCATGCCTATTTTAAAGCCTACATCATCCCTAAGTTATTTAATTTCATTAAATGAAATTAAATGTCATTAAAAATGTCTTAGAAAACTCTATTTCATGTCATTGAATTGAACTTTATTTTATTTTTAATAAATAACATCTTGGTGAAAAATCAAATATGACTATAGTCGAGCTCAGAAAATTATGCAGGAGAGAAGACTATGCGATCCAAATTCAAGTATTTTTTACCTTTTTTATTGACTGGCTGGACAGTTATGCAAGGGTGTGGCAACAAGGCCACTCAGCACGACACCAGTCACCTCGACATCGTTGGCGGTAGCGCAACCAGCAAAGATCTGTATGACTCTTATTTTCAATCAATCGTGTCCTTGCAATATAACGGATCGCATTTTTGCGGTGGAACCCTTATTGCTCCAAACCGGGTATTAACAGCAGCCCACTGTTTGGCCGATCTTTCCCAGTCTGCGGTTCGCAGCTCCGTGACAGTTGTTGTTGGTACTCATGACCTAAGCTCTACCCGTAACGCCGAGCGCTTCCGTATCAGCAATTATTCCATCAATCCGCGTTATAGCGCTTATTCTGTGCAGTATGATTCAGCTGAAATCACTCTCAGCGGCAGCAGCTCCTTTCCACCAGTCGCCATTAACCGTAGCTCTTCTTTCCCGCAAGTCGGTTCCACGACATATGTTGCAGGTTGGGGAGCAACGTCTGAGTACGGCTGGGGAACTCGTGTTTTGAAATATACAGCTGTTAAAGTCTTATCAAACTCTGAGTGTCAGCAAATTTATGGCTCGACCATCAATTCCGCTAATATCTGTGCCTACGCAGATAATACAGACTCATGTCAAGGTGACTCTGGCGGTCCTCTTTATAGCTTCGATGGCAACGGCTTCACTTTGGTTGGCGTTGTTAGCTGGGGACGCGGCTGTGCTCGTCGTGGTTATCCGGGGGTCTACACGCGGGTATCTGCCCTCTAAATAAAAAAACCAGGTCAGTCTTTGGTAAAATTCTGCCAAAGACTGACGAGCTTTTTTAAACTCAAACAGCATTTTTTGCCGAAATCACACACCAGTACAGACTGTACCTGAAGTAGGACAGTTTGCGACCTCAACGCCCTACACTAGTAAATCTCATTACGCTTCACAACTCTGACTCAATCCGACCCTTGAGTTTTGACAATCTTATTATAGATACCTAGCAATAAGAATGACGGAGCCCATTGACCAATAAAGAGGCTACGCTCTCTTTTATCGTTTGCTTGCAAAAAGGCCGATACTGCCATGGAACCCAAGGCAGCCCATAGATACCAGTCCGATGGCATCTTTGCTGTTTGCGACTCAATAGCCCGCGCAACTGGCCCTTCTCGTCGTTGAGTAAAATCCTCGTAAGTGTCTTTAACTGCCGTTGCAAAATTTCTTCTTGCCATAACTACTCCTATTTCGAAAAAGTCAAGCTTTGCAGGAAATCACACATTTTCCCTCAGGAAACAAAGTCCATAAAGCAAAGAGAGTACCAAAAGCAATTCTCCACCTTTGCTGACGGTTTTATGCAGAACGATAATGCTCTTCGATCGTCCCCATATCCTGAGATAGTTGAGCCGCTTCATGTTCTCCCAGTACTCTTCGTGCTCTGGGAAATATCTCGTCTTCCTCTTTTTCGACATGTGCTTCAACGACACTATGTAACTGATTCATGGTTTCCATCCAAGATGGACTCGTGTTATCGATTTCCACCAAAGCATCAAGCAGCTCTTCCATTTCTTTATGTTCTTTTAAAGCTTCTTGCACCAAATCACTGAGTTCCGGCTCATTTTGCAGCCGGATATAAAAGGTTCGTTCTTCACCTCTGGAATGCGTAAGCAGTTTTTCCTGCAACTCTTCATATAAATCTAAACGTAATTGTACATCTTCGCTGTCAGTTGCAAAAATCTCTTCAAACAAAGCAGCCACGCTTTCGTGTTCCATTTCTAAATGACCAAAAATGTCTTGCATGATCTTGCCCTCTATAAGTATAGAGCTAACTATTACTAGCTCGAATTATTAGCATGCTCGTCAAAAATTTCATCGTCACCTCTGCATGAGACATCCTTGCACCCCTTATGCCCGCAGGCATCACCGCAGTAAATGGCTCATAAAAAACATACCTTTTTATCTGGAGCATCTTACTTATTTAAGCCATGCTTTCCATGACATGACTTCTCCATCTGGAAAGAGCAATCAATGTGCCAAATTTTAAAATCAATTTTTTCAATTTTGGTCATGTCTTTTCATTTGACAATGCAAGCTTTGAAATTCAATGAACTACATCCCCCTAATCCTCACACGTTCTAACGAGCGTGCTCCGGTATAGGCGGAGTTTCGTGCTTCAACATCCAGGTAACCCCAGATTCCACACCTAAGGCCAGTTCCTGACCCGTGACCTTTTCACCCGAGTGAGCAATGCCGGTCAAAGCATAATTAATCATCACAAGTGCCAAATTCACGTCCCGGTCTGCTTTAAAGCCGCAGCTCAGGCAATGGTGAACCCGCATCGAAAGGTCTTTCTTTTCACTAACTCCGCAACAGGCGCAGGTTTGAGATGGCTTGACCTTTCGTGTGGGGATCTCGCTCCACTGGATACACCTGTCCAGGCCTTTCTCAAAAAGGTTTCGTTGTTGACATATTGGAAGAAATCCACACCGCAGGCAATTGCACATAAAACATCTCCTTTTTTTGAACAAGGTTAGAAGCCATGCTTCCAACGCACGACTCCTTCAGCTGGAAAACAGCAATCAATGCGCCAAACCTTTGCAATTCAGGAGACACGAAGGCAGACCATTGCAGACAAATTTTCCTTTAAGAGCTCTGTAAACTAGCATTTTTTTCCGTGGACCGACGGTACGCATCCCGCCCGGCTAAACGCTGCCAGTAGTCTTTAAATTCCTGCTTGTCGGGGATGCTGCCAAATTGCAAACCCCAATTGATGTGAGAGCCAACATAAACATCTGCAGCCGTAAAAGTATCACCGGCGATATAACTTGACTCACGCAATGCCTCGGCCATGGTTTGTATCGTCCGATCATAGCTGCCATATCCAACAAACCCCTGCTTTTCTACCGGAATCTCGATGCCTAACGAATGGTTGGTCACGGCTGCTTCAAAGGGACCTGCAGTAAAAAACAACCAGCGATAGTAGGCTCCCCGCTTGTCTGGCGCCAGTCCTGCCTGAGGAAAGGCATCAGCCAGATATGCGCAAATTGCAGCCGTCTCGGTCACGATCTGATCACCATGCACCAGACAAGGAACCTTGGCCATCGGGTTGAGCCGCCGATACTCAACACTCTGCATGGCCTCGCCATAAGGCAGCACCTTGATGTCATAAGGAACGCCAAGCTCTTCCAGCATCCACACAGCAATCGCTCCGCGGGATTGGGGATTGGTATAGAGCAGCAATGCATGGTTCAATGAGTTCATAAAATCGACCTCATATAGAAAAAAATGAACAACAATAACAACTCTCCGCATAAAACCACGCCGGGTCCCTAGCTGTCAAAGCTAATGATCTGCAATAAAGACTCAGCGGAATCTTACCTGGCTGTATGCATAGATTCCTTCAATCCCTATCATCGTGGTGAGCGTGAGAAACGATCTGTGATACAAGGCTCATGAGTTGAGGTTCTAAAGCTTGTGTCCATTGCTGCAAGCGGTTAACAGGAGGTATTATGAAGATATCTGGCTTATTACCGGCAATTGCTGTCGTATTCCTGCATCACGCGAGTTCCGCTCTGGCTCTTGAGTTCCATGGCTACCTGCGTTCGGGTATTGGCTTTAGTGACGGCGATACTGATCAAGTCTGCTTTCGCGCTTATGGAAGAGAGGGATTTTCCCAGAAGCATCGTTTAGGTAACGAGTGTGATACCTATTTGGAAACTGTCTTTGTTCACGACTTTTTAGAAAGAACTGATGATGTGAAGCAAGCATGGGCCAGGGGGCAGGTGACTTTCAGTTTCACCACACTGGGGCACCGTGATTATGAACCAACCACTCCAGAAATTGCTGCTACTTTAAACCCGGACACGAATGCCATTGATGTGCGCTCGAGCACCCAGTTGGAATTTGCGCTACGCGAGGCCTTTGTCATTGTCGGCAACATACTGGCTGAGGATGTCAAACTATGGATGGGCAAGCGCTACTACCGGCGCAAAGATATTCACATGCTCGACTTTTACCAGCTCGATAGTTCCGGCCCCGGTGGTGGTATCGAAGATCTTCCCGTTGGCCTTGGAAAGTTGCATTTAGCCCTGTTTCGCAATGCTCCGCCAGCAGACGGGCCAGCACAAACAACCATTGACATGCGATGGACCATCGACCAGGTCGGCCCGGGAAATTTGGAGACGGTAGTCCTGCTTGCCCGCGCCGGTGGACGCCATGCGCAAACGGGAGAGAAATTGTATGAAACCATCGAGGGATACTCTGCGCAGCTTTTTTATGGGCATGCCTTCACGGCTAGTGGGTGGAACACCTTGATGCTGCAATACGGTGCGGGGCTATTTGGCGCTCGCGGTGATTGGCAAAGCAGCCTGATCGATCAACGTGGTGCTTGGGGCTCGCAGAACATTCCTCTCAACAATCGGGATTTGCTGCGGCAACGCCAAGGATCGTCGACCATTCGTGTGATCGATCATCTTGTTTTCAATCAGCTCGGCGATTCCTGGTCGCTAGGTGTTTTAGCCATGTATCAAAACGTCAACTACAACGGTGAACTGAATTCCAACGGCTCGGCCATACCGAATAAAATCGAACAAACTTACGGTCTGCGACCGCTTTATTATTTCAGCGAACAGTATAGCCTGATGTCAGAGTTGGGCTATAGCCGGGTTGATAACAGTATTTATCAGAGTACCAGCAATACCTATCAAAACTCTGAGCTAGGAAAAGTCACGCTGGCAACAGTGATTTCTCCAAAAAAAGGCTATTGGTTCCGCCCACAGCTGCGGGTTTTTGCGACTTATGCAGAGTGGAATCGGCATGCGAAAGGTTTGGTTGCCGGAAATACGGTCTATGCGGATCAAACTTCGGGATATTCAGCGGGCATGCAGCTTGAGGCATGGTGGTAAGAAACGTTTCCCCTACCGATCACTCCTCCTTTCTCGGGCGGCCTGTAATAACCGCCCGACTTGCCCTTGCAATGCCAATTCCACTATGCTAGCTATACCAGTTTCATGTCTTTATGGTACGCATTGGTGCTTCACATATCCCCGGAGCTAAGCCGTTATGGAAGAACTTTGGCAGTGGTTCAGCGTATTTGCTGCAACTTTTATGGCGATGATTGCCATCATCGATCCGTTTGCGTTGATTCCGATTTATTTAAGTCTGACCGATAATTTCAATGCCAAGGACCGCCTTACGGTTTGCCGGAAGTCGATCTGGATTGCGACGGCGATTTTGCTGTTATTTGCCTTTAGTGGCACAACCATTTTCAAACTCTTTGGCATATCTATACCCGCTTTTCGCATCGCCGGCGGTATCTTGTTGCTTTTATTGGGAATTGCTCAACTCAGTGCAGAACGCGAACGGGTAAAAAGTGAAGAGGAATCCGAATCGAAAATTCGCGATGATATTTCGATCTTTCCACTTGCAACTCCGCTTTTGGCTGGACCAGGAGCCATTTCTACCGCGGTTCTCCATTCCGGTAATGGTCTGCTCAGTAACCTCGCGCTCTATGCGGCGATTTTAGCCGCCATGATTACCAGCTATTTTGCCCTGCGCGCTGCACCGATCCTCTTTAAGCTGCTCGGTCGCACAGGTTTGAATCTGCTGACCCGCATTATGGGAGTGATCCTGACGGCGATCGCCGTGCAATTCATTATCGATGGTATCACCAGCGTCATCCAAGAAATCATGACCTTACCCTAAAGGGCCCAGCTTGTCTGGGCCTCGCCGTCCGTTCGGTTCGAGTGATTGACCAAGTCCTGCTGCGCTTCTATACTTTGCAGTCCTTTTGCAGGAATTTTCACTGGTCAACCCTTGCCACATAGGACACGATTCATGTCATCTTTTCGCTATCAAAAAATGTTTCCCTTGGCAGCCGATCAAACCCCCTATCGCTTACTGAGTAAAGATCATATTTCCATTGAAACATTCGCCGGCAAAGAAGTCCTTAAGGTGGAGCCTGAGGCTCTGGAGCTACTGGCAAAAGCAGCTATGACTGACGTGTCCTTTTATCTGCGACCGGGGCATTTGCAAAAATTAGCTCATATTCTTGATGATCCCGAAGCCACTGATAACGATCGCTTTGTTGCCCGCACCCTCTTGGAAAACTCGGTGACAGCGGCGGAAGGTGTTCTGCCAACCTGTCAGGACACTGGCACGGCCGTTGTCATTGGCAAAAAAGGCCAACAGGTTTGGACAGGGGCGGATGATGCGGAATACCTTTCGCGCGGCATCTATCAAACCTATCAGGAAAAGAATCTGCGCTACTCGCAGATTGCACCGCTCAGCATGTTTGAAGAAAAAAACACCGGTAGTAATTTGCCCGCACAAATCGATCTATATGCGACTCCGGGTGATTCCTTTGAGTTTTTATTCCTGGCGAAAGGCGGCGGTTCAGCCAATAAAACCTTCTTATTTCAGCAGACCAAATCGCTCCTGAATGAAGATTCACTGACTAAGTTTATCCAGGAAACGGTGCGCAAACTGGGAACTGCAGCCTGCCCTCCTTATCACCTGGCAATAGTTATCGGTGGCACCAGTGCAGAAGCCAATCTGAAAGCGGTCAAAGAAGCTTCGGCCGGATACTTGGACGCTTTGCCGGAAAAAGGCAGCGACACTGGCCACGCCTTCCGGGATCGTCAGTGGGAAGAGCGGGTGCAGCAGATTTGTCAGGAAACTCAGATCGGTGCGCAGTTTGGTGGCAAATATTTCACCCATGATGTGCGTGTGATCCGCATGACCCGCCATGCAGCATCCTGTCCGGTTGGAATCGGCGTCAGCTGTAGTGCTGACCGTAATATCAAAGGCAAGATCACTCGCGACGGCATATTCTTGGAACAGCTTGAAACCAACCCCGCACAGTACCTGACCGATAAAAGTCAGCAGCTTGCCGATCCGGTAGATATCGATCTGAACCGACCGATGAAAGAGATTCTCAAAGATTTGAGCCAATATCCGATCAAAACTCGCCTGCGTTTGCATGGAACTCTCATCGTCGCCCGCGATATCGCTCATGCGCGATTGAAGGAATTATTGGATGCCGGTAAGCCTATGCCGGAATACTTCAAAAATCACCCGATCTACTATGCAGGCCCAGCTAAAACTCCGGAAGGCATGCCATCGGGAAGCTTTGGCCCAACCACAGCACAGCGCATGGACCCGTATGTTGATCACTTCATGAGCCATGGTGGATCGATGATCATGCTGGCAAAGGGTAATCGCAGCCCCGAAGTGAAGGACGCCTGCCGCAAGCATGGCGGCTTTTACCTAGGTTCTGTTGGCGGGCCAGCGGCGATATTGGCCAAAGAAAATATTCTGAAGGTTGAGTTGGTGGACTTCGAGGATTTGGGTATGGAGGCCATCCGCAAAATTGAAGTGAAAAACTTCCCGGCCTTTATCATCACCGACGACAAGGGCAATGATTTCTTTTCTTAGGTCGCCTGACTTTCCTGACGACGGCGCTCTAACCAGCGCCGTCCCAAAAAAAAGATGATCACACCGCAAATAATAAGCAATAGAGCAAACTTAAATTGCTTAATATTGACAAGAATTTCCTCGCCAAAAAAAGCGATCAGAAACACCTGTGTGGGCACGCTTAAAAGAGCTGCGGTGCCGTCAACCGCTACAAACTTACTGGGTGCCAGCCCCATCATGCCACAGCTAAAGTGGCCAGGAAAACGCAAGCCTGGGGTAAAACGAAAAATTCCCGCAGCGAATTGTCCATATTTTCGCACCCAAAGGGAAACTTGTTCCATGCGCTCCTTGTACTTTTTTAACCAACTTGTCCGCAAAAGCTTACTGCCAAAATGTCGGCCCAAACTGTAGACGAGGAAATCCGATGCAAACACCGCGATAAAACATATTGTCGCGGCTACATAAACATTGACTGCCACAGCGTCAGGGCTCGGAGGAGGATACAAGTCGGGGCGCGTTCCCATGTAGCAAACTAAGCCCGTGGCCAGCAAGGTGATCTCTTCCGGAGCCGGAAAGCCGAAGCTTGACAGAGCCATCAAAACGATGACCGCTGTATAGACTAGTATTGGCTGATAAGCATAGCTTGCGAAGAATTGCAGGATCTGATCTTCAGAAATGCCCATTCATAACCCTTTTGTTTCATCTCGTCTGGCGGGTGCAGCTTGCAACTCGCAATGAACTTACTCTCCTGAGGACTACAGCTTGCTTCATCTATGGCGCTAACAACTGTATGAAAAAACAAAAAGGGCTGTTGGCATTGCCACCACCATATGCCTCATGAGCAAAACCATCATGACATGCAAAAAATCTCTCTCATGATTTTCTCTTATTTTCCCGAAAACAGAGCTAACATTCTATAAAATTCGCCGACCCAGTACGCAATGACGCAGATAAATTCGAAGATGCACAGTACGCAGTATGATGAGTTGCCTAATATTTACTCAGGCCTTTAATTTCTAATCTTCCGAGTGCAGGTTCGCGTTGGCGTCCAAACTTAAAGTGAAGTCCTTTATCGCATAAATAGGCAAATCGTCCACCCACAAATAACCATCGGCCACGAGGACCTTTGCCGTGGCATCCCAGTCCTTAACGTGTAAATCGTACCAGATCAGTGATGCATGCGGTCGAACTTGGCCACGATAAATCCACTCCTGCTCTGAGCCTTGTTGCAAGCGCCAAGGCCTGGTTTCCTCAGGCGCTAAGGTTTCAGCAACTTGTCGCATCAACTGCACGAAGCCTTCTAGACCCAGTGAGCCCGGCATCACCGGATCCTGAAAGAAATGAGCATGAAAGAACCATTCCTCAGGGTTCACGCTTTTAAAGCCAAGCAGTCGTCCCTTGGCAAACTGACCACCCATGGGTTCATAACGTTCTACATAATCTATCATATGCCAGGGATGAGTAACTGCGGAAGAGTTCGCCGTTATATCTGGTAAATCAGCGGGCAATTTTGGTAAATCAGCAAGATTCAGACCTTTCTGCGTCGCTAAAGCTGCTTCCGTAAAAAAGCCAAAACTGGTTTCCGCAGCATAGACCAGATCTTTTCCGGATAAGATGCGGAATTGATAGCTTTGCAGAATCATACCTGCAGATTGGGAAATATTCACACATCTCACTTCCGTCAGCAATTCACGGTGCTCTGGTCCGATGTCTTGATAAAGCTGGCCGCGGCCTTGTAAATTGCGGAAGAAAAGATCGTCGGAACTTGTCAAAGCCGAGCCCATATAGGCAGCCATCCAGCCACAGGCTTGTAAACCCACTTCCAGAAGGATAGAGAAAGGCATCTTGTGACCAGCTTCAGCGGCGAAATACCAAATATTTTCCGGAATCACATAACGCGCCAGCGCTGTTCCTTGTGCTGCCATTTTACCAAGGCTGACATCTGTGCTGATCACTTCGCTGATCAATTGATAGGGCGGCCTGGGAAGACGTGCCAAACGGCGTTCCTCATCAAAGCTGGCAAAGTTTGGACCAAAGGCACGGGATGGCCGTCCACAGGCAAACTCGATGATTTGATCCTGGCTAAACACCGGATCGTCCGCTTTGCTGGCTGGCAGGCTACGATCTTCCCAGATTCGCTCCACATCGTCGCGCTTCAAACCCAGTAGACTTAAGCTCATATTATGGATATCGACGATCAGTTTATCATCAGCATACATTAAGGCATCGGCAAGGACATATGCGTCTGGTTGATAACCCATTTCACGGATATGCAGCTCATAACGGACAGTCTTGGTATGACTCAAAACCTGCCCTCGGCATTTCAATTGACTTTGAATACCCTGGACTGGTGCAATCTGCACGCGATCGCTGGCACCTACCCACCCCATACGGAGAAGAAAGACGCGGAGAGTATGCAGGCAGCACTCATACATCAAAGTACCGGGCATCACATGGTCGTCTTTGAAGTGACAGGTTAAAAACCAATCATCAGGCTGAATATCGGCTTCGCCGATGGCCAAGCCCTGACCAAACCAACCACCACTTGATTCCAGATTCGTAATCCGATGGACAAGGCGCAGATCGCCCCCCGGAATGGTCAACGGTGCCGATGGTAAATTAGCAAACGCGGGCCCAAAGCAAGCGGCAAGATCGCCATTGCGGAGCGCGTCCAACTGCTCAGCGTTGTAAGTTTCGCCGGAAAAGGAAAACAAAGGCTCGAAGCCGCCGGTTTTGCTGCCGCTGAGTCGAGGTTTATCCATAAAACCGGGCTTAACTATGCCACGCCCCGCATTGAGCTCGCCAGGTGAAAAGAAGCCAGCACAACCATCCTCCATAGTGAGGAGCGGCTTGTTATTGACCGTAGCGGCAAAGCCGAAACGAAAGAATAAAGTTTGCCCTTGGCGAAAAAAGTTCTCAATCTTGATCTGATAACGAATCACATCACCGGGGCGGGGCAGAACATCATGAAATACGACTTTCGCATCCAGCAAGCGGTATACGGCTAAGCCTTTGGTATGAAAGTCGGCACCAAGCCAGGCAGAAAGCATAAGATCCGCTTGCCCTGCTTCAATTGCAATAGCGGTGGGAATGTGATCATGATCAAGATACCAGGAATCTGCGCTGACATCATGTTCTGTGACGAGAATCCCTGAACGCAAGGATTTCGCTTCCCCGTGCAAGGCCATGACGCGATGACAAAGTAAAAGGCGATCCATCGGCAAACGAACCCGTGTGGGATACTGATCGACTTCGGCAAAGTCTTCGCCAAAAACATTGGCGATGAAACCTTCGGCGAACTCGCGGCAGGCTTCATAATCAAACAAAGGCTCTTCGTGTTTGCTCAGTTTTTCCTGTTCTTTTGCAGCGTCGTCGATTCGTGCATCGTGCTGGGAAAGCTGGTTTGTTGCTGCGTAGTTTTCCACCGCAGACTGGGGAAGATTTTGCCAGCTTCTTAAATTTGCATAAATATCGCTGGTTATTTGGTTTTGCAAGGCAAGGTGATGCCGCTGGGCTAGTTGCTCGTGGGCCATCGCTTTTTCGGCTAATTGCGCCATACTTTCAATAAATCCAAGTGGCGCTGCCATGGGTGTTTTCGCGCTCATGAGCATTTCCGTCGGCATCTCTTCCATCCGTTCTACACGATCTGTTACGGGATTTTTTTCTTGCTGCAACGGGATTTTCTGCCAAGTCTTTGCCCCTACTGGCACCGTTAAGGCTGGCTTTGCCTGGGTTTCGCTGACGGCTTCAATTTTTTTCAAGCCAGCCGGATTTAATTCGACCAAAGCCTGCATGATATGGCCATCTGAGCTGGCATAATTAAAGTTCAACAGCTGCCGTTGACTTTCTTTGTCATGAAGTTGATCAACCACTGCCAGGGCGTCGAGCAAAGCGGTGAGACCGGAAGCTGTACCCTGCTGTATCGCTTCATCATAGATAGCAGGAACTTCACTTTCTTCTTGCGCATTGGAAACTCGCAAACGTTCCAGGCTACGGCGCAGCAAGGGTGATCCTGCTGACCTACAGTAAAACTTTGCATCAGAAGTCTTATGGGCTTCGTAGTTTACAGCTTGAATATTTGCGGAACGGTTGACAGCAGCAAGGGAAAGACCATCTTGTGCAAGGTAGCCATCAAGTTCATGAATCAAGCCATAGACATGGTCACCATCACGAAGAGCGGCTGACTGAGGTTTGATGACCAATGCAAGCGCCATGTCCTCACTAAATTCTTCGACACTTTGCCCGCCGGTTTGCAACAGGCGGTGCCTGGCCAGCATCGCTGCGAGCTGGCTACTGCGATCCACGACACCGACAATCGCCTCATCAATGGCTCCCATGCGGATTTGCTGCACGGCGCGATCCAAGGCTAACAGCCCCGAATTTTCCATCATGGAAATCGTCAGTCCCATTCCCCCGCAGCGATACTCGCGAGCAATCCTTGAGGCGACCAGGCTAGCTAAAGAGCCCAACACCCGATTGGCGGTAAGCGGTGGCGAAAATTCGTCGGCCAAGGACTGAAACCAAGCTGTTTGCTCATCGGGTGATAGATTTTTTTCTTGCCCGATATCTCTTAGATAACGGGCTCCATCAGCGGGCAGAGACCATCTGGTGCGAAAGGCATTGGCCATACCATCAACATCAAGGCCGATAAACACCGCACTACGCGGTCTTTCCTGTTTTGCCCAACGAGCATCGCTGGTCGCTTGGGCAGCGGCAAGCAACATGCTGATCTGTTGCGGTAAAAGTTCGTGAAATTCCTGCGGAGGAATCCGAAAGCTACCATAAGGAATTTTGAATTCGCGCCAGGCACAAACTTTGGCATCCTGCATATCATGAACCGCTAAGTCGAAACTTTCTTGCGCAGACTGGCGGGCACTGCTGCGGCATGATTTGAGCCAGGCACGTGGTTGCTGCCAATCACGGTCAGCACCGCTATGCATGCCGATGCCGACAATTGCCAGCGCCCCGTCTTCTCGTGCTTCTTTTGCCAAAACCGGTGGCAGTTCAGCCGGAAAAACACTGGCTTGCTCCGGAGCATATTCTTCGATCAGTAAATGAGCATTGGTGCCACCAAATCCAAAGGCACTGATGGCAGCCCGCCTTTTTTCGCCTTCCCATAAACGAAACTCGGGTAGGATCGAGCTATTTGCCGCTTTTAATGCCGACTGCCAGTCACTTTGAGTTTGCGCGAAATTTGCGGTCGGAGCCAAGACTTTTTCATGCAAACACAGCAATAAACGGATCAGACCGGCTGCTCCAGATGCTGTCAGCAAATGGCCGATATTGCCTTTGCTTGAACTTAAGACACAGGGCGTTAAATGACGTTCCTTGCTTTGTTCCCGTAGCGTCACCCAAGTTTGCAGCTCTGTTTGGTCACCAAGCTGGGTACCGGTAGCGTGGCATTCCAAATAGCTGACCTGCTCAGGTCCCCATCCAGCTTCTCGGTAAGCAGCCTGCATGGCCCGCATCTGACCTTCATGGGAAGGCGCCATAAGACGACCGTCCATGTCGTTGGACAAACCGATTCCAGCGATCACCCCATAGATATGATCACCGGCTTCTTCGGCATCTGACAAACGTTTCAGGGCTAAAATCGCCGCTCCTTCACCGACCATTAAGCCATCGGCCCGGACATCAAAAGGTCGGCTGACACCGCTGCGTGAGAGTGCTTGCAGTTGGGTGAATCCCATCTGGGTGAAAAGGCTGTCTGGCCGACACACACCACCGGCTAGCATGAGCGAAGCGCGACCATGAATCAGCTCATCCACGGCAAATTTGATGGCATAGAGTGACGAAGAACAGGCCGCATCCAAAGACAGGCTCCTGGCACCAAAACCTAAAGCTTTTGCCAGCATGACGCTCGGCATACTGGAAGGAAAGTAGTTGATCGCATCAACTGGCGCTTCGGCAGTCATGAACTCTTCAAACTGTAATTCCTGGAAGCGTCGGCCCAAACTTTCATGCACAAAACGCGACGAATATTCTGTCGGCAGAGCTAAGTTGCCAAGAATCACCCCGGCTTTGCTGCGATCAACTGCAGACCACTGACAATCAAAAAAAGCATCGCGACCAGCTTGCAATGCAAATTGAAACAGGGGATCAAGTCGGGAAAGAAGCTCAGTCTCGACCTTCAAGCCATGAGCTTCAAACCTTGTACTTTTATCATCAATATAATAACCACGAGTGTGCGGAATATGATCCAGGCTAGCTTGCGGATCAAGAAACGCAAGGACTTGCTCCTTTGGCCCCCAGCGATCATCAGGAAGCTCGCGACTTAAATCCTGCCCTAGCAGGACATGCCCCCAAAACTCTTGTAAATTACGACAGGATGGTAAAACCGCTCCCATACCAACGATTGCAATTTTTTCCCGCTTCATGTCCAACTCCGTCGCAATATTGTGAGCTTCCCAGAGCTACAGTCTGGGAAGCTGCAGGCGAGCATTTATATGTCATCAATAGTGAGCAGCATTTTAATCTGGGTAGGATGACTTATATGCTATCTGTTTGTGGTTCCAGCAAATGCCGTTCTTTAAAAGCTGCCTTCAAGGACTCATCCATAATGCCTCGATAACCTTTCATGCTAGCAATCAAACGGCCTTCACGGTCCATAAATTCCATGGAGGCTTCAAATTCTTTATCGCCTGATTCCTGGACTACAAATCGAACCCGACAACCATCACTCGGAAAGCGATCCTGGTATTGCAAGTAGGTGTGAATGCTCATCGGCAATGATCGTAGTGAGCGGGTGACAGACGACCAGACCACTCCCAGTTGAAAACCACAGTCAACAGCAAGCGGATCGATATGCCACTCTTCTAGCAGATCATTGCTTAACCAATAGCGCGGCACTGCTGAGGTTTTCACCCAGGCTTCTGCTCCTGATTGCGATAAGGCATGCATCTCTTCAATCCCCTGGAAGTGAGCGCCATGAAATAAGAACTCAACATACAGTTCTTCTTTTTCCGGCAACTCCAACTCCGATTCGACTTGCAAGACGGGGTGAGTCACCACCACTTTCTCATCGACCATCCAAACTTCTGTTGCTGAACTCGCATACCACGATCGTCGGCTAAAGTCATAGGCTTCCAAAGTAACATCGACTTTCAAACCACCGCTGACGCTGTGTTGTTCACCTAGAACCAAGCGCAGCTCCAGGCTTTCATGTTCATGTAATTTCAAGCCACGTAAGATCCGGAAATTGCCAAAACCTTGGAATCTCAGGCCAGGTATGCTTCGCTTCACTTTTTCGATCATCAGCTCCAGGTGCAGAACAACTGGCAAGACCATCTGTCCTTTCATCACATGGGAGCGTAGGACAGGAAAGTTTTCGGCATCCAAAATAATCACATCATGAATGGAAGGGCTGGTGCTCTCACTACTTTCTTTTGCCAAACAGACGATTTCTACGCCATGCCGATGACGTTGCGCCAGCTCCTGCAAGAGAAAGTCTGCGCCTAAAGTTAACGGAATCGTCGCCAAACCTTCCTGCTCAAAAATTTTCTTCAGTTGAGCGTCGACCATTCCACCATCCCAAGGCCCCCAATTGATGGCCAAGGCACGACCGTGGCTCAACTTATGCTGCATATAGTGCGCATACTTATTGAGAGCCTCATTGGCAACAGCATAAGCCGCCTGCCCCACCCGACCGAAACGACCGGTCGAAGATGAGAAGAACACACTGAAGCGGAGATTCTGCCAAATTTCACGGTCTAAATGTGCTAGTAACCTGATTTTGGTTTCGATGACAGCAAGAAAATCTTTTTCTTCTAGATCTTCCACACGTCGATCAGCAAGGATGCCAGCTCCATGGACCAAGCCTGTGGGGATGATGCCTTCGTTTTTCAAATAATCGATTGCTGTGGCAATTTGCTGGTCGCTGCGAACATCCACTGTCTGATAAATGACGTCCGCCCCTAAGTCGCGCAGCTTCTGTAAATTGCGTTTGACTTCACGCTGCGCCAACAACTGACGACATTCCTGCAACCACTCTTTCGGACTGCGTTGCTGCCGATCTCCTTGCTGCTCGCGCATGGCTTGAATGATCGCCGCCTCTTCATGTAAGTTTTGCAGATACTCTGGCTCATCCTTTAATTCGGTACGTCCCCAAATGATCAGGCGGCACTGAAAGTCGTGCGCTAAACGGTGAGCGACGGCAAAGGTCACACCACGCGCTCCACCGGTGATCAAAATATTATCTTCAATACCAAACTGAATCGGATTCAAATCGCCTACTTCGCGATCCACCAAGACAGGCCGCACAAAGTGCTGACTTAAGACGCCGAGTTCAACTTCCTTTGTCTGTCTGCAGGCTTCCAATAATCGCTGGGCTGCTTCAAACCCATCGGCAAAGTTTTTGCCCAAATCGATCGCTGTAACCAAAACTTCCTGCCATTCCTGCCGCAATGTTTTAGCCAAACCAGCAAGTGCAGCACTATAAGCGAGATAACCATGGTCCAAGCCCTGCAAACCGAAATAACCACCATTGCGGGTGACGATTGTCAAAAGGCTCCGACTTGCCGACTCATCTTTTTGTCCGGCCGAACGCAAGGCCGGGCCGACCATTTTCACCAGCTTGAAAGCATTGGTTAAAAAGCGCGGTACACTGCCTTCAATTTTTTGTGGTGCCAGGAGAATGAGTCCATCCAAGCTATCCGGCGCCTTCATCCGATCGACAAAAGAGATCGATACCAGGCGTGGTTTATAGCCCTTTTCGCGCAGTTTCAAGACGATGTTACGGGCGAGATTGCTGCCATCGTCTGTCACCCAAACTTTTGCTTCCTTTGGCAGCTCGACCCATCCTTCACCCAGATCCGTGATTTCCTCATACTCTAAAACTGAGCGGCTTAATTGAATGTCTTGGGGAACCAGGGCCATCTCTGGATGATTCAATCGCTGACCAGGCTCACTGGACTGAGCGCTCTCGCCTAAGTCATCAAATGGATCAAAACTTTCAGCTGCCTCATCTGCTGCCAACAATTTCATCAAGTCGGCGATGCTATGGGCTTCACTGATGACCTGTTGATCGGCTGCTGCAATTTGCGGAAAATCTTCACCTAAGGCAGAAAAGATCTCGACCCGTTTGATCGAATCGATGCCTAAATCAGCTTCCAAGTCCATATCCACCTGCAGCATCTCAACTGGATAACCTGTCTTCTCGCTGATTACCCGCATTAGATGACCGGCTGTTGTTTCCAGCGCCTGTGGAGAGGCTGTGGCTCCTAGTCGCATTTGCTCACTGTCACTTGCAGCTTGCTGTGATGGCGGCTCTTCGGGATGATTTGTTGCTGAATCTGCCGCCCCCTGCTCTTCGCTGCCACGACTTACTAATTGGACGATATCAGTGATCGTATGCACCTCATTCAGAACATCTGCAGCATAAGCTTCGCCTGATTGCTGCTGTAGTTCTGAAAAAATTTCGACACGCTTGATGGAGTCGATACCTAAATCAGCTTCTAAATCCATCTCCAGTGAGAGCATGTCGACCGGATAACCGGTTTTCTCGCTGATCACCTGCAAGATCGCATTTGCCGTATAGCCATCGCCACTGGGCTGTTCATGGCCTTCACTTGCGCCTGGCTCTGGATTTGCTGTCGACACAACGTCACTTGAAGCGGCAACAGGATCTGCAGTGGAAGAGGCAACTGAACTCGAACTCGAACTCGAACTTTGCCCCACTAAAGTCAGGATATCAGCAATGCTCTCCATTTGCGCCAGCTGATCTGCCGCCAAACCGGCGAGAACCGGAAACTCATCTTGCAGCGCAGCAAAAATTTCCACCCGCTTTATCGAGTCAATACCGAGATCACTTTCCAAATGCATATCAGGGTTCAGCATATCGGTCGGATATCCGGTTTTCTCGGCAATCAGTTTTAAAATGACCGGTAATTCCTCTGATCGATCTTGTTCTACCTTGCGAGGCGGATCGGCTGGATTTGCTTGCTGAGGAGCAGGCGTTTTTACTGCAGCGACGGGCTGTACTGGCTCATGCCGAACAGGTGCAACGCTCGGGCTCTGCTGTGTCGGGCTAACTGCTGGAATCGTTTCAGCCTTACTTGTACTTGTACTTGTACTTGTACTTGGAGAGGGTGCCGTCAGCCCCATCAACTGACGATAGTCCTGTAGGAGATCGCCGATGACTTTTTGCGTTGCTGCCTGCCCTTCCAAATATTTTTGATGTAGTTCAGCATTCCGCGCTTGCATTTCCTGCATCGCCAACAAGTGCTTTTCTAAAATGCGTAACGATTCAGGCTGCTGTGTGGCAGGCCGTTCTTGACTTTCCTTCATAGCTATCCCTTCCACCTTTGATCGGGCTTTGTTGCGATCGAATGCTGCTACGGCCACATGAGATTGCTGGCTTTGCGATTCTGCTTTTGCTGCGGGAGCCTCTTTTTTCTTTTCTAGCTTCCTAACTTTATAATCAGTTATTTTAGCTTGCTTTTCCCGCCGTTGGGGAGACTGGTAATTGGCACCACAGATTTCGACATGAAAGGCTTTATTGCCTGTGCCCTGACCAAGTGTTTGATTGGTAAAGACTGGCATTTGTAATTTCGCCCAATCAACACGAACGCCGCCGGTGAAAACCTGCGCCAACACTTTTAATAGGCCTTGCCCTTTGTCATCAGCAGAGCCTTCATCCACTGCTAGGATATTGACCGGTTCAGTATTGCTATCTTGTTCAAATATGGAACGTAGTAAGCCAGTTAAAACTTTTTGCGGTCCAACCTCGATAAATGTACGCGCTCCTTGCTCATACATCGAACGAACCATGCCGACAAAGCGAACTGGCTCGACAATCTGTGACGATAACTGGCTGCGGATGTCGGAAGCAGAGTCTGGGTAGAGACGCGGGCCAACATTTGAATAGACCGGCAAACGCGATGTATGGACGGGAATTTGCTGCAAGGCCTGGTGAAAAGGGGCGACAGCCGGCGCGACAATCGGACTATGAAAAGCAGCCGCAACATTTAATCGCGTGGTGTTCACTTTGAGTTCCCGCAAATCCTGCCAAGCTCGCTCAATTTCCTCTGCACTGCCGGCAATCACGACCTGCTTAGGAGCGTTGTGATTGGCTACCACCACATCCCAGGCAAAGCGCGTGCAGAATTCTTCCACCTCGTCCAAGCTTGCGCGAATGGCGAGCATCGTTCCCAGATTACGATCGAGATTATGCATCACTTGACCGCGTAAGCAAGCAACACGCATAAAATCGTCTGCACTCAAAACTCCGGCTGCGTGTAAGGCCGTTAATTCGCCAAAACTGTGTCCAGCCACCAAGTCCGGATAAACACCGAACCCCTCCAAAACTTTTAACAAGCCGGCAGACACCGCACCTATTGCTGGTTGAGCGACAGCTGTGTTTTTTAATTCCGCTTCCAAGTCCGATCGCGACTTATCAAAGCGCGCAGGCGAATAGATATAGTCGCTTAAGCGACGGTCCGCTTCCGGGTTTTGCTCAGCCCAGACACGATTGGCCAATTGGAGGCTATCGATCATTTCAGGATACTGAATGGCCAGAGGACGGAGCATATCCAGATACTGCGATCCTTGACCGGAAAAAATAAAGGCGATCGATCCTGATTTGTCGCCGCTACCATAATAGATACCACTCGGATGAACCCAATGACCGGCACTCGCCTGCCGCTGCATTTGTTCTTCTGCCTGGCGACATTTTTTGCCAAGGTCCTCATCTTTCAGACAAACAATTGCCAGACGATGCGAGGCATGAAGATCTAAGCTGGCAATCTGCTGATTGACAAGCTGCTTGGCCCACTCCCAGCGATATGGGCCGTTTTCTGCGGCAAGCCGCTGCCTAAGATCTTGCAGAGTCGTCAACAATTGCGCCTGGCTATCAGCAGCGAGGGGTAAAACTAAAGCATCATCGCTGCAGTCTACTTCCTGTTTGCGACTTTCATATTCTTCAAGCACACAGTGAAAATTACTGCCGCCAAAACCGAAGGCACTGACCGCTGCCCGCCTTGGATGCTGATCACTTCCCACCCATGGGCGCGCCTTGTCTTGAGTCGCAAAGGGTGAGTCGAGAAGTTTGGGAAGTGCTTTTTTTAACTTGATGGTAGGTGGCAGTACCTTGTAATAAAGCGCCAGCACCACTTTAATCAAGCCGGCTACTCCTGCTGCGGCTTTCGTATGGCCGATTTGTGATTTCACAGAGCCGATAATGGTCTGGATGCGCGGCAGTGAAATTTCTGCCTCACTGCTATAGACGCCACTTAAAGCTTCTATTTCCACGCCATCGCCAACCTTGGTGCCCGTGCCGTGACATTCAACCAGTTCCACCGTTTGCGGTTCGATGCCGGCTCTTGCATAAGCTCGCTGCAAGGCTTTGACTTGGCCTTTGGCAGATGGAGCATAGATGGCTTTACCACGACCGTCACTGGAGCTGCCCATGCTTTTAATCACAGCATAGATCTGATCACCATCCCGTTCGGCATCGCTAAGGCGTTTTATGACCACCGCCCCTAAGCCTTCACCGAGTATGGTGCCATCGCCATCGGCGTCGAAGGGCTTGGCGTCTCCGCTCGCTGATAAAGCCGGTGTCTTGCTAAAACACATATACATAAAGATGTCATTGAAGGTATCCATACCTCCTGTGATCACCATATCGGCTCGGCCTGTTTCCAGCTCCATCATTGCCGTTTGTAAAGCACTCAGCGAGCTAGCGCACGCGGCATCGACAACTGCGTTGGTTCCGCCGAGATTTAAGCGATTGGCAATGCGCCCGGCAACAACATTGCCCAGCAAACCAGGAAAGGAATTTTCTTGCCAGTCAACGAAGGAGTCGGCGATATCAGCAACGATGGCTTCAACCTCTCCTTCCGGCAGGCCTGCCCGCTGCAAAGCTCGTCGCCAATGTGGATGTCCTAATCTGGCCCCCAAGGGAATGACCAGCTCAAGCGTTCCTGTCACCCCGAGGATGCAACTGACGCGATCGCGGTCAAATTCCGCTTCCGGACCATAGCCGGCATGACGCAAAGCTTCTTCTGCCACCACCATACCGAGAAGCTGGGTCGTATCGGTCGCTTCCAAAGACTGGGGCGTGATTCCATAACGTAACGGATCAAATCGATAAGGCCGTAAAAAGCCGCCGCGTCGTGCGTAGGTATGATCACGACGTTTTTGGTCCGCATCAAAATAGTCGTCTGGTTGCCAGTGCGTGAGCGGAATTTCCCGAATGGAGTCACGTCCGGCCTTAATATTATTCCAATATTCCCCAATCGATTCTGCATCGGGAAACAAACAGGACAGCCCAACCACGGCCAGTGGTTCCCGCAGATTCGTAGGTTCTTTCATGTCATTCCACCTGAGATCAGTTGATGAAGTTCGGCATTCGTCTTTGGTCGCAGCAAGTCGTCTAAAACTGTTTCCGGAACCAGCAATCCTTGTAGTCGCAAGAATTGGGCACGCATGAGTATAGCGGCACCTGTCAGTAGATTGAGCCCGACATTGACCACCTGACGATTTTCCGGCGACTCTAAAAAGCTTGCCCGACACCAGTCGTTGAAAGCCCCCATCACCGGACCGCACCATACTTGGAAGTCCACCCTACGAGAGGCTTCGCCTGCATTGGCCCAATTTGATGAGCGCCCCAGGTAGGAGCGAAACACTAAGGCCATCTTCAATTTTGCTTGCGTTTCCGCCCGCGCAATCAAACGCGGATCTCGCTCAGCAAAAAAACGTTTGGTTTCTTCCCAGACAGCAGCCAAAGGCTGTCGAAAGTATTGTTTTTCCAGATTGCTCCGCTGCTCCTGACTTAACTCGTCCAAGCTGCCATGAGCGCGATAGATTTCATAAAGTTTTTGCGCCCGCATGGGAAATAATGTGGCTCGCTTTAATACCTGTACCTTGATACCCATTTCGAACATGTCAGCCGCTGGTGCCATCGTCACGTCTGCCTGCTGCGCGCTTGCCAGCATGTCGCGCACCATATCACTGGTACCTGACTCAACGCAGGCCTGATTGATCGTGCCAGTGACAACATATGCCGCGCCCATCATTAAAGCAGCTGCCACAGCTTGCGGCGTGCCGATTCCACCCGCCAGGCCAACCTGCAAGGATTCAGCATAATGATGAAAATCCTGCACACGCTGCCGAACTGCCATGAGCAACGGAAAGAGGACGATCGCTGGACGATTATCCGTATGCCCACCTGAGTCTGCTTCGCCGGTGACAAAGCGGGCTAGCGGAACCTGAGCGGCAAGTTCCGCCTGCTCGGGCGTTAATTGTTTTTTTTCGACCAGCCGCTTAAGCAAGGCAGCGGGTGGCGGTGACATGAATTTTTCTGCTAACTCGACGCGCGAGACTTTTGCAATGAGCTGATTCGGAGTATGGATGCTGTCATCAGCAAGCCGACGGATACCATGCAGACGATAGCGAACCAAAGCTTCACTGATATCGAGAAATGCAGAGGCCTCGACCAAGCGCACGTTTTTCTGCAGCAATAGATCGACCAGCTCTTCTTCCCAGATTGGTTCCTGCGGACTATGAATAAGATTGACGGCAAAGGGTTTATCTCCCAGGCTTCTTTGCAATCGTTCGATCGCCTGACGGATCCGCAGTATGCTTAAGCCAGCAGCGCCGAAAACTCCAAGCATGCCAGCCTCAGCCAGTGCTTCCACCATATTTTCGGAAGAGATGCCGTTGGCCATGGCGCCAGCCATGTAGGGATACTTCAAACCGAGACTACCTGTAAAATCGGACTGACTCAAAGAGCTGATGCAAGTCGCCGGCAAGTGGTAGCGACGTGGTGGATCATTTGCGTCTTCGCCAGAAACAGCTTGGTTCAACTGACAAAGCAAAGCCTGATAATCAGCATGGCTCCGCACCTTCATACCATGCGCTCCTTCTTTACATGCCGGTGATTTCCAAAGTGCTCACACAAGTTATTTCGGTATGGTGTCAATGTCTGCATCCAATTGCTCGCGCGCTGTCTTTCCATGCTTTGGGAGATCCTCTCAAATCCCAGAAAAACCCAATGTTGTTCTGTCTTTATAAATAGTTAAGCGACCTCAACCTTATCATGACAGTTTGGTTAGGTGAAGTTAAAAAACGACTTACACGTTTTTTATGCAACTGGTATCGCTTTTGTGAAAGGTAAATTTTTGATCGGCAAGATTCCATCGACCAAGCGGTTGAATACCTGTGGTTCCTGCCATAGAGCCGAAATGCAATGCCACAATTTTCTCTAGCTTGAAAACGAGGAAGCTTGCTAACATCCGAAGCTACTCTTTGACTGACGCTTGTGGACCGAGCTCCACAAGACTTACAGCCAAGGAGGCAACGCTCTGGTTTCCCCTTAAGGACAGGAAGGTCCATGCGCTACAAAAATGTGTATCTTGATACGATCTCCTATGCACTGCCTGAGGAGCGGATCAACACCCGCGATTTGGAAGAGAAGCTTCGCCCTCTTTATCAACAATTGAAAATCCCTCTCGGTCAACTCGAATATATGACTGGGATTCGCCAACGTCGCTGGTGGCCAAAAAAATTCCAGCTGTCTGACGGTGCCTTATTAGCAGCAGAAAAGGCCTTACACAACAGCCAGGTCATGGCAAGTGAGCTCGACGCTTTGGTCTATACCGGTGTCTGTCGCGATCAGTTTGAGCCGGCAACTGCCTGCCGCGTGGCCGCTTTACTCGGCATGAAAAGTGACGCCTGGGTCTACGATATCAGTAATGCCTGCCTAGGCGTTTTGAATGGTATCGTCGATCTTGCCAATCGCATTGAGTTGGGTCAGATCACATGCGGTATGGTAGTTTCCTGTGAAGATGCGCGCACCATCAACGAAGCGAGCATCGAGCGGATGCTGAGAGAAAACAATCTCGATGCCTTTAAATCCTGCCTGGCAACCCTCACCGGTGGTTCGGGCGCGGTGGCCGTCATCCTTACCAGTCGTGAGCGCAGTCATTCTCAAGCCCACCAACTCATCGGCGGCGCCGTCCGGCATGCTGCCGAGCATCACCAGTTATGTCAGTGGGGTATCAAGCGGGCGCCAAATGATCTCTGGGAACAGTATTTAAATACGGATGCCGTACAAGTTTTACAGCAGGGCGTGCGACTTGGCGTGGCAACCTGGCGAGCATTTACCGAAGAGCTGCAGTGGAATCCCCAGGACATCGATCGGGTCGTCACCCATCAGGTTGGCAAGAGTCACCGCGACACGATTTTGCGGAATCTGGAAATCCCTGTGGAAAAAGATTATTCGACGTTTGAATATTTAGGCAACATTGGAACGGTTTCATTACCGATTAGCGCTGCAATCGCTGCCGAGAATGGTTTTCTCCAACCTGGTCATCGCGTAAGTCTGCTGGGAATCGGCAGCGGCCTCAATTGTTTGATGTTAGGAGTCGCATGGTGAACTTAGCTGAACTGTATCCGTTCCAGTCCAAATTTTTGCCTGTTGGCGACTGGCGCTATCACTACGTGGATGAAGGTCAGGGCGAGCCTCTCTTGATGATTCATGGTAATCCAAGCTGGTCGTTTTTATACCGCGATCTCATCCGCGCCTTTGCCGATCGCTACCGCACCATCGCCCCTGATCATATCGGCTGTGGCTTCAGTGATAAACCAAGCAGCGAAGCCTATCCTTATCGCCTGGAAAGGCGGGTCGCCGATCTCGAATCTTTTATCGATCAGTTGCAATTAAAAAACATCACTCTCGTTGTCCATGATTGGGGTGGCATGATCGGCTTGGCTTGCGCCGTTCGACGCCCCGAACTGTTTCGGCGTCTGATCCTGTTTAACACAGCAGCCTTTCCCAAGCCCGCCAGTAAACGCATGCCCTGGACGATCAGCCTCTGCCGCCAGCCCCTGTTGGGTCCTTTGCTCGTTCAAGGCTTCAACGCTTTCGGTCGCGGTGCAGCCAAGTTTTGTACCGTTCGCCCGTTAAACCACCAGGAAAAAGCCGGCTTTCTCTATCCATACCAAAACTGGGATAGTAGAGAGGCGATTTATGAATTTGTTCGTGACATTCCTTTGAAGGAAAGCGATCCATCTTATGAGCTGCTACAGGAAACAGCTAAGCATCTCGATCGCCTGCAGCATCTACCGACATTAATCATGTGGGGAGAAAAAGATTTTGTCTTTGACCAGCACTTTTTAAATGAGTGGCGGCGCCGTCTGCCCAAAGCTGAAGTCGTCAGCTTTCCCCAGGCCGGACATTATGTGATCGAAGATGCCAAGCAGGATATTATCGCCCGTATGGAGCAATTTCTGCGTGCGCATCCAAGTGGAACGGATAATAAAGATGAAGAACTCATATAATATCGCCACCAGCCTGACTCAGCAAGCGCGTCTGCATCCACAGCAGAAAGCAGTCTTGGAGCCTCTTAGCCGCGGGTCAGATGGCCAGATGCGCTATCGACACTTGAGCTACGCAGAGCTCGACCACTTAAGCGAGCAAATGGCACAGGCTTTATTACGTCGGGGCCTGTGCCGTGGTATGCGCGTCGCCTTAATGGTACCTCCTTCACTTGATTTTTTTGCGTTGACCTTTGCCATCTTCAAAACCGGTGCTGTGCCGGTTTTTATCGATCCCGGCTTAGGCTTAAAACGCATGAAACGCTGTCTGGCTGAAGCCGCACCGGAAGCCTTTATTGGAATACCGAAAGCTCATCTGGCTCGCTTGCTCTTTGCATGGGGGCGAAAAACAGTTCGTCTGACCATCAGTGTCGGCTCCCTAAGTATGGGCCAGGTTCGCCTTGGAACATTGATGAAGCGGGTTGAGGGTCTCAAGGCTTTACCGCAGCCGATGACTCTTCCTGACGATCCGGCAGCTATTTTATTTACAAGTGGCAGCACCGGCGCCCCCAAGGGCGCCCTCTACAGCCATGCAAATTTTCAAGCACAGATTGAAGCCTTGCGTGAGCTCTATCAGATCCAACCCGGTGAAATTGATCTCTGCACTTTTCCTTTATTTGCCCTGTTTGCACCGGCATTAGGCATGACAGCCATCATCCCCAAAATGAATTTTACCAAACCAGGATCTGTCAACCCTGATGATATTTTTGAGCCGATCGAGCAGTTTGCTGTCAGCAATATGTTCGGCTCACCTGCTTTAATGCGGCGTGTCGGTGAGGCCACACAAAGCAGGGATAAGCAGCTTCCCAGCATCAAACGGGTTGTCTCCGCCGGCGCTCCGGTACCAGCAGACGTCATTGCTACATTTTGTCAAAGCCTCAATCAAGATGCTAAGTTTTATACGCCGTACGGAGCGACGGAAGCTCTACCGGTAGCTAGCATTGAAGGCCAGGAAATTCTGGAAGACACCTACCAGAAAACCAAGATTGGCCGAGGCGTTTGCGTCGGCCGACCTGCACCTGGCAGCGAAGTGCGCATCATCCGCATCACAGATGAAAGGATCAGAGATTGGAGTGATGAGCTGCTGCTACCAACAGGCGAAATTGGTGAGATCATTGTCAAAGGGCAGCAAGTGACCCGCAGTTATTTTAACCGCGATGAAGCCACCCAGCTGGCAAAGATTTATGACGGCCAGGAAATTTATCATCGTATGGGTGATCTCGGTTATTTTGATGAACGCGGTCGCTTGTGGTTTTGCGGTCGCAAAGCCCACCGGGTGCAGACAATTAACGGTAACCTATATACCATACCTTGCGAAGCTGTCTTTAATACTCATCACGATGTGTTTCGCACAGCCTTGGTAGGAATTGGTTTAACCGGACAACAAAAACCTGTGATCTGTATCGAGGTAAAAAAAGCGAAACTCGGCCAGCAGGAACAAGCTCGCATTATTTTACAATTACGTGAGCATGGCTCAAAATTCGCTCATACCAAGTCAATCGAAACGTTTCTATTTCACCCCCAATTTCCCGTCGATATCCGCCATAATTCGAAGATTTTTCGCGAAAAACTGGCAATTTGGGCAGAGGAGTCGCTGCGATGAAACGCATCCTGGTCACTGGTGGCGGTGGTTTTTTAGGTCAGGCGATTTGCCGGCAACTCGTGCAGAAAAATTATCGTGTCCGTGCCTTCAATCGGCAGAACTATGCCGAGCTGCAAGCTTTAGGGATTGAGCTCATTCAAGGCGATCTATGCAACAAAGAACAAGTGGTCGCAGCCGCCAAAGACTGTGATGCTATCATTCATACTGCTGCTAAAGCTGGTGTCTGGGGGTCAATAGCCGAATATGAGGCGATCAATGTTATGGGAACCCGGCATGTTTTAGCCGCCTGCGATATCCATAACATCCGCTATCTTGTTTACACAAGCTCTCCTAGCGTCGTATTTGACGGGAAAGATCAGAACGGTGTTGATGAGTCAGTCCCGTATCCCGACCGCTATCTCGCGGGCTACCCGCAAACAAAAGCCCAGGCTGAACGCGAAGTCATAGCTGCCAACAATCAGAAACTAAAAACCGTCTCACTGCGACCGCACCTGATCTGGGGCCCTGGTGACCCTCATTTAGCACCACGTTTAATCGAACGCGCTCGTCAGGGTCGTCTGCGCTTGATTGATCGCGGTGAAAAATTGGTCGACACCGTGTATGTCGACAATGCTGCAGCGGCACACATCTTGGCTTTGGAAGATTTATTGTGCGATCAGTCAAAGTCTGCAGGGCAGGTTTATTTCATTACCAACCAAGAGCCCTGGCCGCTCAGTCGTGTCGTTGAAAACATCTTACATGCCGCCGGACTCGACAGCAAAGTCAAGTCAATACCACAAAGGCTCGCATTACCTCTAGCCACCTTGATGGAGCAAAGCTATCGTTGGTTAGGCATTCGCCGGGAACCTTTGCTGACTCCATTTGTAGTTAAACAGCTCGCCACTGCCCACTGGTATGACCCGAAACGGGCCCAGCAGGATTTGCAGTATGCTCCGAAAATTAGTATGGAAGAGGGAATGAACCGCCTTCAGCGTGATTACAAGCGACAAGCTATGATGAAGACTGAAACAGAAGAACTGCCTCAGCGCCATGCTGTGTCTGAGCTTCACTGAAAGCTGATGATCTACCCCTAGGGCTAACCAGGGCCCCTCAGGGATGCCTTAGGCAAGGCGCGAGGCGAAAATAAACCGCAGTGTATTTGGATACATGAGGATTTATTTTCGCCGATGAAAGGCAGAATAAGGTATTTCCGGCTGGGCCCTAACCAGCTTCAGGTTTTGTTACAAGTTTAACCAGCAGCTCCTCGAAGCTTTCCAATTTGGGAGGCTTTTCCAAGAAGTAGATCCGATCGTCAGGAGAAATGATCCGTTCCACCTCGCCCAAGAATCCTGATAATAAAATTATTGGTGTATTTTGATTAGGGTTTTTCTTTTTTCGAAGCGCCTGGCAAAAACTATGGCCATTTAAATAAGGCATACGGTGATCGGTAATGATGAGATCAAACTTTTGCTTTTGTACGGCAAGCCAGGCATCCAGAGCGTCGGGAAGAGTTGTGACGTGCGCTTCCGGCACATCACTGACAAAAATACTTAATACCTCACAAACCTCTGCATCGTCTTCTACGATCAGTATCTGAGGCATAGCCACTTCTCCCTTGCTTGCCGAGTCACACGACTCCTGCATCTTATCAAAGAAAATCAAAGTTCAAAAGCAAACTGTGCACAATCTAGCTCGCACGATCGTAAAAATTAGTTACACTTGAGCTCTCCGTCTGTTGACCGGATATGAGCATTGTGGATAAGAATGAAATCACACAGTAGGTGAATTTTCATGAAGCTTTTCAAGCAACCCTTACTATTTGTCGCGTTTGCAAGCGCTGTTCTAGCTCTAATTAAGATTTTGGCTTACGTCTTCAGTGGCTCAATGATCGTCTTTAGCAGTGCGCTCGACTCACTTGGTGACAGCATCGTTTCTTACTTTAATCATCGCATGCACACCTATGCCAAAAAGCAAGCTGATCGTGAACATCCATACGGCCATGGTGGTTTTGAAGTGCTCAGTAGTTTGACCCAAGGGCTAGCTCTAATTTCCCTGGCGATCATCATTATTTATCGGGGGATAATGCGCCTCATTCAACCGGATGATTCTGTCCATCTGAATTATTTGGGTAGTGCGATTGTCACCTTACTTATCGCGGCAATCAGCGGCGCAGCCTTACAATTTTATCTGCAAAAGCAGCAGCAGCGCCTACAAAAACGCAGAGAAACCTCCTTGTCGATGGGTGCGGATCGTGCCCATTACTTAGGAGATTTCTTCTTGAATTTCTTCAGCGCAGGCGCTTTGTTTGTAGTCTGGAAATTTGGATATGTCTGGATCGATGCCATCGCCGCCATCATCGGTGGCAGCATTTTGCTGTATGTAGCTTTTCCCATCTTGAAACTTGCCTATCAGCACATCACCCATGAAGAATTAGAAATTGCAATTCAGCAAGAGCTCGTCGCCATGATTTTGCATCATCATCCTGCTATTCACAGTCTCCACCGCTTTCGCACCAGACGCCTTGGACCAACCATCTTTATCGACTTTCATTTGAAACTGATGAGTGATCCAACTTTAAAGGAAAGCCATCTGATCGCCGAGCGATTGGAAGCTAAAATTCGCAAAAAATACCCTTCCGCAGACGTGACGATTCATGTTGATCCTGTTGATGAACCTCGACATGCTGAAAATTTATCCAGCTTCGATCACAACAGCTTGGAGCGCAAGGATTCCATCAATTAACCATATAACGAAGCCTGTCGCATACAAAGAGATACGTATGTCTCTTTATCAGGACATGCGCCAGCTAATCCAGGAACAGCAAGACTTACCGGATCAATAAAATTTTAAAAAATGCCACAAATTGTATCACAATCTTAGCAAAAATGTTTCGGCTATATGGCCAAGTATTGACTGCAACTGGATTTCACTTGAACTTGTACACGAATTTCTATAGTCACAAAATGAGTAGTGAATCGTATTTTTGATTCTGGAAAGGGATGTAATGAAAAAGAATATGATGTTGGTGGCAGCAGGACTGATGTTGGGCTCTTCCATGGCACATGCAATCGAGTCCACACGTTACCCAGAAAACACAACGATTCGGCCATTTGCAAAACGTGATCGCCTCTTGGTTGGTGGTCTCAACTATGTATCTCCTGCTCAGCTTCATGAAAACGAAGGTTTTCGTGCGCGTTTCGGAGCGGAAATGCAACAGAGCACTGTTCGCACAGGTGATGTCGAGTCAGAGCTGACAACTCCACAGGGTACCTTGGAGTTAGCCTATGGCTGGAGCCGCTTCACGCTGGGCTTAGGTGCTAACTACCTGTCTGCGGAGAACACTGGCGAAGGTGATTTGAATTTTGAAGAAAGCTTCGAAGCCCGCAAACTTCTTCCTCAGTTGGCATACACATTCACTGACAACTGGACCATCGGTGCTGGTGTGGAAATGAACTGGTTGGATGTGAAAGAAAAAGCCCAAACAGAATCAAGTTTTGATTATCAAATCAATCGTCCTGTTGTCGGCTTAGCTTACACAACGCCACGTTTCGAAGTTGGTCTTGCTTATGCCGCTGAAGTTCAAGAGACAGCAGGTCTGGACGCGAACGCACAACGCGGTGACGTATCTTTAAGCTTGGCAGCTATGCCAACGGAATTGCAACGAGCAGTTTACCTGCCTGCAATGACAACATTGTATGGCCGCGGCAACGTCACTGACAGAGTCAGCTTGATGAGTTCTGTCTCTATGGCTCGCTATGACGGCAACGTTGATGGTGCGATCGAATTGTTTGACAACTATAAAACTGCTGATCGCCTGGCAGCAAAAGTCCTGGCCACATACTGGACTGAGTCTCGCTCACACATTTCCATTGCGGCTGATTACAAGGGTGCAGCAACAACTGCCATCGGCGCAGAAGAAGCCGGCCTTGGCTATCGCCTGGTCAACCTCTATGGCGGAAGTTTGGAAGGTGCATACTCAATTAATCGCCAAGCATATGTTGGTCTGCTCGCCAGCTATACTCGTGGCGAAAGAAACGACCTCAGCAATGCTGGAGAACAGTTTTCTGGTAAAGAAGACACCACTCGTTTTGCAGGTTTTGTAACAGTTAAAATGTAATGTCTGCGTCCCACATATAGGAAGAAATTGTCGCTCCGCGACACAAGCAACTATCTGTGGGACGACCCCGCCATTGCCTCCTGGCAATCTAAACGCAACGGCTCCGGCATAATCCGCGTTGATACTCCCCATGGCTGAAGCCAGGGAATTCTTACGTGCTTAAGTCCGCACCGCTTTCTTCACTGGCAAATGATTGCCAGAAAGACTCTAGGATTGGATCACACATTTTAGAGCTAGATCCTCTAGCGATCGTGGTGCTATCGCTGGTACATGCCTTGGAAGGCTTCCCATCGGATCTTATGGGCGCTGCATTCGTGCCGCTCTTGGACAAGTATCGATGTCCTCGGAACATAGCCTTTGCATCATCGAGATTTAAAGACCATTTTTCGTTCCCACACTTATCAATTTCTTTATGACAAAAGATTGCCAGATAGGCCGAGAATATGTCTCTAGGAGCCTCAAGGCCACAGTTATCGCAATGATGCATCCGTTGCGAAAGTGGTTTTTTCCTTTTTGCTCCACATAGACACATCTGGCTTAGAGCTGTTTGGAAGGTCGAAATCCTCTCACACCGCCCACGAGCATATCCTGCTTTTCGTGTTAACTCGCCTTCTAAGGCCGACGGTGCATGATGGGCTATCGATCTACCAAAGATCTTCTGCCATCCTTTATAGGAGACTTTTTCTGTTTTAATGATCTGTACCAGTTTTTCCACCAATAGCAATTTTTGCACAGGCACCTTTTCCTCATAGATAGGGAAAAAACCAGATGCAACATACTTTCGATGTTCTTCTGACAAGACTGCCTGAGACTTGACGCGGTAGTGATTTTGGCTCAAACGCTCTTTGAAGGCAGGAATCCTGCTGTAACCCAACCTTTGATCATAGGGTCCGCGGAGCTGATAATGGGAGATATCCTGCTCGCCTTCAGCCAGAAGCGTTAGCCATAAATGAAAGCGGAAAACAGTTATTCCAGAGCTTTCTGATTCCAAACCGTAACTTGTTCAAAGCCAAGTCACAGCCAAAATGGCTAATTCATCATTGCGCGGCGGAGTGTAGGAAGGATGAGGCCTTATTTCACGATGATTTTACAGGCAAAATGCTGCAGTGTGTTTCCGGGGCAAAGCGGATAACCATAAAGGTACAATCATCTGTAAGGGATGTTCCTACCTGCTGGCGATCAATCTTCTCATGCAAGTAGAGTTTTAGTTCCAACGGGTCGGAAAACCGGGACAATTCCCGCATTAAACTGCGCTCCTTGAAACTTGCCCGATGGCCGCCATTTTCAAAAAGGCCGTCGGTGTACAGGAATAAAAGATCACCCGCTTGCAAGTTAAAGCTAAGCACGCGGTGTTTTGGTTTACTATTAAGACCTAATGGTGAGCCAGGCAAAGCCTTGCCATGAAATTGTTTGCCGCTTTTATGGAACAGGGGCGTATGGCCAGCATTTAAGTAGTGAGCCTCAGCACTCAGACTGTCAATAGCCAAGAAAGCGGCCGTCACCATTTTTCCGCTGTAGTTTTGGTCATATACAACGACATTCGCCCGCGATGCCAACTGCAAAAGGATATCTTGAGAGGAATAGGAACCCATAAGAACCTCATCGGTCAGCTGCCCTTTGATGCTCCCACCAAGCATTGCTGAAATCAGTGCTGCCGGCAACCCATGCCCGATCACATCGGCAATCACAAAAAAGGTCCGATGACGTGGGGCATCATGGTAAAAATAGAACCAGTCGCCGCTGGTTTGATCGGCCGAGCGATAAAAGGTGGTGAAGTCCAAACCGGGAATCGCTTGCCATGGTGGTAAAATCGTCAGCTGCACCTCACGAGCGGCCTGCATATCACTGATCGTTTTAAAACGCTTTTCTTTTTCACGGGAATAACCGCGAAACATGATCATGATCATACTGATCTGGAAGGCAAAGGAACCATAAGGCAAGAACAATGGTACCCGGCCCCAATGTAACCAAACCGCCATAATATCGATGGTTGCACTGAGAACAACAAAGATATTACCGACGAGGAAAATTCTTGCATTCTGACTTCCTTGAATTGCGGAAATGATCACGAAGGAAAGCTGAATTACCACACTAGCGATAGCAATCATATGAAAGACAAACAAAGTTTCCCATAGGTGCAGAACCCGAAAAAGCTCCAAGCTGAAACAAATAAGTGGAAAACAAAGATAAATCAACGCCAGCCTACGCATGATCGGGCGGTATTGATGCCGAGCAACTGCCTGGCAAAACATACAGAAGAAAAACGTCCCCATGTACAAGGCGACAAGGTCAATGATGGACCATGAAAAGGAAAATGGAATGATAAAAACCTTTAGTTCTGCATCGACATTGAATATGCGCCAGATACTAGTACAGACATTAAACCAGCCAGAATGAAGATAAAGCGGGCTGGGCCGGTTGACAAAATAATAAATGATGGCCAATAGCCCTATGACTAAAGTCGTGAACTCGGCAGCAAACACAAAGACTTCTTGCTTAACGATCTGTTTTTCAATCTGTGTCCTTTCACCAAATTGGAAATTTGGAATACGGACATAATAAGGCTTCAGTAACTGGGTACGAATATACAAATACCGATTGCTATCTTCTGGTAGGAGCTCAAAATAATGCCAGATACTGGGTGAAATACCAAAACGCTGACGTTCGATCTTACCGTACTCGTAAAGCATCTGATCTTCGATAAAAACCTGAAGGTCATGAAAACCAGAACTGATTTTCAGCCCTTCCTCTTCTTTCAGTTCAGGCAAGCGCAGCTTAACCCAAATGATGGCATGCTTTTCCTGGGGGAGAGTTTCTGTCGATAACGCCTGCCAAGCATCATCAGCTATGCTCGGTGGGCGAAGCTTAAACGAGAAATCCGCTGGTTCGACCCAAAACTGCAAGTCAAGCTCATTTGCTTGGGCGCGCTGCCCCAATAATAGAGTAGCGAAGAGTATGAGTGAGTTTAGCAAAAAACCCAATTTCCCTAAAAGCCTCAACAATGGCGAGTTCTTTCATCCATTCGCCCATGAACATTGCCGACAATGGGCCACTCAAGAAATGAAGCCCTTCACATCAAGGGCCTGGCATACAAATTCTTGGTAGCTTATCGGCGGTTTGGCTCAATGGTGAAGCTTAAAGAACTGAAAACCAAAAAGTTTATGGATTAATGAGCACTCACATCCAATACCGGATAGCCAGCATCTTCTATCGCCGTGACCATCTCATCGCTACCATCCGAATTTGTGGCAATGACAACAGTACCACTTGATAAATCAACTTTGACATCGGCCTTAGCATCAATACTTTGCACCGCTTTTGAAACAGCTGATACGCAGTGATTGCAGGTCATTTTATCCACTCGAAGTTCCAAAACCATATAGCCTCCTCCTACTCAAAAAGATCAGTTCATCAACGCTCCTATCCATACGTGAACGGATAGGATTCGGCAATCGGTCAGTTTCTACTGACAAAAAATACGACAGCAGTCAATTTTATATTTTATAATAATTACAATGACTTATTCGAATAATGTCATATATTTATACGACATAAGCGACAAGTTGCGGCCGCAAACACCTGCCAAATGAACCAGACCAGCCCGTTACTTGATGATCATGGGAATAATTACAGCGACTTAAGAAAGGTTTATAGAAAGAAGTCTGGCTTAGAAACGCACAAAGATCTTTGGTACAGCCTTTGCTTAATAGAGTGTAGGCAAGATAGTTTACCTTGCATGCCTTAGAGAAAAGAAGACTGTGCGGACCAGTACCCGCTGTTGATGTTCCCTTGTTCCTTTTGTTGTTGTAGTTCCCCTATTTTCTTTAGATGAAAGAGCTTCTGATCACCAGAAGCTCTTTTTTTTTAATATAGCAGCTAGTCTTTAATGATCAGACGATCCAGCAACTCATTGCGACCGTTTTCCCCTACCGGAAAGTGTTCGCCAAGTATTTCTCCACAGCGCAAAATCGCTCGCCCGAGGCCATCGGCCATCTGCCCGTCTTTAACGCTGGCTATCAGCTTGCTGACAATACCATTCCAGGTGTCCGCTGGAAGTTTTACAGATATTCCCTGGTCAGCTAAGACCACAGCTCGCCTTTCCAATATGGATACGAAAAGTAAAATCGCTGTTCGACCGTCGGTCTTTTGCAGTCCAGCCTCGTAAAACTCCAATTCAGCCCGTCGATCCACTTGATGCCATTGGTCATCTTTCGGCACACAAAAGCGCATGACACTATTTAAGTTCGCAAAGCCATAACCTAGAACCATCGCCAAGACGGAACCAAATATCAGCCAAAAATCATTGACGACAAACCAATCCATACGGCTGATAAACAGGGCGATGGATAAATAACTGGCAACCATCAAGGACATCATTAAATAGGGAACATGCCCCACATGCGAGCAACGGCCGACGACCATCGGCACAATTTCACCTGTCGTACCCTTCTCCGCCTGTGCAATGGCATTTTCAATTTTCTCGATATCTTCCGGCTTTAAATAATCTTGTAACCAATCGGGGACCATTGCCATTACCAACCTCCAGATGCGCCGCCGCCACTAAAACCGCCGCCGCCGCCACCAAAACCACCACCGCCGAAGCCACCACCGCCACCAAAGCCGCCGTGACCACCACCGAAGCCACCACCACCAATTCCGCCCCAATATCCCCGGCGCGAGGAGTAGCCACGCATACCAGAACGAGCCTTACCGATCATGCTTAGAACCATGAAAAGCGGTAGGATCAAAAACCAAAAGATAATGCTGCGCTGATCCGAGCGCTTACGCTGCCCACCACTGCGGGAGGCCAAAGCACCCATGGAAAAATCAGGGTCCGTAAGGCCAATAATAGCCGCTACCCCATTAGCAACACCACGATCGAAATCCCCCTGCTTAAACAAGGGTGTGATCTGATTGCGAACGATTCGGCTGGCGTAGGCATCGGGCAGAACACCTTCCAAACCTTGACCGACTTCGATACGCACTTGCCGATCCTCATTACTGACAAGCAGCAAAACTCCATTATCTTTTTCTTCATCACCCAGCTGCCATTGTTCGACCACGCGAATCGAATATGTCTCAATGGTATCTTCACTGAGCCTGGGAATCGTTAGCACTGCAATCTGACTACCACCCTGCTCACGCAAGGAATAGAGAATGCGATTCAGTTGCTCGCTCGTTTGGGGGCTGAGGATCTGCGCTTGATCCACCACAGGTTGGGCGAGGCTCGGCACCGGTGTCGGTTCCGCCCATAACGATGGCATCCACCCCCAAAAAAAGGCGATCCATAGGCTAAAACGAATACTTCGCAAATAATGCATTAAAACTCCACCGTCGGTGCACGTTCGATTTGTTCCCGCTCTTCCTCAGCCACATTCCATTGCGGCAGCTTCTCATGGCGATAGACAATGGCATTGACAAAGCTCGATGGTGGCACCGTAATCAGATCATTAAACTGACGGATGGCTTCGATATGCCGTTGCCTGGCAACAGTAATACGATTTTCCGTCCCTTCCAATTGCGCTTGCAGGTCGCGAAAGTTTTGATTTGCTTTCAAATCAGGATAACGTTCCACGACAACCATTAATCGCCCCAAGGCCTGACTGAGGCTGCCCTGGGCTTGCATGTAGCTATTTAGATTTTCCGGTGTCATGTTTTCCGGATTGATCGTCGTTTGCGTTGCTTTTGCCCGCGCTTCGACGACTGCTGTTAATGTTTCTTTTTCATGAGACGCGTAGCCCTTGACGACTTGAACAAGATTTGGCACCAAATCAGCACGACGCTTATACTGATTGGTCACCTCGGCAAGACTCGCTTCGACATTGTTTTTTGCACGGGGAATGGACTGGAGACCGCAAGCATTCAGCAAGAATCCTAGGCCCATCACACCCAGCAAACGTAGTATCAAGCTTTGTTTCGACAACATAAGATATTTCCTTTTCTCATTCCAAATGTTCCGGGGCCGACAAAGACTAGAATCAGGCGCCTTCAGCCAGCACCGACCTCTAACTTATAAAGTCGAATTTGATCCAAAAGTTTCACGACATCAGGATGCGCTGGAAACTTTTTTGCTAATTTAAGAACGATCATTTCCGCATCAGCGTAAAAATTCACAGCGACCAATTGTTCCGCCATGTAAAACTGCAAGCCTTCCATTTCCTTCGCTAGACCTGCAACATCATCTCCCCGACGCATCCTTTCTGTGATCTTCTGCTCAAGGGCATGCTCGGTTTGTTTAAATAATACAATCGCCCCCTCAGTATCGCCTAGGCTCATAAGAATTTGGGTTACCAAAGCTTGGGCCAGAACGTCATTGTCTTTTTGCTTACTATTTTGCTGAATTTCATTCAGAACAAGCATCGCTTGCTGATATTTTTCATCATAAAAAAGAAAACGCCCCATGGCTAACTGCGCGTTTGCTGTCAGGCCACCTTGAAGATCAGCAAGTTCACTCAAAAACAGTTGCCCCGCTTCCCACATCTCAGCTTGCTCAATTAAAGCGATTATGGCCGTCATCAGGCGGCTTGGATCGTGCCCCGTTTGGCGACTCCGTTCCATTAAACGATGAAAACTTTGCGCCGCTTGGCTCACATTTTTACTTTGCAGCAATTGAAACAATGCCTGATCGACAAGGACTGCGCTATGCTCAGGAAATTGCTGCTGCAGCTCAGCTAAAATGCTCTCCGCTGTTGCTTGATCCTGACGTTCCCAAGCCTCATGAAAACGCCCCGTGAGCTTTCGTAATTGCCGCTCCTGCACTCGCGAAGCTAGCGTCTGCTGGTTATCAGCCGCCGAAAGCTCGCCTATCATTTGCTGACGGGTGCTACCTAGGCCTCGCGTTGCTGGCATGTCCGGTTCCGGCAGCAACCAAAATCTCACCCATAAAACCAAAGACAGCAGGACACTGGCAAAAAGAAACCAGTGGAGAGGTTTTTCTGGGCGCAAATTAAATTTCAAGATTCAACTCCTCGATCGATTTTAAGAACGCTTCATCTTGGCATCGACCGAATATTGACCCGGGCCGCCGAAAAATAAAGTGACAAAGCCAAACAAGTATAATAGTGCCAATTCCTTATTGCGCAATGGATCGTCTGCATGAATGATAAAAAATGCCACGGCCATCGTTGTGATCAAAGGAATCGCTGCCAAGCGTGTCCATAAGCCTAAAATCAATAATAAAGCACAAAACACTTCGGCAAAAACAGCCAAACCCATGCTTGTCGTGGCACCGATACGAAAAGGATCGGGAAAATCAGGGTTGGGAAAGCTCGTCAATTTTCCAAGGCCGTGCGCTAAAAACATCGTGGCACCCAAGCCAACACGCAAGACGAGCATTGCCAGACTATGATTAAAGCTGTAGAGAAATGTTCGAATTGACACACTAGACCTCGAATTCAATGGTTCAAATGTATATCGCAAGCAACTGGGCGACTCACGCATTGGCGAAACTTAGAAAACCGCGGCAGACATCAGTCGTCTTTTTTGACGAACAACAGGTCCAATCGCTCGTCGTCAATATCCACATCTGTAGCAATTCCGGGTGTAAAAGGGGCTGCGAACACTAGTCGATCTCGCGTCACGGCAATTAAGCTTTTTTGATAGTTATCCGACAAAAACTGGAGTGGACAAGCCGTTTCCCGCAAACCGCTGGTGTCTTTCAGACCCAGCTCCCAATCACCTTTGCCACAATAAAGGCCTGCATTGGCCTGGGCCACCCATGCAGGGCTTAAGCCTTCTATTCTACCGGCCTCAACCCAAAAATCCAGCAGGTATTCATAGGCTTCCCAGGTGACTGTCAGTTCGTAGCGACCCTCATAGGTTAACTGAAATGCCGGCTGCCGGCAGTCACTATCAAAGTAGTAATGTTCACGACGTTGGAATTTCTTGCCATAGAGAAATTGCAGTTCGATGGATTGACTTTGCTCCGCCCCGCCAATCGGCTGACAGGGGCGCTGCCAATTGCCATCGACCAGGCTAGCAGAGCTGGGTGTCACCGGCTCTTCCGAGTGACAGGATATGAAAACCGCGACAATGAGTGGAAAAACAAGCCATCTATTCGTACCTTTCCTTTTCAGCCGCAATTGACACTCCTCCCTCAAAGGCTATTCAAGACTTATCCTTTGCCAGTCGATTCGACCAGTTCAATATCAGCTCCCATCTCCACCAGTTTTGGCACGAGATTGTCGTATTTTCTCTCCAGCTCCCGGATATTGGTCAAATGCGTCGTGCCTTCCGCCACTAGGCCAGCGACGACCAGACATTTTCCGGCCCGGATATCATTTGGCAAAGCAAAATCCCGCGCATGCAGAGGCGTCGGCCCTTGGATAATTGCCGAATGAACATAATTCTGATTGCGGAAGCGACAGGAAGACTCCCCCAAACATTTATTTGAAAGGCTGATCCGCGCTCCCATATCATTGAGAAACGAGGTGTACCCCAAGCGTTCTTCAAAAACAGTTTCATGAAGGAGACTCACTCCTTCAGCCTGAGTGAATAATACCATAAAAGGCTGCTGCCAATCGGTCATAAATCCAGGATGAACTTCGACCTCGATGTGAGTTCCCTGCAGGCGGCGTTGCGCAGGCGCCTTCACAAAAAGCCCCTTGGAGCTGATGGTAAATTCCGCCCCCATACGCTGAATGAAATTGAGAAAACTATAAACCGGATCATGATCGACATTTTCCAGCAGCACGTCGCCACCGGTTGCCAAGGCGGCAACAGCAAAAGATACGGCCTGATTGCGATCAAACATACAGCGCAGCTCACACCCCCTGAGCTGCTCGACCCCTTGGATGATGATGGTCCTGTTCGGAACCTGCGTGATGTCGGCCCCCATCTTCTGCAGCATTTTACATAGCTCAAAAATCTCTGGCTCTAGGGCCGCATTTTGGATAATGGTCCGCCCCTTGGCCCGCACAGCTGAAATAATGATGTTTTCGGTCGTCATAACTGAGGGAAAGGGCAAGGTGATATGAGCGCCATGCAAACCTTCAGGACCAACGCTCAAATGATAGCGTGAACCTTCCCGCTCAACGTGGGCACCCATTTGCTGCAAACTTTCGATATGAAAATTTACCGGCCTCTTGCCAATCTTATCTCCACCAAGCACACCATCAATGCTCACTTTGCCAAATCGCAGCAAAAGCGGACCAGCACACAAGACGGAAATGCGATTGCGACGACACAAGGCCTCAGGAATGTCACTTTGATTGACATCTTTTGCCGTCAGGCGAATCGTATCTGACGCCAAATTTTCGACCTGACCGCCAAGAAAGCGAAAGAGATCTTCGACCATCTTGCGTTCATCGACATCGGGCGCCCCTTTAATCAATACCGGCTCATCGGTCAGCAACGAGGCGATAATACATTTGGTAACCTGATTCGAGCTGCCAGCAATGGATATTTTTCCACCACTCAGCCTAGATCCGCCGCGAATCCGTAACATGCGTTCCATTTCAGCTACACTCCTATCGCGCGCTCACGAGAAATAAGTTATCACAAATCAGGCATTTTCAGTTTAGTTTAGAAAAATCAAGGCTCGAATACTGAGCAATTAGCGTTTCGTTATTGGTCCAATCTTCGTCGACGACAACTTCCAAATCAAGAAAGACCTGTTGACCAAAATGTTTTTCCAGACTTTCTCGGGATGCCGTACCAATTTCCTTGATTTTGCTCCCACCTTTACCGATAACCATACCCTTGTGCGAAGCTCGCGCGACGATGATGCTGGCACCAACTTTGACCAATGTCTCGCCCCATTCCAAGCTTTCCACGACAACCGCGGCATGATAAGGCAGCTCTTCACCCAAAAGGCGAAAGACTTTCTCGCGGATTAACTCTCCCACCACAAATTTTTGCGGCCTATCAGTCAAATCATCATCAGGATAAAGCCAGGGACCTTCCGGCATCAGCTGGCCAATTTTTTGTCCCAGAGCTTGCAATAGTTCTTTGTCCTTGGCGCTTGCTAGAATTGGCTTGGAATTTTGTAGGCGGCAACGCCCGGACTCGGGAACTTTTAGTAGCAGCTCTTCAACTCTCTGCTGGATCGAGCCTGCCATCGCCTGAGCCGCTTGCCTTTTCAGGCGATCGACTTTCGAGAGGACCAGCATCACCGGGCATTCACCAGTTTTCAGGATATTGGTAAAAAAATCATCATCAGTATCCTGCCAACCGCTTAGACTATCAACCAGGTAAAGCACAAGATCGGTTTCACTGACGACGGTCCACGCCTCACGATTCATCATCGTATTCAGTTTTTCTTTTTTTTGACTGCGATGGATGCCCGGAGTATCTAGAAAAAGTATCTGCCGATCTTCAATGCAGGTGATACCTAAAATGCGATTTCGCGTCGTTTGCGGTTTGGCGCTAACACCAGCGATTTTCTGGCCAACCATAGCGTTGAGCAAGGTGCTTTTTCCCATATTGGGTCGCCCTAATATCGCTACATAGCCGCAGTGTGTTTTTGTCATGGTCTGATTTTTCCTTTCGTCCACGGAGCAAAGCCGTATCTTCTCTGAAGAGGGGAAAATTACGCCAATTAAACTGAGTCGGCAATCCTTAATTGAAAAGCTTGCCCAGAGCTGCTCTCCGTAGTCCTGTCGTGCCGAGAAAGCTCTTCCCTTTTCAGCCTAAAACAGGCAAGATTTCAGCACCTTCATGGCAGCAATCAGAGAAAGGCAGGCATGACGCAGTACATCCTAAGGCGGATTTTACTGATTCCCCCGACCTTCATCGGCATCACCCTTTTGGTCTTTGTCGTGACCCGCTTTGTCCCAGGTGGACCGGTGGAACGCATGATCTCTGAAATGCAGCAAGCAGCCCTTTCAGGCGGCGGTGGCTCCTCGCCCATGGACAGCGTCAGCATTTCCGAAGATCAGCTTCAACAGCTGAATGAATACTATGGTTTCGACCAACCAATCCTGGTTGGTTATGGTCAGTGGTTTTGGCGGATACTCCAATTCGATCTTGGCGTTTCCAGTCGTTACGCTGATCCTGTCTGGGATATTATCCGGGAACGGCTGCCAGTTTCCATATATTTTGGCGTCACCTCAATGCTGATTACTTATCTTGTGTGCATTCCGCTCGGCATTGTCAAAGCGATCAAGCATGAAACCGCTTTGGACAATGTCAGCTCGATTTTGGTATTCATCGGCTATTCTTTCCCAAGCTATGTCATCGCCATTATCCTACTGGTCTTTTTTGGCTCCGAGCTGCAGTGGTTTCCCCTGGGCGGCTTTGTCAGTGATGACTTTGCCGAACTTAGTTTTTTTGAGAAAGTCAGTGATCTGTTTTATCACACCGCTTTGCCCTTGACCGCTTATGTCATGGGCAGCTTTGCCTTAACGACGATCATGATGAAAAATGCCCTGATGGATAATCTCGCCGCTGACTATGTCCGCACGGCTATGGCTAAGGGCTTTACTTTTAGAAGTGCCGTATTGAAACATGCCCTGCAAAATAGCTTGATCCCTCTTGCCACGCATTTTGGCAATAACATATCGATCATCATTGCCGGCTCGTTTCTCATCGAAAAAATATTCAATATTGAAGGCTTCGCCCTTCTGGGATATGAGTCGGTCGTCGAACGGGATTATCCGGTTGTCATGGGCATCTTGGTAATCTCGGCACTCTTACAGCTGATCGGCAATATCCTCTCGGATATCTGTGTGGCTCTTGTTGATCCCCGCGTCCAGTTTTAAGGGGAAAATGATGCGTCTGAATCCACTTACTGCCAAACGTCTACAACGCTTTCGCTCGATTAAGCGAGGCTTTTATTCGCTGGTTCTCCTTCTCGTCTCCATCCTACTGGCCTTTGCTGCCGAGCTTTGGGTCAATAGCCGCGCCTTGCTTGTTTACTATGATGGCAAAATATATCTGCCAACATATGGTGCTTTTATACCTGGAACAGAATTTGGCGAATCATACGCCTGGGAGACCAATTATCGGCAGCTCAAGAAGCGCTTTGCTGCTGACGACCAAGGTAATTTTGTCATTCTCCCAGTCGTTCCTTACAACCCTTATGAAAACGATCTGCGTGAAGATAGCTATCCACCATTTCCGCCAAGCTGGGAGGGCCAGCATTACCTGGGAACAGACAAAACCGGCCGGGATATCGTTGCCCGCCTGGTGTATGGTTACCGCACGGCGATCCTGTTTTCTTTAGGCTTACTTCTGGCCAGCTATACGATTGGTGTCTCCATCGGCTGCCTGATGGGTTACTGGGGAGGTAAATTTGATATTATCTTTCAACGATTCATTGAGGTCTGGTCGAATTTACCATTTCTCTATGTGGTTATTATCATTTCGTCGATCATGATTCCAAATTTCACCATGCTGATGGCAATTATGGTCATCTTTAGCTGGACCCAGATGACCTGGTATATGCGTACGGCAACCTATCGGGAGAAAGCGCGCGAGTATGCGACCGCTGCCAAGGCTATGGGAGCTTCGACCAGTCGCATTATTTTCCATCACATCTTACCGAACACGATTTCAACCATCGTCACCTTTATCCCGTTTTCCATTGCCTCAGGCATCACCAGTCTGACTGCCTTGGACTTTCTCGGCTTTGGTTTGCCACCACCAACACCGAGTTGGGGCGAGCTGCTGCAACAGGGAACTGATAGTTTGCAAGATAGTTGGATCGTCGCTTCCGTCGTCGGTTTAATGATATTAATCCTGACTATGGTCACCTTTATTGGCGAAGCGATCCGGGAAGCGTTTGATCCGAAGAAGCATACAACTTATCGTTAATAGTGATTATTAAACTTCAGACAAGAGAGAAGGGCTGCCTATGTTTTGGAAAACAGCGCTCATAAGCCTTGGACTCCTGCTCACTCAAATGAGCCTTGCCAACAACTTACCAAAAAATCTGAAATGGGAAACAACAAGCGACTACCCCTTAATCGCCAGCCCCGACGCCAAACCGGGCGGCACATTAAACGATTACATGATGTCTTATCCACTGACCTTGCGCCAAGTCGGGCCAGACGCCAATGGTGCCTTCCGGGTCTATCTGACTGAAAATCAATTGGCACTGCTTGCCATGCAACCGAACACGGAGCAGTGGATTCCGGTTCTGGCAACCCATTGGGCCTTTAGTGACGATGGCAAAACAGTTTACTATCGCTTGAATCCTGAAGCCAGGTGGTCAGACGGCAAAGCTGTTACTGCCGATGATTTTGTTTTCATGCGTGAATTCATGACCTCACCGCATATCGTTGATCCATGGTATAACCAATACTACGGCACAGAGATTGCAGACCTTAAAGCCTATAAAGAAGAAGATGGCAAAGAGGTCGTCGCGATCACCCTACCCTCGCCGAAGCCGGACATGCTTTACTATACAAACTTGAGCCCCCTGCCGCGGCACTTCTATAAGCTCGATGAGAATTTCGTGCAGAAGTATAACTGGGAAATAGCTCCGGTAACTGGCCCTTACCTGATCAGTGAAATCCGTAAAGGCCGATCTGTAAGTTTTTCCAAGGTAAAAGACTGGTGGGCGAAGGATCACCCCTGGTTTAAAAATCGCTTCAATGTCGACAAGGTCAACTTTCGCGTGATTCGCGATCCCAATGTCGCCTTTGAAAACCTAAAAAATGCCAAGATCGATTATATGGCCATTCCCTTCCCGGATTACTGGCATGAAAAAACACGTGATCGCATGTTCGATAACGGTTATATCCACCGCCTGCAAGCCTATAACGATGCGCCACGCAGCGACTATGTTCTTATTCTCAATAAAAACTACGAGCTTTTTCAGGATAAGAACGTGCGCGAAGCCTTTCATTACGCCATGAACATCGATCGGGTGATCGACAAAGTCTTGCGCGGTGATTACAATCGCCTGCAGGGCATTTCGCAAGGCTATGGAAAATACACCAACCCGAAAATCAAGGCACGGCCGTTTGATTTAAAAAAGGCCGATGAACTCCTCAACAAGTCCGGTTGGGTCGAACGCAATGCCCAAGGTATTCGCGTGAAAGATGGTAAACCACTTGTTGCCACCATTTCCTATGGCCAATCTAATATGGCGCCACGTCTGGTAGTACTCCGCGAAGAAGCCAAGAAAGCTGGAATCGATTTGCGTTTGAATCAAATGGATCAGTCAGCGTTATGGAACAGCTTTCTTGAAAAGCGTCACGAGATTGCTTTCGTATCCTGGTCAACCCGCTATCGTCCCGACTACTGGGGCCAATTCCACTCGGATAATGCCAACAAGCCGCAAAACAACAACTTTTCCAACACAGCCATCCCGGAATTGGATAAGCTAATCGACCAATACCGCGCCTCGACCAAAGAAGATGAGCGCATCCGCCTGGCTCATCAGATTCAACAAATCATCCATGACGACGCCACCCAGATTCCCCTGTTTGAGGTCCCATATTATCGCTTGGCTTACTGGGGTTGGATTCGTTTTCCCAAGCCTCCTGGCACCAAGCTGACCGATGGCTTCCAGATTTTTGACTATAATATGGGTGGCCTATTCTGGATTGATCAGGATGCTCATAAGAACCTAAATAAGGCCCGCCGCGGTGGCCCCAAAATGGAGCCGGTGCTTGTGATCGATGAAACGTTCAAGCCTAAAAAATGACAAGTAGACAAGTGCCTATCCTTCCACATGTATGGAAGGATACGGCCTCGCATTCCTAGATCCTGCTGAAAAAGCTCTGAATCAAGCCGCATCTTTATTTTGAATATCTTTGTTGACATCTGGTATCGGGAATTCCAACTCAAAGGCGATCGCATAAAAGTTTTCATGCAGCCCCTTACTGGAACCGATGTTAATTTTCACCGTCCCGTCAATATCGGCCATCAAAGCCCGCACCGCATCTAAGCCAACACCGCGACCAGAAATCATGGAAGCCTTCCATATGAGGTTTGAGTTCTAAAACAGTCGCCTGGAGGGAAGCCGCCAGAATACCTAGCAAAATACTCAGCCGAAAAATTAGGGTCAGTTTAAACATGCTGGACTCCTCTTCGTCAGTACAGCTTATCAATGACCTTCTGATTCGACCGTTGATTTGAAATATTAAAGAATATTTTTCGCATTTTCCGCAGAGTTCTAGCTACTCGTCCCCAATTCTCGAACTATGATTTTAGATTTAGAGCTTTTGAGGAATAGCGATCAATTCAATATTCATCGAAATCGACAACAAGGGGCAGATGATCAGAGTGGCCGCGGCCACCAAATTGCTGAACCTTCCAAGCAGCAGCCACTTTTAGCCCTCGATAGTAGATACGATCCAACTTCAATACTGGCATCCAGGCCGGATACGTTCGGCAGTGACAACCATAGAGGTGAAAGTAAGCATCATGCAAACCAAGCTTTTGCTGAAAATATGGACTTAAGTCTTCCCGCCAATCGTTAAAGTCTCCTGCAAGCACCAGCGATTCGTCAGCTTTTGCAATCGATTTCATAATTCTGACCAGTTTAGCCGCCTGCACACGACGCTGCATTCTTGTCAAACCCAAATGAGTACAGGCAACTCGTATGGACCGATCTGCTCCGATCTGCACGTTACAGGTCAGCAAACGCCTGGCTTCACCAAGGCTTGCCGATATATCAAAATTTTCAATATTTGTGACGGGAAAGCGGCTTAAGATGGTATTACCTTGCGTTCCCCCTGGTGCCATGATGGTCTCGCCATAGATGGAATTTTGCCAAACTTCACGACATCGCCATTCCAATTCACTGCCATTAAAAAATTCACTGTTGATATCCTCTTGCAGGCAGAGAATATCAGCTTCGGTGAAATGCAACACGGCGGCGATACTATCGAGCACCTCTTTTTTCCGAAAAGGACTCAGCCCTCTATGAATATTATAGCTGACGATTCTCAGGCGAGATCTCATGCCCCTCCTTCTACGTACTTGGAAAATCTGGTTCGCAGCAAATAAATGATGCCCGCGATCACGACGACAATCCCAATTAAGATCAGCAAACTAGTCATACTAAAATCACTGACTACCTCGATAAGGCTGCGCTGAAAAAGAACCAAAGTAATGCTACCAGGTAGACTACCGATAGCCGTGCCTAAAATAAAGTGCCAAAACTTAATTCTGGAAAAACCTGCTGTCAAATTAATCAGGGCATGGGGAGCAACCGGAACCACACGCACGAACAGTATCGACGGCAGCCCTCCTTTTTGAATTCGCAGCAATACTTTCTTACTACGCTTCCCTAAGAAACGCTCAAATACCCGATCCTTCATCAAGCGACCCAACAAATAGCCAGAAGTAGCACTGCCAATCGTACCGATAAAAATAAGGATAAAGGCGTTCCAGGCTGGGAGTATACTGGCACTGACAATAATCAGCAGGTTTAGGGGAATAAAAATGAATCCGGATAAAACAAAAGCGACGAAGCCAACCAAAGATATTTCCAAGGGGCCGCCTAGAAAACGAGCCCTCTCTTCCAACTCGCCTGGATTCAACCAATCTTTGAGTGGTGTCAAGGCAATCAATAAAGCGATTCCTATCGCCAAAAGAGCGGTTACGACCATTCCGAAATTACGCCGCAAAAAAGGCTCTTTTTTACCGACTTTCTCTGAGATAAAAGCCCAGTGATCCAGATTCTGCTCAAATTTTGATGGCCTTTCCATATCAAGCAACTCCGCTTCTGCTATGCTACGGCCTAACTCTGCCCGGCTTTCATCCACCTGGACATCTTCAAAACTTTTGTGTTGATGTTGCCGGTTTAAAGTTTCAATCGCTGCCAACAAGGAAGCATTTTCCAGTTCCTGGTCGACCCGTTCAAACTTTAGACCAAGATGATCAGCAAGTAGACTTGCAAGAAAAGCCATAACTCCTTGCCTGACATGCTCATCTTGACTAGCGTCCACCACAATGTCACACTCCGTATCCAAACCCATAGAACGATGATTCAGATTTGCTGAGCCGACTCTCGCCATCAATCCATCGACAATCATCAGCTTGCTGTGAACCGTAATATAAGCATCGCCTCTTAATTTTTTATCCTCCGGGTAAACAATTTTCAGTTTCCCTCGCTCGTCGGCACGTTTAAGCTCAAAAAGCGCTGCGTTCTGCATCAGCCCCATAGTATTCGCTTCCAACCAGCCACCGGCTCTCTTGGGCAAAACGATGATCACCTCAGGCGCTTGTTCTCCTTTTTGCAAAACTTGCGCCAAGGCTGTAACGATGCGCGATGAAGTCAGGTATTGGTTTTCTAGGTAAATAAATTTTTGCGCCGCTTTAATCATATCAAGATAAAGAAATTCCACTTCCCGAACTTCCTCACCCATATGGAATCCCGGCCGTGTACGGGAAATCCCAACTGGTACGGACTCTAAAACGAATCGCGGCAATAACTGGTCTGAAAATTTAAATTCATAGTCCACCTTAGGTTGCGCAGCAGGGTTCCCAGTCGCGCTTTGCCACCGCTCTCGTACCAAATCTCCCAATAGCCTTGCGGGCTCACCTGTAATTCCTAGCTGAACATCGTGGAAGGGGGCATAGGGTTTGCCGTTAGGAAGCAGGCGTAGGGGATCATCAGCTTGATGATACAAGCGATCCCAACGATTGACCGTCAAGTCCAAGCCGCCGCAAAAAGCAAGCTGATCATCAATCACAACGAGTTTCTGATGGTGAGAACCCCCCAACGGGCAATCATCGTCAAAGTGGAAATGGACATTTTTTTCTGCCATCCAACCGAATTTGAGCGACTGCAAAGCTTCACGTTCGATGGAATAAATAAAGGAGGAGTAGTCCCAAGAAAGGATATGAATCGCTAATTCCGGGTTCTGCTTGGCAATCGCATTGATTATTTCCAGTAGTGGCTGACCACCAGATTTCTGATCACTACCAGGACATAGAAGCATATTACTATGAATATCCCAGCCAACTACAAAAACCTGTTCTTTGGCCTGAAGCAAAGCCTGATATAACTCTCTAAAGTAATTTTCACCGTCGATTAAAAAAGCCAGACGATCTGCGTGTGCGGCCTTCCAAATGTTTCGCCCCTCTTGCAAAATGGCTTTACAAGCTTCTGCATCATTTCTCATGACCAAGTTACTTAACCCCTTTTAACTTTTGCTCGGTTTTGCCGTATTTTCACCCGATATCAAAACCCTAGCATAAAGCAAATTATCGGCCAGTAAACGTATGAGACAGCAGTTCAAGAAAATATCAAAGGCTGACAGCCAAGTTGTCAGCCTTTTTGTCTGCGGCGTATGTCAATTTTCGGGTATTAACCAGTTTCAAATATCTTGTCGCAAGATTTCTCGCCAAGACTCAAGTTCCGCCTGCCCAGGCTTGCGCTGACCAAAAACTTGCATGACAAGCTCACCATCCTCAGCAAATAGCTCGATACTGGTCACCACTCCATCAGTCGTCGGCTTTTCAACCCGGTAGGCGACCGATAGGCCTCGCGTGTTGACATGCAGATTGAAGTCCTGATCGAGAATGTTAAACCAACCGCCCTTATTGACGCATTTTTCAATGGGACCTGAATGTATTTCAATACAGCCTCTGTTGCCGACAAAGATCATGATCGGCACCTTGGCCTCCGCTGCTTGACGTAAAATTTTGAAACACAACTGGGGATCAAGCGACTCGGCATAGCGGCCTTCTGCTACTTGCAGGGCCTCGTATCGTGAAATTCCATATTTTTTCAGAAGCAACAAAAAATCATGGGTATCCCGCATTTTCGACCAATCCTCTAGGAAATCAGCAGTTTTTGCTCGGTCAAAAGACGAAGCAGGGACCGTCGCTGGCACAAGTTGATCAGTTTGCTTAAGACCCTGCCCCTGCAACCGTTCTACCAATTCGCAATACTTGGTAAAGTTTGCTTGCTCGGTCAAATAAATTTTATGGGTGGCTGAGCCATCGTGATCAAAGATATAAAAACCATGGCGTTGCCCTAAAGCAGTCTCCAGCTTAACTGCATAGAGGCTAGACCAATGAGCAAAAAACAAACGCAGATCGATGTCCTCATCAAGCACCATCCCTACCTTGCCGTGAAGCTGGACATTGCGGTAAACACCCTCCTTTTCGATCACCGCATGCGGGTTTCTGGTTAATGCCAGCAAGGGTCCCAATGATTCCAAATTCTTGAAAAGTAATGTAAAGTCCGGAGCTAATTTTTGAGCTTCAATACCACAGTTTGCTGCCACGAGTTGCTCTTCGCTCAAACCTAAGCTTTGGGCGGCATCAAACAAGCGAATGCGTGCTTGTTGATGACGAAGGTTTAACCATTGCTGATAAATGGTCTCTTGTGTTTGTAACATTTTATTTCCTTTCATACTGATTTTAAGTGGTAAACCATCATCGGGCACTCAACTTGCGGATGCGGCATGACGGTGCATTCCATGCCAAAAACCTGTCTAATCCGGCCACTGGTTAACACCTCACTAGGTGTTCCTTGAGCAACTAACCGACCTTCATGCAAAACGATCACGCGGTCGGCGAACTGGGCAGCAATGTTGAGATCGTGCAGAACAGCGGCAACACCGATCTGTTTTTTTGTCACACGCTTAAATACCTGCAAATTTTCATACTGGTATTTCACGTCAACACTGGCAGTCGGCTCATCCAAAAGAATATACTTTTCCCGTCTAGGACTGGCCAGCGCTTGCAATAAAACTCTTGCTGCATGAACCCGTTGGCTCTCCCCCCCCGAAAGAGAGTTGATGCGACGATAACGGAGATGGCTGACACCAAATCGATCTAAGACATCAGCGATCATCTGCTCAAGCTGCTGGCTCGACGACGTTGCAAAATATTGCCCCATCCGGACGATATCTTCGACAGTAAAAGGAAACGACACGTGCTGAAATTGTTCGAGAAATGCTCGCCTTAGCGCTTGCTCTCTGCTGCAAAGCAGCTGGATCTTGCTACCATCCATCAGAACTTCACCTTGACTAAGGGGCAAGTCACCAGCGATAGCCTTTAAAAGCGTGGACTTTCCTGCACCGTTAGGACCAACGATCGCTAAAAACTCCCCTGGCCGGAGCTTGAAGTTCACATCTTCCAACAAAAGTTTCGCGGAAAGTGATACGTTCAGATTTTTCACTTCGATCATAGTCCCCTCCCCAGCTTGCGCATTTTCAGAAGCAAATACAAAAAGAAAGGTCCACCTATGGCCGAAGTCAAAATTCCAATCGGTATTTCTGCAGGAGCAGCCAAGTGCCTGGAAAAAAAATCGGCGGCAATCAATAATAGTGGGCCGAGGATGAATGACGAAAGCAGCAAGTTGCGATGGTCAGCCCCAAAAAGCATCCGTGAGATGTGGGAAACGATGAGACCGATAAAACCAATGCGACCTGTAAACGCCACTGCAACACCAACGGCTAAGGCGACAAACAGCAGAGATGCTTTCTTTAATTTTTCTACATCAAATCCTACGTGCCTTGCCAGGTCATCACCGGCGCTGAGTGCATTGAGGGCCTTATAGGTCCATGGCAGGAGTATCAGCGCAAATGCAACAAATGGCGCTAGGCAGGAGACAGCAAGCCAGTCAGCACCAGCCAGACTACCGAGACTCCATTTTGCTTTGAAGCCTTGCTTTGCTCGACGGCAAGCGCCAGATCCTGTTCCATCTTTGCCAATAGTTTTTCAGCTTTTTCTTCGGCCTGTAGAAGCTTGCCAATTTGTTGAATGCGGAGCTTGGCTCCTTCTACCGATTTTTCTGAAGAAATGACATGCAAAGGTAGTCCAAGCCTTTGCATGTGTGCCATCACAGGTGGTGGGCCTGCCTGATCGGTCAGTAAAATAAGATCAGCTTTTTGCTGTAAAATTCCCTCGGCATTGAGTTGGCGATAGTAACCCAGGTTTGGCAAGTTCTGTAAGGACTTTGGAAAGGTACTGGTCGCATCAACCGCTACAATTTCATCGCAAAAATCCAAAGCGCAGACAAGCTCAGAGATACCACCACCGATGGTGATGAGCCTTGACTTTTCTCTTGCCTCTATTACACCCACGCTGCTCAAGAGATAAACCAATAATAAGCGAGCCATTATAGATTGTAACATCTTATTGTCCTCCTCGATTTTCAGTCAGTTACTTGAGCTCTTCTGGTGGCAATAAGGACTTCCATCCAATACTAATGATGGCTGGCGTGCCAGCAGCATCGTAGTAATTGGCAATACTGATCGCAAAAAATTCGCCTCTTTCGCTACGCACAACATAGACCCGCTCCTTAGGGTATTCATAACTTAAGTTATTCTGCAGCCAGGCACTCCAACGCTTTTCCATACTGCCTTCGAAACCGCGAAGGCGTGCGGCTGCGATATTCGCATAAGTATAGATAGCTGTACGCTCATCTGTCGCCACCTCAAGACTTTGTACGGCTATCAAGTTACGAACCTGGTTTTGAAAAATATTCATCTTTAGCCGGAGGCTATCATCAGCTTGCCAATTCAATTGGGTGTTAATATAGAGTGATCGTTCGGCTTCAAGGTTTTCATTGCCAGTGACCCGATAGCCAACAGAGGGATTCTGAAAGTCAAAGTATAGCTCCTTAAAATCTGGCGCTCGATAACCTTCACTATAGTTTAAGTGCCAATCAAGATTGCGTCGCACTTGCCAACGCATGCCAATCTTTTTCGAAACTACAGCGGAAAACTCGCTATCCTGAGAGTGTGACGATATTTTTGCGGGAAAAAGCGTTATCTAAGCATCTTCGACACTATCTTTTTCTGCTAAGAAAGATAGGCCGATTGGCAAAATCTCGATCAATCAGGAAAGTCTAAATAAGTTTTGCTTACCTTCTCGCATGATTTAGAGGCTTGATTCTTGTCTTTTTACAAAACTTTCTATGGTTTTGTTTTTGGAGGTGCTATAACCCCCATCGCCCGAATTATGGTTCTACAGGGGTTCCCGCCAGACAGTTGAATCGTTGTTATCTAGCGGGATCGGGCGATGTCTTAGTGATTATGGAGGGGTCATGAAAAGCTTGGTTTTTGCAATTGGTGGCGTCATTATTTCAGGTGTTGCGCAAGCACAAGCTTGGAATTTTACACCGCAAATCTATGCTCGGGGTGGCTACACGCTGAGTTCTGATTTTGCACATCGGGGATCAAATTCCTCTGGCGACTTAGAAAGCAAATGGAACTTTGGGCCTTGGCAAAGTGAATCCAACATGTTTGCGTCACCGTTGACCGAGTTGACCTTAGAAGCGACGTATGGCGAAGATTTTCGCTTTTTCTATGGAGTCGATGTCGAAAATAATAACCGCTTTAGTGATGGCAACCGCAAAGCCGTCAACGAGCGCTTGGCTTACTTGGAATATTTACGTGGCGGTATGAGCCTTTGGTTTGGCTCGCGACCATATCGCAGTGACGCCGAGTATCTAACCCGGTCTTATTCATTTGATGAAAAAAATCTGTTTGGTGGTGGGGTACGATTTGAACATGTCGGCCCTCTCAACGTAGAATTTGCTTATGGCAGCAAAGAGCGCGAGACAGGCTCAGCCGATGTTTCCGAAATGGTCAACATTTTGATCAACAAACTGGAATATCCACTGGCAAATGGCGTCATCCGTACCAACCTTGAAGTTCAACAATTAAAACGTCGCAGCTACCAAAATCCCGATCAAGATGACAACACTCATAGCTACATGGCAGGGATCGGCTATAAGCGCTGGGGCGATCGAATTTTCAATGGCAATCTCTATAACCAGTTTCTTGTTCACTACAGCACAGGTTTCGTGGTCGAGCATTTCATGAGCAGCGTCTTCGCCGCTGCTTACGAAGGAGAACGCTACAACGACGATTTTGATGCTGAAAAATTACTATTACAATGGAATGGTGATTGGAAGGCTGAGCGCTTCGGACTGTATTGGGCCAATTTCTACCAGGCACACACAGGTAAAGACCCACAAGGAAGTATTGCTGATGGAGAAATGAAGTGGACGACGCTTGATTCCTTTATCCGACCACAGTATGGAATTCTGGATAACGTCACGGTAGGTGCTGAATATGCGCGCCGCAATATCCTCGACGAAGGCGATGGCGTTCCAAACTGGGCACAAAATCAAGGCGGCTGGCGCTGGGCAGGTATGATTAACTATCACCTGGAAAACCTTTATTTTGACAATCCAGTGGTCAGCTTGTTTATTGGTGAGGTTCACCATGATCAAGCAAAGGTTTTCTTCAATGGTCGTCATGCTGAGAACAATAGCCACTTTATCCGTTTGAACTACGAGATTAATATCAATTAATTTTTCGTCGCACTTCATTGCTTAAGCCTAGGCAAACTATTGCCTAGGCTTAAGCCTCACGATACGTCAATAAACCCACATAAATTCCCCCCCGACAAACTACTTACAGATTATCTTAGTACCCGGAGAGAGGACGCCAATATACTAACGCATTGGAGTTGAAATCCCTTCCGATCTTTTTTCACCCTCATTTTTAGCGAATGAATAGTGGCAAAACAGAGATGAAAGCTTTTCCCTAAGAAAATTAAATCATTTGATATTTTGTTGAAAGACGCTTCGTTTTAACTTCGTTTCATCAGGTAAAGTATACAGATGCCGAAGAGAAACTCGCGACATCTCAATGCCACGGATGGCTCGTACCAAATGAGCATCATCACATTTTACACAAGGAAGGTGGCGTTTGAAAGACTATGGGCACCGGAACTTCTCACCTTGGGACCTTCTCGCAGTGAGCGATGTCAACGAACAAATATTCAAAATATTTCGAAGTGTAATTTTAGTTCGTGTTTTAATATTAAGTTCCTTATTTACCTTTTTGACTCCCAGCTATGCCGAGGAATATCAATCGAGTTCGAAGTCTGCAGAAATAGATCTTCATTCATGGGATTCTTCATCAGTGATCAAACTTGATGGACCATGGGATTTTTATTGGCAAGAATTTTTAGAACCAGATCGCCAGTGGCGGCCGCCTGATCTGCAAATGCCAATTATCAGTAAATGGAATGGTATACGCATGCGTTCGGGAGAAGTTCTCGGTGGAAAAGGTTACGCCACTTACCGCCTTAGTCTCATAGGATTGAAGCCCCGTGATGATGGCTATCTTTTTTCGCTCACAGGTTTAGGCTCGGCTGCCAAAATGTATGTAATGGCCAAGAACGACCTTCAAACTTTGGTATCAAGTCAGGTTGGCCAGGTAGATGCTATCGAACCTCAACCTTCAAAGCGCAGTATATTTTTGCAGTTTTCTCCAAAAAAGATCAGTGATGTTGAGGTAATCGTCCAAGTAGCAAATCAAGACCTTGCCTGGGGCGGTATTTGGCAAGCGCCTAGCTTTGGGCCACAAAGGAAGGTCATGCAATCTCATATAACTGATGCTTTGGCAAACGCAGCTAGTATGGGAATTGCTATGGCCGTTGGCTTTTATAGCTTTTTTATGTTTTTACGTCGCCGACCAGATAAGGCCTCCTTGATTCTTGCTATCTACTGCGTTGCTCTTATTTTACGCTCCTTTTGCACGACCAGCCTGATTGCTAACTTCCTTCCTCAACAGTATTATTTCATTTTGCAAAAGGTAGCATTCAGCTCGGTATCAGCGATTATGATTTTTGCCTTTCAATTTTTACGCGCTGCACTTTTTCCAACAGCTTACCGTTTGCTCTGGCGCATCATATCATCGACGGGAACTATTCTGATTATTTTACCCTTCATAACACCAAGTTATCTTTATACTTCCTGGCGCTGGATTTTTCATTGTCATGTAGGCTTTACCTGCTGCGCTGGATTGTGGATATTAATTCAGGCTCTCATCGAAAAGCGTGAAGGCGCTAATCTAATTTCGATCGGTTTCGGCATTGCGATCATGGGAAGTGCCTATGACACTATAATCGTAGCAATTCTCCAACTATCAAGCTACTATATTGGACCAATCAGCGTTTCTCTCTTTCTTTTAATCCAATCACAATTAGTTGCGAAACGAGCCGCCGACGCTTATCGTCGGGCGGAACACTATGCTGTCGAGCTTGTCAAAAAAGATAAGGCCAGAACCATTTTCTTTCATAATACTTCACATGAATTGCGGACTCCACTTAATGGGATTATCGGCTTTCTCGACCTCCTCAAAAGGGAGCGTTATGGCGAGACAACTGAGGCTATGCAAACCCAACTCAGCAAAGTGGAAAAACTTGCCATCACGTTAAAAAACCAAGTGAATTTGATACTTGACCTGGCAAAGGCCAGTCACAACGAACTTGATATGCAAAATACAAATATTGACTTGAATGAGTTTGTCAGTGAGTTAGAGGGATTAGCTGTCGGTTTACAACTTAAACACAAGAATAGCAGTTTCCACATAAAAACCAGCTGGGAAAAAAATTCCACCTCACCACAATTTGTTTTTGATCGAGAAAAGCTTTTAAGTATCGCTCGTAACCTACTCGGCAATGCCTTCAAATTTAGTCATCCCCAAACTCTAAACAGAGTGGAATGTAGACTAAATATACTCACTCACTGCCTCATCTTTGAAGTCCAAGATCAAGGCATTGGTATTCCCGATGAAGAAAAAGAGTCTATATTCACCGAATTCAAACAAGTCCAGGAGGATGCCAGACGAAATTATGAAGGCACCGGCTTGGGTCTTGCCCTTGTAAAGCGTATCGTGGACCTTGTGGATGGCGGAATTGAACTAGAGTCGAAATTAGGAGAGGGTTCAAGTTTTCGTATTCATCTTCCTGAACAGACCCTATCACTGCAAACGAGCGAAGAAAAATTGATTGTTATCAAAAATGAAACGACATGGGAAGAGTTCGACATAAGTGATAAAAGCAGCCCAGGCCAAACTAAGGGAGACCTTCAAGATCAGGCCCTAAAAAATATGGCAGACAAAACTATTCTCGTGGTTGATGACAATGAAATGAACTGCGAAGTCATTCATGATATTTTAAGTGAATTTAACTATAAAATCGAGATATCTATCGGCGGCAGAGCTTGTCTGGACTATCTTCAGCATCACAGACCGGATTTAATATTACTAGATCTTATGATGCCCGAAGTTTCCGGCGAGGATGTCCTGCGCGAAATCAAGGCTTGCAGCCGCCTAAGAGAAATTCCTGTCATCCTGGTAACTGCCAGAGCAAGTATGGAAGATCGCATCCTCGGACTAAAGATGGGCGCCGATGACTATCTGGCAAAACCTATTGTTGCACCGGAACTCATCCTTCGCGTGCAAAATATGTTAGAAAGGATCGAGCTGACTAAATTAAGTGAGCATATCGAAAACCGAGAAAAGATGGCTCTTATGGGTGAGCTTCTCGGTGAACTTTCCCATGAAATTAAAAATGTCAACTCATCAGTTCTCGGGGATCAGAAAGACTCTTTAAAGGATCTTGATTTATTATGGTCCAGTCTCGGACTGCCAGCGAACGCAGATTTACAGTTGATTTGCCGTCCTACATTTCAAACAGATCTACAGTCCCGGCTTGAGCATATTATCATTCCTCCGGACATGATCGATCACAGAAAACAACTGGAAATACTTAAAATTATTCTAGCAAGCTCCGCTCTGAGTCTTCCGCAGATCGATCAGGTCTGGGCTGAAATTTTAAGTTTGCCACCAAGACAGCTTCTTATAACTCAGGCTATGATCGGGCTATCTGCTAGTGTGATTCGAATGAGCGAAAGTTCCAAAAGAACCTACGACATTATTTCCATTATCCTGCGCTATGGTAAGGAAGCCGAACCGGATTCGATTTGTAATTTGCGAGAAGGCATAGAAGAAGTCCTCCAGTTGATAGCACTGAAAATCCGTCGTTGCGGTATAGAGCTAATCATTGATATTCCAGATATGATAAATGTCAGAATTTCACGCGTCGAACTCGGCCAAATCATTCTCAACCTGCTTCATAATGCAATTGATGCCTACAGCGAGGCCCCCAATAAATCGCAGCAAAAGCGAATCCACTTATCGACTCAGCTAGGAAAAGATCAGTTTATTCATCTTCTATGCCGTAACCATGCTTCAACCATAACTGAAGATGCACAGGCAAAGATTTTTGAAAGGGGATTTAGCACTAAAGAATCTTCGGGATCAGGCTTAGGTTTATATATTTCCAAAAAGATTGCCCAACGGGTACATGGTGATCTAAGACTTCTTCCAACTGATGGGGATACGTGCTTTGATCTAAAACTCGAGAAGGCAGGGTAGATCATGGCAAAGAACTTCTACATCACAATAGTCTTCTTGATATATTTATCAACAGTGCACACTTCGCTCTATGCTAAGTCATATATTATTCAAGATACTCATAACGGTGACCCTCTAGGCTCCTATATGAAATTACATATTGATGATCCTAAGCTTTCTGCGGAGCAAGTCTTTGCGAAATTTAATGAATTCAAGCAATCGGAAAGAGACTATCCAAGTTGGAATATTACATCAAATAAGACTTGGGGATTTATTAAATTTCAAAATACCGAACTAGAGCAAAGAGAAGTCCTCATTGAAAGTGATTACGCGATGACCGATGAAATTTCTCTTTATGAAATTAAAGATGGTCAAGTCAAATACCTTCTGAAGCTTGGAGACCGCCTCCCCTTTTCCCTACGCTCGCTTTACTATCGTAACGCCGTATTTGCTGTTGATCTCCCACCAGGTGAAAGTTCTTATCTCATCTCAGTCTATACACAGGGGCCCAACAAAATGCCTTTAAAACTATGGTCCCGTGGTGAATTCGAGAAGAAAATCAGTCAGGAAAACTTTTTACTTGGAATCGGATTCGGATTTATTCTGCTAATGGCTTGTTACAATCTCCTACTTGCGGTTTCGATGCGCTCTGCCAGCTACTTTTATTACTTTCTTTATAACATCTCATTTTTATTGACCCAATTTGGAATGATGGGTGTATCAGGTTATTTCATTGAAAATGCTATCTATCAAGAGTGGTTTAGTAATTGGGGCTTTTTACTTGGTGGCATGCTCTGCAACCTGTTTTCCACATTATTAACCGTAACATTATTGGATCTGAAAAATAAATTGCCGATTCTGGCCAAAATTTTTCTAAGCTCTTGCATCATACATCTCGTGATCATAGCTGGTATTGTATTGCAGATCGATTATTATGTCATGGCAGTTTTTACGAATACGACGACGATCATCTGCTCCATTAGCTTATTGGGGACCGGCTTATATTATGTCATTCAGAGGTATCGGCCAGCCTACTTTTTTACCCTTGCGAGATTCCTTCTCCTAGTCGGAGCCTTAGGTTTTGTTATCAGTAATACTGGCTACTTACCCACATTCTTTCTAACCACCTACGGCTTGTTTATTGGTGGTGCATTCGAAGTGACTCTATTGTCTTTGGCTCTTGCAGATCGCGTCAGAATACTCCGACAGCAAAGACGGGTAGAGCGAGAAAATTTCTTAAAAGAATTGATAGAAAAAGATTCACAATTGCAAAAGCTATCTACAAACCTCAAAAAAGAGGTTGTCAAGCAAACAGAAAAACTACAAATGCAGCGCGACAAGCTCATCGAACAGAAAAAAGAGATCGCTCAAGCTCACCAAAAATTGAAAGTAGTGGATCAGAAAAAGACACGCTTTTTTCAGAACATCTCACATGAGCTTCGCACTCCTCTGACATTGATATTGGCCTCACATAAGAATTTAGTTCACCAAGACCCAGATAATGAAGAACTATGTGTCGCCGAAAGGAATGCTCGGCGGCTGCTACGCCTCGTCAATCAACTGCTGGATTTCCAAAAATTGACGGCAACGGAACAAAAACTAAATCTTAAGAAAGTTCAACTCGCTCCTTTTTTGAAACATTGTGTCGAATATTTTCAAAAGGCATGTGAGAGCAAGCAGATAAAACTTTTCTGTGAAGGTTTTGAAAGTGACGATACGCGAATATTAAGTCAAATCGACGCTCTTGAAAAAATAGTTTTCAATTATCTTTCAAACGCTTTCAAATACACACCCGTCGGTGGCACGATCACCATTGGCTTGAAGCGTAGAGATTTGCATGCACGCATCTATGTTAAGGATAGTGGTCCGGGCATAGACGCCGAGGACCAAAAACTTCTTTTCCAACTATTTTCTCAGGTTGATGACTCAGATAAGCGTGCCGTCGAAGGCACCGGTCTCGGTTTAGCATTAGTCAAGGAACTTGCTAGCAAAATGAATGGCAGCGTTGGCATTGAGTCTTCAGCCGGTGAAGGAGCATGCTTCTGGGTTGAATTTCCAGTATCAGACCAGAGTCAATCGTGGCAAGTTCTTCTGGTTGAACCAGATGAGAATGAATGCGAGTATATTGCCAATGCTATTCTACAAAAAACGAGCATTCAACGAATAAAAATGTTTCCTAATGCAGAAGAGGCGCTGAACTTTCTTAATCAAAATCGAACGAACATCGTACTCGCAAATGCAAATCTTCCTGGCATGGATGGACCGGGCTTTTTGCAGGCTGTAGCTAATCTCCAACCTCAAGCCCACCGGATACTCATCACCGTGCTTGAGGAAAGTCATGAGCAACTTCAAAAAGCGATCAATTTCGCAAAAATCGAGAATGTGTTCTACAAACCATTCAATGATGATACCTATTCTATGATCGAATTGATGTCCCATGAAAAGGACTGTAAACAATCAAAAGCTTTTAGAGAACTTTTGATTGTTGATGATGATCCACAAATTCTAAACCGAATGATGCTGGAGATACGTAACTCGACGCCAATTGAACAAGTCATGGTTTCGTCAAATATAAAGGAAGCAAAAAGATTCTTGCAAAAATATCGTTTTAAACTAGTCATTTCTGACGCCGATCTTGGTGAAGAAGAATCCGGCGCGGATTTACTGGCTCACATACTACAAACTGCTCCAGAAACACAACGAATTCTTTTAACAGCTGAGAGAAATACAAGCATTCTTGGAGAAGCCATCAATCGTGGAAAAATACAACAAATACTCTATAAACCAATAGAGTTTGATACCATACTACCCGTTATATTAGAGGCTTTAGCTTCTTCAAAAATCGAGGATGATATCGAGAATGATGAGGATCTGGATTATCACATAAAAGACTGGCATCTCGCTGGCCTTGATACGGGAAGTGACAAGCATATTGAAGAACTAGATTCGGCTGAGCCAAACAATGGAACTGTGATTATTTGTGATGATGTTGCTGATATGCGTCATTTGATGGTGCAATGCTTGAAAAAGGCTGGATTTCAAGTGCTCTCGGCAGAAAATGGAGCGGTAGGTCTCGATAAGATTCGCTCTATCAAGCCGGATCTTGTCATCACCGATTGGATGATGCCTAAAATGACGGGACCGGAGCTCATTACTCAGATGCACAAAGATGAGCAGCTTGCTTCGATACCAACAATTCTTCTTACAGCTAAAAGTGATGAAGAGTCTAAAATGATTGGCACGAAACTCGGCGCGACAGCTTACCTGTCCAAGCCATTTGACGAATTTGAGCTGCAAGCCATGGCAAAAAATTTAGTCGAACTGAAAAAAGGTGAAAGAAAAATCGCAGAATTAAACCGATATCTTACCGAAAAAGTACTCTGTCGCTTTCTTCCACCTAAACTGGTTGACCAAGTCATAGCAGGAGAGGTATCGATCGAGCAAAAGCCAACGACTATGCCTGTCACAGTTTTGTTTTCTGACCTCTGTCATTTCACAAAAATGTCAGAAGACATGGGTCCGCAAAAGATATCTATTGTCCTCAACCAATTTTTAGAAGAAATGAGTCGCGTGATCTTCGATTTTCAAGGCACCATTGATAAATTTATTGGTGATGCCATCATGGCAATTTTTGGCGCCCCTGAATCCTTACCGGCTGAGGAACAAATTAAGCAAGCCTGTAAATGTGCGATTAAAATGCAAGAAGCCTTGCAGAAGCTGAACCAAAAATGGCAAGTAGAAGGCGTAGGCTCTATGCAAATGAGGATCGGTATTCACCACGGTCCAGCAGTTGTCGGGCAATTTGGAAGTGAACTTCGCTCCGAATACACTGCCATTGGTCCGACCGTAAATTATGCTGCCAGAGTACAATCTCAAGCCCCTGCAGGTGGTATTTTCATTTCAACAAACGTGCGGGACTACCTGAAAGATGGTTGGCAAAAAGCAGGCTTGTTCAATCTAAAAGGCATTGGCGATGTCAACTTATTTCAGCTGAACTGGCAACCCTGTTTGGATGATGAGGAAGCCGCATAGTTTTCCCTGCAAGCTCAAAAAACAAAAGCTAAGCCATTGGATTTATTATTTAATCAATTTTTATTTTGTTTCCCCGCCGAAACTTCCGAAACGATTTTAGGGGAGCCAAAACGCATGAAAATATATTGGACACAACTATTCTGCTTGCTGCAGCTTGGTGTTGGCATCGCATGCCAACAGGATTCATTTGAAAATCAGGTCGCATCCAAGTCATTGGAAAACCACTCTTTACAAGACGATCAAACATCGCAAAGTAAGGGTGAAAAAGTAGTTTCAGAACCCGTGATGGTTGGTGGTGGTTTTTTACATGCACTCTGCGAAACCTACCCCAGCGAAACGGAACAAGAGGCTTATGCCTGTGGTATTTTTGATGAAAGCGAGACGAAGGTCCAGACTGCTTCCATCCACGAAATCGTGATCAACACAGAAGAATCACAGTTTGTTGCCGTCTTGAGTGAATTACCTGACGAAAGTCCCTGGCATGTATTCTTTACCATACCGGCAGATTTTCAGGTCGATGGCAACGAGAGCATTGATATTGGTTTCGCTATTGGCGAGCAAAAATTTAAAACGAAGATCGAATCAGGCCTACCAAAGTTAGCCAAAGAAGAGCTGGTCACTGAGCTACCGAAATTTGCTTATCCCTTAGCAAACCCAAGCTCCATTTGGCTCAATGACTTTTCCCAAGACCCAACGCAACTCGATACCAATAACGATAGCGTCGCTGATTGGAAGCTTGGCTTTGGCACTATCGGAGCTGAGACCATCAAAGACGGCTTGTTTTATGTTGATAATAATATTCGTCTAAATTCGCAAAGTTCTCCAGCCTTACCTGGACGCGCTTCAGTAGATTTTAGCGTTCGCAGTCTGACAGCATTTGAAGACGGGGGTGCCGAACTTTGGATTCATATGATCGAAACTCCCAATGCCATTGGTAAAATCTTTTTCTTCTTACGCAAGCAAGAAGATGGCAGCCAAACCCTGCTGGCTTATACGAAGACACCGACAAACCCGCGATTCTTACAACAGGAAATCACAGGCTTAGCGGATGAGTTGATCTCTATCGCTGTTTTGGTGGAAACCGCTGATCGAAGTTTCATGCTGAAAGTGGCAAACACCGAATATGGCCCTTTCAATTACGTCCCAATTGATGAGCCAAGTGTCGACTACATCGTGATCCAAAGTCGAGAATCTAGCAGTGTCTTCGGTCATGTAAATTTTGCTATTGAAGATTGATAGACGAGCAATACCTCACTTATATGAGTCGTTGATCCGCGGACCATATACCAGTTTTTTTATGGCATCTAATTTGCTATTTTGCACCGTGAGGCCGCTTCTTAGGCCCAGCCTTGACCTTTCATAAGTGCAAATAAACTTAGGGCGTTAGCATGAAAAACTGGCTTTTCCTAGCGATATTTTTCGCCTTCATTGGCGCAAGTTCCTATGTCTATCATTTAAACCAGACCCACCAAGAATTAACAGTTCAAGATATCCAAGGTTACTGGGATCTGAGCGAGGTGCTTTGCCATGATTCCTCATCCCAAACAGCGATTAATACCAAAATTCAACAGGGCGATTTCCAGATGCGACTGACCGTAAACGCTAACGAAGTGACTGAATCAGTGCTCGAAAAAAGCTCTACTCAGACGAGTTTTGCCGGATTTCGCTTAAAAAGCACTCTCGAACTGGGTCAAGGCTCAGCTCGCCTCTGGCGCGAAAGCTTGGAAATCCTCAACCACCACAAAACGATCGTCCACCAGTGGGATAAGACTGATCCAGCGCGACAAAAGCCCTTAAAAGTGGATATCGATACCGACCAATTAAAAATCACCTCCGACGAAATTTGTGGCGGTGGAACAGGAATCTTTCTCGCCGTACAAGCTGGCAGCAAGGCAGCTTAAGCCCTACTTCCCAGGGCTTTGGCGCACTACAAAAACCGTTCTGCGAAATGACAGGCGACCTGATGATTATCGTCATCAGAAAGTTTGCGCAAAGCCGGCTCTTCCATGCGGCATTGTTCTTCGGCAAACGGGCAGCGGGTATGAAAGCGGCATCCCTTCGGTGGAAACATCGGACTGGGAATATCTCCCGTCAATAATTGCCGCTTTCGCCTTTGCCTCGGCTCAGGTATCGGAATCGCATCGATTAAGGCCTGCGTATAAGGATGAAGGGGCCGGCGATAAAGATCTTGGGCACCGGCCATTTCCACTATTTTCCCCAAATACATCACCGCAATGCGATCGGATACGTGTTTGACGACGGCCAAATCATGGGCAATAAATAAATACGCCAGTTGCAGTTCTTTTTGCAGGTCAAGCAAGAGGTTGATAACCTGGGATTGAATCGACACATCCAAGGCAGAAACCGGCTCGTCGCAGATGATCAATTTTGGATTTAAAGCGATGGATCTAGCGATGCCGATGCGCTGTCTTTGACCGCCGGAAAACTCGTGCGGATAGCGATGAGCATAGCTTGCTGCCAGCCCAACCCGATCAAGCAACGCATAGACCGCTTTGCGCCGCTCTTCAGCGCTTAGTTTTTCATGAATAATATAAGGTTCTTCCAGAATCTGCAGGATAGAATGCCGGGGATTTAATGACTCGTAAGGATCTTGAAAGATCATCTGCACATCACGCCGTAATTTGCGCAAACTCGCCTTATCCAGATCAAGCAAATTCATACCGGCAAACTCAACCTCACCTGAGCTTGGCTTATAGAGATGCATCAAGGTACGACCAGTTGTCGATTTTCCACAGCCTGATTCACCAACGAGGCCTAGAACTTCCCCTGGTGCCAGCTCAAAGCTGACATCGTCAACGGCATACACGGTAGCCACTTGGCGGCGGAATATACCACCGTGCACAGGAAAATGTTTCTTTAAATTGCGTACCGTTAATAAGTTCATTCTTTTTCCTCCGCTGCAATGTCCTGCCACCGATAACAACTCACCTCATGTCCTTCCACCACCGTATGGGCAGCAGGCGGAGCTGTTGCACAGATCTCGCGCTGATAGGGGCAGCGGTTTTGAAAGCGACAACCGCGTGGCATATCCTGCAGACTCGGCACCATTCCTTCAATGGTTCGCAGATTTGATTTCGGAGGGTCACTGAGTCGGGGAATCGAACTCAGAAGACCCTTGGTGTATGGATGCTTGGCAGAATAGAAAATTTGCTCCACAGAGCCGTGCTCGATAATGCGCCCACCATACATCACCGCAACCTCATGAGCGACTTCGGCAATGACACCTAAGTCGTGGGTGATGAAAATGATGGCCATGCCGCGCTTTTCCTGCAACTTTTGCATCAAGTCAATGATTTGCGCCTGAACCGTAACGTCGAGCGCCGTCGTCGGCTCGTCGGCTATAAGGATGTCTGGCTCACAGGCAAGAGCAATCGCAATCATCACCCTTTGCCGCATACCACCGGAAAGCTGGTGAGGATACTCTTGCAATCTTTGTCTGGCAGAGGGAATCCCAACTTCTTGCAAAAGCTGCAAGCAGTGCTCTTTCACTTCCCCGGCTTTCATCTGCGGAAAATGGGTTTGAAACACCTCGGCCAATTGCCGACCAATGGTCTTCACTGGATTAAGTGAGGTCATGGGCTCCTGAAAAATCATGGAAATCTTTCGCCCGCGAATCCGATGCAATTCTTTCGTCGAAATACGCCGCAGATCCTGACCGCGATAAAGGATTTGCCCATCGATGACCTGACCGGAAGGTTTCGGCAGAAGGTCGATTAGCGATAATGAGGTGACCGATTTCCCACTTCCCGACTCCCCCACCAAGCCCAGGGTCTTGCCCTTACTGAGGGAAAAGTTGACACCATCAACCGCACGTACCGCACCATGCTCCGTTTGAAAGCTACTAACAAGATGACGCACTTCGAGGATCAACTCGGTCATCATTCCTCCTCATACAAACTCAAAGCTGAATCGCCAGACATGCCCGAACCTTAGCAAAATCAACAGAGTTCGCACAACTTTTTCCAGTCGCCAACTGCTAGACGATGGCTTTCTTTTTTTGCCACTTCAGGCTATTTCATGGTCCATCATTTTTTTGGCAGCAACTTTCGTTAAAGGATGCGACATGATGACTAAGACATCAGCAGAGCACAGTGGTCAGAGAATTTTACTTCTTGGCAGCGGTGAACTTGGCAAGGAGCTGACCATAGAACTGATGCGACTCGGACACGAGGTGATCGCCTGTGACCGTTACCCGCAAGCTCCGGCTATGCTCGTCGCCAACACCAACCGCGTGTTTAATATGCTCGATGGAGCTGCCCTGCGCGCAGTTGTTGAGGAAGTGAAGCCCGATCTGATCGTTCCGGAAATTGAAGCCATCGCCACAGCCACTTTGGTCGAGCTTGAAGCTGAGGGCCAGAGAATTATCCCCACGGCTGAGGCAGCTCGTCTGACTATGGACCGTGAGGGCATTCGTCGCCTGGCATCTGAAGAACTCGACATACCTACCGCTCGCTTCCGCTTTGCGGATCAATTTTCCGAACTACAGGCTGCAGCCGCGGAAATGGGCTTTCCCGTCGTCGTCAAACCAATTATGAGCTCAAGCGGTAAAGGCCAATCCATCGTTCGGCAGGAGAGCGAATTACAGACAGCCTGGGAATACTCCCAAAAGGCCGGCCGTGCGGGTGAAGGCCGGATTATCGTTGAAGAGTTCATTGATTTTGACAGTGAGATCACGCTATTAACAATCCGCAGCAAAAACGGCACCCATTTTTGTGAACCTATCGGCCACAGGCAGGAAGGTGGAGACTACGTCGAAAGCTGGCAGCCGCATCCCATGTCGGAAGAACAACTTGCAGCGGCACAAGACATGGCAAAAAAAATCACCGATCGTCTCGGTGGTTGGGGAGTTTTTGGCGTCGAATTGTTTTTAATGAAAGATGGCCGTGTGCTCTTTAGCGAGGTCAGCCCACGCCCACATGATACCGGCATGGTGACCCTTGCGACTCAATATTGGAGCGAGTTTGCCCTACATGCGCGAGCTATCCTGGGCTATGACATTCCCATGATCAGCCGACCTTTCGCAGGGGCCAGTGTAGCGATCAAGGCCACGGAATCCGTGCAACATCCGATTATCCGGGGCTTGCCACAAGTTTTTCGTATGGCCGGTTGTGATATCCGCGTCTTTGCCAAGCCAGAAGCCTTCCCTGGCAGGCGCATGGCGGTGCTATTGGCTCAAGCAGCCGACCCGATGGAAGCTTTGCAGAAAGCTTTGGCGTTAAAATCTGAGATTAGCATCGAAGAGGAAAAATCCTAAGGCCCTCGCGGGCCCATTAGGTTTGGCAGATTATTCTTTGCGATGACAAGCCATACAAGCAAATTCGCTGTTAAACATAATAGTCGGCTTTGCCTGCTCGTTATTGGCTAGCTTCTTACGAAACGCCGCCACATTTTTCTCGGCATTGCTGATCCGATCCTCCAACAATTGCCGATAGGGCCAGGTTTTATAGTCAGGAGACAGCTTGGCCGTGGCATAAATCTTTTTCGCCACTTCCACGTCACCTTTTTTTACCAGCATATCACCCATATTCAGAAAAAATCCTTCAAAATTATGGGGAACAATAGCCGAATTCCAGCAAGCCCGCTTTTGCCCTTCCTTCACCACATTTTTCATATAAGGGCTGTAATCAGGCGCTGTACGGCTGATTTCTTCGCCTGAACATGCATCAAGGTTGCTCCATTGCCAATCGATGGCTTCCTGAAACAAATCCGAATCCCAGTCCTGATTGCTCAGAACATATCCCGCAGTAAAGTAATTAAACTCAGGCCAATCATGAATTGCATCTTTCATCATGAAATAACCTTTGCGCAGGTTTTTCTCGTCTTGATGAATATCGGCTTCGGCCAGGATGCATGAGGCCCAAAAACCTTTAAACCTGGCATCTTTAGGATTAAGCTGACTTCCTTCCTGAAAAAACTTCTGGCAGAGCGTGGCGTCACTGATAACTTCCGCAGGAATCGGATCCATGCGTCGACGCTCCGCCAAGCGCCAAGTGTGCAGGAATCCGATTCGAGCAGCTGTTAAACCATGTCCTGGATACTCGACATAAATAGCCTTAAATCGCTGCAAAAGCTGAGGAATATCCTCGAATTTATTGTAGTGAAAAGCCTGCCAGAAATCTTTCTCGACCGCTGCAAAAGCTGGAGGCGTCGTCGTTACCGCTTCCTTTTTCGGAGCTGTCCATTGAGCAAGAGTGGAGCAGGCAAGAGCACCAAAAACTATGAGACCGAGAGCGACAAAATGTTTCATTTTATCTGGCACGCAACGACGCATATATATTTTCCCTTTAAATTGGATCCTTGGAACTCGCTAACACGAAAACAAAGTGAAGACAGCGAAAATGTTCAATGATCAAGTGCTGCGCTCGCTGTCAAGTTCAGACCTCGTCTTCCTGCTCACAGTTTGACGACGTCTACCGACATTAAACAGCGACTGTCACACCTTTCATTTCATCCCAAACTGAACTGAAGAGCGCTTGACTCACAGCACTGCGTGGCTTGGCTTCTTCCAACTCAGTCGCTTCACTCCGCTTATGCATACGCGAATAGAATGGTTGAATACTCGTCAAATCACCATCAATCTGGAATAAGTTTAAGACATCGCGACATTCACCATCACTCATTTTACAGGAAAGTGAAGTATACTCAGCATAAAAAATTGCTGCCATTTGTTTTTGTCGTGGATTGAGCCAACGAACAACAGCTGCCAATGCCAAGAGCTTATACTCGGCATCCAGGTTTTCAATGTAGTTCATCAAGCCTCCGACCTTACGTAGGCGTAGCTCAATTGGTAAGGTCGTATCATAGCAGTCTTCGATGCCTTGCAGAACTTTCAAACAGCGCTTATCAACAGCATGGATTTGTTCGTTTTTCTTGATCGTGCGCTTGATCGAAGCTACTTTTGGCGTCATCTGGCATAATTCTTTTTTACCTTGAGCACGCATCCAGAGGGCATATTTTAAATAGGCACTTGCTGGTAATTCGACGTTCTTCGAGCGAAACAATAATTGATGCATGGGTTGATGATCGCCATCAAGCACAGCTTTGGAATAAGCTTTTTCCCACTGAATTGCACTGACAAACTTAGGTTGCAGCTCTTTGACATTTTCAAAGCTTCGCATTTCCGCACGCAGTTCTTTGTGCATTCCAGCCAAGCGTAAAGCTTTAACACGTAAGCAGCGCAGGCCACTCCGATCAAAACTCTCGGGCAGCTTGCTTTCCAAGCCGTTTAACAAGTCCATGACGCGACTAGGGATTCCGCTATCTATTGCCTGAGTAACAAAGCATAGATGCTGAAAGGGCAGAAAGGGGTTGGTGCTGCCACGACTAAGATAAAGGCCCATGCTCGATTCCCATAGAGCAGCCCAGGAATTACCTTCTGTCTTATGAACACTTGCCATCGCCTGTTTCAATTGACCATGAACAAACGAAAGACGTGATTTACCAGCGCGAATATTATTTTTTTCGAGCAAAGATTTTGCCAATTTTTCAAGTTTCTTCGCCACTTGACTGTATTCAGCGATATTTTGTGGATTGATGGAAATCAGGTTAAGTGTGCTCACAATGTAGCAGATGACTTTCAACTCACTGACTTCCTGCTGATCGGTTGAAAAAATTTGTTTCAGGCAATAACCGATGGCACCGGCAGTATCTTGAGTTTCCAAAAAAGTCATGAGTTCTTGGGAGATTTCATTTTCAAAACGTTCGATAAGATCTTTCGACCATGTCTGATTACACATCAGGTAACCCCTCCTAGGTTTTTTAAAAGAAAATCTTTCCCTAGATTTCCTGTCGAGTTTCAAAATTCTTATCGGTTCTTTTTCAAAAAAGTTTAAATAACTTGCTTTTATCGCAAATTATCAATAACTTACAATCTCACTTAAGTTTCAAACAGGGCTAATAACTTGTCAAACAAGACCCCAGGCCTCCATGGCCTGAGATCGTTTCATCCTAAGAACGGCGCATGGCACGCATATCCGGTAAGCTAGCCTCCTTTGTTGATATCCCCATAGCTTGCAGCACACCGGCAAAGATATCGCGTTCCCCCATCCGGCGGCCAGGCTGCGGCTCTCCGGTTTGCGGATCAAAGCCATAGGTCAAGAGCGTGTTCGGATCGACACCGCCGAGAATCTTACCGCCATTGACCATGGGCGAAATCATGGCGATACCGTTATTACCATGATGGCCCGAAGTAAATTCCTCCGTATCTTTGGGGCGGATCTTATCGCGGCCGAATTCGGTCGCGATCATAATTAAGGAATGATCCCAGTAGCTTTCGCCATCGCGATATTCCGTTTTCTTCAATAAGGTGATCAGACGATCGAGTATATCCAGGCTCTTATTCCAAAGTAGAGCTTGTGTTGCCCGATGGGCGTTGTGTGAATAATCGAAGGCCGTTGGTGTATTGGTTAGCAACGGATGATCAAAATCAGCCGTGTTTACCGCCACATCCATATTTAAACCCATAGTCACGGCACAGGAAATATTCTGCGTTACCATAAGGTAGGCAAGTGCAGCTTGGGTTTGCAGAGGATCTTGGCCTAGATCGGGAAACATATCGCGGATCACTTCGCCCTGTGCGTGCGGATTTAACCCATAATCACTAAAAGGCAAGTCTTTGGTATCTTTGAAGGCATTGAGGCGATTGATCAAGTCTAAGCGCTCCAATTCCGGCTGCTTTTTCTCGCGCAGATGCAGCCAGCGTTGCAGCATCGGATTGCTGTGAAATGTTCGGTATAAAGGCGAATTCTGATCGATGTGTTGATCTCTTACTTGTCTGGCCATGTTGATGAGATCAGCAGAGGGTAAACCATCAATTCCCTTATAGCCATGTAAGCCAAATGGAAAAAACACCGGATTGGCGATGGCTTCATGAAAAGCCCATTCGGGTAAGTCCTTATCGATGCCGCGTTCCGCAAAACCAATGCTCGACATGTTGACATTTGGTAAGGGTAGATCCTGTCCATAATGGAGGGCAACGATTTCCTGTAAAGTCCTCCCATTCCAGGCATCAAATCCAGTTAGTATACGTTTTTGCCCGACCGGATGCGACACAGATGAATGTTCCAAGGTGGCGATCATAGTATCTTGATAGTATTTTTTTAGAAAATTGGATTGCCGCGACTTGACTGGAAAGGGCAAGGGGCCAATATCACTAAAGTCCATATCAACTGCGCGCAAGGCAGTACCATTGATGGAAACAACTTTGTCATCGGGATAGACATTTAGGGTACTCTTGTTTTCACACTCCGATTCGCGCACCGCAAGAAAGCTATCATTAATCGAAGCGCCGCCCATGGCACCAAAGACGAATAGGAATTTTTTCTGCTGACCACCGACCAGACCCATCCCTGCTGAGCCGACCATTTGTGCGGCATCTTCCTTCCGGCAACTTAATAGAGCGGGAATAACAGAAGGGCTCATGAGTAAAGGACTGATACTCATCAGCTTTTGCAAGGCTTCGCGTCGGGTGATGGCATTTTTCTTTGTCATAAAGTGCTTCCTGATTTTTCGTGTAAGAGGTCATGCGATAAAAGTCTGCATAAGATGCAAAGCAAAGGACAGACCAACTTTCCAATGTCGATTTTATATTTATTTTCTTGGAAAATTCAGAAACTTGCAAAACTGAACCCAAGAACCGGGAAATTCAAGCTCTTGGTATTGAGAAAGCCAGCGGCAAGCATTTACGCAATGATTTCATAAAAATATATCCGTTTCTGAACATTTTTCTGAAAATTTCACCCCCTGTTATCAAGCCGACGATGCTAAAGGGGGAGAACCTAGCAGTTTTCTTTCCAACATGAGCATATTCGGCTTTTCATATTTGCTTTTATTGACAATCAACAAAGCAAATTACTTGAGAGATTCAGCATTTAAACTGGCTCAGTTCTTGCGAAGGATAAACCTGCATATTGCCTCTGAGATAAGAAAGGTGCTGTTATGATCTTTACGAGCAGAAAGCTTTGCCGCATATTTTTACTTGCGAACATTTTTTGCTTGGCCTCATGTGTAAAAAAAGATGAAACGAACGCTGAAACGACAGCTGCTTTCTCCGAGGGTCTTTCTGCCGATGGCTCAGAACAAACGCCAGCAAACAATATAAATGAAAATCCATTCAAACCTTTGCCAGAGACGATGAAGCCAAGGCCACCCAGTTTAGGAAAAATTTTGCGGGAAGAATGTGGTCTGGAAAACCCGGATAATAGGCAGGACATTATATTAGACCAACAGATGTTTAACCCCTATACTCGTGAATTGATCAGCGGTTTGCTTGATGTCTATATAGATATCAACACCACCATTACGATGCTAAACACGCAAGAAAAAAGTGATTTTACCATCAACCTTGATATTCAGGAGGTTCGTTCCATCTATCAGGGCGTGGAAGAAGTCAATGCCCCTTCCGTCGTTGATCAGGCGACCAGTGAGTCTTTACTATTTATGGGCACGACGACTTCATATGACGCCGACGAGTTGAGCCCCATACCCGAAAAATGGAGTGACATCGTCTGTACCGTTGCCTTTGCAGGGCGTGTTGTGACCACCATTGGCGGCTACGAGACTGAAATGCGCTTTAATCCGCCATTACCGACTGGTGTATCACCAACACCAATTGCTGAACGATTTGTTCAGGAACTTGGCGATAACCGCTATTTTGATAATATTGAAGTTGAGATCCTAAGTACCAATAATCCCCGCTTGAAAGTCGGTGAAAAAATCAAAGGTAGCGTCTTTATGGAGCGTCTTCCGACAAGCCGCACGGTACCAGGCAGGGAGCTCAAAGGCGATGTTGCCTATCGCATCACCAATAACTTTCGGGATCGGCAGACCACATCTGACTTAGGCCTCCTTTTATGGTTTGAAGTTTACGTTGATCATGAAACGAAACAATATTCCAATTTTGCCTCAGATCTGGGAACTGATTTGCAGTACCTTTACCCTCTTGTCCAAAACGAAAACACCACGGCACCGAGTGAGGAATAAGCTATGATGAAGAATTATTTGAATACACTGCTATTTATCGCTCTTGTGGGGCTTGTTCAAGGCTGCAAAGCACCATCTTCGCAAAATGATGGCGGCTCGTCGGCAGCTCATTCGAACCTCATTATTGATGGCCTGTCTGGAGATGATACGGATTTTATTGACAAGGCCGATGCCAGGCGTGAGGCAAGTGATGAGGTTGATGAGGTTAATCCTTTATCCCAATGTGGTTTTGATGATGTCAATGACGCAACAACTCCGTTTTTTGATCAAACCCTTGCATACGCCTATACCCGTATCTTTAACGGTGGTTTGGCTCAGATCACCGTCGATTTATCAGCAAGCTTACGCCTAGGTAGTAGTCAGGAAGAAACTTTCTTTCAACTTGGCCTGGATGTTTTAGGGACCGGTGCTACGGATTTAGCCACTGGTGAGCCAATCACCGATACATCGATCGTATTTGATGGCGCTTCTGAGCAAACGGCAGACTTCAAAGGAAATGTCGATAGCGAAGCTTTTCCCTTACGCTCAAACTTTCACCCACAGTGGAAAAAAATCCTTTGCACTTTACCTGGCGCAGAGCGAATTGTCACAACACTCGGTGGTTTTGAAACAGAAGTCGAGATCGTTCCCGGATATCCGGCCGCCATCTCGCCTGCGGCTGATCCTGAGCGATATGAGGAAGAACTGGGTGAGTTTCGTGCCTTTACCAATATCGAGGCCAAGGTAGTCCGCACAAATAACCCGGACTTAGAGGAAGGCCGCACTTATATCGGTTCCGTATTAGTGGAAAAAATCGTTCCTGAACTGATATTGCCGAACGGTAGTAAAATTATTTCAGACATTGCTTATCGGATGACTTATCGCTTCGGCACCGAGGAAGAAACCCGAGGATTGGGTTTCCTGATCTGGACGGAGAATTATATCGATCACGAAACTCGGGAGTTTGCCGCGATGAAGGCGAATATGGGCTCACAATCGGAAATCAATTACTTCTTACCGGCAAATATCAATTATTGATGCTGCGAAACTCCGGCATGGAACCTAATTAGCAAGAAGCAGCGACCAGTTTTGGTCACGGCTTCTATTATCCCATCAGTCGACTTTACTCGACCTCTGTCGACACATCACATTCAACATAAGGTATTCTGCTTCTCACCCATTGACCTGTAAATTCTGGTAACTGCACTTCTTTGATCGCTCTTGCAGTATCTAATGAGCAAGCATGAATCTGCTTCATAAAATTAGCATCAAATTGACCAATCTCCAAAGCTCCCTCACCCCAACGATTTACGCGCAAGCTACTGACCTCGACAGGCTTACTGCCTTGTTCGTAGAAGTAGACGAAGTCAGGCTGCTGTTGCTCCGGGTATGGAGAGTTCATGCTACCCCACTCACCGCCGATGAGCTTCTGGTTTTTATCCAACTCCAAACTTGCCTTGATGGAAATCGTATGAACCCATTGCTGAGAAATTTCTTCCGTATATCTAAAGAACGGATGAGGAGGCTCAGCAATAAATCGGACTAAAATTTCCGCATCTACCAAGTAGGTCGTGCCTGGTGCACGGAATTGCTGCAAGCTGTCTTCTGACTCGGCAAAAGGAATTGGTTCGCTCAAATTCATTTTGTAGCCAAATACTGGTTGATTCCAAACTTCAGACTCAGCGGTTCGATCGATCACGAAACCGAATGGTTTATCCGGATCTTGGAAAAACTGGATCAGCATTGCCGTAAAGGTCGCTGGGTTGGTATCACGGCAATGGAGAAATTGCAGATACTGAAGTCGTGGCATTTCAGAACTGACTTCGCCAGCAGCAAATTCTTCGGCAAATGCATAGAGCTCTTCAAACGAATCAAATGGAATAAAGAGAGTGTAATCGCGTGCACCCGATGTATTTCTAATATAGCGACGTAACGAGTCTTTGTTAAACGGTAACAATCTTGTTTCCGATCCACCATTAGCAATGGGTAGCGCAAATTTGACGCTGACGGCGCCATCGCCATTTTCTGCGATGAATTCATAAGCAAGATACTGACTGCCATTTTCGGTCATCACCGAGAACTGTTTTGATGTCGCAAATGGTTGCCGGCTCTTACAGTTACCAGTTGCGATATCCCAATCAACACATACTGTGCCATCTGCCGGTCTGTTAGCCATTTTTTCAAATGCTTCGATTTCAAAGCGGTGAATGTCTTCCGGGTCGACGTTACAACGGCCAGAAAGAAAGGCTGTCGTTGGCGGCGCTTGGTTTGCCCAAGCTTTTGTCAATAGACCACGGATATCACCTTCGCTGAAAAACACCTTCTTACCATTGATATTGGCTAGAACGCTGTGCAATGGCTTTTTCTCCATGATGGAAGCCGCAGCCCAACCATGACAGAGGCCTTCCCATGCCCAGTTAATTTCACCTTCAGCAGCTGGCTTGCTGGCGTTCACGGCAAATCGCTCATGCTTGGCTCTGGCTGCCCACGAAACCCAGCCTTGTAGGAAAAGTGGGTATTGACTCAAAACCTGCGAGTTGACAAGCAGGTCATACATTTCAGTGACAGCTTGCTTTTGCCTGGTATTGGCTTGAGTTTTTTTCCGTTCTTCCTCTAATTCAGTATTTTCTTTCAATACCTCCATATCAGCAGCAAGTGCTTCTTCTACAGCTTTGACTTGCTTGATCAAGGCATCAAGCTCTTCCTTTTGGAAAGCTTCAGCAAAGGCTGCACTATCAAGATCTGCCGGTTTTTGCGCCAGCAAATTCAAGTAATCGTATTTTTCGGCTGGTGATAGATAGCTCAAATTCCAGAGAGCCTGCTCGCTAGTCGCCGTAAAATGCGCTTCTAATTTGCCAACAAGATCTGTTAATACCTGACTCAACGCCGGAATCGAGGTATTGGCAATTTGCCCTTCAGAAAAATCCCAGCGGCGGGCGATACCTCGTTGGTATGTCGGCCAATAGGTATCTTCCCAAGGGTAATCATCGACATTGCTGTTTGTGTAATTAAATTCGCTGTGGCGAACAATATCGTCATAAAACAGATTCAAGTCGTAACCATACTGCGAAATGTCCTCATGCAGTGGCGGAGCATCCTTTAGCTTGGATGAGGTCGGTTCACCGCCACCACAGGCGCCGAGTAAACTAAGCAACGCTCCTGTCATGATGATCTTAGTTGTCTTCATATATCATTCCTCGATAAAAAATATTTTAATCCATTCATCTGGCATGCTTCTATTCGTCATCGCCGTCGCAATTATTGCATTGCCTGAAAGCGGACGGTATCACCTTCCAATAAGAAGCAGCCTTTTTTCACCTTCGTATCTTCAGAGTCATTGCCACCAGTCGCATCAAGCAAAGCTTGCTCACAAAGCGTGCGAATCAGTGGTGAAGAGGATCGATCCGGATGCCGCAACAAGTCTTCACAACTGGCGTTGTAAGTATGATAGTCACGACTGCCGTATAGGAATGGTTTTTCGCCTGCATCGGAAACCAGTCGGATATCCTTATTCAGCATGTCACCACGAATTTGATTCTCTTTGGCAACCAAGATGCCTGACTCACCTGCCGCTTGACAAGTCGTCGATTGGCGATCAAGCAAAAGAGTTGAGCGATCAGTTGTCTGACCAGCATGAACTTCCACTAAAGTTTCACCACCTTCAACCTGACAACCAATGACACGTCGGTAGCTCCAATCACGTTCGATCTGAAAAATATCGGCACAGGCTTGAAAACCTTGCAACGAGCTGAATCGTTTTTTCTCCAACATCGGCCCAGATACGTAAAGATCACCGGCTGGTTCGGGAATGTCTTTCGCCTCACATGTTTGAGTACTGGCGTTGAACGCTTCAAAGTCCTGGCAATACACAAAGACTGCAAGCTCGGCAGATGGACTACTGACAAACTGCTCATCGACGAGAGAGCCTCGTACCACGCTACGGCCAGGAGCTTCAGCCAAAAGATTGGTATTATTTTCAACAGTAACGATCGCCTCATCATCGCTACTTAATGTAAAATTAGCAAGCTGCTCCGATTTTTCTTCGTCCTGTAGGTTGGTATAACGATACCAAAGCTGCAATTTGCCGCTGTAGTTTTCTCCGGGCCGAAGGTCGACTTGGGAAAGCTTTTCACCATTTTCCAAAGTAAAAAAGATTTCCTGCACGAACTTATCCTGAATGACGAGTTCAAGCTGTGACTCCAAAGTTCCGGCTTTGATTAAAAGAAGCGCTTTGCCAGTCTGCAAGCCTTTGACTTGGTAAGCAGATGATTCGCTCGTCACCTCAACTTTATCTTGGCCTTCTATAAGCTCGACGCTGCTTAAGTCAGCACCGAATGGAAAAGCCTCACTTTCACTGGCATAGTTTCCCAGTACCTTAAATCGAACAGTTGAATTGAGTCGTAGACTCAGACTGGTGAGTGTTTCGTCAGGATTTTCCGTGTTCACTATGGCAAGATTTGTGATTTTATCCACGGTGACTTGGAAAGACTTTTCAATGGTCTTGTCTTCCCAGCTGGCGCGAACTCCTACGGCACAGGTGTCTGGTCCGTCATTTGCAGGCACACCCGCCAAAACACCGGTATTGCTGTCGATACTCAGGGCTTCTTGCCAGCCTTGTTCGCATTTATTATCAAAGAGGCTATAGTTGATTGCCGCCTCAACAGCCCCTTGACTATCGGCAACAATCGCTTTGACTTCATGTTCGATCGCTTGCAGCGCCTGAACTGACAAAGTTTCCTCAGCACTATTTAACCAGGACAGGCTAAGATCAAAAGCTGGAATGATAATCGTCAACTGACCAACAGCCCGGCTAATTGATCGTCCTTCTTCACCTTGGGTCGCGACGACTGTCAATTGACAGCCTTCAGCTGGGCTAGCCTGACTTGGCTTACCGCTCAGTTCGCCAGTAAGCTCATCAATCTTAATCGGCATGTCTTCTGCGAAATAAGCGGCACACTGATTATCTTCAATTGCATAACGAATGCCGACCGAACTTGGATCGTCGCTGCCATCGCTAGCTTCAACTTTGAAATTTAAACCTTCGTCAAACATGACTTCAATCGTGGTCGGTAAATTGACAAAGCTTAAAGTGCCCATGCCGGCGCGACTAAAAGTAACAGTCTTACGACTTTCCCCACTTAATTGCACACCTTGCATCAACTGAGCAACAAAAGTTAGCTGACACTCACCTGTAAAATCATCTTTGAAATCCAAAAATAAGCGTCCATCAGGACTCAAACTGCGCTTATCAAAATGAGAGTCATCACAAGTGCTTTGCTCTGCGTCAATCACATAGGAGATCGTACCGTCGAAAGCATCATTCGGCTCAAAGCGAAGGGCATTTTCCACCAGCCCCTCTGCTGTTAAAGCAATACTGTCACGCTCTGGATACAGCCAGGAACCTGGTGCATCAGTGAGAAAATTTTCACTTGGGGCAACAGGTTCCGGCTTCTTGTCATCTTTTTCATTGCAGGCTCCTAAGAGCAAGCCTGCACTTATCATTAAAACATGATAATGCTTCATCGAACTGTTTCTCCAACTAATGTCTTAAAAAGTTTGTCAATCAGGATCTAGACACCTTACTGCTTTGCAAACGATGTGTTCAGCAAGTGCGGGTGGATCATATAAAAACTTTTGAATGAATTGCAAGCTTCGCCACAAGTTATTTTTAAAGTTATTTCAGATATCTCGGAATGGGTGAAGGAGCAGCGATGCATTTCAAAGCATGGTTTCGAAAGTCTTATGGTACTAATGCTTGACAAGAACGTTTCAATCTCCGCTTGCAAAAGAAACTTTATAGAAATATTCCGAGCTTAGATAGTATGGCGAAATTTTCGGCCATCTGACCAACAAAAGCCTTGAGCTGTATTGTGTTGACGACAGTTTGTTGGAAATTGGAGATATGCGACGCAAAAACATTTTCTTATTAATGACATTGCACTCGTGAATTTGTTTCAACCGTGACCATACGGATGACCGACTCGCCCTAAAATTCTTCATCGACTTTGCTGCAATTTTCATTAGCAGCTTAGCACTCCCCAATTTTTTAAAGCAAAGATCGTATTCCTTATCAGCAACAATCGGAATTATGACAAGAATCAAAGGGGATATGCGATCATTAATTTTTCAAATCTTGTCTAAGTATTTTTCACCAGACGTAAAAAAAGCCAGCGAGGATTGCTGGCTTGAATAAGAAGCAGGCGACTTGCCATTTTGCGATCACTGACGACCGTGGCATTTTTTATATTTCTGTTGAGAACCGCATGGACAGGGATCATTTCTGCCAATCTTAGCTGTGCTTCGCACATAAGGCTCCTGATGGTGATGTGAGCAATGGGGACCATGCACATGACCAGATTCACCATGGTCATTGTGGCTTACTTTATCTGAAGCACTATTTTTTTCCATATTCTTACCTCGAAAAGGATCCACAGAGCCCAGTGGATTTCCTGGGCAACACGCTTCTTAGCTGTGAAGCAATAGCACAAAAATGAGAACAAGAGCAATCATTCCCAGCCCCAAGAATTCATAGCAAAACTTCCATAACTGACCGACTGATGTTGTAGGATCGGCTTGCCTTGCCCCGCTCCCATTGCGACAAATATTGGTAGCAGATGGTCAGCAGTGGGATGAGCCCAGAAGGCTAGAGGTGCTTGCCTCTTATACTCAAACAAGTCCTCATACCGCCCGCCGTCCATGCGTTCTTGAAACCAGTTCATGATAAGTGGCGATTCATGTGAAATAAAAAGTGATCGTATCATGAAATACACCTGTTCGATTGTGGCCGTTCTCAATTCATGTTTCTAGGAATGAAATCTCGGCCATAGTAAACTCACTAGCTTTGCAGCAGCAGCGTTTAGGTTCATAATTTTTCAAGCTGCTATTAGCTGACAAGCAACTGGGTCCATCTTGTTCATCGCTTCACTTTTGAGGTATCAGATGATGCTCAAACTCATTATACCCCTAATCAGTAGCTTAGCCATTTTCAGTTTTTCTACAAGCATTCATGCACAAACCAGCTATCCGCTGACCTGTCGAGGCGGCGCCGGGACACTCGGCATAAACACAGGGTCGCAAACAGCGACAATGTATTTCAGCAAGACAAGCGGACCTGCCGCCTCTGGTTTGCTTCCTGGCCAATGCGCCTGGCAAGATCGCGCAGTTCACGCTAACGAACCTCCGTGTCTGACCCAATCCAACGTCAGCATCTCTGCCTGGATCTTCCCAAACAATCTGACAAGCTCTTACTTTTCCTCGCAAAACTTTGTTGAAGAGTGGCCAAGGCGCTTATTGAGGAGCGATCGTTATGAAACATTTCAGGTTTACAATCCAGGGACAGGTGGTTGTTTTGTGGTAAGTCGTGTGGGATTTTAACTGCTAAGAGAATGAAAAGCCCGGTTGACTTATTTTTTTTCGCTATCGGGCTTTAAAAATTTAACGACCAGCTTCCATGCATAAACGCAGTTTGCACCCATGGGACTGGACTTACCTATTCAATAAAATATCGACTCCAAACTGCTTAACACAGCATAACAGCTCAAAAGCGCCCAGTTACGCGCTGCTCCAATCGGCTCGTGCTCATAAATGTCAACATAGAGCTTCTCAAGTGCTTGCACCTCATCAACTCGAGGTTGACGGAGCAACGCTCTCTCGTAAAGGCGACGGATCGAGTCGTAAAAAGCTTCATTTTTGGTAATCCGCCCGTCGGGAGTCAAATGAAGATTTTTAAAAATCACACCCTGATTTGGATTGACCAGATCCAAAGAAGCCCGGGTGGAACAAGATGCAAGGACAATCCGATCCATTGCGATCGGTGAAGAGACCGATAAGTTTTCCGGAAATTTATATTGAGAGTTGCCATAGGCATCCATACCACCGAGACTCACCCGGTGAACCACATCCGCACAAGGCAGACGCCCCAGCTCTAAGCATAACTGCTGCGGGTGCAGTGCTAATATTTTCGCTAAACTATTGCGCAGAACCCTTGTGCGCTTTAACTTTAAAGCAGTTTTTGGGGACTGAACATCTTCGGTTAAATAAGCCAAAGCTTGCGCTTCATGGCCTTCGTTTGCCTGATTGGATGCCATCTTTTGACATGCAAACTGCAAACTTACCAATAGAAAAAAGGCGACAACCTTAAGGCACACCGTAAGCATCGGTCTTAATAAGATCATGCAGCATGGCCTCCACTGAATAGTTATGTACGGTCTTAAAATCTTGCCAAAGTTTCTTGAACTCTTCCTGCTCGTCCGGCCTCGGCTCATGACCAACCATCACACGCCAATAATCGCGCACGGTATTGGCCGCAAACTGATCACTATTAACTAAAACTTCCGCCCACTCCCAAAGATTTTCTACCCGCTGCCCAAAGATATATCCGGCCTCGGGAATTTCTGACATACCCGGCGTATCCTGCTCAAAAAAGTCCATGCGCGGTTTAGAGTAGGAAAGCGGCGTTAAGTTGGTCTCATCCCCTAAGTTATCAACACTGGAAAGACCGGAAGCATTTTGTCCTTGTAAAACGGAACTCGTTCCCGTCAGTCCATTGTAATTCCGAAAGGGATAAGCCATCGGATCGATGGTTGCATGGCAATTGGCACACTCAGGTCGACTAACACCTTTCTGGTCGTAATCGCGAAAGCCACTGTCTTCTATCGCTGGTGGATTCATACCTTGCATTTTATCCAGCTCAATCCCTAAGTAGGCACGAAAGGCTTGAGCGACCAAAACGCGGGCGACGCCGGTATAATTTAAATAAAAACCAAGATTCCAAAAGCTCGTTAGTAAGCCCACCCGAAATTCAGGTTGCATCACCTGCCCATCAAGAAGCCTGGAAGGTGATTGCTTGACATATTGCGTTGGGCTACCATTGCCTCCGGTACGCGTTACGGTAAAGTCAGCAAGCAGTTGCTCCCTGGCGTCATTACCATTGATCTGACTATAGATAAATAAGTGATAGTCCGCGTAATAATCGACAATCGGCAAGATCCCGGCGTCCTCACCAGCTTTCACACTACCAACGGGACGAACTTTATAGTGAGCGATTTCCCAGATCACACCATCCTTACCGATCCAATTTTCAGACTTGATACAATCGGTCATCAGATCGGTGATTTCCAGCTTTTGTTCCGTTTCGCTTAAGCCTTGGAAATCAGCGTATTCTTCATATGAAGGTGGCTCACCACAAACATCCAGCCATATTTTCTTGTAAACGTAGCTATTGTCATATTCACAGACGTTATAATGCGGGTTGTTACGATTGGTGACAGGACCTAAGCCGCAGCCCTTGTCCAAGGGGACGCTCTGTCCATTTCCTGGTTGGCTTCCCATCATGATTTCCTGCATCACGGTATAGCCATCTTCGTCACAGTCCTCGTCGCCAACACCGCTGATCACGTTGTACATCTCATCGTCCGTTTCCGGAAAACTACGGCCGGTTTGCTGCATGTATGATCGAGCACAGCGTCCGAATGAATTCAAGGTCGGAGGCACGGTGTTATGACAAAAACCACAGGAAATCATACTGCCAGCACAATGCGGTGAATCGGGAAAAGCTTCGCAGACTAATCTAGACGCATGGGGGCGTGCAACAGCCAATGAACCACCGAGCATGGCAGCAGAGACGATCATAAAAAGTAACGCTAGGGATGTATTACGTACAGTCATGATTTCTCCGATTAAAAGACGATCATGCTAGTGATTGCAAAAAAGGAGCCATGACGGCATCAATAATTTCCCTAGTATTTTTGGCTATTTATGAGGCGAGCAAGTGCTTGCTGCTTGTCTAGAAAGCAGCAAGCTCAAGAGTCAGAAAGAAGAATAACTCTTTGTTTTCAGATAGATAGCTTGGTAAAACAGGCTTTTTTGTGATTTTTTGCTCAATCAAGAAATTAAGCTGGATCAAAGGAAAAACTGCGCTCCGAGAAGCAGGCGTTCTTGCTCACTTAGCACATACTGTGGGCTCGAAGCTTTAAATGATGTTTTCTGTGCTTCAATAGAAAGATTGATCTTATCTGTCGGTTTGATTTCAAACCTTAAACGCATCAGGCTATCTTCATTGGTGAGCCCCTTCAAATACAATAAGCGGGCTTCAAATTTGTTGTTATTGAAATTCATGCGAGAATTGGTACCAAACCACAGCAGTCTTGCATTTTCGTTCTGGCTGACGGCAAAGGGACCCTCAGCGAAATGATATGGCATTAAGCCCCAATCATCCATGTGAGCTTCCAAACCTAAGACTGTGTTAATGTTTGGCGAATAATCATAACCAAAAATAGCTTGTTTGAGATCACGCACCGTCTTTTTTTGCATCACGCCATTCACCGGATGATCGAAGCTATAACGCAAATCACCACGTAGAACATGCTCAAAACCAGCCCAAGAATAGCTTAAGCCGAAGGTATCAATCTTATCCCGATTCAGCTGCAGATCACCATCCTCAGCAAAAGCAGAAATGATAAAAGAGGGAACCCTGGCTTCGTGTTTGACATACATCAACTTCAGATCGAGATTGTCGATCGTTCGACCAACTCGGACTCCGCCTTCAAAATCACGAAAGGCTGTCTTTTCCTTCTGCTCTTTGACCTTAAATCCACCGACTTCTTCGGGATAGCGGGGATTCTGCGGCCAAAAATTTAAAAATGTGGAAATTTGCCAGTCAGCCAAGTTCACGTTGGCTGTGACCATCGGCACTGAAATTTTTGCCGCAGGATCATAAAATCCCTTCGGATGATCTAAATTGCGTGGATTGGTAACATCAAGTATTGGCAGGCTAGCCGTTTCTCCCCAGCTCAGTATTTTTAATCCCAAGCCATACTCGCCATGGGAGTAAGAACGATCGACAGCAAAGCGCAAACGATCGAAGTTTTTTTCCAGCAAATCGTCTTGCTGATCATCTTCCAAATCTATTTCAAGTTGGTAACCGAAATTCACTCTCGGGCCTTCACCAAACTCAGAAAAGCGGATCCGGATGTCTTGTGTCAGAGACAGCAAACTTGCGTGGTTCCCATCACCACCCATATCTTGGATTCGCTCAAAACTCGTCTTAGTATTACTACTAGTAAAAATTTGCAAGCTCGGCTCAGATTGAGCTTGAAGCGTCGGAATACCAACAATAAATGTCACATTCAAAAGCAGAAAGCGCAGGAATAGTTTCATGATCTACCTTAAATTATTCTCGGTAAAAAAGGACGCTGGAATTTCTGCTTTCGTCATCGTTTTAATGCGCAGAACGGATTTCTTTGCTGCATCATGGGCATTAACGATCGTAATTTCCGTTGGCCTGATGGCTCCCGCTATCTCTCTATACCCACCAAAATCAACGTTTTTCAATACTTTCTCGGTTGCACTCAGATACTCTGCTTTTTCCGGACGATCATTTTCCTTGGCAATCCAAACACGGATCTTATCGTAAGTAAGGCCTTTTTTATTCGCAGCTAAGAATAAGACCCAATGCTTATCATCTTGTGATTCGATCTTAGCAGTATAATCCCCATACCACCGCATCCGCGAGATATCTCCGTTCGACGCCTGACCGGAAAGTTTCTGATTTAGCGAAACACGAACGGATCGACCGATATTGGGAATATAAGCCCACATTTTTTCTTCGAGCATGAGAAAGTTTTTACCCAGTTCCCGCTCGGGCTTTTGCGTTCTAATGATACTGCGGTCTTTACCTCCAATGAGAATCTCAAAGGCAGAATGCCCGTCATCTGTAGAGTCAACGGTCACATTCATGCGGTAACTTACCGAAGGGTTACGGATTTCATCAGCACGGAGGAGAATCTTATCGGCATCAGCTTGCGCTGTTGCAGTGAAAGTTTGCATCATAGTCCAAGCAGCAGCAATCAAAATCCATTTCATCGAGATCTCCCAGCTTGTTCTAAAAAGTTAAGCGGCTGAGTCCAACCATTCCTATATCCGATCAGAATGGAGTAGACTCAGCCAAAGCATCCCTCTTACGGCACTAACTTATGAGAAGACCGGAATTCCCATTACTGATGATTTAACTGACGCCTCTAAGTTGCTGATTGTTTATCACCTCTTCGAGGCAGGCCATCAGTTCTTCCGGCAAAGGAACTGATTGAACCTTACCTTGCTCTGCCTTTGTCCAGACAATCCGATGATCACCGTAGGCCAGCTTCTCATCATTTCCATTTTCATTAACTTTGTAAAACTCAAAGTACAGATCCATGCCTTCTTCATGCAAAGAAGACAGCGACATCCTAACTTTGATATCATCAAAGGGCATGGCTTCCCGCAGATGCTGAATCTTGCAATCGGTACAGCGGAACTCTCCCTGCTCACCCACTCCCATAAAGCGGGAAGGCATAAGCTTTTGAAAGAAAAAGTCGCGCGTTTTTCCCATCCAGATTGAGTAATTTCCAAAGTAGAGATTACCAACCAGATTAGCATCAAAAAGGCTTGTTTCAAATGTTTTTTCGTACAAGACAGGTCGAGCATTCGGCCCCTTCTTGGAAACAAACAGGGATTCACCAGGATTTAAATCTGCCAAAGGCTCAGCGGCCGGTATGTAGCGATCGGGCTCATCATTTTGCGCGATCATGCTATCAATAAAATCCCTGTAATAGTCGGGAAATGGTGCTGGCTTGACGATACCATGGCCTAAAATTTCGACCCAGGTAAAGCCCATGTAACCAGTCGCAATCCTTTCTTCGATCCCGTCAGGGCCGCGGGAGACCCAATCAAAAGCCAAAGTCACAGAAGACTCTTGAGCGCCCATGATACGACCACACCACATACGAGCTTGAACAACACGATCTTTGTTACGACACTCACCTAAAACCTTGATTGAAGCCCAGTTTGTTACGAGTCCCCAACGACCGGACTCGGTCAGTTCACGAATCTTATCGAGTACCGGCACGGATGACAGCTCTCTGGCACTTCCCATCCAGTTAAAGAAATGACTGAAGTAGATCGATCGACCGAGGTTGGAAAATGCTTTGAAATCGGGGATGAAGCTATGGACAAACACCGATTGATTTTGTGGTCCGTAAGGCTCAGCTTCAATACGCAGAACTTCGGAAATTTTGCGATATGGCAACAACAACTTATCGCGTGAGGATCCATCGGCAGCAACCGCAATCGTGTAGACCCGGTCGTTACCGTTAAGAACATGACTGCTTAGCAGCTCAACCTGACGCTCACCAGACTTGATGATAAAGTGCATTGCATGCTTATCAAGAAACTTCACCTCTACATCATCGATGCTAAGCACTTCAAGCTCATTTAATAGAGCCAAGATGCCATCAATTCGTGCCGAATCGACTTTACCACTACCAAATGCCTGCATCGATTCCAACTGCTTTAAGTCCGCGATCTTTTCATCGTGTGGGTATCTCGCTTGCCACTGTGCATCGAGAATTTGCAAATCAACATGACGGAAGTCGTCCTGGCTCAAACTACACACAAATTCTTTTGCTGTTTCTGTGACGTTGACAAAAAGGCGACGATCATCACAATGAACTAGTTGCTGGCCGCTGCATAGCTTTGGCAAACTTGCCGGCACAATCAACTGATTCTGGTCACAGTAGTAGCGTAGTTCTTGATGGTAAAGAGCTTCGCAGTCCTGATCTTTAGCAAAGACCATGATATGTGGTAACTCGGCCTGCAATTTTTTATCCAGACTGCGTAGGTTGGATCGCAGATTCAGCGTATTTGCCTTTCTCTTGTCGATCAGCTCTGCTGCACGAGGTAGCTCCGGAATCTTGTTGACTAGCTGTAAATTATAGTTTTCCATCACTTCCAAAACTTGACCGTTTTCATTCACGACGGTGATCGTTGCTTTGAAACGCTTTTCATCGGCGCGATGGACTTCAGTCAAGCAGAAGCGCTTTGTGGTGTCCTGGATGGAAAGCTGACTGATCTTCAAATTTTGGATCTTAATCGGTAAACACTGATAACGGGGAATGATCAACTGCGCTGATTGTAGCAATGAGTCTCTGAAGTAAGGGTCGCCTAGTACCAAATGACCTTCTTCCGCATCTGATGAGTAATTGGAATGGAAAATCGTCATTCCCTCATTTTCGTCATCGGATTCCAATTGGAAGATTTCTTTCAATTGTTGAAACTTGGGACCTTGGAAAAGAATTTTCCCATAGAGATCCTGCGTCGGATCAACACCTAAAGGCCGTAAACTGCGATCAAAACTGATAAAATCTTCGCTGCTCATTTCACTAAATTTGAAGACAGCAGAGAAATGATCCACTTTAAAACCAGACTTTTCACAGCGGATACCAGCGCGGACTGTCAATGGTTCATCAGACGTCTGTCTTTCAAGAACTTCCGTCCAGATGCTGATCACTGTCCCTTGCTTGCCAACTGTGATAGGCTTGGCAAGGCTGATATCTTCGATGGCAACTTCTTTGAATGCCTTCATTCCAGTGACAAATAGAACATTCTGTGCCATGGCTTCGAGACCAAAAACAGTCGGAAACAGGTAAGTACCTTTAAAATTATGATCTAAAAGATAAGTATCGCGTTCTGTTGTCAAACGTACCTTCGTCAAGGTTTCAACTTGGGGTTCAATTGCGAGCACATCTTCGATAAAGCGACACTTTTCGAAATCGCCATGAATTTCCGATGAGCGGCTTTGTAACTGACCCATGCGGCTGATGACCACCTGCTGATGATCTGGAGCAATACCTTGAACGGCTTTCATAAAGCGCTCAATTCCTTGGGCAGGTGATATCGAGCCGATACCTTTTTCTTCCAAGCGGTCAACGCTGCCCAACTTCGCTCCCATGCCAATATCAGACCACACGGAGTAGGCAAGAGAAACCGCATGAGCTTGCGGATTTGCCGCTTTAATTTTACGAGTGAGCAGATCTAACGATTCATTAGCCAGGGCGTACCAAGTATTACCAGGCATTCCTGTAACTCCAATCACAGATGTCAAGCTCACGAAGAGTTGGAGTTTCGCTCCATCTAAAGCGGAGTAAAGATGATAGGCACCAAGCACTTTGATATCGACTTCTCGATAGGCCTGTTCGATAGCTACCGTATTAGCTGGCCCTGGCTTATTGACGCCAGCACCAAAGATCACACCGCTAATATCACCATGCGCGGCTTTGACTTCCGATATCACACGTAGGACATCAGATTGATTTAGAAGGTCACACTGATAATACTTTGCCTCCAGGCCTTCTTTGGCATAGGCGGCCAGTGTTTCATGAATTTCTGATGAAACTTCGTTCTCTGGCAGGGCTGAGCTACCAATTAAGATCATTTTGCAGCCATATTTTTTGGCTAACTCTAAGCCGCAGGCTGCCGTAATCCCTTTGGCACCACCAGCAACCACAATCACATCGTTTCCACTGAGGCTGACGGAAGACGGACCGAAGTCCTTGCCTTCCACCAGACCCAGCTTCACCTCAAATATCCGACCCTCAGCATCGATGTGAGCGATGACCAGGTTTTCATCGCCAGCAATTTCACCACTGATAATGTTAATAAGTTCGGAAGCCCTTTCCTTATAACCAGTAGCAAAGCTGAAACCTCGAATGCGGAGGTCGGATCTTTCTGTCGATAAACTTGCAAGCCAGGATTTAAAGCTAAACTCATACTCGCTAGCTTCACTACCCCTTGCAAAGGGCGCTTCACTGAACTGGATGAAGCTAAGTGAAGGTCGCTGTGGCTTGCGGCCAATTCTGGTAAACTTATGTAAAGTCTCAACCATGGCATGTACGGCCTGCTGATCCAGTATCGATGAAGTCAGCTGCGGTAAAGCAATGATATGTTCGTAGCTATGACGGTTCAATTTTTCTTGCAGGGTCTGCTCACTGATCACATGCAGGTCCAGTTCGGAGCCTTGGCTTTCCAAATGTGCAGCAAGCTGGAAGGCCACATCTTTGAAGGATTGATCATAGATCACAGCGACTTTTGCACCCGCCCATTGCACGAGATCAGTCGACTGCGGACGCTCAACAAAGCTTTCCACCATCGTCCGAACCCAAGGCTCCTTCACATGGCGGCTTAAAAGATTGACGGGTTTAACAGGTGCAGCTTCGGCAACTGGCTTGGCAGAAGCTGCTGGAGCTTGCAGGCTCGGAGCAGGCGCTTGCGCCGGGCTAGCCGCTACCTCAACGATAGTAGACTGGCTATCACCTTGCAATTCATGCAGTTTGACTGCAATCTCACCAAGTGTTGCATTAAAGAAATCGCCGAAATCACCTTCTCCGGCCAGACCGAGCTTCATGCCGATGTTGGAGATCAGTTCACCAGCCTTAATCGAGTCCATATTCAGATCATCAAGTATGCGCAAATTCATAGTTATCGTCGAGTGGTCAAAGCCCGTTAATTCATGAACTTCACTGACCATTAACGCTTCGATTTGCGCTAGACCTGAAGCCGCCATCGGCACGACCGCCTGCGCAGGGACAACAGGCTGCTCGGCAACCAGCTCAGCAGGACTTGGCCGAGACACTTCCGGCATTGTCAACGACGTCTCAACAGCGTCGATTTGCAGCGGACGCTCACATGGATTTTCAATAAAGTGCAATTTATCTGTTTCAACGAATGGTCGTACCAGGCGATCTTGGTAGAGTTGATCCCATTTCACGCGAACACCCATACAGAAGCTGGCACTGATCAAAAGCTTCAGCTCCAAACTCCCCTCATAGCCATCGTCCACAGAGTAGACCTGGGCTTTCGAATCACCGATCAAGTTTTTATTTAATTGACTGAGGACTTTCCCCGGACCGACTTCAAGAATGAGATCATGCTCGGTTTTTAACTGATTCAGCAAAGCAATGTAATTAACCTGTGATAAAATTTGTTTTGGTAAATACTCTGCCAGTTTAATGGTGCTTTCCATTTTTTGGCCATCAATGCCCGAGATCATGTTCATACCAAGGCTTCTTTCACCCATCGACTGCAGCACCTTAGCAAACTCTTCAGCTGCTTGGTTCATCAATTTAGAGTGAAAAGCATTGGACACATTCAGCTCACGAGCTCCAACACCAGCCGGTTGGCAGATTTCGATCACCTGATCAATTGCTGCCGCATCGCCAGCAATAATGGTCTGTTGTGGTCCGTTGAGGTTAGCAATGGCGACATAGCCATCAACCTGTTCGATGATATGCTTCGCCTGCTCTTCATTACAAGGTAGCATTGCCATTTTACCAGGCTTCTCTGCAGAAGCTGCCATGTAGAGACCGCGCCAGGCAGATAAGCTGGCCAACTCTTGAGAGCTGATGGCACCGGCAGCCCAAAAAGCTGTCAGCTCACCCAGACTGTGTCCAGCTACTGTATGCGGCGTGATGCCGAGTCGCTTAAGCTTTTTCTGCCATAGACTTGAAGTTAAGCAGATACCTGGCTGAGCAATTTCCGTCTGGCTCGCTGCCTTCTTCTTTTCCCGTAGCTCGTTTGCCGATAATCGGTGGCTATTAGGAATATCAAAGCTATCAAAGAAGCTCTCACCGCTAACGTCGCGGATAACATTTTCAAATGATACCGCATCTTCATGAGCCCATTCGTGACGTTTGATAAGCTGCCTGCCCATGTTCAGGTACTGCGAACCTTGACCAGGGAAAACAAAAGCCACTCGAGCCGAATCTTTTTTACGTGAGATAAAGACTCGCTCAAGTGCACGTATTTCACCGATTTGTAATTCATCCTGAGCAAGTGCCTCCAATTCTTTTAAGCGCTGAACCAAGTCAGTTGGCTTTTCAGCAACAACACTGGCTTTCCATGGCTCAGAAGCTTTCACATGACGAGCCAGGTCTGCTGCGTAATCCACCATCTCAGCCCGACTGATTCGAGCAGCAATTTTTTGTGCTTCACGGACTTTGCCAACTAACTCGCTGGCTGTGTGGGCCGAAAAAGGAAAGGCTTCAAATTTTTCGTAAGAAGCCATGATGACTTCTTCAGGCATATCAGGTTGTAGGTTGTCAGCAACAGATTCTGATGACTCTAACGTTACGTGAGTATTGATGCCACCAAAGCCCATAGCGGAAACACCAGCACGCACTATGGTATTCTCTGGCAGTTTCTGTCCTTGAATCAGTGGATACAAGCTTTGCGCTTCGTTTGCAAATAAGTCACTTGGCATTTCACAACCTGCCAGAGGAGGCATGACACGTCGATTCACAGCAATAATAGCCTTGATGAACGCGCCTATCCCAGCAGCCGCTTTGGTATGACCAACAATAGACTTCAAAGAGGTCAAGCCTAATTGCGTATCTTTTTTCTCTTCACCGAAAACTTTAGCTAGAGCGCTGACCTCAACACGATCACCCAAGGGTGTTCCCGTACCGTGGCCTTCAACAAAGTGACAGTCACTTAAATCATATCCAGCCATATTATAGGTTTGAGCAATGGCTTTTGCTTGGCCGTCGACGCTTGGAGCTGTTAAACCACCTTTTCCGTCAGACGACAAACTCCAACCTTTCAATACGGCGTAAACTCTATCGCCATCGCGTTTGGCATCTTCCAAGCGCTTTAAAATCACAAAACCACAACCTTCACCCGGGGTAAACCCGCTTGCACGCTTATCATAAACACGCATTTCCTCTTTCGTCAGAGCACCAGTTTTGGCAAAACCGATTAGCTCGAACGTATCAAGGCTAATATCAATACCACCAGCAAAAGCAATATCAAGATCATGATTTGCCAAGTTACGAGCAGCTTGAATGACAGCAATCAAAGATGAGGAACAAGCACCATCAACCGTATAGCCGCCACCATGTAAATCAAGAAAATTACAAATGCGACCGGCAATGGTATTAGAAAGTGCACCAGAAAGTGTATCTTCGGTTGTGGTCGGGAAAGCCGATTTAAAAGCTGACTCTGTGCTATTTATGAAATCCTGAAAAGCTTCACCTTTAAGTCCTCGAGCAGCAGCAGTTTCGCGTAAAACTTTCTCTACGTAAGGCCAGCGAGTGCGCATGGCATTGGCTCGGGTCCATTCACCCGTTAAAGTATTACCAAGAATCACTCCACATTGTTCACGAGCGATGGTATCTTTACTATATCCTGCATCTTCCAAGGCTTGCAAAGCAACGTGTAAAGCTAACCAGTGGACAATGTCTGTCGATTCAAATGTTTTCTTTGGAACCCGATAATCGCTCCAGTCAAAACGAAAGCCATCAATTAAAGCTGCTTCCTGACCGTATGTTTTATCTGGTGCTTTCACGTTAGCATCATAATATTCAGATAGCGGTAAACGCTCGTCAGGCATACGGCGGAATTGTTGCCTTTTTGCCAGAATGTTTTCCCATAGCTCTAACGGACTTTTTGCCCCTGGATAGAGACAAGAGATACCTATAATTGCAATGTCTTCTTGTTTTGGTCTGTTCATTATAGATTCCTTTATGAGGATGCTGTACGACATTGATCATTTAAAAGCCGTATGGTTCACTCGCTTTTATTGCAAAGCTCCGGCCAAACAGTTATGGACGATAAGTGACTGAAATTCGAACTTGTATCTCAACTCGGCTCTTAAGCTAAATTGTTCAAAATTCGATGGGGAAAAAGCTTCGTTAGGGATTTATTGGTAGAAAAGACAAGGAAGTCTGCACCTTAAGTCCGTCATGCGGTTTACAGTGCTGAAAATAAATTTCGTTTCCTGCACTCACAGATACATCCACCCGAAAACATTAACTTATTCATCGTCTCGGACTACCTAGGAAAACGCTTTTTTGCGGGCTACGAGACGCCATCATATTGAAATCATTGTGCACGATATCTTGGAATAATACTTGCTCCCCCTTTTCAGCTAAACACTAGGAGAAAACTTAATGAATGGCATCCTCTATCAAGCACAAAACATTAGCTTTGCCTACCAGGCTGCGGAGCTGACGCAAAAAGTTTTACATGAGGTCAGCTTTGAAATTGTCGCCGGCGAATTCCTTGGCATGACTGGTCCATCTGGGTCTGGAAAATCAACTTTGTTGAATATCCTGGGTCTAATTGAACCAATGCAAGAAGGTCAGTTGCACTTTCTCGGCAACGATTTGCAACAAATCAAAGAACAGGAAAAAAATCGTATCCGTAAATATGAACTTGGCTTTATCTTTCAAGATTTCCACCTTTTAGAGATGTTTACTGTATTGGAGAATGTCACCTACTTTTTGATTCGTCAAAAAATCAAGGAATCCATCGCAAAGCTGACTGCGATGGAATCACTGGAACGGGTCGGACTCCTCAGTTTTAAGGATAAATACCCCAATCAACTAAGTGGTGGCCAAAGACAAAGAGTTGCGATCGCACGGGCACTAGCCAAAAAACCAAAAGTCATTATTGCCGATGAGCCAACGGCTAGTCTTGATAGCAAGAGCAGTATCAACTGCCTTGAGATACTCAAAGAACTTAATCAGCAAGACCGGTTGACCGTAATTATGGCCAGCCATGATCCTCTCATTCAAAAATATTTGAGCCGTGAAATCTCTCTTATGGATGGAAAGATTCTGGAATCAAAAAGGAGGAACGTCCATGCTTGCTAAATTCGCCTGGTATAACGTCAAGCGCAACCGTAGACGTTCCATTGTTAGTATCAGCAGTATTGCTATGAGTGTATTCGGCTTATTTTTCCTTGATAGCTTTTTCACTGGCTTGATTCGCATGCATCACGACAATGCCGTACGCTCGCGATTTGGTCATGGTCAGGTGCATACTCAGGGCTATGTGGAAAAAACTTATGAAAAACCTTGGGAACATTGGATTGAAGAGCCAGCAAAAGTCGAGGAAAACTTACTGTCTCACGAGCAAATCGATCGGGTTTTCCCTCGAGTGCAGTTTTTTGCCTTATTAAGCAATGGCACGACTTCTGTTGCCGGTCGCGGTCAAGGCATTGTTGGTAAAGATGAGCAAGATTTTTTCAATCGCATGAATTTCATCGACGGTGGCGTCATTGGTGATACAGCGGATGGCTTGGTACTCGGCACCGGCCTGGCAAAAACTTTGAATGTCGGCGTCGGCGATCCCGTGACGATTATTAGTAACACCGTACATGGAAGCATCAATGCCATTGATGTCACTGTCACCGGCATTTTTCATATGGGATTTAAAGAAGCCGACGATATGCTATTCCAAGTTCAGCTGGAACAAGCTCATATCCTACTAGACACCCAAAAGGTGGAAAGCTTTGCCATCGCAGCTCATCCTGAGCATGATTGGTCTAATATCAGCTCTTATGTAGAGCAAAACATTGTTGGAATGGAAGCACTCTCTGTCAATATACTGGACAAGGTTTGGGCGGAAAACGGTTCGAAATTTTTAACCGCACTGTTGAATATCTTTCGCTTTGTGTTTATGGGCATTATCTTACTTTCGATTTATAACAGCTCATCAACAACAATTCTAGAACGCACCCGTGAATTTGCCATGTTGCGTTCGAATGGAGAAAGTTCGAAGGACTTAATTGTTCTCACGTTAATGGAATCTGGCATTATTGCCATTATTGGTGGCTCCATCGGCATTATAATGACCATGAGTGTGTCTCTGCTCTTTCCTGAAGGAATTCCGATGCCACCAACTCCAGGCACCAATCGCGAATTACCGGTCAAGATCAGCCTGGAAATCTTTCGTGGCAGCTTCGCCTGGGGTTTAGGAACGATTGCATCGTTAATGGCGACATTTATTGCTGCTTTACAAATACTTTCGTTATCAATTGCAAAAGGGCTCAAGTCCGCTGGTTAGCCGGCAACTGTAAATAGCTAGATGTGTTGTAGTGTGACAATTTGAAACTGAACATCAATCATACTGTAGAGTCAAAAACGGCTCAAAACGACAAGGGGAATCTTATGAAACTGAATGTATTGATCCTGACCGCCGTAGCTGCATATTTTGGGCCGGCACCTGCAAAGGGACAGGAAAAAAACAACACGGTCAAAAGCGAATTACCAACTGCCAATGTATTACCATTGACTCCGGAAAGTTTTTGTTCAGGATTACCCAATGCATTTGCAATTACAGCGCAAGAGTTTACGATCGAGGCAAATGCACTTTGCCCGGGCAATGCTCCATCGCAAGCCTTCCGCGACTTGCTAACGAATGCCTACTCTGGTCAAACGAATGATCCAGAGAGAATTGAGAGGGATTATATTCGTGACTTGCCATCATCAGAGAATATCACCGGTAATAATATCCAGATTTTTATTGCCTACGCTATGAAAGTTCCTCGCAAAGGAGTTGAAGCTCTTTTAGCTGAAGAAAGCTTTGTTGAAACACCATATAGTCGCGACATCCTCACCATCAACGCCAGCTTTCTGCCCCCACCCGTGAATAATGGTGAGGCAGATACTGCATTCTCCATTGAACAGAAGACAAATGTCAATCGCACAGATAACCCACAAGTCATCTTTAACGACGTCTCTCGTCATGAGCTTAGAATGTATCGTTTACACCCTAACAACTTTGATTTCTTTTTGGCAGTTAGAACTTTGGCAGCCCCATCCGAGCAATTTAGTAAATCTGTCGTTTTACGTGGCGTCCTAGCGGATGCTGCCGCACCAAACGATTCATCCTACATTGTTACCGTCCTCAATTTCATCATGAATAGTCGTGATGAACCAGACAGCAACATTGCAGAAGGTATGGATGAGACATTTCGAGATTTTATATCCAGAGATATGCAAACAATCTACACCGCACATACGCAGGCAGCAAACGGAAACTAAAATTGTAGCTCAAACTGGAGACCAACAAGATGAAAAATTTGACGAGAATATATTTTCTAATTTTTGCTATTGCTTTGGTATCAATCAGCTGCAGCAAAAAAGAATTTAACAACAAAGATGTTGAACGTAGCAGCGTTGACAATGCAGAGCCAGTTGATAACTCAGAGGATTCAATAGTTGAAACACCTGAAGTTGATAATCGTAGCCTAGAAGAAGTCCTTTGTCAAGAAGGCCCTGAACTCACTCTTTCGGCAACTAAAGTTGATTTTAAAGAGCAATTTGCTATTGTCTGCAATGGCGAGACAACAAACGAATTCTTCGCAAGTCTTCTACAAAATGCGTATCAGGGTGAAGGCACTCCCAAAATTGAGATGGTTCGCAGTTCCATCAGTGAACTTTTTGTAGCGAATTTGGCTTTCGCTTATGCAATCAAAGTCAATCTTGCTGATCCCTCAACTTTTTCAGACTTAGAGGCCCACAATATATTTGCGGAGGGAATTGAAAAAGACAATTCAGCCTTATTGATTAATGTCGCCAGTCGCGAGTCATTTCCTGGGCGCGCCAGTGTAGAAAAGGTCATTCTCGACTACAACCTTAGCATTGCTAAGGGCGCTGCCATTCATGATGTCCGACAAACAGAGTTTAATAACTACATTTTGAAAGAAGATCTTCGTGATGTCACAGTTTCCACTGAGCATCTACTCAGCGAAAATCACGACTATTATCATTCCGCAAATGGATTAACCATCGGCCTTAAAGCCGAAAATGGTCAAAGTTACCTGATTTTCGTCAATGAATTTATCATTAAAAATCGTATCGATCCAAAACGTCTGGAAAATACTTTAATCAGTTTGAATGAACAAGTTGCAACAATGTTACACACATTTGTCAACTCGCAAAATATGTAAAACCATACTCGATCATACTTATTAACTAGGAGATTTAGTCATGCATCCCGACAATTTTAGGTACCTCAGCAAAGCGATCTTCATCGGTGTATTTTTTACTGCACTCGGATGTGATGGTGGTTCAAAAAACAGTGGTGATCCAGCTACAACTCAAAGTGAAGCAAGTGCAGCTGTCGAAGGCACAAACGAAGAAGGCGTCATCCTTGATTATCCCAAGGCTTATTGCGAACACGTTGGCAAGATACAACTAAGAACTGATATCTCAGAAAAAATTGGTTTTATTTGCCAGGATGGAGCTCCCACTGCTGACATGCTCGAATTCCGGGAAAAGGCCTTGGCTCAAGCTCCAGGCGAAATCGAACTCGTCATGCTAGAAAGTCGCCACATAGAAGAACAAGACTTCTCTGAGTTTTTGATTGCCTGGGCATTTCATGCCCCAATCCGCCCTTTCGAAGTAAAAAATCGACCAATTTATGAATTTGTCGCCCAAGGATTTAGTTCTGACGATGTGACGCTCAACGTTGCAACTGAACGTCAACCAGATGATAGTCTTGATTCCGGTCTCCACCTTTGGAGCGTTAACATGACTTACGACCTCAGCGTGCGTGGCACGACCAATCGCTTTCTCGTCAGTCAACGCCAGACCCAATATAACTTGTACCAGGTATTATCTGGTAATGAAGAAATGGGCCTTGGTGTTGAAAACTTGATTGATACCAATAACCCTGACTTCGACATGTCGACTATGGTCAACTTCTCTTTCAATGATGGTAAAGGTTACAACGATGGCAATGGTGGAACAATTGTCATTACCATGCTGCACTTTATCATCAACAACCATGGCTTTCCAGAAACAGCGGCCAGCTCAATTCAGGAAGTCGCTCAACACACTGCAGATGTGATGTATAACGGTTTGAAAGACGAATAAACGTAAAAATATAAACTTTTATTTTTATATTGATCATAGGAGATACTACTGTGTTTCATCGCAAGCTTAATTCAATGCTTTATTTAAGTTTTGGTATATTTTTAATCAATGCCGCCTGTGATGGCGATAAAGATGATTCTTCGGAAATCAGTGAAATTGGACCAAAGCAGTTCGCTTCCCTACCCGTCACAGAATTTGGAGACTTTGCTGACTTAGAGCAGCAAGAAGAGATCATTCAGTCTGAGTTGAAAGACTTGTTTTGTATTCATGTCTACCGTTTGCCGCTCAATTCCGACTTTTCTCAGGAACTGTCTTATTTATGCGAAGAGCAAAAGCCATCAGCAGGCTTTGCCCAACTTGATCGCCTGGCAGCTCTTGTCGGATCGGTACCGAAGTCTGTGAAATTAGCTCTCGAGCACTCAGAAGATGGGTTCACCCATGCGAGCTTTGCGACTGTTTATCGACTACCGATTGAGCCCAAATGGGTTCGAAGTGGCGAAATTTACAAATTCATGACCGCTGACAGTTCCTATGAATATCTTAATCTAAACGGTGAAGTTCGCGCTGATCACACAGATCAGTTAGGCGGTGATCTGCAGTTTGGTAAACAAGAGCTATATTATCATACTGAGGTTACAACCCCTGATGACACCACCTTTGTCAACGAGCGCACTACCGAGTTGAATAGTTATCAGGTCCATGGTGGCAATCCCAGTATCGGTATCGGTGCCGAGCATTTGTTGAGCAGCCCAGAAAATAAGTACCAGACCTATAATACGATTACCATTACCATCGGTAATCAAGACCAAGGTAGCACTTTGATTACCATTATTCGACTTTCCGTGGAAAACAACGGCTATCCGGAACTTACAGAAAAGGTTGTGAGCGATATCGCCACAGCACAGGCGACTCAAGTTCATGACGGCTTGCGGGCGAGTCTACAAAACCGTGTGATTCAGCCTTAATGTCCGTAAACCCATTCTCCGTGTGTTTGTTGAGCCCGACGGCAAAGGCCGTCGGGCTCTTTTTTTCAATTTCATGATAAAAGCTGCCTATCGCCGCCAGCAACTGTCAAAAACTTCGACAAAACCATACCGCCAAAACAATCCAAGTCTATCATTTTATTAAAGCTGTTTTTGGAATAAGTTTTGAATAAGCAGCTTGCGGAAGTTGAGTTTCTTGTTGAGGTGATATATGAAAAATTTCTTGCTGCTTTTGATTGTCGCGACCACTTTCTTTGCCTGCGTAAGCACAACTACGGGATGGCAATATGTGGGTAATGAAAAAATTAATCCCGAAAAAGAACAAAAGTTATTTGAGTCAGATCATAGAGATTGTGAACGCAAACTGAAAATTGCTAGAGATGCAGTCAAAGAATATAAGATGGCGGCTGATCACCGCGGAGCCTATGAACATTGCATGTTGGTGCATGGTTGGCAGCAGGTTATTGTGGATTAAGAGGGTCCGTCATGAGACGAACCTTGCAACTTTTTACCCCGCAACCATTGACGCCATACTATGGAAAAGATCTTAAAATCCCTTAAATAACGGCGTGCTAAGCGTTTCGGTTCTTGTAGCAAGCGAAACAGCCACTCGAGTCCGGTTTTTTGCATCCAAACGGGAGCCCGGGGAATCACTCCAGCAACGAATTCTATAGCGGCTCCAACGCCAAGCAAGACGCCGATTTCCAATTCTCCTCGATAGCGATGCATCCAATATTCCTGCTTCGGCGCACCTAAGCCGACAAAGACGATATGCGCATGGCTCTCATTGATCATTTTTACGATTTGACGACATTCTTCCTGGTCATTCTCAAACCCCATCGGCGGGCTATACGTTCCCGTAATCACCAGGCCGGGATATCTTTTCATCAAAATATTCGCCGCTTGCGCACTGACGCCAGCGGGCGCACCAAGTAAAAATATGCTTAATCCACGACTTGCCGCTACAGCACATATTTGCGGTAAAAGATCCGCACCTGTCACCCGTTCGGGTAATGGCTGACCGAGCAAGCGCGAGGCCCAAACGATTGGCATACCATCTGCCACCACAAGATCGGCATCCCGATACACCGCTTGTAAGAGTCGATCTTCTTCTAACTGAATGATATGATCGCTATTTGGAGTCACCACATACTGGCATCCAGCTGTGTTCGCCATTTCAAGGACGCGTTCAACTGCTTGCTGGCTGGTAAGTCCATCAATAGCAGCATAACCCAGATAAAAGCACTTTCTTTCATCCTGGGATTGTGAACTAGCGGCGTCATTGGCTTTTTTTGAATGCTTCGAGCCCATAATATTACCGGAGAAATTGATGAAATTTATTACTTTTTTAAGTTTATTGGGACTCGCTTTCCCTCTTCATTCTGCCTTGGCAAAAACGTGGAAACTTGAGTTGGAATTAAAAAAGTCCGCAAATCTTCATCGGCAAATTAGCCCGTATATTTATGGTTTTGGTACATATTTCCATGAAGATCGAAGCAAAGAAGAGGTCTGGCAACTATATCCGAGTGCTTACCGCTTTGGTGGCAACACAAGCGAGCGATTTAATTATCAAGTCAATGCCTGGAATACCGGAAATGATTGGTTTTTTCGTAATATTGAGGCGCCGGTAGCCAATGTTGTCGATCAATTTATGCAAGAAAATCGACAGAACAAGGCTGCCTCCGCTATTACCCTACCTTTGCTTGGTTGGGTAGCAAAAGACACCAAGTCCTATAGTTTTCCCCGCAAACGCTTTCCCAAGCAACAAGGCTTCGAGCGCAATGCCGGTAATGGTGTCAACCCCCAGGGAAAGGCGATCTCAACCGATCCAAATTTAACCAGCATCGCTATCGATCCAGACTTTCTCGCTGGCTGGGTTAAAAAACTAAAGAATCAATTTGGACCTCATCCTCATATCTATATCCTGGGGAATGAGCCGATGCTCTGGCATCAAACCCACCGTGATGTTCGCTATTATAAGCCTGTGACTTATGACGAGTATTTAAAAAAATATTTGGCAGCAGCCAAAATCGTGCGAAAAACTGATCCATCTGCTGTCATCGTCGGCCCAGCTCTCTGGGGTTGGCTAGCATGGCAACGCTCAGGTTATGACACTGAAGGTCCGTGGAACGATTGGCAGGCGATGCAAGATCGCAAAAAACATGGTGATCAAGCATTTCTTGAATGGTTTCTTCTCGAAGTAGTGAAAGAGGAAAAAAAATTCGGCAGCTCGCTCATTGACTGGGTCGATGTTCACTATTATCCAGAATCCGATCGTTGGCCTAAGGGCAAGGATCACGAAAGCAAAATTCGCAAACAATTGTTGGCAGCCACGCGATCTCTTTGGGATCGTCGCTACAAAGACAATAGCTGGATTGATCAGGAACTCTATTTTATACCCAGACTTAAAGAGCTGGCGGCCAAGGTGAAACCGGGATTAAAAGTTGCCATCGGCGAGTATAATTTCCGTTCAGAATATGATGTCAGCGGAGCTGTGGTTCAAGCGGAAACACTCGGTATCTTTGCGAAAACGGACTTGGATGCCGCTTTTTATTGGGATTTTCCCCGAAAAGACGGCACCCATCGCTTTGCCTTCCAGTTATATCGCAATTACGATGATAAGGGAGCAGCTTTCGGTGATCGCTGGGTCGCAAATAATATTGAAATTGATGATGAAATCTCGGTTTTTAGCAGCCGACATAGTCAGAAAAAGCGCATTACAATTGTGACCATCAATAAATCACTGGACAAGCAGCAAAGTATTCAGCTTTCCACCAAAAATATTGGTCAAATAAAAAGTATTCGCCACTTTGACTTTCATTCCCCAAAATTGGACGACAAAATGCAACGCACAAAACGCGATTTAAAAAACAAAGAATCCGTCTTAAGCTGGGAAATTGAACCACTTTCCTTAAGCGTGACTGAACTGAACTATTGAAACTGCTATTGGGTGATATTGCGGATTTCCAAGGGCCGATTCGATTCAACCAGCAGCCTGGTATGGCTCCCGGCGTCAGCCGGAGCTTTCATTTCCAAACGAATGGAGCCTAATGCTTTGAATGCATAGACAACTGGCTGTCCGGGGCGGACAAGAATCTTGCGAGATGACTCAGCGTGAGGGTCAAATATTGTGACATGAAATGCCGCTGCCTTTCGCTTTTCATCCTTTGACGTCGCTGCTAGTTTTATGGTCTGGCCACGATCAGTAGCACTAAGAATAACTTTGTTTGGCAGAGGAATATAAGTCGTTGCCGGATGAGGTAATGTCACGGCTTTATTATCATCGAGTTCGGTAATGTCAAAGCCTTCGGCACGCGCATTGTTAGCTTCTATTGCAAAACCAAAAACTGCACCGATAACAGCGAACCGTATCCGTGAGGCTGTTTTCACAAGTTTCACCCTTCCAATCTGTTTGGCATTCATATAAAATTCTGCTTTTTAATCAAAGAAAAGACGACGCTATAAGTTCTCAAGGAATGCTATTTTTACATGCTTCACGTAGACCTAATCTATTTTATTTTATGGTCTCAACGACAATCTGTCTATCCCAAACGCCAAGCAACTACAAATATAAATCTATATGATCATTAAAAATTTCTTCACAAGTCTAAATTTAATCTAAGATTTTTTGTAAAGCGACCGAAGGATTTAAAAAGGCCAAACCAGGCTACTTTTATCCATACAAGGACGTATGCATGAAAAACGCTACATGGAAATCCAAGAGAGGTTTAAAGATCACTCAAGATCGTGAGCTTTTTCATGTTTACTTAGCAGGTTCCTATCAGACAATTGTCATCACATCCAGCAGATCTTATCCAAACGGGTTCTCTTCCCAATGGGAGCTTTTTGAAAACAAGCAAAAAGCTCTAGTCACCTTGAACTTCTCTCCATTCGGATGCGGAGTTCTCAAAAAAGTTGCTCCTTTTCAGGAGTCTTGCCACTTCACTTTAGAGGACATTTAGATGCAATTGTCGATAGGAACCTGCTTCTCTATCTCAACACTACGATGCAAATAGCAAGTTTTGATATATACTTTTAATAGGCAGGTTCTTCAGTAAAAGTTAATGCGATGGAGTCGCAATCATGCGCATTGAAAAAATATTGAAAGTCGCAGTGCGTGGCGGCGCCAGTGATATCATCCTCAAAACAGGAGCAAAACCAAGGTTCCGTTTTCATGGCGAACTAATGAATCTTGCCGATGGCGAGGTTGTCGAGGCCGCTGTCATGCAAGATTGGATTGCTTACCTGGTTCCCAAGCACTTAAAACCGAAATTACATGACCTGGTTGATCTGGACTTTGCCCACACATCTGACGAAGGATATCGGTTCCGGGTCAATCTTTTTCGACAGCGGCAATCTTATGGCATGGTTTTAAGGGTGATCAATAGTCACATTAGAACGATGGAAGAGCTGCAACTTCCAAAAATAATGCACGGTTTTTCCAAAGAACAGCGCGGCCTCATCTTAGTCACAGGTGCGACGGGAAGCGGAAAATCCACAACTTTGGCTTCTGTGATCGAAAAAATCAACCAATCGCGAGCAAGCCATATTATTACCATCGAAGATCCAATTGAGTTCATCTTCAAAGAGAAAAAATCAACGATCAATCAGCGTGAGATCGGCATCGACACACCAAATTTTGCGGCAGCCTTACGCAGTGCTTTACGTCAAAATCCAGATGTCATTTTGGTTGGTGAGCTGCGCGATCAAGAAACGACTGAGACGGCCTTGATGGCGGCTGAAACAGGTCACCTGGTCCTCTCCACGCTCCATACCATGGACGCTGTTGAAAGTCTTACGCGTTTGTTGTCCTATTTCCCTCCGCATCAACATGAATCTTTACGCCTCATGTTATCGCAGACCTTGAAATATATCGTCTCTCAACGCCTAGTACCAAAACTCGACAAAAAAGGCATGGTGCCTGCTATGGAAGTTCTAGCCGCCAACGAATTAGTACGAGAAGAGATTCAAAAGGGCGAAGACTTTAAGGTTTTACGCGACGCCATTCGCGCCTCGAAAGATACCTACGGCATGCAAACCTTTGATCAGTCCCTACTGGATTTGGTTGGCCGCGGCATTATTTCCGAAGATACAGCAATGGAACACGCTTCGAATTCCAAAGACTTGCAGATGGCCTTACAAGGTTTTGGCAATTGAAAAGCTTTCCTGCCTAAGCATTCACCTTCCAATATTGCGGTAAGGTAATCTCAAAGTCATAGTTATCGAGATCAACAGATGGGTCGATTTTTGGGGTTTTTAGATAGCGAATCACTCCCTTTAAAACCACACCACCAAGAAAGTCCAATTTAATTTTGATATTTGGCGGATCTTCAAAGCCCATTTCATGCCGTTTAATACGGCGCGTAACTTTAATCGAATCCGGAATGGCGATGCATGCCCCACCTTCTGAAAGATCGATCAACTCCGCTTTGATTTTCACAACTTTATTGCTACCGGCTTTAATGGTGATGATTTGAATAAAACAATTATTGAACTTCACCCGTTCTGATAGTCTGGTACTTTCAGAAACCGCACTCAAAACCTTCCAGTCATCAATGTGAATATTCTTACTTTCATTACCTGCAAAAACATGTTGAATAAAGCGGCCGATCAATTCCCGCTCTCGAGCCTGGCCTTTGGCACAAAATTCAACAGCAATCCGCTTTAAGTCAGTATTTAAGCTTTCTGGTCTTTGTGTGTTCATCTTCATGGTGGCCAGCAAACCTCTAATGACAAAAGAACCATCCTTGTGACGCAGCTCTTGTCGTACTATCGGCAAAAAATCCTGAAACTCAACTAATTGCGCCTATAATGTCGAATGATTATCCTACAAAAATGCTAAAACTCAGGATAAACCGACCACCATGTTTAGCAGCTAAATTTCCCGCTCAATTCTTACCGATCATCAAGATCGACTGCCCTGGGCGGCTGTTGAGTTTGACAATTCAGTTTCGGCACCAAAATACTCCTGATAAGCAGCATGAGCCTCCTCAGCGAATAAAACGCGACAAAGCTCGATCATACCAGGTGCCGTTTGTAGCTGTTTTTGTGAAAACTTCATCGCCAAACCAGTACGGCGACGCAAAAAGTCCTCCAAACATACGATCATTTCATGTTTGGCCATGTATACCAGTTCAGCTTTGGTAATGGTTGAACCTTCAAGAATGCATTCCTTCATTGCCGGCTCAGCATCATACAAATCGACAACTTCGAAGGCTCGGTCCAAGAAACGTCGCCAAATCCGTTTCATCGCATCTTCATTCACACCACTTGAACGAGCGCGCTGGTAAAACTGCGCCTTTACCGTCAGAGACTCCCGCTTCCACTGTCTTCCTGTCGGTTTTTTTGTCAATGCAAACTGCTCAACCAAGTCCAGCACTTCCCTACCGACATTTAAGCAATCAGTGAGTTTACCCCCAAAAATACTGATGACCTGGTGAGCTTCATCGACTTCAATGGCGTGCTTGCGGGAAAGATTCATCCAGTCATCGTCATTATCACCTTCTTCACGAGCAACTACCAGTGGCCGGACACCGCAACGCTCCGCGATAACGTCCGCGCGACTGAGCTTTTTAGAGAGTCGCAAACGTTTATTGATATTGCTTAAGATAAAATCACGATCGTCATCAGTGACGATCGCTGGTAGCTCGTGAACTCTAGTGTCGGTTGTGCCAATACACGAGCGATCCATCATGGGAATGACAAAAAACATCCGACCATCGTCAGCAAAGAAAGTCAGAATGCGCTCTTTCTCTGTAATTTTGGGAACAATAAGATGTATCCCTTTGGAAAAGACATGCTTATGTTCCGTTGGAATCCCTAGTTGCCCATTCAATTGATCCGCGTAAGGCCCGGTCGCATTCACAATTGACTTTGCTTTCACCTGAAAGCTGCGATCCGATCGCATGTCACGAACCGTAACAAGCCACACACCATCTTTGCCGCGGGAAAATTCTGTGGCCTTCAGATAATTCACTGCCGTGCAGCCTTCATCGATTGCTGAGCGAACTAAATTAAAAACAAAACGCGCATCGGTATCGATAAAATAGGAGTCAGAGTACTCAACTCCGCCTTGACAGCGACTCACATCGATCTGCGGCTCTTCACGCTCAATATCGCCAATAGTCAATAAGCGAGGTCTTCGTGTGAAAAAACGTCCCATAACCCAGTACAGCCAAGTCCCCAGATAGATCAAAAATCGGGATTTACGAAAGCCCTTCTCCAAACTTGTAAAGAAACGAATCTCTCGAACCTGTGAAGGGAAAGCACGCAGCAATTCATTGCGGCTCCGGCATAAATCCCAAACCAAGGAAAACTCAAAACTTTCAAGATATTTGATGCCACCCCATGCGAGGCTGGAAGACTCCTGACTGGTAAATGATGCGAAGTCACGCTGCTCAATCATCGCTGTCTCATAACCATTTGAGCTTAGAGTCAGAGAAGCGACAGCACCATTGATTCCACCACCAATAACCAAAACATCAAAGACCTTCTCCTGTAATCGCTCCAGCTCGCTTTGTCTTGACAAGTTTTGCCCCCTTAGCCTTGTACCCATTCATTATACATCTAGGAATAGGTGAATTCAGTAGCTTGAAGTGGTAGATCCCTTGGCACGAACCAATGAGATCTTATCACAGCATTTCTCATTGACTCAGGATACGGTCCCACCTCCGAAAACTACGTTTTCGGATGGAAACTAGTTAAACCAACATTCGCGACAAGAGTCAACGCAGCACAGCAGTCGCTGCGATCTATGGGACATTTTTACCTACCGAAACCGACACAACTGTAATCGTGGTACAATTAAAATGCTGAGGAATCACAGTTTTCTCCGATGTCTGGAGGCCAAGTTCGAAGTTAAGGCGACTTGACTTTAAGTAACGAAATTGCAGCAATAATATGCCATTTTTGCACTTTGACTAAGGAATTTTGTTATGGTCCAGGATGATAAAAAGTCCCGAGATTACTTCCGCGTCGAATACCCCCCTGAAGTTCAGCCAATTATTCAACTGGAAGACGGGAGTTTTCCAGTAATTAATTTATGCGAAGGCGGCGTGAAGTTCGCTTTTAATACCAAGGATCATGACTTGAAGGAACTGGAACAAAGAACCTTCAACGCAACCATCGTTTTCCACAATCATGACCGCAGCCAGGTCATCGGCACCATAATTCGAGCCGACAAAGGCTCGGTGGTATTAAAGTTATCACAGGGTGTTTCTTTTCAAAAAATTATGGCCGAGCAGCGGTTTTTACTTAACAAATACGGCACTCTCCGACGCCCCAGTGACACCTGAATCCCTGATAACAGTGCGTGCTGCGCCTATGACCTCACTTTTTACTGAGTCGACTTTGTGAAGCATTCAGAACAATCATCACAACAGCTTTGGCACTATCTACTTCTAGTCATTTTATTGTCTGGAACAAGCGGCCTCGCTGTTTTTTTTGTCATTACTGACAAAGACATTCAAGTGGTAACGCAAGAGCATCGAGAATTTGCCAGCGATGAGCACATTGACGAACTCACGAGAAACCTACAAAAACGTATTTTGAGCGAATTTAGTCCGCTCATCTGTGAAAACGCTAGTTTGTTCTTCAATCATGTCCCGATTGAGTTCAATAACAGCCTAACTGCCATCAGCTCACATACCGATGCATCAAAGTGGAGTCGAACTGAAAAAGACGCGTTTAATCGCTGCCTGACAGACCAGTCTGATGCCTTGACAAAACGTGCCTGCTTCCTCGTCGAAGGTGATTGGTCAGGTGACGGTGATAGTTTTTTATCAGGAAAAAGACGATTGATCGAATTGCAAATTCAGGTACGTGATCAATCCATCAATAAACCCGTAAGCTGTCAAAGCCTTGCTGATAAAATGGAAGAAGATTTAGTTGTGCTGAGTTATTTTTCCGTTTATTGGATTCCATCCACGAAAAACAAAACTCCGATGAAAATTCATAAGAGAACAAAAGGTTTCTTTGTGGCACTTCCAGGTGGGATATTTCATAGTCAAAGCATGTGATGACTTTTCTTTGGCTCAGGATACGCTTCCACATCCGGAAACTGCGTTTCCGGATGGACCCAAGATTTAAATGGAATTGTTACATTACGGAACGGAACCAGCAGTTAGGCCTGAGTCCACTTTCATATCCATCAAGCACCGAGCAAGTATATTTTGCTGACTCACTCTCAGCCGATGCCGAATTGCGGCGTGAACCAAAACTTTTTCCAGGAATAAATTCCGGATCAAACTCAGCTTGGCACAATGCTCCAGCCATATAGGTATCAAGGCGGCATTGCCCTTCTGGATGCGAGTTATTCGTGCGTGACACTCGCGACATATCAGGCGTATCGAAACTTACTGAGCTATTGCGCAATGCTGATAATAAGTCTGCCAAAGACTTTCCTGCAGCCATCATGCGATAGCACAGGTTCTGATCAGCCACAGCATCCCAAGCTTCATCACAAAGTTGCTTCGGTGTTTCAGGCAGACCATCGCGGAAAGTCGCATTCAATTCAAAATCATCTTGCCACAGCAGCCTAGCACAACTTAAGGTCGCAAAATAGTCTGACTGTCCTTCATTCGCTGCCCAGGAAGAGCTAAATGGATACCCGGCCAAGTGGTGACCTAACTCATGACAAAGCACGAGAGTAAAGCCATCAATCGTGACCTCTGGACGTCTGGCAAGCCCACCATACATATTAACATTCCAAGTTCTTCCAAATTGGGAGGCACTGGCATTTACCGTGCTATTAGACCAAAGGCGATTGACCTTTAGATTGGCATTAAAAGCATTTTTGATCAGTGGTGCATAGACCTTTTCTGCAAGATCAATAGCCTCCATGAACTCTTCTTCGGAAACGTTTGAGCGATAGAGCCCATCTTCCAAGTGCAGATCGTTCGGTGGCAGGATACTGGCAAATGCTCCGCCTGTGCTGAGACTCATCGCAAGGAGGCCCGCGCGAAAAAGATTTTTACGCATCTTCTCTTCCTTCTTCAGTTTTAATTGCAGAATGAGGACATAGTTAAAAACTACGACATGCGCTTACCACCGACCTATTGATTTATTATTAACACCCAATAACTAAGCCACGAAGATAGAGCTAATTTTTAGATTTTTGTGAAAAAACAACCAAACAAACGAAGAGTGGATTTTTACAATTCGCCTCTTACTCGCCTTAAAAATAATTTCATCAATCATTATTTTGTCATAAGCGCATTTTCCGGGCAGCTCACCCACTCTTGCAGTCAAAAAACCTTGACATAGCAAGGTTTTCCCTTAAAATAGCCACGTAAGCCTTTTTGGCTTACATATAAGTTGCTGTTGTTATTGATGTTAATGCTGCTTTTGTGGAACTTGTAAGGACCAGCGCAATGAAAGTTCGAATTTACCTATTACTACCTATCTTAGTTTTGCTGATCTCTTGTCAAAAGGCCAGTTTTCGTGGGACCACTCAGATCACTCCAGGTATTTGTCAAAGCAGTGAAGAATACGTCGGCGCAAACTTTATGTTTATGATCGACAATTCCGGCTCCATGGTGGAGGCCGATTGCCCAAGCGGCGATGCTGCTGACTGTGGTATGACCGAGCGGGAAAGAGCTTTACTGAAAGCTTTTGATATACTTACCGATGCCACGGTCTCAAGCGAGCTTAACGAAAAAGCCATCAGTAGCTTTTCGGTAGCGAAGTTTACTCCCGAAGATCGCTCTCTTTCGATCGATGAATTCCACGAGCCTGTCCAACTTACCTTGGAAACCGTGCCGGAAAATCGCGATGAACTCGCTGAGGTCTTACGGTTTAATCGTCGCCCCGAAGGTGATACCCCCTATTTGAATGCCTTGGAGTTAGGCTTACGTATTCAAAGCACACCGCAGATCAATCATGATTTACAAAAGGTTCTTATCCTTGTGACCGATGGTGAGCCGACTGATCGCCAACCGAGCATGGTCCGCGAGAAAGCCCAAGAGTTTGATGGTAAGATTGTAACCATTCGAGTCAACTACCGTGATTTGAATGCTGAAGGCCGGCGCAGCGAGCATTTGCGAGTCATGAGCGAAAACTATCCTGACTGGTCGCTCGATCAGCACCCTTCGATCGATGCCTATGTAGATGACTTGTTGAGTTTAGCAGGCGAAATTTCCCAGGATAACGTCATTGAGATTAATTCTGTAAATGATTTGGAAACGAAGTTTTTTGAAGACATTATTAAAAAGACCGTACCGTGCTTACCTGAGTAAATCACGCTGTGATGACAGGAAAAATCAGTCGTATAGAATCCTAAAAAAGCTTCTAGACCCTGATTTTTCCCCTTTTTTCTTATAAGCGCATGCCCACCGAAACAGCGACGTTTGAAAAAGCAGCAACCGTCGATGCCTGCAACTCGGTTTTTGTCCTTTTCTGCGTCACACCATTGACATCAACTTCTTCCGTCTCCGTGAGCGCACTGCGAAACAAACTCGATTCCAAGTCAAGAAAGAACTTGGGACTCAAGATGAAGCGTAGACCGACTTGTCCACCATAGTAGAGGCCGGTAAGATTTTTGCCCTGCTCCAATTCAGCAAGCCAGGACAGGTATGGTTCAATCCGCTTGCTGAAGGCAGGTAAAAGATAACGTCGTCCGCCACCGATACGAATGCTTGACTGAGAATCAGGAGCGCCATTTCCAGAAAATGAAGTTTGTGAGTAAAAGGCTTGACCAAACCAAAAGCCTTGGCCATCTGGATCTAGTCCATAGCGCCCACCGAAGTTTATCGTTGTGCTAGTGATGCCATTCTCATCTTTACTGCTACTATAAATACCCTGCAAAAGGCTGATTTCTGCAGCAAACGACGGACTGGTTAAAAAAAAGACGACAGCAATGCCTAACAGTTTTCCCTGAACAATACTTCGCTTCATTGGTACGGCTCCCCCCCTTGATGCTACCAGCAGCCTAGTTCGACAAAATGACGAGATATGGCGACGTTTATAGCGCATCATTCATAATGGACCAGTATTCTAAAATATGACAACTTGCCTCATTTTAGTCTGTCTTGTTATGAAATGCCAGATTGTTCTCTTGGGAAGGCTAAGTTGATAAGAACTGCAGGAGGGCAATGGCGCCGAAGTCAAAGCTTCGGCGCCCACATGAAATAACTCGAGACCATCCGGATATAGGTGAATTCAGTAGCTTCGAGCGAGAGATCCTATGACTTTTTACGCCGTCCAGCTTTCTTTGCTGGCTGATCATCAGCTGATGTCTCATCGTCGTTTGCGATCGCCGTGACATTGCTATCACCAGCATCTTTTTTACCGCTTGCAACCGGAGCATCCTCACCAATGCCCATACCCTTTTTCACTTCTTGTTCAATCACTTGATAGACTTCTGGATTATCTTGTAAGAATTCTTTGGCCTTTTCTCGTCCCTGACCTAAACGCTGTTCCTGATAAGAAAACCAGGCACCCGTTTTTGCCACAACATTATGCTGAACAGCCAAGTCAAGAACATCGCCCACCTTCGAAATACCGTTGCCGAACATGACATCAAATTCAGCCTCACGGAAAGGAGCAGCAACTTTATTCTTGACGACTTTGACACGCACACGATTACCGACAACTTCTTCCCCTTGCTTGATCGCCGCGATGCGACGAATATCCAAGCGCACGGATGAGTAAAATTTCAGCGCATTACCACCGGTCGTCGTTTCTGGGTTGCCAAACATCACACCAATTTTCATACGGATCTGGTTGATGAAAATCACGGTGCAGTTGGAACGCGAAACAGAGGCTGTCAGTTTTCTGAGAGCCTGGGACATCAAGCGGGCTTGAAGGCCGACGTGATGATCGCCCATTTCACCTTCGATCTCTGCTTTTGGAGTCAGCGCTGCCACTGAGTCGACCACAACGACATCGACGGCATCGCTGCGAACCAGCATATCGACGATTTCCAGGGCTTGTTCGCCGGTGTCAGGCTGCGAAACCAGTAGATCGTCCAGATTCACGCCAATTTTCTTTGCATAAGCCGTATCCAAGGCATGCTCAGCATCGACAAAAGCAGCAACGCCACCTGCCTTCTGCGCTTCAGCAACGATATGTAAGGTTAGCGTCGTTTTACCACTAGATTCCGGACCATAAATTTCAACGATACGTCCGCGGGGGACACCACCGACACCCAATGCGCCATCTAGAGAAAGTGAGCCTGTTGAAATGGCACCGATCTTGGCGATCGGCTGCTCACCTTTTCCAAGACGCATGATCGCGCCCTTACCAAATTGCTTTTCGATCGAGCTTACTGCCGCATCAATGGCCTGAATCCGCTCTTTTGTGTTCTCCATCACCATTCTGATTTACCTCTTTTTTTGCAATAATATTGACGTGGATTCTGCACTTTCCTTCTCTGCAATCCGCTCCAAGCGCTCCAGATTCAGCAACGTTCCACCGGCAACCGCCAAGGGCATCAGTAAAAACTGCACGAAAGGAATCGTCAGCCATAAGCCTAGCCCCATCACAGCCCAGATGTCACCTCTGACAAAGTTCCACCGCTGTCGAAAAGACCATCCTCGGCGCGCCAAGGGATAGTCGTAGAAATCCCAGCCGATCAGAAAGGCGGTGACAAACAAGGCCAGCAGATTTAAGCCCGGAATCAATAACAGGAAAAGTGATATCGCAAGAATCACAATGACTTTTTTTAACTCTTCAGGAATCAAGCGCAGCGAAGCCCAAAGAGAGATTTCATCAACTTGTCCGTGACGCATGTCTCGTTCTATGGCAACCGAAACAACATCGTAGATCGGGGCCGCCAGGATATTGGCAAATAGCAGACCGCCAAGCAGAACCAGGATCATCGCCGACACATAAGCCACACCCCACGCAGCATAATAAAGCCCCAGTTGCCACCAGGCTTCTCCCGGTTGGAAAAGCAGCCAGGACAAAATAGCCTCATCATAGCGTATAAAGAGAGTGAATGAGCCCATCATAAAAAATAGCCCCAGGACCCAAGGGACAAATAAGAGAGCCATGTAAGATGGATGACGACGTAGCCAAGAAACACCTTGCCAATATGCCTTTAAGCCCCGCGTCAAACGCTGCATTGGATTCATGTAAGCCACATCTCCCTTTTCCACAACCGACCGTTGGAATCCTTTCAACACTTTGAGGGCTTATTCTTTCACAGGCTCAACAAAAAAGGCCAGAATCTTTTTCTGACCTTAAAAACCATACATTAATATGGTGGAAAATCTAGTGGGATTTTTGAAATTTTTCTCGGAAGAAGTGAGCGCCAGTAAAGCCAAGTCAAAACCACCAAGATCTTGTTAGCGTCGCGATATCAGCAAGCCGCGCTCTTGGCCCTGGTTCACGGCTACATAGGTACCATCGGTCAGAAAAAAGATGACATCGTCCAGTCCATCACCAGTCACGTCGGCAACCATTATGGGTGCTCGATCATATTCGTAATTGCGAAACTCCTGTCGCTCCAAAATAAAGCGTGTTAAGGAGGCCAACTCAATACCACTGCTCTGCTCAAGCACATCCAAGACGATCGCCGCACCATGACATTGAAAGCCGATGACATCAGCAAGCCCCGCTTTGCCACCAAAATGGCCAGCAAGCCGAGGACTTTGTTCAAAGTAATCCCAACCATTCGGAACGCGGAAAAAGCGGCTTGTTAAAACTTTTTCAAGGAAACCTTGCCCGCTAGCCTGAGCCGTCCAAAGACCCTCTTCCGCAAAGCCAAGCATATCGACGCGACCATCGCCATCAAGGTCAAAGAGCTGCCGCGGCATGTGATTATAATGCCACCAATCAAAGGCCTGAGCACCTGATTGGACGACATCTAAAGCAAAATCACGCATGACAAGCTCAGCTGAAGTGAAACGATCGCCTGCAGCAAGAGCCAGATAGAGGCCGGCATCTTTTGCTGCGACGACGTCAGCAAGACCATCACCATCCACATCACCAATCCAACGCGGATGATAGTCCGTATTCCGCCAGCCAGCATCACGTGAGAAATCATTTGACCAACGCTCTTTCGGCAGAAAACCTGTGCCAGTGGAAAAGGAAACATAGACACTGACATCATCAAAACCAACAATATCAGCCAGCCCATCACCGTTGACATCCACTACCAGCCGCGGTTTCCGTGACTGACTCGCAAAATTGCCCTGAAAAGTGGCAAAGTCGGCAAGCCACAGTTCTGGAGCTGTGAAACTCTCACCGTCGGAAAGAGCAACATAAACTCCTTCGTCACCAAAGCCAATGACATCGGCACGGCCATCGCCATTGACGTCAGCCACTTGGCGGGGAGATTCTTCAAAGCGTCGCCAACCACCTGGCTGCACCCAACTATCCAAACTAAAGCTACCGAATTCCTTGCTCCAGACTCTCGGGTCATGAAAGCCGACTTTATCCAAACCAGGATCAGAACTTCCCCCATCGCCTGGTTCGGGTCCTGTGGGCCCGCCAAAGAACTTACTCAAGCGAAAACCATTGATGATGTAGCCACTGTGAATACAGCGAAAAATCAAGCGGATCGGTTTGGCTTCCGTAATATTGAACTCATATTGGATCTTGCTCGGCAGCGCCGCATTCGTGCCCGTCGAAACCTCAATGCGCCCCAAGTCGACCAAACCAAGGCCAACTTGTAGTTCGACTTGCACCGCACCAGCTTTGATGGCCGCTGCATCATGAAAGAAAAGTTCAATTTCATAGCGACCGACAGGTAGGTCTTCCAAAGTCATTCGACCATCAGAGTGAAAAACGGCACCATCGCGCAACACTAATGGGATATCTGTCTGCTCAACTGTTGCCCGATCCTTGAATTTAATTTTTCCGGCACTTTCACAAGTGCGCTGTTTCTTTTTGATCCAACAAGACTCCAGTTTCGTTCGCACTGGCTCCTGATCAAAAACCGGTTGAACCGTTCGTTCACTGCGTCGAACAGGTGAAGGTTCTGACCAATCAAGCCAAAAATCCTCCCCTGCATTTGGAGCACCAAAATCCACCTGAAAGATGAATTCCGGAACTGCGACGCGCTCGGCTTGAGGCTGCGGAGGCTTCGGGTCATCTTTGCCCCGACCGCAAGCCGCAAGCAGCAGCAGGATCGTTAAGGAAAATAATCGAGTCACCATACACCTCTCATCGCCCAGAGACTCACAAACCTCAGCTTACTCTTCAGCTCTTGTGACAAATTTGGGCTTTTCCAAATTGCAAAACTTAAACTTAAGACCCATCCCTGCCGATGTTTCCATTGAATCAATATGAAGGCAGATTATGCGCAACAAATGGGTCCTGTTCCTCGCATGGCTGAGCTATTCAATAGTGACCGTCCGTGGTGAGGCAGAAGATGTGCGACCGCGAGGGGTGCTTTTTCCATGGGAAATGCCTGGCATCAGCTACGACTTTCGCGGCCTGCATCGTGACCAGCTGCGTCAGTCATGGAATACGCTAAAAAACCTATATCTCCCTTTGCCGGAGTCTCTATACCAATTTGGAAGGGACAAGGCTAGAGAATTTACACATAATCAACGCCGTAAAAGCGAGATGATCGCAGTCAGTCGACAAAACAGCTTAAATATCAATGAATCTCTATATTTACAACCAGTACTCTGCCCATTCGCAGACCGTATCCAATTGATATTTCTGCTAGGTCATTATGACAGCGGAGAGATCTTGCAAATCTTTTCCCAGAGCATCATTACCAACCCAAGACAACATGACATATCAATTTCAACAGGGCAGCTGCAAGAAGCCATTCGCGAACTCTGGGGTCGCGTACAGACCACTCCCCAAGCAAAGCGAACAGAAACCGATCACGTTTATAAGCTCAGCTTAGGGCTTCTCCGGGGTGGTAATGACCAGCAAGCCGGCAGCTTTCACTGCGCGAATTTGAAATTAGCCGAGGCCCTGCTGCCGTTCACTGATGTTCACATCGACATCGGCCACGCTCACCTTCTGCACAGTCGCGATATGCTCAAACCTTCGCGCAGACTACGGCGTAGCAACCACAAGCTGAGCATCGACTGGCCGCAAACTCTGCAAGTCGGACAAAATCTGCCGCCAGGTCCTCTGCAGATTGCCACTCAATACTCGGAATCGGTGTTCGGCAAAACCATTCAGTCTCGGGAAAGCTTCGCTCTGCAGCAAACAGAAGACGGCAAGATCGTCGCTGATCCACGTCTATTGCGCTTGATTGAGGAGGGTCAAAAAAGGCTGAAGAGCGAAGATTGGCCGATGGTGGTCGCTACTTATGGTGCCTGGGCCTATGTCGACCGCGGTCGAGCTTGGGGATTGGAGATGAATGACCGCTTATGGATTGAGCGAGACGGGCAAGCAATTAAGGGGCATGTGGTCAAGTTCTTCGGTCCGGAACTCAAGTTGCGTTCACCGCGCGGTTTCTGGATCACTGAAGGGTCCATCGTCTTCATCCGAACAGGTCAAAAAGAAGTCAAAGTCGGTGACATTCTTCGTTACGATCCCACAGAATTTCCGACTCCCTGGCCACCGGAATCCACTCCCCTTCCGCAAAGCCTCGAGCCGGCATTGTGATCAAGATTTTTGCAAAGACTCGGGGAGTTTTGTCAGATCAGTAATGATGCGAATACCTTTACCGTGGATGGTGTAATCCGTCTTTTCACCACTTAAAACCAGTTCACATTCGCCCGCAAACTGAAAACTTACAGGAATACGACCGTTCAAGGCTTTGCCTGGGATGCCATAGAGTTCGCCGTCCGTCAGCCGACCTTTCTTGGGAAGGGATTTAAACTTTGGTTGAGCAATAATGAGACGGGTATTGACGATATGGGGAGCGGAAGCAGATGGCGACGAACTCACGACCAGAACTGCAGGGTCCAGTATCAATTCCAGGTCAGACGGACTTTGATGGATGGAAGCAATCTCAGAGTCGTAAAAATCAATTTCCAGCTTCATTAGGAGTTCTCTGGTCTGTGGGGTTTTTGACAAAAAGGTTCTGCTTAGGAAAGCTACATCCTAAGCAGAGCGTATGATTCTTTTTACTTACGGCGGTGATTTTCAGCCATCTTCTGCTTAAGACCGTCCGTAACAATCGGATGATCTTTGACAAATGGCTTTTTCACCTGACGGCGCAAACCTTCCAAGGTCTTATGCGGCCAAGTCTTTTGCACAAGATTAACAAGCCACGTCGGGAGGAGACCTTTTGGATCGGCCATATACTCAACTTCAACGAAGGTCCTCTTTCCATTGTCTCTTTCATATAAACGATAGGTGCCCATGACAATTTCACCTCTGACACCGACCGTTTTGCTTGCCGGAGCTTTCTTGTGAACGGCATTGACCACATCGACTACGATCGCTTTGATTTTGCTATCATAGCGAAAGTCATAGCGATATACAAAATCCCGGTTATCGATGAAAGCTGGCATTTGGAAAGCAGCATATTGAATGCTACTGAGCATAGATGGGTTTTCCAACGTTCGCGCTTCAGAGAACTTATCAACCCACTGGTCTTTATGATCGTGGTCCATCAAAACCCAAACGATTTGGGCGGCCGAAGCATCAATTAAGGCGGCGCCGCCCACTCCCTTAACCGAGCTATCTTCGAAGCTCTTTCGATAAGTCGAAATACCATTTTTAGTTTGCACAAGTTCCCAGTCATGGGCTTGCCAATTATAAGGACTTGCCTGTTTGCCTAATGCCGGTCCAGCCCATAGTGTCCAGGCCAGCACCAACGCACCAAAGATTTTCATGAATCACTCCCTTCCGCATTAACTGATACGAAGGATGTTTCGTAATAATCTCTGGCGAGGTTTAGCTATTTTTCAAGAGCCAAGAATTAAGCCTATGATTACTATTATTTAGAGATATAGCATATTTTGCTTATGGCACCTTAAAAATCAAAGGACCAAAGGTTTTTATCCGCCAACTGAGATTTTCTGACATTTTGCTGCGCTTTTAACATGCTAGCTCCCATGGCTGGAAAATCAGCACTCATATCCTTTAGCATCCGCTTGATGCGCGCGCGTTGCAGATTTTCCTGCGAACCACAAAGATTACAAGGTATTACCGGCAGTTCCAACTGACTTGCCGCCTCTTCCAAAGAAGCTTCCGCAACGTAGGCCAAAGGGCGAATCACCATATTGCGGCCATCATCTGAAAGCAGCTTGGGCGGCATACTAGCAATACTGCCGTTAAACCAAAGGTTTAATAGCAAGGTTTCATTCAAATCATCGCGATGGTGGCCAAGTGCGATCTTGGTAAAGCCTTGTTCATGAGCATAATTGTAAAGTACACCCCGTCGCAGCCTCGAGCACAGTCCGCAAAACGATTTACCAGCTGCGACCTTATCTTTGACGATACTGTAAGTATCTTCTTCCAGGATCAGCAGATCCATTTCTGTTTTTTCTTTGATCCAGGCGGAAAATCGCTCGGCATCGAAACCAGGTTGTTTTTGATCCAGCATCACCGGAACAATCGTGAAAGGAAAGGGTGCCCGACTGCGAACCTCGTTCAATAGGAGAAGTAAAATCGCCGAGTCCTTGCCACCCGACACCGCCACCAGCACCCGATCGTCATGGCTGAGCATCTGATAATCAGCAATCGCTGCAACCATTTGCTTCCGAATTTTTTCCAAAACTTGACTCACCGCAGCCTCCTTCCTGAGAATTCAGTGTTCTAACCTCGAAAGAGCTTTGATGGCAACCGGGAATTGCGCCAAGGCAAGGAAATTACCGTTGTCATCCTCGCAGCTTACTGAAACAACGGATGCTTCCGCTTAAGATCATTGATCAGCCTCCGATGCTTTCTGCAGAAACCATTGAGGAATCAGCGATAAATGAAGCCAAACAGACGCATATCGGTCTTTTTAAATGGCCACTCCTGGTATTATTTTCACGCCGTTGCGTTGCTCTGGGTTTTGTTTTCCGTATTTGTCGAAAATTCTTCGGTCGGTCGCTATATTGAAACCCGACTGGTTCACCCCATTTTATTTCACGCTCGGGAATGGCTCGACCGAAGCCCTGACATACATGAACGACTTAAAATATTCGCTTTGGATGATAGCAGCTTTTCTTACCTTGGAGGCCCAAGGCTCGACACAAAAGACCTGACCGCACTCATTAAAAATATCGCCAGACAGAACCCTCATGCCATCATTATCGACGGCTTGCTTTCGGATCGTCCGGGTGATGATCTCAGCCCGCTGAAACAGCTGCGTGAGCTGCAAACACCTGTATTCACCGGCGCTTATTTAAATGAAAAGGCCATAAATTTCCGACACCATCTGGATTTAGAGCAAGCTGTCTTTCAACTAAGCCACTATGTGGAAAACACCGTATCCCTGAAAGATCTACCGCCGGTTTTTGACGAAAAATTCAATTTCCACGCCTATGGACACGCCCGGGAATACGAGGGAGTATTTTCTGGCCAGGGCCACATTACTTATAATGAAGAAGGCAGTCTTTCGATGTTCTATCGATTGGACGATAACATCGTTTTACCCCATATCGGTTTATTTGCAGCTGACCACGTGGTCATTGATGAAGAGGGAGTATGGGCCAACGACCACAAAATCCCTGTATCGAACCATGGCGTTATTCCGATCAATTATCGACCACCCGAAAAATTTTATGAAAAAATCAGAAAATTACGATATGCCATGGAGCTAGCGCGAAAAGATCAGCCCGATCCGCAAATTGAAAACGGTGATGTCGTTTTAATTCTTCTCGCTTTTGCCACCGGCAATACGGATTTTCATGAAGGAAGTCCTTTTGGCGAAATACCAGGAGGATTAATCATTGCTTCGACAATTTCGGACGTGATGTCTGGTAGTTGGCTACAAAACTTTGACATTACACCCATCCTGATCATTTTACTGGCAAGCCTTGGCGTCATCCTCGGTATTAATGGTAACGCCTCTCGATTCTGGATAGGTGGTATCGGTATTTCGCTGATTTATTTTGCGCTCGTGATTTCCAGCTTTTGCTATTTCGATACCATCATACCCTGGTTTTTTCCATATGTGGCTTTCATTGGCACAGCATTTATTCATTTTGCCCACGTGCGACTTCAGGAAGAGTTCAAACTATTTTCCATTGAGCGCAATTACTTTGCAGAAAAAGCCCTTCGTTTGGAACAAGAAAGCCAGACGGCGAAACTGGAAGGTTTCCTAGCTCTTGGGAAGGCTGTGCAAAAGCTCCTTTTACCAGAACATTTTCAAGGAAGCTTTCGGCAATACTCCTATGGTATGCGCTACCAGCCGCATTTAAAAATGGCCGGCGATTGGCTCTATACCTGGCAGGTATCTAACCGCGAACTGCGCTTGATTATCGGTGATGTCATGGGAAAAGGCCCGAGCGCTGCGATCCCTGTCGCAAGTATCATCGGCACCCTTAAAGACTGTGAAACACAAAAGCTGACTCTTGAAGATAGTTTAAAGAAGATTAATCAACGGTTGATCCAAATGTTCGACTTTCATATCACCTCGACTGCTGCAGCTGTCAGCTTGCATTATGATGGTCGCTGCGAACTCTATAACGCTGGCAGTCCAGGATGGTTTCTATCGTCAGCGGAAGGAATTGATTTTTTCATGCTACGCAGCAGTCCTTTAGGTCTGACGGAAAATATTCAAGTCGCTAAATATTCTTTCCAACTGCCCGCAAAGTCCACTTTGTTTACGTTTACCGATGGTTACTTGGAAGGCTCACGGGAGCTTAACCGCTTTTTAAGATTATTGCAAAAAAAGAAGATCGGCGATGGTTCATTAATTTCCCTTCATGAGCGTTTAACTGAAGCGAACGAAACCCGCAAAGACGATGATGACCAGACTCTCCTCACCGTTCATGTCGCCTAATTGATCTTTAAGAGAGTGCTTGCAAAAACCATTTCCACGTAGTCGTGGAGGCGACCATCTCAAATACCCACTAAGTTTTAAAGGTTAAAACAGATGCCAGGACACGGCGGCGAGCTGCTCTGATTTGTGACTTTTTATAAACCAAATGATTGGCATCCCCTTCATTGTTTTGTTGAAAGCTTTTTAAGTCCATAATCTGAATTTCAAAAGGGAAAAAACCGACCGTTTCAACCGCATTTTCTTCAAAGCGCTGGTGATTATGTGGGGCCGTAAATCCCGTTAATCGTAAAATATCATCAATCACCTTTTCTACTGATCCGGAGACCGTACCTTGCTTTTTTGCATGCACCAGCTTTTCTAGCCATATCCGGCTCGGATCACGATAGCGAATCAGTTGCCGGCAGGTTAGCTGTATAGCGCGATATCCCCGACTGCTGTGGGGATTGGTTATCGTCGCCTTGTGCTTTGAGGCTTTAGTGGTACCCTCCAAGATTGTTTGAAAATCCTGAACCGAAAGCTGTTGATTTTTTAGCATCCGACGAAGCATTTCGACATTTTGTCGAAAATCGACGACATCAATTAATGTATTCCTTGCCCGAGAAGGATTGCAATTAGCGAAAGAAACGACATGGTGGTCCCGTAAAAACTTGACGACAACCATCGCATCACACAATCTTTGCGTCACAATACGCACACCGATCATGTCATAGATGGTTTCCGCGACATTTGCTTTTTTATGCAAAAGTTTCAAGATCATCGATTCACGCGTTTTCCGGTATTTCCATTCAATGTGATGCAGGGAGACATTCAGATCCTTTTTTCCAAAACATAATTCGCCATCATCATTGCGGAAAATCAGCCCCCGAAAACGACCGATAATTTGATCACGGGCGGAAACAGAATCGAGCAGACGTTGCACCCCATCGATGTGAGCTATGGTATGCATGACTCGCAGCACACTGCAGGCCCAAATTTGAGTTTGACGAGTCTCTGGTCGCAGGTCAGAGGCAGCTAAGATGATATCGCGCGCATCATCCGCATATAAAAGCTTGTCGGGCGGTCTTTTTCCTCGTTGCCACTCCACCGGCATCAAATACTTTTCAATAAAGTTCCAAGCTTCGATAATTACCGAGTGAATAATTTTCGCATGACTCGGTGTGTCTGGATCAAAACCATAGTAGCGCAAAAACTCAGTTGCATCATGCCAATTGCGAAAACGCAACTCCTGCAGGTCAATTGACGAACGTCCACCGATCAGGACATCCATGACCCCCCAATGAAAATTCCATATTTTTAGGGTTTGCTGCAATTCGTCCATCGTTGCTTGCAATGGAACCTCCGGCAATATGATAAAATAGTTTATCGAGAGCTTGAAAGGAGTACAGTCAGTATGTTTAAGTTGATTCCTGTCATGTTAGGCTCGCTGCTGACCATGCAGCTATGGGCACAAAATTCAGCCGGTGAGACTCCGAACATACTAAGGAGCCGTAATTTATCACCCCTATATTCTAACACACCCTCATACCAGCACTCGTGGCAGAGCTTTCCCACTATCGCAGGTCGCATGCTTGGGCAGGATAAAATATTGCGTTATGAACCTGAAAAAGGTTTTGCCCAAGTGGTCATATTTATTGCTTCTTGGTGCCTTCCTTGCCAACAGTTAATGCCTGAATTTAAAAAACTGGAAAAAGATTTCTCCTCAAAGTTTACGCGCGTTGTGTATGTGTTTGCCCATGACACCCAAGCTGATGCCGAAGGCTTTAAACAACATCATAAAATTGGCGATAATGCCATGATGGGCACACCACAAATTCTGAAAGATTTTCATCAGCCTGAATTGCCAAGTGTCTATATCGGCGACCGCCACAAGTGGCTGGTGATGCGTAAGCTGAATACGAAGTGGGAAGATTTAAAGGAAGTTGAACGCTTTTTACAGTTGCATACTGCTTATTGAATCAAAAGAGGGGGCAAAAGCCTCGCTTGTGGCGAGGCTTTTGAATCACGGTACCTGTTCTACTTACCACGACCAGTTTCCAAATTACTCGTCGATTTAATCATTTCCGGATGCCAGCGCAAACGCAAATTGATCAAATCATAACCATGGTCGGGTTTATTGCTACCAATGGCCACACCCACTGGCGCCCGTCTTTCACCATCAATAGATGCCGCTTCAAAGTCAATATTCGTTTTTGAACTGGAAGTCCTAGCCTCACCAGTCAAGTGTCGTTGGCGGCCTTTAGCTTGCTGACGACGTTGATTTTGGGCCAACAATACCATCTTATCGCCACCAAGATCCTGACTTAAAGCATTGGTTTGACTTGAATCCGCATGCGATTCTTCTGCCATGAGCAGACTTGACAAGCAAAAACTAAAAGTAAAAATAAGAAGATATTTCATAGATTTCATCGACACCTCCGCTCGCCTTATCGGTAATTCCTTGCACGCCTTAAGATATTTTTGCTAAATCACGAAAATCACAGGAAAGCATCTGTCACTGGGCAATTTCCGCTGCTTAACTAAACGCACTGTGTTTTCGTATAATGATGACAGGATCACATTTCACTTCACTTTCACTATTTTAGCAGATGCTTATGAAAAAGACTCTTACCAGACTGGCAGCTCTTTTCCTATGCCTTGGTTCGCATAATCTTCTTGCCATTGTCAAACCTAAAACGACGCCAATTCTGCGTCTAGAAGGAGATCTCCATAACTTACGAACATCTCCACAAGACAAGCATCTAGCCTTCACCGACCGTTTTGGTCGCCAACTTCGTATTTTATCCATGCAAAGCGGAGAAGTTTTTGAGTTGAGCGCAAATCTTATTGGTGCCTCGTATTTTTGGGCGCCAGACGGCTTCCGCTTATTTTATCGGGAAATGTATCAAACGGAAAAAGACGGGATTGAAAGCCGGCTTATGGTTTATGACTTAAAATTGCATCGCAACGTCGAGCTAGAAAAGATTCCCGGCAGTTCGGGTTTTCTTAGCTTTGACCCACAGGATCTGCGTTTCTACCTTATGAAAGAACAGGGAATTCTCTCCCGCACCATCGTCTACCCAGACGAGCGGCTGGCCCGCTGGCAACGCGCTAAACGCAAACAGGAAGGCCGCTGGATACTAGCTCCACAAAGAGTCCTCTGGGTAACTCATGGTGGACTGACAATGCGGGATCTGCGCGATGACGGGAGTGGCCTGCAATCCTTTGATATTTCTCCTGATGGTAGCAGCATAGTTTGGTCGACCCAAGAAGGTAAAATTTATTTCAGCAAGTCAGGTGCTGAAGCTCGACATCTGGCTGAGGGTTGGGATGCAAAGTGGCATCCAACGCGCCCCCTGATCGTATACACTCATTTACATAAGTTCGGTGGTCGCACAGTTCATACCAATCTAAAAATGGTCGATATTTATGGTCGTCACAAAGACTTGACAAGAACTGTTAATCGCAGTGAACGTTGGCCTATTTGGTCATATGACGGCAGAAAAATTTACTACACGATTGAACAAAGTACTGATCTTTTCGCTATGGATTTTGAACCTTGAAAGTTTTTTTTCTATTTTCTCAAATTCATTTAATTCCTCTTTTCTCTCCTGATGCTCCCATAACCGAGCGTTTAGAAAAACTGCAACCCTATTTTGATCCACCTATTGGCAGTATCGTCACGGCTGATCGGGTCGAAATGCGGGAAAAAACTCAAAAGCCAATGAGTATTCGGGGATTCATCAAAGTCAGGCCACCTGCCAATCATTGTTTTATCCTGCGTCGCAGCTATGACCAGGCTGATGAAACGATCTGCAAGCCCACCGATGTCGCTTTTTCGATGCATGAAATTAAAGATAACGGTCGGATTGAATGGCACATCATTCAGGGACCGAACGATCAAGGTACGCCGGTCAGTTGGCAAACTCCTTATCGCGTTGCCAAGATGATTGATCTGGGTCAATTTGATTCCGGTATCCAAACCAAAATCCCTATTGCTACCTGTCAGGCAGAAAAAAACGAGTATCAACGTAAAATCACCTTGCATTTGATGAATGGTCAACGCTGGGTCATCCTTTTTCCAAAAAAGGATATTCTCCTTGAACCAAATAAGAAAACACCAAATCTTTTCGTTCGCACGATGACGACTAGCTCAGATGGCAAATCGTTCGCTATAGAGGCGAGTAGTGGTGGCGAAATCGATGGCACCGAAGAAAAGATTTCGCCAGTGGATAGCGAAGACTATGATCGCCATGCTATCCTTGCTCTCAAACTTTCCGGTCGCTACAAAGAGGTTGAAGAGATCCCCTATTTTTTCAATATAGATGCGAAAAATTCATTTGAAATGAATTCCGCCAGGCTGCTTGAAAAGAGCGCTCCGATCGGTATGAACGGCAACTGCCGCTATCGCTTTACTGGAGCGCCATCCGACCCTGAAAGTGGTGTGATCGAGTGTTACAACTCGGAAAGCTATGATGCTATCTACTTTCATATGAACTGCTCCAGAACGATCGGTCCGCAATTAGATTAAAAAAATCTCAAAATTTCCCATTCCTTGCCGATACCTCTCAAGTAAGACCATCAGCCAACCGAAGTGAACTACCGGAGGAAGACGTGTCATGCAATGGAGCAAAGGACTCCTCCTCAGCACTATCCTAACCACACCCCATTTGTATGGGCAGGATGAAGGTGAAGCCAACCAACGAGTTCGCTTGGATCCTGCACCATGGGCCGATGCTCGCAGTGCCGGCCTGGGCAGAGCTGTAGCACCGATCGCCAATGGTATCGAAGCCCCCTATTATAATCCTGCTGGTATAGGTGGGATGGAAAATGATGATCGCCCGGCAATAACCCGTCTGAGCTTTCCTTTTTTGGCTGGTGCCCTGCATGAAAATTCCATACGCTTACAGCAGCAGATGTCGCAGGGGAAAAATATCGACAGCGAATCCATGGGCGAAGAAATTCTAGCCACCCAACAAGGTAAGCGCCATTATGCACGCCTTTCGATAGTGCCTAATATTCAGTTTTATCGTATGTTTTTGGCATATGCTTACGATCAGCAGTTTGCGGCAGTCGTGCGCGATACCCAAGGTGAAGAAATTGACCTTGAACACCGCACAAGCACAGGAATATATGGTGGTTTTAGCCTGGCCACTGATGATAAAAGCTTCTCGTTTGGCCTGACCGTCGGCCATGCCAGTCGGGAAGTCTCAGCCGGAGTCTTTCGTTTTGAAGAAATTGCAGCCCCGAGTACTAGAAAAACCACCTTTGCCGCTAATAAAGACAAGTATGATGGTCTCCCCATTCATACCGGCTTGATGTGGCGTATTGATAAGAGAGCTTGGCGCCCTACTCTGAGTCTTGTTGCTCGTGACCTGACTGGAACCAAATACCGTAACCGGGATCGCGCTAAGGATGATATTCAAGTTGAAGAAGACATCAGTCTTGGCTTTGCCCTATCTCCAGAAATTAATAATTGGGGTTACAGCAATTTCGTTATCGAAGGCGGACAACTTTCCGAGTCGGGCACAAGCCTTGCTAAAAAAATACGCATTGCCTGGGAATTTAGTTTTGGCAAGCGTTTTGGCAGTGAGGCGCCTTTTAGTATCCAAACCGCCTATACTATAGCAGGCTTGTCATATGGCTTTGGCATGAACGCAGGCATCCTCAGCCTGCAACTGGCAAGCTATGCAGAAGATGTTGGAATTGGCAATCATCGCGTGATAGAACGAAGGCACGTGGCCAATTTCGCTGTAAATGTTGCTGCTTTTTAGTTAGAGGAAATATGCTAGCTGTTGAAAACCTTTCATTTGGCTATCGCTTTCGCTCCATTTTCCACAACCTCAGTTTTCGGGTTGAGGGCGGAGAACTGTTGCATATCGTTGGCCCCAATGGATGCGGAAAAACCACCCTTATCTCCGTGCTGGCAGGACTGGCCCAGGCAAGTCAAGGCAGCATTCACTGGCAAGATGCGCAAACCGGATCGACCAGTAGGGATTTGCGCCAACACTTGGAATACCTGCCGGCAGAGGCCAACGCTCTTTACGGAAAAATGGATGCCTTGGAAAATCTCCGCTTCTGGTTGCGATTGCGAGGCCGCAATGCAGACGATGAAAGCATCATCGCCGAATTACAACGTTGGGAACTGGGACATCCATTAATTCGCCAAAATTTTCCTGTGGAAAAATTTTCGACCGGCATGAAGCGCCGCCTGGCGATTGCCCGGGTCCACCTTTCCGGCGCCCCCTGCTGGCTTCTCGACGAGCCACTTTACGGCCTGGACCAAAAAGGCGTTGCGACGTTTCAAGAACTCCTGGCAGAACATTTGCGCAAGGGCGGTTGCGCCGTCGTCGTCAGTCATGACGTTCAGGCTTTACAACCACTTTCACCTCGCCAGTTCACTATGACCAGCCGGAGGCCGACATGAACTCCTTTTCCCGCCAGCTCTGGGCGATGCTCGTACAAAATATCAAAGTAGAATGGTCCAATTCTGAGCGTTGGATTTCACCGTTATTGTTTGCGACGACAATGCTCCTCTTATTTTCTTTTGCCATCGGTAGGCTGGACGACGAGGTCATCGCCAAGGTCTTCGTTGCCGAAACCTTCCTCACAGCATTATTTGCTTTGCAATTAAGCCTGTCCAGGACCTTGGAGCCAGACACCCAAGACCGGGTATTCGAACTGCTGCGAACCTACCCGCTCGCACCGACTGCCTGGTTTTTAAGCAAGTACCTTCTAGTTTTACTGACAGGCGGCCTGATCGTCATGCCAACGATTCTGCTCTCATCGTTCTTTCATGCAGAATCTGGTGTTTCTTTATTGCATGGACCAGTCTTTATCGTCGCCCTACTTGTGATTGCCAGCCTCGGGTCGCTTGGAGTCTTATTATCGACGATGACAATGCGGGCCGGATCACGGCAGATCCTCTATCCGATCCTGTATTTTCCTCTGACTGTCCCCGTGTTGTTGAGCGCAGTGGAATCGAGTAAAGCCATCATTATCAATCAGCGCAGCATTGCCGAGCTTATGAGTTCTTGGCTCGGTTTGCTAATAATCTTTGGTATTATTTACCTGACACTAGGCCTGCTACTTTTTAGCGAACTGGTAAAGCCGGAATAACGACGTGAGACTAGGCAAGAGGGAAAAACTATGAGCACAAGTAACAAAACATCGACCATCCTTGGCTTTGCCGCCTTTGGGCTACTCGCCCTAAGCTGGTTATGGGCCTTGAAGTTTGCCCCATCAGAAATGCATATGGGCGAGGTTTATCGCATCATCTACGTCCACGTCCCGTCGGCATTCAGCGCTTTTTTCGCAGCAGCCGTCCTGCTGGGCTTTAGTATTTGGGGGCTGGTGAGCCGTAATTCACCAGCAATGCTTTGGGGCCGGGCGGCGGCCGAAATCGGCTTGATCTTCACCATCCTTTGTCTAGCCACCGGCGCTATCTGGGGGCGCCCGACATGGGGAGTCTGGTGGGTTTGGGATGCTCGCCTGACAACGACCTTAATCCTGGCCATCCTCTATGCTGGCTATCTGATACTCTATAACTCATTGGCTGCGGGACCACAGCGCAACAAGATCTGTGGCGTTTTGGGTATCCTCATCGCCCTTGATGTGCCCATCATTTACAAAAGTGTGACCTGGTGGCGAACCCTACATCAGCCACCCAGCCTGATGCGTCCAGGTGGATCAACTATGGATTCTGAGATGGTCTGGACCCTTGTAAGTTGTGTCGTGGTCATGTTGCTGGTTGGCGCATGGCTGCTCGTCAACCGTGTCAAAAATTTAAAAACTTTGGAAGATCTTGAGCGCTGGTCATTTGCACAAACCCCTTAACAAGGAGGCCCTAACATGGAATATATTGGTGAAGGATTAAATCCGGTTCCGTTTATCGCTGCCGCATACGCTGTTGCCGCGATCCTACTCTTAGGCATGACTTTTTGGCTAATTAAACATCGAAAGCAACTGGAAACGCTGAAAGCAGCGATGAAATACAAGGAGAAATCAAGATGAATCAGAAAAATCTATTTCGCTGGATCGTGGGCGGTGGTGTGATTTTAGTAGCGGTGGCCGCTATTTCCACTTTAAACTTTGGGGATAACATCGTCTATTTTTATACTCCGCAAGAGGCCGTAGCCCAAGCTGATGAGCTGAGCAGTAAGACAATTAAGGTCGGCGCGTTGGTGAAGCCTGGTTCTGTCGACTGGCAACCGGAAAACCTGTCACTTGCCTTTGTATTGACTGATATGAAAGGAAATGAAATTCAGGTTTCCCATCAGGGCACACCACCTGATATGTTTAAAGAGAACCAAGGTGTGGTCGTCGAAGGGCGACTTGATCCGAATGGTCAGGCCATCACTTCCAGGCGATTGATGGTGAAACACTCGGAAGAGTATATCAAGCCAGACGATCATAGTAGTATGAATAAAATGCTTCTGGAAGAATCGATGTTTAAGAACGAAGCCCAGTAACGGAGACGCCTAATTATGTCTGACACCCAGATTAAACTGCCGCAACGAAACCTGCGTCACATCCTGGTGACTGCAGGTATTCTCCTGTTCTCACTGGTCTTTATTTACTTCTTAGTCCTAGGCTTAAGAAACGATCCGACTCAGATTCCCTCGGTTTTAATCAACAAACCGGCGAAAGAGTTTACGGTGCAATGGCTCCAAGGCCAGGAGTTCCTGGATCATTCCACAGGTGAGACCTTCAGTCTGAAAGACTTCAAAGGCCGACCGATCATCTTGAACTTCTGGGCAAGCTGGTGCTACAGTTGCCGCCATGAGGCCCGCGACTTTGAAGAGTTCTGGCTTGCTTATAAGGATAGCGGAGTCATCGTCGCCGGTATCGCCATTCAGGACACGGAACCTGCTGCAAGAGAATTTGCTCGTCAATATGGCAAGACCTATATTCTAGGCATGGACGTCGATGGCCGAGCAGCTATTGATTACGGTGTGACAGGCGTTCCCGAAACATTTGTCATCAATCGACAAGGCGAGATCGTTTACAAAGAGGCCGGTCCGGTCACAGCAGAGAAGTTAGCTGAATTTGCCAAGTTAGTTTTATAACGTGGCAACTGCAGAACAAAGCAGGTCAATGGATGATGACTATCCAAGTATATTTGCCCCTTATGGTGGCTAGCAATGGTTGCCGATATACTTAAGCCCAGACCGGTTCCCTTGCCAACTGGTTTGGTTGTGAAAAACGGTTGCAGTATCTTATCTTTAATTTCCGGAGCAACACCGACTCCGTTATCGATGACCTTGAAATAAACATCGTCTTCCGTGGCAGTCACGACTATTTCAATGCGTGGCTGCTCCACCCCCTCCACCGCATCAATCGCATTATTTAAAAAATTTAAGATCACTTGGGAAATTTCCACTGCTCGGCACTCTATCTCTATGCCGTCATCAATGGGCATAATCTCAAGTTGAATGGCTAGGTCTTCTGCTCTAGAACTCGATAATTCGACCACATCCTGAAGGATCTCGGCCGGCTGAAAAACTTCCATATAGTCGCGACTGGCATCCCGGGAAATATAAAGCATACTGTTGACGATTTTCGAAATTCGTTCCGAGCCTGACTTGATGCCATCGAGAATACGCAGAATTTCTTCATGGCTGATGTTTTCAGGGTTTTTGGCCACCTTATTGCGCAAGCGTGAGGCAAAACCCAGGACCACGGTCAGCGGATTTCTGATTTCATGCGCCACGCCCCCTGCCATTTCCCCAAGTGCAGCGAGTTTAGCGGAATTGAGTGCATTTGCCCTTTCAGTTTCCATTTGCTGGCGCTGCTGAACTTGCTCCGTGATGTCCGTAAGTGTGCCGCACATTCGGATAGCTTGCCGGCCTAAGAAAATAGTTTGCCCCGTCATCCGAATCCAGATCGTTTGACCCGTTTTTGAGCGGAGCAGACGAAATTCACACTCAAAACGTTTTTGCAATCGCAGCTGTTCTTCCAAATTATGTAAGACTTTCGGTAGATCTTCGGTGTGAATCAGATTAAAAAACATGCTTGATTTAATCTGAAAAGCATCGTCGATATCCAAAATTCGAAACATATTCGGTGAGCCTTCCATGGTGTCGTCAAGCATCTGCCAATCGAATACTCCGGCTGAAGCCCCTTCAGAAGCAAGCTTAAAGCGTTCCTCACTCAGCGACAGGCGCCAGGCAAATTCCCGCATTAATCGACTAAAATAAATGATCAGCCATACCAGCAAGAACGTCACAACAAACAAGGCGAGCGTCGATCGCCAGCGTAACTGCGTCTCAGCTAATTGTTCTCGCGGAAGGAGAGTGTAATCGCTCAACTCGCCAAAGGTGATGAGAGAAAGAATATATATGCCATGCAAAAAGAACTGACGTTTTTCATGTGAGCGGAAAAGTACCGGTAGGATAACAAGTATCACCAAAAAATAGAGCTGGGAGAAAGCTTCCCTTCCGAGGCGGTTTGCCGAAGAAAAAACCAGGGCGCTGACAATTAAAATGACCAAGCTTCGGGCAAATTTAAAATAGCCTAAGCGAACCAAAAGCATGCAAAGTAGCATACAATTGATACCGAAGAGAGTAACAAAAAACATCAAAAACTGTTGGTTGAGCAGATTAATCACCAAAAGCGGTGAGCATACAAAAGCGCTTACTCCTAAAGCGACTTCAAACATCCGAAAAATGCGCTCTTGCGGGATCGGATCGATTGCCGGTTGGCGATAACCCATACTTTAGCCCCTGCTATACCCAACAATAATCTCTCGATCGGTGAAAACTCTCGCGAACTGAGCAAAATTTTCGCCTTTATTCCAGGAAGTAAAAATATAACTGCAAACTTTTGTCATGCAAGGGCTAAACGTCTGTATTAGTCTTTGAATTTTCAACAATTTGTGCTCGGCAAAGGAGGGTGTGAATCCGCTGCAGCTCGTCAAAACTTGGCGCATCTACATGAAAAGGAATCCGCACCCAAGAGTCGACAGTATTTCTCAATGCTGTCGACGATTTAGCGGCAAACCACGCACCTTTTAACTTTGGACTACAGCTCAAAAAAATACGCTTTACCGCATACTCTTCCTGCCATTCCTGCCACTGTTGATTGATTTCCACAAAAAACTGATCCGTTTGGCGTAAACGGATACGCGAGCCCAACCTTGATTTTCCTTTCTCATGCAAATAGGCTAGTTGTGATTTTCCTTGTGTCTTTCGCACCATGTATTTGCGAATCTGCTTAGTAGCAAGGACACGATCGGCTTGCGCCAAACCAAGAGAGGCGCGACCTGCTTGGATTAAAAAAATTCCATAAAAATCTGGCTCATCCAGCAGCTCATCAAGCTCATCAAACGATTGCAAATCAAGATCACGATGGATCAACGGCAGGCGGCAGATTTCAGCTTGATCGCTGATCAAGGAGTCTTCTTCCAAGCGAAGCGAATGACCCGGTGCAGATCGTTCTTCGAGCCAAAGAAGAAAGTTCGTGTAATTGAGATAGTTTTTTATCACTTGCCCTGCCAATCTTTGCTATATACATGTTTGGCTATACACAATCCACTCTAAGCTGGCAAGCGAGAGAAAGCATGCAACTACGTCAATGGAAATTCTGGCAGCAATGGTCGTGTGATCCCGAAGCTCATATCAGGTTGGAAGAATTGCGACACAGTGGTGATCTTAGCCAAGTTCCAGAGTTGCAGGCTATGATCGGCGTACCTCAAGATCCCATCTGGCATCCAGAGGGCGATGTCTGGATCCATACCGTCTATGTCTGTGAGCAAGCCACTCAGATTGCCAGTCGCGACGGACTTTCTAGCATCGATCAGACCGTGCTGATGATGGCAGCTTTATGCCATGACATTGGCAAAGCATCGACCACCAGCCTCATCGATGGCAAATGGCGGGCTTTTCGGCACGCAGAAATCGGCGGGCAAATCTGTGCAAGATTTCTTGAAGACTTAGCATGCCCGCCAGAAATTAACGATCAAGTTCGAGCTTTGGTAGAAGAACACCTGGTCTATGCCAGCTACGAAAAAGCCAGCAAAAGGGCGATAAAAAGACTTTTGAAACGCTTGGAGCCAGCGGGTTTTGAGCAGTTACAGCGTTTGATCGAAGCCGACCACAGCGGTCGCCCTCCCCTTCCTAAAGCATTGCCAGACAAGGTATTAGAGATGAGGAGGGTGTGGTTAAGTCTCAAACGAGATAAATAAGGGGTCCCGGTCTTGCTGCGCTATCGAAGAAGCTTCGATACCCTGGTGATTTAATACTCGCCTGAGACGATGCGCTTCGTCACGAAAAAACTGTTTCAGGATTTTGAAGTGGATTTGAATGTCTTTTGCTGCATGTCTTGCTCCTGGTTTTTCCAGTAAAGCTTGAAATAGTTCCGCCATAAACTCAGTAGTTTCCCCTCGCAAAAAACTGTTGAGCTGCTGATAGTAGGATTCCTCTAGCTGACGAAAGACAACGATGCGGGTGTAATCGATTTTCGTATAGCTACGGGACTTACTGACGTCGCGATGAGCAAAATAGGGAAAAAGCTGAAATAATGCCTCATAGGTCTGCTGAACAAGTTCTCTCGAGCGAAAAGCACCATATAATTGAAACCCCAGATCCTGCAGTGCCTCATATTCTGTCGTATAGCCAATGCTTAAAAAATGCGGTGGTTCGAATTTCAAAGCTAAATATGGATAGAGAAAAAAATAAGCACCGGCGATGTTAAACTTCGGGCGATACTGTTGAATCAACTGATTCTCTAAAAGTAGCGCCTCGGTCTCCGTCAGGCAGATATGAAAATCAATGCTGCGCGCCTCACTGACGATGACGCGCATTTTTCTCTGCCGTTTTTTTCTTCCGGCTAACCGGTACTGGTCCAGTCTTTTTTTTAGATTTTTCGCTTTGCCGATGTAAATGATGTGGCCTTCGTGATCCTTGAACAGATAAACACCTGGCTTTTGCGGTAAATTCTTGTGGAGTTCTGATCCTAAGTTTTCAGCAAAACGATGATTCACAAAGAGTCCCTTAGCAGTTCATTTTCAGCTGCTAAGAGCATAGCAATGACTGTCCATAATTGGCGAGCATTATCGCCTCAACGACAAATGGATCCGGGTACGGAAATCATTTCAGACTGTTGATAAAATCGGACCCACTCCCAATTAAGATTCCTAAGAGAAAAATCGAGCGGGCCAAAGGAAGGGAGGGCTGGGCAAAAATTAGTCCAGCCAGCCGACTTGTTCCATAACAAAGCCGAGTGTGTAGGCACCTATCAAAAACGGCGCAACCAAACCTAAGAAAATAACGATTGGTAAGAACATTAAAAAATCGGCTACTGAATCAATGCGAAAATCTTCGCTACTATACATGGACGCAACCCTTTCTCAGTCAGCTATCATCGGGCACCTATTTTATCCCTCGTTCCGAGCCTGAAGCAAGTAAATTCCCTCAATACGTCAAGATATTAGGGCCGCTCGCCCTGCTAAGAGTGCCCTATTGTCAAAGCGCTAGGAAAGCGACAGCCAGCCACCTTGATCAGGGCTTACTTGTGGATCATCGATCAGGATATTAGGCCGTCATCCATGTCGCTTCCTTAGGCGTTAGTTTTTTCTTGAAAAAACTGCGACTAGGCAGCTTATCTAACTGAAATTAAAATAAAAATAGTGAATAGGACTTCGACTCCTTGACCGTTTTTCCTGCGCTACGGAGTGCTAAGTCCAGGAAATTCTTAGTTCCTTCCTTACGGCACAGGGTTTGCTTCTGATCCAATAAACCATATGCGAAATGCACAAGGACAGTGCAATAGCTTTTGCCAGAAAAAGGAAGGCGCCCCTATGTCGAAATTCGTTGCTTTACGTCTCATCTCAGGACTCATTGCTCTCTCTATGATGTCATGCAGCCAAGGTGGTTTTGACAACCAACCTGTCAAACAGTCAGGCGAGGCGCCCAGCGACCTGGCAAACGATGTCATCGGGGTCAGTATTGAAGATCGCAGTATAGAGCAAGTCTTATGTCAAGATGGACCAAAAGTCATTGGGCTGGTTCACAAGGAAAAATTCTCCCATTTATTCTCTCTGCTCTGTGATGGCGAGACGACCAACTCAGCATTTAAAGACTTGATCCTCGACTCCTATCAGGGGAACGATCGCCCAAAGATCGCTTTACTCGAATCATCCACCGACGACATGTTTGTCACCAAGCTTTCCCTGGCCTATGCGATCAAGGTTCCTTTGGTCAATCCTTCCTTATTTGCCGACTTAGAAGCACATAGTATTTTTGCTGATGGCATCACCACTGACAATTCCAACCTGCTGATTGATGTTGCCTCGCGCGAACCATTTCCGGGCAGACGCAGTATTGAAAAAATTGTTCTTGATTATAATCTGAATAATGCCCTAGGCGCAGCCATTCACGATAAACGCAAAACCGAATTCAACACCTATTTGCTGATTGAAGACAATCGCGATATTACCGTCTCGACCGAGCATCTATTAGATGAAGAAAACGAGTATTATCATCTGGCAAATGGTCTGACGATCGGTCTTAGAGGTGAAAACGGGATGAGCTACTTGGTATTTGTCAGCGAATTGGTGATTAAAAATCGCATCGATCCAAAACGGATTACCGGCACTATGTTGAGCCTCAATGAACGTGTGGCAGGAATGCTCCACGAATATATCAGTAATCAATAAAAGTATGACGCAAAAGGGGGCTATTGCTCCCCTAAGATGAATCTGCGTTTCGACTTACCTCACACATGTGGCATCTGTCGGCTGCAATCCGGTAAAGATCGCCATCGTCCGTGCAGGAACCTGCAAGCTGCCTTCCACATAACGCGCCTGCGCAAGCAAAGGATCCGATGAGGCTTGCTGCACTGGATGCAGATTCAGCTCATCAGGCCAGGCGATGCTCACAGCTTCTGCTCGCAGATTAAAGATGAGCAGGGCTTCTGCCAGATTTTCATCCAAATCCACATCCTGACAAGGTCCATCAACAATATGCATGGCAATCAAGCCCAGTTCCGTTTCACTGCCCGGTAGAAAGCTGAGTTTATTTTTCACATCAGCAGCGGTTGCCAGACGAAACAGGGGCGAGCTCTTGCGAATTTGCAACAGCTCCCTAAAGTGGTCCAATGATCGCTGCATGTGCTCAGTCTCAGGCCCCTCAGGCAGTGCTGTGATCACCTCATCTAAGACTTTAACATTTGCACCTTCTTCGCGCTCCATCGGCAGACCACGATCCCAGTTGTGTGTCATCAGGCTAAAGTCGACCTGGTTGAGCCAATCACCCGAGTTGTAGGCATCGCGATGTAAGGACTTCGAACGTAAGATTTCCATGCCCATTTCAAAGTAAGGTACGCCTGTGCTTAGCATGGTCACACTCACGCCTAGATTATGTACCCGTACCCTTTCTTCCATCGTCAGATCAAAGGGCAACTTAATCTGATTAATATCCCAGTAGGTTTGGTTATCATGATTTTGGACGTAGTTAATCGTCTCTTCGGGACTCGCAGTATATGCTGCTGGCGCACCATAGTAGTCAAGCTCCTGCCCAGAGATGATCCTACCGTTTGAGCTTGTAAACTCAACTGATTGGAGACTGCCTAACAAACCGAGGCGAACGCGGTCTTGAAAATAAAGCGCCGTCGTGCGCTTTTCCTCATCACTGACCTCGACATAATCGTCACGATTTGCGCAATCAGCGCTGCCACCAGCAGGCCGCAACATTCCACCTCGACCATTGTCATCAAATGCTAAGCCATTGAGCAAGCCCTGCTGGTAGAGGAGATAACCACAGTCAAAAGCGCCTCCACCACGGACAGCATCCCGCAAGCGATCATTGAAGCTGCCGATACCAGCTCCGGTCAGATTCAACTGGCTGGCGTTTACCCCCCGCTGGTTTTGCCCAACTTCGCCGAAATCCCAGCCTTCACCGTAAATATAAATGTCCGGACCAAGGATTTCTTTCACCTTCAGCATATTCGCTTTCATATGATGCGCCATCAAATCAAAACGAAAGGCATCCACCTGGTAATCATCAACCCAGCGCTTTAGGGTGTCGATCATCAGTTTTTCCATCATCACCCGCTCGCTCGCCGTGTTTGCACAACAAGTGGAGGTTTCCACCGCACCTGAAAAAGGATTTAAACGGTGATAATAACCAGGTACAACACGATCCAGAACCGAATTGGAGAAGAGACCAGAGGCATAGGTATGGTTGTAAACTACATCCATGGCAAAGCGATAACCCATATCCTTCAGAGCTTTCACCATACTTCTGAATTCCAGGATACGCTGTTCACCCTCGGCATCGGTTGCATAACTTCCTTCCGGCACCCCATAGTGAAACGGATCGTAGCCCCAGTTATAAGAATCCTGGTCGGCAAGTCGCTTGTTCAAAAGGCTGATGGTCTCATCATCTTTAGGAATGAGCTGGAATGCCTCACCAATGGTAAAATCACCATATTTTTTACACTCATCTTTAGCCGGCTCAAACCCTTCACACAAAAGGCGGAAGGGATCATCAAGATTCAGGGTTTGCTGCGGGTCTTCATTGACCGTTGCAAAATCATAGACAGGCAAGACCTGAATATGGGTCAGACCGGCTTCTCGCAAACCTTGCAGATACTGGACACCGACAGAGGTATTTTTTTCATTATTAGCTGTAAACGCCATATAAGTTCCACGCCAGTTTTCAGCGAGGCTACTATCAGCAATACTGAAATCACGGACATGCACTTCGTAGATACTCATATCGGTCGGCTTGATCGGAGTCCTGCTAAGATCATCCCAAGCTTCAGGCTTCAAGTCAGCGGCATTCAGATCCACCATTTGACTGTATTGACTATTGGTCGATAGACTCACGGAGTAAGGGTCTGTGACTTCGTAGCGTTCGATGTGTCCTGATATTGGATGAAAGACTTGCATCGCATAGCGATAGAAATAACGACGATTGACCCATTGCTCATCAAGGTCGGCTTGCCAGACGCCGTTTTCTTCCTTCATAGCAGGAGATTGCAGCAGTTTTTTCTCACCATCGTAGATGCGCAGCTCAACACTTTGCGCAGTCGGCGCCCAAAGGCGTAGCTGCGGTTTTGGCTCTAACACTAAGCCCAAGTCACCGGCAAAAGCAAAAACATCATCCAAGACACCGCCTAACTGCACACGCGTTGCATAGATAATGCCGCCTTTATCATTGACTGCGACCGCTATGAGCTCTGACTTCAGCAGCTGACTGATGTCATGCTCATCCTGCAAGGTGAAACTACGGAACTTGCGCAGATGGGGAAAGTTTTTCAATGCTTCACCGCTGATACTGGAATTTGCCTGCAGTTCAAAACGCTCTAGCTTGTTGATCGCTTCTTGCAAGTTCTGCTGCATTAAGTTTCCTTCAGGACTCGCCAGCAGAAAGTAGGACGCCGCCCCCTCGGCTTGCCATAGAAGCTCGTTGCGACTCACCCAGTGAGCTGCTGCTCCTGTTAATTTAGGGCTGATGTCGCAGGGCTTTAGGTCTGGCGTGCAATAAACTTGACCACTGCCTTGAGATAGAAACAAGAGATTACCATCATTTTGCGGCCGGGCTATGACGTCTCCGTCCGTAGCTTTTTCTTCCCCCCGGTGAACGATCAGTCCAAGGCGCTCCGGCATTTTCTCATAAGGTCCAGGAGCTGCGCTATAAGCGCTCTGCGGTGGCAGCTTGATGCTCACATATTCGCCATACGTTGCCTCCTGGCCATCCCAGTTAAGAGCCTGTTCCCAACTGGTCCATGCACGACCTCCTACCGCGTCCCAGACATGCAAACCAAATCCTTCCGAGCTAGGCGCTTGGTAGTAGATCACCAATTCATCGGCAGATTGGGGAATGATGGGGGGTGGTGTCAGGTATACTTCAGGGCTAGCAGCAAATAACCAAACTTGGGACTGATCCGGTGTAATGCGATAAGATTGAACAATGGCACCTGCAGTCGTCAATTCAAGTTCCACCTCTTTCTGCAGCAAACTCAGACGATAGACTTGACCAAAAGCATCCGCATCCAGCGATTCCAGATCTACATCCGGATGCGCAGTCGTTAACTGAAAGTCCCCTGAAACAGGAAGACGAAGATGAACATCGACACTTAAAACTTCAGGTTCTTTTTTTTTTCCACCTGAGTCCTGGCAAGCCTGCAAACTAATCAGCAGACTGATTGCCATAAAACCGGGGATCAATTTCTGCATCCACTGCATAGCGACTCCTCTACGAAGATTGAAAAAAACTTACCACGACTCAGTCGGCGGATTCTTCTTCAGAACTTGCGTTCGCCGAAGTCACCGTTAGATGCGCTTGCAGAAGATCACGCTCAGCAAAGCAGATCGTAAATTGATGCAAACCACCATCGCTGTTAAACTGTAGAGCTGCCGGATTGCCTGTCGCTTCACCTCGCGTCGGCCGGAAGTCAACGTTTAATGGAAATGCTTCGTTCAATTGCACTTGATTTCGTGCTGTGTCTTCTGTTCCATCTTGTAAATTGTAGCCGCCAATATTTAAGTTGTTCCATAAAGCGTCATAGCTTGCGAATTTAAAAGTAGTCATTCCTGCTGGCAACTCGAATTGCCCTTGATAGCAATCATCAGCCCAGACTAACTCAGAGCCGGAAGCTTGAGCCAGGCTCAAGTCTTCTTCCCAATCGTCACCCCATTCGTTCAAGCTGCCGCGAATAAAAACTGGCAAGGGTTCACCATCTTCAAAGGCAAAGTTCACTGGCCCTATATCTCCTTCACCAGTTCCTTCGTCCTGTTCCTCTATATTGTCACTTGGCGTTGGTTCCGCTTGTGGCGTTTCAGTTTTTGAATCGCTGCTATCCGAGCACCCCAAGCTCAGTGTTAATAGCGAAACACCGATCCATTGCTGATAAACTTTCATACCAGACCTCCCTCATTAAATTTCCTTTCCTTTAACTTTTTGGCTGTTTATTGACAAGGCAAAAGCCTGGCGTATCATGGAAAGCCGACGAAATTGAACCTGAATGTGGGGTATTCAATAGAAAGAAAAGATGGTTTGACTTGAACTTTGGAATTAGTTCTTCATGGTGAGCGCAGCATGTTTCCACGTTGATCATGCAACAATCATTTTCAACGTCGCTTTTTTATTGTAAGTCAAAGCTTTCACTACGGATAATCCAAGCAGGATAACTTGGAACCCGTGCTAGCGAACTAGCGACTACTTTGGCAACGTAAGTCTGGCTGCTGCCAAGCACGCCTGGGGGAATGGTAAACTGGTTATCTGCGCCTGCAAGTGGTTGTGAACTGTAAACCTTCACTCCTGATGCATCAAATATATGCACCGACCAGCTATAGGTCGTTACCGTTCCAAACGGCTGTCCTGATTTACTCACAATTCCTTCGACCGGATCGTAACTACCGCTGATCACGCCAGTGGTGACATTAGGGAAGGTATAGGGAAACTCATCATAGTATTGGCTTTCACCTTCACCATAGCTGACGCGAAAAAACAATACCTGATTTGCTTGCGGAGTAACCCCAGCGGCAAGACGTACTTGACGAGCATATACACTATCTTCTGCGGCACCGTCTTCGTTCTGGCCATCATCGTGCAAGAGACCATCCCATGTTGATGTCTGTTCGCTGCCGGCGGTTTCTGCTGCCTTCACAGCAACAGCACCTGTAAACAAACTACTGGCACCGCGCACAGATATTTCCTGGCTGGCAAGATTTTCGTGAATTTTCGTCGTCAAAAGAAGGGTTGTTGCTAAGCTGCCATCTGCCTGCACATCTTGTGTCACTTGCGCCAGGATATAGGCGAGACCGGTTTCAAAGTAAACATCGCCTTCTGTTTGAGTTATGTCAGCCAGTTCATCGCCATTAGCGTCAGCATCAAAAATATCCGCTATGCCATCGCCATCCGCATCAGAATCGAACCAGTTAGGAATCCCATTGCCATCGATATCGGGATCTTCCCAGTTGTTGATCCCATCGCCATCGCTGTCTGCAATATCCTGTGTCATCAATAAGCTGATTTCTAGGCCGTCCGGAATCAGATTGCCGTCACTATCACTGGCAAAATTATTTTCCCAAAAAATTTGCTCAGTATCCGTAAAGTTAATCACAGGCCCATTCTGAACAAGCGTCGGTAGTCGCTCACCGACCATAGTGAAATACTGGAGGACGGTGTTTTCAAGCTCGCCTGGATAAGTCAAAATCGCAGAAAATCGATACTGCGGATCAAGGAGCAGCAAGGTATGCGGTTGCTGGACATTGATTCCTTTAAGTTCATAATTGCCAACCGGACCGATTTCATTGACCCGCGAGACACCCGTATCGCGCTCCATCATCACCAGGACCCAGTTAGCCATTTCATTTTGGCTACCAGTAATACTTCTGACAGAGCCGGTCAGTGTTGTCACCTGCCCCGCTGCTGAACCACTCGCAAATGGGTCACCACTCTGGCCACGGCAAGCAGTCAGACCAACAAACGCTGCGACCACAGTGAAACTGACGTTGAGACCAGCAGTCCTCTGCCACATATACATGAATCCTTTAGCTCTGCATTTGCTATATCTATGCGGACTCTTCGGAAATGACGGGCAAATATTTAGCAACGCAGCGTTTGATACTTGAAATACCAGCCAGAATAGGTAGGATCTCGCTGGCTGCAAGCGTTGAGGGAAATTCGATGCAAATGTCGAAATTTACAAAATTAAATGATGGTTTTACGTGTGAAAACTGCGGTCAGGACATCCCCCGTGCCGAAAAAACCTGCCGCAATCACTGTCCGCATTGCCTGCACTCGAAGCATGTTGATATTAATCCTGGCGATCGTGCCAACCCTTGCCAGGGACTGATGCGCCCCATCGATTACGAGAATCACCCAAAGAAGGGCCTGATGATCAGGTTCCGTTGCCTGTCTTGTGGCTTTGAGGGGCGTAACATTGCGATATGTGACGATGCTATGGCGGCTGATGACTATTCCCGCATTCTCGCTTTAACATTCGATAAATATAGTAAAAATCTATATTGACTTCAGCGCCTATTCCCTCTAAAACTCCCCCTCCAGGCGCAGCCTCGGACATGCTGATTGGACCATCGCAGTCGTAAGACTGAGGAAAGTCCGGACATCAAAGGGCAGGATGCTGGTTAACGACCAGGCGGGGAAACCCGACGGCAAGTGCAACAGAAAGCAAACCGCCATAGCACGCAAGCGCTATGGTAAGGGTGAAACGGTGAGGTAAGAGCTCACCAGCAGTCCTGGCAACAGGGTTGGCTAGGTAAACCCCATCCGATGCAAGGCCAAACAAAGGGGGATCACTTCGGTGATCAATGTCGGCCCGACATGCCCTTGGGTAGGCCGCACGAGGCCGCAGGTGACTGCGGTCCCAGATTAATGGTGGTCTCGATCGTAGTTTTCACAAACTATGCTTAAGACAGAATCCGGCTTAAAGATCAGCTAAATCCGTTTGCTGCGCCTGCAATTGCCATCACAAGAGGAAACTGATGCCCATTCGCCTGACTGACCCGTTTCGTGATCCAACCATAAACTTGCGATCCGAGGTCAACCCGTTTCTTGAAAAAATGCAGTCTGCTTTGCATGCATCCTCGGACTTACCTCTACTTTTTGGCCCCTCCATGAAACCTTGGTCTAAACAATGGCGTAGCTGGTTTGCACAGGAGCAACAAAATCCCGTGGAAAAACTGGTCGTTGAAGTTGGTTGTCACAAAGGCGAGGTCTTGAAAAAGATGGCCAGCCAGCACCCTGACATCGGCTTTATTGGCCTTGATATTACCTTCAAGAGAGTCGTTCATACTGCGAACAAAGCGACTCAGGCAGGGCTGCAAAATGTACTCAGCTTGCTCTGTAATGCCCGTGCCTTGGACCAGGTGTTTGGCGAGGAAGAGGTCGATGGCTTTGTCATATTCTTTCCTGATCCTTGGGTCCGCAAAAAACGTCAGCAAAAAAACCGACTGCTAGATCGTGATTTTTTTGAACAAATGCTGCGTTGCCTGAAACCAGGAGGCTTTATCTGGATCAAAACCGACCACGAGCCGTATTTCCTGGACATTTGCCAGCACGCAGAGGCCGTAGGCTTTGTCGACTCCGGCCCACAAGTAAACAAAATTATTACAGAAACTTACACAAGCCGTTTTGAACAGCACTTCCTCGAAGCCGGAGAAGCCAGCTTTGGCCGCAGCTGGCAGAAAAAAGCGGAGCAATTTCGCCAGGCAAATGCTGACCTTGCAAGCGGAGCAAGCAGCTTTCAAAATGAAAGTCAGCAGCAAACTTAATCCTGTTTAATCTCTGATTATGTTATACTAGGGCTACTTTTTGCTAAGGTCTCGAATTGATTTAACCGATGAAAGTGCAATCACGGCATAAGGTTGAATGAAACATTCCAGGCCGCTTGAAAAACCGTCAAAGGGTGCCATGGTAAAGCAAAAAGATCGGCAAAATACAACAGGTCAGTTGATTCAGCTTGGCAAAAGATGCCAAGATCAGCAGAATCTGGATTTGGATGAGCAAAGCTTTCTTGCCTACGCCAGTAGTATCACCCAGTTTGAACAGGGTGCAAGTGATGACACGCAAGAGAGTCTTCGGCCAGTACAAGTACAAGTACAAGTTGAAGCAAGAGTATGTCAGGTTGCATCTATCAGCAGCCAGCAAAAGTGCTTTAAGTTGAAACGTCATCTTGATGAGATCCATCAAGACGCTAGCCAGAGCGACCAGGTTTTGCCGCTGAAAAAGCGCGAATCCTAAAATAGATCCTACCGTGCCAAGAAGCCTTTAAAAAGGATGGCGAAAAACGGCAAAGGATGCGCTGCAGAAACTAACAAAGTGGGGTCATTGTTACAATCTTGGAATCGGACAGTTCGAGCTTACAGATTTCCATCGAGCAAAAAACTTATCTTATACACCAGCCAGTCATTGACGAGATCGTCCAACATATCTGCCTTTGGCTAGGTATCGATCAATTTGAAGTCAGCGTGGAATTTGTCGAACCTGAAGTGATGCGCGAGTTAAATCGCGAATACCGGCAAAAAGATCGCTCCACTGATGTTTTATCTTTCCCACAACAAGAATGGGATGCCCCACTTAGTTTGGAGCAGCCTTTTCAAGCTTCTCCAAGATCATCCGATGATGCAATTCCCGAACTTTTGGGCGACTTAGTCATTTCTCCAGCTGATGCTGAAGCAAATGCACGAGGTATCGGCCATAGCATTGATAGAGAAGTCTGTTTTCTCTTGATACATGGAATCCTGCATCTTTGCGGCCATGACCATATGGAAGCCGCCGAGGAAGAATTAATGACCAAACAGCAGCAACTGATCATTCAGCGACTAGAAGAATTGAGACCTGAACCCATTTGGAACCATTGTGTGAGGATAAAATAAATCGCCATGCTTTCTGACGATCTGAGTAGCTTCATAATTATCGGTTTCTGCTTGATCATCTCTGCTTTTTTTTCGGCCTCAGAGACCGCTATCACCTCATTAGGAGCATTAAAGGCCAGGCATTTAATTGACCAGAGAGGTCGAGCCGTCAAACAACTGCGACTTTGGCTCCAACACCCATCGCGCGTGTTGACGACCATCCTGATCTTTAACAATTTAGTGAATATCCTTGCTTCTGCATTGGCAGCACAACTAGCGTCAAAGTACTTTGAAAACCAAGCTATCAGCATCGCAACTGGTACTATCACGTTTTTGGTATTGATCTTTGGCGAAATCATCCCAAAATCATTTGCCAGGGCAAATTCGGAAAAACTATCGATATTCTGCATGTTGATCATAAGCGTGATTTATCGCCTGTTTTTCCCTATTGTTTGGGCATTTTCAGAACTAGCTAATCATGTGATTCGCTGGCTAGGAAGTGATCAGTCTTTACAACCAGCAATTACGGAAGAAGAATTAGAGTTTCTCATTGAAGTCGGAGAAAAAGCCGGCGTCTTGGAAGACATGAAACGTACGATGATCAGTGGGGTGTTTGAATTCGATGAAACGAAAGTTCGCGAAGTGATGACGCCTCGTACTGATATCGTAGCCGTCGAAAAAAACGACAGCATCGAGGATGCTGTGAAACTGATTTTACAGACTGGCCACACGCGACTTCCTGTTTATGAAGAGCGTGTTGATAACATTATCGGCCTGGTTTTTGCCAAAGATCTGCTGCGCCATTTAGCTGATCCAAATCGTTTACAAAACGGCCCCGAGAACCTTTCGCAAGTAATGCGTGAGCCGATGTTTGTTCCGGAAAGTAAGCCCTTGATGGAATTTTTCAAGGAATTGAAACGCACCAAGAATCACATGGCGATCATTATCGACGAGTATGGTGGCACCGCCGGCATTGTTACGATGGAAGACATTCTTGAGGAAATCGTTGGTGATATTCAGGATGAATATGATGTGGAAGAAGCTAGCATTTTAAAAATTGATGACGGTGTCTACGATGTCGCAGGCTCCGTCAATATCAGCGAGTTTGTCGAATACTTTGATTTGGATGATTCGTTTGAAAAAGAAGTCGAAGGGGAAGTTGATACCATAGCTGGCTGGATGACCCAATTACTTGGGCATTTACCTGAAGTTGGCCAAACCCTGACCCATGGTCCGCTGACGATTGAAGTCACAGATGTCGAAAGACACCGGATTGACCGTCTGCGAGTCATCGTCCGCCAAGTTCAGCCGGAAACTGCCTCACAACCGGCGACGTAAGTCCATTACGCGATCGGCAGCTTCCTCCAGCCGCCGTCGGAAGGCGGCTGATTTCGCCGCCTCATCACGCAACGCAATCAAAGCCCGTTGACAGCGATCAAGACCCCGACAGACGAGCAAGAGATCAATACCAGCCATAACCGACTCAATGAGAGCCGCCTCCCAGTCGCCATCAGCCTGAGGAATCGCTTTCATATTCATGTCATCTGAGACTAGCAACCCCTGAAAGCCCATCTCGTTGCGCAGAATTTCCTGCATCCACGCCCCAGATAGACTGGCCGGTTTATCATCAATTGCCGGATATATAGCATGAGATACCATGATCGGCCGCGTCAGCCCCATTAATTGCTGGAACGGCTGTAGCTCACGCTCACGTAGGAGCTCTGCAGGCGTTTGCACGACAGCGCTTCCCTCATGGGTATCGAAATTAGCATCACCTTGGCCAGGAAAATGCTTTAAACATCCCCAAATACCGGCTTGTTCCATACCCCGTAAAAAAGCCCCAGCCTTCTTCACAACCGCTGTAACATCACGCCCGAAACAGCGATCGCCTATAGCCTCATTGTCATCACGACTTAATACATCACAAACGGGTGCGAAATTAAAATTCACCCCTAATCCTCGCAGGACGCTACCGACAACAAAGCCATAATTACTGAGAAATACTTCTAGGGGGGCGGCCTCTGTATGGATGTTCAAGACCGGACCAAGATTTGGAAATGGCGCGGCTAAACGGGCAACTCGCCCACCTTCTTGGTCAATAGCAATCAGCAGGGGTTCACGCCTTGAGTTAAGGCTTTGTAAATACTGGACGGACTCTTGCAGATCGGCATAATTTGAAGGAATATTCCGCTTAAATAGGGTGACTCCTGCGACGCCTTCCTCTTGGAAAAAGGCCTGCTCGTCGCTACTTAGAGTACACCCCTCAAAGGCAGCAAGTAAGACTGCACTGGCAGCATCAGCCGGCATGCTTCCTACTCGTCGATGATTTGTAGAATGTAACGTCGGTTTAGCTTTGCCGCCGCACAATTGAGAATCGTGCGGATCGCATCGGCGGTTCGACCTTGTCGACCAATGACTTTGCCAATATCTTCCTTGGCAACTTTCAACTCGATAATGTTGGTCTGATTACCGGTAATTTCGCTGATCTCGATTCGATCAACTTCGTCAACAAGAGCTTTCGCGACATATTCCACCAACTCTTTCATGGAACCAACATCGTTCGCCATATCAATCTTCCGTTATAAATCAGTTACCGCTACGAGACTTCGCTCAAAAAACAACATTCTTCCGTTCTTAATCATAGCGAATAATTAGCAACATGAAAAGAAGTCTCTCAGCAAAAGCTTGGGAAACCTAATTAATTTCCCCAGTATGACCCACATCTTATGCGGGCGACTCTTCGATAAACTACTGTAAACACTATAAAAATCAAATAAAGTTCCCGGCTTTGATTTTCTCAACGATGATCTTTTCCGGCATAGTTGGGTCACGGGGATCGACGGTAAAAAGCGCTTGCTGCTCACAACGACGCTTGTTTTTCATCAACCACTCGAGGATATCAGCCAGCCCCTTATTGCGCTTATCTCTGAAAAACGGATCATTATTTAAGGCATCTTTGGCTTTCTTCAAGGCCCGAACTTCCTGTGCATCATTTTCCTTCACCGGGTAATCGTGTAAGTCGTATTTTTTGATATCTTCGGGCAGAACCCCCAAGAATCGGACCTCAGGTGCCGAGAAATCAGAATTTCGAATCAAAGATGCCGCTGAACCAGCTTTCAAGGTCCGATAAATATTTTGCAGAGTGTAAGCGTCAAGGTCACCAAAGAAGAAAAGGGGAATTTGCAGCTGATCCTGAATGCGCTTAAGCCAACCACGAACGGCGTTCGAGGGCACTCCCTGAGCACCGACCAAAATACTGTTATGCCGCTTGGTGAAGCCATTGGAGACTAAAGTATTTGCTGTACCTTCTGACTCGACTACCAGACAGAAATCGATTTTCTTGGTCGCTCTCAAGCGCAAATTTTGTGGCCGGTTTTTTGGTTGAAAGGGCGACGAACCCAGTTTTGAAAGATCGATCGTTGCTGTCGTGCCGTCTGGCAGCGTTTCTTCCACCACCAGTTGTTGCGAATAGGTCTGACCACCACGGTCATTGGCAAAGCAGTTAAGTTCCTCGCGATAGCATTCAAGTATTTCACAAATAAAATCGATCACACCATCGGATTCTGACTGCTCACCAAAATCCAAAGGCTTGAGAATCGGATTGTGCTTCACTTCACCTTTACTAATATAGTAAAGCTCGCGCTTGGTGTTAATACTACGTGTTTCGATGTTTCTTAATAAAATCTCCAGCATAAAAATCGCCCGGGACATTTTCTTCACGGAGCTGACGTTTAGCTCTGTTTTCACTTTTTTATCGCCTGGAGTCAGATAGCCGACCTTGTGATTGTACATTGAGTTATCCAAACTACATTTGGTTGCCTCAATCAAAGGACGTTTGGCCCGTTCCAGGTCTCTTAGCAGGCGTTCACATAATTCCAGACTAAGCTCAGGAATATCACTTTGCAAAATCTTTTTGCGAGCCATGTATCGACCTTTCTCTGCCATGATTTATCAACGACAATAATTTATTTCTTCGCCTTTACCTTGGTCTTCTTTTTCTTCGTGGCAGTCTTTTTAGCTGTTTTAGGTTTTGCCTTCGCTTTTGCTTTGGTTTTCGCGCCACTTTTTGCTTTGGTTTTGGCTTTAGCCGCAGTTTTTACTTTGGTTTTCGCGCCACTTTTTGCTTTGGTTTTGGCTTTAGCCGCAGTTTTTACTTTGGTTTTCGCGCCACTTTTTGCTTTGGTTTTGGCTTTAGCCGCAGTTTTTACTTTGGTTTTCGCGCCACTTTTTGCTTTGGTTTTGGCTTTAGCCGCAGTTTTTACTTTGGTTTTCGTGCCACTTTTCGCTTTGGTTTTGGCTTTAGCCGCAGTTTTTGCTTTTTTGCTGGCTGGCTTAGCCTTCGCTGTTGTGGCCTTCTTTTTCACCGTTTTTTTCTTTTTCACCGCAGCGGCAGTTTTCTTTTTACTGACTTTCTTTTTCTTCTCAGCCTTTGCTTTCGTCACTTTTTTCACTGGCTCTTTTTTAGCTTTCTTCGAAGCCTTTTTACCAGTTCCAGTTTTAGCTTTTTTCACGACTTCTTTCAGTTCGCTAGCTTCGATATGATCAAGATCTTCTTCAATTTGAGGTTCTGCACCTTCTGCGCCAGACAATTGCTGACTTAATACCGTCGCTGCGGCCTTGCCCAGCTTTTTCACTTGTCGTTTGATATGCTGCTTTAGTTGAGTCTCCGCCTGCTCCAGGTCTTTTTCCGCCTCTTTCGCTTCTCGACCCAAAATCTTCAAAAGACCTTCGTGCGCCTTCTCGCGCCGACTCTCATCCGACGAGGTAATGCGAACCAGACCGTCGACCAGGATTGGAGCAAATTGTTCAATATGTTGAATCTTACTTTCCAATATCGCTTCCCGATGCTCTTTCCTTAGATGCCGTGATAGGCGTTGTCCAGCCTGCATCAGGGCGCGACGAAACTCTTCCACCAGTTCATCGGAAGCATCAATCGTTTCCTTGGATGCATTTTTAAATTTGATAAAAGGTGAAACCAGACTGACCGCAATGATATAAGGGCCAACCGGAACCGAGTTTCGACTTTGCCTTAGACCATAGGATTTCCAGTTGACGGTGGAAATTCCTTTAATGATGGCACAACCTGCTTTATCAAATTGCAAGGGCACTCGGTTAGCAAAACGCAGAACTTGCACGGAAGCTTCCGAATCTTGGCCGCTGCGATCCTCGAGCCTGGCAATAGCCACCTCTACTTGAACCGGTTTAAAGTCGCAAATAGTCGGCTTACGCGTTACCACCGAAAAATAATCCAATTCGCCCAAACGCTGAATACTCTTTGCCAGCCCTTCTTCACCAATAGACAAGACAGAGCGGGTCGATGGCGGGAGCAGGTCGCAGTCTTGCAATGCAACAAACAATTGCTTAAAATCGGATTCTTTTAAGTCTTTTAGCGTTTCTTTAAGTAGCTTGGGAGCAATGCCTTTTTCCTGCAGTTCGCGGATGGTTCCTTCACCGATCCGTGAAAAACCTTTGATAAGCCAGTCTTTGACGATCAAATTGCCAAACAGACGACCATGGCCGAGAAACTCACCTAGCTTCATGGTATGGGGATGGGGATTGGTCGCTTCGGGAATTCTTGGAACGCTCTGACTCACCCGAGGCTCGACAACCTCATCGTCATCAAGCAGCTTATAAGTGAGACTCATATGCGGATTCACCAGGACGTTGCTTCGTAAAAAAGCCAGCAACCCTGATTCACCGTTCAACTGAACCCGACCATCGATTAGAAATTCGACTGCCGTTCCATGGGGACGATTCCAATCGACTTCTTTTTGATCCTTGAGGTGGCCTTTATTACTCTTAAGATCAACTTGGATGCGACAGGAAATAGCTTTCTTTTGGTTTTTGGTCTTACTGATAACTTTGACGCCGGTTGCTGTGGTTTGCATGGCCCAAGTGGTTGCGGCAGATATCCCGATCCCCTGCTGCCCACGGGAGCAGCGACCTTTACCGAACTTTGATGAGGCCAGGTACTCGCCAAAGACCTTGGGCAAATCCCTGATGCCAATACCAGGACCGTTATCTTCGACCCGAACCAAGATCTGATCGGTATTTTTCAGTGACCCCGGCCCTATCTTCTGTACCAGGACCTTAATGTCTGGCAGAATCCCGTTTTCCTCGCAGGCATCGAGTGAATTATCAACGGCCTCTTTCAAGGTCGTCAATACCGCCTTTGTTGGCGAAGAAAAGCCAACCTGCTGTAGGTTTTTGGAAAAATACTCGGCAGTACTACTAACGGTAATGCGCGGTTCTACGCTTTCTCTTTTTTTCGCCATGCCAGAATCTCGACCCCACAGACTTGAATCGCCTCAGACTTTTGCCAACAACTAGGCTTATCATAGCAAAAAAACACTGAATTATTGAAGGACACTGATTTTCCCAGCGTTTATTTTTTGATCAAAAGCGCCCAACAGCGCATGACAAAAGATTTTGCTAGTTTTTTTTATTCTAGCAGATCGCATCTCGCTTCGAACAAAGTCCTGTGATATTTCTTCGCAAAGATTTTTAGTGAAAGTTTGGAAGTTTTTCCCTTCACTTTGTAATATCGGACCATTATTTGAGGTGATTCATGCTTGGCCCTACCATTGCCTTACTCTGCGCCCTGTGTTGGTCGATCTCGCTCATTCTCCTAAAAACCGCCGGCGCGCAGGTTCACCCAATTGTATTAAATTTAGGCAAGAATGTCCTTGGCCTGCTCCTCTTTATCCCAACCGTTTATTTGGTCGAAGGTGGCATTCCGACTAATATCTCTTTTGATCATTATACCTTGCTATTGATTAGTGGATTTATTGGTATAGGAATAGCTGACGCACTCACCCTGCGCTCCATGACTTACCTGACGGCAACTGGCGTCGCCTTGCTGGAGTGTCTCTTCGCTCCTTTTGTCATCATTTTATCGATTATGTTTCTGGGTGAAAGTCTGAGCCTCCAACAAGGAATCGGCGGCCTGCTGATCGCTGTGGCTTTGTTTTTTGTACTACCCAAAGAGCAATCTCAGCCTGCTCAGGCGGATCAGCCAGCTTCCAGCCACAGCTCCCGCAAACCACTTTGGGGTGTTGTTCTAATGGGTTTAGGCCTCTTCACCATGGCGGTGGGTATCATCATGATCAAGCCGGTTTATGAGCACGTTCCGCTTTTTTCGATCATTACCATTCGCATGGCTGCCGGGGTGCTAGGCTCGATCTTGGTTTTTGCCTTGTTCCCGGGTCGGCGCCTGATGTTGGCTGAGCTTTGGCATGCGCCGAATAAATTGCTCGTATACTCAGCATTTATCACCAGTTCTTATATTGCTATCACACTTTGGATCGCAGGCTATAAGTACCTGCAAGCGTCAGTGGCTGCAGTACTTAATCAGACTTCGACGATTTTCACGGTAATTTTGGCCGTTGTTATTTTAAAGGAGCAGGTCACTCTGAAAAAGGTCGTAGCGACCTTGCTTGCAACCGCTGGGGTGATTATCATTTCAGTGCATTGATCATAGATGATGGGAGATCGCCAATGTTTTTACGCCTTTTACTTGCCATGACGATCGTCCCAATACTTGAGTTATTTTTGATCATACGCGTTCATTACTACGTAAGTGCAAACTGGGGGAATACTCAGGCCTTACTTTTCACCTTCGGCACGATTTTCGTTACAGGTATTGTCGGCGCAAAACTGGCGAAGGTTCAAGGCTTCCTCCTTCTCTTTCAAGCCCGGCAAAACCTGGCCCGCGGCATTATACCTAGCCTTACCATGCTTGAAGGCATACTCCTCGTAATTGGCGCTGCACTGCTTTTAACTCCAGGTTATTTATCTGATGTGGTCGGATTCATACTGCTCGTGCCTATGACTCGCTCACGCATTGCCAAGAAACTAGGCCCAAGGTTGGCCGCACAAGTCAAAGCAAACGTCAAGTTTGGAAGGGTTCATATGGGCCAGGGAAACCCGTTCTCAAGCGACAGCTCGTTTCGCCAAGGTGAAGGCTTTTCTGCCAGCTACCACCCTCGACATAGAAGCCAAGGTGATGAGGAAGTGATCGATGTCGAAGCGATCGATGAGAAAGAACGGCGCTTAGATACCAAAGAAACTCAGTAAGGATATGAGAGCAAGAGCTGTGACTCCCAGGAGAATTGCAGCTGCCTCGGTTTCCCGATAAGTCATCACGCGTGCGGCTCGGTTTTTTCCTTCCTTTCTTCACCTAGAAAAATTCAATTTTTTCAGCCACTTAAAAGCAGAAATTCAAGGCAAATTTTGCTTGATTTTCTAGGCAATTACCTGTATACGCCATATTGACATTAACTGTCGGATTTGCTCTGGAGATACCCCGATGCCACCCTGCCACTTAAAATATTTAGTCAATATTCTCAGTCTGTTATTCATGCTATTCGGTCTGAGCTGTAACAAGCTGGATAACAGCTATGAACAGAGTGTTCTCGACTGCGGACCTCTTCCTACGGCCGGCACCTATGTCAAAATCCTTGCTCCAGATGGCAAAGAACTCGCTGATGAAAACATCGAGGTTCTAAGCTGGCAGTCAGATAGCAATTTGCAAGCCCAAGAAGTCACAGCAAAAGCTTGCTTTCTTGTTGAGGAAAATCAGGATTATATCATCCGCCATCGCAGTCAAAATGCAGCTCTTATGACGAGCAGTGAGCAACTATTCGGTTTAGGACAAATTAAACTGCAAGTCCTGAAGGAAACCCAGCAGAGCGTGCAATGTCTTAGCCAGTTCATATCTCGGTCAACCAATCTTGTGCATTGGCTCGGTGCTCCCGATCATGACTTATCCAGTTACCGCCTCCGTGTGACTATGGAACACCCTCAAAAGAAGCTTTCCTTCACGCAAGAGGGTTTGGTGAGTTTTGAAAATTACTCACAACTGGCCTGGCGCTTGCCGCGTGAACTGGAGGATGGGCCGTATCAATTGCAGTTTCACCTGGAAAACCTATTACGGGGGACGGAGACGAAGCCCGTCTCTTGTGATGTTATGGTTGATAATCAATTACCTCAACAAGAGCTAAGAATTGAAGAGAGCTTGCAAGATGACTATATGGGCTTTGTAAAAGCCGAGCCTGGTCGACCAATTCAGATCGAGACGATGGATGAAAGCCCTGTTAAAGTCCATGCCTGCTGGGTGGAAGTCGAAGAAGAGAAACTTGAGCAAATCAATGTTGAGGATGTTAGCTGCGAGCTATTAGCCACAGGCCCAAAATTGGAAGTGCCTGGTAGCGGTTTTTGGGTCTTGAGATATCAGACTGAAGATGCCGCAGGCAATCTTTCTCAGATCGCAAGCCAAAAAATCTTCGCCTATGATCAACTTAAAATTGAGCAAATTAAACTTCTCAGTGAAACTGTTCCCTATGACGTGGATAATTTATTAAATCCGACTCGTGGGGCTTATAAAGCTCTTTATGCGGAAACTTTAAAACGCCAGTTATCGACGGAATATGAAAAGAAGATCGCAGAGCCTTTTGCAAGGCAAGCCTTGTTTGATATTGTCCATAAACCCATTCCATTTCGAGAGATTGAAAGTGACTATCGCCCATATGGAATGCTAAGCCATCCACAGGATGATGGTTTTATGGTCTATACCATTAGACCTGGGAAAGTAAGGCGTTTCGACGTCAACGGAGTCATGGTTTGGGAAAGCTCAGAAGATCTAGATGATTTACCAGTTAAATCTAGCTTTAGCAAAGATGGAAAGTTATATGCTTTAGCAGGCTCCGACGGAAAAATTAAAGTATGGGACTATGAAACTGGCGAAGTAGTTAGGTCTTACGAGCGTTATTCCCGCACAGATAAACTTGCGTTTAATGCCGATGCCACCCGCCTAGTTTCAATTGGCTATGATGATCAAGCTTATGTTTATAGCCTCAAAGGAAAAGAACCCCTTGAGGTCATCGGCGGATTTGAAGGCCAATTATTAGCATTAACTTGGCACCCAGATGGCCAATCCTTTGTGCTTGGTGCTGGCAGAAGCCTTTATCGTTATGACTTAAATGGAAAGCCGTTGGCTATCCCTGGCCAAGAAGAACCTGGCCCTATCCAATTACGGGAAGGTCCTAGTGCCGTTGCATCTGCCGTATTTTTACCGTCAGGCTATCTATTTGTTGCTACCTTATTTAATGAGGCAAACTCTGGGTCCGTGAGTTATGCATCGGAATTTACCTTGCTTGATCCACAATGGAATGTTCATACCAAAGATATTTACCCGGCCAATGTTGAGAAAGTAAGCTTAAGCCCTGATGGCGAGACCATTGCCTTCCACGGTCACTTTTTCAAAGGCATTTTGTCCTTCAATAATTTAAGTCAGGTAATCGCAAAAGAGGTATCACTTTCATCGCAACGCCTATTTATGGACACTATAGATCAGCCAATATCCGGCTTGTATTGGGGAAGTAAAAATAACCGATTAGTGGCAACTGCTGTTGCTGGCCCAATTTATACCCTAACCCACCTAGGACTTGTCATGCAAAAAATACTTGACCCGTCTGGTAAACTATATGGATCTGCCCAAATCAATCAAACACACAACCTCTTAATCACGGGAAACGCAGACGGTAAAATTAGGTTTTGGCAACTAGAATCAAAAGTGTTCTCCTCATACCAAGGTGAAGGCTATTTGCTCCAGTTCAAACCGAACCCTAAAGGCGACCGTTGGCTAGTGATCGAATCGGATCTAGATACCTCAAACCTCATGAAAGTGAAAATTCTAAACAAGAACTTTGACACCATACGCACATGGGATCTACCAACAAAGCAACTTGTAGCAGGCCACTATAAACAAACGAAAAGCATCGTGAATTTATTTCGCTCTGCTCATTTCATCGATGATGAAACCCTGATCTTTGCAGATCTCGATGGTACAGTTTTTATCAAAAATATTGACGGAAGTGATCAACAAGCTAAGTTACATTTTGATTTCTCAGAAAATTTTCCGGATGCAGTATTGATAAGTTTTGCTACCTTTGGGCAAAAAATTTTACTAGGTTTAAGTAACGGCACCGTAATTGCGAGTGATCTGGAGCAGCGTTCATTAAAAATTATTGAAAATGCTCACACCGCAACGGATGACTTATTACAAAATGATTTAACTAATACCTATGTCCGGTTTATCAAACCATTTCATGAAAATTATCCATTTCTATCTGTTGGCATAGATGGGCGGGTATTAAAATGGGACCGAGATGGGGAATCCACTGTGCTTTTTTCTGGACGACGCACACCAGATATTTCTCCCACTAGTGACGGTCGATTGCTAGTTGCAGAATCGGAGTCGAAATATGCATCACTTATCAATGACAGGGGAGATGTTGAGAAAAATTTTTATGGCATCAAACTGAGTAACAATCGCGTGGCGTTTGATAGCGTCTCTGGCTTTGCCAGCACTGGTTCAATGCGGCCACATTCAGATATCTTCGTTTGGAATGACAAGGAACAGCTTATTGCCAGCTTTAAAAACAGCTTGTTTGATGATGGAATCAACTTTCTTGAATGGAGCGAAGGTCGACTTATTGCAGGAAACATAAATCGATCTTTAGAATACCCAACTGACGCTGACCTTGTTTATCAGCGTTATTGCCAATTACTGGATGAATACTTCCGATCGACCGAAAACATTCATCCACAGGTTTGCCAGGATGTCCAAAGAAATTAAAACAGCATTAACTTCATGCAAAATACAGAACCACCCGACTTGATAAATTCCCTGGTATTTACTGGCACAGGCAAGAAACCGGCAGCCTTCAGGGCTGTCTCAATCTTGATGTTTCCTTCCTGAATCACGACATGCTTACCATCCGGACAATGAGCATTACCGGCGAAACCAGGCGAATCCGCCTCATCCAGATCGATCGGAATAAGGTTGACAAAGATTCGCTGAAGCTGCTCCCAGCCTTCAGACGTAAAACCTTCCGGACTGGCAATTGCCGTATTTTCATCTAGGATACTAAGACAGGTGTCCAAGTGATAAAAACGTGGATTTTTGAGTTCAAATATAGCGACCGAGACCTGCAACTGCTCACTGACCAAGTTATAAATATCAGCACTGCTGCGAAAGCCATAAGCCCCTAACAATAGCTTTCTGCCTGGCACCCATAGCGCATCACCTGTTCCTTCAAAAATCGTTTCCTGACTGCGAGGAATACCCAGATGAGTGGTTTTGATGCCTAAGGAATCAAGCTGTGTTTCAATCGATTGCACTTCACGCTGCCGACAGTCACTTGCCATATGACTCATCAGGATGGAAGACTGCCCAGCTTCATCGAGATAGGGCAACGATTGATTCGCACAAAACACCATGTCCGGGCAGTCTGGCTCAGCTTCGAGGATGTCGATTTGCAGACCAAGCGAGCGATAGACCTCCGTTAGGGCCTGCCACTGCTGGTAGGCGCGCACGGAATCGATTTGGTTTAGCTGACCTGATTCATCGAGCATGTGCGGATTTAAGGCCGATACGATCTGAAAATACTTGGGCTCTACAAATGCGACACGTCGAGCCAATGGCATGGAAGGATAAGATTTCGCAAATTGTAGACTCTCCCGTTGCCAGCTCACAAAACTTGCTGTCATTGCCGACCTCACGCTGAAGCTTATGTTTTTGCCACCGCTCTATATTCAAAAAAATAACATAATTGGCAACAAAATTCACGCAAGTCAATTTGCTTGGGATGGTTATAGACCCTGAGTAATTGCACCCAGGGTCATACGAAGAGGATGATATGAAGGTAGAATTAGCCTTTTGCCTGGCTCTTGAGGAGTTTTACCGTTTGCACAGTATGCCGCGAAAGTTTATTGCCCATGGCCTTCAAACTGCGGATTGTCGCCATTTCGGCAAGTTCGACCACTTCTTTTGCTGCCGTAGCAGAACGACCTTTTTTACAAGTCACCTCAACCACCGGCTCAGCATGGAAGCTTAAAATCAGCATGCGACTACCTGGCTCGCTACTGATAAACTCCTCTCGTTTTCCAGTACTTAGTTCGTCCAAGCTAAAACGTTTGACGTAATAATCTTTTTTCTCGCCATGATAATAAACACAAGTCAAGACGGTATCAGGACGGAATTTGCCAAGATGAAGGATATCTTTATCAAAATACGTGTCGAGACTGTAGCCAGTGAGTTCGACCGAACCATCACGGTAGAGCACGCAAATCTGGTCATCACCGGAAAAGCTGCCTAGCGCTTGGCCACGTTGGTCCGTATTTAAGCGCCTTTGTTCCTTATCAAACCACAGCTCGACTTCTTCTAACTTGGGGGCCTCGCGTTCGATGATTTCCACTTTGTCAATCGGCTCTTTACTGATGAGCTGGCCTTTGACGTTACGCGTTTGAATAGGCAAGTCACTGAAATCGAGATGCAGATAGGGAGCTTGCCCCCGCTTCGGAGCTTTTAAAGTCAGTTCAACGACTTCATTTTCACCTTGTGGGTTGACGCTAAAGTGTATGATCCGGCCACCTTTAGCAGCCTTGGTTAAATCATATTCCCGATCGCGGGTAATGGAGGTGATGGGAAAACGTTTGGCAAGGATCGCTCCCGCGCGCCCATCCTGATAAATCATATGGTAGATACGTTTTTCATCACCACGCTGGAAAACAGCAACATGGATGATGCCTTTGCCGACAAAACTTTTATCGGAAACTTTGGTCACCACAAATTTGCCATCTTTGCAGACGACGATCAGCTCATCCAGCTCAGAGCATTCGGTCACAAATTCGTCTTTTTTCAGACCGGTTCCAATAAAGCCGTCCTTGCGATTGACATAAAGCTTCAAGTTCGCCACTGCAACCTGTTTCGCTTCAACCTGCTCAAAAGAGCTGATAGTGGTTTTGCGTGACCAGTTTTTACCGTATGTTTTCTTAAGCTGCTTATAATAGTTAATGGTGTATTTGGTCAGTTGCGACAAATTCTGCTCGATCTCGGCAATTTGATCTTTGAGTTTCAGTATCGCCTCATCCGCTCGATCTCGGTCAAATTTTGAAATGCGTTTGATCTTGATCTCGGTAAGCTTCACGATGTCATCAGTTGTTAGCTCCCGGATAAATTCACTTGCATAGGCTTGCAGTCCTTTTTCGATCGTCGCCAGGACTTGCTCCCAGCTTTCCGCACCTTCAATCTTCCGGTAAATCTTTTTCTCGATAAACAATAGCTCAAGCGAGGCGAAATGGAGTTTATTCTGCAATTCAGTCAGCTTAATTTGCAGTTCCTGGCCAAGGATTTCCTTGGTTTTTAAAGCCGACTGCTTTAACAGATCATTGACACTGCAAAACACTGGTTTATCTTCGACAATTACACAGCAATTGGGGGAGATGCTAAGTTCACAGTCAGTAAATGCATACAGAGCATCAATCGTTACCAGAGGGGAAACACCGGTTGGCAAGCAGATCGTAATCTCGACTTGATGACTCGTGTTGTCTTCGACTTTTTTAATTTTAATCTTACCCTTGTCATTAGCAGCAATAATCGAGTCAATCAAACTCGATGTCGTGGTAGCAAAGGGTAGTTCTGTGATTTTTAGAGTTTTCTGATCGACAACTTCTATTTTCGCGCGAATCTTAACCTTACCACCACGCATGCCCTCTTTGTACTGACTAAAGTCCGCAGCACCAGCAGATTGAAAGTCGGGAAAGATCTCAAAATCGCGATTGCGTAGCACATTGATTGAAGCATCGATCAGCTCGGCCGGGTTATGCGGCAAGATGCGGGTAGAAAGACCAACGGCGATTCCTTCGACGCCTAAAGCAAGTAGCAACGGAAACTTCACAGGTAAGGCGACCGGCTCGCGATTGCGGCCATCATAAGAAGCCTGCCATTCCGTAGTTTTCTCGTTAAAAAGAATCTCTTTGGCAAAAGGCGATAGCCTCGCCTCGATATAACGTGGTGCAGCAGCGCGATCGCCTGTCAGCAAGTTGCCCCAGTTTCCCTGGGTATCAATTAGGAAGTCTTTCTGGGCGATCTTTACCAGAGCATCTTCAATCGCCATATCACCGTGTGGATGATAGCGCATGGTATGGCCGATGATATTGGCAGCCTTGTTGTAACGCCCATCTTCCAACTCAAACATGGCATGCAGAATGCGGCGTTGCACCGGTTTTAAGCCATCTTCGACGTTTGGCACGGCTCGATCCAAAATCACATAGCTAGCGTAGTCGAGGAACCAATCCTGGTACATATTCTCAACCGGTGCAGAGCCATGGCCACCGCCACCATTCATGTTCGACGGCTCTTGTGGTATCGGTTCATATCCGTTCATGCCAGCACCTCTTCATCCATAATGGGCTCTTCTGTGCGCAAATTATCGATGATAAATTTTTGTCGTTCGAGCGAATTTTTACCCATAAAATACCGCAGCATTTCCTGAATGGCTGTTTTCTGTGACAAACGCACAGGATCAAGGCGTATTTTTTCACCAATAAACTGCCCGAACTCATCCGGAGAGATTTCGCCCAAGCCTTTAAAACGGGTAATTTCCGGTTTACCGGCAAGCTTTTTGACCGCAACTCGTTTTTCGTGCTCGGAATAACAGTAATAAGTTCGCTCTTTGTTACGCACGCGAAACAGGGGAGTCTGCAAAATAAAGACATGCCCTTCCCTCACCAATTCAGGGAAATATTGCAGGAAAAAGGTCATGATGAGCAAACGAATATGCATGCCATCGACATCGGCATCGGTGGCGATCACAATCCGATTGTAACGCAGATTCTCCAGACCATCTTCAATGTTTAGAGCATGCTGCAAAAGATTAAACTCTTCATTTTCATAAACAACTTTTTTCGTTAGACCAAAACTGTTGAGAGGTTTGCCGCGCAAGCTGAACACCGCTTGCGTTTTCACATCCCTGGCTTTGGTCAGTGATCCACTTGCGGAATCGCCCTCAGTGATGAAAATGGTGGACTCTTCCGCGGCACTGTTCTTTTGATTGTAATGCACGCGGCAATCACGCAGCTTTTTATTATAAACCGCAGCTTTTTTTGCTCTTTCATTGGCTAGCTTTTTGATTCCAGCCATTTCCTTGCGTTCCCGCTCCGACTGCATGATCTTTTTTTGCAAGGCAATGGCAATTTCCGGAGCCTTATGCAGGTAATCATCTAACTCTTTACGCAAAAAGTCGACGATCCAACTACGAATCGTGGGGCCATCGGGACTAACAGTCTGTGAGCCAAGCTTTGTTTTTGTCTGAGATTCAAAAACTGGATCTTGAACCTTGACGCTAATCGCAGCAATCAAACCAGACCTGATATCGGCTGCATCATAATCTTTTTTGAAGAATTCACGAATCGCTTTCACCACACCTTCGCGTAATGAGGTTTGATGGGAGCCGCCCATACTTGTATGCTGACCATTAACAAAAGAATAATGCTCCTCCCCATACTGCTCGCCATGGGTAATGGCGACTTCAATATCTTTTCCTGACAAATAAATAATGGGGTATTTAATTTCCTGGGTGGCGGTGCGATCTTCCAAAAGATCAAGCAAGCCCCTCTTGGAGAGATATTCTTTTTCATTGAGATATAATTTTAAACCCGCATTCAAATACGCGTAGTTCCAAATCATTTGCTCAACAATAGGGAAGCGAAAGGTATAGGTTTTAAAAATTTCCGGATCGGGTGTAAAATTGACTTCCGTGCCATTCGGCTCGGATGTTTTTTTGATATCCTTTTCTTCAATCAAGACGCCTTGGGAAAAACGCGCCATTTTCCCTCGTCCGTCACGATAGGAGCAGACGGTGAATTCTGTGGACAGGGCATTGACTGCCTTCGTACCAACACCATTTAGACCGACTGACTTTTTAAAGGCTTCCGAATCATATTTACCACCGGTATTGATGCGGGAAACGCAGTCGATCACTTTACCCAAGGGGATGCCCCGACCGTAATCACGAACCCGTACCCGCTCCTGATGCAATTCCACATCTATTTTTTGCCCGGCACCCATGACAAATTCATCAATGGAATTGTCAATAACCTCCTTTAATAAGATATAGATGCCATCGTCGGGAGCCGCACCATCGCCAAGCTTGCCGATATACATACCGGGGCGTAAGCGGATGTGCTCCCGCCAATCAAGTGAGCGTATCTGATCTTCCGTATAGTTTGAATTTGCCTTAGGCATGAACTCCATTTCCTCCGTTGGCGACCTTTGCAAGGCCGGACCTCGTCCTGCTCGGTGATGACAGGTATGCTATATCAACTGATTGTATATTGTTAAGTAGACTCGTCAATGTCAACGTTCAATCCACTGCCAAACCGACAAGCGATTGTCAGCACCGGTCTTTTCAATAAAGAAAAACGGGTAACTTGGAAACTAGTCATTGGGACCGTGCCCCAACAACTAGTTCTTTATGGCTTATGAAATGATTAAGGGAGAACTCCGCTCGATCAAATGGCAGTTTATCAGTTTGCCGGCTCGATCACATCAAAGGAGAAAGACAATTTGTCCTTTTCCCAGTCGGCTAGCAGGATCGTACCGGTCGCACCACCTGTCGAGATTACCTGCTGGGCGCGATCCTGACTGCCACCGACCACTGTATCGACGGACAAGTAGGTTGCATGACCCTGGGCAAAGACGCCGTTGATCAAGGGGCGAATCGATTTAATGCGCA
>JBMDZZ010000004.1:0-561330 GCA_048816425.1 Oligoflexus sp. FD111
AAAGGCCTGACAGGCTGCAGGATCTTCTCTTCCTCTATGCCTACTTTCATAATGAGCGACTTGAACAACCAAAAGGAAGAATCAGCCTCCTTTGGCCCATACCCAGTTAGCGAGGTCAGTTTAAAAAAATTGGAATGAATGATATTCGGGCAATCAACTAATACAGCGACAATATCGTTTCCGCGGCCGAATTCTTAGCTGGCTCTCCGTTTAAACTTGTGAGAAAGCGAAAACATCGATTTTCTTCTCGGTGAAAAATATGACGAATGTAGTAATGATCAGCTTGAGAGCTTAAGACACAGATCTTGTCACGATATCCAGCAGAACTTCTTCATCGATTGGTTTTACTAGGTGATGGTGAAAACCGATCTCTTTTGATTTTACGATATCCTCCGGCTGTCCGTATCCGGACAAGGCGATGATACAAAGGTTTTGATGCCTGCCTTCCTCTTTAATTTTTTTTACCACTTCATATCCATTCATATGAGGAAGTCCGATATCGAGAATTACCGTTTTGGGGTGAAAAACATCGAGTTTTTGCAAGCAAGAAGGACCATCATGCGCGATACAAACCTCATGTCCTGCCATTTCCAAAATTTCGCCAATGAGTGTAGCGATATCTGGATTATCATCGACAACTAGAATCCGTACAGAGTGACTCTTCCCTGAGGACCAAGGCGTCATTTTCTTGTCGGTGGCGGGCATATTAGTTGTTTTTGCTAAAGGTAGTCGGATCATAAATTTACTGCCACGTCCTTCTCCCTCACTCTGGGCATGCATGCTGCCTCCATGCATTTCAATGAGCTTTTTCGACAAAGTAAGCCCAATGCCAAGCCCACCATGGGATCGATCCAGAGATTTGTCACCTTGGATAAAAAGGTCAAATATTTTTGGCAGTAGTTCGGCTGAGAGCCCAATACCGGTATCCTGAATGCTTATCACGATTTCCTGTTCCACTTGCTCCGCAGTTAAATCAACCTTACCCCCATCTGGAGTATACTTGCATGCGTTTGACAAGATATTAACTAGGACTTGCTCCAAGCGGACTTCATCAACTTCAACCCAAATAGCTTGTTCTGGAATGGAACAGCGAAAACGATGTCTTTTTACTTCCATCATGGATTCGCTGGACTGAATGACATCACTCAAGATTTTTGTTAGTGAGACTAGTTTCTTGCGCAAGCGAATCTTACCATGAGTGATGCTAGATACATCGAGTAGATCGTCTATGATGCGTGAAAGCTGGACAAGCTGGCGATCGAATACCTTATAGGCATAGTTAAGCTTATTGTGATCCAATCCTTGTTTCTTTGTCAGGTCACGTGCGCTTTTCAAAGCTGCCAAGGGGTTTCTTAATTCATGGGCTAACATGGCAAGGAATTCATCTTTTTTTAGATCTGCATCCTGTAAAGCTTTGGCTTGTTCTTCCAAAGCTTTTTCCATTTGCTTTCTTTCGCCGATATCGGTGAAAGCTGCTATGACCCCTTGCACTTCATCCTGTTCATCGAGAATTGGTCTGACATTACCGTAAACAGATACTTTTCGACCGCTCTCAAACACAGCATCAAATTCAACGTTATATAAGGGCTTACCAGTCTTTGCGACCAATTGCATAGGCAACTGCTCGTAGGGAAGTAATTGGTCTTTATAGTAACAATTATAATTGACTCGCTCCTCATCGGCAGGAGCCGTGAGCGAAATATTGGTACCGGGAATCAATCCGGCCATCTCGTAGCCGGAGCGATTTCCGATAATCTTCCGGCAACCCTTATCAGCCATCCATACACCAACAGGTAGTGTGTCCAGGAGTGTCTTCAACTCGTTCACCTTCTCTTTCAGTCGGGTGTTAAGAGTTTGAATTGCGCCATGAGCCTTTTTTTGTGCGCGACAATCCTGAAAGGCAACGACTCCTCCCCAAAGATTACCAGTTGGGTCAAAAATGGGTCCTCCGGAACATAAAACAGGTATCTTGAGGCCATCGGAACGCACGATAGTCCATTCCTCTCCCTGAAATACCTCGCCAAAGCGACAGGCGCGGGTAATGGGCAAATCACTAAGACTGCTTGCAGCCTCCCCTTCGTTTCGCATGCATTTCCAGGTATTTGGCAAGTCTGCAATTGGCCCGTGTATGTTTTGATCCATCGGATAATCGAAAAGCACCCGTCCCCACGGGCTAATCGCTAATATATTGACTTCCGGTCCTTGAGCTATGACGACTGCAATGGGAATTTGCTCCATCATGGCGTCTAAAATCCATTTCCTTTCTTCCGCTTCTCGGGCGCGTTGTGTGGCTTGCTCTGTCAGTTTATAAAGAGCTTCATCGGTATGCTTGCTTTCAGTGATATCTCTTATCACTCCCAGCATGCGCTGAGGCTTTCCCTCATCATCACATTCCAGTTCCCCTGTATAAGATACCCATCGTACGCCTCTCTTGGGTAGAATAATGCGATATTCACTCTCATAGTTCAGACATTCGTGATTCATTTGGGCGAAGTTTTGCAGAACTGATTCACGATCCTCCGGGTGAAGCTTGGCTATCCATTCTTCGGTCGTCACCCATTGCTGGTCATCAGGCAGATCAAATATTTGACAATAGGTCTCAGATACCTGGGCTAGTTGTTCCCTGATATTCCAATCAAAAGTCCCTATTTTTCCAGCACGCTGCGCTTGCCGAAGCCAAGATTCGTGATCAGTTGATATTACTTCTGATGGAATGAAAGGCCTTTTCTGGCTAAGGGAATGTTTTTTCTTCTGACGAGTAGTTCTAAAACGTAAGGCTGGGATGATGCGGACATGAGAAAGTATTTTATATACAGCTTTGTCCAAAGCTTCTTGAAAAACCAATCCGGTAATTCGCAAAGTATGCGTTTTGCTGCTTTTACTGAGCCAGCGTAGGGAAACATTGATTTTTTGGTCAAGTCTACCTATACAAGTCATTAATACTTTTTGACAGTGAGCAAAATCATCGGGATGGACCAATTCCAAGCAGGTCATTTGCAGGAGGTCATCTTGTTCATACTCTAATAAGGCAGAGATATTTGGACTGGCGAAAATTATTCGCCCAGATGGGGCTTCGATCTCCATTAGATTAAAAGTCATGATTTGGCTGATGCAGGGCAATTCATTGACTATATGATGTGAATCGGTCATGAAAAAATCGTTTCTATAAATTTCGTTGCGTGTCAATAAATTGCGTCGAGTTTAAACTTAACGTTAACTATGCTCATAGCTATTTCAGACAGCAGAATCAAGCCTGAAGATTAACCACGTCGAAAATCGACTGGCGTCTCTTTAACCTGTCAACACACTTCAGAGTTCACTTTCAAAGAAATTTCAGTTCTCCATTTCACAAGTTAGAATTTTAAAAATTGGAATGCGAACTAAGTTTGCTTTCCTCCAAGTTCTATGTTGTTGCATGGTCTATGTTCCCGATTTTTCATTTGACGAGTTTTACCGGACTAGATCTTGCTATTTAAGATAAGCTGACTATCAGACAATGACGACGATGTAAAAGAGGAAAAAGCACGGTGAATCCACTGTAAAAATACTCATATGCTAGATCTCTGCTCATAAGTTTGGTGTTCGTGAAAAGAGACAATCGATTGCAAATAGTTTTATTAAATAAAAAAATAAAAGGCGCTGTGTTCTCATCAAATCCTATTAAATAAAGCTTCAAGAAGCATGAATTGCTGTTGATTGACTTATTTCTAAGCCAGTCTCATTTTTTTAACTTGCACCAAAAAAAAATTCCTTTTAGAAAGACCATGTTTTATTCATGAAGAAAATCGGTTTTCATTTTTTGCTAAACATTTCTCGGCATGACTTAGGTCTCGTTAGTTAGGTTCCATCCGGGAATGCCTTAGGCAAGGCGCGAGGTGAAAATAAACCGCAGTGTATTCAGATATATGAGGATTCATTTTCGCCGATATAACGCAGAATAAGGTATTTCCGGATGGACCCTAGTTAATTGAGGCGCTTGTAGCAGCTCTTATCTAGTCGTTGTTGCTCTATACTTTCTTGATTTATCAAAAATGCATGATTTCAGTTTCTTCGTTAGAGCGAGGAAATGTGTGGCAGTGGGTCTAGCCACTTGCTTGAGTTTTATTAAAAATCGGAAACATAAGGGGAATTTTGAATGAAGAAAAGAAATTTTTTGCCAATCGGATTTGCGACTTTACTAAGCGCGATGGGTTGTGGTGGCCAGGATCTTAGCCACGAGAACTCAAATCTCATGGCGTTGACTGGCACCTCTACCATTAAGGAATCCATCTATCTCAGATCCTGTGACAATAATTTGGACTGTGAAGCGGATGAGCTTAGCTTTCATTATGGTAGTGCATCAGAGACAAAGCCATTTGAGGCTATATATAGAAGTAGCGGTTATATCAGCTTTCAGGCAAATAAAATATTTTGGAAACAGGAAAGCCATCAAATTGAAATAGGTCGGTCGACAAAAAACGGCGCTATTATATGTAGTCAAAACTACGATGATATTTGTGATATAAATTTTACTATTAAATATCCTAATGAAGATGACGACTCGTATGCAGAGCCAGTTTATCTTGTTGATTTTTATTTGGTCGAATTCACAGAACGATCTTCGTACGGCATGTCGTCTGGTTCTCATACCAATTTGTTGAAATATGTGATTCCATCACCCAATCAAGAGGCTGCTGGTTCCTGTCATTATATGGCAGCAACTGGTGCCATGGAGATTTTATGGAATCAATCCAAACATAGAAAAGGCCAGTGGTTTGATAATCGTATCAACGGTAGCTCAGATATTTCCGAAGCCTACCTTATGAATATTCCCTATGCGAATCGGGACAGCATAACGGGACTCAGAAAAATAGTGGGCTTTAATAATGCTAGCAGTCAAGCGGTACTAAACCGTGACTTTCCATTTTGGAACAGTGAAAATTCGAAACATGATGCCACGCGAAACTGGAGCAGGAGAGTCGCAAAAAGAAGCAGCGTTGCAGTACCAAAAGCCAATATATCAAACATTTATGGAGGCATTAGTATTACGGATGGAACTAAATGGGATGTTGGGGTGTTAAATAGCAGGCATGTGGAAAGGGTCAAAGAAGAATTGCGGAAAGACAGACCTGTTTTAGTAACTTATAATCACTTTGGATATTGGCATGTAGTTGTCGTTGTTGGCTATAACGATCATGTTGAGAAAGACTGTGGTTGGGTTAAGCAGTTTATGAACAGGACAGCCAGTAGTAGCCAATTTAGAACCTATCAAAGTAAAGTCCGAAGATCTCTATATGAAGGCGGTGGTTGCCGTGGCAAAGGCGTCTTCTATGTGCGAGATTCCTTGGGTTTCGGTGGTGGCGGAGACCGAGCAATCAAATATACGCAAAGGTCATATGATTGGCTAGAACATCTCGGTAACCATATTTATTCAGTTTACTAAAGCCTCTTAATTATAGCTAAAGTCATCACGTGCTTTTTTGGGGTGCTAAAGTCGAATTTGTAGAAAATCTATCAGATTTATAGTTGAGCTGAGCAGTGAGGCCTTATTGCTTCACTGCTCAGTTTCTGAGTGAATTGGTTTGACGATCTTTTTTGATCGCAGCTGAAATATTCCGCGAATGATGCCGTTGATTTCTATCAATTTTTTTCGTTCCGATCCCAATCCGAGCTTTGACTGGGCGGAATTGCTGGCGTCGAATCAACAAGACGCTCCGGCTCCAGCTAAAACACAGCGGTCTATCTTCGCCTTGCGCTTTGATTCCGGCATTCCCGAATGGGGCCTAGCTAAAAGGGTTTCAAAGATTTACACGACTTTTGAGTGATTTTCACCGTCATCCTCTTGGAGGATGACGTCTGTCGAGATGACAACTGAGAGTTCGGAAAAACATCTGACTATTCAACGTTGCAACTTACAACCGCAGCCATCTGCATCATGTCAATTGTGTCGCCCTCATTCATTTGGCGTAAATCAGTTACCTTGCCAGATTTACTTGTTGAATAAGTATTTCTAAATACTTTCAGCAACTTAGAGTCAGCAACTATGAATTTTCCTGCATTTTCAGGCTTTCCATTTGCTGTTTTGGTTTGTAGCTTATTCTCTTTGATATAATCCCAAAGTTTTTTTGTCACCTCTGTGCGGGGAAGTTCTTTTTCACCACAAAATTCTGCCATTTCAGCTTTCAGTTGAACAGGTTTCTTAAGCCCTTTTTGTTCAGTCACTACAAGTTCCTTAATTGATTACGTTATCCTGTTAAAATCGCAAATTTGCATTGCCAAGCAAAGAAAGGTAATTCGAAACATTATGCCTTCCTTGATTGGCATGGCGATCAAAATAATACCCTCATAGGCGGCCTCGTAGCAAGTCCCAGAAGGCATAATATCGTCTGGTGGAATTATGACAGACATGACCTAAAAACCTTAGCTCGGCCCGACTATTTGGACCCTCTTACGTACGAAAAACGAAGATTGGCAAAGAGTCTATAACATGTACTGTAGCAGTTTGTTGAAAAGAAATATTGTTCGCCTTAACTACGAATGGCTTCAATCGCCCCACAAAGCTCTATCGCTGGAGTGGGGGGTCTATTCCGATTCTTAGGTTTTTACTGCTCTAGTATTAATAAATGCTGCTTCAATGAGGGGGCAGTTAACTCGCTTTTCCATGCTTGCCTCCAAGTAAGATAAAACTGTTCTAAATATGGACATTTAGCAGTTTTTTTTGCGCTTGTTTTTTTCGTATCTATCTGGAATTACAGCAATAAGTATTTGGCTTAAACCTTGCTTTCCCTCTTCTAACTCAACAGGAAGGTCTGCAAAATGAATGAAAAGAAAGCATTTTTATTACCGAGACTTGGAAAGAAAGAGATTCCCAATTATTTCTATGCAATCCAAAAAGATATCAGAAAACTTCTTGTTTTAAGGCCTTGGAGATTTTTTTTAGCCCTAATTACCAATTGGTTGATTATATTAACAGCAATATCATTGTGGCTTCTGTTGGAAAATTTCTGGCTCCTACCAGTTGCTATGCTAATTATCGGGACTCGTCAGCATGCTTTAGCCATTCTCATGCATGAAGGAGCACATGGCAATATTATTAGGAACCGGAAATGGAACAATCGGATTGCTAAATGGTTCTTAGCTTGGCCTATAGGGATAAGCTTTGAGAACTATAAATACGTTCATATGAAGCATCACTTGCATATGAATGAAGAACAAGATCCTGATTGGAATTTTTTGAAAGACTGGCATGATCTACCAGCTCCAAAAAGCTTTTATATAAAGTTAATTGCCAAATTTTTACTGGGCTATGGATTCATTGAGTCGATGAAATTCCAAAGAGCCTGGCATCAGGCAAACCCAAAAGCTAGCTATTTGGGTGGCGAGCTTTGGATAAATTTAAGTCTGATTAGCTTACTAGTCTATGGTTTATTTGCAGGGCAATGGACACCGATACTTTATTTCTTTTCACTATGGGTTGCGCCATTAGGAATGGTTGCATATCCTTGCAATGTGCTGCGGGCCATGATGGAACATTACAGTTTTGAGGGCCGCAGCCCTGAAGAGCGTAGCAACAGGCTCATTAACTCACGTTCAGTTGCTGGTTCGTTACTAGAGAAAGTTTTTCTAATTCCACATAACGTTGGCTTCCATCTCGAACATCATATTTATGATAAAGTGCCCTACTATAATCTAGAAAAACTCTCCGCCATATTGCAAGAACAAGACGATTTTGTTGCTATTGCCCCTGTTTATAAAAGCTACTTCGGGCAACGAGGTTCGATTGGTGAGCTTTTTAAAAAGGCGGAATGATCCGTTCAGCTACCGTAGATTGTAGTGAGTGAGAAACAAGGGCCTGGCTATCGCTTATTCCACACCCTTTTGTTGGATATCACTGATGGAAATCTCGACTGGGTAGCGGCAGTGTAAACTGGAATAGTGAGATTCAAGAATATCTTGAGGTCGATCTTACTGGGGCGAGAATATTTTGATAATCAGTCAATTGAAAAAAATAGTTATTCTGTTAGCAGGAAGCAATAATTTAACAGACATCGAGATACATTATAAATTGCTGATCTATCGCTCTTGATCGTCGGAAAAAAAGCATCGCCAATCCACATATATCATTGTGTTTTTGGCTTATGATCATCCGGTTGTGAGAATTGATTGTGAAACCGATTTGAAATAGCTAGATTCATCCTTTTTGCCGCCTTCTGAATCCAATGAAACCACAATGTCATCGGGAAGGGTGATGTGGAAGCGGAAATGAGCAAAATCATCTAACATGAATTGGTAGATTTCGCATATTTGTGGAGGAGACGATTCCATTTCACCGGCATTTAGTATTGCTGAATCAGCAGTGGTGGAATGATATCTTCATCTAGTAAAACATCAATTTCCTGCAGCGCCAAGCATATCCTGTCATAATTAAATCCAAAACAGCTTGTATAAGTGACTATATACATTAGCTAAAAATTTTTTTTCGTCACTTGCTACAGCTTGCCTACCCCCGAGCCGATAGAAGGCCGTTTTCGGGATGTCAAAAATTGACTCGCTCGCTCAATGATGTCATCTCCGACACAGTGATGGCATACATCAAAGGGGAAAAGCATAATGAAGATTCAAGATAAACGCCTTTCGCTAAAATTGATCGTATTACTTTTCCTCTGTATATCGTGCGGTAGCTCTAAGTCCGGACGTAGTGGCAGCCAGCAGATTATTGATTCAGCAAATGCGATGGCTAATAAAACGATATCGGTTTCGTCTCCTGTGGAACCAAATGAGCAATGCCCCCATGGCGGGCAGGTGATTAAAACAGGGATTGCAAGTGGTAGTGCAGAAAATCCAGAAGAATTCCTGGAGGTACTGCATGAACTTTTGATTTGCAATCAGGCTGATGAATCCAAACAGATTGCTCAGATCAATGATGTGAACATGAGCACCAAAGCAGAAAAGCCCGGAGAAAATTGCCCGAATGGTGGACTCGCGATTTACCAGGGTGATGAGCTGGTTGGCTATCTATGTCATGGAGAGTCTGGTAATGATGGCAGGGATGGCGATTATATGCTGCTGAAGTCCGAATCCATCAACCCAGGGATTGATTCCGAATGCGTCTTTGGTGGCAAAAGGCTGAGCTGGGGACTTGATCAAGGAGAGATGAATAATGCTCTTGATCCCGAGGAAGTGATCGACTCCATGCTTGTCTGTGAGCCTGAGCCTGCTATTTGTGGAGGAACATACGAGGCGAAAAATAATGCGGACGTGGCGGAGCTTGCAACGTGTTTTACAACCATCACTGGAAACGTCAGCTTTAATGGAGAAGATATTACTGATTTAAGTCCATTGAGGTATTTGCAAACAGTGAGAGGAAATTTTTTGTTCCAGTCCAGCTCGTTAACGAGCTTGAACGGACTTGAGAATCTCAAATATGTTGGTGGCGATCTGATTTTTCAAGACGATAGCAATAAGAATTTGGCTTCGTTCGAGGCTTTGGCAAAACTCGAAGAGGTGGTCGGCTTCTTCTACGTCGGGAATATCGCTGGACCTTCGGATTTTAGCCAGCTGAGCTCCATCCAAAAAATAGGCAAGCTTGGAATTCACGATCAAGCTCCTATCACTAGCTTTAATGGTCTCCAAAATCTTAACAAACTAAAGATGGACAAGCTTGGTAAGTCGCTGATAACCCTCAACGGCTTAAACAATCTAGTGGAACTTGATGCGACTGATTTTAGCTTTGGCGCTGGCGGCAATGAAAATATACGTGATTTAAGTCCATTGGGAAATCTTCAGACTTTAGGCAGTTTGAAGATTTATTATGGTGCGCAGATAAGCAATTCAGACCTGCAATTTCTTAGCAAGGTGAAAACTTTGGGTGATGTTTATATTGCTGGTTCAATTCCTATCAATGATTTGTCGTCGCTCAGTCCAAGTACATTAACGGGTTCGTTTGAACTTGTGGGTATGGGTTCGGTGACCGGTCTGGAAACGTTTTTTGCAAATATTACAAGTATCCCAGGAAACTTGCGGATTAATAATCAGCAATCGATCAGTAATCTCAACTTCCTTCGACCATTGCGAGAAGTCGGCCTAAGCTTAACGATTCAGAACAACCCGAATATTTCTAACTTCGAAGGCCTGGAGAATCTCTACCGCATCGGTTATCGGCGTAATTCGAATACTGGAAACGCATTTAATATCTTGAATGGACCGACAACGATGTGCGGCTTAACTAGTCTAAATAGCATTAATGGTGATATTTATGCTAATGACGGCTTTTTCAGTGATTGGCGGGCTAGGCTCGCCGTTCCTCAGGCTAGATGTGACTGACCGTCTACATTTCCTTAGGATCAATTGATCCAAAATCAATACATTCATCGTATGGAAAATCTGTTTTCATGGCTCTTGGGTAATAAGCCCGAGAGCCATGATTCCTGCATTCATGCCTCCTTCAAAAATATCATGGCATTTCTTTTGCAAAATAGGGGAAGGGAGATTTGCGTAAAATGCGCTCAGACAAACCATGACAAAATCCCGGGGGGATATTATGCAACAGGAATACCATCCTAGCCCAGAACAAGAAAAATATAAAAAAAATGCTCCTTCAAGCCAGGAAAGCCACGGCGAGAGAAAGGCGAATAGAGATAGAAACAAAGACAAGACAATAGCAAAGGCACAACGAAGCGAAGAAAACATTAGCTCAGATGAGGAAACCATTTTCGCAGAAGCGGGTCATATCCCTGATCGAGACCAGTCATTTGCCATTGATCAAAAAAATATTCCTTCAGGCTCATCACCAAGCTTTGAAGATACCTGGGAAGGGATATTAATTTAGCTTGCCCCTCACAGATCAGGAATTTGAGGAGGTGATTAGCTTTGTCGATCAACAGGATACAAGGTTTCGCATTTGGGTCGCGCTTGATGACCAGAACGTCGAAGGTCAATTTGAAATTGTTAGGAAATAGCAGGCTTTGAAAATAGTCAGAATCGCTTTTTTTAACACGGTTCCTGTTTTAAGGACCCGACCACCCCACAAATAAGCTGACCCATGTCAGCGGACACCAGATGACTATAGTGTAAAGTATGCTCATGAGTAATTTTTTCAGCACTCATACCAGCACCATAGTTGGTAATTGCAGCAACTGCTGCAACTCTAAGGCCACAGTGGCGAGCTACGAGAACTTCAGGGACGGTAGACATGCCGATCGCATCGCCCCCCAATTGCTTATAGGCTCTTATTTCTGCTGGTGTTTCAAAATTGGGGCCAGGGGTTCCTAAATAAACACCTTCGTTCAAATGGATTTGTAGATTTTTTGCGATCTGCTGAAAACGAATACGTAAATTTTCATCATAAGCATTATCCATCGGAAAAAAGCGGGAACCGAATTCTTCGTCATTTGGACCAATCAATGGATTGCCATAATGGAGATTGATATGATCGTTGATAAGCATCAAGCTGCCTGGTTCAAAATTTTCTTGCAGAGATCCAGCAGCGTTGGTCAATATTAAAATTTCGCAGCCGATTAATTTGAAAGTCCTAATGATCGTTTTAAAACTGTCATAGGGCACTCCCTCGTAGGGATGGATGCGTCCCTGCATGCAAGCTATTGGCATGCCAGCCAAGTTACCTAGGATCAATTTCCCAGGATGTCCAACAACGGTACTTTTCGGAAAGCCTGGAATCTCAGAGTAAGAAAAAACTTTCGCTTCACGGATTTCAGCAGCCAGACCACTTAAACCCGAACCCAAAATGAGACCGATTTTTGCTTTGAAGCCAGGAGTCCTGTCCAGGATGAATCGCGCGGATTCTGATGGATGAATGTGCATCACTACCTCATGATAAATATTTGGCTGCTCATCTAGCGTTCCCGAATCCTTGTTAATACCACGTTTTGGTAAGTCTTGGGACAGCTACTCGGTCGATCTATCAAAATAAAAGAGATATGTAAAATCTTTTAATACCAAGAAATAACAACATGATATCAGTAATATATGGATATTTAAGTCTAAGCTTCTTAAATTCGGATTTTGAAAATGTAAGTCGTAGCGACTTGTGAGCTTGATAGACGAATTGTCGAAGCTTTTGCGCTACTTGGGATGAACTTGGGGAAAAGCGCTAAGGCTTGTGTAGGTGTCGCCTCGTCAATCACCTCGAACCAAGAAATTAGTCTATATTATCAATAGAATGACGCGTTCTGAGCGAAAGCAGTGGGTCCCAAGCTTTATCTTTAGGAGGCAAGTTCCGAAAGCAATGTGAGGAATTAGACAATATGAAGTACGGCCTAACTCTAACTATCGTTATTTTTCTAAATAGTATGGCACAAGCGTCTGTCTTGCCCCTTGATGCTGTTGGAGAAGCCACATTAATTGGCCGCTATGTGGAATATTGCGATTGTTCTCCGGATACCAGCATCAAGGATTTTCTTTCGGGAAAACTGGACCACTCCTTCGTCAAGCACAACACTGATCGTTTGTTGCTGCCAAGAAACAAGCAGGATATCTATTGGGTTAGGCTTGTCGTGAATAATCCACTTCCTGAGCACCGTCTACGAACCCTGTTGATCGCTTTTAACATAGGTCTTTTCTGGGAACTGTATCATATCCAGGGAGCGGATTATCAAAAAATGGTGACAGGCTTTCAACATGGTGGGTCTGGATTCTATCCCCATTTTTCCCTAAACCTTCACCCAGGAAGGAATGTAATTTATCTAAAAATGCCGACCAACAGAGTTTCTTTGTGGTTTGGCACGGAAGAAAAAGTTGCAAATGTTACCCAGCAACAGCTTTTTTTTGCAACCAGCATGTTAGCATTTGCAACGTTAATTACTCTGGGATCTTTAACCGTAGCAGTTATGCTTCGCAACCTGCTTTTTGTATTTTATGCTCTATATACGAGCTCAACTGTCATTTTTGTCTTGTTATCATCAAATATATTAGTTATTACTGGTTTTGACATTACCCAGTTTGCAGGCCTTGAATATGTTGATATTGTCAATTTAAGCATGGCCTATGATATGGTCGCAACACTTTTGTTCATCAATCATTTTTTGCAGCTTCCTCGCTGGTCGCCAGTCATTTATCGCATTCTTGCAGCCTTTGGCGTCAGCGGCATTGCCTTTCTTCTTTTATTAATTATTCTTGAAGTTTCCAACTTCAAACTGCAAAGCTTTCTTATCTTGCTCTATTGTATTCTCATCACCTCAGTCTTTGTCTATGCGGTTTACAGGGGGATTGATAATGCTAAGAAGGGATTGTTTTCCTGGTCTGTGTATGTCGTTGGTATTGCAATAAGCTCGGTGCTTATCCTTGGAATTCACCCCCTGATCGGTCTGAATTTAAGTTGGGCGAGTATGGTCCTGGAAATGCTTTTGTTTGGATTTATCAGTATGCGGGAAATTTATCGCAAACAATTGCAGATGAGTGAAGAAAAAGAGCATAGTTTTAGGCAGCTGCAAAAGCTCGTCTATCCCGAACAACTTGAAATGATGCGGGGAGGGCGGTTTCTAGAAGATACTATGCCTATTGAGCAAGCCGAGGCAGTCGTCCTTTGTTTTGATATCATTCAAAGTACGAAAATAGATCCTCATAAACATCATGTTTTTTTTGAAGACTTCTTTGTCAATTGCCAACACCTGATGAATGAAGGGCTCACAATTGGTCATGAAAAGGTTCGATTGTTCCGGGTGAAGGAAATGGGGGATGGTTTTATTTGTTCCATCGGGTTCCCCTTATCTTGTGATGTCAATCAAGCGGAAGTCGCGGTCTATTTTGTTGATCAGGTCGTTCAATTATTTTGGCAAAGTGCGCGACGACATTTACAACATATTCCTTATGGTCTAGGTATTGGGATTGCCGGCGGGTCTGTGGGCGGCTACTTTCCTCGCTCCGGTATCATGCAATATGATTTATATGGTATGGCGATCGTGTTAGCCACCCGCTACGAGAACATGCGACGGCAGCTTCAAGACAAATTGACAGTAGGTACAAGTATTGTCATAGTCCAGGACATGGTTTTTCAAAAACTACCGGAAACCTTAAAAAAACGATTTCAATGCTATCACCTCGATCAGACAACATTTAAGGTCCGGGATGACCCGGATGCGAAACAATTCTGGTATGATCTGCTAAAAATGCCGACTGAATCCAGATTGGCGGCAGACAGCATGCATCAGGCATCGAAAAGGAAGTTTGGTTAGCTGATTTGCTAGATTGATTGGTCAGTGCATGAGCTAACTTTTAGAAGACGAATAAGTCGGCAAGGGACGAGACAGTGCTTGACTGTGCCCGTCTTGGAGTCGACGCTCATCCGAACCAAAAACATGAATGACGCCCATGTTCCAAGACATGGGTTTATTTCGACTCAATCATTTGGGTGCGGCAAATTTTAGACCGGGAGGGGGTGGGTAGGTAGCTCCACACCTTAATATCGCCCATTCATCTCACTAGCATATTTGTGTACAAGTAAAATGAAAGTTCCCTTTAGCACTTGACTTGTAAATAGATAGTCCCAACGAGTTGACATGCTGATACTAGGGAATCACTTTAATAGGGACGATCGATCTTGCTTCAAGAGGAAATGACTGATGACGAAAAAGGGGCGTATGGTCTGGGACCAAATCCATTCATCATATTGGTTTACACCGTCTCTTATGGTCATGATCAGCATACTGCTTGTTTATTTTAGCCTTCAGATTGATTATCGAATCAAAGCTGAAGATTTTCCGTCGTGGATGCTCTATTTTGCTGGTGGTCACGGCGGAGCGAGGGAAGTTCTGAGCACTATTGCTGGAACTATTATTACAGTTGCGGGTGTGACGTTCTCTGTCACCATTGTTACCCTGTCACTTGCTTCCCAGCAATATGGACCTCGACTACTACGAAATTTTCTTCGTGATAGATCAGTTCAGTTCACGTTGGGGACATTCGTTTCGACATTTACTTTTTGCTTGTTAGTTTTACGGTCCATTACTGGAGACAATAGTCTATCAGACGAAAATTTTGTTCCTCACATCAGCGTTACCGTGGGTGTTCTGGTGGCTATCTTTAACATCTTTGTCTTTATAGGAATTGTTTCTCTTCGTTACAAGAAAGCAGGGTTGAAATCAAGCATCAACAGCGTTTGCAGTATTTGTGTTCATATACCACGGAATATTCACAGTAAGGCTAATGAGCTTATCAGATGAGAAATGATCACAGTTGAAGTATTATTAGCTTAACAAATGAGTCATTTGTCAATAAATGCTTTGACTCAAAGCTCAGCGACTCCTGAGAGGTCAAATAAATAAAAGCCGGATGGATCGTCTTAGTCCTGTTAGTAGCGGTCATCGCAATCACCGGGGCGTTCGTCATTAGAGAAGGCACATCTCCTGATGAAAACGTTGAATCTTCATTTCAGCCAGCAGTCATGCGAAAGCCGTTAGAAACAGATAGTATACCGCCATCGACTCTTGATCCATGTGCCTTTTGGCAAGCTTTAATAGAACTAACGAGGGGGAGTCATCCTGAGGTTATTGCTCGACGTTTAAGTCAGGCGTTTGACTCACAGCCGCGATATGAAGAGGGTTATATGGATTTTTTGCGTAAAGCTGAAGATCTACCTCATCCTGTCACTGTTTGCTTGCAAAGCAAGCTAGAAAAAGACTACCGCAAGTGGAAATTTACCATGGCTGCTGAATCCTGTGCGACACCTGGCGTGCTGGCCGACATCGCGATGTTTTTTCAGGTGAGCAAAACTGGGAATCGTTTTCATACCGAAATAGAAGTCCAAAGCATGATCCTTTATTGCTATATTATAAGCTAAATCCACAAAGGCAAATGCCCCAGAGGCCCGTTAACTACAAGTCTGACTTGTTATTTTTTCCTGAGCATATTTCTACTAGGGTCGCCCCCCAACTGCCACTTGTTTCATTGCCTAAGCGGAAACTTTCTACATTGGGATTTTTTTTAAGTAAAGCGTGCACGGATCGTAAGAGATGGCCTTTTCCTTTGCCATGAATAATTCGTACTGAAAATATGCCCTTTTCGAGGCAAGCATCGATGTAATCTGGAATAAGGTATTTTAGATCTTTTGGCTGAAAAGTGTGTAGATCAAGCTCATCAGTAATGGGAACTATCAGTGGCTCTTCCTGATTGATATCTTTTTGCTGTTCGTGATCTGTTGGTTTTTTCATTCACACCTCTGTGATGAATCCTGACTGCTCGGAAACCCGATCTAGCAGAGCACGATTCCCTAATAATACCATGCAGTTTTAGAAAAACGGCAGACTTTCGTCAAACTCATAGGGTATGAGTTCACCATGAGTGAAAATTGATTGATATAGCTGACAAGCTTGCTCGTTGCTATCGAGGCAATTCTCAGAGTACTGCTCAAGTTCTTCAAGAGGGATGATGCTGTCTGGATTCGGGCGAACCATTTGCGAGGCGTATTTTATTTCGCCGCCAATATTTTCCAGTTCAACAATACTTGGATGACATGCATTGCCGCAGCGTTTCGCATCATTAAAAATAGCGCCAGTATTAACAAATGGTAAATTTTCAGCAATTTCTTCTGTAAGAGGAAAGACAATTTCGCCTTTGATCGACATTTGATCATCAAAAATCTCACCGAACTCCAAAATGGGGTCTCCAGGGACTACGGAAAATATTAAACTTGCTGAAACGAGAAAAATACGTGGCTGCGAGCGGCTAATGGCAGGCTGAACACTGAGTTCGCTATCGGTCGCTATGATAGAAAGTGGTCGTTGGAGAGATGATAAAAAACAAGGTAAGGTGACAGGCTTGGGGAGTCTATTGATAAGGGCTACCGATTCACTGATGGAATTTATAGTCTGGTTCGCTTGGTTACAGCTCTGGTCATGTGCGACTGGGGTTTTCGGTAAATTGGATGATTTATCATCTGTCGTTACTGTTTCCTCATTGTTACAGCCTAAGAAAAATACCAAACATGTGATGGTCCATACTGCAAAGAAATTGGATATCATAAAAACCTCGCAAAATTCTTACTACAGCGGCTTCTAAATTATTAATGATGGCATCAAGCAGAAAAAACAATCCCAAAAATACCTTGAGGTGTAAATCCCAGGCGTTGGTAGACCTTTTGAGCTGGAATATTATCTTCTCCAGTAAATAGAATTGCTCGGTCTAAGCCATGAACTCTCTTCATGTCTGCAAGTTGATGCCTCACGACCTTTTTTGCGAGACCTCTGGAGCGAAATTCAGGGATTGTGTAGACACCTCCGACTTGTCCGATATTTTTATATCGGGAATTCATATTAGTGATTGAAATCAAAGTATTATCTTCAAATAAGCCCCAATGCATCTGGGCCTGCGCTTGAGTTTGATAGATTTCTTTAAAATCACTTTCGCTAAGGTCTTGAGACAAACCCGTCTCCTGAAGATAAGCTATTCTCAAATTTCGCCATTCATGGTAGTCGTTCTCGTTTAGGAGGCGAATACCATCACCAGTTTCAAGATCGTTACTGAGTCTATCTAAGGAATAGCTAGGTTCTTTGCTTATGTAGCCAATTTTTGACCAAATGCCACTATAAACCTTGGCGTTGGCAATAGACGAAACCGCATCCCAGTTGCCAAGTATCCCTTTTATCGATACAGGTTCACTTACCAATTCATCTAGGATGGCGTCCACTAGGTATCCATCTAGTATATCAGACCTGATATTAGCTAAAATATTTCCGCGGCGAGTTAAACAAAACACCCCCAAAACGCCATCTGGTGAATATATTACCTTAATGTTGCCAGAATTTGGATGCTCGTTGAGATAGGGGCCGTAATTTTCAAGATTGTTCAGGATAAACATCGAAGTATCGATTCTTTCCAGCAGATAATTTTCAATTTCTGTGCGCCACTCTTCATACCATGGTCTAATAAGCATTTGTTGCACGCTCTACTCCAATCTATAGGTCTAAATCTTATTTTACAAAAAGATTGCTAAGATTTTCATAAATCCTGCGTAACGAAAACATTGAGCTATGTCAGATACAATTATTTTGTTACATTCATGCCTTCTGGAGTATTTACACTAGCCTCACCTGCATATTGAAATTTTTATAAATCTTGACCTATAAAATTTGAGTGCGAATTAAATGATTCGTAAGAGATTTCAAATTCTAATTTTAGAATACTTCAAACTTTATCCGCCGAACTAATGAAACAAGTATGGGTATAAAAATGCATCAATGCACTGGAAAACGACACAATTTAGCTCCATTTTTAGTCATCATTCTGCTATCTCTGGTCAATTTTATTCCATCGGCAGAGGCCAATGAAGGAGAATGGCTATTTTGGGGACACGATATCAATAACAGTAAATTTCCGAGTTCAGAAACTGCTATTAATAAAGATAATATTAAGAATCTTAAAGCAGAGTGGGTTTGGGAGGCTAGATCGAATGTCTATGTTTATCCAAGCATCAAAGACAATTGGCTCTATACCACCGACTACCCGCTATTGTCGGTCAAAAGTGTCATTCATCCTGAGAAAGATGGTGGATGGCTCTATGCAATCGATCGAAATACCGGCAAAACATTATGGGAACGTAGCATCTATCAATATAGTGAGAACCGGGCCAATGTGGTCTCCCGCAGCAGTCCGGCCATTTTTGATGATCTTATCATTATAGGTGATGCTGTTCATGCTGGTACCATCGCTCAAGGATTCCGTGGTTCTCGCGCTGCCATGTACGGGATCAATCGTTTTAATGGTGAATTGGTGTGGAAGACGGTCGTTGAGGATCATTTTGCGGCACAGATTACGCAATCTCCTGTGGTCCATGATGGGCTTGTCTATGTTGGCGTTTCATCACTTGAACTAACGATCCCCGGCATCCTTGGGCCGGCTTATAGCTGCTGTAATTTTCGGGGTAGTATGCTGGCGCTCGATGCTCGCAGCGGTGAGATTCTTTGGAAGACTTATACCATTCCGGAAAACTATGGACAAACGGATCTTTTTTCCGGTGGCTCAGTCTGGGGGAGTTCACCGTCAATTGATACGGAAAGAGGACTCGTCTATATTGCGACTGGCAATAACTATGATGTGCCGTCCGCACTTAAGCAATGTCTTAGAGAAAGTGAAAATGATTCGATCCAAGAAGAAGCTTGTTATGAAAAATTCGATCCGGCAGACAACTATTTTAATGCGATTTTAGCTCTTGATATGAAAACCGGTGCAGTTCGCTGGTCGCAAAAAGTCATGCGATATGATGCCTGGAACTTTGCATGTTTAGCGGATTTTATTCCCTATCTGCCGATTCCGCAGAAACTAGCTTGTCCTAGGCCGAAAGGTGGTGACTATGACTTTGGTCAGGCTCCTATGCTGATCAAAGATGTCACGATCAATGGAGAAACCAAAGACCTGTTGGTTGCGGGGCAGAAGACGGGTATGTTCTGGGCATTTGATCCTGAACAGAATGGTAAAGTCATCTGGGCAACTGAAGTCGGACCATATGGCCTCTTAGGAGGTCATGAGTTTGGTTCAGCTACTGACGGCAAGCGAATCTATGCCCAAATTACCAATGCTGAGCATAAAGAGTTTCAATTACAAGCTGGTATCTATGAGGGACAAACAGCAAAAGGTGGCTTGTGGGCGGCTCTGGATGTGGTAACGGGCGAGATACTATGGCAAACGCCAGTACCAGGTAGCAACAAACCAATCTCAGGAGGTGGAATCGATCATCACCATTTTGGTAAAGATTTAGCTTTAGGATTTTTCGCTTTGGCAATGGGGCCCATGACTGTTGCCAATGACATTGTTTATGCGGGTTCTCTGGATGGTCATATGTATGCTTTAAGTGGTGAGACGGGCGAGATTCTCTGGTCGTACAAAACCGATGGTTCCATTAATTCGGCACCATCGATTGTTGACGGCTCGTTATATTGGGGAAGCGGTTATTGGTTAGGCTTTCCTGATAACAAACTTTATAAGTTTTCGCTCGAATAGTTATGGGTGTGAGAAGCAGCCTATTTGCCAAACTAGGCCACTTCTCACTGACTAGTACTCGTAGACACTCTTGTCAGCGCCCGTAATGTAATGATTAGACCGAGAAATTTCAGGTAATTTTAAATCAGGTAAGACGTCTACTGCAGGCTTTGCAATCACCCTGCCGGTATTGTCAATTTCATCTCCCGCAGCGACTCTTTGGAGGTCAAACCAACAGAAGCCATCCGAGCGTTGCAGACGACATGCCTTTTCTTTGAGCGGATTGCCAAAGGAGCGTAACTCATGCAGTGAATTCAAATCCCACAAGCTGGATAAGTCTTCCACTTTATTGTAACGCAGCTCAATCCGCTCCAAACTTTGCAGATGAGACAGTGGACTCAAGGCTATGATGCTTCGATTGTCAATTTTCAGACTTTTTAGTCGCGGAAGCTCACCAATTCCTTCTAATGACATAGGCTCTGTTTCTTGGCCGGTATATGGTCGCAAGCTCAAATCCAATGAGCGTAGGCTGGAGCTTTCCAAGCCGGCCAGGCTGAGAAAGGGGTTGGAACCGATATGGAGAGTTTCAAGAAGAGGCAATTCTTCGATGCCTGTCAGAGCCGTCAAGCGATTCGCACTTAGGTTCAACTCCTTTAGTGATGGCAACTTGCTTATGCTTTTAAAGTCCTCAATGAGATTGTAGCTGAGATCAAGTTTTTCAAGGCTGGTCAATTGGCTCAGCAAGGCGATGTTACGGATTTTAAATTTTTCAAGACCGAAATTCGACCCAACTAAACTTAAATTTTTTATTCCCTGCATCTTTGTGACGGCTTCTGGACAGACAGCAGCGGATGAGATCGCCGGATCATGCCCAACTTGGTCTAAAAGTTTAACCATCAACAAATATTCGAGCCAATATTCTGTTCTGCCTTCGGCGTGTAAGTTAAAAGCGAGTTCGCAAGCCTCCAAAAGAGAGTTCGGAGAAGGAACAGGATATTCACATATCGCATGATCGGGACAAGTTTGTCCCTCTTCAATCGGATTGTCCCTTGCACTAACATATTCCAAATTTGTCAGTGAGGCGAGGACCTTAATATCGTTGATTCTATTTTGATTCAGTTCAAGTCTTTTCAAATTTGGCAATGTCGATAGGATATCAATGTCGACAATTTGGTTATTGTTTAAATACAATTCTTCTAAGTTGTTAAGTTTCGCAAGAGTATGAATATCCACTAAGTTCGCTGACTCAATCGATAATTTTTTGACTTGCCGTAAACGATGAAAGGGTAAGCTCTCAAGTTGTAGCCGTGGATTATGGCTTAGGTTTAAGACTTCAATTTGATCGAGGCCTTGGAGCGAAGCGATGTTTGATAGATCGTTCTTACTTAAATCCAAAACTTTCAATTGACTCAAATCAGCAAGAGACTCCAGTGATCCCAAATCTGTGCCGATGCCTTTGAGCGTGAGTTCTTTTAAGCTCTCAAGGCGGCTCCAGACCACCTGCTGTAAGTTCGGGCGACCAAGGCCATGCGTATCAATTTCCAGAAATTCCAAATCAAGACCATTTAAAAAACTGCCATCGAAGTCAATGGGGCTTCGTTCGTCAAGAAAATCAAAGTTACTTTTGATTTTCAAACGGCGTAATTTTTTTAGGGATTGTAATGGCGAAAAGTCAGAGATTTGCTGATTCTCCAGTTCGAGCTCGGTGAGTTCGGTCAAGATACTAAGCGGCTCGATGTTGGAAATCTGCTCGTTTCGATAAGTCAAAAGGGCAAAAGAAAAAGGCGTTCCATCCAAACGAAGTTCAGTCAGACGATCGACATTTTCCTGGGTAAGTTCGGGGTTCATATATGCGGCATAGCGATCATCCGGATTATTTTGAAAAACAAAACGTTCAAGTAGCCTATCTGTGGTGTACCAGCCGGGATGCCAATGATTGTCAAACCGAACCCATTCCGACCAGCTATTAGGCTGACTATCGAGTGGAGCGAGGCTGCGACGTGGCAAGGCAACTCGATTGTGGCTCGAATCATTTTGCAAGCTGATTCCCGATTCCTCTTCAATCCATCCGAAATAGTCACCAACAAGGGTATAAATCGATTCCCCCTCTTCGCAGCGATTTCTGCTGGTGACGATGCCTTGATTGATCACAGGACTCATGCCATTCGTTGCACCAATCAAATACCAGCGGTCGTCGACCAAAGCATATGCTGGGCCGCCGGAATCACCGTGACAGGCACCTTTGCCAAATAAAGGGCCGAATACGACGAGATTGAAGAAGCGATGATTATCAATGATGCGAGAAAATTTTGTTTCGACTTCCAGCAATTGTCCGACACAATCATCACAAACGGTAGCGGTCTTACCGTAGCCAGCAAGCAAAATTTTGCTTGCTTCGGACAAGCGCGAGGCATCGCGCAATATTTCTATGGGAGTATGGCTGCTTGGAGCATCTTGTGCAAGTTTGAGCCAAGCGATATCAAAATTTGGAAAGTGTTTCGCGCCGCTTGGCTTATACATTCCCATGGCAGAAACGGGAATGATGGTCGGATGACGATCGCGAACGTTTGTTCCAAAAAAAATCTGAATCTCTTCAGGGATCTTATCATCGATGCAGTGAGCAGCAGAAACGACAAGATTGGGAGCGATCAATGTTCCTGTACACAAGGTTTGCTGATCGCCATTGGTCAAAGCAACCGTGCTATTAGCGGCAAGGCTACCCGATTGCACCTTTCTGCCACCGACGATATGCAGATCGGAAGAAGATTCGTCTTGCTGACAAGCTGGTAAAGCCATCGAGGAAAGAATCAAAGTGAATGCTGTCAGCCATTTCATATCTGCTCTCCTGATGGTGAGAAAATTTTGACATTGCCTTTTTTAAAGCAACCTTTTTGCAAGCTCAACGGGGCCATACGTGCTGCAAATTCGTTGGCGGGTATATTTTTAAAGATGACCTGGTTGAGCAACAACTGATCGCCATCGATTTTCAGAAGAGTGTTAAAAGCGGCAATAAGTTCGCCATTGCCGCAACTAGATTTTCGCGGTAAGAAGCGGATAACTACATTTTCTCCCTCGATCTGGCTCAACGTATACTCTCCTTCATACTCTTCGACAAAGGCTTCAGTTTCAGACTCACCAGAACAAAGAAGTTTGATTTCGTAGCGTCCTTTATCTTCTATTGCGTCCGAGAAATGATAGAAAAGGTGGCAGCGACGGCTGAAAAGAGAAGCTCCCCAGACACCACTAGGATTGATTTGTGACGTTTGCTCGTTTTTAGTTGCTGGATTCACTGGACGCGAAGGCTCGTCAGGATTTGGTTGGTAGGGTTGGGGAATCGGCTGATTTCCCTGCGAAGGAGACTTTGAGTGACAGGATGACATCATGCCAAATAGAGCAATAAGTAAAAAATATCTTTTCATGACTGTGCCTTAGATTATTAGCGCCAAGTATCCCAGATGACCTTTAAGTGCCCAATGCCACTTGTGTTTCATAAGATGCGATGGTTTGGCTTTTATTGCAGTTTTCTAGGCGAAAAGCATAATTGGGGCCTATAAGGCGGGATTTCTGGTGAGCTTGTATGTTGTTTTTTCTTTCTCATGATCGAAATGGGCTATCAGGCGACAAGCGACCACACGAGCTTCGCTAAATAAACGCCAATATATTTAATGATTTAATAGACAACCCCCACTTTTCAAACTTTTTCTGCATCCAATTTCCTATCTCACTCCCTCTATCTAAGTGTGAGATCGAGCTGTCAACTTTTATGCGAAGGGAAACCATATATGCGACTCTCCATTCAATGGTTCTTTATCTTACTGAGTTTATTCTGTTTAAGTTACGGCCTTGAAGCTTTAGCCGATCAAAATCAAATTGCGGCAAGCGAAGACGTCATTCAGCAAGGTGCTATGCAGACGGGCGTTGCTACCAATTCACTGCAAGTTGGTGACCGCCGCCTTGAGATTGTGATGCCGCCAGAATATGGGTTATTTCAACCTGCGATCGGAAAAAGTTATTGATCTTTGATGGTTCATTGACTGCGGCGCACAGCTACTGCAAGCTTCATTCAGCCGAAGCCTTTCAACTTTGCGAAATACTTTCGCTCTTGTATTTGTTGCGATGACAAACGGGCAATTGTTCGTTCAATATGACGGGTAGCGTTGAGCAAGTTACCTAAATTAGTTTCAATTTTGTGAGAATTTGTTAGTTTATCGACTTATATATCTGTGCAGAATGAGTTTGCGGCCAAGCTATTCGCTATGGCAGTAGGTCGTATAAGTCTTTGAAATTTCAAATCTTGAAGGAAGCAGCCAGTATGGGAACTCAAAAAAATTTGGATGGGGTAGGCCTGCCGGAAGGTCAAACAGGTTCGAGTTTTTTATGCAATATTCTTGCAGAAGCTGTGGCAGCTTTTCCCGAAGAGTTCGAGAATTATAAGCCTTTAAAGCTCAGCGCCTTCAAAAAAAATTACGGCGAAGCTTTGGTGCAGTTTGAAGCGCATCGGGTTTCATCAAGTAGGCGTACTGAGATCGCTCAGTTCATGGTGCAACGAACTCAAGAACAGTTGCAATACAAAGGCGAGGGTTTTCAGGGTAAGTTCAGAGAATTTATGACGCGACCTACTAAACCCATCGATCTTGAAGTGGTTCAGATGCAGGCGAAAGCTGGCTTAGCACCGAGTGTTTCCTTCAATGGTGTATCATATGGAGCATCCTCATTACCTACTCTGGCACAGAAACTTTTGGGTGAATGCAAGATGACTCGTAGTGCTGCACAGGCACTATCATGGCTTAAGGATTATACCCAAGAGCATGGCGGAAAGATTGATCTAAGTGGAAAGAAGTTTGTCATTATGGGGGCTTCAGCAGAGTTGGCGCCAACGGCAATGCTTCTTGAGGCGGGAGCTCATGTGCTTTGGATCGATATCAAGTCGCCAGAGGATCTCTTGTCCCGGTCTCATAAATATTCAGGATCTTTATCCTTTAGTCGAGAGGTCAACAATATTCTGCTGCAACCAGATAGAATTCGTGACGCCATAGTTACGTTTGCAGCCGGTGACCCTGTTCATATGGGAATGTTCGCTTATGCCGCCGGAGCAAGCCAGGAATGGCGGTTAGCAGCTACTATGAATGGCATTATTTGTAGTCTTCCGCCGAGTATAGTGGCTTCGGTTTCCTTGTTGATTTCACCAACGACCGTGGCCGTGATTCAGCCGGAAGACATGCATAACGCCGCATCGATTAAAAAGAAGCCTCCTTTTTGGCAGTCGCTGCTGAGATCGGCTGGTCAATTGAGCAAGTCCGTAAGTTATGACGGCGCTGCTTGTCCAGTAGCTCGAGCGATCGTACCGCTACAAGGTGTGAGTTATCAGGCAGCCCAGTACATTTCCAAAACCCTGGCGTCTGAAGTTTTTGCTGCGCACGGTGTGAGTCTTCAAGGGGAAACCCGGAGTGTAAGAGTGTCGGCAAATGTTGCTGGTATCACCAAAACTCGCTCCTTACAGCATCCGGTTTTTCAAGCGGCATTCTTGGGGGCGAAAGCTTTTGGAGTAGAGATATTTGAAGTGCCCACGACACGTAATTTGGCCACTCTTTTAATGCTGCATGATCTTCTCAACCCTGAGTCCTATCAGCAGGATAATGTGAGTTCGGTATTTGCCAAACAAGTTCACGGCGGAATATATTCACGGGCCTTCGCCCTGGACCCTATGATTCGGATTGCAACGGTTATGGGGCTTTGTAAACGTCCGAAGCTATTGTTAGGTTTGTTTTAGACTCTGGCACCAGGTAAACTTGCAAGCTCAGGGCGTTACGACTAGCACCTCGTAGCTTAAATTGAGTCGAGCGCCATAATATTCATGGGTACAGCCTGTGGCGCCAGGATTAATATGGCCCGGTGTCCACTCACCATTAGGATCATTGGGCTTATCGTTAGAGTTACCTGGAGGTCCTGCTTCTAAACCTCGACAAGCGTATAAAAGCTCTCCCTCGTTTGTGTAGCCCGTAGCTAAAGCATTATCAGGAATATCGCCATTTTCGGCTGGGACCCAAGTAAAACGATCAATTAATCCGGCATCAGGTAAAATAAGGGCATCGCTTTCATACTGTAAGGTGGTCGCATCAGGCGAATAGCTTTCGATGGCTGTGTTGCCTGCGATTGTATAACAAACAGTCTTTGTAGGATCTTGAAAGTGAGGCATTAGCTTGCCTGGATAAAGACCGTTTTCAACGTAAACGCGACAGAGATAAATCAAATTTTCGTTCATATACTCAGAGCCGCCTAAAAAGGCGTTAGATGGCAAGGCGGCACCATCCAGTTTTAGCCAGTTATAAGGCAGTGGCTGCGAGGAAGCTTTGGCAGTGGCTAGGACTAAGTCTCCTTGGGTAAAACCCACAACATATTTACCTGAGGATTTTACACTCTGGATCTCAGCTGCGCTTAAATTTTGAAAATGGAATCGGGCATGATATTGCTTATGATCTGCTAAGGCAGAAATCTGAAGCTTAGATCTAAGGGCCTCATCTCCTTCAAAAGACCACTTGATTTCGGTTTCCAATTCATTGATTTTCACAAGATTTCGATCATCCTGATTTCTTACGGCACAGTAAACATTCTGTTCGTCGGCGACTCTGGGTTCTGACGAGAATTCTTCAGCCACACAGCTTAGGTAGGCTCCAGCAATTGCTGTAGGGATGACGATACTTTCGTCTTCGACAACAACCAGTTGTTCCTCATCGAAAACGCCGGAGTTTTCTAACTTTGCGGGTGAGTTGGCGTCAGCTGAGCCAGTGATTAACGATTTCTCAGTCTTCGATTTATCAAACTGGCGGCTATCACAGCCATTTAAAGCCAGTATAAGGCTAAAAATCGGTAAATTCTTCATGTATCATCTCCTTTTTACCTTATCGGAGTAAAGGGCGAAAGAATTGGGGTATTCGTCTAAGCTAATATTTTCATTGTATTTTCTAAGTATAATTTTCTATTCTTACTCCTGTAATATTTAATGAAATGCATAACTGAGAAGTTAAATTGCTTCCTTTGGGAAACTAGGGTGAAGGGGCTGATTTTCGCTTATAGCTTATTGCTTGCAGTGAGCGTCCCGCTTGGGAGGCTCGCTTGCTTCATCCTCTTCAAGCTTCTTCTCTTGATGCTGATAAGTATTCCCCTGGTTTTGTCAGAGCTTTTTCTTTCATCACGAGAGCGATTATTGCTGAATTAAGCTGAAAAACTTGGAAGCTCACCAAGGGGCATGACTACGGTGTCAGTCTACCCCTGGTTAAATTCTTTATGCGGTTGTTACACTTGACCTGGAAAATAATATGCGGGCATTGTAAAAGGTGTATACCAGATCCTTATTAAAAAGGAACAGCCGAGACATACTTGGCTGGGGTAAGTTATTAGAAAATAGGGGCGCATGGAACATTTATCCAACAAAAAATCTGCCAATCCGGAATCGATACCAAGTATCGGAACTTTGTCGGTGCTTATTGCTGTCATGCTTGGAGCACTCCTTGGTATCGGGGCCTTCACTTTTGGCTATGGCGAGGGTGGCGCCTACCTGAGCAATGATCCGCAAGCTTGTGCGAATTGCCACATTATGAGGGAGCCGTTTGACTCATGGCAGAAATCTAGTCATCATGGGGTAGCTGTTTGCAACGACTGTCATACGCCGCATCATCCTATCGGCAAGTGGATCACAAAAGCCGACAACGGTTTTTTTCACTCGTTAGCTTTTACACTCGAAAATTTTCATGAGCCTATTCAGATAAAGCCACGCAATCGCCGGGTGACACTCGGTACCTGCGTGGATTGCCACGCAAGCACAGTCCATCAGATGCTGCCGCCGGACACGAAATTGGAAGAAATCTCGTGTGTTCAGTGCCATAGCGATGTGGGACATGCTCTGCGATGATAAGTCAGAAAAAAGAACGCTAACGTGCAACAAGAGGGTAAGATGGCTGATCAGAACGACACGAAAAACCGCCGGCGCACGGTCTCACTAGCTGCATTACTAGTAGTCGTAGCGCTCATCACTTTTGCTGTGACTGCCGTGCTTGTCAGTATTTTCGAGCATCGTCAGGACGCGGCACAGCCTTATGTGCGCTTAGTTGAAGTGGACGAGGTCAGCACGGACCCTGTACCTTGGGGCACAAATTGGCCCTTTCAATTTGATACCTACCGCCAGGCGGTTGATATTGTAGAAACCCAATACGGTGGGTCTAGCGCCATGCCGCAAAGCAAACTGGAGGAGAGCCCTTGGCTGCGGCGCCTTTATGCTGGTTACGCTTTCAGTTTGGATTATCGAGAGGCTCGTGGTCATGCTTATATGCTCTATGATCAGGAGGTGACCGAACGGGTGACAAAGCGCTCCCAAAGTGGAGCCTGCCTCCATTGCCATTCGTCGGTAATACCAACTTACCGGCGCTTAGGCTTGGAAAAGATGGGGCAGGCGGCCGATGCTGAAGCCCTTGCCCAAGATTTTAATTGGCCGGCCGTGCTTGAAGGTTTTCGCGTTGCCAGTACCATGGACTACACGGCAGCTCATGCAGAGCTTTTGAAAACACCCGACGGTACCCCTGGGGAAAACAAACCCCTGTTCCCGGGGGGCTCAAGATCGGTGACCTCCACTTCTGCTAAGCAAACGACGCCTCCAGCAGACCCCCGTGAAGGCGAAGATGAGATCCATAATATGGGCGAAGCGCACCCCGTCAGCTGCATTGATTGTCATGCTCCGGATAATATGCAGATTCGTGTCACAAGACCTGGTTTTGTCCTAGGCATCGCTGCACTCGCTGCCAGCGACGATTCAGTGCCTCATCTACCAAGTATAGAGCGATGGCGGAAAGGCAATCGTGCCGAAGATTACGATCCAAATCGCCATGCTTCACGACAAGAAATGCGTACATTCGTTTGCGCTCAGTGTCACGTCGAGTATTACTGTGCGAGCAAAGAAACCTTATTTTACCCGTGGGATAATGGTTTGAAAGTTGAGCAAATAGAGCAGACTTACGATAAGCATACTTTTCCTGATGGCAGTCAATTCTACGATTATCTCCATGGTGAAACAGGAGCACCTATTTACAAAGCACAGCATCCAGAGTTTGAGTTATATAGTCAAGGCATACACGCCCGAAGTGGTGTCAGCTGCGCCGACTGTCATATGCCCTATGAAAGGCAAGGCGCTATGAAAGTATCATCACACTGGGTGCGCAGTCCTCTTCTCAATATCAATAAAGCTTGTCAGACTTGCCATAATATTCCGGAAGTGGAACTTCGCGATCGGGTTCACATCATCCAAGCGCGAACCAAGGCGCAGCTTGATCGTGCTGCCGAGGCCATGACCGATATGCTTGATGCTATCCGTGAAGCCCAGGCTTTAGGCGCAACAGACAAAGAATTAGCTCCGATATTTGAGCTGCAAAAGAAGTCGATGTGGCGACTGGATTTTATCAGCAGTGAAAATTCTATGGGTTTTCACGCCGATCAAGAAGCCGTGCGAATCTTAAGCGAATCCATTGACTACAGCAGACGCGCTCAAGCCTTGGCATTACGGCTTCGTGTACAGGAGGCACCGACATTGGATGATGAAACTCAAGGAGTTCAGGGCATAACTCCTACGGACAAGGCACCGCCAGGGCCTTATAAATTTCCTAAATCTGACAACTTGAATACCGTTCCAAAGTGATGCGGTGGATGAGTTCAAAGGAAAAGAACTAGGCGAACAAATTTGAATGGGACATGGCGGATCTCCCATGTCTCCTCTTCAACGATGCCCACACATTTGGTGACTAGAGTAAATGGCCGTATTTGACCCTGTATAATCGCATTTCTTCCTTCTGCTGGGGTTTGCCCAAACACATCTTCGGGCCGATAAAGAACCAAAATTTCCTTGTTACCGGCCTCTCCACTATAGCCCAAAAGACTATTGGGTAAAAAATTCCGATCGTCGATATTGCAGTGCCTACCGATACCATTTCCGTAAAAGCCCATCACTGTGGAGGCGTTGTGAGATTGATTCGCTCTGGTCTGGCACTCAGCAAGACTTTTCGTAGCATGGGCCGCTTTCAGGAAATACTCAGCATCCTAGCCCGCAATGGCTTTGATGGCCTCATTTCCCAATCGGGTCTGGCTAAGGGGATTCCCGACTTTGTCCTGCCACGGGCGACAAGGCGCAGCAAGATCAATGAAGCCGATAGTTCATGGGCAGCGACGATGGGGCAACAACTGAGAAAATCCTTTGAAGAGCTGGGTCCTGGCTTTGTCAAACTAGGTCAGGTATTGGCAACCAGGGAAGATGTGTTCCCTATGGATTTTATCGTCGAGATGCGTCGCCTCCAGGATCAGGCGCGTGGCATTGCCTTTTCAGAAGCCATGCTTGTGCTCTCGCAGGCTCTCGGGCGTGACTATCAAGAAGTCTTTGCCGAGCTTGATCCTGACCCGATTGGCCAGGCTTCTATCGGTGTTGTCTATCGGGCTCACCTAAAAAGTGGCGAAGATGTGGTTATTAAAATTCGTCGGCCTGAAATCATCAAAAACATAAGGGTCGATTTTGATATCCTTAGCTTCATCGTTCATCGCCTCGAAGCGATTGATCCGGATATCCGCTATTTGGGATTGTCTCGCCTTGTCGAAGAGCAGGCTCGGTCACTAGAAAACGAACTCAACTTTAATATTGAAAAGCTTAGCCTGGAGAAGATGCGGCGCTTTCTTGATGAGCATGATCCCAAAAAGCTTTTGCATGTGCCTCGCGTTTACACGGAATACTCGAATACTCACGTTCTGGTTATGGAACGTATCGAAGGTATTCCATTTACTCGCACCGAGGAGTTGCTTGTCAAGCTAGCTAACCAGCAAGAACTGGTTGAATATGCCGTCGATAAATTGCTGCGTGTGCTCTTTATCGAAGGGTTCTTTCACGCCGATTTACATCCCGGCAATCTTTTTCTATTGCCTGACGAGAAAATCGCCTTGATCGACTTTGGCTTATGTGGCCATCTCAGTAAGGAAATGCGTCAGTCGCTGATGGTCATGGTCTATTGTCTAAGTGAGGGACTTTTTCAGCAATTGGTCCATGAGTTTCTTGAAATCGCTGAATACGAAGGTGCCCCAGACACAAGACGCCTTGCTCTTGACCTCCAGGATGCCCTTAGTCCTTATGTTGGTCTGCCGATACGAGAAATGGATATCGGCAGGATGATTCGCACATCTCTACGTCTTATAGCACAAAATCGTATTTATTTACCTTTAGAGTTCACAGCTCTTTTGCGAAGTCTCGCAACGCTTGATGGTGTGGCCAAAAGCTTGCGTGTTGACTTGGATTTATTTCAAATCATTCGGAGCAACCTGACTGATTTCCTTCGACACTATCTGTCATTTGATGAGCTTGCCCGCGAAGGTCTCTGGCTGGGGCGCGATCTTGCTGCGACAATGCGCACATTGCCGCAGAATCTCCGCAGGTTCTTGCGCGAGTGGACGCAAAGAAACTATGCCTTTGAGGTCGTTCATCGTGGATTGGAAGATGAACTAAGGCGTTTGCAGCATGGAATTATCTTTCTCGGGTCTTGCTTTTTGGGGGCAGGATTGACCATCGCTGCTGTTCTTTTGGCTATTGGCGCTCCTGGACGCTTGCCGGATGGCTGGAACTTGGGTGTGCTGAGCCTACTTGGTCTTGCCCTCGTCGTTGTCGTCTGGGGAATTAGCTCGATCATGCGCTCGTGAAAAATCGGAAAATGATCGATACGAAATATCAGTGCTTCAGCTTCAAGACTTGGATTTTTGCAGATGGACAATTGTAATTTTTTGCTCACGTACACCTTTATTAAACATCATCTCCTCGATTCCATCTTCGTCTGTTGAACAGTATAGTTCCTCGCTTGCCAGCAAAGTAAAATATTCTGCCACGGACTCTATAGCCTGCTTCAAATGAGTCCGCTCAGGGCCTGCAAAACTCAGACGTCCTGAAGCCTTTAAAATGGAGGCTGCAAATGCCGGTAGATGGGTCACATGACTGGCATCATAAAAAACATCCGCACCTAAGACCCAGTCGGCAGAGTCCTGGATTGCAGGAGGGCAGGCCTGCCGCCAGTCAATATGTCGAAATTGGACCTGGGATTGCACTCCCCATAATTTGGCATTAAGCTCAACGAAAGCTTGCAAATCCTTTTCATAATCACAAGCAATAAGCTGAGAGTTTGGCAACAGGCTTGCTAGAGCACAACTTAAAAAACCAACACCACAACCTAATTCATAAATTTTCAGGACTGCTGTTGAGGGAAAAGGCAAATGAGCTGCAAGTTGATTGGCTAAAATCCGCGCGCTAGGCCATAGTAAAACTCCAAAGGGACAGCTCTCATCATTCAACTGACCATCCACCCTATGAGAAAAGTTCTCAAAATATTCCTCGAAGTGATCCATCACGGCAACAGCTTGTTGCCGGCCTTGCCATGAAACTTGAATCAATTTATGTGCTAGCATCGATGTCCTTTGCATAAGAGCTTTAACTGCGGTAGCGGTCTTCACGAGGAAGCCTGTTAACGCGAAACTTGCGCAATAAATTTAACTCTGTGACCATGGCAATTAATGGTGGCGATAAAAAACGGATGCGCTCGATAGGAATAGAAAGCAAGCTCAACGTCAGTACGAACAGACCCAGTATGAAAAAGCCTGTAAATAATTCGTTCATAGCAAATTCTCAATTTGTGCCGAGCATTATTTGGCAACTTTCATCGTTTCAACAACACGGGCTACCATAGGCAAACTGCCTTCCAATGCTAATTTCTATATATAACGCTGACTTAAAAGTCCAGTCAAGGATGTCAGTCATTTTGTGTCGCAGTCATGTGTTGCCACACATGTCAAATATTTTGCGAAAATTTCCTAGTCATGATATTGCGAAAACTTGTCTAATCTGCAGTTACGAGGTCGGCCTGAGTGGAAACTCTGATATTGCTGTTGCCAATGTGGTCGGTAGTAGTATTTTCAATGTTGCCGCGGGTACCTCGTTACTGGTTATTCCGTTGCTCGTTGGGAGGGTGTACTATTTTTGGCAGGCTATGTTGCGTATACTGTTTTCTTGACGCTGGCGACGACCAAGAATCCCGCTCTTGAAACTTTCACCAATGCCATGTGGCTCATCATGCCTCTGGTCGTGGTGGTTCTTGGCTGGACTAGCTTTCAGGCGTTATCGAAACGAAACCAGACTTCCAGTGCAAATATATAGCTTGAAGAAATTTTAAGTCTAAATAGGAGATCTGATGGCCACGTCTCTATCCTCTATTGTCAAAGATCAAGCCAGCTACTGGCTAAAACACACTGATCTTAAAATGCTGCTGGTTCTTTTCATTATAGTAGGCGGGCTCACAGGATTTATAGAAATCGTTGATGAAGTCCTAGAAGGCGAGGTGAGGCATATTGATGAGCAAATTATTTTAGCTCTGCGTCATCCTCAGAATGTTTCGGACCCGCTAGGTCCAGCATGGGTTGAAGAAGCTGTTCGCGATATCACGGCACTGGGAGGTACGGCCGTGCTTTTGCTATTTACTTTGTCAGTCTTAGGTTATCTATCCCTGGTAAAGCACTATAAGGCTGCTGTTATTTTGATTACTACTGCGCTTGGTGGCTTGGCTATCAGTTCAATCCTCAAAATTACTTTTAATCGGCCTCGGCCCGACCTAGTTCCGCATGGCTCTGAAATATTAACGGCAAGTTTTCCAAGTGGACACTCGATGCTGAGCACCATCATTTATTTGACTCTTGCTGCCTTCATCTCAAGCACAGTTAGCAGCAATAAAGTTCGTGCCTACATCGTTTCTATCGCTTTGTTGTTCACCCTGTTAATCGGAATGAGCCGTGTTTATCTCGGTGTCCATTATCCGACTGATGTTCTTGCCGGATGGTTGGGGGGGCTCACCTGGGCTCTGCTTTGCTGGATCGTTGTGCGGTATCTGATTGAACGGAAGGTGATCGAATCGAATTAGAAATTTTGGCTTCGATCATACCTGCCATTAGTGAATTGTTGATTTCAATATAGATAAAGATGCCATACGTGCAGTGCCGGAAACTTTTGCCGATTTTAGCGTATGGGAAGAACAGGGCAGTGTTCGTTTTGCTAAAGAAAATGATATCACATTAGTTGGAGTTCAACTCGATGATCCGGCAAATGATAAACTGCCAGAGCAGGCAGATGATCGCCGAATTTTTGATGTTGACGGCGATGGCAAAGCTGGTATCACGGCTACGGTATCTGCCATGTTAGTCAGTGGCGAGGTGCATTTCATTCAAAGATCCATTACCAGCTATACAGGTGTATGGAGCAAGGATGGAAACACCTTGTCTGGACTCGTAAAAGATCAATCGGAACAAAGTGTTATTGATGCCTCCAATGATCCTCTTAAGGCAGTCGGGCTGGTTAGCTATGAGCCTCATCCTGATGAAGAAAAGAGCCATATCGTTGGCATGAAAATTTCTAACGATGCCGCATGCGATGATATCGCTTGGGATCTTATGCCAGAATATAATAAACATCTCCTGCTGGTTGGACTGCGGAAGAAATATTTCTAGGTCTTGACCAGCAATACTTTGGGGTCAATTCTGGAGTGTCGGGTAGCTTACCGTCCGTTCAAATATGCCTTATCAACGGCGCAGTGACCTGGTAAATTCTACTTAATCGCCTGGCCTTACCCTTTTTGAAGAGCTTGATAATGAAAAATCTATTGATCATATTGCTGGCAGTTGCACTGATTGGGATCGCTCTGAATTACTTTAGACCTTCCTCTGGTGGTGCAAGAGTGGAGCAAACTCCAGCGGGTGCGAGTTCTTCTCATCAGGATCGGGAGACGGCATCGATTTCAGGAGCTGCTGATGAGGCTGCTGCTGAAGACGAAACTGAAATTCATCAGCAGGTCACGATGACATCCATCAACAAGTCCCAGTCGGCTGTGACCACTGATCAGGCCAAACAAACGATGCTGCTCCTGTCACATTTAACTTCAGATCTCGCTCTTGCCGCAAGCTCTCCCGCGGACCTTCAGCAAATTCTGAGCGATATGAATATTCCCGCACAATTTCTGCAGGCCGGACATCCTTCATCTGGTGAGCGTTTGGAGCTTGACGTTTTTCCAAATAGAAATGACCTCATCGAATTACATGCTGTTTATGATCTGTTTCACGATAAGCCTGAGTTTTCCTCCCTGAGGTATCGTTTGGCTATGGAGCACTCTGACTTTGGTGGGTTTGTTGAGAAAATGGCGAGTGAGTTGGGTCATGATGCTAGCCTGCTGCAACGAGCTCCTGATCTTGCGCGCTGGCAGCTGTCATCCTCTGACAAGGTGGTGACGATACGGCATTACCCGCCAGCTGCTCAAGCTGCGCATGTTCTGGTTTTACTAGAGTATGCTCATGAGCATCGTTGAGCTTGTACTGCTAAACCACTAACCACTGATTGAAACTGATCACTACCTTGCACCGTTCCGCCAAACCGTTTCGCTAAAGCTGATCGAAGCGCGGGTATATTAGAAGTACCACCTGTAACGTAGACCCGATTGATCTGTTCAGGCTTTATCTTTGCCATCATAAGTGTTTCATCAAGGCATTGAACGATATATGTTTCATAATCGCGCCGTCGTATTTATCACCCGCTATTGATACCCCTTTTAATGCAAGTACATCACTTGGCTGAAACTCTTTCTCGCTCACCTTGAGTATCGTGAAATCGCTAGTACCACCACCAAAGTCTGCAACCAAGATTAATTCCTCCTGTCTTGACTCGTGACGAAACTGGAGGGCTGCAGCTACAGGTTCGGGGCAAAATTCAACTTCTTTAAAGCCAGCTAATTCAGCTGCCTCTGTCTTTGAGCGCATCCGACCGGACGACTCTCATCAACTGGATTGAACAAGGAGCACCCCTTGGTAATCCAATGGATTATATTCCACCAGAGCTTCCGGTTCCTTTTCAAGCTGATATTGAAATCCCGATTTTTAAAGCTGCAGAAAGTTACCTTCCTAATCAAAATGCTGCCGATGACTATCGCTGCTTCATCGTCGATCTACCTGTGATACATCCGCCATAAGCTTGTGACAGTTAGCACGCATTCGCTACATTCTAGGCTTAGCTTGGAATGTGGCGAACGCTAAACTGGAAGCTAGATCATGCAAAAAAATAAAAATCGGAGACATTTTTGGGTCGACAATGATCAGGGCTCCGCAGTTGCAAAGTGATCAGCTGTGAAAGACCATGAGTACAATTCTTCCCAGCCTCGGACATAGGCTTCCACCATGGAAGGATCATCCAAGACATAGTACTGTTCTGTGTTTTTGCCGAGTATGGCTGCTAAGGAAAAATTTCCAGCTCCTGTGAAGACCGTTTTGTTATCAAAGATCATATATTTGTTATGCATGAATAGTTGTAGTTTTTCGTTGGTGTCGAGGAATACGATGGAAGCTCCAGCATTGCTAAGTCTTTCATAGGCAAGTAATTCCTGCTTACTAACATTAATTGAAGCAGATCCAGGCCTTCTTAGGTATTTGAGAATGGTATCGTCATCAAAAACGATTTCGACCTTAACGCCTTGTTTGATCTTTTCCAATAAAGCTGTGATAAGTGGAAACCTTGGTGACTCAGGTTCAGTCATTCTATGAGCGGCGATAAGAATAGAGGACTTGCTCTCTTCGATAAGCTGCAAGAGTGCAGCAAGCGGTTTTTCCATGTCGGATGATGAGGGGACTGGGATAAAGCGAATGGCAGCTTGTTCTGGAACGCTGAATTCGTTGTTGCATTCCCGAATGCGATTGATAAAGATTCCTTTATCTTGATTCCCCGCGGGAGTGACCATATGATGAAGCGCCTCGAAAAAGCAAAGGTTGGCGCGGGCCAAATAATGGTCAGCTGCTGAGTCAAACATCAGCCAATTGTCATAATGCAGACCAAGCCCGCTTACTGAGAGATTCGCGCTTGATGAGGTAAATCGGATACGATAAGCGTTTAGATCCTGGCTAGGTAACGAAGCTACCAAAAAAATCTTGGCGTGATTGAGCCACTGATCGGTACCACGCTGCCAAACACGAAACGTTTGATTCCGTTCGGCGCACTGCAGTAGTTGTTTATAAGCTCCTCTTGCTGAATCGAGAGAGGCGATTAACCCGGCCTGTAGGTAAATATCCACTTCAACATTTCTCTTTTCCGCGGCATCACATAGGGCCTTGGCTATAACTGAGCTAGAAAAGGTCATATAACTAATCTGAATAAAACGGGCTTCCGGATCATTGATCCACGATAGGAGTTCATCTTGTATGCCACTGGCTTTGATAGCAGCACTGTGATCGGATTGATCGCACCAGCTTGAAGGCTTGGCTTCATGCTGGCATTGAAATCTATTGAGACGGATCTGCCAGGATAAGTCTTCTATTTGGCCCTCAGCAAACGGAACTGTCGCGGCGCTCGCATGAACTGTTGGTAAGCCCACAATGACTATGAAAATAAATAATATCAGTTTTTTTATTGGACCGGTGTGTTTTTTCATAACTAAAACCTGCCTGCTTTTGATGGGATTTTATCACGTAGATTTGACAAACCGTTTCAATCGCAAGCCATGATGCTTCTCTTTGTAAGTCAACGCAAGTCCAGGAAATAAGCTCTAGTTTTGTCCATGCTGATTTTTGCTCAAATTTCATTTCTAGCAAGGGCGGCTGCTAAGAGCGATAGGCGACGTTCTGAGAAGAATCATATGCGGCAGGTGGGGGTTTACTGCCGACCAAGATGCTTTTGCCTTGGCAGGGCTCCATGCGCGACTTGATTTTCTTCGATAGAATGTTCATCATCATTTTTCGCATCAATATTTGTCATTGTTGCTGGCCCAGTAAGATGAACGTGTCTTTAAAGGAGAAATTTAAATGATCAAGTTTACCAAGTTCATACTGCCTGTATGTTTTCTCGCGACAGCCTCAATCAGCCTGGCTAAAGAACCTAGTAAAGGCGATGTGCAGGCGCGGATTACTGAAATTAAGCAAGAGATCAAGCAGATTGCCCGGGAGAATATCGACCGTACAGATAACTTTCTTGAAGTTCGCAATCAACTGCAACCGCTCGTGAATGAAATCGTCGAGCTCAGTCCAAATCGCCTTGAAGCGGAAAAGCTTGACCAAGTCGTTGGAGCTTGGCGTAATTTATGGTCAGATCAGGAATTTGGCCCAGGTACTGATCCGAAACAGGTTTATCAATCAGTCTCTCCTGACGGATATTACTACAACATATCTCTAGCTAATACACCTCGCGGTGAATTTACAAATTTTCTGCGAGGAGCATATAACGATGAGGGAAGTTACTTAAGGATCGAGTTCACTGACAATGCTTTAACTGAAGGGTTTTATGAGCCCGGAACAGAAATTTTCGAACTGGCTGAAGATTTTGAAGCTGGCAAAATAGAGGCAAATTCGATTCCTGGACCAATTGGTGTAAAGGGAGTCTTGATCAATCTTTATGTCGATGAGGACCTTCGTATTGTAACGGGAAATAGTACAAGTGACTCAGCTTTAAGATTGTTTGTTCTGGAGCGAGTTGAAAGTATTAGTTTTGAATGAAGGGGTAGTCAGCCTCGTTCCTATGCCATTGATGAACGAGGCTTCAGTGTTTGAATGGAAAAAAATCAATGGCGTATGGGTCTCAACACTAATGTCGCACATACTTTCATTGATATGATGAGTGAAAAGCCTAAATTTTAAACAAAAGGTTTTTGTATGACGGATATAACAAAAATCGATAATGATTTCTCCAATGCCGGACAACCATCTGAAAGTGAACTTGAACAGTTGAAAAAAGAGGGGTTTCGTAGTGTGGTGAATTTACGCACCTCGGAAGAAACCAAATTATCGCCGTATGATTCGCCTGAACAAGAAGGGGAAAAGCTGCAAGAACTAGGGATGAGTTATTTGCATATTCCAGTTGATACTGACAATCTTCAGTTTGCAGAGCTAGACCAATTTATCAGAGAGTTGGAACATTTGCCGAATCCTGTTCTTGGTCATTGTAAAAGTGGCGCTAGGTCAGCGGCTTTTTACCTTGCGTATCTAGCTCATAAAAATAACTGGGACTTGAGTCAAACCTTGCTGTGTGCTGAAGAACATGGAATTAGTTTGGGTGAGCGTTACCAGGAATTTCTTTCCGCTTATTTTGCAAGAAAACATACAAGTACGAGTACAAGTACAAATATGCATTGATCCATCTGACTCAATCTTAGGCAAGGACTTTTGGGAAACGTGGTGTATCTGTGAGGATCAATTCTTTGTCAAACTCGACGACTTAGTCTCATCGGTAAAACGACCGGGTTTTCAGCTGCTGCTAGAAAGCCCACCCAACGAACTTGTCATGGGGGCTATCGGCAGGGTCTGGAAACTTGATATTCCATTCGTTCATGTTGCGAATGGTGAAGCCTATCGCGCTTTCTCGGAAGAGGACTACATCAAGGTCGCCTGGCGCTAAGAAGGATACAATACTCATATTTGAGCTGCAGGTTGATGCAACGGATGAGAAGTCTTGGCAAGGTTTCCGTCGCTATTCTGCTTTGGGGCTGGGTTGCGCTGATCGGCGCCGGTGATACAACTAAAGCTGGGAATCTTACTTATTTTATCTCTCCTATTTTGCGGGTCTTTTAGGCGTGCTTGAGTTCTGATTTTTTCTCGCATCAAGAGCATCGCGATGAGTGATGTGCATCATTGGTAAGATGTCAATCATAAATTTGGACCAATTTATGCATATCCTGCAGATATGTAGCTGGGTTTCTTTTTGTCCTCGTTCTTTCGTTTCCTATAACATTCAGGAAAGGAAGCAAATCATGTATCAGGTCAAATGGATTTTAGTCTGCAGCATGTTTCTCATGTCTCTCTCCTGCAATAATGGTGAGAAAAACCAATCCACCTCGTCGCAAAAAGTGATTCATGGCATAGTGGCAAGCGAATACCCCTATGTTGTGCAGATTTTCATGGGTAGCAGTAGTATGTGCACCGGAAGCTTTGTGAGTGATTCGCTTCTTGTGACGGCAGCGCATTGTGTGGATCGAGCCTCGAGTGTCACCTGGAATGGTATCACGGTCACGCGGCAGCATATTTTTATTCACGATGGTTGGCCAACCGTAAGCTCGGGTTGTGATCAAAGCCGCCATCCAAAGTTCGACTTGGCAATGGTGCAGTTTCCAAAGCGAACGTTTAAGGGGGTGGAGTTTGCCAGAATTCTTGAACGCCGACCCACGGAAGGTGAATTGATTACCATTGTGGGCTTCGGTAACAGCCAGATTCAGCCCTACTCTGAATATTGCACGATGCCTTCGTATCCGCGAGAAGACGGGCAATGCTACGTTTTTAATGGTGTCTGGCAAGAAAGCAAAGAGTATCAGTATACTGCAGTTTTCAATTTTCAACCGACTGACACTGCTAATGCGGAGACATGCGTTGCGCCATGTGGTGTTGCTGGTTTGCGCTCAGCTTTGGATGCCTCAGGGATAGCCGCCCGAGACTTTGTCATGGATTATTGTGGGGGCAATTTCCGCGATCGAAGTTATAGTGAAACAGGAGCTGGAGTCAAGCGCTCGGGCACGAATCGAATTTTACGGTTGGAAGATGATCTTATTCAATTTAATGCTCCCATATTAACGGACTCCGCCGTGATGGAATCTGTTTCTGGAGCCGGTGATTCAGGAGGTCCGCTTTTAGTCCAAGATAGAGGATTCACTCGCTTGGCAGGTATTACTCATGGTGGTAGCTTGCAGCGGCAAGAGCAAGGCCTTAGCAAATGGTCGGTTTACATGGATATTACAGCAGAGCATAGTTTGGACTGGATTCAGGAGACAGTGGATAAGCATGCCTTGGATTTTCCAGGATTCTAAACTTATCTCTTAACGAGCAACGCTAGTTTGATAAAAAGGACAGCATTATTGCACGTTTTGCAAGTAACGAATCAATAGCTCACGTTCTTCACGACCTAGTGTGAAGCCTGAGGAGGATGGCGGCATGGAGCCATCCTCAAGCCGTTCAATCGGTGCCCCTCGAAATCCTGCTTCATGATCGACAAATTGGTAGCGGCTTCCCAGTACGCTATCACTTCCATGACAATTCGAACCGGAACAACTTGCAGACAGTATAGGATTCACCTGGCCAATAAAATCTATAGCCTCGTCAGAGCTGGTGCCACTCGTGTCATCGCTGCCAAATTTTTCCCGAACTAAAGCTGGCGAGCTTAATACCGCCTGAATCAGATACCTGGGTCCGAGGCCGGCATCAGCTACCAATTGCTGCATTTCCGAGGCCATCAGCACGCTCCAGCTTTGACCGGTGAAGTCTTCCCAGGATTTTTTCGCCATGCATTCGAGGAAGCCCGGAGCATGCTCCATATAACTGACCATAAGATCCTCTGGACCATTGCCGCTCACGCCAAAAGCATGGCCAATTTGTGATAACTCTTGTGGCCAACGTTGGTAAGTGCCTTGATCATTCCAGCCAAAAATATGCGCCCCCATATTATCCATTCCTAAATGACAGCTGGCGCAAGTTTCACGACTGACGATTTGCATGTCAAACTCGGAGATATCAGGATTGACTAAATGCTGGATGCCATCGGTATTTAATGATCCATCCACTTCCCGGCATAAAAGTGCATCAGTCAGGGCCCGGACCCGTGAGCGGAAATTATTGAAACGACGCATGAAAGCAGGATTTGTCACAATGAGCCTTTTACAATGGCATCGACCAGGCAATGGAGCGCCTTTAGGTAGAGCCAAAAAGTAAATCTTTGAAGCCTATTCTCCTGTTTGCCGTTCACTTTCGGCAGTGAATGGAATGATCATACGCCTATAAAGGAAGGATAGAAGTTTGCCCATGGTGGAGTCGGGGAGGGTTCTTTGCAGTTGGGTCAATTGCTAAGAAATCGTTCCATGATGGAATGATACCATTACCTACATAGAAATCTTAGGTCATGAAGGATTCCATTGGAAATAGTTTATGGAATCCTCGAGCAAGCTAACGGCTAATGGTAATCTTATTATTTGTGCTAGCATCTATGGTTAAAAGATCTTGTAAGTCAATCACAGAGCGGAAATGGCACTTGACACTATTCTGCTTACAGAAATTGACAAAGCTCTTGTGATACCAGCGACTCTTAACAGCAATTTCAAAGTTACGATCTGATTGCTCATTGCTAATCCGAAACTTTTCTTCAATTCGCTCTTCATCAGCTTTTACCGAAAAGTGCGAACCTATGGCTTCCATCATTTCAGGTAGATCTTTGTCTTCCTTTTGAGCCTCGAATTTCAACTTATCCTTTAATTCTCGTCTTCTTGCTACATCGTGACTGTAGTCCTTTAAGATTGTGAGGATAATGCGAATGGCATTCGGCGTTTCCCGAAGCCAGCCAAGTAGAATGAGGCTACCCTTAGCTTCAGTTTCACTGACCTTGTGGATGGTCAGACGAAAACGCACACCACCAGAGGCATGCACGATCCACTCGCCGTTTTTTCTCTTAAAGACCAGGTCACAATTTTGGCTGCCTTTATACCAGTAACGGCCGCTCTTAATGTTATGCTCACCAAGTACAGCTTCTGAGCTGGCGATTGCCTTTTGAGAAACCACTGTCTTCAATGCTAAAGTTGTCATGTCGCATACCTTAAGTTCTGCAAATCTTCTCTTAAACATAAATACGCCAAAAACTATATAAGCAGCTGGAGATGACTCGACTATTATGCCTTACTTCTATTTTGGCTAGGTGGTGGAATCACCAGAAAAAACGGAACTTCGCTTCGAACTACTTTTCCATACAAATGTATGGATAAAAAATATCCCATAGTTCGCCTAGCTTGTAAAGATGACAAGTGTGACCGGTTATTTCTACCACGCAAAATGAAACTGTTCAGATATTATTCATTAGTTGGATGTAAAAAAACTCGATCAACTATATGGATAATTCCATTCTTTGCCGGCATGTTTGCTTTGGTGATTTTTGCTTCGCCGACTACAAGTGAATCACCATCATGTGAAGTCGATACGGAAACACCACTGAGAGTGGACAGCTCTGAGTCTAGGTCAATATCTTCAAGCAAATATCGATTAGCAACGGTATGTAGTTCAATAATGGTTGCCGCAGCATCTTCATCACTGCGAAAATATTCAAGCCGCTGCTCATCAATATTCCTGAAGGCGGCGTTGGTAGGTACAAATATGGTAAACGGGCCATTGACGTTAAGGGCTTTCTCCACGCCACCAATCTTTGCTAGCTCAGCAAAAATAGAAAGTTCTTCGTTAGCTGCGATTATTTCGTATATTCCCATTCCACTTTCTTCCCCAGGCAATTCTGGAGCTTGTTTTGCAGTCAATAAGCTGTCAACTTCATAGACAATGCCGTTTGTAGCAGGTAACTGCTTAGGATTTACACGGGTGTTGTTAATAAAGACGTCTTCGTTTTCGTCAACACGAACTTTGAGGGGAAGCTCGTTTAAGGACACCAATTTTTCCGCCGCAATTAAATCCTGTATCGAGAGTCGACCTGCTACCAAGTGATTGCGGACTAATTCTTGCAGCTTGGCATGATCTGCAAAAAGCTGCTCCCTTTCCTCCTGGGGGAGAGCCTCAAAGGCTGCATTTGTAGGAGCAAAAAAGGTAATATCTGAATCGCCTAAGGTTTCGATCAAACCGCTCTCATTGAGCGCTTGTGAAAGTAAACTAAAGCGATCATTTGTCGAGATGACTTGAACTAAATTTAACTCAGATTCTTTGTCTACGTCAGTTGATGATTCTGCCGCTGGGGAAGGCGTGGATTTTGAATCATCATTGCTATCAGAACCGCATGCTGTCCACATCAACATCGCTAGGAACATCGTCATTAGCTTATGAGGTGTCAAATGTCTCATTAGATTTCTCCAAATTTATTAATCAAAGAATCATTGCTTACTAGTGGCAAAATTTAATCGCTTGTCTTGTGAGGTAATCTGCGATTTGTGTTTGTATCCAAAAATGTTGATAGTGTGGGTATTGCAGTGAGTCAAGAAAATTTCTTTTCTCAAAATTTCTGCTTATTTTAAGGTGAAAAGTGGAGTCTTAGGGATACATGGCGAAAATTAAAGCTTGGTGCTCTTAGGTCTACTGAAAATCTTGGAGGTGTAAATCTCTGACAATTTACTTCTGCCTAGTCGCTGTCATATGACCCAAGGTCGGAAAAGCCAAAACGTTCTTGCAGATCTTGCGGCATTTGCAAGCGACGGAGGGCATCGATTTGCCATTGTGGAGAGCCATACCAGACAGAATCCGTTCCCCAAAGAACATGATCACTGCCTAAGCCATTGACCAGAGTACCTATAATTCCAGCTGCAAGGCGTGGATGACTGATGGCAGAAAATGCAAATGTTGATCCCAGTTCTGCGTAGACGTTTTTTACCTGGAATTTGCTCGGAATATTGGCAACCCTTCCAACTATCTGGGCGTAATTCCTCAATTGCCCGATCAATTCCTGCCAGTATTTTTTTCTCGACTAGTTTTTGCTCTTCGGTCTGTGGTTGGGGATTGAACTTGCCATTCGAGATAATTTGAGTGGGAATAGGTAAGGGATCTATCTTGCTTGTGCTCAATTTAAATTGCCGAAACATCTTATCGTTGAACCAGTGTGACATGATTTTCTCCTGTGTGAAAGGACCGTCATTCAGCAGAATCTCCGTGATCTCTGCTGTAAGTTTATAGTTGGGCCTTGAAAGCTTATAAGTAGAAATGCATTTGGTAGCACGATATTGAAAACGCGTGGGAAGTATCATTCTTAAGAAAAGTCCGTAAAATAAGGTATATGAAATTATCAGTATGGTAAGTGCTAATTTTTTTGGCCTCATGCTGAAGTATCACTTACTTCTTAACTGACATACATATAAGTTTTAGAAAATCAGGCACAATTCCTGCTTAGATAAAATTGAGAGCTTAGGAATGTGTTGTGTAGCAGCTCTGTTAAACGACCTGATAAGGAAGCGAGGAAGAATTATGAAATCAGTTCACAATAAACTGGCAGCCGGTATTTTAGGTGTGACAATAGGTATAGGTGTTGCTTGTACTCCAGCCGAGAATGGTGAAGATGCTCAGTTAAACCAGCAAGAAAACCAGAATGATGTCGATACTGGAGTCAATGAAAGATATGACGGTGATAGTGGTATCTCTGCCGACCAACAATCGAATGATGAAGAGGATATCACCATTACACAGGCAATTCGTCAGTCTTTGACAGAAGATGACGAACTATCCATTTATGCGCAAAACCTGACAGTAGTTACCAAAAACGGTCAAGTTCATTTAGCAGGTCCAGTCCGTTCTCTTGAGGAGCAGGAAAAGATTAAAAACATCGCCAGCCGTTTGGTTGGTAAAGAAAATGTTCATAGTGAGATTATTGTGGATGTCGATGAAGAATAAATTTTCGTCGGAGCTACTCTCGCAGTGCAAACTTGTTTTGACGATAAATCAAGTTTGCCTGCACTTCCTGCCGCATTCATAAGGTAAAACCTCTACTAGCTGCTCATCCGCTTATCGGTTATATTACCCAGTCCATCAACTGAGTGAAAGCTTCGTTTTATGATCAATTTATCGAACCTCACCAAGCGGCAGGGTCAGCGGATTCTATACGAAAATGCATCTTTTTTAGTCCGACCAGGCGATCGCATAGGACTTGTTGGCCCTAATGGCTCAGGTAAGACGACCATATTCCGGTTAATTGTCGGCGAAGATCAGGCTGACGCTGGTAATATCGTAATACAACCGCATACCGTGATTGGCTATTTTTCACAGGATGTGGGCGAAATGAAAGATCGGTCTGCCTTACAGGAAGTTATGGCTAGTGCCGGCAAAGTGGCAGAATTAGGGGCTTTTATCACTAAAGTCGAACAGCAGCTCGCCTCGGGAGCTCCGGAAACAATGGATGCTGCGGCTTTTGAAAAGTTGATGGAAGCTTACGGCGATGCTCAAATGGAATTTCAACAACGGGGCGGTTATGATTTGGAATCTCGTGCCCAGGCTGTCCTGACAGGTCTGGGTATCGGTCCTAATGATTATCATCGGCCCGTCGAGCAATTCAGCGGCGGTTGGAAGATGCGTATAGCCTTGGCTGGCATCCTCACTTTGCAACCTGATGTATTGTTGATGGACGAGCCGACCAACCATCTCGACATCGAATCCATCATGTGGTTGGAGGAGTGGCTGCAATCCTATCAGGGCGCCATAGTCATGACCAGTCACGACCGTGAATTTATGAACCGGCTGGTGACGCGCATTGTGGAAATCGCGCATAAGCAAGTGACCACATACTCGGGCAATTATGAATACTATTTGCGGGAGCGGGAGATCCGCCGGGAACAGCAGGTGGCGGCTCACCGCCGGCAACAGGAAATGCTGGCTAAAGAAGAGGACTTTATTGCCCGTTTCGCGGCCCGAGCCTCGCATGCTGCGCAGGTGCAGTCACGGGTAAAGAAATTGGAAAAAATCGAACGGGTCGAAGCACCGCCGGAAAGCAAAACTATTGATTTTAGTTTTCCGCCTCCACCGCGCAGTGGCAATGATGTGGTTTGCATGACCAATTTAAGCAAAGAATATGTACTGGAAGATGGCTCGGTCCGGAAAGTCTTCCAAGGCGTGACGGGGCTGGTGGAGCGATTGAACAAGATCGCGGTCACTGGTGTCAATGGTGCTGGTAAATCGACTTTGTTAAAAACTATTGTTGGTGACACTGAAGCCACCGATGGTGAGCTTAGCATCGGTGCCAGTGTCAAGGTTGGCTACTTCAGCCAGCATGCATTGGATCTTCTCAATCCTAAACATACCGTTTTCGAGGAATTGGTCCAACGTTTACCGGACGCATCGGTTGGGTTTATCCGTAATCTGCTTGGCGCTTTTATGTTCAGCGGTGATGATGTCGACAAAAAAATCGACGTTCTCTCTGGCGGGGAACGCAGCCGGGTCCTGCTGGCTATCATCATGGCAAGCCCTGTGAATCTTTTAGTGTTGGATGAACCGACCAACCATCTTGATATCGAATCACGTCAAGTCCTCCTTGACGCCATCAAAGCCTTTGATGGCACTGTTCTTGTCGTAAGCCACGATCGGCACTTTCTGCATCAGATTGTGAATCGGGTTTTTGAGATCTGTGATGGTGAGTTGCGTACCTATGAAGGGAATTACGAGTACTATTTGGAAAAGAAAGCGCAAATGGAGGAGGCTTAGATGCCTGCCCCTTTGCCAAGCAAAGTCAATGAGCTAGTGAAAAGATATCAAAGTTAAAACAATATTGAGGCAATAGATCTGGAAGCTGAACTGACCCGCTTATCCTCGTTTGCTGGCCCCTACGGGCAAAAGAAATAGCTCACGACCCATCACGCATGACTGGTTTTGTGCCAAGAATTTTCTTTACCAGTTTTCAACGAGCACAAATCCTAGGATTTTCGGAGAATTTATTAGCCAAAGAGATAACCCTTTTTCGAATTCTATTGTCACCAAAATCACAGCCCGTGAACTCATCCATGAGTCTTAGCATCTGTCCATTCCAACGCAGACAAGTTTATATTGTCAAAACTGGTTGAAAAAGATACATCTTTACAGACACTTAGGCAAGATAAGGGTAAAAGTCAGGGATTCATCCGTGGGGAGTATCAAACGAATAATGAAATCGTTATCGATGTCGACAGCTCAGGCTTGGGAGAGGCAATCCCATGTTTGAAGTGTGGCAAAGGCTTGAGAGCCTTTGATCTCTTGCTGGGCTAATCGTAGCTCCTTGGCCTCACTTGATGGGGCCATCGTGCTCAAAGAAAAAACCTCGCCATTCAGCGCGGATTAACTTCATGTCGATACTTTTAGTCGCGACAACGGTCTTGACCCGCAATTCTTCAGCCTTCTTTTTTTCCCACTCCTGAGCCTCTTTTTTTGAGGCAAAGGGAGGGGTAACCTTCCAATTTCTGGTATTTTTGAAGCCTCGCTCTAACTCCCACTTGCTGGTTTCCATGTCGGGAGTGATTCCTATTCTGGCAGCCATTTTGAACTCCTTATGCAGATGAATTTTGAATGCCAAGCCTAGCTTAACCTTAAGAGGCATATGGGGGAAAGTTTTTTGTTTCCCGTATGAATGACGCGTATAGGAAATTTGCAGCATTCATCTATTTTAAGCTGTTATGGAATGGAACAAGTTTCTGATCACGGTAAGCTTCGGCGATGATAATCTTGAAGATCGTCCCATGATCGGCAGGAAACTCTTTCAAGGGCTTACCAAAAAACGCCGTAAAGTTCTTAGATTTATTTATGGGGATAGAAGGCGAAATTGTGATCCGAACGAAAAGCGAAGTGAGCTATTTTTCAATGAGCAGCTCTTTCCTTTTGAAACTCGATTTGTTGTTTGATGATTCCTCCGACTTTGCAGACAAACTACGAGTTTGACCATCAAAAAAGGCCCTAAGAAATTGGACTAAAAGCGCAGCTATACTAGGGCAAGAAATCAAATTGCATCATTTGAAAGGAAAAAACCTGCAACGGGGAAGTCCTCTCACGGCTATAAAGCAAACAGGATTCTTTCCTACGGAAATATTATAAAACAGAAAAAGTCTCCTATAAAGGATGGCAGAAGATCTTTGGTAGATCGATAGCTCATCATGCACAGTTGGCCTTAGAAGGCGAATTAGCGCGAAAAGCAGGGTATGCCCGTGGGCGGTGTGAAAGGATTTCGACCTTCCAAACAGCTCTAAGCCAGATGTACCTAGGTGGAGCAAAAAGGAAAAAACCAGCATTCCAAAATGACGAATCCGGACTGATTACCAGACGAAATTTGATTTTTCTGGAGAGAATTTTTTTCATTTATGGTCTTGTTGGTATCATTTTTAAGACTGCGATGCCGAAAGCCACTGCCAGCCGCATTTAAAATGCTTATCCGCTTGCCACAAAAATCTTGCTTAAGTAAAAATGCGATCCCTTGTAACGAATCAAATCCTTCATTATTGTTGTGATTAATGCCTGTCTAAAAGCGGAAGGTGATTTGCAACTTACTTAATAATAAGCCTAGGAATAATATCCATCACGTTCTTTTTATGGTGAAGCATATGGCTAATCTTTCAAGTCAGTTTACAGTTCTTATTCTGCTTTTGCTATTCAACATCGGCCTAGCTTTTCCAGGATATAGCAACCCGGAGGCTATACGTGATGCAGCTCGTGAATCGGATGCTTTGACGAACTTACCTATAAAGTTTGGAAATATTGAAATATCAGAATTCCAATTTTGGATCTATCAAAGCGTTGACCAAAATCTTGTTTTTAATAGTCCATGGGATGAGACCCCGGGTGATGATATCAAGCGGGATAGAGAAGGAATCCCATCATATGTTGATTCCTGCTTAGTTAGAACGCTAGAAGTCATTGAGACCACAATGACCCAAGAAAAAATTTCTCTGCTTTTTGAACATCTTCAAAAGCAAGGGGCAACAACTCAATTGATTATTCTCGTTAACGGAATTGATCAGGATTCTCTACAATCTAAGTTACGCTGGCTTGATAGAGATGTTTATTTCTGGCACTGGACGCCTCGAGACGGACAAAAGCCTGTTATTTCGTTGAGTGATTTCAGTCAGGCCAAAGCCGAGAGTAAGTGGGTATGGGAGGTCATTGCAACACCACTCAGGTGCATTCAACCAAACAGAAATGAGCTGATTCGTTACCTAGAGTATGCTAGTGCCTTACTCGAACCACAGGAGTATTGAAGTGAATTTTAAATCAATCAGCTCTTACGCTGTGATCTTATGTAGTCTACTTGTCAACTCCTGTGATAGAGTTTCTCACGAGCAAAGCGATACCAAAGTCACTTATGTCAATCATACTCCTATCAAACGGCAATCGATTGGCAACTGTTGGTTGTATGCAAAGTCAACCTGGTTAGAGTCGATGCTGAAGGTGACGACTGGAAAAACCATAAAAGTTTCAGAAACCTACTGGACTTACTGGGATTTTTACTGGAAGTTGCGCAATAATATTCCGTTATCTCCAACCGAGTTAAACACCGCTGGTTCGTGGCGCCTTGCCAAAAACATTGTGAATCAATATGGTTGGGTGGAAGAAAAGCACTTTATTTCTGCTGAAGCGGGCCAACAGATGTCTGAAGCCCAAAAGTGCGCTTTGGACTATATCGATCAGTCCATCGCCGTTGGTGGCGTGCTGCATGATGCCATGCAACGCAGCCCAGAACTCATCCGTTCCGAACTTGATAAGGGATTCAGTTGTAATGGCAAATATCAAGTGGATATGGCCAGTGCGCTTCAACATCGGCAAATGGCCTCTAAAACGATACTTCTAGATATTCATACTGGCGAGCGACGAACATTAACGGAGTGGCTAGAGAAGTGGATTGAAGTCGATAATAACGCTCATCGAGCATGGAGCTATTATGAGGGCAAGAAATTACCGAGTTTGACAGCCATGAAAAGTTATCGAATGCTGTCGCAGCGAATTAAAAAAGCTTTGAATGACCATCAGCCGGTGGTGCTCAGTTTTTATGTAAGTTTTAATGCACCGAATGAATATGGGCTTTTTAATCTTAATACTTTCGCTAAAAACGGTTCACTTGGTGAAAGTGGTGGCCACTTGATTGTTCTCCATGATTACACCGTAAACAATGTTGCTGGTGTCGGTCGAATAGGGGAGGGTGATATGAGCGATGAGATGAAAGCTCAGGCTCTAACAGGTGATCTTGATTACCTTGTAGCGAAGAATTCCTGGGGAGCCAACCGGATTGATCGGCCATGGCTTCGAGATGGCTACAGTCGCCTATCTTGGAAATATCTTACCAGTCATTATTATGATGAGGAACGAGGATATTTTTATCCTTTTCTTACGGGTGTCGTCCTTCCGCCTGGCTACTGATGAATCTATGTCCTATAGGCATTATCATCTATTTCCATAAACACCAAAACCACTTAATCTAAGCAATCCATTGAACATCCGGCAACAAAAATGGGAGCTTGATGATGAAGGCAATCGCTTATGAAAAGTTTGGCGGACCGGAAGTTTTGCAAATAAGGGAACTTGAGCCTCCTGAGAAAATTGGTGTTCATGAAGTTCTTGTGCATGTCAAGGCGGCTGGTATTAACCCAGTCGATTGGCGAATTCGTAATGGGCAATATAAAGCCCTACTATTTTTTAAAAATAAACCCTTCGTCCCTGGTTCTGACATTGCTGGACTGGTCGTGAAATGCGGTCCGGGAGTAGTGGAATTTAAAGAAGGTGACGAAGTTTATGGGATGCTTAATCCTCTGAGTGGCGGTGCTTATGAAGAGTTTTCGAAAGTTTCAATCAAGCATCTTACGAAAAAGCCGGCGAATCTTAGCTTTGAAGAAGCAGCCGCGGTTCCCCTCGCTGCACTGACGGCACTTCAGGCTCTTCGCGATAAAGCTCATATCAAATCAGGACAGAAAATCTTAATCAATGGTGCTTCGGGAGGTGTGGGTACCTTTGCAGTCCAGATTGGGAAAATCTATGGAGCTCATGTGACAGGAGTCTGTAGCAACAATAATATGGCATTGGTCAGAGATCTTGGCGCTGACGAAGTCATCGATTATAAGACACAAGATTTCACACAGATAAATGGCTCTTACGATATCATTTTTGATACAGTAGGAAATCGACCATTTCGATCCTGCGAAAATGTTTTAAGCAAACACGGTGTTCATGTGACGACCTTGCCTGATAGCAAAACTTTCTTGAATATCGCTCGTACAGTGCTTGGTAAAGGTAAGAAGGCGAAAGCTTTGATCGTTCGGTCAGACAGAAATGATCTGAATCAAATTCGCGAATGGATCGAAGCAGGTCGTATGCGACCTGTCATTAGTAAAGTTTACCCTTTAGAAGACGTCGTGCAGGCACATGTTGACAGTCAAAGTCATCATGCTAGTGGTAAACTTGTACTTAGGATAAATGAAGTTGCATAGTGAAAAAATGGCATCATTTGACTGTCGTAGAGACAAGCCAGAGTGTTTTTTATGTCTTCTTGAAGCTTGATTTTAAACGAATATGAAATCTATTTACCGGAATTTTCTTTATAGAGAAAGGCGGGGGAAATGCAACTGGTACAAGATATCATGAGCAAAGATGTCCAAATGGTTTTGCCTTCTACCAAACTTGTTTTGGCTGCTCAAAAGATGAGAGATCACAATTGTGGATTCCTGGTGGTTGGTGACGGAACTGATCTCATCGGATGTGTTACAGATCGGGATATCGTTGTCGAAGGGGTGGCGCGCGAACTGAAGCCGCGGGAAAAGCGTGTGGAAGATGTTATGACGCGACATCTGGTGATCTGCAAACCAAATCACAAAATTTCAGATGCTTTGCGCCTGATGCGCGACCAAAAAGTTCATCGCCTGGTTGCCGTCGATGGTAATGGAAACCCAGTAGGTATCGTATCTTTGGGAGACTTGGCGGCGAGGGCTGACTTGCCTGAGGATGTCCATGCTACACTTAGGGAATTAGCTCACTCAGCTTGATGCAAGTTCTAGTTCTAGTTCTAGTTCTAGTTGGAACGAGTTCGCTTTCTAGCTGAAATCTGGAAAGCGATGGATAAAACACATCGTAGTGATCAGAATATCTGATCAAAAACTTCCCGAGCCCAACATCACCAAGGTACAGCCATAATGGACTTGGATATCCTTATCCTTGGCAAGGCTGGCCAGTCTTTGACTTTCAGATCCAGGATTAAAAATGATGCGCTGGGGCTTAGCGTGAATGATATCTTCACTCAAGCGCTCTGCTTTTGCTGGGCCAATATACATGGTCAATGTATGGATCGGTTCCTCGATTTCACGGATCGATGCGACGACCGGGATTCCCAATACCTCCTGGCAATTGGGGTGGATGCCTACAAGATTTTGATAGCCGTGGGCTAAGAGTTTTTTTGCAGCTAAATATGCATAGCGCTGGGACGCAGCCGACAGACCAAAAATTGCTACTTTTGCGCTTATAGGTGTCTTCATAAAATTACTTCCAGATTGTCATCCATCCTGCTATAGCTGGATTCAACACGACATGCGACATTTGATTTTGGCATCCATTAATATGAAAGTCACTAGGCCTAATTGGTGTGGTAATTTTTTAAACAGGTAAAAACGTATGGACGATTTAAATCAGCAGCTTGAAGCAGTGTATCGAGATCTTGATCTTACTATTGCCGCTTTGCAGTTGTGTAGTGGACTAAGATGCCGGGATGGATGTGGAGATTGCTGCAATAGCCCGAACGTTGAAGTCATGGTTCTGGAAATGCTGCCAATGGCAAAACAGATCATTGCTGAAGGTCAAAGCGATGAAGTCTATGATACCCTCATGGCTACCGGCGCCGGCCGGTGTATTCATTTTCAGGGAAATCCCGAGGACAACACGCAAGGGCGATGTCAACGCTATGAAAAAAGGCCCTCGATTTGCCGACTCTTTGGCTTCGCAGCACGAACTTGCAAGAATGGTAGAGATCGAGAATTTATCGCCTGTCGTTGGCAAAAGACCTTGTATGCAGAGTCCCTGTCGAGGATTGACGAGGGATTAAGGCAGGGTGAAATTACCGTTCCTGTTTATCAGGAAGTCTCGATGTTGTTAGCTGGACTAACAGAGTCATCAAGGCTAAGGGCAAGGTTACCAATAAATATCGCCTTAGCTCAGGCCATTGAAATTTTATCCATACAGGCCAGCTACCAATGCAGCTCGATCAGCTTCGCAAGCGAAAATCCGGTAGATGGCACTCTAAATCAGATATCCGTATCTTCTGCGGAAATATCATCAGACGCCGCTTTGATCATTTGAGGAAAAGAGTGCATTTTGAAATCCTCTAGTAAAAGCGATTAGACTTATCCATGACAAGTAGAATCTAGAATCTGTCTCGTTGTTGATGATTGCTTCCTGAGCTTGCAAGGCCGTGAGATCATGATGAGAGAGGTTCTGTTTAGTAAATGGAATTTGTGTTTTTGCCTTCCTATCGCTAGAAAAAAGTTTTGCATCATTTATAGCTCGATGAATTTCTACGTAGGGAGCCATTATGCGGCTTGTGCATCCGTTCCATAAGCAATTTTTATTGCTCTTATGCTCTATTGTTTCCATGTCTTCGTTTGCTCGTGGAGCTGATCTGGAACAATTGATCCAGACAAAAAGCTACGATGAGCTCCTAGGCCAGTCTCATATTATTCATGAGCTTGAGCAAATACCATCACTGAGCAGGCATCTGTGGCAGAAATATCGTCAATCCGTTTTAGCAGATGTGGACCGAGTTACAGCACACGATCAACGGCAGCTTGTCGATGGCGACAAAACTATGCACTTTTCATTTTCTGTCAAGGGCCCGAAACCTGACGATGGTTATCCTCTCTATATTGCCCTTCATGGAGGCGGTGGTACTGCTAGTGTTATCAATGATTCCCAATGGGGCATATGAAGAGCTACTATTTAAGTAGTGTTGATAGTGGTATCTAAATTGCCACCCGAGGAGTGACAGATACCTCGTCTTTTGTTTCTTTGATATGGACAAAGTGAATTTCCATATCATAGGTTTTACCATTCAGCGTATGCTCAGCGGGTTGATGGAAATGAAACTGTTTTAGTGCAAAGCGCTTGCCTTCGAGTTCAAAATAACCAGCATCCTCTTTAAAACTATAGATTAGCATGTAGCCGTTATCGACGATGCGAATATCGGCGGGCTTATAAGAAAAGCTAACAGCTATCGTTTTCGTTCCCCTGAATCGCTCTTCATCAAGTGGAATCGGTGATTGACGCTGATCGGCAGCTCCCTGTCTTGAGCAGGTGTCGGGCCAATCATTTTGGTTTAAATTGATATTCACTTTGGGCGAATTGTCCTGAGTATATTTTTCAACTTGCTCAGTCTGGCTATTAGATTGATGAGAGGTGCTGGTACAATTTGTCATTAGAATCGCAGTGGCAAAACTTATGATATAAAGTGTAGGATAAAGATTCATTTGATGCCTCACTAATCGTTCGCTTGCTCCAAAAGAGAATAAAAGGTTTTGAAAATGAAATGTGAGAATAGGATATGGAATTTGCGAAGGCAATCATATTCCCTGAGATGCTTGATTCAATTTTTAGTAAATAAGACTTCACCTATAAAGGAGGTGAATCAGTTTGCTGTTATTTTTTGTCATGGCTTCTTAAGAAACGGCGAGCTGGCGGACTTTTTACGAGAAGGCAGTCATCAGAAGTCGGATTCTCGCGCAATGGCCTCACTGTGGGAAAGGACTGATGCCAGGATAAATTGACACGCAACAAATCGTGCGCTGCTTTCCTGCCAAGATTTCTTGATCATCTGAATGAAATATCGCATATTGAGTGCCATCGTACGCCACAGTTAGTACGAAGAGTTATTCAAGCGTGTGATTCTCAGCATAAAGCGGGCGACTTTCGAGGCATTACAAGCCGTATCTCAGGTTTCGAAAATAAGAAGGAATTAGCCGTGATTTCATACCAAGTGTATAAGATGGTTCACTACCTTGGAATTTTTATGCTCATTATGTCGATGGGCGGTCTGATTTTACAGAAGATGAGCAGCGGTGAAGCTCGAATCAATGGTCGTAAGCCGGCGATGATAACCCATGGAATAGGTCTATTCCTTGTCTTGCTTGGGGGCTTTGGTATGCTTGCCAGGCTTGGGATTGTGAGTGGATTACCAGGTTGGATCTATGGGAAACTTGCGGTATGGGTTTTGTTAGGAGTGTTAGTCCTTGTTATCGCTAAGAGACCTAATTGGTCCAAGTCCGTTTGGTGGGCGACGATCACACTTCCTCTCATAGCAGCTTATTTAGCTCTTTATAAGCCTTTCTAATGTGTCTTTCACCGTGATAAGATTTCTGGCTTGACCTCTAATCACAGTGAAATATCAGGCTTAATTTGGTAGACAATTTAAGTTCAAGTGCCAGATCAATTGCTCAAAAAAATGTCAAAGGAAAGATTTGGCGTAAACCAAATCTTATTCTTCCTCAGGATTAACTTGCAAATCAGTTGCGTGTATATAGAATGGTTGCTCACGAAGATCTTCGACTGTAGTCTCACTGACATTCCAGCGCTGTTTCCAAGCTTCAGCGATGCTGGAAAGCTCGCGTATTTCACCCATCAAATCCACAGTTTGTCCTTCCTTAAGAACTTTTTGGCCTTCTTGTTCTTGATCAGGAGTCGGCTGTTCCTCAAAGGTGACAAACACTCGTTCAGATTCACTGGCGCCGACCCAAAAACTGGCGTCACCAACAACACTTTGCACTTGTACACCTTCAAGTTGAACGTCTCGACCTATAAGCGTGGAAGGATCAGCTGTTGTGAATAGTAATGTCGTGACTAAGATAGGTGATGAGGAATCAGTTGTTGGAGTTAGGGTAACATTTTCGCCATTGCTGCGTCGCGGTGAAATGACAACGGAACGTGCGACAAGGACATCGCGATTTTCAAATTCAACTTCGTACTCAGGCATGATATCAAAACTGAATTCTCTTTCGATTTCTGCTACTGTTAGATTGCGAACTTCTCCCGTGACGGTAACAATGTCGCCTTCCATTATGGGAGTATCAACACTTCGATTGGTTACAGGGGTAAGGGGCTCAGCTGCCACAACTAGAATCTCATTATTAAAGAAGTCAGGGCCTCCTAAACGAAAGGTCTGCGGGCTAAAAACTTGCTCTACTTCGCCACCGAGTGTAACTGTTTTCTCATAATATTGTGCGGGGTTTTCAGTGACATCTTCGATGCTAATCGTCGTGAGTGAAGCAACTTCCTGTTCTTCTCTCTTACAGGCGGAAAACGAAAGCGCGAAGGATGATATGATCGTTATCATAAAGTTTTTGCGGGTTGTGAAGGAAAAAATAGCTGTGTTCATCGTCGTCCTCCTCATGAATCAGAGTTATGGGTGAAGATATTTGCTATAGACCTGGCATCATCAATTCTTGCTGTTACAGCGTATCGCAATTCTTTGCTCCGTATATACCCGCGCAGATAATTAAACAAGCGTGAGCTATTGGGTTCGAGCGACACTTTTCACCAAGATTCTCATATGCTCATTCCCAGTCTCAGTAAGCAGACAAATTGTCGCTACATTGGCAGCAAAAAACGAACCAGTTCTTAGTTTTTTTGTCTAAGAGAGAATTCGGTAATAGTAAGATTCGTTCGCGTTTGTTTTGAACCTTATGATCTTGAAGCATTTCCGGATAGAACTTAGCTATTTGAAAAAATGAACTCTCTCGCATGCATCCTCTGTATACAATGGCCAACAAGTGTCATAGATCAATTGCTCATTTTTGTATGGATAGCTTTACTTGGGTAGTATACCTTCGGGAAGTCTCCGAGGAGGCGTCTGTAAGGCATTAAATAGAGCCGAAACGATTTGCGAGACTTCTGGCGAAAGCTTATCGTTGGTCAAGACAGGAGAAATGTTATCTTGATTGAGGTTCAACGTTCTAATGGATTCGCTTGCGATCTGCTTACCATTTCTTAGTTTGATTCTACTTGTCGTTTTCGCTCGACGCCCCCTTTGGTTAGCAGCGTTTCTGGCCTTTATCCTAGCGACAATATTGTGGCCCATGGGTGCAAGTGTGAACTGGGAAAATCTGTTTGCACCCATCCTAAGAGCTTTGCTGGTCGCTTTCGATATTTCGTTGATTTTGCTTGGTGCGATTAGTTTTTTAGAATTTTTGCAGTCAGCAGGGCGAACAGAAAGGATCAAAGCGGCCCTGATTCACATGACAGCAGGCAATCAGGTGATCCTTGTGCTGCTGACAGCATGGCTATTTTGTGGTTTCATTGAAGGGGCGGCGGGATTCGGTACACCGGCTGCAATCGTGGCTCCGCTTTTGCTGTCCTTAGGCTTTCATCCTATTACCGCGGCAATTTTGCCACTTATTGGCAATACCACTGCTGTACCCTTTGGGGCTGTTGGGACACCTATCCGTGTCGGATTCGCGGGAGTTTTGGTGCCAGGTATTTCAAGTTTAGCTACAGGTATCAACCTAATAGCAGCTTTAGTACCAGTTTTCGCTATTGTTTGGCTGTGCCGCCGTCTAGCTCCAGAAGGCAGACCGGATACTGTCCAGACTAAAGATCGCATCATACTAGCCGTGCAGGCAAGTTTTTGCTTCACAATTCCAGCCTTTTTGCTTTCGTTTTTTGGCTTTGAGTTTCCCTCACTATTTGGTGCTCTGATTGGAATTTTGTTTTTTTTGCTTATCACTCATCGTCGTCGATCCATGGCAAATGCTAGTGCTCAGTCAAAGTCATTGGTCACCAGCGCTAGCTATCTTGAGTTAATTAAGTCATTTTTCCCTTATCTACTCCTGTGTATGGGACTATTGTTAGGAAAGGTTTTTCTTGGTGATCAGCGCATCACCTGGATTTTGGCAGACCAGAGCTTTTCCATTGCAATTTTTCAACCAGGCTTGGTCTTTATTCTCATCATGGTCGGGTTAAAACTTTTTTCTGATGACTCGCGACAGATTTCTTTAGCGGCTAGTCTGCGGAAAGCTGCCCATCGCCTACCGCCAGTTTCTTTTGCCATCTTTTGTATGGCCTCACTGGCCCAATACATGATGGCATTTTTAGATATTTCGCAATGGCTAGCTGAACCAGCCGAAGCTCAGCTTCATTTTTGGCAATATCTCTGCATAGCGATAGCGCCATTTTTGGGTGCCATCGGCTCATTTATTTCAGGCAGTGCTACTGTTTCCAATCTGCTTTTTGCGGGCTTATTAGCGGAACTCAGTCAGATTTTAAAACTGCCTTTGACATTGCTCTTAGCACTTCAATTACTGGGAGCGGGTATAGGCAATATGATTGCGCTGCAAAACCTTGTAGCCGTGCAGGCCACAGTTGGGTTAAAGAATGCTGAGCGTGACATGTTGAGTAAGCTTTACCTTCCTTGCCTAGCTTACGCAGTGCTGACAAGCTTTCTCGGTGTCATTGTGTTTGGTATTTGGCAATGGTTATCATGAACACTAAGGAGGCCGACTTATGAAACTTGCATTTTTTGATACTCATAACTTCGATCGCCGTGCTTTCAATCAGGTCAATCAGCATTTCGGTCACGAAATTGTATACTTTGAGCCTAGGCTAACCAAAGATACTGCCCTACTGGCAGATGGTTTTCAGGCAGTATGTGCTTTTGTCAATGATCGTATTGATGCAGATACCATGAAGATCCTGCGTGAGTGTGGAGTCAAGTTGATCGCGCTCCGCTCTGCAGGCTATAACCAGGTTGACCTCCAAGCAGCGCAAAAATATCGATTGATGGTGGTTCGGGTTCCAGAATACTCACCTTATGCTGTTGCAGAACACACAGTCGCGCTGATCCTTACTATGAATCGTCGGATTCATCGCTCTTACCAGCGTGTCAGAGAGCTGAATTTCTCACTCGACGGCCTAGTGGGCTTTGATCTTCATGGTAAAACGGTTGGAATCATTGGAACGGGCCGTATCGGCAAAGCTTTTGCTTCGATCATGAGGGGTTTTGGTTGCAAGCTGCTGGCTTATGATCTGCGGCAAGATACAGAATTTGCAAAAAGACTAGGTTTGACCTACGTAGACCTTCCAGAAATCTATGCTCATTCGGATGTGATTTCACTGCATGTACCATTGACTCCCGAAACCCACTATATGATCGATGATCAGGCGTTCAAGGCCATGAAAATGGGGGTGGCTATTGTCAATAGCAGTCGGGGCGGGCTTATCGAAACATCTGCGCTTATCAGGGCTTTGAAAGCAGGGCGTATAGGATTTGCGGCCCTTGATGTCTATGAAGAGGAAGAAGGAGTCTTTTTTCATGACTTATCGGAATTTGGTTTGCAGGATGATGTGCTGGCTAGGCTTTTGACCTTTCCTAATGTTTTGATCACCTCTCATCAGGCTTTTTTGACAAATGAGGCGTTAGCTAATATAGCTGAAACGACGCTTGGCAATCTCAGCGCTTTTGAGAAACATGGCGAATTGCTAAATCAGGTTGTTATCGAGTAGTGGGCCGAAACAGGTCTATCTTCGGATTTTGCGATTAAAGTGCACGATGCGCTGAGTCGCACGCAAATGAATCTATTTCATAATTTCAAATGGTTTTGCCAGGTTAAACTGATTTAAGCGAAGTTTGCTAGCGGAACCTCATTGGTATGAAAGTAGGACGCAAAGCGCCAGCAGTGAAAGGCAAGTGTTTCGATGGTGCGATTGGCATCGATCAGCGCCATGAGCTGATCTGGACTCATGCTGCCTTTTGCTGCCTCACTCAAGTAAAATTTACGAACATTTCGGTGTTGCTGTTTAAAGTCAGTAAAATCGTTTTCTAGATTTTTCCAACCGCTATCTAATTCCGCCAAGGGTTTTGCGAGAGTATTGGCTAATTGATGCAAATTGCTTTCAAAGTACGTACTTGTTGGTCTAAATGGGGTCTGCCAGGACTTCTCCCAAAGATGGTATTGTGATAATGGCTTTTGCTGTTCCAAGCTGATGCGGGCAATTTGATCGAGATGGCTCAGAGCATGTAAAAGTCTGAGTTGATTTTGAAAGCTCGCTTCATTGTTAGGGTCTGAGCGAAGAACTTGAATGTATCGATAGCACTCTTCAATTCCTATGCGCATATCCTGAAGGCTCAAACCGCTGGCGGTTCGTTGCACGCCGCTGGCGACAAGACGTCCCACCAAGTCGAAGAGATTATGAGCGATTTCATCGATAGTTAAACGTAAAGCATCAAGATCAGCTTCGGAGTCAGTAAATTTTGATCGATCGAGTCGTCGGGTGAGTTCTAAAGGTTTTTCTGCGATCAGGGAGCATATTAAACGAGAAAAAGGATGAGTGAGCGGCAATGCTATCATGACGCCAATTAGGTTAAACAAGAGATGAAACGCAGCTAATGATATTGCCGCACCGCCTCCGAAAAAGCGATCGCTGACCAAATTGGATAGATACATAAGTAGTGGTAATAAGAGAAAGGCAACCATTGCCGTAACCATATTAAAGAGGAAATGAGCCAAGGCGGTTCTTTTTGCGGCGATGGAAGCACCAATTGCCCCGATGCCAGCGGTGGCTGTCGTTCCGATATTCTGACCAATGACTAAAACAGCAGCTTGAGGCAGGGTGATAGCACCCGCGTATAACGCCGCCAAGGTGGTTACCATAGCGGCACTTGATGATTGCAAGGCAATTGCCAGAAGTATTCCAAGAATTAACAATAGTAAATATCCTGAAACTCCATGCAGATTATAGTCTTGAAAATTAATTTTAGCAGCTAAGTTGCTCATACCTTCCTGAAGGAGATCAATTCCAAGGAAAATCAGGCCAAAACCTGCTGCGGCTAAAGCGATGTGTCCTAAAACACCTTTAACAAAAATACGAACTAACGAGCCGACACCGATCAGCGGCAAGGCTAAGTTCGACATACTAAGTTTAAAACCCAGTAGTGAGACAATCCAAGCTGTGGAAGTGGTGCCAAGATTGGCTCCATAGATGATACCCAGGGAATTGGTGAAGCTGATGATGCCGGCATTGACCAGACCAAGGGTAATCAAAAGCGTGGCGCTTGATGATTGCAAGATGGAGGTGATGCTTGTTCCGGTAATGACACTCGAGATGGGATTATAGGTCATACGCTGCAAAATAGTGCGCAGCGAGTTACTGGCAGCAGCTTGCAGATTTTCGGATAAGAGCATCATCCCGAGAAGAAAGAGGCCGGCACCTCCCATTATGCTCGCTATCATCGCCACCATCTGCTCCTTATTGCTGAAATTTCTGCCCAAGTAATGATGTAGCTAGATGGGGATAGAATGCAAGATTTGATTGTGAATGGATAATATTTAGTGTTTGAGGGAAATGTTGCTCAGAGAAAGCCTGTTTCTATCGTGCACTCGCGAGGAGTGCTTCATGCATCATTTCCCGTTTGCAACAAAGCAATAATATCACCAGAAATACTGCTGCGTGTGCAATGCTTCCGCAAAAACTGGCAGGTATCACTGGCTGTTAACCAGCTATCTAAAGCCAGGTTTAAACTTTCACCTGGGGACCAATTGTAGCGATATGAACCCAGCTCTTCCAATCGCTCAATGCAAGCCAGAGCCTGATCAACGCAAATTGGTATATATTCGAATGTTGTGACAGGAATGGCTTGACTCAAACCCTGAAGAACAGCTAACTCAGAGCCTTCAGCGTCAATTTTGCAAAACTTGGGAAGACCAAATTTTTCGATCAATTGATCCAGGGTCTTTAGTTGTACTTTTTGTACCTTTTCCCAGCGGGCGTTCTGCCAGCTCTTATCATTCTTTAATTGTGTTTGCCACGATGTACTGATCGTATTGATTGTCGGGTTTTGCGGGTCGATGTGCAATTGTCCAGAACCAGGTTTTGCAGCCATGGCACAATTGATAATCGATACATGGTGATCATCGCGAAAGACATCACTTAAAAATGATGACGTGGCCTCGTGGGGCTCAACTGCGACAACTTTTGCATTTAGCTTTCGCCAAAAAAAGCTGCGATTGCCGACGTGAGCACCTATGTCGAAGCAAAGGTCGCCCTCTTGTATAAATTGACCATAAAAATCCAGTAGCCGACGCCATTTCCATGGCTGGGCGTAATAAATGATGCACGAGCGAGTTAGGCCATATATTTCAGCTTTTGAAAGCTTGGGAACTGTTTGCATATAAGCTTGAAAAACTTGTTTCGAACTCAATTTCAACTCGAAAGTTAGGATGATGGAAAATTTACTGCTGCGCTAATAATTATGAGTAAGGTACTACTTGTAGCGCCGAGAAGTCAATTGAATCAGTATTTTTACCAGCATCGTTGTCTCTTTCCTAAATTTTTTGTTAATCGGTGATTTTCGCGTAACCTGGCAAGTTGATCAACAGAGCTTTGACGGACGTGGAGGTATTTGCTATGAGCCTTGGCATGATAATTTTCACGCAGCGTTTTTCTATCAAGAGGCATCGACTATGAATTCCCTACCTAATTTTCTTGTCATGATCTTTTTGTCCGTCTTATTGTCAAGCTCGTCACTGGCCTACGATCGTATTACCGGCCAGACCTTTGCAAGTCGCTCTGAAGTCATTGCCAGGCAAGGGATGGTTGCGACGAGCCAGCCTTTAGCGAGTCAAGCGGCGTTAGACATTTTAAAGAGAGGGGGTAGTGCGGTTGATGCCGCTATTGCAGCAAATGCTGTTTTAGCACTTGTCGAACCTGTTGGTTGTGGTCTTGGTGGCGACTTATTTGCCATGGTTTGGAGTGAAAAAGACAAAAAGCTAGTCGGGATCAATGGTAGTGGGCGGTCGGCAAAAAGCCTAAGCTTAAAGCAATTAAAAGAGACCTTGCAACAGCAGGGGCTGGCAAAAATTCCGGCCTTTGGCCCCTTGCCGGTTTCAGTGCCAGGAGTTGTTGACGCCTGGTTTGAGTTGCATGCAAAGTTTGGCAAGCTACCGATGAAAGAGGTGTTAGCGCCAGCCATTCAGTATGCCAAAGAGGGTTTTCCAGTGACTGAGCTGATTGCCTATTATTGGCAGCGAAATGCCAGGCTGCTCGAAGCCTATCCCAACTTTAAAGACGTGTTTATGCCGAATGGCCGGGCACCACGCAAAGGCGAGATATTCCGTAACCCGGATCTGGCCCGAACTTTTGAAAAACTAGCCAATCAAGGACGAGATGTTTTCTATCGAGGCGATATCGCCCGTACCATCGCCACTTACCTTGATGGAAAAGCATAGCCATGAGATCATCCCCCACTAGCAGTCAAATATCTTTAAATATCTTCTCATGCATGCAAAACTCTAACGAGTCGCAAAAAATTACAGGAGTCTGTCTAGCTTCTCTCACAGGGAAATTCATCCACAGTTTCTTCGTATAATTAGATCGACTGCTTTGAAATTCTAGCATCCGATCATGTAGATAAATCATTTTCTTGTTTCTATTCCGCTGCTTAAAAGTCAATTAAACCTAAACCAGCTTGGGCAGATAAAAGCGATGCTACGCTGAAAAACTATCAGGGCAAAACTGAGCCACTAGAGGTATAAAGATTGCATAAAGAAGCAACGTGATTTGACAGTATTATTTTTCGCTGGAGGGATCGTTATGCGCTCATTACTTCTCGCAACAACCATTGCTTTATCCCAATTTAGCCCAGCCTTTTCCGCAGAATTTGGGGATGAAGAAACATGGACGGATGAACAAGACTACGAAGAAAGACAGTATGGCTGGAACCAATGGGTATGTTCGGCTTCTGCTCCGGGGTACTTTCAGCCCTTTTATGGTTGGAGCTATTTTTTCCGAGAAGGCTCGGGTGAAGGTCAGCAGGCACGAAGTTTAGCTCATTTAAGTGCGCTTCGCAATTGTGAGTTTCGATCAGGAAGACAATGCCATAGTCGTTTAGAAAGTGATTGCTATGTCCGTCGATACTAGGATGATCAATTGAGAACGAATAGCATAAATACCAGGATACAGCTTATAATATAGCAGATTTAATTGATGATGAGTTTGGCTGCCCAGATGGGCAGCTTTCTTTCAGTCACGGCTACTGAGAAGTCGAAGAACATACCAGAACATTAAAGCCACAGAAGCAAATAACTGCAAAGATGCAGCAACATAGTCGTCTTCTGAATAATGGTGAATAATATTGCTGGTATCATAGAGGATCGCCGCTCCTGCCAGAACGATCATCGCGACGGAAAAGAATGTTCCAAGCTCAAAGCCGAATAAAGTTCCCATCACGACGAGGATAATTGCGCCAACGAAAGCCCAAATCAAAATCTTCCCCATCCAGGAAAAATCAGCTTTGGTGCCAAAGGCAATTGTTGTTAGGCCGCCGAAGCCAAGTATAGTTGCATAGGCAGCGGTTTCGATGACACCTCCTCCTGCTTTCATTTGGGCAATATAGAGCAGAGGCACAAAAATCACTGCCTGAGCCAAAACATAAAGGCCTAGGCCAAAGTATTGAACTCCTTTGGAGCGCGAAGCTTGAGCGAAGCGCGACGCTATCCAGGAAGCAATCATAAATCCACCAAGGATAATAAGCCAGTTCATCTGAGCAACGACTTCCATGATACTCTGAGCGATGCCGGTGCTGAAGAAGAAAAACTCGAGTCCTGTAAACACAAGAATGGCAGCTAGCAGATGCAGGTAAGTTTTCCGGATAAATTCCTGTCTGCTGGATGCAGATGCACCAATCACAGGTATACTTCGTTCGCTTTGCATGGCTTCTCCTTATTTCTGTTTCATGCTGCAAGGCATGCCGAGTCCGATTCACATAATCTTGCAAGTTGAGCCTTAATATCGTCCCGAGGCGTCCATGAATGAGAGCAAAAGCGGTGCCAAAATAGACGGTAAGAATTATTTAGGTATTTGATCCTGCAAGCGACAAAGTTTAGTCACTTGGAACATATCCAGACAAGGACTCCCTCCGTCGCCACGTATCTTGCTGAGATGGAGGAAATGGAAACAAGCCTAACTTGACCCGACAGCAGCTTCATGCTATCCGATAAGTAATGCAAAAAATTGCAATAAAAACATATCATAATGACTGCTTAAGTCGGCAAAATCATCAAGACCGGTGTTACTGCTCTGCTAAATAGCTTGAGCGATAACAGTCTGTTTTCTGTTAACATCTGACTTTGGATAGGAACATGCACGCGAATTATTACCAGGATTCTTTCACCTTGCAGAGTGTTCAGCGCATTCAGGCAGATGATCGCCGAGTGCCAAGCAACGCCTACGTCACACAGAATTTCGCGGAAATCGACCGGATTCAAGACCGAGATAAAAACATTCTCATTTACCATTGGCAACCGAGTTTGGATCTACAGTCTGAGATTGCAAATCTCGCCATGAACGAGGTTCCGAATTTTGATGAGGTTCTTAGAGATGAAGAGATAGATGCATTGCCATCACGGTTTACTCATTTGCCAACTGTGCGCCTTCTCACTGAACTCAAGCCATCTATCGCAAAGCTCCGATCAATCTGTCAAGCTAAGCGCTATCGCTTCACCTTAGGAGTGGTAGCTGATCAGATGTGTCCGCTATTTCATGTGGATCGCATCCGCTTGCGTCTGCTTATGACGGTCATTGGGCCTGGGACTGAATGGTTGGCCGATCGCGATGTCAATCGGAAAGGTCTGGGCAAGGGATGCAATAGCAAAATTGTCAAGGCAGGAAGCTTGGTTCAACAGTTGCTGCCAATGCAAATCGGTTTTCTTAAAGGCGAATTGTTCCCATATAACCTCGGGCGCGGTATCGTTCATCGCTCGCCTGCTGTTTCTCCCAAAACTTCGGGGCGATGGTTTGTTCGCATTGATGCAGTGGCTGATTAAGTGAGTCTTTGGAGTTAAACCTCAAGGTCAGCCAAGACGTAGTTCCCGCGGAGCGGAAAGATTTGAGCGACGCACACTAATTTTCCGCTCAGCTTCGAACCATGCCCAATCATCCGGTTTTTGAAAAATACCAGTCGGTAACCTTAAATTCGGATTGCATGCGTTTGTCCGCATCAGCAGTCGTCCGCGGCGGTGGAATAATGCAGGCCTCACCAGCTTGCCAATTTTCCGGCGTCGCATAACCAGATTTCTCCGACTCCTGGAGAGCTTTTGTCACTCTTAAAAATTCAGCTATAGAACGGCCATTACTCATGGGGTAGTAGACCATGGCCCGTAGGGTGCTCTTGGGGTCGATAAAAAAGGTGGCACGCACCGCTGAGGTGTCGCTCGCTCCAGGGTGGAGCATTCCATAGGCCTTGGCAACATTCATGCTAAGGTCTTCGATGATGGGAAATTTGATTTCCACACCGAAGTTTTGTTTGATGCTTCTTACCCAGGCTATATGAGAAAAAACGCTGTCAATCGAAAGGCCAAGCAGCTCCGTGTTGATTTTTTGAAACTCATCGTAGTGATTGGCAAAACCAATAAACTCAGTGGTGCATACAGGGGTAAAATCTGCAGGATGTGAAAAGAGGATGAGCCATTTGCCTTCGTAGTCTGAGAGCTTTTTGATTCCATGGGTGGTTTGTGATTCAAAATATGGAGCTTTTTCATTCAGACGGGGAAAAGGTAGAACGTCGCTACTCGTTAAACTAAGTTCAGAAGATGATGTCGTCATCAGATTTCTTCCTTTCGACAATGGTTCCAGCATTGTTGATTCAATGCTGGATGCTGTGAAAGTCTGCTGTCGATTCTACTTTCTGAGGTGCAGGTGAAGGATCTCGGTCGAAAAAGATTCATAACAGTGTGTAGAAAGATGTCCCTCGTGATATGAGTCGATCGAAAATTCCACCTTTCTCATCTATACTGGAAAAAAGTAGAGATTTGAAATGGAATATCTTTTATCGTTGAGTCGAGATTATCCCTACCTCCTTCTTCTGCTAGACATCGGATATTTTTCTAAGTCTATTTTTCCAAATTGCTCTAGCTCATTGATATTTCAATTATAAATCGTCTTAAACCTGGCAATCCCGACCATAGATGGAGCTGCAATGTATTTGCTATGATACGACTGCGTGCAAATTCGTCATTTGACGCTGCTGGATGCATAAAATCTTGCATTTAAGTCGCGGTATATTTTGAGAAAAAAATCCCATAACAATCTACTGCAAAGTCGGGCTTTGTGACAACCGATCAAAGCTTGAATGTGAAGTTTTTATATCATTTGAAATACGTTATTGGACTAGCATATGAAAATAAAAAGCTGCCATACCTTGTTTCAAAAACTATGTATATCGTCGGGTCTAGTATGGATACTAGGCGATAGCGCTTACGCCGAATTCTCTCTTTTTGAACCGGCAAAGTTAACTCAAATCCAATACTTCCCGCTAGTAGGCGGTTTTTATAAGCCCTACAATGCTGGTCTCGGTATCGATAATTATCAAAGTGGAGAAGCCGTAAGCTTCACTTATGAAGATTCAAAATATTGGTATGGTAAACGCTATAGCTTTGAATTTTACAAACTCGACTTGGTTTATGAAGATGAAGATCGATACCTAGATAATTATGCCATGCAAGGTGAAAGATATGGCGCGAGATACCTTGTTAAGGGGTGGAGCGTCCTAACTGGAACTTATCTTTCTGCCTTGATATATCCAGGGCCAATATTATCATTTAGTATTGGCTGGGATGCATCTGTAGATCATTTTGGATTATTCGATCTTCCTCCAGACTCCCCATATCCTTTAGAGCAAAGCTATACTGACAAGGAGTTACAGGATCGGCTCGATAGCGATCGCAAATGGGATCTATCAATTGGGCCCATCATGAAACTAAGTGCGGAATATAAGTTATTCTTTCTTATCGCTCAGGGAAGTGTGACAACGTCCCTGAAGTATTCCATTCACCGCGACCGAGTTTTTCGTGATATGACCTTGATGCTCGGAGGTGGAGGATTTTGGGTTCACCAATAGTAGGTAGCTACCTTATCACCGATTGAATCCATCAAACTATTCGATTAGTTTACGTCGCACCTCTTTCACAGACACATTATCCAATAAGGTACCTGATAACGGGTCAGGTCCCGACTCAGAAAAATGCAACCGGCTCGTCGCTTCTTCAGCAGTAAATTGCAAGCTAATCTGCTGCCAAACATTTTCTTCCAGAGTTTCCAAGTTGGAAGTATCAAATAGAATTCCCTCAGGGCCTTCCACACGAAACGCCACAGATTCAGTATTCTGGATCAGGTAGCTAAAGCTAAGTTGGTAAACAGCGCCTGCGGTCGTGGGAAGCGTCTGTGAGAGGCTCAGATTGGAGCCGCCGGGTGGTGGAGTCACACCAAACTGGCAAGATCCTGCCAAATCAGTAAATTGATTACCGTTTTGAAATTGACGCTGAACCTCCACGCGAACGTTGTTGGTGCAGGTATTATTGTTCCATTGGGCTTGCCAGCCGGTGACAGCCGCGGGCGCATAATGGCCCCAGGCTTTGCTATCATCGCTGAATTGCGGATCGACCACAGCTGGTTCATCAAACGAGCCATTGATCAAAATTTCTGGGCCCAGTGAAAACGCTGGTCCATCAGAATTGATCGGTCCAAATTCGATGGGACTGAGGATGTCGATCGGCAAAATGAGAGAACTAGCATCGATTTCTGCTTCAAAGCTCTGCCCATCGGTAAGCTCGGCTATGATCAACCACGGGTTGGCATATGAGATCATGGGCAGGATCCAGTGGGTTCCCTCGACTTCAACTATGGATGCGACCTCAACCGCCGCCAGCGTTCCTTCTTGAGTAAAAGTTTTGAACTCGACTGATTTGGGATTATCGACAGACATGGGCTGGCTTTGCGCATCACTGAGATGGCAATCCACTACGGCAATGACTTCGGCTTGACCACGCTGCGCTTGCCAGCGTTCATCATCACTGATCTGACAGGTAAGAAACCCGCCGGCCACCATCACAGGTTCGTTAGATTTTGTGGCTGTTTCCTGTTGATCGCTGGACTCAGTGCTGTCTTTAGCAAGAGAGCCAACATTTCTCGCCATTTTACTTTCCGAGCACGAACCGAAGAACATGCTGACGAAAAGTATTATCATTGGTGACTGCTTTGTTAACATGGCAGTGGCCTCGGTAGTTGTCCCTAATTCCCATTGAATGTCTTATAGTTTCTATCGGCAATATACCGGTTGTACTCGATTAGAGCGATATTATGATCTTATTACAGTAGCTTAGCAGGTATATTTAGGAGTAGATTAAGCCCGCTTTAGCAGGAAAGCAGGCTTCCAAGCTTGGTGGGAAATAGATGGAGATTTTTAGATTCTGCAGCTTCTTAATATTTCATATCGTTAAAAGAAGTTCTCCGGCATAATCCTTAACTTTTGGATCAAAGCTCATGGAGTGAGTGACTTGTTTCAGAAAGTCTTTGACTTCTGGTTCAAGCGGCGCAACAGCCGCTAACAAGGAGAGTGCTTCCATTTTCACTCTTACTGAAGATTTGCCAAGAAAAGTCTGCATCAAAACATCAGCGCAGTATTTGTTCTCTAAATGCCCTGCCAAGGCCTGGATTCCTTCCACGATCAGACCTTCCCTGGATTCGGTAAGGATCACCTGGCTAATTAAAGTAAATGATCGCTCTCCAGGTACGTGCTTAAGTCCAAATAAGGCTTGCTCCATTTGTGCTTCAACTCCGGATTGAAGAAATGAGGCAAAGACATCGATATGATCCGGGTTCTTGGAGTTACTGAGTGCAGCAAGGTAGAGCGATTTTTCTTGATCGTCCGCATTACGAAGAGCGTTTTGAAGAAAGTGTGACGAGTTTGGAGCATGCGAAGCTTGCTGCCCCAATGTTCCCAGGCTTAAAATACCGATGGTGCGTTGTTCCTGAATTGGAGACTGAGTGAGTTCTTCCAAGTGATCAAATACATCCTGGCTAGCTCCGTCGAGCTCGGCTAGGGCGAATGCCGTCTGGTGGGTAATGTCGACGTTATCTTGATGCCGAAAACTAAAATCAAGCAGCTGTGCCTCGATGTTTTCTGCCTCCATGCTGGCGATTGCACCCATGATAAGACTAAGCTGGTGCATAAAGTTTTCTTGATCCTGATTTTCCTCGAGATGTTCCATGAGATGAGTGGCAAATTCTTTATCCAGTGAAACCATAGCCTCAAGTTGAATTAACAATTCAGGAATGCTCTCATCCTGAAGAGATGGGATCGCTGATACCTGTTTTAGCATTTGCTCTGGTTGAATCCCTTTGACAATTTTTTTGAAATTCTCCAGTCGTTGCTCTGTGGAAAGTGGAGGACTATGATCAGGCTTTTCTGAATTTAAGCTCATGCGGATGGAAGTCAGTTTGTGGCTGTCTTCCGTCCCAAGCTCAAAGGAGCTCGCCCGCAAATCAATCGTGTGTTTGCCAATGATCTTGATTCCTGAAGAATTGTTAATCAAAGTCATTGCGAAATCCATTGAGCTAAGGCGACCAGTTTCGGGGTGAAAAACCATTTCACATCCTGAGTCTTCTGTGACTTTGATGCCATCTGTGTTTCTAAGGTGAACGTAGCTTTTCGATATCAGAAATTGGTCTTGCTTGGATAAACTAGAGTAGCGAACATCAAAAAGTCCGTTTTTACCTGGTTCTTGATGCTCCCATTGAATGTCACTTTGAATCTCATGACCAGCATTTGGTCTTTTTAGTTGCAGGGCAAGGGCTATGGACTTGAGGGTATTGGCGTAGATGGTGTCCATGCCGTTACCTATAAAAAATTCTGTAATATCTCCGTTTTTAGTCAAATAATAGACTTCTCCGGCGCCTGTAGGGAGTAGGTTTGTATCCTGATCATTCACAAACAGTTGAGGGTGAATCAAAGAAATTCCCCAAAGCAAGCCCTCAGGAGCATCTTGATAGAGGCGCAGAATGATCTCGCCGGCAAGGTCTATTCTTTCCCTAGAGCCTTCCTGGTCGGCCGAAAAAATAACTTCAGAGCGGATTTTTCCATCAAAACTAAATCTCATACCGGGAAGCAGATCTATAGCAATACGACTCGTCTCTTCTGCCGTTATGCTCGAAGACTTTGCTTGCTCCGGTTCCCTAAGCTTCATCACTAGAGCAAGAACTCCAATTAACACGGTCAGTATTGAGAAAGATAGTATGATTCGTTTCATTCTGATTCTCCGGTATGAGTAAGAACGATTTACAGTTTTTCCGAAATGCTTTCGTTAATTAGGCTTCGGTTTTCGGTAATACCTTTGAAGGAAAAAATGGATTTTGAGAACTTTTTATCTCGCCGAAACAATCTACGGATCTTGGCAAATACAGAAATATTGCCGCTTAAAATATTAACCCTGTTGTCAACTTTGAGGATGGCGCTTAGCTCTCGTGCCACTGGATCAACAACTGAACTGAATGCTGAAGTCAAGCTACTGTTGATGAAGGTAAGAGAACCCTCGATTCCTGCAGTTACTAAGAGTAGGTCAATTCCAGCATTGGCTGTACCGCGGGTATTGACAAATGGAGCAACTGATCCCGTGATACTTAAGCCATCTGCTTTATAATCAAAGTTTGTTCCCATCGAGCCGGAAACTTTTCCCTCCACTCGAACCGGAATAATACCGAGCACAAAGGTCTTGCCTGCGCCTTTTGTTCTCGTAAAGGTTTTGTTAGCGCGCAGAGTGCCATCGGTAGAGACAAAGACGCTCTGGTCAAAAACTCGCAAATCAGATCGAGTTGTTTTTGATTTGGAATCGGACTTTGTCGTTTTTTCCAGGACGCTGATTCTTTGGCCAAAGACGAACCCACCTGCAGAGAATGAATTGTCTACATTGACACGATCTCTTTCACCTTCGGTTGAAAAATTGCCGTTTTGAAAGACACCAAAGCTTGAATTATTGCCAAAAGTTCGATTGATCGTTGTTACGAGCTTTTTCTTCTCAATCTTGCGCAGTGGCTGCCATTTTTTCGCGGCATCCTCTTGCTTGTCTAAGTTTTTTCTTTGATCAATGTCTTGTGGAATGCGGAAATCCTCAATGTTGGCTTGAAGATCCTGATCCCAGGTTTTCACTGTCTGGGTTTTCGGGCCGCGATCACGGGAGTAAGTCTTTTCAACCTTGTTTGTCCAATTGTCCATGCTTGGCCAAACGTCTTTGGCAGGCACATCCTTGCTACCGACCTTATCGCCGCGATCGTTGAGTACCGGAAATTTCATGATCGCGTTGGGATCATCGATCGCTGGAAGCCGTGATGAATCTCGTGTTGTCTTCATGACACTGGTCTTGATTACTCCTTCGTTAGCCTGTAGCTCATGGCTTACCGTTAATCCCGACAATATTCCCATCGTGATGCTAAGAGCAAAAGTCTTCATAACAAATTCCTTCTGATGCTTGGTTTGATGGCCATTGGGCCAGTCTTCGCCTTTTTAGCAAATTAGTTAATTTTGTAGCGGGCAGGTACTTGGGTTATTTGTGAATTTGTGATTTGAATTGATGTGATTCATCAGGGTCGCGTTTCGAAGTCTGGTGAGCTGAGCGAATCAGGTTCTTACATATTCGATTTATGGACAGCAGTTATTTGGTCGTTAAGGTGTAGATTGCATCTGATTTAGAAAAAATATAATATTTTAGATATGTTATGGGATGAGGCTGATCTGGCTTTTTGTTAAACTAAAGTGCTGATTTCAGCGAAATCATTTTGCGCGTCAATATTTAAGGAGTATGCTGTGTCATTTTTGCTGCGAGAGATTGAAGACGAGACATTTCTCAACCAAAACTTTTCGCTAGCTGGTGATATAGCCGATGCCTATTACCGTTGCACATTTGAAGCCTGTAACTTCCAAGATTTGGACCTTGACAAGGTCCTTTTTGAAGACTGTACTTTTAAAAATTGCAACCTCAGTTTGGTGAAGCTTCTTGGTGGAAAGATGAGCTTTTGCCGATTTGAGGATAGTAAAATATTAGCCGTTAATTGGTCGCAATTAGAACACGCCAGGGAATTATCCTTTGCAAGGTGCATTCTGGACGGCTCGATATTTCATTCCATGAATCTTCCGTATATAAAATTTTCTGAATCGAGCTTAAAAGATGTGGATCTAAGTGCAGCACAATTAAAAGAATCTGATTTTAGCTCATGCGATCTGAAAGGCGCAATTTTTGAGGGGTGTGATTTGCGCAAAGCAGACTTCAGAAATGCAAGGTCCTATGCGATTTCTCCAGTAGATAACCGACTTAGTAAAGCTAAATTTTCTAATCCTGAAGTGCTGTCTCTTCTTAGTTTTTTTGATATTGAGATATATTAATTTACCTCTGCTTTTTTGCTCCATTAATGACATGAAAGAGCCTTTCCAAGCTCTTTTTTGCAAGCTTGCTTTGCTACTGTTGTGGTGACTTTTGATGACCAAGATATCGTAGATGACACCCTGGCCTATTTCTTTTTGATCAGAGACAGTTTCCCATTAGCTGAGGATTTCAAAGTGCAGCCTGAAGAATCTTGCAAGCTGCTGACGGAAACTGATCGTAGATCGAGGGGATATGTTTTTGATAGTCAGCGACGGCAACGGTACCTTGACTACCGGCAAGTTTCCCAGTGATGTAGGTAACAGACTTCATGATACCGGCACTCTCATAGGCTTCGATATCACTCTTGGAATTGCCATATGCGGCGCTGATCTTCAAGCCGACTTCTGACTGTAGGTAGTGAATATAGTCAGCCTTAAATTTGGCATGATTTCCCACATCAATGGAATCTTCAAAATAGATCGGCGAATAGAGGTGGCCTCGCGGAAGTCCGACATCTTCCAACCACTTTTGTGTTGAGGGAATGAGAATATATGGTCGACTCGTTAAATAGACAATGCGATAGCCAATAGTTTCATAAGTTTTGACAAGCTGAACAGCGGCAGGGCGAAGCTTAGCATTTTTGATATTTAGATAATCATTGATAGCCTCAAGATCATTGGTGGTGAGCGTCGAGTCCAAATCAAAAATAACTGTAGGTGTTTCTGGATGAGTCACTGTAATTCGTCCTGATGCCGTAGATCCATCGCCTTTGACGATGAATTTCACAGCGTATTCACCAACCGCCATATCGTTAACCGGAAGATAGACCTTGCCATCCCAGTCGGTGACGAGACCTTTTAAAAACTCCCATGAAGCGGTATCTGCATTATAAAGATAGGCTTCGACCAGCTCATCCTCCAAGTCCTTATGAAAAATTGAGCCATAGTCAAACTTGGCCTCCATCGTGCCGCTTTGTCCCGCAGATAGAATTAAATCTTTGGCAAAATGATATGGTGCTTTTTTTAGGGTCAGGGCCATAAGTTTGTTGCGAGCATGCTTGAATTGTCCTCTTGTAAACTGGCTGACAAGCGGTAGATCTTGATCTTCAAGGTAACTGGGGCATAAGACAGATTGATCAGCTTGCTGACTTAGCAGACCACTGTTTGGATTGTCATAACCACAACCGGAAAGCCAAATGGCACCTAAATAGACTAAAGCCTTTCGCCGCATCTGCGATCTCCTTGTTTAGGTTGATTTAGGAGTAATTTAAAGGAAACGGGTCATAAGAGAATTAATAAAAGATGAATTAATTCTGAAAAAGCCATGAAATAGACGTGAGATGCGCTCGTCACTTCGAGCTAGTGTAAACGCTCATCATATTAAAATTTTGAATCGCCAAAGCTTGCAAGTCTTTTGAAAAATATGACATACGCATATTTTGATAGGCTCTCGACGCCTAAGCTCTGCTGTCATTCAGCTACTGGCATAGCTATTGCTTGAATAACACAGTAGCAGCGAATAGCTGGCTTACGCACTTGTGTCATAAAACTGATGATGAAAGAAAGGTGAAGGAGCGCATCCCATAGAATTACATGAGGATGAAGTCTATGAGCGAGCATTTGTCAAAGAGCAATGAAGTCCTGCCTGGGACAAGTCCTTTAAGCTTAGGAACAAAAAAATACTATTTGCTCCCCATTTTTTGCGGATGGCACGAGTGCTAGTTTGATTGAGTAAGCAGGTCCATGATTTGCTAGCATTGGTATTTTTGTATCTTATCCTTTCATGGAGTCATAAGTGGTTGCAAAACGAGAAAATCGCTTTGAAAAGAAAGACAGCAATAGGCGGCGAACGCTGATTTGGAGCATAGGCATTGGGCTTATCATTTTGCTGTTGTTTTTCCTTTGGGGGCAGGGCGGCAATGATATTCAGGTTCCAGGTGATGAGATTCCACCGGGGCATTACGTTCCACCAGATCTTGACACTCCTGGTGCCCCTGGTGGTCGCGGTGAAACAGGTGGGCCGGAACCGGCCGATGATTGAATATTGACTTGTTTTGGACGAAAACTGCTTTGCGTAGAAGTCCGCCGCCAAGGGTGAAGTTAGTTAGAAATAGTAACCAATCTTTAGCTTGAAAAGAGCAATGGTTGGGGTGCCTTCTAGAATGCGAATCGCGCGCCGTACCGTTCTAACGTCGCGTAGATTTTCTGTCGAATCTGTGAAGCTTTCATCGACCTGACTACCACCAACTGCAATGACAAAATCAAACCACTCCAGATCGAGAATGATGCCATTACGAAATCGCCATTGATGACCAAACCCATAATGAAAGACATAATTTCTCATTTCAATGATCTTGGCGTGTAGGGGAGAGTTTGTGGTTCGCGCCAGGAAGGCATCACCTAAAGCTAATTCATAGTGTCTTTCACCTATAGCTGCTTTTAGATAAAAACGACCATCAAAGGGATGCCAACGGATTGGAACTAACCAGAGCGTCTCGTTGAAATCAGCCAGGTCAAGCCGCAAAATATTTAATCCCAACGAACCCTCTAAATATTCAACGCCGATGGACCAGGTGTCGCCAAGCAGAATGCCTGCCTCGATTCCGTGTTTAAATACAAAGTAGCCAATGCTCAGGGGAGTCAGTGAAAGATAAGGGTGTATCTGTCTGACTTCAGTGATTTGTACGACGTCTTCAGCCAAAGGATCAAAAACCTTAGTGTCATCTGGAGGCGATTCCTCACTTTCAGGGGATAGATTGAGATGATATGGGGCTGAGCTTGGAGGGCTGGCAAAACGTGCCCAATCGTGGCTCAATCTGGTCTTCGCTTGTCCAAGCGAGGTCAATAGAAATATGCCTGCAAAAATTGTCATACAAATTTTGTCTAGTTTCACGTCCGAACCTTTGGCTGTTGATTTTTTCCTTCCATGTTAGTAAGGGCCTATCCGGGAATGCCTGATTCTGCGGTTTAGTTTTGCCTCGCGCCTTGACTAGGGCATTCCCGGATAGGCCCTACTTAGCAAAACTTAAGCCAAATTTGAAGCTGAGCCGCTAGCTCAGCTTCAAGAATATCTTGATTAACAGGAACTTGTGTTTGCCGATGCATCCTTCTGATCCATAGAAAAAAACATCTCGAAGTCGGCAATGGTCTCTTTGCGGTGCGCAATAACAATCAAGGTCCGATTGGTTAACTTGCTCCGGATCATTTTCTGAATTTTTGCATCCGTCTCCTGATCGATATTGCTCGTTGGCTCGTCCATGACAATGATTTTTTTATCACTGAGCAGGCATCGAGCCAGGCAAATGATCTGACGTTCGCCGACAGAATAATTTTTACCACCTTCTTCCACTTGATCATCCAGCTTAAAATGATCAATCTCCAATTCAAGAAGAATTTGCTTGATCGCTTGCGTATCAAACTCACCTTTGAGGTCAATGTTATCGCGCAAACTCCCAGCGAACAGCCAGGGATTCTGAGGCACAATGCCAAAAATACTTCGCGTAACCGACGGTGAATAGTCATAGATCGAGCAGCCATCAATCGTGATGTCACCACAGTGGACATGCAACATACGAAACAAGGCTTGAATGATCGTTGACTTACCTGATCCAGTTCGACCAATCAGTGCGAGTTTTGTCCCCTGCGGTATACTGAGATTAAGCTTGCGCAAGACGATAGGCGAGTCTTCGCGATAGCTGCCGGTGAAATTTTTAAACTCAATCATGCCGGAATTAGGACATGCTTCAATCTCAGTATTTTTCCTTCTGGCAGTCGCATGTTCACCGATCGTTTCATCAGCTAGCTGGCCCAGACTCAAAAATCGGAGTGCCTTAGCCCTGGATGTTAAAAACCCACCAATGTTGTCAAGGGTCCATGGAATAATGTTCTGCTGGTTACCTGCTGCAATTAAAATCATGCCAGCGACAGCGGCCTCAATATGTCCCTCCTGAAAAGCCCAGGCGGCACTTAAAACGACCACAGCGATGCCAGCTTCAGCCAAAAGCCACATCCAAGTCCAAGCCCAGGTCATCAAACGCCATTGAAAGGCCTCAACGCCCACCCAATCGATGATGCGCTGACGAAGACGCTCCAGGATATGCTCTTCAGCTTGATAGGAGCGGTATATCGCTGATCCCTCGATAACATCGGAAAGGACTTCCATGACATGCCCCTTCTTTTTTGAGGAGAGAGCGCTGAGGTAATCAAACGCTGGATTGATCTTTGTCTGCGCCCAAAACACCAGACCCCAAAAAAGCAAGATGGGCAGGGTTCCCCAGGGATTGATCCAAGCGACCATTATCAGACCGGCAATCAACTCATGATAGCAGACTTGGCCATCGCTTAAGCTAAACACAAACCGCCGTTGAAGGTTGCTGAAATCGCCAAAGAGTCGGTTGATCAGCTTACCACTGGGGTGTTCATCAAACCAGGTGGCACGGACGCTTTTCAATTTGTGAATCACTTGGTTAAAAAAGTCCTGCATCATCTCGCTAGCTTTTATCTCGAAGCTCGCCCAAAAAACCGATCGCGACGCTAAGCTAAGGAATGCCAACACGATTAGGCCACTGATTGTCACCGACATCGTGATGCCGATGCTATCGATCTCAGCATGGCAATCAGATGTCTGGCAATGCGCTAGGCGACCCAGATACCAGTTATACACGTGAGGCGCGATGGTATGAAACGGCGCTAGGATAAAGATTGACAAAATGATGCGAGGCGACGTCAATAAGCGGTTATAGACTGCCTTCATGCTTTTTGATTCTATTTCGTTGACTTGATTCATTGCAGTCCTCCGAGAACAATGCTTTCTTTCTGTCTGGTAAATTCTGGTATCTGTCTTCTGATCAATTCCTTGGGATGAAGCACTGCAGTAATACGGCCATTATCCATAACAATCACTTGATCACAGGATTTGACGTATTTGAGGCGGTGTGTGGCAATCACAAATCCCTGACATCTTGCGACAAGGCGCTCCCATAGGTGATCGGCAACTGCTTCATCGACAGCACTTAATGGATCATCCAGGAACAAAAATGATCGACTGCTATAAAGTGCACGCGCCAGACTTAGCCGTTGTTTTTGTCCACCAGAAAGATTGATGCCTGTTTCCCCCAGTGATTCATGAATACCATGACGAAAGCTGGCAATGTCCTCTCCCATAGCAGCATCATATAAGCTTTGTAAAAGTTGTGACTCCTCATTCAAATCATCGGACACATGCTGCAGTCTGACATTGCTCTTGATATCACTTGTTTCGATAAATGCTTCCTGATTCACCAAAACCTGACGTTGGCGCCAGAGCTTGTAGGTCTCTCGTTCTCTGATCTCATACAGATTTTTAGAGCCTTCCAAATGAATTTTCCCTTCACTGGGGAAAAGATTTCCGCTCATCAAGGCCAAGAGTGTTGATTTCCCCGAGCCAAGCTGACCAATGATCGCAGTTTTCTTATTTAGGTCAATCCGGATATTGATCTGATCCAGAATTTTCTTGCCATCAATAGCTAACGACACATCTTTGAGTGCCAAACCCTTGAAAACCGTGGTTTCCGTGCAGGAACTTCCGTCCACCAAGGATGCGTCCAGGCGCGGTTCGGCTAGTAAATCGACGAGTCGCTTAAAAGCTGCCAAAGCCTTACCACCTCGAACGATCAAATCGGGTATTCCCATGAGCTGTCCTGTCAAGATGGAAATATACCAGATACTGCCAATGATATTTTCCATGGCTAAGGCTGTGCCAAGATATTGAGCTCCTAGTATCATGGCAATTGGCGGCACTACCCACCAGCGGGTTGCAAAGCCAAAGATAAAAGCAGCCCAATACATGCCACGTTTTGCCTTATGGAAAGATCTTTGCTTCAAGCCACAGATCTTTTTTTCAAAAAAATCGTTCGCTAGCATCATTCGCACCGTTTTTTGGTGCTTTAACCATTCGCCGGTTATCGTGGTGCAATCATCCTCATATTTCAGTTCGGCCTGAAAGTATTTCATCATCTTGCGCGAAGTATACACACTAAAAGGGATCATGAGCAGCATGCTCGCGAAAGCCCAAATACCAGGCCAGCCGATCAGGTAGAAGAGAATAAACGGTGCAATAAGAGGAGCAATCATAAAACCCACACCCCGACTAGCAGTAGAATGGATCAGATCTCCAACGGTCTGCGCATCCGTTATCGCCATGGTTTTAAGGTTGCCACTGGAAAAAGCCTTTTGTGAATGTGGCGATAGCAAAGCGATATGATGTCCGAGACGCATAGTAAGGATTCCGGTCATCTCTGCTGCCATGCGATTACCTCGCAGGATCGTCCAATTGGTCAGCAAGGTCAGCAGGACACGTAGCAGGACGTAGATGCCCGCTGTCACAGGCAGAGCAAACCAAAGGTTTTCCTTTAAGGTATTGGCTGCAAGCAACACCGATCCCACACTGATCAATTGGATCATGAGAGACGTGGCCAGAATCCGGCCAATGGTGGCCAGATATGGGCGGCCAATGGCCGACAGCAGATCGCGGACGCCCGTGATTTCGCTGAATTGATCTTGGTGAAAATGCTCTGGGTCAACCTTATCGCCCAAGTCCTCACTTCGGATAATATCATGTGATTGTTGGGTAAATTTTGGTTTCCATGATAGTTTGTAACTCACGGCGGTCCTTTTCTTTAACGATATCATTGGTCCAAACTTGAGTAATGTGACATAGAACGACGCATGTTTTATGGCGCATCTAGAAGTCTGTATCAGGCAATAGGCAAGAACTAAGCCAAAGACTTTCTAAGTTTGGTGTCCGACTTGTGAACTAGTGAGGACGCTTGCAACTCATATGGGGATCAATTCTACCGATGAATACTCGGTTTGTGATAAAAGCTGATGGGAGGCTTCAATTAGTCTATTGGAAAAACATCAATTTAACTTTGTTTCGTTTGTCATTGACGATGGTGTTTGGGGTTGGGATGCACAAGCATTGGAAATTTTGGGTGAAGCCTTCCAGCATGCTATCACCAATACCATTGATCATGGCTTTGTTTTTCCAAGTATGAAACAGCCAATTGTCGCCTCCGAGCTAACGATTGAACAATATGCTTGCGCAATCTGCCTTGCTTCAGCTGGGAGTCAAGCAAGCTTAGGCGTAAGCACTGTTAGGAATAGTAGCATCCCGTAACTTAAAAAGGGGTGTTGCAATTGCTAACAGTGCTTACCTACGTTTTCCAGACTCTGCGTTTTCCTCTCTCTTGTTTCGATTGCCTGACAGCATCAGCCGAAGGGGGAGTTCTCTGGTTGTCGACATATTGTTTTAGGATTTCTAAGGGCGCTCCGCCGCAAGTGAGGGCGCAATAGCTGTGAGACCAAAGTTGCTTGCCCCAAAGCTTTGTGCGAATTAATGGCCAAAATTCCTTTCTCAGAAAATAAGAAGATTTTCCCTTTAGCTTTCCAACCAGATTTGAGATAGCAAGCTTAGGATGGCAACTTACCATAAGGTGAACATGATCATCTTCACCTCCAAATTCCAGTAGCTCCCCATCCATCTGCTCCATGGTTTCTTCGAATATCTGACGCATCCTTTCGATCATCTCTTTGGTAAAAACACCACGGCGATATTTTGTGACAAACACTAGATGATAGTAGTTCTTAAAAACACAATGTCTGCCAGTTCTCCACTCATATTCATTCGACATGTACTTGACAACCTCCTAGGCACTTCGTATCTTGATCGCAAGTTAGGAGCAAGGCAAAATGTTGATGGGCATTCGCTTACAAGCACATCCAACCGTTCAGCAAAAGCTGGTACTAAGCCAGTGGATGGGTTGTGCTCGTTTCATTTGGAATGCCAAGTGCGATGAGGACAGATACCTTGGAGCATTTGCCCGCAAGTATATGCCGGTAGGCACTTACGCTCCCATCGATCAGAAGTTTTCCCAATACAAGGATGACGAGCTATCGCCGTGGTTAGGAAAGAGCCCAAGTCAGATCCTGCGTAATTCTGCTGTCAACTGGTATCAGACCTATCAAAAGTTTCTAAAGGGTGAGTGTGGTAAGCCAAAAAGAAAGAAAAAATCGGATGGTGGCAGCATTCACCTAACAAAAGAGGTCTTTCGCTTCGAAAAGTGTGAGGACGGTGTTACCAGACTTTTCATTGGTACAAAAACCAATTATATTGGCTATCTTGCCATCAAAAATCACGGCCCGTATCAGATCCCGAAATCCATTTATATCAAGAAACACTATGGTGATTATTGGGTTTCTTTTTGCTACGAAGATGACTTAGACGAATCAAATTTTCTCACCCAAGAAGAGAATCTCAAGTATCTTCGGCATGCCGATCGAAGCTTCCTAGAAAATCACATCGTTGGCATTGACCGGGGCGTCGTACGGCCTGTCCAAGCTGGACGTGAGGTGTTTGATCTGACTCCAGAACAGAAGAAAACTAAGCTTGGCAGAGATCGCTACCTAAAGCGCTATCAAAGAAGGCTGGCAGGGCAGATAAAAGGTTCAAAAAGACGCTATCAAACCAAACAGAAGATAGCTCGCTGCCACCAAAAAATTGCCAATATCCGTAAGGATTTTTGTCACAAAACATCGCGAAGCATTGTCGCTCATCCAGACAACAAGATTATCGTACTCGAAGATCTTCGTACCAAAAACATGACAGCTAAGCCCAAGGCCAAGCAAACGGACGCAGGCCAGTGGGAGAAAAACGGAGCAAACGCTAAAGCTGGTCTCAATAAGTCCATTCTTGATAAAGGTTGGTACCAGCTAGAATCGTTTATCAAATACAAATCGTATCGGGCAGGCAAAGCCTGGTTCAAAGTTCCAGCCTATCAAACCTCTCAGGAGTGTAGTGCTTGCGGATACACTCACCCCAATAATCGCAAGAGCCAAGCGAAGTTCCAATGCGAAAGTTGTGGCCACACTGATCATGCCGATCACAATGCGGCAGAGGTTATCAAAAAGCGAGCAATCCAACTTATTTTAGACCCTGGAGCGGGGTTGTCGAAAAGAGGTGTACTTCTTCTCGATACTGGGCGTGGAGTCACATCTAAGACGCGGCAAGCAAAAGCTTGTCGTGCACGTGACAGCGAAGCGTCAAAAAAGAAGAGAAAAGCGGCGAAAGCCGCTTAGTATCGGAAGCCCGGCCCCCTTTAGGGGGCGTGGTAGTTCACCGTACTGATGACCAGCTTACGATGTATTGTAAAAAAATCAGAATAACGATACCCAACAGACCCTCTGCTACTGGTATATTTTTGGAAAGTATGTCAGTTGAGAGGGTTGAGCCCAAGGCAACGGTAACAATGAGATCGAAGCCATTCATTTTGGCGAGTGTTCTCTTACCAGAAATTCTTAGCATGGTGATGAGTAAGGCATAAGCAAGCGGACCAATCATCAATACCCGTAAAATTCCGGCCCAATTGTCGAAGAACATCAGAATCCCTTTTTGTTTTCAGATTGATATCTAATTTCTTTGCAGAAACTGTCAAAGCGATTCTATGTGTCGAAGTCATTCAATTCAAAGGTACTTTTACTCAAAGAATTGCCTGGGACAAAATATACATTTCGTTTGATGGGATCAATTGATGGCTTTGCCGTTATCTGGCGATGGTAGGCTAGGGAGAAAGCCAGTAGGAATGATGGCCTCATTCCTACTAATCGTTTAATAAATTCCACGAATGGATTATGCCTCAACAAAACCGTTTCTGATAGCGTAGCGGGCCAATTCGATTTGCGATCTCATGCTGAGCTTGTTCATGATATTAGCTTTGTGGCGATCAACTGTTTTCACGCTGATATGCAAATCTCTGGCAACTTCTTTGGCGGTCATAGCCTGCGCAACGCAGCAAAGTACGTCTACTTCGCGTGGGCTGAGAGGATGAGACATTTGGCTGTTCACACCTTCACGCTGCTTCTGTACCATGGACCGCGCGACATTTTGATCAGGCGTGTAATTGCCTCCGGCGATGACAGCTTGTAACGCTTCCAGGATCTGCGTTTCATCTTCGAACGACGAAACGAGGCCCTTGGCGCCGATGCGTTCTACCTGGCGTTGGTGTTCAGGTAAGAATACACTGGTAGTCATTAGAATTTTTATGTCCGGTTGGCATTCTCTTGCATCGTTTGCAATTTGAAAAATCGAGCCTAAGACTTGCAAATCGAGTAGCAGGACATCAGGTTGATGCTTTTGAACAAATTCCCGGGTATTACTGGAGGAGCTGATGGCCCCGACCGAACTAAGACCTTCTGTACGATTAATTAAAGCACTCAAACCATCTCTCATCACGATATGATCATTGATAATCATAATTTTTGTAGTCATAAACTCACCACTTTTTATTGATCGTTAAACAGCCTATTGCGAGATTCAAAGTTTCGCATGTAATAGTGCTAGCAACATTCCGTACAAAACTCTAGCCATGCAAGTCTGATATTAGAGGAAGAAAGTTTGTAAGCATTGAGGAACATATAAGTTGAGGAGGCAAAAAGCTTTTTTGTTGATGGGGTGGGGTTTTCAAGCGGGAATGTTTGTTATCTTGCTGATTAGATTGAATAATTTTTTTGTTTCGGACAGGTTGAGGTGTGTTTAAATGACTTCGCCATGCGAAGTTTGCTTGTTCGCTATTGATAAGGGGAGATCGCACCAAACGGATAGGGGAAGGACTGTTTAATAAACGACAGGCTGCTAGATTCCTGACACCAGTTTTCGTATTTGCAGACATCCGAATCGAGTTTCAATGCAGTTTGACACTATAGTACCAAAGTATTATGGATTGGGTTTTACTTAGAAACTTGGTGAACAAATTTTTGAAAGCGGCTGCCGGTCAAGATCTTTTGCATTATGGAACGTGTTTTGCTGAACGACTTGAGGATGTATATCAATTTTCAGGATAGTGGAAAAGGAGATCCTTAATGCGTTTTTTTATAGTAGCCGCGCTTTCTGTTGTGGTCGGAATTGCTTGTCAAAAGAGTCCTACGGACGAGAATCATTTTAAGTCAACAAAACTTTCAGTTAATATTGAAGAAACCGAATCTTCGCTTAATCTCAATGGTGATATCCGAGCACCGCTAAAATTTGTAAGCAAAGCAGATCTTTGGTGCAACGATAAGCTAAAGGCAAATCTAGATTTTACTGCTGATCAGCAATCAATTGAAATCTTTTCCAGCATCGAAAACTGTGAACTTCGTTTAACTGAGTTCTATTTTGGTGGTACCTACACATTAGTGGGATTATTTAAACCAGGAGTTTATGAATTTGAACTTCGAGATCCGGCTAGCGATCGGGTCATTGATAAACAGCTCGTTCGTTCGACACAGGTAATTGGGGAAGGTAACGAAATCCAATGTACTGAAGCATGCGAGTTTAGAGAAGTGAATGTCGTGTTTCCTCATAGTGTTTTGGATATTCAAAGGGAAATTCTGGTAAACGATGTCAATTTTAGTGAATTGCAAGTAAATATGGAGGAAGAGCCTGCACCAAGCTGTGATTCCGTAGAGGCCAGATTTAATCAGAGTGATAACCCGTTAACACTCCCCTCTCTGGAAATCAAACTGCTGAATTGTGTCAACACGATCGGTACAGGCGATCTTGAATTTGCTTTTGGGCCAACGAGTCTCGATGAAAATGGCCAATTACCTGCGGGGATAAATATATTAGATCTATTCAACGTGATTAATGATTTCCCGTTTGTTCCGACTCGCGAGGGCGATGATTATACAATAAGCTTCACATTTGATGAACTTAAAGAGTTTTTAACTCAATTTAGTGATTTCGATACGCTTCAGATTTTAACCTTTGATTACGTGGTTGCGATGCGCAACAAAGATGGAATTTCTGGGCTTGTCTATCTCTTTGAGAATGAATGTGAGGCACCGCCGATCACAGGATTATAATGGTTTTAGTCTTCCAGGGAAGGCAAACTTATATTTATAGACGCCATGCCGAAGGCGTCCGGAATGAAAATCTCCGGACGCCTTCATTATTGTGGCGAAACAGATTTGAATTAACTTCAATTACCATAAATAAACTAGTAGCGACCAAAATATAGTCAATTTATCAAGAATCAGACGGGCACTTAAATTCCTATTGATTGCATAGGCTTTACTTCCAAACACCTTGCAACTGGCCCTGGAATGAAGCTTTTTTTACAATGAATTTCTAAAATATTTCGTTATCTTAATGATTTGCCTCTCTGGCATGAGACCTGCATCATATCTGATTCTAACTCTTACTGGGTGGGATTTTATAGATTTAAAGGAGAATGGCTGTGATGCGTAGACTAACTGTTTTTGTACTTGGCAGTTTATTCATTGTTGGATGTCAACAGGATCATGACAATACTGAAGAATTCAAGTCTTTAAAACTATCTGTTGATCTCGTAGAAGCTGATTCAGAAAACGAAGAAGTTTTAAGTCTTGCAGGGTATTCGCAAGACGGATCACCAGCCTACGTTACCAAAGCTGCGCTTTGGTGTGAAGGTGAACAAAAGAGAGTTTTCGAATTCGATGCTGATAAGCAGTCAGAAGATCTTTTTGGTGCGATTGAAGGCTGTGAACTGAGGCTCCAAGAATTTAAAATTGGCGAACGAACGTTCAGTTTGTCGAATCAATACAGTGCTGGCGCGTTTGAATTTCAAAGCCGAAATGACAATAACAGACTGGTCGACAATCGCTTGGTACGATCTCACCAGCAAATTGGTCCAGGCCAATTGCTTGATTGTAAAGATAAATGTCAATTTAAAACTGTTACCGTCACTTTCCCTTTTAGTGTGCTGGATATCCGAAATGAAATACTGGAAAATACCGTCAACTTCAGTGAGCTAACCGTCGGTATGCAAGAAGAAGACGCGCCGGTATGTGACTCATTCGAAGCAAGGTTTATCAATGGAACAGACTTTTTGACTCCACCAAATTTAGAAATCAAACTGACTAACTGCCAGAATACGATTGGATCTAGCAATCTAGAGTTCGGATTTGATAAAATTAGACTTTCAAATTCTGGGAATTTTGTTGGTCAGTTTTTAATCACTCATGCGCAAGTCCTTATCAACGATTTACCGATTGTTCCAACGAAAAATGGAAATGATTATACCATTACTCTGAGCTTAGAAGAAATTAAGGCTCTTTGGGGTCGTCATGCACCAAGTACCGTTGAAGCTTTGACAACTGATTTTGTTTTGGCGATTCGTAATGAAGGTGGTATTTCTGCCCTTCTCTATGCTTTGAAAAACAAGTGTGTCGTCAAGCATGGAAGGAACAAATAACGCAAAAAAAGATCTCCAATGTACTGTAGTGGCTCCCGTTCTCGGGGGGGGGCGTTCCAGGCAGAGCTTAAAAGGTAAAGATTAGTGAACTTAGAAAGCCAATTCTTCACGAAACGAGCTTTCGCACTAGGTGTATATTGGATATATTTAACAGAAGCGAAAAAAATTATAATTGATCAAATTCTCTTTAATTGAGAGCAAAACTGGGTCTATCATGTGTAAATATATCCTTTTTTTTCTTGTTTTTCTCGAATCTTTGACTTTTGCTAACAACAAAAAACCGCTAGCTTTCGTCAGCGATCTTCAAGGTGAGGCGGTAGTTCTTAGAAATCCCGTTTTGCAAAAAAATCCAGAGTTTGATCGTCGTGTGAACTCCAAGCTTCACCAGGTTTCTTATTATATGGGCAAGTATTGGGAAGTCTATGCTATAAATCATGGCACATCCCTGTACTTTGGTGATTTAGTGAGTACCAGAGCAAAATCGTCACTACACCTGACGATTCATTCAGCCCAAAATATTCATCTTGCAGAAAATACGGTTATTCAAATCCTTCCTAACTTTATCCAGATGCTTCTTGAGCAAGTTGCAAGCCCGACAATTTATGTAGTCGGCGGGAAATTGCGTGTGCAATCGACAAGTTCACCTAGGTTTAATAAGTTCAACATTCGTTCATCATCCATGGAACTTGAGCTGAAGCAGGCGGATATTTTGTTTGCAGTAAATGGAAAAATGAGTCGACTTGTAAGTATAGAAGGCGAAGCTTTGGCTCGCCGAGTTACCACAGAATCACAGAAGACCTACCTCCAATCCCTGGAAGCTTATCGAAAGCGTAATTTTCGCGAGCTGACTCGACTGACGACAATCAAACACCGTCAGGGATTAGAAGAGCCGACTAGGGTAGTTGCTGGCAACAAATTGGAGTCTTGGGAAGAATTAAATCAGCAAGATAGGACCAACTTGTTGCGTTTGTTGGGGGCTGAAAAATCCAAAAGCTATTTAGAAACAGCCTCACGTTTTGAACTAGTTACGACTCGTGGCGAGGATTTAAAATTTTTTGAAGCTTTATTACCTGAGATTGACAGACTTTTGCAAGACATCGATTTTTCTTTTATCTCAGACGACGATATTCCGGAGGATCTGTTTCTTCTTGACGTCTTAAATAGCGACGAAGACTTGACAGACCTAAGCAGTCAAATGCCGTATGTGGAACCACTTGATAAACTCTTCTCCATCCACGTCTCTTATATTGATATCTTGAATGAATTTAATGATAGCTACTCGTTTAAGTCTAAGGCATTAGCTCTAGAGCTTGAAATTCGTCCATGGCGATACATGTATACTTATCTTGCCATCTCTAGTGGGGTGGCAGATCCCGAAAATATGGCCGGTTTTTTGGGTCTGGGGGCCCCTCAAGCGTTAAATTCTTATTCGCATGTGGCAATGGGTGCAGGGGGGCGTGTTATTCTTTGGCGGCGCTTAGCATTAACATTAGGCGCTGGAATTATGCATATGCAACAGTTGTCGGTGCAATACGATGATCTACCAAGTAATGTCAATAGAACGTATACGATTTCCCTTGATCCCATCCCAGTTGGTGAGCTGGGAATGAGTTTGAATTTCCTAGGGGACATGGAGATTTTTCTTCGATATGGCATTGGTTCAAGTTTTGCCGATGTCGAAGCAAAAGATATTTCAAGTGCCTATAAATCTGCGGGCTCGTTATCTTATGGAACCATCGGCCTTGGTTGGAATACGAACTAAAAGACGATCTGAAAACTACAATTACTTTAAATCAAACAAAAGCTGATCGATGTCTTCTTTGCTGGTATCAAATGATGTCACTAACCGGACCAGGTTTTGCTCGGCATCCGGATGGCTAAGGTGTTGGCTGCGCTACCAGTGAAGACAAAAAAGACGTCACAATGAGTCCGGAAGCAATCCCGAAAGGCCGCAATCGCGACCTGTGTCATGGAGTCATGGCTATATGCTGGTTGATGGCCTTGGTTGGCCGAGAGGAGGGCATCAAAGACAGCAGGATGCACTCCTGAATGATTATCACTTCCAAAACTTTGGCCATTCATCAGATGCTCACTCCGATACTTGATGAGAGCTCCAGCTCATACACAAAGCTGCACATGGAAGCAAGCATCAAAAGGATTTGCTCCAGTGCTCTTTGTCGCGTAGGTCGAGCCAAAATGAAACCGGACCTTCCGTTTAGCTTAGGATGCAGCGGTTGCCTCTCCCTCAGCCTGCCGGCGCCCATCTGAACCTTGCTGACTATTTGCCTCAGATTGTATTTCACCGTTTCGCAGAGCCTTCATCGCCCGCCCCCATTTGCTAAGCTGGTCTAACATATTGTTAACGGACTTTTCGTGACGAGGGTCTGGCTTGAAAGTTTTGAAGTTCTCAAAGTCGGTGTATAGAGAAAGCTGAACCTGACTGCGGACGCTGGCGATTTGTATTTCGCCCATCACCATGCGCAGACTTTCCACAGCCCGGGTGCCACCAGCACTCCCATAGCCAACAAAACCGGCAGCCTTGTCGTTCCATTCACGATAAAGGAAATCGATGGCATTTTTGAGAGCCGCTGAAGTCCCGTGGTTGTACTCTGGTGTGACAAAAACAAAGGCATCAAATGAATCGATCTTGGCTGCCCATGCTTTGGTATGTGGCTTGGAATACTTGCCCGTAGATGGTGGGTTTTCTTCGTCAAGAAGCGGTAGATTGAAATCCCGGATATCAATCAAGTCATAATTGGCGTCGTCACGTTTTTGCGCGATTTCATGGACCCACCGGCCAACTTGATCACCGATGCGGCTCGGCCGGGTACTACCTATGACGATAGCAATATTAATCATGTCTTTGCTCCTTTCTCGTGCAGCAATGGGCAATTTTTTGCGACTTGTTAGTAAATAGCAAGTCATGGAAATGTTTTTGCAAATCTCATTCCAATATCTAAGTGGACTTGTTCCGGCCATATTGTCATGTTCTGCATTGTTGAACCTATGATTTGTCGTGATTTTGTGATTTCGGAGGACAATGACTCAGGTCATCATCAGCATCATCGCCTTATTCTTTAGTTTGGTCTTACTCGTCGTCGGCAACGGCATGGTCGGAACTCTTCTTGCCATTCGACTTGGTCTTGCAGGTATCGCAACTAGCCAGGCTGGAGTAGTCCTAGCACTTTATTCTGTGGGATTCGTGATAGGCAGCATCTATGGTCCAAGACTTGTGAAAAGAGTGGGGCATATTCGATCTTTTGCTACCTTTGGTGCCATCGTTACGGCAGCAATCCTGATTCATCCCATGTATATTTCCGTGACAAGTTGGATGTTGCTGCGTTTGGTCGTTGGTTTTTGTGTTGCTGGGTTGATGCTTGTCACTGAAAGTTGGGTGAACGCGCGAGCCACTGCGCAAACGCGGGGGACCTTGCTTGCCATATATATGATCATTTTCTATTTAGCTGCTGCAAGCGGCCAGTTTTTATTGGCCTTGGGCGATGCTGAGCATTACCACTTATTTTTATTTGCTGCGATTTTAGTCACTTTATCGTTAGTGCCGATTTCTCTGACTCGTTCTCCTGCTCCAGATCTGCATGAAAGCCCGAGAATGAGTTTAAGAGAACTTTGGCAAGTTTCGCCTGCCAGTTTATCTGTGGCCGTCTTGAGTGGTACTGTCATTAGCGCATTCTCGGCTGTTGGGCCCATCTATGCTATTCAGGTAGGGTTAGAAACTACAGAAGTAGCGAAATTTATGGGTGTCGCCATTTTATCAGCGATGATCTTCCAGTGGCCAATTGGCTTTTTATCTGACTATTTTCAACGTAGTCGGATCATCTTTTTTGTGGCTCTGGCTAGCATAAGTTGAAAGTACAAAATACTGGATAATGATCCGAAGGCAAAAGCGCACGATCCTTGAAGGAGAACGGGGGCATGATTTCATCTCGACTATCATCTGGAAAACGATAGCGATAGACGTAAGTTGCCTCTGGCACAATTTTTTTGTGCAAAATCTTGGGTAGAAAAATATAATCAAGCTGATTGGCCAGCGTGTTTTCGCGTGTGAAAGTCAGATGCGTATACCTCTCATATGGCTTGCGGCCTGCTAATCGGAGGGCGTCTTGAAGATCAGTTTGCTGGTATAGGGGGAAGAACTCTTGGTCCGTCTGATCTAAGGATGCATTACCGTTTAAGTCCCCTGCCACAATAATAGGAACGTATGGCGAATGTTTTCGAGTCAGTTGTTGATAAATGGCAACGAGTGCTTTTAATTCTGCCGTGCGTCTTGTTAATCCTAATGGGTCTAGACCATCAGGATCATATTTTGATTTCAGGTGTGCTAATAAAATGATCAGGATAAGCTGATTGTTTTTGTCGTAAACTTGCAGGGCCGGTATATCTCGGGAAAGGCGCCGATCGTCCGCCTTTCCCAAATCTAGATACTGGGCTAGCACAGCGTTTACTGAGTAAGCTATAGGATCCATTTCATGGGGATATTGAAAACTAATTGGCCAATCACAGTGAGTCAATAGCTTGCCACGAATGCCACTATCTTTTCGCGTGAGGAATCCATTGTCGATGCCTCGTTCTGAGTTCGATTCGATCAATAATGCTTCATAACTGTCATTCAGAAAGAGCCTCGTAAAATTTTGTAGTGAAATCGCACGGCCCACTTCGCATAGACAGACAATGTCGGGCTGTTCTTTGCTGATGATTTCAGCAATCGCACGCAGTTTGAATAGTGGCTTTAATGGTTCATCACCTCCGCCAAGTGACTGCCATTGAGTCTCATTCAGTCCAATCAGGTCTTTCGTGCTTAACGGATATGCAAGTTCGATGAACAAGTCTTGAACGTTATATTGCATGATTTTTAGCGATTGTTGACCGACAGACGACATATGCCTGATCCTCACCCGTCAGATACGCGATCTATAGGCCCTTTCAAGATGGCGCAATTGTCTGTTAGTAGCATAACCTAAAACTCCATCTCGAAATAGGAAAAGTCGTTATGGGCACAAATCGGATCAGGTTTTTTTCTGAAGCAAAATATTGGTCTTCTCCCCATCAGCGAAGACCGATCATCCAGTCCACTCGAGCAGCACGAGATGATGCTTGCTGGGGATATGAGGTGAAACTGATTTCTTGTGTACCTCGCTGAATCGCCTGCGAGGAACGTTTAATCATCAATGACAGCTAGGGGCAGCTTAACGATAAATTGAAAATTGCAGTAGGCATCGTTAATCGTCACCGACGGTTCATGCTTGACTTCTATGCTACCTTGATTCTGGGCTAGATAATTTTTAACAGCATCCAAACCTACTCCTCGCCCCGATATGTCTGTAACGACATCTTTCGTTGAAAGTCCCGATTCAAAAATTGTGGCAACAATATTGTTCAGATTGCTTTCTTGTTTCGGAATTAAGTTTTTTGCAATTGCCTTATCCTTGATTTTTCTCAGATCGAGACCATTGCCGTCATCCCAAATGGTGATGGTTAAATCTTCGCCGATGTTTGACTCAATATGAATTTTCGCTTGGCTCTCTGTTTGGATGCCATGATCGACTGCATTTCTGAAGATGTGGATGAATATTGATTTGAACAGATTTAACTTGTCCGGTTTAATAAAAAAGTATTCACCTGAGTATTCAACCTGAAGTTGGCCTTTGCCCATTTCTTTACACATCTTCGTGCAAGATAGAATATCCTCATAGAGCGCATCTTTTAGATCAATAGCATATGTGCGTTTGAGGGTTTTGATAATGTCGGCAAGCTCATACTGTGCCTGGGAATCATTGAGACGGGCAATTTGTCGATTAGCACGTTGGCAAAGATCTTGTAAACGATCCATTTCAATGTTAACAATTTTTTGATCGGTATCGCGGCCTAAACGCTCCCTTGCTATGCATTTGTACCTTTCTATAATAGCGTTCAGTTCTGTGACATCCTCTACCAGTGACTGCCAGACAAGCTCTTCAGTTTTTGCCCTATGGAAGCGATTTTCAATCTCGTGTGCCCGTTTTGATACGTCTGTGAAGCCATAACTTCTTGCCAGGCCTTTAACCGTGTGTAAGTTGCGAAATGACTCATCGATGATATATGAGACTTTGCCTTTCGCAAGCAAGCGTAAGGTTTCTTGCAGAAATCCATGACAGGCCTGAATAAATAAAGAAAAATTCCTTTCACTGACACTAGTAATTTGTATCAGCATGCGAATTTCTTCTTCTTTTTGTGACTGGACTCGTTCTAGACCCCTGATTTTTGTAATGTCTCTTAGACTGACGAGTATTTTAACGACCTCATCATCTTGATTGCAAATACATGACCATTCTATCTCTATAACTTTGTCATGACAGTTTGCTTCAGATGGAAGCGCTAGGCGATTTGTTTCGAATTGGAAGTGAAGTTCGTTCAAGCTTGTGCTGAGCACAGAGCGAATGATGGAAAGTTGTTCGTCTGATAGGCAGAGCTTCGCAAATACCGCCGAAATGGGATCTTGACCAGCGTAGGATTGTTCAGGAACAAATTGAAATAATTTAGGGCTGTAGTCATTACCAATGATTGCTTGGTTTTGGTTTTCCGCTGCGATGGTAAATACGGCCTGATTTATCGAATCAAGTATCGCTCGAGTGTCGCGAGCTTGTTCATCGCTATGAAGTTTCGCTTGGCGCGCAGCCTTGATAGCATTGTTTAAGTATCTGGCAAAAAGAAAACTGACGATTCCAGTAAGAGGAAGGGATGCCATATAATTGATGATCGTAAAGGTGGCAAACTCTGGGGAGTCTATGCTGAAGGAAAATCCGTAATTTGAGTGATCGGCGATGAGATAGCTGATGGAAAGGCTAATAACGCTCAACCCAATACTTAGAAGGCCGTAATTTATTCCTAGAAGTAAGAAAGTCGTGACGACCATGCTTATATCCCAGATAGGAATGTTCGAGTATAAATAACCCGTCGCAGCTGTTATCCCAGCGAAAGCAATAATGAAGGTAAAATTGGGAACCACTATTGAAAGTGTTCGCTTATTCAAAAAAAATAGCAGGAGTCCTAATAGGGAGCTTCCTAAGCCAAGTGCTGAAACAAAGAATAAAGCGAGGGTATTAGGAAGGATTATAGAATAGATGAAGACGTATGTGCTCCACGTCCCTGTATATATCGAAAGAAAAGCAAGGTCGATTTTCTGTTGTACGTTTAATCCATGGTAATATTCCACAAGCTTTTCCAATTTACTTTGCCCCACTTAGATTACTGCACGTAAAGATCAAGGTATGATTTGATTGCAAATCTTCTATTCTTCCATCGTTTTTTTAGAAGTTTTAATGAGTAAAAATTGGCGAAAAATCTCTAAGTAGCGAATATCTCAGCTTTACTGTTGGTTTGATTTTCTTATGTATAAATAAATTGTTGTAGATCTTGCCTTTGAAGTGGAACCATACTGTGACAGTTGGATGAACAGCGAACCGATTCTCTGTATCCAGTAATACAATATAGATCCCTCCTCAATAGTGAGTATGCTGCAAATATTCTGTATAAAATATATATATTTAACTAGTTGAAAATATTATAGAATAAATAATAATTTATTATTATGTAGGCTAGATCCGATATGTTTTTTGTACACGGAATTTATTCCTTAAAAATTTCCGAACATAAAAGATCACTGGAGGACTAATCATGATCAAGGTACAACTCACAGTCATTCTACTTTCCCTTCTCTTTGTCAGCTGTAATTCTGAAGATTTAGATCTTCGCTTCAATAAAAAACAAAAGTCAGAAAGTGAAGACGCTTTAAATTATGCACAGGCGTCCGCAAAAGCAACAGCCGCAGTTGGCAACATTGCAATCATAGATTCGACTGAACAAGAGTTTACGACTGTACTTAAAAACTCGATAAAAACACCTAACGCTGCCCTTTTCATTTCAGGGTCGATTGAATGCGGTCTTTTCACTCGTACTACAGTTCGTAGCAAAGGTGGTAAAAAATCGACTTCGATCGCTTCAGCAAGTGTGAAAGCACGCGTTTTGGTAAATGGTCAAGTTGCCGAACCAGGAGAAATTATTTTCTGTGATCGAACCCAAGAGCTTTCTGCTATATTCCAAGGTTTGCTGACTGACGAACAAGGAAATTCTTGTTTGATAACTGACCTTGAAACTGGTGCAGTTATTATAGATGAGGAATGCTTGCAACCAGAAGAGGTGGATCTCATTTTAAGCACGATGAACGCAAATGCCTTTAATTTCGTCGCACAAGTTGGTACTGGAGTGCAAACAGTTGAATTTCAAGCAAAAATATCTACATCACAGCAGGTCACGGGAGATGGTGATGCTGCAGCCCTAGCCACTATCGGTAAAGGTGCAGTGTTGATCGAGCAAGTTCGTTTACGTAAGAACGATCCAATTTTCCAATAAGCAGAAACTAGAGAAAAAATTAGAATCTGCATCTTGATAATGATTATCCTATATTGGGCCTCTTTTGAGGCCCATATCATTTTCAGACTTTTGTGCGTCAACTTAGCTGAAAGATTCAGTGACTTATCCCATCAAAAACATCAAAATCGACCTTGCAGCTATAGCGATCCTGCGATTTTTTCGGCGCATGATCACAGTCCATTTCGAACACCAGAAATTTTAGTTTTTCAGAGGCCTGCCCAAAATCAGATCTCAATTGCAATCGTTTGACAATATCCATGATGCAGCTATCCATTTTCTGATCTCGTGCCGCTCGATAAACTGAAGGTGTGATATTAGTACCTTGCAGCAAGAGTTTATAGACGATTTGACCTTGAGGTGGAGCAAAATAGTGATTGGCATCTACCAAAGTTGCAGCTCTATTCACATTGCGATGTACACAAGATACTAAATCATCGTGCTCATTTTGTAGCCGAAATCGGATGTGATTGAGTAGAGGGGAAGTTTGTTGATCTTCAGCGGTGAAATCAGGTCGAAGATCTTCTAAAGTGAGCTGATTTTGCGGCTTGGGCCTTGTTGCTGTGGTTTGGTTAATTTGCCCTGTGTTGCAAGAATAGCGGATCTTTCCAGACTCATTGATATGCTGCCGATCAGCTAGTTTCACTTGGAATTTCCAAAACATTTCACAACCCGTCTTCAGTCGCGAAATAACCAGGAGACCCTCTTTATGTATGGCAGTATTTTTAAGTTTGGAATGCCATGTAATCGTATTGTTTTCCCGCTTTCCCTGAGCAACTCCGACGCCGGGAATTGTTAGGATAAGGTCGTTTTGATTAAAGTGTAGACCTCGGCTCCAAGTATTAGAAATATCTGAGTTCAATTGAATGTATGTCTTCTCGACACTGGCCCAAAATCGAGCTTTTTCGACTTCTGGCCGGGATTCTAACAAAATGAAATCTGACTGGGGTAGATCATGGTCAAGGCGGGGCTGCGCATGGGTAGGTCTGGATAATATCAATAATATCAAAAGGTAAAGCGTTCGTTGGCCATTAATTTTATTCATCGAAGCCCTCAATTGATCGACTATTCCTTAGCAACTCCAGGTAGAGAACCACCTGGAAGGGGTTTATTGCAATTTGGATAAAAAAGAGTTTCCGACAGAAAAAATCATCTCTAAGCGGACAACTGGTTCTTTCCAAGGGTCATCAAAGACAGGGCCCAAAAATTTCTGATTCATCATCGTTTGCCATAGTCGAGAAATTATCCCTGCTTCTAGAAGAACTACGACAATGTCGATTGCAAGAATTGCAAAAATATGTCACAGCAGGGGGTTTAAGCTACAATGATGCTTGAAAATTTTTTCCCCAGTAAACGACTATTGGAAGGAACGTATGAAGCAGAACAAACATGCCGGCTTGAGTAGCAGCCTGCTTGCCATCATCTTTGCTTGGGCCTGGACTGATACTCTTCTTGCTCAGCCTCATTTATCCTGGTTGGATAATTTGGAAAATGCCAGAAATCCCTATCATGTTGTTGGCGGCTCCAACAGAGGACCAGCCATTTCACACGATGGAAGGATTGTCGTTGGTGCCACGACGCGGGTGTTTGAATCTCTTTATCTGCATGAGAAAGAGCCTTTCCTCGCGGATAACGGCGTCATTCTTGGTTTAGGGATGCCTTCCAGTCTATACTTCGATGTCTTGAATATCCAGGTTTGCGGCGACGGCAACACTATTTATGGCCAGTTTCTTGGCGGCGTGAACCACCCTTTTAGGTGGACCATGCAATCGGGTTTTCAGATCATTGATTATCAGGTCGTCGCCTGTTCAGCTGATGGCAGTATCATTGCTGGCCAAGCGTTTCTAAAAAAAGCTAGTGTCCGTTATTCCCAAGAGGATGGCGAGATCCTACTGGATGAATTGATTCCTGGCGATTTCTCCTCATCTGTCGTCACTGGAATGTCAGTCGCTGGCGACATCATTGTTGGCAATATCTTGAACGAAGAAGGGCAAGTCATCAACGGCTATCTTTGGTCGCAGCAGGAAGGAGCTCGCATTGTTTCGCTGTTTCCTGGTGAGGCCACTGAAGTCAAAGGTATATCTGGTGACGGAACCAGCATCTTCGGTACCACGCAGCTACGTGATGGTGATTTATATCAGGCCATCGGCTTTGTGTGGAAAATTGGTGAAGACCTGATCCGCTTCACGCCAAATACCAGCACTGAGTGGCATATGCCTTATTACGCGAGCTTCGATGGTAGCATCATCGTCGGTGACTATCTCGTGTCCAAGAATCATATGATACTTAATGAACCCTTTATATGGACTCGTCCCCAAGGAAGGCGCTTATTTCGTGACTTTCTGGCTCAAGATTATCAGCTGACGATAGCAGACAAAAAATTGGATGCAATCCAAGGGCTGGCAGCAGATGGCCAAATTTTTGTTGGTTCGCAGCTGGACTATGCTGTCTATGATGACTTTCAAGGCTGGGCAGTTCACCTGGAAACGAAAAAAACTGACTTGGCTGTTGAAACTTCTGCCTGGCAGCGACTCGATCCTGGTGATGAGACAGAACTGGAAGTGTCTGTTTCGAATCTTGCCAGAGAGGCTGCAAGTGGAGTTCACCTTATTTCGACTGTGCCGCAATTCTTGCAGATCACCCACATCTCGGCTGAGGGCGACATATGCCAACAGGTGTTTCAAGGCATCCGTTGCCAGCTCGACCAAGTAACTGCCAATGAAACGTTTGCACTGCGAATTGGACTCAAAGCTTTGGCGCCAGGTAAAGGCAGTTTGCAAGTGATTGCCAGCGCCGACCAGTTAGATAGCAATAATAAGAATAATCGCCGGAATCTGCTCGTTGAAGTCGCAGGCATAGCTTCTTCTGTCAATATCTTATTACCACAGCCTGAAAAACCTGAAAATGAGCGCTAACCGGTCGTTTTTCAAGCCTCCGCCCAAGGGTTTACTGGATCAGACCTTTCCCACACGGTAAGATGGACCATTGCCAATCGCGGCACCGGAGAGCTGAGCCACGCAAGCGGTGAGCAAGTCTCCGTCATGCTAAGTCATGAAAGTTATATGGCTGTTGCCGACTTCATTGATGAAGCTGGTTTAACTGTTTTTTCTCAACGGGTGAGTTTTGAGGTCCAAAGAATGCATGATATCCAGCTCGATATCCGCAAAGAAGAAACCGGATTTCTTTGGATGAAAAAACGAAAGTCCATCATCACTTGGAATGGTGCTTCTGGTCCTGTTGATATCTACTGGGAAAAGACATGTGATGGTGGGTCCTGGTTTCGGGAAGTGGAATGCCTGCCATTTCAAAAACTAGCGAGTGGTCCTTCACAGGGCTCCATGGACTTTGAATACAAACAATATGATCGCTTTATGGTATGCGAGGCGGGAACTGATATCACCAAGCAGGGCTATGAAGATGGGTGTTCTATCGCTGTGCAGCAGTTGCAATAAGAATTTCATTTGAATGAATGAGAGCTTTCGAACCCATGTAGCTTGATGAATTATGATATATCAATGAACTACATGGGTTTCGAATTTTCTGACCGATCCAGAAAGTGCCTTGCCCTGAGTGCTTGTCTTGCTAGTCCTTCTTCTTTCAGATCGCTGCAATGATGAAAAGGCTTTTGTCCACCTTAGCTTTTTCGTCTTTTGGGCTTCATCAGTTGCACTAATGGCCTCGAACGGAATGGGCCCAGGACGCGGATTGCGGTTAAGACTCCTGCGCTTAAAGCTCCACCGACACCGCAGGTTACAATATCCTGACCAGTCAGATATAAATTTTTTACAGGCGTATCCGTTCGCAGCCAGCGTTGTTGAAAACGTTGCGGCGTATGATCAATTCCATAGATTTCACCTTGCTGATAGTTGCTAAAGTGCACGGTTGACAGTGGACTTGAAAGCTCAAAATAGTGAATTTTATCTTTGAGCTGGGGCATTTTTTCGAGAAGAATTTCTATGAGACGATCACTGATCTCTTTTTTGAATTGCTCATATTCAGCTCCTCGCTTTTGCCATTTTGATCCTCGCCATTTCTCAAACCACTGAATAGGGGCTGGAACAACGATCTCTATGGTGCTTTTTCCAGGATGTTCTTTTTCCCATAACGGATCTTTGCTGGAAGGAAATGAAATATAGACCAAAGGGAATTTGAGACTAGGTTTAGGCCTAAATTGTGCAATGTTTTGATCATGATCTTCGTTGGGATAGATCCACAGATTGCTTGTGTGGAGTCCCAGCTCTTGCCGTGTGCCCTTCAGTCCAATATAAAGGCATAGGTGGGCGAACGATGGACTCACATGTTTGATGTTTTGCATATACTCGCGCTTAACTGGGCATTCCACAGGGAGTAGCTGCTGAAAGGTATTTATCACTCCAGCTCCACTGATGATATTCTTGGCGTGAATCTTCCGTCCATCAAGCAATTCAACTCCCACCGCCTTGCGGCCTTGAGTCAAAATCGATTGAACTTCGGCGCTAGTTATAAGTTGAGCCTTGTGCTTTTCCAATACCGCTGCAATGCTTCGCGCAATCGAGGCTGAACCACCAACAGGATAACTCGCTCCATTCAAATAGTGTTTGGCAACCAGAGCATGCATGGCGAAGCTTGATTGGCTGGGAGGTAGCCCATAGTCTCCCCATTGCCCGGTCAACACAGCGATCAACTTGCGGTTTTGAGTCAAACCCAACAAGACTTCTTCTGTTGTTCGACTGGCGTATTTGAGAAATGGTGTCGTTAGCTTTTTGTGAAGAATCCTGGCCAACCACGAGGGCAGAGCATGTTCCAGGTAATAGCTGGGCACCGATCGATTGACTTTTTTCACCAGCTGGAGGTATTCGGTGATGGCTGTTTTCTCTTCTGGAAAATACTGGCACATGCGGTCGCGAAAGGCCTCCTCTCCTTTCACATAATCAAAGGATTCAGAGCCTATAAAGATGCGATCATAAATGTTTTCCATCTCTGACCACTGCAGTTCTCCATCGCTGATAAAGTCAAAAATTCGGCGAAGGGTGGATTCCTGGCGATGAACATCGCCAATATAGTGCACACCAACATCCCACTCATATCCTTTGCGCGAATAAGTATGGGTAAACCCTCCCGCGGTGTAATGCCGTTCGAGAACCAGTACGTCCTGCCCAGCCTTGGCTAAACAAACCGCCGTTGCCAGTCCGCCTATCCCTGAGCCAATAATGATCGAATCATAGCGATCCTTAATATTTGCCCGACGCAGTTGTGTTCCAATCGTCATGATCGTAGAACTCCTTTGTTGACATTCATTAAGCTTGCATACAATATGAATGTTGTCACCGTCAACATATTGATTTTTACGAGGGATAACTGGCGATGACAAAGCAATACCATCATGGAGATCTGCGGGATGCCTTGATTGCAGGCACGCTCGAAATGATCAAACACGATGAGGCCCATCTCATAGGCTTTAGGGAATTGGCGCGCCGACTCGATGTGTCGCGAGCGGCACCTTATCGGCATTTTGAAAGTGTTGAAAATCTTCTGGCTGTTGTCGCTGAAGAGGGCTATCGGAAATTTGTCGCAGCGCTGGAACCCGTGGCAGAAAATGAAAGCTTGTCCAAGAAAGAGCGCTTTTTGGAGCTCGGTATTGCCTATATAAACTTTGCGTTGGAGAACTCGGCCCACTATCGGCTTATGTTCGACCAAAGGTTTTTTCAAAAGGGTAGATTTAAAGAAGTGGAACTTTTGGCTACAAAAGCCTTTAATTTATTGAAGCAAACCGCCTCTGCCTGTCTTACTGCCGATGCAAGCCAGGAGGAGAAGAATCAGGTGGCAAACCTTGCCTGGGCATCTGTGCACGGAATTTCCAAGCTCTTTATCGATGGGCAATGGAATCATATCCAGGATCGACAGAAATTTATCCGTTATTCCTGTGAAAAATTGATCGCGATTGTGTAGAAGGGGATTAACATAATGATCCGCCCGAATCTGATCAAACATGCGTGCATGTGTTTATCAGTGAAGATTAATGAAAGTAGCTTTGAAAAAAGTTTTGCACTAAGCAACTAAGCGTAAGCAATTAAATTGCCGCATGATGGAAAGCTTCGTTTTACCAAGTTCCCCGAATACAGATATTTATTCGATTAGCAGCTGCAGGCGATATTTACTCGGCTCAAAAACTACTGCCACGAGCTTGGTTGGGAGGAATAGACTTAGCGAACTGCCTTGAGCGCAACTAAACCATAAAAAATTTGATTCCTACCATTTGTGCTCTCCCTCCTGTTTTTTTGATTAGGAATGCCATGAGCTAAGACTGGGATCTCTCAAGGCTTAAGTATTGCCATTCAATTTTTCTAACAGTCTGACGACAACCTTCAGGTCTTTGTTGACAGTTTCTGTCGATGTCGGAAATTTCCTTCAACCTAATCAAATTTTATTAGAGGAAGAGCAAATGAAAATTACCGCCCGTATTGTAGCACTTTTACTATCTATGTCATCTTCAATTGCGTTCTCTTTCGATCAAGCCGATCTTGATAGATTACTGCAAACCAATAGTTGTCCACGGTGTGATTTAAGTGCTGCTGATCTTTCAGGCTTGGATTTAACGAACGCTAATTTCAATCAGGCCAATATATCAGGTGCAAATTTTACTGGTAGTATTCTAGTCGAGGCTAACTTCAATCGGGTGAACGCGGAGGGGGCAGTATTTGCGGATTCTGATGTTTCAAGCGCAAACTTTAACCGTAGTAACCTAACGAACGCTAGTTTCGTCAATGCTATTGCTGTGGAAGCAAATTTCAATCGGGCTAATATTACAGGTACTGACTTTACCGGTGCAGACACGACTGACGCAAACTTATAATTTCTCATTCAATTCTTGACCTGCATGTTATATGACCGGGGTTTTTCGTGGATCAATACTTGACTTGTGAAAAACCCCGGATCGACTACTCTTCGATTTCAGGCTCACTATCTTGTTTATCCTTGCCAACACCTTCGGGTTTTCCTCGACCTTCCGGTTTGCCGTCGCCAACACCGTCAGGTTTATTGCCGCGCTCTTTGGCTGCCATTTTATTTTCACAGGCCCGAGTTAGATTTTCGCGTAACTTTTGTTCAGCTTCTTCACTAATTTCAGCATTCTCTTTAATCTTGCTAATCATACCTTCAACATCGTCAAGGCTGGAGCAAAGACCCAATCCAGAATTCTCGCTAGGTTTCTCTTTTTCTTGCTCGACAAATTCCTCTAGCTCTTCCTCACCTTCCAAGTCCATTTCTTCTAGGATGCTACTTAAATAGGCTAGCTGTTCGTCATTCAATACACGTTGCTTGCTGCTAGCTGCTTCTTCTTCCACACTGCATGACGCAAATAGGTTGATTGCGAAAAAAGCGGCAATGATTAGATGTAGCTTGTTTTTCATCATTAACTCCTAATTTTTCTTGTAAAAAACACAGGTTTATATTTACTTTACGACGCCATTACACTCAACTATTGCGTCACCTCCTAAAGGTATTTCAATTTGTTCACAATCTAAGGTCTCACCTAAGAGAGTGAGTTTGCTTGAGCCAGATACATCGGTAATGAGTTTCTGTAAGCTACCCGTTTGTTTGAAGTCAAAAGTAGTGCTGGCTGAACCTCGAGCATAGTAGTGCATTGCCGAAACTGTGGCATTTAAATCCAACTGAATGCGGGAATTACCGGCAGCCTCGATACATATTCCCTTGATTTGCGTAATGTCCGCTGCAGATAGATCGATGTTTGCCAGGCCCTGTACTTTAAGAAAAAGTATTGAATCAGGACTTACTTGACTAAGATCGATGTTTCCTTGGGAGATAGAAACCAATGCCTGCTCTTCTCCGTCGACTGCTAATAAGCACCCATTTTTTTCAGTAGTTTCGATCTCAGGTTGCTCTGTTTCAACAACAGGCTCAGCTTCCACATTCTCTGATTGAGCCTGAGGTGCTAGGCCAGTAGCATTGGTACTTTGAAATCCTGACTCTGCGCAGGAAAATAAAAATGCCAATATTAGGCTGAAGGATAAAATCCTCATGGTGCGTTCCTCAAGTTATGTACAGTTTGTTGTTATTATTTTTATCGGAATTTTTTGGGAAAACTTTATTGTATAGTAAAAAGAGTTAAAAAGTACAGTATTAATGGTTGGTTAAGGCAACAACGGGTGGCGTTATTTAAAAAGAAAGTGTACAGAATTAAACTTTTGTTTTTATTTTTGCGGGTAAATTTTATTAAGCAATCATCCTCCGCCGCTCACATTTAGAGTGCAGTGAATTGAATTCCTTGAAAAATATATCGTAAAATCAAATTGTTAAAAATCTACACTCAACCTTCTTAGTTTTTTGGCGATTCTGAAATAGCGGAGGTTAAAATGCTAAATTCCACAACCAAAGTCGCTATCTGTTTACCGACAGAATCAGCTATGATTGATCCCATCAAAGGGCTTTTGAAAACTTTAAGTTTTCAGAATGTTATCAATTTTCCTCATGCTGATGCCGCTTATGAAGCCGCATCACGCTCCCAGTTTGGACTATTCATCGTCAGCCTAAGTGAAGACGATCACGATGGAATTGTCTTGCTGCAGCGTCTCCGTGGTATTGGTAACTATGGATTTGAAGCTTTTCTCTTTCTTGGTGAGAAAATTAATCAAAACCATCTGGCTCTCTTTTTGGAATATGAAGTGGACTATGCACTGACTTACCCTTTGACACTAGATCGGGTGCAATCAAAGTTGAAGTATATCATGGAGCGCGAGAATCAGCTGACTGAGGAGATTAAGCAATATCGTTCCGCCAAGGCTGCCTTGCATGCCGGGATTTTGGATATGGCAGAAGAACTTGCTAAGTCTCTGCTTTTGGAGTCGAAACTTTTAGAAAAAACCTCCATACTTTTGGCCGATGTGGCATTTAAAAGAAATGACTTGGCAGCAGCAGAACAACTATACCAGAAAGTAATTGGCTCGAACCCGCTCTCCCTAGCCGCTCAGCATAAGCTTGCTCAAGTCTATATGCAGCAATCCCGCTATGAAGAGTCCAAACTTATCCTTGATGATTTGGCGAAATATCAGCCGTTCCATATCACAATCTTGGAAAATGCCGGTTTGACAAACCTGGAGCTTGGTTATCTAGATTTGGCAATGGAGCAGATGCAACAGTTACAGACTTTGGCGAAAGATAACAAGGTTGCTGGATCTGTTATCACCCAAATTCAGGTCAAACAGGGAAACTTTCGTGATATCGCCGCAAATCTTAGATTGTCGCATGATGAAGGTGAAATGGTAGCTTTGCTGAACAAGGTCGGGATTGCCTTAGCACATGAACAAAATTACAATGATGCCGTTGCTGTTTATAAGGATTGTTTGGCGGTCGTTTCAAGAGATGATTTCCGTGGCAAGGTTGTTTACAATCTCGGCTTAACTTATCAAAAAATGGGGCAGCTGGATCAAGCGAGGGACTGCTTTTTGAAAGCCTTGAAGTATCATCCTGAACTGGCGAAAGCTGATGCCATGCTGCAAAAAATGAAAAAATCAGCATAGGATCACCATGGCCTGTCTTGATCTAAGATGACACGATCTCCTCGTTACAGCTGGTATAAATTGGCAAATATTTAGGTGGATGCAGCTTGGAATTGGCGCTGATTACCAAAAAAAAATTTTGGGAGGCTTTGATGAATCTCTCATCAAGCGCTCCGAAGTCGAAGGTTTAGGCGTCTCTCTACATTTGCGATTTGGTCGTTTTGGTAAAAATTAATTTCTCCTTATATGATGAGAACTATCATATCACTCCAAGTGCCTGTCACAATGAAGTGTTCTTAATGGGCTATGGAACTGGTCCATCCTGAAACTAAAACTGGTTGACCGGCATAGGCTGCAAGCGGCTCCAGTTGCTTGTCCTCGAATATTAAACTGGTCTCGAGTTGCGCTAAATCTAATGGCTCGATCCTGCCTTTGGCAATGACAATGTGTCCTGGATTAAGGACTCTCTCCCATACAGGAGTTGCCATATTGATGACCGGCAGATAAATCTCATTCTCTTGGCTTGTGGGGGACTTCAGCATTAACACTCTTGAATTGGGTACTTCTGCGACTTCACCACGTAAATGGATAATTTGCCAGGTATAGGCCTCAGGCTTTGTCATCACCTCCTGAAGGTCAATGGAAGACTCTGCTTCATGTGTGCCAATCAAAAAATCAGCATACTGTTTTTGCTCACCAATGGTCCCTTGGATATTCGTCGCCATACCGGCTTCTTGGGTCGATGGGGCTTGCTGCAGTATATAAAAAGCTCCAACCAAAACTAAGGCGACGACTATGCCGGCAATGATAAAAGCCAGTGGTGAGGATTTTTTATTGCGATAAAGTTCGCTGTGATCGTTTGTGACTTCTGGTCTATGCATAGGATGCCTCATAAAAAGTGTGAACAGTTCAAGTCAATCTTTTGTTGAGGATGCAATTTCAATTCCATAATTTCCTGTCTGTCATATTAAAGCTACTTTGAAAGGTCGGTATATGAGGGTAGGTGGGATAAGTGTCATTACTAGCTAGTCAAAATATACTGGCAGATTCTTTTGCAACCAGCGATGCCCCGATTTGATGAAGCAAGCTTGAAAATTCATCTAGCTTCGCTATACTCCCTCGGGCTTTTCCACCAAAAGTGAAAATATGTGACAGGTGAGTTTTATGCAACGGTACCGATTCCTTGCCTTATTGAGTGTTGCTTTGTTACCAGCGACTTTAGGTCTTGCTCAGAGTGAGAATGCCATCACATGTGCCAAAAATGAAAGTTTTGCGGCGATGATTCATGGTGGTGCTGGTGATTGGGAGTTGAAAGAGAAAAATGCCAAAGCCTATGAGAAAGTCATGCACACTGTCATCAAGCAGATGCATGCCGAATTAAAAGCTGGAGCAAGTGCGATGCAGGTGGTTACGAACGCGATTATTCAACTCGAGGATTCGCCGCTGTTGAACGCGGGCCGGGGAGCGATAGCCAACCGCGCGGGACAGCATGAACTTGATGCTTCCATCATGGATGGGCAAAACTTAAAAGCTGGTGCTGTGGCTGCCGTAAGCAAAATCAAAAATCCCATACTGGCAGCAAAAGCCGTAATGGAACATTCACCCTATGTTTTCCTTGTTGGCGAGGGTGCTGAGCAATTTGCCAAGGAGCAGAAGATAGAATTTGTCAAACCAGAATACTTTCAACTTAAAAACAAAGAAGCCTCTTTACGGGTATTAGAAGCTGATAAAAAGTTCGGTACCGTCGGAGCAGTCGTCCTCGATCGCTGTGGAAATCTAGCTGCAGGAACATCGACTGGTGGTTATCAAAATAAGATGCCAGGCCGGGTAGGAGATGCACCGATCATCGGAGCGGGGACTTATGCTGATAATCGCAGTGTCGCCGTTTCAGCTACAGGCCACGGCGAGTATTTTATACGTTATGCCGTAGCTCATGATATTAGTGCGCGTATGCGCTATCAGGAAATTAGCTTAAAAGACGCTGCCGATGCTGTGATTAAGGATGAGCTTGTCAAGGCCGGTGGATCAGGTGGCATCATTGCTGTTGATAAGCACGGTCAGACTTATGCTTCTTATAACTCCAAAGCCATGCTTCATGCGAGCGTCAATCATAATGGTAAGGTAGAGGTAAGATTCCGTTACTTTGTGCTGCGCGCGACTTAATTCGGTGATGTTTGGACCTTTACATAGTTGGTATGAAATCCAACTACTCACGGTGAATAAAAAAAAATAAAGTCCGCTCCCATGTTTCTTCGCAATATTTGACTAATATTCTTTTCTTCCGTAAGTATTCACGGATCATATGCTTATAAGAGTCGTGTTGACTTATACACGAGTATCGCTTGCAAGCTCATGGTTCGTGACACGGTTTTTCATTGACCAGTATGAAATGTTCATCGCATGACGAGGTTTCTATGTTACGTGCATTCCTGATTATCATGATTTTTGCTTTAAACCTTCAGAGTTGCGGCTTGAAACCCGCAGCTGATGAAGGCGGACTTGACGCAGTAGCGAGTGCTACTTATAATCCCGCAACCAATCAGTTTGACGTTGTTTGCCAGGATGGGAGCCAGGAGTCTGTTTCTTTGGCTGATTACGGTAACGGTAAGGCTTGCCTACCAAAGCCAGACAATCCAATCCACGACTTTTTTGCTTATGATGGCACTTACTGCGCTCAATATCAGAACGGCTTGCTTCACTGTTGGCAAACGGATCAGGATATCTACGTCAGTTCAAAGCTTAACCCTCCGGAGCTCAGCAAACAATTGACTCATGTTGACATTGGCCGTGACGTGGCTTGCGGTATTGATGAGACTAGCGGTGTGCGCTGTTGGGGCTTGAATGATAAAGAATTACTCAATATTCCAGCAAATCTGAGCCAACCCAAGTCGGCTAAAGCCGTTGCGGTCGGTCAGAACTTTGCTTGTGCGATTCGCAGCGATGATAGCTTGCAGTGCTGGGGTGATCGTGAATCGAGTGAATTCTTAGGCAAGCATCTACCGGTCAATGCCTTAGCTGCCAAGGATTTAGTCGTTGTTGAAGAAAACCTTTGCTTACTTCATGTCGATGGCGAAGTTGCTTGCTATGGCCCTGATACCATGAAGCCCAAATATGATTCAAATTCAAGAGCGGTCAGTATCTATTCAAACAAAGGTCAAGTTGCTTGTACCATCCATGAAGATGGCAGCATGAACTGCTATGCTTCGCAGTGGAATCAATACAATGAAATTTATTCAGACTTACCGCCAGGCTCACTAGGTGAGCTGAAATCAATTGCTTTGGGAGAAGACCGTGCCTGTGTCTTGCGAGCTAATGGCCTGCAACCATTCTGTTGGGGCGGCTACACTGATGCTGCCGGAATCTTTCCTGAAAAATTGCAAACGCTAAAAAAGTTGAGTATTGGCCGCTTCTACTGTGGTCTGGAAGAATCTGGTGAATTTAAATGCTGGGAACCTGGTAGTGGTTTTGTTGATCTACGACCATCTCATACGGCCAGATATCTATCCGCAGGTCAAGACAGTGTTTGCTCCATCACAAATAAAGGTGAGGTGACCTGTTGGGGGCAAAATCGTATCACTCAGGATAAGTCTGGATTCTATAATGATATCTTTTCCATCGATTCAGAGATCGGCGATAACGACCCCTTCAAACTTAGTTCACAAGCTATTGCCCTAGGCTATGATCATTCATGTTTCTTGCAACAAGGCTACTTACAGTGCGCTTGGCAATGCTCAGGATTACGAGAAAGGTCTTAGCCTTACAGATCTACTGGACTTACAAGTGAATGTGGCAACAAAGAAAGACACCCCCCTGCGTGAGACACCGGGTATCGTTTCTGTCTTAACCAGACAACAAATACTCGACACTGGTGCACGCGATGTCGTCGATGTATTGATGCGCATGGTGCCTGGATATTCGCTTGTCACTGAAATCGAAGGGGCTCATCTATTCGGTATTCGCGGTATCAATTCCATTGAAGGTAAATTTTTGGTCATAATCAATGGTCTGGAATTGAACGAAGATAAGTTTGGTATCGTCCAGTTTGCAAGGCACTTTCCCATCCATGCTATCGAACGAATCGAAGTGATTCGTGGCCCTGGTTCCTCGATTTATGGTGGTTACGCATCTCTTGGTGTCATCAATATCATAACCCGTAACTACACCCGCCCCGGATCTTATGCCATGGTGGATTTGGAACATGGTTCGGTTAAATACCTAGGTTCGACAGTTTCAGCGGGATTTGCACAAGATTCAGAGGATCTGAAGATAAGTGCCAATCTGGTGGCTACCCGAAGTGTCCTGACGGATGCCAAATCGCAGTCATACTATAATGATCTGATCGACTTTTCCCAGTCTGATATTGAACTCACGCAAGTCACCTTTGACATGGCTTACCTCAATAGTTTCATGAAGGGAATTGTCGATATTTATCGTTCCCCACTTTACTACTTTGACGAACCTGATGTAGCCCCCTGGCAAGACATTCGTGAACGCTGGGATACCTATCAAATTGAGTTGGGGCATCATTTCCAGGTAGATGAAAAGCTGAAACTGACTCCTTTTATCAATTATAAGCTTCAGTATCCATACTGGGTCGATCAAGGGCCTTATTGGTATCGTAATAAGGTCGAGCGGAAGATGGCAGGATTTAGTGTCAACTATGAGCAGAGTGAGAACTTCAGTGTGACTGGTGGCTACCAAGGCTATACTCAAAATCTATTCCGGGCACCAGATCCAACACCAGGTGAAGAGCTTTTAAAAGGTGATCCTGCTGTTGACCGGCTCAGCTATCGAAACGATGCGCTCTACCTACAACTGGTCAGCAAAAATTCTTGGGCAAATATAACTGTTGGAGCACGCTATGATAAGACTGATATTCATGGCGATTTCTTCGCGCCAAGAGTTGGCCTAACCCGAGTCTGGGAGGATCTGCATGTCAAATACATGGTAGCCAAGAGCTTTCGTGTGCCAGGCGGTATCATTCCCAATCGTGTCGAGGATACCAGCAAGTTTACGATTCAACCGGAGACAAGTCTCAATAACGAAATCGAGATTGGATACCGCTTCGATGAAAAATTCTGGAGCGCTGTGAATTTTTTTGATCACATTATCTATGATCCGATTATATATATGACTGGTGAGGGAGGAAAAGGTCAATACATCAACGGTGGAAAAATGGGTACCCGCGGAATGGAGCTGGATTTACGTTTTTTCACCGAAAATTTTTACACCACCTTAACTTATTCACACTATCGCCTGACTGTACACCAGGTCGATAGTATTCTAGTTCCAGGCCATAAAGAGCAAGCGCTAGGCCAGGCTCAGCATCGGGCTGGTTTCATTGCCTCTTATAAATTAACTGAGCAACTCTCCATCAATCCTTCCAGCAGCTTTGTAGGTGGTGTGTTCACCTATACCAGGCAGGGCATGGAGATTGGCAATGATCCCGATTCCAACGAGCCGCTTTTTGCGCCAGCTATTCTGGATGAACTAGCACCAACGACCCTATGGAATGTGAATTTTCGCCACACGGACTTGTTTTCACAGACTGGTTTGGAAGCTTCCCTGGCGATTCAAAATCTATTTGATACAGAATTAAAAATCGCTCAGCCATATGAAGCCAGTTATCCGGTTGCACCAATTCCGTTTTCCAGGCGGTCTTTTCTTGCACGCCTAGCCTATGAGTTTTAATGGCTATGATGCAGACTTTACCGTTCTTTCTTATCATCGCCTTTGTCAGGAAGCAGGTGATATAGAAAGAGTGGAAGCACTTATTTTTAATGAATTCGAATGGAACTTAAACTTCATCGATTGAAGATTTTCGTCACTCCTAATTTTGAATCACTGTATATGGCTTGTCATGCTTATATATTGGCAGCCATGTAAACTTCGACTTGATCAGCTCTTGCAAGACAGTTGCTGCTATCCTGTTTGATGACTGCAATGACCTAACCGACAAACAAATGTCTACCTAATCTTCCATCTGTAGCAGATCTCCTAAATGCCCATCATGAGTCCTGCTCAGCATATGTATATGCGATACCTACTATTACTGATGCGACAATATTAATTTAGCTGAACCATATCGAGAAAAATAAATCATTCTCAATTTACGGATGTGATCATCGCGATATATTAGATAACACATGATCTTTGTGAAGAAAGCTTGAATGCGTTTTCTGGCCTGATCAATATGGCATGAAATACCATTCAATCAATACCATCGTCTACTTGATCAAGAGGTGAGCATGTCAGAAAACTTCCGTGTAGAAACCCGTCAGTGGCTGGAGAGCAATTGTCCACAGTCTATGCGCACTCCTATGCCAGAAAATGAAATCGTATGGGGAGGCAGTCGGGAAACATTTAAGAATCCTGATTCGAAAATCTGGTTGGAGCGCATGGTGGCCAAAGGTTGGACGGCACCAGAGTGGCCGAAAGAATATGGCGGAGCTGGGCTGAGTCCTCAGGAAGGGCAAATTCTCCGTGAAGAAATGAGCCGCTTATCTTGTCGTTCCCCACTCTACAGTTTCGGTATTTGGATGTTGGGCCCTGTTCTGCTCAAGTATGGTAATGAGGAGCAGAAAAGAAACCACCTAGCAAAAATTGTCCAGGGAGAAATCCGCTGGTGTCAGGGCTACAGCGAGCCTGAGGCTGGTTCTGATTTGGCTAGTTTGCAAACTAGAGCAGAACTCACCGAGCAAGGTTTTATCATCAATGGCCATAAAGTATGGACCTCGTATGCAGACCATTCCGACTGGATATTCTGTCTCGTAAGAACAGATCCCAAAGTAGCCAAGCAGCAAGGAATCAGTTTTCTGCTGATTGATATGAATCAAGATGGTGTCAAAGCAGAGCCGATTCGATTGATCAGTGGTGCTTCACCATTTTGTGAGGTCTTTTTCAAAGATGCTGTTGCAGCGAAAGAAAATCTGGTCGGTCCCTTAAACGGTGGTTGGCAAATTGCCAAGGATTTGCTGACTCATGAAAGGCAGATGATTAGTGCCATGGGACTTAAAGCTGAAGATATCTCTATGGAGGGCTATTGCAAGCAGCGGTTTCTACACTCACCGAATCAGCAAATCGACCCGGTTTTTCGTGATCGCTTAGCAGCCTATCACATGGATAATCTCGCCTTTCAACTGACGATTGAACGGGAAGTGGCATTGCAAAAAGCTGGTCATTCCCCAGGCCCGGCTTCGTCGATGTTCAAACTATATGGTACAGAGCTGAATAAGAGAAAGTATGAGTTGATGATGGATGCCGCTGGTTTTGCTGGTCTATGTTGGGAGAGTGATCCCGCTTCGGATCAACAAGACTGGCAAATGACCAGAGATTGGCTCCGCTCGAAAGGAAATTCCATTGAGGGTGGGACCAGTGAAGTTCAATTGAATGTCATCGCAAAGCGCGTTTTAGGATTGCCATAATCATTGGGGGAGAAAAAAATGAATTGGGAACTGACTGACGAAGAAAAGCTGTTGAAGCAATCCGCTGAAGAGTATTTTCAGGAAAAATTGCCTATCCATGTCCTGCGATTTTTAAGAGATCATAACGATGAGAATGGCTATGTCGCAGAATCCTGGCAAGAGATGGCGGAATTAGGCTGGGCCGGTATACTTATCCCGGAGGACTTTGGTGGTCTGGACTTTGGCTATCGCGGTATCGGCTTAATTATGGAAGCGGCTGGTCGCAGCTTGGCACCAAGCCCTCTCCTTTCGACCGTCGTATGTGCCAGTACTTTAATCAGACAATTGGCTACTCAGCGGCAGAAAGCGACGCTACTTCCTGACATTGCTGCTGGTAAAATCACCTTTGCCGTAGCCCACGAAGAATGGAATCACCATAGTGAAGGCGAAATGGATTGTAACAGTACTCGCTCTGGTGAGGGATTTATCATCAACGGCCATAAGAAAATGGTGATTCACGGTCATACAGCGGATAAGTTTTTAGTGCTTGCCCGCAGCTCCGACAACGATGCAAGTTCAAGCAATGACCTGTCCTGCTTCGTTGTTGATCGCCACCAAGCTGGTGTTGTTGTCAAAAAATTCCGAATGGTTGACGGTTTACCTTGTGCGCACGTGCAATTGAATGACGTACAAGTCAATGGCGAAGACTTACTTGGTCATGAAGGGATGGCCAGGCCGGCCTATGAGTTTATGCTCGATGCTGCTCGCAGTTGTTTAGCAGCCGAGATGTTCGGCAGTGCTGCAGAAGCTTTCTCTATGACCTTAGCCTACCTGAAAGAACGAAAGCAATTCGGGCAGGTCATTGGTTCGTTTCAAGCGCTGCAACATCGTATGGCGCAGATGTATAGTGAACTTGAAATCTGTCGGTCAGTCGTGCAGAGAGCCTTGTCTGCCCTAGACGAGAACGATTCGAAGCGAGCGGTTTTTGCCAGTTTAGCTAAAGCAAAAGTCGGAGACATCTACCAGCATGTGGCACGGGAAGCAATTCAGTTGCATGGTGGAATCGGCATGACGGACGAACACAATATCGGTTTTTTCCTAAAAAGAAGTCGAATCACAGGGGAATGGTTTGGTAACCGGACCTATCATAGAGCTCGTTATGCTCGACTCATGGATTTTTGAATCCATCCAGTTTATGAAGGGGAAAATGGAATGACAGAAGAAAAAATTTTGGTGGAGCGAAAGGGTGCGATCCTGACAATCGGATTGAACAGAGCAGAAAAACGCAATGCTATCGACCTGGAAATGTTTTTTGCTATGGCGAAAGCATATGGCCAACTGGATCGAGACGCCGGACTTCGAGTCGGTGTGATTCATGCGGTCGGTAATCACTTTTGCGGTGGACTCGATTTGCCCAAATGGCAAGACGTTATTGCAGCCGGAAAAATGCCAGAATTTCCTCCCGGAAGCTGTGATCCTTTTGCAATGAATCCTGATAAAATTTGTCGCAAGCCGATCATCTTTGCTGTGCAGGGAATCTGCTATACTTTTGGGGCAGAAACGATGCTTGCTTCGGAAGTTCGTGTGGCAAGCAAGGATACCCGGTTTTCCCAGCTAGAGGTGAAAAGAGGACTGTTTCCCTTTGGAGGTGCAACGATTCGTCTCGTTCAGGAAATTGGCTGGTCCAATGCTATGCGGTATCTGCTAACGGGCGATGAAATGAGTGCCGAAGAAGCATATCGCTTGGGATTAGTGCAAGAGTTGGTCGAACCAGGTCACCAACTTGGTAGAGCATTGGAGATCGCTGAAGTGATCGCCGCCCAAGCACCTCTTGCCGTTCAAGCAACGCTTGCCTCGGCCCGACGTGGGCTGGCCGATGGAGAGCGATCCGAAATAGCTAGACTTTTCCCTGAGCTATTGCATCTTGTTGGAACAGAAGATGCGAAGGAAGGTTTGCGCGCCTTCAAGGATAGGAGACCCGGCGCGTTCATTGGCCGCTAGATATGGCGATAGTGCAACAAAACTTGCATGAGCAACAAATCGCGATTTCGAATCGTCTTACGTGAGCGAATGAATTCCCGGTAAATCGAGCTGCACAACAAATTGCCGGGAATATATCTGATATTTCATCCTGGATTTACCACCTCGGCAACCGTCTCCCATTTTTCTGGTCGTGGGGTTGGAATGGATGCAATCAAGCGCTATGTCGAGTCAAAACATGGCCATGTAGCCATTAATATTAAATCATCAAAGGAAAGGCCTCACGATTCGGCTCATCTGTAATTCGAGATTATCTTGTCTATTCCATAGCATAAGAGTGTTTATAAAGCAGCCTAGGGTGTGTCCGGTAAATCATAAAGTCTTTGTTGGGCAAGAGGATGGATCAGTAGGATGGATAGGCGTATTTGTAGACCTTCACGTATAGTTATGCGTGATCCTGATCGTGAGTCTACGTAAAAACTGATCATCAACATGTACAGCTTGTCCGGCATTCTCCGGATACAGCCTAGTTACTGACCGCTTGCGCGAAAATTGATGCCTCACTCAGTCCAAACGTCAATATTTTGAGGAACTGAAGGTACCGTATAACCCATATCAAATACCACCTAAGCGATTTATGGATCTGGCTAAAATTCCGCGCAAGCGGTCAGTAGTTAGGGCCCATCCGGTAATACCTTGTACTGCGTTTTATTTTCGCCTCGCGCCTTACTTAAGGCCTTCCTGGAAGGATCATAGTTATGGGCTAAGTATCCTAGGCAACCTGCTGATCAAGCTTGAGGGGGACGAAGATTGTAAATACAGTTCCTTGGCCTGCTCGTGAATCAATCGTCAATTCACCGCCTAAATCTTGTACTGCTTGGTTTACAGATGCAAGGCCAAGTCCTCTGCCAGAGATGATATTAACTTCATCTTTGGTTGATAAGCCACCGCTCAAAATGAGCTGTATTTTTTGCTGATGTGACATTTTGCTAAGGTCTTCTGCTTTGAGGATGTTTTTTTGCAGTGCCAAGTCGCATAGTTTATCGACATTGATGCCGCGACCATCATCTTCAACTTTAATCTCAAGGCCGCTTTCCGTATGAACAATGGATAGGTGAATCAGGCCAAAATCAGGCTTATGCACACTATGGCGATCAGCTTCGATGCCATGATCAATCGCATTTCGAATAAGGTGAATCACACATTCAAATAGGTATTTGAAGCCCTTTCTAGCGATGGCGACATCTTTACCCGTAATTCTAATGCGAACGGGTTTTCCTAATCTTTTTGAAATACGTTCCACTTCTTCTTCAATTGGTCCTAAGAACTGCTTGACGGGAATTGACTTCATTTTATCCAAAATAGCACTCATTTGATGTCTGAGACGATTTTCACCGATTTGATCGGCTAATTTTCGTGCTTCAATCAATTCGGTTTCTGATACATTAAAATTCAGTGAATGTGGATCATCCCAGTCGAGACTTAGGATATTATGATTTTCTTGAAGAAATTTTTTCAGTATCGATTCGATCTCATAGATCATACCTATGTGTAATGATTCTGACTCTTCTATGGTATGAATAAATGCAGCGATTTCATTCATGCCATAAATCAGAAAATTTCCTTTTAACGTGTGTAATATCGCCTTTGCTTCAATGAAGTTCTTTTGCGTTATAGCGCGGCTTGTGCGAGCAAGCGAATGCTTTGATTCCGTGATAAATTCCTGAAAAGCATGGAGGTACTGCACCATTTTGAGAAGCATGCGACTATGATATGATTCTTTTTCCGTTAAATGAAGCTCTGTCGAATCCAATATGGTAAGAAGAATAGCGCCGACATCTTTCTTGGAATTACGAACAACTGCACCTTCAATGGTGAGATACTTATCACCGACAGAAATACGTTTGTGCAGTGCTGAAAGACTTGCAATTTCTGGCATGTTATCATCAAAAACCTGTTCAAGTGCCAATTCGATTAATTCAAGAGTCCGACCTTCTAAATGAAAGCATTCTGCTAATGACATGCCATCTTTAATTTCTGGAAATAATTCATAACAGGACTTCGTGAATCCAGCTTCTACTTTGAACTCGCGGTTGACGAGAAGAAAGCCAACTTTAACATTGTCCAGAATCATACGAATCGTTTGCGTGCGCTTTTCGACGATCTCTTCAACCTGTTCGATATGTTTCTGCAAGTCTTTGTTTAATTCTTTAATTTTTGCTTCAGCCTTGTTTCGAATATCATTGACGCGATCAGCGAGGCCGATCGACATGAGGATAACCTGAATGCAGGCGCCAATAGGAAGGCTCCATGTTGTCAGAAAGCTAACAGGCGCAATTCCAGTATACATAAGTGCTGCAAGGATAGAGCCTGTCAGTAAAGTAAGCCACGAGACAGAATAATAAATTGCTGGTCGGTAACCTTTGCTGGCAAAGTAGAGGCCACTCATCACCAGTACAGTGCTTTGGCAAAGCGTATAAATAGGAACAAGCTTAGCACTGACAGAATAATCGCCATAAAAAACGTATACAAGAGATAAGTAGCCAACTAATGAAAGGGTGTCGAGAGCATATTTGATGACCTTAGTTTCCTTGGAAATCATAAGGAAAACTTTTGTAAAAGAGTTAATACAGATGCCGGCCAACAAACTGCAAATAAGAAATCCCTGGTTGCCCATCCATATACCAAAACCATTTGGAATAAGTTGCCGATAAAAACCCATAAGCCCTAGTTGGGCCAGTACATAACAAGAAAGGGAGGCAACATATAAAAAGTAAGATCTGCTTCTAAATGATATGGTTAAAAATGAGTTATAACCAAGCATCACGATCATAAAGCCAAATATTAACCCGACCATGTAGCTATCTAGGCGCTGATAGTCATAAAAGTCCTTTGGCGACCAGAGATAGAACGGGACAAAAATGCTGCCCTTGGTATCAAGCCTGATAAAATAAATCGATTTTCCCGGAGGCGCGGCGATCTCGAAGACGGGTTGTCGGTGGGAAAGTTGTGTCGAATCATGAAGCCTACGATCACCAGATATCTGGTGACTGAAGCCAGATAATTGAGGTGCGAAGAAATCGACATAATCTGTCTGGCTATAGCGAATTTCTAGTAAAAGATCTTTATTTTGCTCGTACTTATTTTCGAGTTCCAATTTGATCCAGACAGCTCCTGGATTGACTCGGAAAACTGAAATATCGTCCTTTAAGGGTAAAAATTCTTTTTGGTAACTAAGTTGATGGATGTCATGAATGGTTAATTGCTTGCTTTCATCGACAAAGTATTCGAGATGCTTACCGATAGCGGAGCCAGAAGTAAACTGGCTCATAATATCGAGGGGTTCGGCTTGAGCTTTAGCAGTCAAACAAATGATAAGGATTATGATTCTATGAAAGATATTCATAATTTGAGCCTTCTCTTATTCCCATTGGATTCGGTTGTTTTGTTGGAAATTTTAAGAATAGATTTGAAATTTATGGCTCTGGAATAATTTTATTCATGATTTCAACGAGATGATGGAGCTAGCTTTTCAAGCTGATTAGCTATCATGAGTGCCTAGCGCTTTTAAAAGATGCGGCGATATCAACATCTTCGCTGCAGTATGTCATATGTTTCATATCTTTAGTTGGCATCCTGCCTCGTCAAAAGCATGATTTCCGTCAAAAACGATCGACTTTTAATATTACATTAATTGACGATATCTTCCGAATAATGTAATAGATATTTCGGGTGGCTATATGACAGACTATATTAAGAAGCTAAGTCCCCGAAATCTTGTACTGGAACTCTTGCAGGCAAGAGGTAAGGGGAGGAGCATGCCAGTGCAATCACTGATCTCTGTCGCTGAGTTATTTGGCTATGCCGGCTCGGTAATAAGGGTTACTGTGACGCGCTTGGCGGCTGAAGGCTACCTGAGTAACCCAGCTCGAGGCAGCTATTGCTTGGCAGCTCATACCGATCATTTGTTCGAGCACTTGAACTTATGGCGTCTCGGGGAACAGCGGATGCGGGCTTGGGATCGCCGTTGGATTATAGTTCTTTTGCCGAAAAATCCGGAAAGAAAGCTACGCCGTAAAACGATGACAGCTACTAAACTCTTTGGTCTACAAAAGGCGCAAGACAACCTTCTAGTCAGGCCGCATAATTTAAGTGTCACGCTCGATCAGTTCAAAACTCAGATCAGAAACTTGGGTTTAGAAGAAGATGCCGCAATTTTCTTAGGCAGCGATGTGGATGTCCACTTAGAGGAAACTTGGTATACCAAGCTCTGGGATATTGATACCTGGGCCAGGCGACACCTGGAGAGCCGAAAAAAATTGGAAGAAAGTCAGGCTCGACTTGAGCAAATCTCTCTTGCTGCGGCAGCAAAAGAAAGCTTTCTGCTGGGGCGAGCAGCTTTGCATTTATTAGTCACGGACCCGCTTCTGCCAAAAGAAATCGCTTCGGCCGAAGCTCGGCAATCTCATACGAGCACCATGCATGAATATGACCGGAAAGCACGAGAGCTTTGGCAGGTCTATCTTCAAAGCTTGGAGACACCCGTTTTGGAGGCTCTAACATGAACGTTTTACGAGATATGACTAAATAGAATTAACAATTGTTCCTTGAATTCGATGGATAAAATTAAGATGCGTTTATGGGGCATATATTATGTATCGGCAAGCCGCTGCCTATTACCTATATAAGCCGTGACCAGTTGCGCCACCTCATGAGCAATCAACTTATAGTCGAAGCTCGACTCCCGATCAAGGATTGCACCGTGAAGGATACCGATCACGGCTTTGGTCAAGATAAAACGAACTAAACAACCTTCTGCACTTGGGCTCATGTTCTCTTTTTCAAATAGAGCATCATAGATTTCGTTGGCTACTTTGAGCTCGATTTCAAACTGTCGCTGGATTTTGCCGATTCTTGGCACTTCCTCAATGAGGATGCGGCGCAAGATTGAATCCTTTTGATACAGCTGAAAGAGAAAAAGCGAGATCTCGGCGATCTTGGTATTAATGTCTTGCTGTGCCAACTCATCGATGCGGCTCTGAATCTTAGGCAGGTCCTGTTCGAGTTGGCGATCAATCAGGGCGGCGACCAAAGCTTCTTTCGATGGATAATACTGGTATAGAGAACCAATACTGACGCCGGCGACGCAAGCAATCTGGTTGGTGCTCATCCGGTCATATCCGTCACTGACCAAAACGCGAGCAGTCGCATCGAGAAGAGTCTGCACCAATGAGCGTGATCGCTGCTGTTTCGCCATTTTTCTCGGTGAAATCAAGGAATTCACGTCTTTTACCTGCGCCATGAATGCGAGCTCCAAATGCGAGTTTAAAATGTGAGCGACTGCTCGTATATTTTTATACAGCAATTGCATCTCAACTCATATGGGAATCCATAAAACCTTTGCCGTCGATGGAGGGCATGCGATGAAATCATTTGCCGCACAAAATATTCCCCAGCCGAAGCCGGTCCCATTGATCGGCAATGTCCCTGATATTGATCCGCGCTCGGTTATCCAGTCGATGATGCGGCTAGCGAAAATTCACGGCCCCATCTATCGTTTGGCTTTCCCAAGTCAGAATATGCTGGTTGTTAGCTCGCAGCGACTTGTGAACGAGCTGTGTGACGAAAGTCGCTTTGACAAGAAAGTACACAGTGCCCTGGCTCATATCCGAGACTTCGTTGGCGATGGGTTGTTTACCGCCTACACCGAAGAAGCGAATTGGGGACGTGCGCATAGAATTTTGATGCCTGCCTTTGGGCCTGTCTCCCTGAAGAATATGTTCGATTCTATGCTTGATATCGCGGAACAAATGCTTTTGAAATGGGAGCGGCTTGGTGAGGGTGTGCGAATTGATGTCGCGGATAATATGACGCGATTGACCCTTGATACCATTGCACTTTGCGCTTTTGATTATCGCTTCAATAGTTTTTATGAAAAGGCGATGCATCCACTTATTGGTGCCATGCTACGCTCGTTATTGGAAGCAGGTGCGCGAGGACGTCGCTTGCCATTGCAAAATCGCATGAAAATACTGACACAAAGACAATACCAAGACGATGTGCACTGTATGCAGCAGGTCGCTGATGAGCTGATTGCAGAAAGGCGAAAGCAGAAACATGGCAGCAAGAAGGATCTATTAAGCTTGATGTTGGAATGCAAGGACCCACTCACCGGTGAAGGCCTTAGCGACACGAATATCCGACACCAGCTTGTCACTTTCCTCATAGCTGGTCACGAAACCACGAGTGGAATGCTCTCGTTCACCCTTTATGAATTGCTGAAAAATCCTGCCATTATGGAAAGGGCTCGGCGCGAAGTGGATGAGGTCCTCGGTCAGGAACGACCAGGTTTTGAGCATCTTTCCAAATTAAAATATCTGGATCAAATCCTGAAAGAATCATTGCGGCTTTGGCCAACAGCGCCCGGTTTTGCCGTCTACCCATACGAGGAAACCGTATTGGCGGGAACATATCCGCTTGATAGCAAGCAAACGATTTTGGTGCTCTTACCAATGCTGCATCGAGATCCCGAAATCTGGGGTGCCGATCCTGAGCGTTTTGATCCGGATCGATTTACCCCAGAAGCCTTTGATGCACTGCCAGCAAATTCTTGGAAACCCTTTGGTAATGGCCAAAGAGCTTGTATTGGTCGACCGTTTGCCATGCAGGAGGCAACTCTGGTTTTGGCGATGTTGCTGCAAAGGTTTGATTGTCGCATGGCTGACCCTGATTATCAGTTGTGTATCAAAGAAACTCTGACCATGAAGCCACACAAGTTCTTTATTCATGCGAAACGCCGCGCGCCGCAGATAGCAAAAGACACTTCATTCAGTGTGAGAGGGTCAAAGCCAAAACCGAGAACAAGATCAACGACACAGACGCAAAGAAAAACTCCTGTCCTCGTAGTCTACGGTTCTAACAGCGGCACCTCGCAGGCACTGGCACAGCGGATTGCCAGTGATTCTAGTCAGCAGCGTCACCCGACAAAACTGGCAACATTGGATGCTGTCGCCGGAGCTCTACCACTTCAGGGAGCTGTAATCATCGTATGTTCTTCATATGAAGGCTTACCGCCGGATAACGCCAGAGAGTTTTTAACTTGGCTCGGAACTCTTTCAGAGGGTAGTCTTGCTGGGCTAAGTTACGCAGTTTTTGGCTGCGGCAATCGGGATTGGACTAGAACTTATCAGGCAGTACCGCAATCCATCGATGCTATGTTGGCCAAGGCTGGAGGGCGGCGCTTGAAAGAGCGGGGTGAGGGGGATGCTCGAAGTGACTTCCTTGGTGACTTCGAGCATTGGTATAGTGATTTATGGGGGCAGTTTGCTGAAGTTTTTGCTCTGAAACCGTGCGAAATCCCTGCGCAGTCGCTGTTTGAGCTGGAATTTGTCGACCCGGCTCGCGATACTTTACGCCGACAAAATGATATGCATTTAGCTGTCGTCTTGGAAAATCGAGAGTTGGTCGACCTGAGTTCCCCGCTAGGGCGATCCAAGCGACATATAGAACTCGCGCTTCCTCCGAATCTTTCCTATCAAGTTGGTGACTATCTTGTCGTGCTACCTGTCAATCCCAGCGAAACGGTGCATCGCGTCTTAAGCCGATTTGGTTTGACCTATGATGCGCAAGTGAAAATTCACATAAGATCCGGCCACTACAACTATAGTTTCATCCCGGCTGGTCAGGCGATCATGGTTGGCGAGTTGCTGTCCAGTTATCTCGAAATAGGGCAGCCCGCAACTCGCCTGCAGATCAAGCAGATTTTAGAGCTGACGCGCTGCCCTCCCGAAAGAGGAGAACTTGCTAAACTTCTGCAAAGTGAAGACTGTTATATTAAAAATGTACTAGAGAAACGCCTCAGTGTTCTTGACCTCTTGGAACGAAGCCACTCCTGTGAGCTGACCTTCGCAGCTTACCTGGAAATGCTCCCGCCGCTCAAGCCTAGGCCTTATTCCATTTCTTCCTCGCCTACTTGGAAGCTTGATCAATGTTCGATTACATTTTCAGTCGTGCGCAACCAAGCGTGGTCGGGTCATGGACGACACCTGGGGGTTGCCTCGAACTATCTTGCTTCATCCTTGGTTGGCAGTCCTATCGCAGTGTCTATCAGGCCAACTCATCCGGGGTTTCAAGCTCCGACATCTGCGAGTAGCCCACTAATTATGGTCGCTGCTGGTTCGGGAATCGCACCTTTCCGTGGGTTTTTGTAGGAGCGTGCCTATAGGGTAGGCAAAGGCGAACGACTTGCCAAGGCTTTGCTATACTTCGGCTGCGATCATCCTGATGTTGACTTCCTCTATCATGAGGAACTACAAAGCTGGGAACGCGCTGGGATCGTGAGCATACGGGCAAGCTTTTGTCGTGCACCAATAAATGGGCAGACTTATGTTCAAGACCGTATTTGGGATGAACGTCAAGAAATATGCGATATGATCACGAGCGGTGCTCATATTTACGTATGTGGGGATGGTCGCTCTATGGCGCCGAGTGTTCGAGAAACATTTGTTCGGATCTATCAGGAGCGTCATTCATGCAGTGACGAGCAATCCAATGAATGGTTGAATGATATGCGACGGAGCTTTCGCTACATGGTCGATGTGTTTGGGTGAGAACGGAGCAATGTATCAGTCAGATAATGAAGACTGCTAGGGGAGAATGGTGATGAGATGGCTTACAGTGTCATTGAGCATGTTTTTAATATTTTTCAGAAGCAGTCTTGTGTTGGGGCAGCAGAAAGATTTTTACGATTTTGCCCTACAGCTTGATTCAAATTACCAGGTTGATTTACGTAATTTTCTCGGCGAAAATCGCTTAACAGTGAATGATCTGCAGGACGCTCAAGCTGACTATAAAAATTATGATGAATTTTTAGCTTATTTATTTCAACTAAAGCCTCAACTTTTTGATAATTTTGTACTGATTCATGATACTGGCAGCATTCAGTTTGCCAGTCAGACCAGGCCAAGGGTGGTAATTTTTGGTGAAGGACTCATTTTAGCTTTTGCTGAAAATCCCAATACATCTTATCGCAATGTCGAAATCATTGAATTTGATGATGAGAGGCATGAATTTATCTTTCATGAACTACGATTTGCTCATGAAAATATCGAATTTGAGAAGAATCCGAAGAGCTGTCAAGCTTGCCATGGAAGCCCTCTAAAACCGATTTGGGATCCCTATGATTTCTGGCCAGGAGTGTATGGCAGCGCCATCGCCAGGTTAGGGAGTGACCAGGAAAAAAATGCCTATGAGCTACTAAGATTGTCGAATAGCAATCTTGGCATTTTTTCCTACCTAAAATTACCTGACGTAAAAAATGAGCGTCTACTTGGGATTGAAGCTCTGACTCAGTATGTAACACAACTGCAGTTGATAGTGATGATGAAGCAATGGCAGACATTTCAGCAGCGATTAGATCCTTTTATTTATGTCATCATAGGAATTTTGAATCAGTGCACATATTCAACTGAAGAAGAGTCACTGCTGCGAGCTATGACGGATTTTTTCCCAGAATCTTTTCATAATATTCTTCAACAGCATGTATATGCCAGTTATTCGGATACGGTAAAAACAAGAACTGAGTTTAAGAATTATTTGGTGCAGCGTTATGAGACCATCTTTCCAGGTCATCAAAAAATATTCAATATAGATCAAAACCGCCTAGGCAATGAGTCCATTACTGCATCACAAATGAGCACGATATTTGAGTTTTTGAATATACCTTATTCTCATCAGATGATGAGTCAGGGGCAGAATCCCTTTTTCCTTTCTGTTCCCGGTAATATAAATGCAGATTTTTTAACTAGTTTGATTTTTTATGATCCCAATCTGATTATTGAATTACAACCAAAAAAAGCCAAGACTCCAGATTCTAACTTTAATTGGCTGAGCTTCGATTGTCAGGACTTAAAAAGCCGAAGTGTGCGCGCCCTTGCACATATTGAACCCGAGATCAATGAAGCAGCGAGCAAAGCCATTCCGTCGAGTTTTGGCCAATGCATTCATTGTCATGCGATGAATCATCAAATGGTGCAGGCCCCCTATATTCCCTTTGATCGGACCAGTCTTCTGCGGCAGTGGCTGATAGAAGATAATTATGCTGGCTTGGCCAAGATTCAAAATCGTATCCATTTAAATGGGCCAGGTAGGATGCCGCCTTTTAAGAGTTTGACAGCAGAAGAAAAAGCTAGCTTTGAAGAAGCTCTTCAAGTTCTGATCAAGGATGAGGGTTAACCTACAGAAGGTGATGATCTAGCTGGGGCCTATCCAGAAGTCAAGGCGCGAGGCGAAAATAAACCGCAGTCTATTCAGGTACATGAAAATTTTTTTTGCTGATGCAACGGAGAATCAACTACTTCCGGACGGAACCTAGCAATAAAACTAAAAAAATGTCAAAATAAACCCGATTATATATGTGGATAATTGAGTTTAGATCTCCGGAGAATAATATGTGTATAATTTGTCTTGAATTTAATAAAAACAGGGACCTATTGGATGCGAAGCGTATGGTCGAAGCAGCGCGACGTGAATCCGATGTCATTCCTGAACAACATCTAAAGGAAGTTGAAGAAAAGCTGCAAGAATACGAAAAAGAGGCAATGAAGATAGCAAAGCCCTAAGCACTCATAAAAGTAACATGGGAACAGATTCTGCTAATGGCCTGGTAATTCGAGATAGTCATTCGGGGGCTGTATTTTATGAAGTCCATATGTGATGATTTGTTTCTATGTTGCTAATATTACATTCTTATTCTTGCCCAAAGCGGGTTTCTGTCTCTCATCGGAAAATCTTCACTGGGAAGATCATTCATCCCATTTTGTTGGTGAAAAAAAGTGATGATTGTTTCGGCGACTCTGGAGGGCCGTTGTTTGTGCAGGATGAGTCTCTGGTCTAACGCTGATCCGTGTGGCTCATGCTGAGATTCGGGCGTAAGATGGCTGGTTAGGCTTGATTAAAAAAATTTTTAGCGACTAAGAATATGAAAGATAAAAAAGAACTATTCGTACTGATCGAAGAGACGATGAAGGCTGAGCTACTAGAGATACTGCGATCGGCTCAAGCTGCTCATGGTGGTGCGACGCATGAAGATGCGATTGCTAAAAGTAAATATGACACTCATGGCCTGGAGCTCTCTTATTTAGCTGGATCACAATTTGAAAGGGCGAGATTGCTAGAAAAAGATATTGCTGCGTTTCGCTCTTTCTATAAAAACCTAGACTTGAATCAAGACTTCGTTGATCATGGGAGCCTGGTAGAGTTGGAGAAACAGGAATCAGGGGTGAAGACAAGCCGGATATTATTCATTTCGCCCTATGGCGCTGGTAGGAAAGTTGAGTGGTATGGCAAGGAAGTTCTTGTGCTATCACCAGATTCCCGGCTTGGAATGGAATTGATCGATCAACAAGTCGGTGATGAAGTGACCATTCTACCCAATGAGAAAAACTATTGGTTGATTAAATCGACTTATTAAATTTTCTTTATAAGATAAAAGTCGTAGTTTGCCCACCTGCACAACAAATCCTTAAATTAGTCTTGTCCCTAAGGGCAACTCTTTGAGCGCTTTTTATTATGTAAAAAATACTTTCAATAGGGTGTAATTTTCAAAGCTTAACATGCTTTGCCATATCTACATTCACCTTGCCCGCAGCAGTTTTTTTGTGCGACCTATGAAAATGATTAGAACCCCTCATTAAGTCCATCTAAGTTTCTGCCGAGCGTAAAGTTTAGCTAGGTTGATATCGGAAAAATACGATAATGAAAAGGTTTAGCCAAATGAAATTTCTCTATTCTAAACTCGCCTTCGTCATTGTTTTTCTCTTTACCAGTAGCGGGTTGAGTGGCCAAACTGTGATCAACGTAAACGAAAAGCTCATGGGCAAAGACTTTGGCTCGCATATGAGTTTCTTTGTTGATGAGACGAGGCATCTTAGTATCCAGGACATACTTGAGAAGGAGGGGGCGGATCAATTTGCTCCCCTAAATATGGATTCGCCGCGCTTTGGTTTCACCAATGCAACAATATGGCTTGAAATGCTATTAGAAAATACTAGCGACGAAGCTGTTTTGGTCTATATCGAATCACGTTACAGCCTGCTCGATTATATCAACTTGTACTCGGTTTCCCAGGACCAGAAATATTCTGTCCAAGAATTGGGAGATAAGGCTCCCTATCATAATCGACTTGTGCAAGATCGACATTCAGTCTTTGCGGTAGAAGTTGCTCCCGGAATAAATAAGTATTACGTCGAAGTCTTTTCCGCAGGCTCCATTAACGTGCCTTTGCATTTTTGGACGCCAAGTGAGTTCTATAAAAACTCGAAATTTGAATACATGATCGCTGGTTTGGTCATTGGTTTCCTTTCTGTCATGCTTTTCTACAATTTATTTTTAGCAATATCTTTTGGTAGCAAAACCTATTTATTTTATGTGATTTACATAATGTGCTTTATTTCCTATCAGTTGGGGATATTAGGCATCGGCAAAGAATTATCAGCGAATTATTCCTGGCAAAATTTTGTGCAAAATAATGGAATTCTTCTATCGATCCAAGGCGCCAATATATTCGCTTGTCTTTTTACCGTGTATTTTCTGGACCTGAAGCAGCGCATGTTGGGTTTATGGCGCATTTTTGTTGGTATAAGTGGGTTCAATGTTCTGATTCTTTTTTTGGTTTTGCTAGCAGGATATAACGCCAGTGCTAAGTTAGTAAATGTGCTTTCCTTAGTTACAGCCTTGCTGTTAATCACAGTTGGCTTGGTCAATATAATAAAAGGGTATCGCCCCGCAATCTATTTTACCTTAGCATGGGTTTGGATTCTGGTAGGGAACGTAGCACTTGCTCTAAGCATTGCAGGCATAATCCCATTTGGCTTTTTCTCTACCTGGGGGCAGTCACTGGGTGGAGCGGTTGAGGTGGTGTTGCTGTCATTAGCCTTAGGTGATCGCGTCAACTATATCCGGTCGATGCATGAAAACAAAATTCAAACATTGAACAAGGAGCTACAACACCACATTGAAGACATAGAAGAAATTGTGCAGGAAAAAACTCGAGACATAAAATCGATTATGAAAAATATCAAGCAAGGTATTTTTACCATCCATTCTTCCGAAAATGAAGAAATTGTTGCTGAGATTGGCGACGATTATTCACAATATTTATCTGAGTTGATCGGCGAAGAAGACATAAGTCGGCAATCCGTGATGGAACTTATTTTTGATAAATCGGACTTAGGTTCAGATGCCAAAAACCGTATTCTAGAAGTTGTCCGAGCTACTTTGAATGAAGATGAAATCAACTTTTATGCCAATAATCAAAACCTTGCAACCGAGTTTCGGCTCGTGGATCAGCTAGGTGAAGAAAAGATTGTAGAGATAGACTGGAGTCCAGTTATTAATGAAAGCGATGACACGGTTGATAAAATATTGGTAACCTTACGTGATGTCACCAATTTACGTCAACTCCAAGCAGAAGCCCGCTTGCAGCAGGAAGAGTTGGAATATATTGCGGAAATACTGAATGTTGATACAAAAAAATTCAATAAATTATTGGACATTGCTTATCAATACATTGAGGAAAATAATCGCCTCATCGCCCGTAGTAAAGGGCGAAATAATGAAATATTGAAAATTCTGTTTATCAATATGCATACCTTGAAAGGTATGGCTCGTTCCTACAACCTGCTGAAAATGACGGATGTGATCCATCAAGTCGAAAAATACTATGCCTTACTTCAGAAAGAGCCTGATCAATCCTGGGACAAAGGCAAGCTTGAAGCTGATATGGAAAGGGCTACCGAAATCTTTGATAAGTATAACTCAATTAATATCAGTAAGTTAAATAGAGGTAGCGAGAAGAACAAGATTTCACTGGAAAAATCATTTATCAGCCAGAAAATGAACCTGCTTGATAAGCTCGATACATCAGTCCTGTCGCTGGAAGACCAAGAAATTATTAAGGAGACGAAAAAGTCGTTTTCTTCAATTTTTTATCAAAATTCAGATAAAGTTTTTTCCGAAATATTTAGCAACATAGAGACCCTGTCAAAAGATCTTGGTAAAGAAAAGCCTACCATTCATGTAAAAAACCCAGGCTACAGTCTTAGTGAGGAAGGTGCAGATATTCTGCAAAATGTCTTCACCCACATCATTCGAAACTCGATCGACCATGGCATTGAAACAGGAACAGAACGCATTGCCAAAGGAAAGTTGCCAGAAGGACAAATTTCGATTGAACTGTCACAAGTTGAAAATGAATTTTTGGAAATTCGCTATGCTGATGATGGGGTTGGTTTGAATATCAAAAAGCTTCGACAATTAGCGGAAGAGAGATCGATTTTGACTCACGATCAACTGAGTCAACCGCAGGCTGTTGCCTATACTATTTTTGCTGATGGTCTTTCGACAGCACCGTCTGTGACTGAAATTTCCGGCCGCGGTGTTGGAATGGGAGCGATCAAACAGTACATTGAGCAGGCTGGAGGGAGTTTTCGTCTTTATTTCAAGGAAGAGCCGACTCTTGAAAGTAGTGGATTGCCATTTGGAATTGTTATGGCCTTGCCGAAAAAGTACTACCACGTTTCGAGTGAAGCGCAAGTTGCTTAAAAAATTGCCTTGGAAATCGCAAAATGGGAGTGTTTCACCTCTGATGCTTCATTGTATTGATCAATCTTTGTGTGAAATGATTAAAATTTCTAGCGCAATTTTCGACACGCCTAAAAAAGTGATGTGATTCATATCAACGCCTAGGATAAATTAAAGGATCTACTTAAAAATCAAAGGTCCTAAGATTTAGGATTTAATTTTTAAAAAATGCTGAGATTGATTGTATATTTTATTATTTCTCGGAGTGATTATGACAACTCTCGCTACAATAAATTTTTTTATGAGCTCTATCAGGCGCCGTCATATTGCGTGTCACTCAATCCATTCGTGGCTTCCAATCAATAAATGCGTGTATTGCGGAGAGCTTTAAAAATCACTAGAACTGCTCCGACTTGTTCATAGAAGCGACATTGTGTAATAAATGGGCGTTTAGTTGCCCCCCCAATCGAGTGGGCAATTAACCTGTGTCTTGAGTAACATGTCGCTACTTCGTGTTGCGATAAAAATCTCACTAAAACAGTCTGTTGCTCAAACCTGGAAATCAGGCCGGCAATTCCGAATCTGCTCGTAAACGCCATCTGTTGGACTTTAACTGTCGAAAAACTCGCCACCTCTTAAATTAATCTATTGAAATTACAGATTTATTTGTTTGGCATATCGATTGCTAACTATAGCAATTATGCCTCGTTGTTAAAATTCTATCAGTACAAGTTCATCTTAATTGCTAGTTTGGCTGAGTTAACCTTAGGGGACTATCTTGCAAGTAGATCATAGTAAGTTGAAACTGGTTTACGTCGATTTCGACGGGACTCTTGTGCGCTCGACATCGCTCCACTACTTGGTGGCTTTACGTGCTTTCCATTTAAAAAAATATCGAACTTTAATCTCGTTAAGTATGTGCTTACTTGCCTGGGCTTGTATTCCTCTGATTTTAATCTTGCATCAGACTTCTGAAATGGCTCGTGATCGATTGCTCATACTGTTGTATTGGGGTCTAAGCTCTGCTGATTTGAATGAGGGAGCCTGCCAATATTGGAGGGAAAACCAGGCTAGCGTATTTCGTCTAGCGGTTCTTGATTTAATCCGCTCCTACCATCAAAAAGACTATCGCATAGTCATAGTTTCTGGAAGTTTGTATGAGATCATTTATCCGGCAATCCAAGCTTGTGGTATGACCAAACTAATCGATGGGTACCTGACTCCTGAACTGGTTTATGGAAGCGATCGAAAGCTGACGGGAAGGCTGATAGGCAAGCCTAATATTCAGCTTGAAAAGATTGAGCGCATCCGGACTTACGAGTCATCAGAGCAAATTCATGCCGTTGAAAGAGTAGCGGTAACAGACTCTACGTCTGATTTGCCGCTGCTTAATTTTTGTGATGCAGGAATTGTTGTTTCGCCAAAACGAAAATTGAGGGCGGAAGCTTATGAGCGGAACTGGTCTATCATCGACGATCTCAAACATAGATTGCACGAAACGAAAGCGAAATTGGTTCATTGATAGATAGCTGATCATGAATTTGAATCCATTTGAAGGCCGCATTAAGGACTTTGATCGTACTAGTAGCGCGCAAGCGATATGACCAGTCTATTCTAAGATTGTCCGAAGGCTTTATTAGCTTTCAGCTTATCAAGCTCTCATTTGCCAAACAATTACTGCTTAAAATCTTGGAAACAGCTATTATGGGCCGGTTTTGCTGCTAAATCGTTTTTGTCAGGAGGTGAGCGATGCAACGGTTCTTGGCGGTGTGGCTGGGTCTGTCAATCTTAGGTGCAGGACTGGCGATTGGCTATGGATTTCAACAGGGGCGCTCTCAGGATCGATACGTAACGGTGAAGGGCTTGGCAGAGCATGCTGTAGTGGCAGATCAAGGGACCTGGATTTTGCGCTTTCAGGCCATGGCTTCAACTCTAAATGACGCAACACTTGCTCATCAAAGTGCTGCTAAATCGGTGTGGAATTTTGTTCAGGCTATGGGCTTTGATGAGGCCGAACTACAAAGGGGTATTCCTCGCGTTCAAGAGATCGCCCATCACTCCCAGCAAAATCAGGTGCGCTATCAAATAAACGATGATCTACGTATCCAAACGAAAAAGGTCGAACTGCTGCAAGAACTAGCAGGTCGCTCAGCAGAACTGCTAAATCAAGGAGTTGTTCTTGCCGGTTGGGAAGAGCCGCAGTACTATTTTACACAACTAGTTGAAATTAAACCTAAAATGATTGAAATTGCGACGCAGGACGCACGGGCTGCCGCGCGTAAATTTGCCGATGATGTGGAAACCGATCTTGGCGCGATTCGCCGTGCGTCGCAGGGATATTTTTCCTTTCACGGTGAAAATCAGGGTTTAGCGGAAGTGAACCAGATTCGTAAAGTGGCGCGGGTCGTTGTCACCATTGAGTTTATTTTAAACGACTAAAATGGAATTCGATTGTCGTCAAAATTTTGCAGGATATGGGTTGAAAGTGATGAACTACATCCCTCTAAGCCTCTAACGAGCCTGCTACGGTATAGACGGAGTTTCGTGCTTCAGCGAAGGAAGTGCCTTCTCCACACCTAGGCCGGTTCCCGACCCGAAGCTTTTAGGCAGCTTTGACCTAGATTATTTGAATATAACCTTTACGGTTTTTACCCATGAAAGGAGTTCTTCATGGAACCCATACCGATTTTCAAAGAACATTGCTGGCAGCACTTTCAGCCTTCCAGCAGGGCGAAGGATTGCTCACCAAGGATATTTTCGCAAGCGAAAAATCATTGACTCACAAAGTCCGGCTTTCACCACCAGCCAAGCTTTCAGTTATGGTTGGAGCACTAGCCAGCAATTTGGTAGAAAGTCAAAGCATTCCCAAAGCTGAAAATCCAGCAGCCTTTAAGCATCTGTTTAACCAGGATTTGCTCAAACACATGGCAAAGGCTTTACATCAAGTCTATCCAAAGTTTGATAAAAAAAATTGATCGGTTTAGCTCCACAATTGCAGACTTTGGAAATGAAACCCCGGGTGCAATTAATCCGTGAAACTTTGTATCAGATCTTGCCTGAGAACTTTCTGTTAGCGATTGAAATTTTACGGAACTCCATTGCCGAGAGCGGAGATTTTAAAAATTTTAATCTCTGGCCATATTCTGACTATATTCAAACCTATGGGCATGCTCATCCCCAGCTTGCGCTGGAACAACTGAAAATAATGACCTCTCTCTTTACCTCTGAGTTTGCAGTAAGGCCCTATCTTCGCCTCTACCCAGATCTGACCTTGTCGTATTTGCAAGACTGTGCCGCTGATGACAACGTCCATATTCGACGTTGGGCCTCAGAAGGTTCACGCCCCCGTCTTCCCTGGGGGGAAAGATTGCAAAACTTAATACAGGCACCGACATTAAGTTTAGGAATTCTGGAAAAGCTAAAATTTGATCCAGAGCTTTATGTGCGCAAGAGTGTTGCCAATCATTTGAATGATATAGCAAAAGATCATCCCTTGTTAGTGATTCAAATCTTGCGACGCTGGCAGAAAGAAGCAGGTGAAAAACACGCAACAAACATCAATTGGATCATTCATCGTGCTCTCAGGACTTTAATAAAATCAGGACATGATGAAGCCTTGTTCCTAATTGGGGTTGGGAAGTCGACTAAGATAAAGTTATCGCGATTTAAGATAAATCAGAAAAAATTTCGTTTAGGGGATAGGCTCGAGTTTTCTTTCCAGATTAGCTCACAGAAGAAGATCTCTCAGAACTTGGTTGTCGACTATATAATGCATTTTCAACGGGCAAACGGCAAGACGACCCCGAAAGTTTTTAAGCTAAAAACTTTGCAAATCGATGGCGGTGGGAGTATCCAACTGACGAAAGCTCATGTTCTAAAAAAGGTAAGCACACGCAGCTATTACTCAGGGCGTCAATTCCTTGAAATTCAAATAAACGGCTTGATTTACCACCGCGTGGCTTGGAATTTGGATATCGATTGAGGGTTTTTTCATACCTTAGTGTCGATTTTGATTTGGCTGGGAAGGTAGATTTCGCTAAAGCTTTGGCGAAGGCCTTTACTATAGTATCCATAACGTGGCACACTCAGTTCAAATGAAACTTGATCGCCCTTCTGCACTATTTGCTCGGTTGCGCCGATCCAAATTGATTCGCCATTGTGTCCTGTAGCCTGCATATAAACCTTGTTGTCTGCATAAAGTACGGTAAGAACGGTCCCCGATAATTGCGCGATCTCGTCTGTGATACTTTCACCATCGTTTTCAACCGGCTTCATTCGATTTGCCTGATACTTGGCGTTGAGCATTGTGAATAAAAAAATCAGGACGGCAAGGCTTTTAAGTAGTGGTAAATATTGGGAAAACATCTTTGCATTTCTCCAGCTTGGCAAACGATAAGTTTAAGATAAGTCCGAATTAAACCTTGTCAAACAGCTAGCTGAATTTTTTTCTGAAAAAGCTTCCTGCGCAGGGGAGGGCAAGTTTATGTCTCATCTGATTTTAAGTTCTGTTTGAAGCTGGCATGAAAAATCAACTCGATTTTCAAAATCGGCTAAGTTAGAACAGACTTTCTCTCGATGAAAGGATTGTTTTATGCAGCAAGTCAAAGATTTACGTGAAAAATTGCTCGCCGAGCTTGATGAATTGCCTTGGAGCGAGTTAACTCGGCCCTTTGCTGCTGGCCGTTTGTATCTAGTCCGTCAAGGTATTGATATAATTGATGTGGCTGTGGCTATGGCCGTCAATGATGCGCAAACGATTGCATCATGGATGGCAGAAAACTTGTTTGGTCGAGCTGAAGATGAAGAGGTGCGACACTGGTTAAAAGAGCAGAGTCGCTTTCAGGTATTAATTGTCAGCCCCTTCGTTCTTGTTCAGGAAAAGACGCCTGACACGACTCAATCAGACAGTATGCAGAACAAACTCCTCGATCATGGAATGAAAAATAAATAGACAGTCATTCCCCTTCGCTTTCTTTTTGCTGCAAATTTCAGTTACTTACGAGTGTTTGGGAGATCTTTTGGAAAAACCCATCCCTACGATTCTTAAGTTGCAAGAAATTAAAAAATGGCTCGGTCATTGAACTTCAAGGCACACTTATTCTGTGGCCTTAAGCGAAATTGAGATATAGGAGTCGTCATGGCATCGATGTAGCTATTCAAGTATTTTGAGCTGCCTCCTTGCTACTTTTAATAATGAAAAAGGCTCTCAAGGTTTTTATAACTTTGAGAGCCATATTGTTGGACGATGGACTATGGTTTGCCATTGGGTTCATCCGAACCCAACGACCTCAGTCATTCATAAGTTTGACGATTAAGATCCTCCATTTCACGGAAAATAAATTCTAATCGGTTTAATAGGAACCTGTGACAGGCGTTGGAATCACAATATCGTCTATATCTTGACATGAGCCGGCGTTAGCTGTGGTGGTCGATAATTTACTCGACGACTCCTCAGTCAAGCGATCCCTTGAATTGTAGGATTGGAGGGTCGTAACTAGTGGGATCAGCAAACATCCAATGATCATCAGTTTGAACATCAACATATCGACTCCTTGGGAAAAATGTAGCATATCAGCCTGTCTCATTTATGGATTTCAGAAAACGACTTTCAGGCATACGTTCGAAGTCAGGTATTCCTAGCCACTGCTTCTCACTCTGTGTAAGTGAAGAGCAAGTCTTGTACCTATTTGCAGATAGAGGCGATGAGTTTAGGAATTTGGCTGTGCCAGGTCTTGAATGCTACTGATATTCAAGCATGCTCTGCTTTATAATCATTGGTAAACATTAGAATAAAGCGACTCCTGCTTTGTCCTGATCAGCGACGGTTCATATGAATTTTTTGCCTGAGTTCGAGACATTCAAACTAGAGAAACACTTCAACTAGCTGTAAACTTGTGCCTTAAAGCTATTCAGACCAAGCGTTTGCTTGAGTTTTTCATATATTGAAATCTATAATTAATCAGTATAATTAGGGTCCATCCGGAAATACCTTATTCTGCGTTTTATCGGCGAAAATAAATCCTCATGTATCTGAATACACTGCGGTTTATTTTCGCCTCGCCTAAGGCATTCCCGGAGGGACCCTAATTAGCTGATTGGATTCTGCGTCGCTTTTGTTTTGCTCTTTGACGGGAAATAAAAATCTAAATTTGATCCCAAGCTACCGGTCTCGCATTTTAACCATTTACCATAATCAAGCTTAGTCCATAAAGCACTTAGCCTACCTGAGCAAGTTCGTCCTGTTGCAGTTTGGAAAATGCAGGGTTGATCTTGCCGCTTATTCTCCGTTTGAACTCATCTCAGCCCGCTCCCACATCTGAATGAAGGCTTCGGCAGAATTCATCAAAATTTCGACAGCACGAGTTCCTGAGTTTTCGTCAACCTGCCGTAAATTTTCGACCCACTCGGCAAGTAGCCCGTAGTGTGCAATCCCTTCTTTTGTATAGTCGAACTTCCTATTGCCAGTCGCCGGCGGAAAAAATCGTACTTTACTGTCAATCGAAGAAAAGGGGTAGTTCATCTCGACCCCCGCATCGGCCATAGCTTGTGATGTGACACCCTGAATATCGGTGCTGATCGCTACTCCAGGTAAATAGCCAAAGGATTCAATCTCAGTTGCATAGGTTTCGAGCTTTCTGGCAATATGACTTGGACTGCTGTTAAAGGGGGCCATGATACCACCTAGGCGAAAGATTCGTTCGCGAATTTCTTTAACGTCCTCGATCCACCCGTGAGAAGAAACGACGCCGGAATACTGCTTGTCTTCAAGCAGCTCAAGTGTTTGCATCAACGTCGGCAGACTCATGTGATCAACTTCGAGTATCATGCCCTTATCGATGATTTTTTGGATGAAATATTTGCCTATCGGCTGTAGATGGCGACTATTACATACTCTTTTGCCTTCGTTAAATTCTTCATAAGTCGGAAGTGGTTTTAGCTTTTCAACGAAAGCCCAATCCAAGATTTTTGCGGCGATATTGCCAACCACCGGCACCTTCTTTACTGTGTTTGAAAGAAAACTGAGATCTTCTTCAACAAATGCAGCCATGCTCTTAACATGACCTGTGCCATTGACTCCGACGGGGCACTCTTCTAACCGCCAATAGTGGCCGTGAATGGCTTTGAACATGAGCTTGGCAGGATTGATCAGATCCAGTAAATGCTCAATTCGACTGGTGCTTATCTTGCTCGTTAGGTGCATCCATGCTCCGCCAGTTCCTCCTTGTGGCCGCGTTCCACCAAAGGCATTATCGAAACGATGGATAGGAAATACGGAGCGGACTCCCATCTGGTGAAGCTCTTCTAGCTTACTATCGATATAGTCTTCGCTACATTGCTTCGCACCTTCCCTGCAGTCAAAAAGGGTGCCGTATTCACTACCTAAGACCACAGCTAGCTTATTGGCATGAATCACTTGTCTGGCTTCTTGCGGGCTTGTCACAATGCGAAACCAACCTTGGTTTGGACCGCCTTCTTGTGCATCGATGTAGTCTTGAAGCTGATAAATATAGTCAACTTGCATTTTTATATCATCATCACTTTTGCAGTCACCTTCAATTTTTCTTGGATGCAGAATGCCCAATAACTGGCAAAACGTCGGATTGCCGGTGACATTGGTCACCATCAAACGTAGGCCACTAAGGTAGGCGCGCTCCATCCAACGATAATAGCTTTGCACATGGGTGTTCGTTTCGCGATTTGGCCAATAGTTAAACTCAGGAAAGCCTGCCGTTGCGTGGCCTGAAGTGCCACCGCTGGTATTTTGGCTTTCTAGTAAATCTAGCTCGCCATTTTCTCCATGCAAGGCTGAGCAATCAGCCAAGGCGTGCTGGATGCCATAGGGATGGAATGCATGTCCTGCCATGGCTACCGCGCCCAAGGCCTTGGGAAAGCCAATATGCGTATGGAGGTCGGCATAGCCGACAACAGCTTGCTGGTCGTCAGCACTCTCAGTGAATTCAGCAAGAAGTTCTGCATTTAATTCTGCCTCCGGATACGACTGGCATGATGATGGATTCTGCGCTCTCAGTTCGAAGGCAAAGCGATTTAACTGCAGATCATCTTTAGGATTGCTTAGAAGGATCAGATCAGAGCTTATTTCTAAATACTTGTAATTTTTGGTGTTTTGTAATGTGTAGGCGGATAATTGTTCACCATCGTCTCGATTAATGCTGATCTTTTTGATGAACCATTCAGAGCTTTCATCGGCTTGCCATTGCCGTTTTAGTTCTTGTGACGATGCGCTTAGAAGGCCTCCATCACGATCGAATAAAAGAAATCGACCTAAGCCTGTTGGCTTGAGATAAAAAGCTTGATGTTGCTGATTGCTTATATCTTCCCCGGCGAGGTGGTAGTCCCCGTGAGCTTCAGCTGTGATAATGTGGCCGTCATTAAGTGAATGGATGGAAAAACATCCTTGGGCGAGATCATATGCAGGTTCCCCATAGGGTGATTGATCGCAGCTTGTCATGGCGAAGAAAATCAAAAGACTGGCAAAGTACAAAAATATTTGCATGACAAAATGCATATTGATGCCCTGTTTGTAATTCGATTTGGTGAAATAATACTTTGAATTACATACAGGCTTTTTTCTGATCCAACAAGTAGGAAGCCGTTTACTGAAAATAAATTCAATTTGATTAAATGCCGACCAAGCTCTGATCATTCATCTTTATTACGGCGCAAAAGACTTAGGTTTCATCTTTTGCTTTCATCGTGTCGTCTTCATTTAAACGGAGTGATCGAAATTTTTAAACGCCAGCTACGGCATGGTCCCGAATCTGACCAGTACCTAGTTGATGACGACGGTGTGATGCCTGTGACTCGAAGCGAAGGCAGCATTCAGATGAATATTGATGCGCAAACCATGACTCTGCTAAGTCAGCAAGCTTCATTGATCCTCGGTCAAGACTTCGGTCATGAGCCGATTTCCGAGGTCAGCTACGATGTTAAAATCAAGTTCTTGAGCCGAGAACTGATTGATCCAAAAGAATTGACAGAGATCTTTATGAGCGAATCCTGGCAATCGGCGCAAGATACTCAGCAAATGCAAGATATAAAAATGCTGCGGGAAACTGTTGGCGATAGTACTAGCGACAATTTAATGGCAGAGCTTGAAGCGATCACTTGGACCAAAGACGATGGCTTAACTAATGAAGTCTACCTTAAAATAAAAGCCTTGCTGGAACTGGACAAGCAATCTGTGCAGGAGTTTTTCACAAAGATAAAAGACTTGCCGCATGATCATCCGTTTTTTGAATTGATCGTCGATTTGTTGGGGACGGTCGGCACCGTAGCATGTCAAGAAGCACTCATCAACCTGATTGATCATCGCTTCGAGGACGAAGGCGCGCTCTACGCGATTCCCTCTTTATCGCTTTTGGCTAAGCCTAGCGAAATCGTTGAGCAGACGCTAATGGAATCTCTGGTTTATGACCCACGGTCAGAACTACGCTCGATCAGCGTTCTTGCTCTTGGCAAAGTCGGCATGTCGGTGAAAAAGGATCGGCGGCATACACACGAAGAAATTTATCGTTTCCTGACAAAACAGCTTGTTGAAAGTCAGAATAACGAGCAGCGGAGCCTTTATTTAACTGCTCTGGGAAATCTTGGCCATGAAAATCAAGTGGAAGTCGCCCAGCCATTTTTAGCAAGAAATCAACCGAAAGAACTGCGAATCGATGCCATTCGATCATTGCGTTTTCAAATGGGTGAAGCGACCAGCGACTTACTGTTATCGATCGCCAGAGACGAGAAAGATCCCAAGATCGTAAATCAGGCAATCTATGCCTTGCGCTTTCGTAAATTGTCTGAAGCATTTTTGCTTAATGTCTATCAAGTTTACCGGCAACAAAGTGACCGTCATATCAAGCAGCAAATTCTCTCTATATTTCTAAATCATCGGGATTTTCCGGCCATCGCTGAGCACTTGCAAAGAATTCGCGACGAAGATCCGCTCAAAGAAATCCGTGATATGCTGCAAATGGCTTTGTAGGAGCAGAAAAAATTCAGCGACTGCCGCTCACCTAAGCAGTTCTACGGCGCAAACGGATGGTGACAAACAAGCTCAGCCCCATAAGAGCGCCACAAGCGTCAATAAAGATATCTTCCATAGCTCCTGTTCGCCCCGCAACAAAAGTTTGGTGCCATTCATCACTGGCTCCATAAGCGACACTCGCCAAGAAAGCCATACTAAGAGCAAGGCTGAGGCGAAGATTCCAAGTCCTTAAAAACCTCAGCCACAATATTGCAAGTAACGCATAGGAAAAAATATGAGCACCTTTACGAATGAGAAAATTGACAAAACGAAAGGGCTCATGCTGGATCTCAAAGACGTCTTCGCTATAGGAAAGCTTCCACTTTGGAAGAATCTTTAACAAGCTCTGCTCGTCAACCCAAGCAGCAAAAAATGGGGCAAGATCTTGATCTTTTGCCGGTTGCGATGATAAATAGAATATAAGCCCCATCCAGCAGAGGACAGGAAAAAGCTTGATGAATCGGTTTCTATTCATATTTCGTGATCCGATCTGATGGGGGAATCAACGCTAGGCTTAGCATGATACTAGACAGGCGCGGATAACACCAAGGTATTTTACCCATGCACGGAGGACCTGATGATTCCCCAATTGCTTCGCTCCTATCGGCAAGGTCGACAGCCGCTGGAAGGAATACCTGGCCCGTCAACTAGATCGTATTTTCATTTTGCGAAATCCATGAAACAAGATCCCTTAGGATATATGGGCCAGCTCATGCGTGATCATGGTGATATTGTTCAGATTCCCACTCCGCTCATCCTCTTGGTGCAGGTGACCGATCCCGAATTGATCGGCAAAGTATTGGTGGGCACCGAAAAAAACAATACCCGATCTATTGGTTATCGGCGCCTCCAAGCCCTGCTGGGCGAGGGCTTGCTCACAAGTTCGGGCGAGCAGTGGAAAATTCAACGAAAATTGGCGAACCCTGCTTTTCATCATAAAAAACTGGCTGATTTCTTCCAGACGATCACAGCAGAGACGCAGAAGATGATAGATGACTGGCAAGTCCAGCTGAAAAAACACCCTGAACTCGACATATCTCAGCAGATGAGTCGACTGACTTTTACCATCATCGTCAAAGTTTTGTTTTCGATCGATTTATCGACGCAAGCGGAAAAAGTGAGTGAGGCGTTAGCCGTTCTTCAGGAATATGCCAACTACCTTTTTTATGCGATCAGTCCATTGCCTCTCTGGGTACCGACTCTGAGCAACATGCGGGCGAAAAAGGCGCTTCAGACTTTGGATCAGATCGTCTATCAAATCATCGCCGAGCATAAAAAAGCTCCCGATCGCTATCAGGATCTCTTATCAGCCTACCTGCAGGCAAAAGATGAAGAGACGGGGCAGGGCATGAGCGATAAGTTGTTGCGTGATGAGGTCATTACTTTGATGTTGGCTGGACACGATACGACAGCGAGCAGTATTAGCCTATGCCTGTATCTTCTGGCTAATCATCCCGAAATCCAAGAACGTCTGTACCAGGAAAATCAGCTCGTCACCCAAAAGCTAGGATTAAACGATCAAAGCGTTCAAGAATTGAACTTTCAGGACCAAGTCTTCTCTGAGACAATGCGCCTTTATCCCGCAGCATGGGGGCTTGGTCGGGAAAGCACTGCTGAGATTCGCCATCAGTCTTATGTCTTTCCGAAAAAAACCACTTTTTTCCTTGTGCAATACTTAACTCATCGTAATCCCCGTTATTGGCAAGATCCCGATGCCTTTCAGCCAGAGCGATTTCAGGCAGAAAATGTGAAGCAGCAGCAACGTTTTGCCTATTTCCCCTTTGGTGGCGGATTGCACACCTGTATCGGTGCCGGTTTAGCAAGATTGGAATCTCAAATCATTATTTCAAGTTTGCTGCAGCAATTTCGCTTTGATCCGATACCGGATCACCAGTTTCGCATCCATCCCCGCATTTCGTTGACTTTAAATCCTGGAGTCAAGCTGCGTCTGTCACAACGCTGATTTTCATAGCATCGACATCGGTCAGATTTGCTTTGCAATAGCAAATTAGGGCTTGTCTTTTCCTTTTTATGATAATAATGAATCTCATTATTAATATAACGCCACATGATTTGCTCTCGTAAACCCTGCAGGCGTTGATACGACTATTGTCAATCGCAGTTCGAGAGCTTATACGTTTCCTGCGCAGAATCTAAATGAAGAAGAATTGGCTTCACACTTTGCTGGTGATCAAATTTTTGAAGCAAATTTTGTGCGCACGCCAAATCACCATTTTGGTGGTTTGGGGCCTCAGTTCAATCAGACAAGTTGTGCTGGTTGCCACATTCGTAACGGTCGGGGTATGCCGGTTATTGGCGCCAGCGGAACCTTACGCTCTGATATGCTAGTACGCATCAGCATAGAGAGCGAAGAAGTCCGACCGATCATGGAAGATATTTGGCCAGCTCCACAGCCTATCCCAGGTCTTGGCTTACAAATTCAGGACCACGCTAATTTTGGTGTAGCAGCTGAGGCAAAAGTGATTCTTAACTGGGAGGAAATCAGTGGTCAATATCCAGATGGCAGCTCATATCAGTTGAGGCGACCACGGATTGTCTTGCAGGCTAACGATGAAAGCACGCAGAAAAAACTGGAATCAGCCCGGATGTCTCGGCGGCAATCACAAGCACTCATTGGTTTGGGGCTGCTGGAAGCTGTACCGGAAAGCTTGCTAGAACAATTGGCTGATCCATTCGATAAAGATCAGGATGGTATTTCAGGTCGCATCAATTGGATTTGGGATGAGGCTAAGCAGTCTGCAAAAGCTGGGCGTTTTGGTTGGAAGGCAAGCCATCCAAGCTTGTTGACACAAACAGCAGCAGCTTTTGCGGAGGATATGGGAATAGGTAATTCCCTTGTTGCTGATCAAGCCGGGAATATCGATCTTGATGATGAGCGCTTGTATCTTACAAACTACTACGTGCAAACTCTAGCTGTTCCCGACCACAGATCTCGAGATGAGCAAGTTGTGTTGCGCGGGGAAAAGATCTTTTATCAGCTCTCTTGTGCAAATTGTCATCTTCCGCACCTGCAAACCGATGATTCGCATCCGATCGCCGCCTTGCGGCAGCAACACTTTAGCCCTTATACTGATTTACTCCTGCATGATATGGGTGAGGACTTAGCGGATGAACGAAGAGATCACGGTGCTTCCGGCAGGGAGTGGCGGACAGCCACACTTTGGGGAATCGGACTAAGTGCTACCGTTTTACCTGCTAGAGGATTTTTACATGATGGTCGAGCGCGAAGCGTTGAGGAGGCCATTCTTTGGCATGGTGGTGAGGCGCAAGATTCACAGCAAAAATTTATGCAGCTTCCTGCTGAGCAGCGACAAGACTTATCACAGTTTTTACAAAGTTTATGAAGGGATGGACTCGTCGCTGTTAGCTTAAAATCCTGGTCATTGATATAAGAGACTCCAAATAATTGCATAATTATATGGAGTCTTTTGCAAATAATCTAATCGATGTCATCATTTATAGTGGGCATGGCCTCCAGCCAAAAATAGCTTCAAATTTAACGTCAAATTGCTGCGCAGCAATCGAGATGCTGGCCCCAGGACGTGTTACTTGTCCATTGACGGCAATTCGCGACGAAAACAAACCACGTGGATTGCGGTTTGGATTGCACCAGTAGCTGGGGGGCGCAATTACAGCGAAATTATCGACTTTGTTTTTTGTCGTAAGAGCAGTATCAAAGTCCACTCCTTCTGGTAATTGAACTTGAAAAGGAGCGACGTTATAGCCGAAAAAGCTGCTATTTGTCGAAATGGAACCACGACTGCCAAACCTGGATTTGATGCCGCCGTACGTTAGAGATTGAGTTAACTGAGCGAGGTAGATACCTTGAACGACTTCTGCGCCAGCTCTGATCGAGCAAAATTTGTTATCTGATCCAGGGGGAAATCCCGCTGTAAGATTGACCCCTAAGTCGTCAAAGGTCCAACTGATGGTATCACCAAATGCAAACACGCTCGTATTGTTTGGATTGCAGCCATTCCCAGACGGTGGTGCGGGAGTCCACTTTGTGGTTTGTGCATAAGAAAACTGTGAAAGACTCAATAAAACGCCTACTATAAATGATTTCAATATAAATATTTTCTGAAACATATGGTGCCCTTTCTGTAGATGAGAACTATTTATGATTATTTTGCAAAAGCATCTCAAATTTAAAACCTCAAACGAGCCTAACTATTTATAAGTTCGTAGTGAGCATTATTATCAATGCAATTTCCCACTTTTTTTAATAGCTAAGCATAAGCAAACTTTTGCAAAGACAACCGAATATTTAGGTAGATGCGCATCTATATTAGGGCAAGCTATAGTTGATATATTTTTCTGTCAAATTTATTCTAAGTTAATTTTTAAGTCCCATTTATTTGCTCGAAAAATGCGAAAAATACTCTGGTGAATACTCCTAAGAACTACAGCTATGCGCTAGATTAAATGTAATTTTACCTTAGTCACATGATCGCCATTTTAGAGAAGCCGCATATTTGATGTCAAAACTTTGGGCATTGATCACAACACTTCCACCAGGCTGGCCTATTAATTGCCCATTTACAGAGATCCTACCCATGAGTTTTCCCCTTGGATTGCGATTTGGTCGACACCACCAGTTAGATTGAGAAATGGACGCACCCTTATCCGTTAAGGTTTGTGATATTAAGGCTTCATCAAAGTCTGTGCCATTGCGTAGATCCACCTTAAAAGGCTTAATAACATGACCGTAAAATCGAGCAGTGGTTGATACTGATGCTTGACTTCCCCATTGGGTTTTTATGCCGCCATAGGTTAATATTTGTTGAAATTCTGTCACATAATTGCCTTGAGCAACTCTGGCATCCGCAGAAATATTGCAGAATTTATTCATGGCCCTGGGTCCGTTTTCTGCACTTAGCCTGATACCCAAATTGGAAAATACCCAGGAAATTTCGTCGCCGAAGGAAAAGATGCTCGTATCGCTTGTATTGCAACCAGTTCCTTGTGCGTGACCATCAGACCATTCCACTGTTTGGCTGATTAGGGATTGGCAAGGGATAAAAGTAAGGAGTAGCAAGTAAATGGAGTAAGGTAAATACTTCATGTCTGAAATGCTCCTTTATATTTATTACGAGATAGCTGATGAACTTATTGAGCCAATAAAAAACTTGTTTCAAGTTCTGTCAAGCTCAGCTATTTTGGGAAAGTTTGCTATATCTAAGATACCTGGCGTACCTTAAACCATGGCTGATTTTCTTTGAAAATAAGTCGATTGATTGTTTGCATGATTCTTGAGGGAAAGATAATGAATTTGATGAAATTAAAGCTCTCAAAAAATATATTTTTATTTTTCATAGTTTTTATCAATCAGGAATTATGGACCACTCTAGTACCTGTCGAAGCAAGTGAGGGAAGGGTTTTTAGTCCGATTATTCTGAGTGATCAAGAGCATTCAAATATAGCTGTCGTAAAATGGTTGGCTTTTGGCTCAGGTTGTCGAACAGTTGAAGAGGTTGCCAGGAAAGATAGAGATGTTGCCTTCGATATTACGCCAAGAAACTCTACCAAGCTTACAAAACTCAAGTTTGATATATCGTTTCCTCAATATAGCCTGGCAAGCGGAAAACAGCTTGAAAAAAATAATATGATTGAAATGTACTCAGAATGTGCTTTGCGTTTTGCCATAAAGGGACAGCCAGGACGATGGCTTAAAAGGATCGAAGGCGTCAGTGAATTGAAAATTCAAAAGGATATAGGCTCAAGTTTATTAGTCATTAATGAGTTGAGATTTGGTCAATTTGGATCTGATGAAAAGAAATTCGAGTACGATAAAGATATGGAAGTCAAAACTATGAAATTGGATCTGCAATTGGCAAAAGATCTTGTTATGAATACCATGGAAGGAAGATCAAGCTGTGGTACTGATCAAATATTAAATTATGATTTTACAATTTTTGCCAAGAAGCCCACCAAAGATAGTCAAGTCAGCGTTAGCTTGGCCTCCCCAAAAAAAGCTATCTTAAGATTGGAATATGAAGATTGCCAGAACTGACAATTAGGAGGAGCTTGTATTAAAGGCTTGCATTTTTCTTTGAAGATAGCCAATGGTCAATAAGCGCCCACCCATTAAGGCCACGGAAGCGGCAACAGCACCGACCAAATCGAAAACTCCGATCGCAAGTGCCAGGATGCAAGCGATTCCTGCTAGCTCCAGTGATGAGGCGCTTGTTATGGGAGAGGTATGGTTCAAATGAATCAGGCGCGAGCGATGCCAGCATAAAACTAAGGTCAAAACAGGTGTTGGAATCAGAATTTGTAAAGGCAGCTTGGCAAAATTGGCTAAATTTTCATCCAGGCCAGCCACGCCATTCAACCAAAGATCGGCTAACGGGGTAAGGGTGATAGTGATCAGTAGCAGGCTGAGACTGATCGCAAGCAGCCATGCGAAATTGCGTAAGGCCTGGCGATAATGCTCACCTTTGCCGAGCAGACTGATGATGGTTTCCTGGTAGGATAGGGGAATCGCACGAAAGAAAAATATCAAGCCATTGACGACGGGGAGCACGGCCAGTGATTCTAGTGGAAACCTGGCGCGATTCATGGCAAGGGTGACCAGTGGCTGGGCAACTAAACCGAGGACTCCCGTCATAGCCAACGGAAAATAAAATCGACTGATCCAGGCTAAGTTCATCTGCTGACTTTCAGCTTGCGCCTGACTCTGCCTGATTTCAACTAAATACGGATGCACCAGAAAGCGCACAGCAAGTGCTTCCATGCTGACGCCAATTGATAAGCACAAAGCCCCCATACTCGCACCATCGAGGATTTGTAGGCGATAAAGGATAAAGGCGCTGCCTGTTAAGCTTAGCAAGCGAACGACAGTGCCTATGGCGACTGCTCGACTCCTGCCGACATGAATGAGAATTCCCTGATAAAAGCGCCGATAACCGATCATGGCTGGCCACGGAAGCAAGAAGAGGCAAGCCCTGCGTGTCGTTTCAGCTACCTGCTCGTCAAGGCCAAGAAACTGCGCGGCAAAAATCGCATAAAGCGGCGTGGCAATCAGCATGAGCATGCCGACGCTAACGCCTATATTGAGCAGCATGGTGAATCGCCAAAGTTGACGAAAACTGGTCTGATCTCTGACAAGCCGCACAGCAGCGGCCATTAACATGATAACGGGGGCTTCCATAAGAAAGCCGACGGCATGGGCAACTCCAAATGCTGCAAGATTGATGACCGGTTCTGCTTGCCTGGCGATCAAGGCGGAAATAAACGGGCTTTCAATGGCCATCATGATCCAGGTTAAGGCTAATGGCCACCAGATGCGAAAGACTTCCGACTTTCCTGCAGGAAGATTATGATTTTGCTGTGCTGCATGATCGAGGTTTTTCAATGTCTTTTGGCTTTACCTAATACGGATTTCCACTTCGTGTGCCGAACGAAGCGGTATTCGTCCGGCGCGAATTCTGTTAAAGTGGCAGTTTGTAGCATACAAATAATAGATAAGTCATGGGTGATTTGATGCGGCATCTGGCATTTGGGCTTCTCTTATCGATTACATGTGGTATCACTGGTGCTTGTCGTCTGGTTAAGTCTCATGACGTCGACTTGCGACAACCACGACTAGCGAATGAAAATACGCCAGGAAATCAAAGTCAGGATCAAGAAATACCGCAGGAAAGTAGAGATAATATGACACCGAACGATCAAAATGAACAGACTCCATCGCCAACAGAAGCGGACAGGCCGGAGAAAGCGGATCGTTATTTTGCCTATATCGGTGGTGGCAGTGCGCAGATCGCCGTCTACCAATTTGATGCGTCAACTGGTTTGCTGGCTTTGGTCGAGCAGATCCAGACACCACAGGCCAATCCGACTTTTCTTGCCATCCATTCCTCGCGCTCCTGGCTTTATGCCGCGAACGAATCGGCTCAGGGTGGGGCGATTGCCTTTGCCATAGATCGTGCGTCAGGCAAGCTAACCCAACTTAATGAGTCGCTCATGAAGGACTTCGGTCCAACCCATGTCGGCATTGATGCCTCAGGAAAATGGGTGATGACGGCCAGTTATAATACCGGCAGGGTGGCAAGTTTTCCGATTGAAGCTAACGGTCGGCTGGGTGCCGTCGTTGCCGAGCCTGTTGCCGGAGAAAATGCCCACCAGATTTTGAGTGGACCGGATGGGGCCGGTGTGTTTGTCCCTTGCTTAGGGTCGAATCATATTGCTCAGTATCAGCTCAATGAGGCTAATGGTGTTTTAGAGCCGCAAGATAAGCCCCGGCTGCTGACAGGAAACGGTGGGCCACGTCATCTGGCATTTCATCCCAACCAACAGTGGGCATATGTGCTAAATGAATTGTCGAGTACGATTCAGGCTCTTCATTATTCCAAGGCAAGCTCCCAATTGAGTTTGTTTGGCGAACCGCAATCGACTTTACTGGCTTCGGTCAGCAATAATAGTGCCGCTGAAGTGCAAGTGCATCCTTCTGGGAAATTTGTTTATACTTCAAACCGTGGTCATGATTCGATCGCTCTCTTCACGGTCAATAGCGATGGCAGTCTTAGCTTACAGGCAAACACGAAAACGGGCGGCGCAACGCCAAGACATTTTTCTATCGACCCGACGGGGCGATGGCTGTTGGTTGCCAATCAGGACAGCAATCAGATCAATGTTATGTCCATCGATGAAGCGACGGGTGGCTTGACCTTGCGTGAGCAGCGGGTGGAATTTACCTCGCCGCAGTTTATCGAAGTTGTCCTTCTTCCGAGCGAGTCAATCTGAGCCAAATATGCAAAGCTTACCGATCGATCCCTATTTGCCCAGTATTCGCCAGAAATTGCTCGATGGCGATCATTTGATTTTGACGGCTGATCCAGGAACGGGAAAAACAACACGCATTCCCCCTTATCTAGCGAAACTTGGCCCTTGCTTGGTGTTGCAACCTCGCCGCCTGGCAAGCACACTGGCGGCCAAGCGCGTGGCGCAAGAACAAACGTGGCGCTTGGGCCAGGATGTCGGTTATATGACGCGTTATGAGTCGCAATATGAAGCCGAGACCCCGTTAATTTACGCGACAGAGGGCTTGTTTTTGCGCCTGTTAAAGCAAGATCCATTGTTGCAACGCTTTAACTTTGTTGTTTTCGATGAGTTTCATGAGAGGCATTTGAATACGGATTGCAACTTTGCCATCCTGCGGCAATTGCAAATGCAATCCGACAAAGCCCCAAAGCTTTTGATTATGTCAGCAACGATGGAGCTTTCCCGTTTACAAAGCCATTTCGCCGAGAACTTTCAGCACTGCCATATCCCAGGGCAAACATATCCCGTTCATATCGAGTACCAGCCTCAGTATGATCCACAAAAACCGGAGGCGATCGCTGCAGCCATTGCCGATTTGTTCGCATCGATGCCGGATCAAGGGGGCGATATTCTGGTCTTCCTAACAGGGCAGGCACAAATTCGAAGTGTGCAGAAAGCCTGTCTGCAACATGACTCGGAGATACTAGCCAAGCAGACTGAGATCCTACCTTTATATGCGAGCCTTCCTGGGAAAGAACAGGAACGCATTTTCCGCAAAACGGAAAAGTCGAAAATTATACTCGCAACCAATGTCGCGGAAACCTCGATCACCTTTCCCAATGTGCGTGCAGTCATCGACTGTGGTATGGCCAAGCAGGCAAATTTTGCGATTTGGAGTGGTTTGCCAAGTCTGGCGATCACGCGCATTAGTCAGCAAGCAGCTATTCAACGTGCCGGCCGGGCCGGACGTACTGCCAAGGGGATTGTCTGGCGCTTGTATAGTGAGGATGACTACAAACGTCGAGAAAAGCATGAAACCTACGAAATTCAACGCTCCGATTTAAGCCAAACCGTACTAGAACTTGAACTTGAACTTGCTGGCCGAGAGAAAACCATCAGCGTTTCCTTCAAAGATCTCCCTTGGCTTGAGGAACCTTCAGCGAAGTATCTGGACATTGCCTACAAGCTCCTGCAACAGTTTGAAGCTTATGATCAAGCTTCAGGAATCACAGCTCATGGGCAAAGACTTGCCGAGCTTCGTCTGCATCCACGGCTTGGGCAGATGATAGCGACGGCGGAAAATTTGGGTGTGAAATCCCAGGCCTGTCTTTTAGCAAGCCTGATCAGTGAAAATTTTTTATTGACTGGCCTCTATGCAGCCGTGAGTTCAAGCTCCTGTGATCTCTGCTATCAGGCAAAGATTGTGCTCAAAGAGCTACGCGGAGAAAAACAAGAGCATCAAACCATCGCAAAAGCGATCGATCGACGGAAACTGCAATCGATTCAACACGTCTACAAGCAATTGGCACGGCATTTTCATTTACCGGAACTGAAAGACCTAGATTGGGACCAAGAAATCGAAGGGCGTTTACGCTTGAGCATACTAAGCGGTTTTCGTGATCGCGTCGCCAAGTATAGACCGCAGGCGCGTTCGAACAAAAATCCGAACCAGCGGTATTTTAATTTTAGTGGTGGCGGGGGCGGCGTCCTTCATCCGAGCTCAACAGTGACCAAAGCTGATTATATGGTCGTCCTTGATGCCTATGAAAATCTTGACATCAGTAATGCTGCCTTCCGCTTGCAGATCAAAGCGGCGACTCGTGTCAGCTTGGAAGAATTGTTAACTATCAGTAGTATGCTGCATACAGCTCAAGACTGGGTCGAAGAACGTGGGCGCGTCATGCAAAAAGAGACCATCTACTATGGTAAACTGCCTTTACAGACTCAGGAAAAAACTTTCAGTGCAGATGAGCGGGAAGAACAGCTCCTGAACTTGGTCCGAGAAAGGTGGCCCCATCCCTTCTCCGATGATCTGGCCTTACAGTGTTATCATCATAAACTGGATCTACTGGAGTGCTACGGTATCGAGCACAACCTACCACGATTTCATGGAGAATTGTGGGACTTATTTCTCGCCGAGTTGGTGCTGGGCAAATCTTCGCTTGCAGAAATTGGTGAGCGTGCACTGGAAAGCTATATCCATGATCAGCTAAGCCCGGCAGAAGAAAGTCTGCTGCATCTTTATTTTCCCCAAAAATTGAAATTACCCAATGGTCGGATGACACCTATCCATTGGATTGAAGGAAAGTTTTGCCTAAAGTTGAAAATTCAGGACGCTTTCGGCTGGCAGGAAACGCCACGGATTTGCCTGGGAAGACATCCTTTACAATTGATTCTGCTAGCTCCCAATCAACGGCCGGCACAAATCACAGATGATCTTGCGAGGTTTTGGCAAGGCTCTTATGAAAATGTGCGAAAAGAATTAAAACGACGTTACCCCAAACATGACTGGCCTGAAGACCCAACCCAGCTTAAAGATCGCATACAATAAGTTACTTCAAGTTTTTTCCTAGGATAAACTAGCCAGGGTAGAAGCTTTGATGCGACATCAAGGGACTTGCACCTTTCTTGTATTCAGTGCTTAGATAAAAAAGAAGATTCAGTCCATGACAGGTTTCCTATAATCAGGGTGGATCAGCTCTTAGCTATCAGAGGTCGCTTATGAATGACACCCAGGCTAGAATAAGCATGCTACGGGAGCCAGTGTTGCTACTAAAAGGCACCGTCCTGTTTCCAGGAATATCATTACCGATCCAGGTTTCTAATATTCAAGGAATTCAGGCAATAGATGCCGTTTTGGAGAGCCCTGAGAAAACTTTGATCGTCGTGACCATGCGGGAATCGGCTAGTGAAACGACGAAATTTGATGAACAATTTTTTCATGAATTTGGCACGCGGGCGCGGATCGGGCGAATGAACCGCATTGATGACGCCATCAATATTACCTTGAGTGGCTTGCAGCGGGTGAAAGTCGAAACATTTTTTCAAGAAAAACCCTATTGGGAAGGCATTGCTAGCGAAGATGAGATCGCGGAAGATCCAAGTCCGGAAACTGAGGCCATTCATCGTGAAATTATCAGAATATTCCATTTGATCCACCCCGGTTTACGCTCCGATATGGGAACGCCGATTGGCGATATGTTGGAAAAAGTGCATGACCCCTTGCATAAAATCTATCTCGTGGCCGTGATACTGGGTTTGGAAATGGAGAAGCAGCAAAAGCTTCTCGAAGCTCGAACCCGTCATGAGGCATGCAATATGATGCATGATTACATTTCTTATGAGTATAGTGTGCAAAAAATTAGAGATACGATATCAAATCGCGTATCCGATGAGCTGGGAAAAGCGCAACGAGAATATGTGCTTCGTAGTCAGCTCAATGAGATTCAGAAAGAGCTTGGTGAAGAATTCGAAAAAGAAGATTTGAAATCCATTCATGAACAGATAAAAGCGATCGATTTACCAGGTGAAGTCGCTCAGGAAGTTGATAAAATCATAAAAAGGTTGGGGCATTTAACGGAGATATCACCTGACTACCAAGTAACTTACTCACATTTAAAGTTCATTGCCGATTTGCCTTGGCATAAGCAGACGACGGATCAGCTAGATTTAGAGCATGCACGAAAGATCCTTGATGAGGATCACTATAATTTAGCTGATGTAAAACAACGTATGATTGAACACTTGGCTGTTTTACAGCTTAATCCATCAGCCAAGGCTCCCATCCTCTGTTTTGTTGGTCCTCCAGGTGTTGGTAAAACCTCTCTTGGCCAATCTATTGCCCGTGCGTTAGGCCGGAAGTTTGAAAGGATGAGTCTTGGAGGTGTGCGGGATGAGGCTGAGTTGCGCGGGCACCGACGCACTTATGTGGGAGCGATGCCAGGGCGAATCCTGGAATCCATTCGACGGGCTGGTGTTAAAAATCCCCTGATTATGCTTGATGAAATCGATAAGTTAGGTGTCGATTTTCGTGGCGATCCAGCTGCGGCCTTGATGGAAATTCTTGATCCCGCACAAAACTGCAGTTTCCATGACAACTACCTGGATCTACCTTTCGATCTTTCCTATGTATTTTTTATTACGACGGCGAATACTACCGAGAATATTTCGAAGCCACTTTTAGATCGTATGGAAACCATTCGGCTTGCCGGATATACCGATTACGAAAAGCTGGAAATCGCCAAGCAGCATTTGATCGCCAGAGAGTTCAAGGATAAGGGCATCTTCGATACAAAACTCAAACTAAGCGATGAAACTTTGCTGAGCGTGATCCGTAACTATACTCGTGAAGCCGGCGTTCGCGAGCTGCAGCGATGTCTGGCGCGTATTGCCCGGAAAATCGCAACGAACTTAGCTCGCCAGCAAAGCTATCCGACGGAGATTTTACCAGAAAATCTGCATGAATATCTGGGATCAAAGCAAATATTTATGGAGCAATTTCGGCATAAATGGGGCATAGGTATCGCTACTGGCTTAGCTTGGACGGATGCCGGTGGCGATATCATATATATTGAAAGCATGTTTTTAAAGAATAGAAAAAATGAACTCAAAATTACCGGTCATGTCGGTGAAATCATGCGTGAATCCGTCCAATGTGCGGTCAGTTACGTAGCGGCGCAAAACTGGATTGCTCTTGATTCCGACCGTTTTTCCGAATCAGGGCTGCATATCCACATTCCAGCCGGTGCGATTCCCAAAGACGGTCCTTCCGCCGGTCTGGCGGTTGTGGTGGCCTTGGCGTCTCTTTCTGCCCAAAAGCCGGCAAGGCAAGACATGGCAATGAGTGGTGAAATTACCTTAAGCGGCCTGCTTTTACCAATAGGCGGCGTCAAAGAAAAGGTCTTGGCCGCGCATCGCGCAGGCATCCATCATGTTATTCTGCCCCGAGCGAATGAAAAAGATATCGAGGAAATTCCACTACACGTTAAACACGAACTGCAATTCACCTTCGCTGAGGATGTGAATGAGATCATCAATATCGTCATTCCGGGAATAAAGTTTCCCGAAAGTAAGGGACGGGAAGGTGGAGAAAACATACTGCATGCCTGACTGGCTTTCTCGATTCATGCTCTAAAGTCCTCGATAACTACTTGAATACATGCCTTAAAACAGAACTTATAAGGGTAAACATCATCTCGTCCGATAAATTAAAATAAGCACAGTGCAAACTTAGTCGCTCGCATGAGAGGGGAGTATGAAGTTTATAACGAGTCTGTTTTGCCTCGGCCTCATTTTAGGTGGCTGTGGTTTGGCAAGCTTTCGCTCTGCTGAAGTGGATGAAGATTTGTCGCGGGTGCCTGGCGATACTGATGCGATTAGCGGTGCGGCGGACGCCTCAGCAGCACCTAATTCTGATGGAAGTCAGGATACTGATGAAGACATTTCAAAAATTAGAGAGTCAGAGGCGAACAGTCTGGAGTCTTTCGTTGAGCTTGAAGAAGTTCCTTCGGCTAGTGCTTGGCAAACAAAACAATGTAGCGAAGGTCAACAACAGACTATAAGTCAGAAGCTTTTGTTTCCGCAGCGCAAGTCCTGCCATTTTTCTTCTGGCGATAATCTGGAAAAGCGGGCTGGGTATATGCAGGCTTATGAAAAACAACAAGTCGTTCATAACTTGCCTGATAACGTGGTCTTATGCTCGATGGAGCTAACATCGCAAGATCAGAATTTACAGTATGGTGATTATTTGTTTCTCACCTTGAACGATCATATTCTAGTCGCGAGTGAAATTGGCTGGGCGAACTTTTTTCTCACAGATCAAGGAACGAAAAGCTGGAACTGGGACACGCTAAAAGGTCAACAGCATACGCCTATTGAAATCGGCAACCAGTATGGAACTCCTTACTGCTTGGGCGATACTAATTGTCAGGTTCCTAAACATGACGAGGCCGGACCTTTCGCCTACGGCGTTCAATTTGCAGAAACCAACCCGGAATTTTATAAGAGCCTGGAGCTGAGCAAAGTTCTGGAGTTTCATCTCATGGTCACAGGTGATGACGATCATCATGATTGTTTCCATACCAAGTTTGATTTGGATCTTGTAATTAATTATGTCGTCCCGTCTAAATAGCGGGCCTTCCCTAGCCTGATTTTCCTTAGCAAAAAAAAGCTGAACCGGAGCTTGCAAAAAAATGCTTCTTCCCACGTTATGATGAGGAAAGCGTTCTTTTTCATCAGCAAAATTTGTGGGAGTCTAGCTATGAAACGTCAACTTTCATATTTAACGATCGTTGTCTTTGCCTTCTTATTTGCCACCAGTTCTTATGCCGGCCGCGAGCAGTTTTCAGGCACCTGGTCTGCAGTTGACTCAACGCCATTTTCGAGGATAGAAATTGACCGCCAATTCAACGTTAGCGTTCAAGGCATGGGAAGCGGTTCACTCGTAAGTTATGGGACAGGCGTGGGGCATCCCAATAGTCATATCAGTGCGACGACTGAAATCTATCGCAATGGTGTCACCTATCGTCTGTTTTTTGTCCTCGGTGGTATCTTGACCTCTGGTAGAAATCCTGATGTATTCGATGTCATGATTTTTGAAGATCACGCTTATAACCTGGACTATGGTAATGTTGCCAGACGAGTTCGCTATGAACGACGTTAAAAGCTGAGGAGTGCATGGAGCACTCCTCATAAAATTTTGCTCGGAAGCTTTACCGTGCGTATTGCAACAGATACGACAAAGTCTCAAAATTCATCACAGGCACGCTGCTGGACACCGGATCGTAGCGAATCAGATCCCAGAGAAAGTCGGGATGATCGGAACTACTCCATTCGCCACCGATGATGCGCTGCTCAGCATCCAATTCTAAGGTGTAATAAATGGCACTGAAGTTGCTGAGATTACCTTCAGGTTGATACTGGGGAAAGCTGCCAGCGGTGTGTTGGAATTCTACGGCGACGTCGACCAGATAGCTTGTGCCAGCTGCCGCATGGGGATAAGTGCCGTCCGGGTACCAGGGGCGGAAGTTCTGATAGCCCATGCGATAGGCTGTGACCGGTGCGTTCCAAACCTCATGCCCAGGATTTGTGTCAAGTATCAGCGGACGATTCTGCCTACCGATAATATCATCAAGTGCCAGATGCAGCGTTGCTGGATTCAGATCACGGCATTCAGAACTTGATGGTCGACCATTGCTATCGGTCATGACAGTTTGCTGGTTGCAGCGGCCGCCAACGATGCGAGCATAGATAGCGGTTTTAGCGAAAAAAAAGGACAGCATAGCCTTTAAATCGGCGGGATAAATATCTACTGTGAATTCAAAAGGAGTTGGCACCCGAATACTCTGCCTCGGCTCAACGGTCATCATTGAGGCAATGGCCCAACCATCACAGATGCCAAACCACTCAGGTATGCTGCCTCCGTGATAATTCCAGAATTGGCGGCTAAGGTTGATCTCATAATTTGTGACAGGAAAATCTGCACGTCCAATAATCAGATCGTATTTTTCTGCAGGCGATAAGCGATTACGTTGCTCTGGACTCATGCGCATGACTTGGTCGATTTGTGGAGCTGCAAAAGTGTTTGGGTTGACGAAACCCATTCCATCCTGCCAACGGTTGGCAATACCGAGCTTGCCATTAGGCCAGTAGGAACCGCTCCAGGTCGCCTTGCTCGTCGCTTGCGCTTGCATGCGGATTTGGTGGTAGGCTTTTGTTTGTAATCCAAGGATCACTGGATCGTTGAAAGAGTTCGGAGCCTCTTTCAATGGGGATGGTGAATTCGTATTCTGGCCGCAGCCATACAGGCTAAAAACGAGAAGAACATACATAAAGACCCGCGGACGCTTTATCATTGACAATTCCTCCTTGAAAAATCCTTTGCGATACTGTCTTTTTATGCTGACAGTTTGATTCAAGCAAGCTGTGCTTTGTAATTTGAAAAATAAAAAATAGCTTAGTTAGCTTTACCAATGAAGGAGTGTGACATGCCTTTTTTAAGTGTGGGGGATATCATGGCCCAACCTGTTATCGCCGTTTGTGATCATGAGAGCATTGCTGACGCTTATCGGGTGATGGTGGAAAAAAATTGTCGTCACGTTCCCGTTGTCAATAAAGATAGAGAAGTCGTCGGTATCATTTCTGATCGAGATTTAATGCAGGCCATGATGGGTGAAGATCTTATGGCAATTGGTGTTGCCGAGCTTATTCTCTTGCTGCAGGATCATCCGGTCACCGCAGTGATGTCCTCCGATCCGGAAACGGTCGATATCGATACTCCTTTAACCATGGCCTGCCAACTCATGTTAGATAATAAGTTTGATAGTCTGCTGGTGCTCGATGGTGAGCGTCTGGCTGGAATGCTTACCAGCACAGATATTTTACGCGCCATGGCGGGGTCGAATCTAGCAGAAGCCTGAGAAGGCTGAGTCTTGTTATGACAGTGTCAATGAAAGGAAGTCGCGCTTAAAATTTAAGGCTGTTCGAGGATGTTGCGTTCACCCTCTAAGTCCCGATCCATGACTTTCACGTCCGAGAACTTCTCGCCATGCCGATGAGCGAGTTTGCGAATATTTTTTTCTTGCTCCAGTTCAAAACTTGTCTGGCATTCTTCGGCAATCAGTGCAGCATACCAAAAACAATCGCCTAGTTCCTCACCCAAATTGGTTTTATCGAGTTTGCCGGTATTGAAAAATTGGGCCAACGCTTCCAGGCCTTCCCCGGTTTCTGTAGCCATGCCCATAAAGCCATGGAGAAGACGAATGAATGTTTTAGAGTGTAAAACATCACGCTGCTCATCTTCGATGGTGTTTGCAAATTGCGGCGCCTGATAAGGCTGCGGGGTTTTGCCATAAAAGCATTCTTTTTTTACCACGTAGTCAAGCTGCTGTAAGGCTAAAATCGCTTGATTCAATGCTGGCATGATCTTATCGGCGTGTTTTTCCAGGCGATTTGCAATACCTGCATAGTCCGTATTTTCTGTCCTAATTGCTAGTTTTTCGTAGTCTTGCATAAGTGACCTCTTACGTTTTTTTGGATAGGCTAGTCTTGCTGCTAGTGATCGATTCTAATCATCCTAGAGAATATCTAGCATCGCAAGGTGCTTCTAGGTATAAAATTTCTTAATATTTTTATCGCGATGATTCCAAGGAACGAAAGGACATGCAAATGCGTCGGACTTATTTGACTTATTTTCAAAACTTCCATTGGGTTCATGCTCTGAGCTTGATGTTTAACTTGGTCGTTTTGCCCCTGGCTTTCTCCCAGGCAGCTAATAAAAGCGAGTCCGTCCCCACTGAAGATTTCAACGTCAATTTTTGTGCCGATCAAGAGGAACTAGAGCCGATTTTAGGCAATGATGCGCCCATCGCGCTGAAGCAGTTGGAGTTGCATTTTCGCTTTGAAGGCCGTTTGCAGAGCCGGCACGCGACTTTATTTTTGCCGCAGGCTCAGCAAGCTCTGTCGCTTGTCTTGTTTTTTAATGGCGGTACGATCAGTGGTGATCGCTACGATTGGTTGGCACGTCTTGTCGCAAGCCATGGCTTCGCCGCACTGATGGTCGAAGACCAAACGGGGCCAAGTTTTTCCCGGCTGCAATGGCTGCCTGCTGCGCTGGAAGCTTTCCAGGATAGCGAGCTTGCTACTTTAGTTGATACTCAGCGGATCATCCTCGGTGGCCACTCTTTTGGTGGAGTTTGTGTGTTTTGTCTCAATCATCCATCATCCTGCTCGTATCAAGGCAACATTCCGTCACTGCCTGAGAACGTCATCGGCTTTTTCACTATCAATAGCCATTTGCAATCAAAGGCCCGGCCGGAAAACATGGAAGTCATTCCCTTGAGTAGGCCAATTTTGATGATTTCAGGGACACGCGATGGCTACGCGAAGGCCGAAACCATTGAAAAAACATTCAGACGACTTCGTGGTAACAAGCCAGCCTTTCTTGAGCGGATAGAAGGGTCGAATCATTTTCAAGCGCTCGATTGCCTTGATCCGAATCAAGATCGTTATGAAAATGATAATCCAGCTGAAATATCCCATCAGGCGGCTGCAAGCTTGATAGGTCAAGTCCTCATTGATTATCTCAACTGGCTCGTGAGCAGGTAGTTTCAACAAAGTGTACTATTTTGTGCCAAATATGCGATCCCCGGCGTCACCCAGCCCGGGGACGATATAGCCGTGTTCATCTAGTTTGTCGTCAATCGCTGCTGTATAAATCAAAACATCCGGATGCGCCTCACTGAGCACTTTTATCCCTTCCGGTGATGACACAAGGCTGACGAAGCGGATTGATTTTGGTTTGTTGGAACGGATGCGGCTGATGGCGGCGACAGCGGAATGGCCAGTAGCCAACATCGGATCGACGATGATCACATCACCCTCATGTAATTGAGGTGGCATTTTAAAATAGTATTCGATGGCCTCCAAAGTTTTCGGGTCCCGGTATAATCCGATATGGCCAACCCGGGCATTGGGAATCAAATCAAGCATTCCATCTAAAAAACCGTTACCTGCGCGCAGGATGGAAACCAAGACTATGGAACAATCGACTGTAGGCGCCATCATCTTGGCAAGTGGGGTCGTAATCTCGACCAGCGAAGTTTCCAGATTACGGGTCACTTCGTAGGCGAGTAATTTGCTGACCTCATTCATCAGTGTGCGGAACATGAAGGAGTTGGTTTCTGCTTGCCGCATAATCGTCAATTTATGCTGGACCAGGGGATGATTGACAACGGTGACTTTTTCCATACAACTCTCCTTCAAATACAGCTTTTTTCCGTTTCAGCCCCAAGCTTGGAGCGGCTTTTTTCCGCAGTTCTATTTTGCACCTAGCCGTTCAACCGCCGCCAAGCAAGAACTTTAGCGGCATCGCCGCTTTCGGATTCATATTTAAGCGTATTTCTGGGTGTTTGGCTAGTTGGTCCACAACAATCACCATATTCTGGTAGTTGCGCAATGCACTGATCTGTAAAGCACCGCTGAGACGTATTTGCTGTGTAAAATAAACTAGTAGTTTTTTCTAGGTATAGAAAGCCATAAGTCTTTTGCGAATCCAAAATTAAAACTTATGGCAGAGGTGAGTGCCGGCGGGAGGAGGGGAGGAGGAGTTTAACAATTTGATTGGCAACAACTTGTTTTTCTTGTTTTTTTTTGCATGATCCACGTTCCCTTACCCATCGTCTCGATACTAAACGGGCTATTGGTCAATTTGCGGCGCAAATTATGGATATGGGTATTGATCGTCTTAAAATGGATAGCGGTATCACCGTAGAGTGATTCTTGCAAAAAGCTTTTTTCGACACCTTTGCCTAGATGTTGGCGAAATAAGCGGAACAGTTCTATTTCTTTACGCGTAAGCTTGCCAAGTTCCAAATCGGGGTCAAATTTCACGATCTGCATCGCCTTACCACTAGCCTCAAGCAAGTCTAAAGCGACATATATTAGTTCATCATGCAGGCTCAAATACCAGAGGCTGCGGAATGTTTCCTGATTCTGGTTTTTAATGCTGCAGATATGACTGATTTTTTTGTATCGTTGCACTTCTGGCAGCACCACATTCAAAAGATGCTCATAATCATCTGGTTCTGTAAAGTCTCTGATGCTTCGTTGTTCAAGCGAAGTAGGAGGTAAGCCGAGCAATTTTTCTATGGAGTCGGTGTGCCATAGCAGTTCACCATATTGGCTAATTACCATCAAGAGAACTGGCTCAAGATGCTTAATTGGACTTAAGCCAATTGGGAGGAGTTTTGGAGTATCAATAATCACGGTATATTCCATTTTTCAGTATAGCTTTGTGTCCATTCAGTAATCTCAGGCATTATCAGATGAAGCCTAGCGAAAGTTTTCATGAGCTTGCTTTATCCATCCTACCAGTCAAGCGGATGGTTATTATTAGAATCGTCCATTCTAGTTTGCATGAAAGTATGCGTTATGATCTCATACCAAAGCTAAAAGAGAGCCTAGCCCTTTCCGACAGTAATGATAGGCTATGCATATTTGACCTCTTTTTTACCTGGAAAATCTTGGTTGGCGATCACTGGGTCCAGTCAGTTATTGTTAATTTAGGTATCAACAAAAACTGCAAAGGCCCAGCAAAGTGTCAATCCCTCATTATCTCAGCGATCGACCTTATCAAGTCTATCGCTTCCTAAATCCAATAGATTAATGCATTCAGATTAAATGATAGCAATAGCTTAAAAACGAATCAATCACCTAAAGTAAAAAAAAAAATTATACAAATTAAGAAGCCTTTTATATCAGCTCTAATGGGTTGATTAACTCGGGAATAAAAACTTTTTAGGGACTCATCGAATAATCTGGCAAATGAACGAAAGGCTTTTTCAAGGCGGAAGATTTTGATCACGGACTTCATTTCTTCGCCTTCTTGCTTAGATTCGGCAAGGTCAGTAATATCTTCAATATTAAAAAGGACGGTCATTTGATCCAGGTTTTGAATAACGCCAGGATGCAGGCGAAACGTCTTATTGCCAATCGTTAATCGTGGTGGAAGCGTTTCTTTTCTGACTGTTGGGATGTAGAGCGCATTCTCATAAGCCGGTATTTATATCTGTTCGGTTGAGGCGAGCTTCGAGTCAAGGTGTAATGCTTTTGGAGCTTGAGGAAAATTCGCTGCAAAGTCACGAGGAAATTTGTCATGCATCAGCGAATCCAATATGGACGCTAAGTTTAAACATTGATTTCAAATAGCTGCTTGCGTTGCATTTCGCTTACTGCTTCTTTCTGATCCAAGCTTACCGACATTTTGTCGGTAAGCTATCTCGAATGATGCATTCTATTCGCTTGCTTCTTCATCCGTGGAGTCATCATCATCTTCCGATGAATCGGTTGGAGCTTGATCGATCTCACCGGTCACGTTAATCGTGGCATCAATCAGTAAATGGGCATAATCCTTAATTTCAAAACTGATCAGATTGTCTTCAGCTTTTTTCTGAAAATACCAGTCATGTTTAGCATAGGATTTTGCCAGAATCTCCTCCAGACTTAAGGTGTCAAATTCATTAGCGGCAATGGCATCGAAATAGACGAGATCCTCCATATCGAAGTCAAACGTCATATCAAGCTGGCTGCCGGTAACGATGTCATCACTATTTGCTGCTTTGTGATAATATACCAACCAGGGATCGACATAGTTATCGCCATCTTCATTCGAATTTTCTTCGGCCTTTTCAAATGCGACGACAGAGTCTTTCCATTGATGACTGTTGATGCCATGGGAAAAATCAGCATAGAGTTGGAATGTCGATTGGAAAATGCCGCCCACGCGAATCGGACTAAAACTTGGATTGTGTCGATCGTCTCCTTCGGTTCGACAGCTTGGAGAATCATTGACAAGAAACTGATGCTGTCTGGGATTGTCTGGCCGTTCACTGACCAGAGTCGCACTATCTATGTCAAACCATTGATAATCATCGGCTGCGCAGCTTTCATCAATGGCATCCTTGATGCAAAAGAGATAGTCGCCACGTTGAAAACTCATCCCAGTGAGTAGATCAGCGGCAATATACCTTTCGTGCTGACGTTGCTCTTCCGTGATATCGCAGCCTTCAAAAGCGGCGTCCCATGCAGTGAAGGGTTGAGAATAGGAAGCGATAAACATCGTGACAAACTTTTCTTTCACCTTGAACTTTAGTTTTTCATAGGTCAGGCTAAGGCTAGCATATTGATAGTCAGCTTTTGACTCATACTGATCCCAAAGCTCATTGTAAGCGGAGAAAGATGAGCCATCCGCAAAATCCACCTCAAGGCCGGATTGAATCGCACCATTGGCTGATTCATGATAATTGAATGTTGACGCCAATCTAGCTCCGCCACCATTTTCAGACGCTGTATTTAATACACCTGCATAGCCGATGAACGATATTGGCGTCAAACAGCTTCCTTCAGCCCTGTATATATCAATCGAAAAATCACATGCTTCCGGCGGACCTGAAGCTTCTGCAAGAGAGGCCTGATTCAGGTCGCTTGATATCAGGGAGGCTTTACCAAAGACTAAATTTGCTGCGTCATTGCCTCTGCCTTGACCACCACCTTTGCCTTTATCATCGCCTTCTTTGCCACACGCCAGCATCAACGTGAGGCATAATCCGATGGTCCTGGTTTTTGCTTTGCCTGTCATGTCTTCCTCCAAGCTTCATTTCCATTTGCTGGAGATCGACTCCTTGATAGATGTCTTGATATGTTTTTAGTATGGTATGAATTAAGGCAAGTCTTCGTGAGTTTATATTAGTCGAAAGGTCCTATTTTTGTACAGAGAATGGAATGCTTACTTTTTAATCAGACTTGCCAAGATTGCTTGGAAAGATAGATATTACTGATATTCTTTACGAGAAGTAGGTTGAATGTTGATAGACAAACAAGGTGCCGGGAGACATGAGGTGGCGGATGTCGGATGAGAAAGAAACACGAAGTTCATTGATTACTTTCCTTGCAATCCTATTTTTATTCCTCGGCATTACCACTAAAATGATTGCCCCCTACACCATAGCGATCGTTATGGGGGGCATCCTTGCGTTGCTGGCGCATCCTTTCTACCGCTATCTGTGTCTGAAAACCAAGCGTCCTAGCCTTTCGGCAGCACTGGTGACGGTTTCGGTCATTATCTTGGTTGTTGGACCAAGTTTAATATTTGCCGGGCTGGCGATCAAGCAGGCGATCACTGTCGGGCAGTGGATCTCGCAAATAAGAGGTCTCTCTGTCGACGGGCTACTGAATCAATTGAACGAATGGGCTCCGATACGTTTATTTGCTCAGGATCCAGGCGAGATTAATAAACTCCTGCAAGAGGGGGTGCAGAATATCGGTAAAGCCTTGTCCGGGGTTTTACTCGATCTGGCGAAAGGACTGCCTGATGGCATTTTGCAGATATTCCTTGCCTGTTTGGCTTGCTACTTTTTCCTCGTTGACGGTAAAAAGTTTCTTGCCTGGATTTATAATAAGATCCCGATGGATGTAGAAATCCGCCGCAAGCTAGCCAGCTCTTTCCGCGATACGGCGATCTCTGTGATCTGGGCTAGTATGGCGGCTGCAGGTACGCAGGCGCTCATCATGTTATTTGCTTTTGTGGTTTTACGGGTACCTGCTGGCTTTTTAGCTGCGGGGGCAACCTTTATCTTTGCCTGGATTCCCATCCTTGGCAGTACACCGGTGTGGCTGGCGGGTGCTGTATACCTTTTTCTTCAGGGTTCCATCATCAAGATGATTCTAATGATCGTCTTTGGCGTCATTACCGGAATTGTCGATAATTTCGTTCGTCCTTACGTTCTCAAAGGTCGTGGCGAAATGCATCCCATGATCAGTCTGGTGGCAATTTTTGGTGGGCTTCAAATGTTTGGCGTTTTTGGTGTCTTGTTTGGGCCAATACTGGCTGCCGTTGTGATTACCTTGCTCCAGCTCTGGCCAATCGTTGGCAAGCGCTCTGGACTAAGCATGGTTGATGAGTAGGATGAAAAGCTATTTGTCCAGCCACTTTCGTTTGTAAAACACCCATATCCGTGATAGGTCGAAGTCCGTGTTGGGCGAATTTTAGCTGGCATGGGCGATCGACTGACGCCACGGCTTGCCCCTAGCCACAAGCCGAAAAGAGATGCCAAATTTTCCAGGAGTTCAAAATGCGGCGAGCTTTTCTTCCCGCCAAGCTATGTCTTGGCGGTATTTGTGCGTTGCTCTTGTCTAGTCTCGTGATCGCGGAAGAGGAAAGTGACAAGGAGAAGGCAACATGGGATGTCAATCAGCCTCCCGGTCAGGCTGAATTTATTAAGCTTGATGTCAACACCGGTACCTGGATGAATCTTGACATCAGCCCCGATGGCAAGACTATCGTCTTCGACTTGCTCGGCGACATCTATACCATACCCCGTAAAGGAGGCGAGGCGACGGCTTTGACTCGTGGCATGGCTTGGAACATGCAACCGCGCTTTAGTCCCGATGGCAAATGGATCGCATTTACCAGTGATCGCAATGGTGGCGACAACATCTGGGTGATGGCTGCCGATGGCTCCCAGATCACCGAAGTGACCAAAGAAAAATTCCGTTTGCTCAATAACCCGAGCTGGTCGCCCGATGGGCAATATATTGCTGCCCGTAAACACTTCACCAAAACCCGCTCTTTAGGTGCCGGCGAAATCTGGCTCTACCATCGCAGCGGCGGCGAAGGTTTGCCTTTGGTCGAGCGGAGTAACGATCAAAAGGATATGAACGAACCGGCATTTTCCGTCGATGGTCGCTTCCTTTACTTTACTCAAGACACCACGCCGGGCGATACCTTTGCCTATGATAAAGATCCACATGGTGGAATCTATGAAATCCGACGACTAGATCGCCAAACCGGTGAACTGAGCAGTTTCATCAAAATACCTGGTGGAGCGATTCATCCGCGACCGTCGCCAGATGGTAAGCATCTGGCTTTTATCCGCCGTGTCGGCACTAAGACGGTGCTGTTTTTAAAAGATCTGCACTCAGGCAAGCTGCGCCCAGTTTATGATGGTTTAGAGCGCGATATGCAGGAAATCTGGGCTATCCATGGCGTCTACGCAAACCTCGCTTGGGCGCCTGATAGTGGCAGTTTGATTTTTTGGGCGGGCGGCCGTATTCAAGAGTTGAACTTAAAAAGCGGCAAGGTGGCAACGATTCCCTTCCGGGTGCAGGATCAGCGGGAAATTCGCGCTGTACAACGACCACCGGTAAATCCTGCGCCAGTGAATGTCGCTGCCAGGATGCTGCGCTGGGTCGAAGTCTCACCGCGTGGTGATCAGGTCGTTTATTCCGCTCAAGGTCGTCTCTATGTGCGTGACCTACCTGAGGGGAAGGCAAAACGTTTAACCCGTGACGAGGAAAATTTTGAGTTTTATCCATCCTATTCTCCTGATGGCAAGACGATCATCTATGCAAGTTGGAATGATAAAGATCATGGTCGCATACGTACGGTAGCAAGTCGGGGGGGGCGAAGCCGTATCTTGACCGAGCAACCGGGACATTACGCCGAGCCACGTTTTTCGCCTGATGCTAAGCAGATCGTCTACCGCCGACTATCAGGTAGTTATTTGACCGGACCATGGTGGGACATGGAAACGGGACTTTTTGTGATGCCAGCAAATGGCGGCAAAAGTGTGAAGATCGCCAAGAACGGGGATCAAGCTCACTTTGCTGCCAGTTCTGATCGGGTCTATTTTCTGCGTTATGAGGCGGGCGATAACAGGCAGCTTGTTAGTGTTGATTTAAATGGTGCCAATGAAAAAGTTCACGTGAACAGTAGCTGGGCCACACACTTTCAAGTTTCACCGGATGGCAAATGGCTCGCCTTTCAAGAGCGCTATCACGCTTATGTGATGCCCTTTCCTGCTGCCGGAAAGGCCTATCAAATCGCTCCTAATATGAAGTCGCTGCCGCTGAGTCGGGTTTCCAGGGAAGCTGGAGATTTCATTCATTGGTCAGGTGATAGTCAGCAATTGCACTGGTCAACCGGCGAAGAACTCTATAGCCTGCCGCTTGACAAGGCCTTTCGCTTTTTGAGTGGAAAAGAACAAGAAGACATTGCCACCTTAGCGACGATGCAGCCTATTGGTTTTGTGCGCCCTGCAGATGTTCCACAAGGCACAATAGCCTTAGTGGGTGCACGTGTCATAAGCATGGTGGGTGATCAAGTCATCCCCGAAGCAAGCATCATCGTTAAAGGCAACAAAATACAAGCTGTGGGCCCAAAGGCTGCCGTGCAAGTGCCACAAGGAGCGAAGGTCGTTGATCTTGCCGGGAAAACCATCATCCCAGGGATGATCGATGCTCACTGGCATGGGCCACAGGGCTATCAGCAAATCATTCCCCAGGAAAACTGGTACAACCATGCAAGCATTGCCTTTGGTGTGACCAGCTATCATGATCCATCAAGCGATACGCACACGGTTTTTACCGCTCACGAAATGCAGCAAGCGGGTGATATCACCGCGCCAAGGATTTTTTCGACAGGACGCATCCTCTATGGAGCCACGACCGACTTTACCGTTGAAGTGAATTCATTCGAGGATGCCAAGCAGCACTTGCTGCGTTTGCAAAAAGCTGGTGCCTTCAGTGTGAAAAGTTATAACCAACCACGTCGCGATCAGCGGCAACAGATTATTGCCGCAGCCAATGAGCTTGGCATGCACGTGCACCCTGAAGGTGGCGCGTTGTTTCAACACAATATGACCATGATTATCGATGGTCACTCCGGTGTCGAGCACTCCTTGTCGCTGCCAAATGTCTATGACGATGTCTTACAGTTGTGGAGCCAGACGAAGGTTGCCTACACCCCGACGATGGGCGTGGCTTATGGTGGGTTCCGCGGTGAAAATTACTGGTATGCGGAAAGTGATGTGTTTGCGCATCCGCGTTTAACCCGTTTTGTCCCGCGCGAGTTGATTGATCCAGCCGCCCGCAGACGCAGCAAGATACCGAATGAGGAATACGCTCATTTTGCGATCGCTGCACATAGCAAAAAATTAATGGAGCGAGGCGTTGTCGTCAATATGGGAGCCCATGGTCAACGCGAAGGTTTAGCGGCGCATTGGGAAATGTGGATGTTTGCCCAAGGCGGAATGGATCCCCTTGACAGTTTGCGTACCGCGACGATGAATCCGGCACGTTATCTAGGAATGGATCAGTATCTTGGTTCCATAGAAGTCGGCAAACTTGCAGATCTTGTCGTTTTAGATCGCAACCCCCTGGAGAACATTCGTCACACCGAAACCGTACGCTATACCATGGTAAATGGGCGACTCTACGACGCCTGGAGCATGAAACAGATTGCTCCGGAGCAGAAAGATAGAGGCAAATTTTGGTGGGAACGTGATGAAGGGTAGGGGATGCGAATCGCATCCCTAAGGCGATCTATGAGCGAGGGGGTAGACTGGTGGCCTCAGATTTTTCGCTGGCACTAATATCGCCAATAAATAAGTTCGAGTGATGGAAAGGACCGGCTGGAAAAGAAAGGACCAAGCCGGTTATCGCCTGCGTTGGATCAGTAAGCTGAAAATCGCGAATCTCAAATCGAGCAGTTTGAAACAAAAGAGGAACCGCTCGATAATAGAGGCGACCTGGCCCTCCTGGAAAAGCTGCTTGCTGTCTTGCTTCCAACTCAAAAAACTTGCTATACCAGTTTTTTAAACGAATATAGTCTTTGACTTCCACGCTTTCGCTGATTTGACCATCGGCGGAGATCAAAGCGACGGAAAAATTAAATGCTTCTTCGCTAGTCGGGCATTCTTGATTGAAATAGCAAGTAGATCTTAGGGTCAACGGTAAGTCGATCGTCCATTTGTCTTGTAAATGCGTGGCCTTTGTTAGTTGCAAGACCAAGTCTTGGGAGTTTTCCAAGCTATCAAAGCTGATAGCAAGACTGGGGCGAATAAAATCGTCTCGTTGCCTTAAAACTGACCACGGACTCGCTCCTTCCGCTCCGCTAGCGTCATGAATGGATTGTTGGAGTCGGGCAAATTCCTGCTCAAAAAAACTTTCCATCGATTGGAGCTGCAAGCTTCCTTGATTTGCCGGCAGGGAAAGATCTTTTGTCGGGCGAAAGATCCTGTCCCTTTCATGGGGGCGGACAAACTCTCGACTCGATGGTGCCAGTGCATCTAACTGCTTGGGCAAGTGGTATTGTGGATCAAAAATGCGGTGATAGTAAGCATATTGACCATTGCTTAAGGACGCATGAAAAAAAGCAAAGAGCAAGGCTTTGGTATAGCGCGTCTGTGTCTCCGAGCCCGTCACTCCAGCCTTTGCGTTGCCGGCAATGTTACTATAGGAACCACCTAAGGGCGGAGATTCGATATCCCAGAGGGGCTTTTGTGAGCCGTTACATCGGTGCGGTGCATCTGATACCTGCCATTCGGTATTGAAGAAATTATGGTTTGCCCCCCAAATGGTGAATACGGATTTTGCAAATTGGTCGTCTAGTTCCAGCATGCGGGCAAAGGGGTGGGTTCCTGAGAAGTCGAGAACATCCTGATCGCAGCCAGGGATTAAAACGCTCCATGGCACGCCGATAGCATTGACCTTGGTGAACTGGCCTTGCTTGTTAGTTCCCACGTCAACAGGGGCGATTTCAAAAATACCCCGAATTTTCAGACCAGGTATTCTTTGCGGCCAAGGGTTAGAGCTCGTTTCATTTGTGAAGATATTGTAGGCATAGCGGACACCTTCGCCGCCCCGTGAATGCCCCATGAAACCTACCCGGCTCCAGTCGATCCGTTGGTGTAAATCAAGTTCTGGGGTGAGGTCGTCAACTGGTTCTTGATCTTGAGACCACTGAAATATCCGTTCCAAGTGCTTCAAAACGTGTACGCCACGGGCATGCACTAATAATGGATCAGGACCAAATCGGTTATCGCGTCCTGTGATGCCGCGGTTTGCGTTGATGGAAATCACCGCATAACCCCAAGAAGCTAAATGCCGTGCAGCATAATCATAGCCGCGATAACTGGGAACCTCGACATAGCCGGCGGGACAAGAGCCTTGATCGGCAAAATCAGTCGATATATCAAGACGTGGGTTGCCCGGGCCGGTAAGAATTCCACAAGTTCCATGATTACCGTGGAGGAAGACGATCAGGGGCACCGCAGCAGTGCTGCGTGGTAAAAACAAGCGACCACGAATGTCGATGGCAATTTTGGAAAAACCAGGGAAACTGGGCCGCAAGACTTCATCATCTATAAAAGGGCCACTGTCATATTCGGCTTCATCAAATGCAAATGGACCCGCGCGCAACAGGTCAAGATCAACGAGGGCGGGATCGATAATCTTTAGCTGTGATGACTCGATCTTGTGCTCATCTGATTGTCCACAGCCGACCAGATTGAGGATGAAGATGATATAAATGAGACGTTTTAGCTGACAAATTTTCATGGAAGACTCCTCGGATCGAACGGTGCAGCTTCTGCAATGAGGCTTCCGGTTATCTGCCAGCTAATGTAAAGAGGCAATAGGTCAAATTGATAAAATTCTGCTATTCGGTTAAGATTCACAGCGTCGCCAGTGCAGACTGACGATATGTTGAACCTTGCCATCAAGCGAATCTGTACCAATTAGACCAGATGCATCGTCAAGGGCCTCTGACGTCTTCTGCACGGCGATCGAGTTTTTCACATTGAGTGAGCGACTGGCGCCACAGGGAGACCAAATCGTCGCATTCAAGTCGATGTCATGCACATAAGTAAAGCTTTGCTCAAGAGGACCGCGCTCAAGTTTTTTAATTTGAGAGTTTTGCTGATCTCCTTGAAAATAATACAGTGATTCATGATGAGCTTCGATACCTGCATCCAAACTCACTAGGCCCCGATATTCCAGTTTTGCCACAGCATATTGATAACCATAGGGTACCTGCAAATTGACTGTTACCTGACAGGCCTTACGTGCTTGGCGCCGTTCCGATCGAGGGTAAATTTCCGCCAGATATTCGGCAAACAGGATGGTGAAGCTCTTGCGATCGGGTGCTAAATGGATTTTTGTGTTTTGCAGATTGCAGCCACTGCCATTAGCGACGAGCTCTCTGATATAAATTTCATCGTAAGCTGGAGCATCATTCGCAAGAAGGTGTCCGCTGGGTAAGAGTAAGAAAGGGCTAAACAGGTATAGCCTCCATGTAAAGTTTCTCATGATGATCATCCTTTTTCATACTGATGGTTGAGTCGGCACGACGTTTCGTTGCAAGAAACGGGGAGCCGCGTTCCACGCCTTATTTTTACATCAAGCTTATAAATGCGGGTAGAGAGAATCGACGACGGCTGATCTTTGAGTAGGATTATGTAGGCAAGACAGAAAAAAAGGCCTCAATCGATGAGGCCTTGAAAATTGGAGTTTGCTATGTGGCGATCAGTTGATCGGCTTCACCTCGACTAAGATACGGATGCGGTTGTCGACATCGCGACGTTCGGTCTTTATCAATTTGATCTGTAAAATATCAGCATGGTAAGAATAATGCCGCACTTTATCGGCTTCGACCATTGTAAAGTGAACCACTCCCAACTCGTCTTCATGAATGCTTTCTACCAAAACTTCCCCATAAAGCATGGAGCTATCGATATTCAGCTCTTCCATGCTTGCCGTATGAAAAACTTTGAATTGATGAAACTGGCTGTTCGTCAACCGATACCAGTTGAGAAGCTGACCTGAAGTTTCATGGGCTATTGTCTTGATGACATATTGTTCGTACTCACCATCAGAATAAGCTTTGACTTCCTGAGTCGCCCCATTCAATTGAATCACAGTATCACCGACGATAATATGAAGATTGCCATGAATAAATTGTGAATAAACATCGCCTCTAAAGTAAGGAGTATTTTCGAGACTTGCCGATCCCACAAGCTGCTCGTCAACAACAGCACGACCTTGGCGAATCGTAATGGATAGTTGATAAAGCTCAATCACGTTTTTGTAGTCGGTATAGTTATGCTTTACATACCAAATCCGACCCAATGCATCTTGGTGCAAACGAGAACTTCGCCATTGATCATCAGATAGGGTTGGGGCGATATTGATCAGCGGACTTTGGCCATTTTGCACAATAGCATAGATACGATCAGTATAGGTGTAAGAGTTGTCACCTAGGCTTTGGCGAAATTCAGTTTTAAGCAGGATATTCCCATTTTGATCAAAAAAAAATTTCAGAATATTTTCGTTTTGAATGGCAGTTGTTAACGGGGTGAGAGTCACTTGACTCAGGTCCGTGTAGTCAATACTGACGACAACATCATTTTCACCTGATAATGAAGATGAGCAAAACGACTCGTCCGAGATCCAGTTGTAGAGCTCTTTATCCTTGTCGTCCGCACAAGGCTGGTAGTCACTATTGCTGCGTCGGCCGATAAAAACCAGCTTTTTATGGAAACCATCGCTCACAGCCTGCACGCTTCCTGGTAGCGGCATAAAATCTTCGATTTTCCAAGAACTACCTGTTTTGCTGTTAATCAGAAAGCCGTCCGCAGGAAATGACTTGGTGGTATAAGTAGCGCTATCATAATAGTCATATGATGGGCGGGAAAGCAGAAGATAGTCTTCATTGATGGCAGATAAATGCTGCGGGCGCTTCGGCAGGCTGACAACGACGATTTCTTCGGCGCTGCCATTCTTTTGATAGACCATTTGCAAGGGTTCCATGAGTTCTTCTTGCTCATCGACGTTATAAATCTGACTGTCATGGATGGTTAGATAGGTACCGGTAAATCGACTGCCGATCAAGCTATACTCATTCAAGTCTAACTCGCTCTCCAAGACAGCTTTGTCGGTCAATTGTTGATTATTTGATTGTTTTGCTACAGGGGTATGACGATAAGGCTTGTTATCTTTTCTGTCGCAGGCAGCGAGGCTGCAAGATAGTGCTAGTGTAGAGAGTAGAATACGCATGTAGTCTCCTAAACATCTAAAAATAATGATGATATTCGAACTATTCGGAATAGGTCTCAGTTATATTTCTCGACTCCAAAGTGGTGTCTTGCCCATAAGACGCTCCAAGTTGCTTTATATTGCAAGAGAGTCTGAAAATTTTTTATAGTCGTTTTGGGTGGGGTGGCGAGGCTTTACCGCTACCTTATGATCGCGGTTGGAGGAGGTCTTCGAGGAAAAAAGCAGTTAATTCCGGTCGACTTTTGATGCCAGCTTTTTGATAGATATTCAGGCATTGCTGGCGAATGGTTTTTTCCTTAACCTGGCGAATTTCGGCGATTTCGCGAATCGCAAGGCCCTTAATCAGTAAGAGAGCGACAGCTTTTTCGGCACTGGAAAAGCCCCATTTGTCAAATTGCGCATCAATCTCTTGGCCAAGACCTTGAATCAGGGCCTTTACTTGTTCGCGCCAGGAGTCAGCTTCTTTTTTATACTGGTGAGCGATTTTGTTTGTTGCATTTAACTGATGCTTCATGTCTTGAAGTAAGGAGCGGATCAGATAAGATCCGCCCAAAGTTGAAAGCGATATGAGGATCAATTCGATGATAATATGTTCGGTGCTAGTGCGAATCTGCACATCATGAATGATATCAAATAGAATGATGAACGTTATGGAAACGAAAATCACTGCTGCCGTCATTTTTTCTCGATTCAAGCAGCTTACTCCAGTCAAATCATCTTTGTTACAAGAAGAATTTTTATTATAGCGAAGTCTAGCCTCTAGGGTAAGCCCACCGTTTTATGGGGTATGATTGACTTCGATATTGGTAAATGCCGGGTGATTATTATCAGTCACCGAAAATCCATCCGGACTAACCGTGATCATGAGGGAATAGACGGCATAACCTGGATCACCGTCTTGAAAGTTATCGTTCGTATTGCTTTGGGTTTGTTCAAACCAAAGTTTATAGTTGCCAAAATTTACCGGACTGTTGTTTTGATCAAGTAAATCCCACATAATTTCAACTGGTTCAGGGTTGTAAGCGGTAATGGTCGCCCCTGTAAAACCATCAACCTGGGCAGCATTGGCAACACGCCATTGGCGCAAATGCTGGGGTCTCCTGCCAGGATTCGCGTCTAAGCTTCGGATCCGTTGATTATTCATATCCGTCACCCAAATTGCCTGCAAGCGGTTCGGCTGATAACGCCCTGTTTGTACAGGCGGAACGATCAAAGTACGGGCCACCACCTGACCGGTAGCTGGACCTGCGGCGGCATTTCCTGCTGGTATTTGTGGTTCTTCCGGCGCTTCCTCTTGCGGAGCAATATCCTCTTCGCTGGTCTCGTCTGGAATGCTGTCGTTGTTATTATTGCTGGAACTTTCCTGCGTCGCTGTAGATTTTTGGTAGCGAATTTGCGGTTGGCAAGCGAGTTGACTCACAGTCAAAAGAAAAACGACGCTAATCCAGGCCCATGATTTCATCTTTGATCCCCTAAAATGAATGTCTCCGACAAGGCCAAAACCATCTGCCCAATGTAGTAGTTGGAATAGATAGGCTTATGCCGGTGATCGTGCTTCGTGACGGGCATACAACGTCAGAAGTGGCAAAAAACTTAATGCGGCAAATGGCTAAAGGATAGATTTATTGAATCATTCAAATAAGATAAAAATGCGGGCAAAAACAACTGCGGAAACTCGCATGAGCCCGAACTTAGGGAAGGCTCATGCTTAGTCCTAAGGCGAAGCTGCCAAATTCGCGGAAATTCATACTCTGCGAATGAACCAATGCCGGTGCCCACTCCGAATCCAGGTAGACCAATTCTCCATAGGTTGACCACTTTTGTGACAGGCGGCCTTCCCAGCCTAGGTGGAGACTGCTACGCAAAGCAGTAGGTGCATAGTAGCCGCGAGGATAGCGATCCGGTAAACGATAGAAAAGACCGGAATTTAAGCCATTGATGAAGCCAATACCCAAATAAACACGGCTGGCTAGATCGGATTCAAGATATCCTCCGGTCCAAAAAAATCGGTTTTTGACGGTGAGTAGCTGCACAGTATGTCCGCTGATAGCACTTGAGGAATAGCCGTAGAGCAAATCGAGTGCATACCAATCTGTGATCTCATAACTGCCACCTAAGCTAATTGCCCCCTGATAACCCAGGCTTTGGACGAGCATGTTTTCTGGCAACCACCAGTCTTCCGTGTCCGCTTTTGCTGGTGCTGAAAGATAAGCTAGCGCCATGACGAGATATAAATGACGTAAAAACTTACCGGGATGGAAGGGGCTTATCATAGACCTTCCTCCTGACAAACCGTTTGGCAGTGTTTGATTTTAACCTCATGTTCTTCCGTGACAGTGACTAGTGCGTAATAGCCGCCGCGATTTCTGGCAACAACATAATAGGGGACATCTTTCTCCTGCCAGTAAAAAGACCGTTGACCTCCTCTATGACCATGCAATGAGCTGATGATGCCGGCATTTTCGTTGATTTTTTGCCATTCTATAATCTGTTCGGCATTATGAATATCCACCACTGGCGGTATATGCGAAGCGATGATACTGCGCTCATCACTGACTTCTGTCAGCCAGTCGAAGTTGGTTTCACCAAATTCCAAAAGGTTATTATTCCACATCACAAAGCGAATACCGGAATATTCGAAGGTATAGTTAAACGCTCCAAACATGCTTTGATAAATCTTTTTGCCAAAGGAAATCGCATCATGGTTGCCAATGACGGTCATGACAGGTACTTGCGATCGTTGAATGGCTTCCGCAGCCCACACATATTCGTGTTTGAGTCCATAATCTGTCATGTCGCCCAGAACCAGAGCAAAGGCCACTTCCTGGTTATCATTAATACGATCGAGGGTCGTATGAAAGTCGCCCGGTGTACCTTGGGGGTCGCCAATTATGGCAAAAGTAAAGGGCAGATGACTGCTTCGAGTTTGTGGTAAACGCTGCAAATTTTCTGTCGTTAAATTGCGGTACTTCTCCGGGATGTCGATATCCCAAGGAGTGGCGGTCGGTGCACACGCAAGGAAAATTGGTAATAACAATAGGAAGAAGATTCCATAGGAACGATGGTTGGTATACATCAGTTTTTAGCACTCCAGGACAACAGCAACAATCAACAACAAGAACACAACAAATCAGGAGCAATACAAAAAAAGTGCTTTCAGAAAGGATGCTTTAAAACAAAAGCCAGCCTATCCTCGTTGCCCACAAAGCAAGGCGTATTCCACTTAGCCAGTGAATAAAATAGACAGCATTTTTCAATTGATAGCTGTCTGAACCCAGCATGGAATGGCGAAATTCTTGTGGCGGCAACCGGCAGCTGTCAATATTTTTGACAGGAGCTCGGGGCAGGCAGATCAGGGTGGCGAACATTGTGACGCAAGTTTTTGCTTTTTGTGCTTGGGATCTTTTGTGGTATTTTGTCGGAAATTTTTCAACCCTACGAGTGTCACAAGATGACCAGTAAATGAAAGGACCTGACTCATGCCCTTGCTTCGTCACTTCTGGACGCTACTTGGCGCCAGCCTGCTTTTCTACGCCATCCCGTCTGTTTATGCGCAAGCTCTGCCGAACGCGAACTTGACACAGAATGAGGCTAAAACTCGCAAGGCTGCCATTCAAAACGTCGACTATCAGCTTTCGATCGATCTGAGCGGCGAAGGTGATAAGTTTCAAGGAGAAAGCAGAGTAAGCTTTCAGATGAAAAAGCCGCAGGCGACATTTCTGGATTTCCATGGTGGTCAGGTTGAGAACCTGGTGATCAATGGCAAGCACCTGACTCAAGTCAATTATGACGCGCGGCGCATTCCGTTACCTGCATCGTTTCTAAAATCTGGTGACAATGAAGTCCGGGTGAAATATACGCGATCATATAGCCGAACCGGTTCCGGATTGTATCGCTTCAAAGATCCGGAAGACGGACATACCTATCTATTTACTCAGTTTCAGCCATTCGATGCCAACCAGCTCTTTCCCTCGTTTGATCAGCCTGACCTAAAAGCTAGCTATACCATGGATGTTATCGCTCCCGAGAATTGGCAGGTGATTTCGGCAAGTCGGGAAAACCGCATCGAGACTCTCTCCGACAAACGCAAGCGCTGGTATTTTCCGCAGACGGAACGCTTTTCCACTTACATTTTTTCCCTCCATGCCGGCCCATATGTGAAGTGGGAAGATCAGGCCGGTAAGATAGCATTACGACTTTTTGCAAGGCAAAGTCTTGCTCAATTCGTTGAGCCAAAAGACTGGTTTCCAGTGACGAAGCAAGGTTTTGAATTCTTCGATCGGTATTTCGAATTTCCTTATCCTTTCCATAAATACGATCAGATCGTCGTTCCTGACTTTAACGCCGGAGCTATGGAAAATGTTGCCAGTGTGACCTTTTCGGAGCGTTTTATTAAGCGTCGTGCAGCAAGCTATGAAGAACGACGCTCCTTGGCCAATACCATCCTTCATGAACTCGCGCATATGTGGTTTGGCAATCTGGTAACGATGGAATGGTGGAACGATCTATGGTTAAACGAAAGCTTTGCCACCTTTATGGCTCATCTAGCTTTGGTGGAAGCGACCGAGTTCGAAGACTCATGGCAGAGCTTTTTGCGAAGCACAAAGTCTTGGGCTTACTATACCGACCAGCTTGATACAACCCATCCGATTGAGGCCGATATTCCGGATACTCTCCACGCCTTTTCCAATTTTGACGGTATTACTTATGGCAAGGGAGCTTCATTTTTAAAACTCTTGCGTTTTTATATGGGCGAAGAAAAATTTCGTGCAGGCTTAGCCCATTACTTTAAAAACTTTGCCTATCAAACCACCGTGCGGGAAGATTTTATTCAGTCTTTAGCTCATGCCTATGGTCGACCATTAGATTCATTTGCCAATGAGTGGTTGCAGACAGCAGGTGTCAATCAAATCCAAGTCACACCAGTCTGTGAAAATTCGCAGCTGAAAAAACTGGTGATTCGGCAAAGCGCCCCAAAAGACCAGCCGACACTCCGCTCGCATGCGGCAAATCTTGCTCTGCTTGCGCCTGGCAAAGAAGGTGTTCTACAGGTTTCCAGAGTGTTAAATATACGCTATCAGGGAGCAGTTACAGAGATCGAACTGAAGCAATCAGAAGCCTGTCCGGAGCTGGTTTATCCGAATTACCAAGATCAGGATTACGTTATTGTTGACTTAAGCCAGGACATGCCGGGCTGGCAGAAGAATTTAGCCCGTATCGAAGATCCTTTTTTGCGACTTATGATCTGGCGCGATCTTTGGGAGGCGGTGATTGCAACTCGAATGACTGCTTTTTCCTTCGCCGACTTGCTGATTCATCACCTGCCCCAAGAAGACGATGAGCATATTCAGAACTTGATCATGCGCGCTTTGCCAGGTTTAAAGGATTACTTGCGGCATGCAGAAAAGTATCAGGAACTAAAAGCTGAAGCAAAAGCCAAGCAGCAAAAATTAGCGGAGCTTATTTGGCAAAAACTTGGTGAGCAAAAAACCTCAGATCAATTGCGCATCAGTTGGTTAGACAGCTTTCTAGGATTTGCTGGCAGTAAGCAGCAGCATGATCAATTAATCGCTTTATATGCAGGAAAGGTCAAGCTGCCTAATTTTCAGCTTGATCAGGATATGCGCTGGCAAATCCTGCAAACTCTTGCGTCTTTCGGTGATAAACGCAGCCAGTCCTTACTTGCAAAAGCCAGCAAAGAAGATCCATCCATTCGCGGTAAACGCAATGCCATTGCTGCTCAGGTTATCCAACCTAATTTACAGGAAAAGCTTAAATGGATCGGTTCAGCGACTGCTGCAGACAGTAAGATGACAGTGGCTGAACGACGGATCATACTGTCCGCGATGTTTCCTGCACATCAGGAGCAACTGCGCTTAGCTTATGCAGAGGATTTTTACAAAAGCTTTCCGCAAGTGATGGGTAATTTTCCGCCGAATATTGCAGCTGGTATCGTACGAGCCTTAGCACCATTAAGTTGTAGCGAGAGCGAACTGCGACGCTTGCAATCATTTGTCAAAAGCCAGGGTCAGTTGAGTCAGGCTGTCGGCAAAACTTTGCGCAACCTGATACAAGAAGATGAACGTTGCTTAAATATGATGCAACGCCTTTTGCAATCAAAGGTATAAGAGATCCTTCTTTCCCTCCGAAAGTCGCGAGCGAGTTTTGGGGGGATAAAATCCTTTCAGAACTTCAAGTTTGGTCAATCGGTCTGCCGCAAGCAAAAGAAGCTGCTGCTCATTCTTGGCTTGTCTGCGAAGATCTGAAACTCACAGGTTTAGAGCTTGTCGAAGCATATAAAAAGCACGGCGAACTTGTTCGTTTCGAAGCCTGTGGTGCTAAGATCACAAAATATCTCCGAAACTGCATTTATCCTAAAGTTTTAGCTAAAAATGACCGATAGTCATCCTATGACTGTTCGTCAGGCAGAAGGGATGGAAAATGGTAAACCTACGCAAAGAGGAAGATTTTCGCCGACGCGAGACCGAGTTGTTGCAAATAGCCCATCAGTTGTTTCGCGAGCAGGGCCCCAGCAAAGTTAGTGTTGAGTCCATCGCGCAGAAACTGGGCGTGGCAAAGGGAACCGTTTATCTCCATGTCCGGAGTAAACACGAGATTTTTGCTCTGCTATGTATCTCCTACCTGACTGACTTGGAAGAGAAACTTAAAGTCCTGGATCGTAAGCGTTCCATTCAATCACAGATCCGCTTTCTCTGTCGCAGCTATTTCGAGTTTTGCTTCGCTGATTTAGCCCGATACAAGACTTATTCGATCTTGCGCAATGCTATTGATATTAAAGCCCTGCGGGAACCTATTCAGCAACGCTACTACGATCGCTTTCGATCGTTAAAACTTTTTGTCATGAACATTATTGAAGACGGCTTGCAACAAGGTGTGCTGCCGGAAGCTAACCCTGATCAACTTTTTGTCCTCGGTCTTGGGCTTTTGGATGGAACGTTGGAAACCCTGGTAAAATCACCGTTTGAAATCAAAATTGATGATATAGCTAGTTTTTTTGACTTGGCGGAGACGGTGTTAACCCGAGCGCTCATTTTAGTTGAGGAAGGTGCTGTTGTAGAAAGAGGATGTGCATGAAACTGATTGCGACACTTGCCGTTGTTATTTCCATTATTTCCGGATGTGCAACAAACGCTGAAAGTAAGAAAAAGAAAGCGAAGAAAACTCAGGCGACAAAAGTTGAGAAGGTGGAACAAAGAGACGACCATTTGTCGCGTATTCGTTCCTACTACCGAAAGTGAATTTAGCTTTTAGATACGTTAAATTGACTCTGTTTTACCAAATCGCTGTTTGGCCTTGCTCTTGGCAAATTTCTCAGGACGAGCTTGAGAGGAACTAGGATTTTGCTTCAGCCGCTTCAAATCCTTTTCATAACCAATAAGTCTTTGAATTAACTTGCTTTCTTTGGCCTTGTCCGCTTCATCGGGCTTGATGCCGTCTTTTGCTAGCAGGCTTTTCACATCACGTAAGGTGCTCAGATCGCGATTGACCCTAGCGATCGCCACCAGCAGTTCTTTTTGATTTAAGTTGGTTTTTTTCTTAGGCATTTTGCTGCTCCGTAATTTCCGAGGGGAGAATATCGGATTCGGCAGCCAGATTCAAGATAATAGTCAGAATAACTTAGAATCAAGAGGAAGGGGAGCTAGCTCCCCTGGATGCTTATTAGCGGATGAACTTGTGGAAGACATAGTCACTGTCTTGGACTGACTTATGGCACTCAAAGCAATCTTTTGCAGCATTGATCGGCTTTGGCTTGCCATTAGGTTGAAAGACGCCGTAGTACCACCCACCGGTCGCCTTTGCTTTGGCATCTTTTATCATGACAGCGTCCATCGTTTTAGCGCCTTGATTGACTGTTCCGTCTTTGTCTACAACATCATAAAACGACACGACAAAAGCTGAGCCGTTTTCAAAACCACCTTTTTTTAATAAGCCTCTAGTGGCTTTGGGGTTCGCATAGATATTGTGGAAGCCATAAAGTGCATGAGATTTGTCAGGAATCACCATGGATTTGGTATGACTCCAAGCACGATAGCCTTTCGGCAGCTGGGGAATGTCGGTTGTTGGGCCAGCGTAAGCTAAGCTGCTGGTAATGAAGAACTTAAAAATCAAGCATGACGAAAAAACAAGCCTTTTCATGAGCATTCCACTCCCCGATTGAGTCATTCTAGGTGGCGATTAAGCAAAAACTTTTCATACAGCTATTATAGATCAAAACGCCGAATTTAGGCTCTTTTTGCGAACACATTCATTTGCCAGATCATTGTCATGGCAAAGGATGCTGTCTCTTCAATTTTAGCTTTTGTGATTCAGGATGTGTTGGCCGGCCTACAGGATGTGGGTTGTGTTTGTGACCAAAAGAATACAAGGCATTATTATGCAAAAAAAAAACAAGGCAGCCTCAAAACCATGAGTCTGTATGGGAAATCGTTAAAAAAAAACTTTGGTATTGCCTTTGCACCGGAAGTATTGAGAGCGCAGTTTGCTTTGTGAGCACAAGCAAGAGCGAATCTGCAAAAGAAAACGTGGCAAACGTCTGCAACAGGCTCTGCTCTCGTGAAAAGCTTAAACGCTAAAAGGAGGCGACCATGAAGTGGTATGTCCTATCTACCGGAGTTTTTTTATGGACTGCAATTGGACTGGGAGTTGAGGCCAATGACGTGCAAAGAGATGAACAAACGCAGCTTCGCGTCGAAGAGGGTTATCGGGAACTAGACTTTCGCGATTTTCGGAAAGAATGGGGCGAACTTTCACAGGTGGATGACACACAAACCTATGATGACCCTCTCTTGCGTCGGCAGCTTGATCCGAATGCCAACCCTCCCATGGATGATCCCATGGATCCAGATTGGGAGCTTGATGAAGAACAAGGCCAAGAAGTTTATCCTTATCCGGAAGGGGAGGACGAGGATCTGGAGCAACGTATCGATCCACAGCTCGAACCAGAAGCTGATCCCCGTTATGACCCGCTGTTAGAACCAGAGGCAGATCCGCGATACGACCCCATGCTTAACTCCGATCCGGAGCAAAGGCCGTTAGACTACGAGATTGGCGAGGATCCCTATCGTGATCTCGATCAGCCGGAATGATTGTGGACAGTTGGCTTCTAGTAAAATTGACTATTCAAAATTGTCTGGCTGTAGTTTTTAACCTACGGTCGGACGTGATGATTGCTACAAAAACATTGCAGAATCTCTGGAAAAACGTCGATATTGACCGAAAAATTGCTGGTACAGGCTTTGCAAAATGAAAACCCATGAGGCTGCTTACCCCGGGAAAATTGCTGGGTGAACGTTGATCGGTTTAAGACTGATCCGTGTGTTCATTGCCAAAGATTTCTCGGCGTAAGCAGAATTCCACCCGCATGAAGGAGCAAAGTTGTATGACAGAATTTACTTTGGATATCGAAAATATTCGCCAGCAGGCTCGTGCTAAAGTTGAAGAAGGTGCAGTTACGGCAAGTTATCAAGCTGATCGCGAAAAAGTTTTGCACCTTTTGGACGCTGCTTTAGCAACAGAATGGCTTTGCGTATTACGTTACACCCAGCATTCCATAGCAGCCGAAGGCATCCATTCGGAGTCGGTCGCAAAGCATTTTGCCTCCCATGCGAGCCAAGAGCAGGAGCATGCCAATCAACTGGCCAATCGCATCAAGCAACTTGGCGGCAACCCTGACCTTTCGCCGGAAAGTTTTTCTAAGCGAGGTCATTCTGATTATAAAGAATGCGATAGTCTGGAAGAAATGATTAGAGAAAATCTAATCGCTGAACGCATTGCGATTCAATCTTACACGCAAATGATACGCTATATCGGTGAATCGGACCCGACAACCCGTAGACTGTTGGAAAGCATATTGGAGACGGAAGAGGAGCATGCGGATGAAATGGCCGATTTGCTGAGCAACTTTGATCATCGCGAAAAGCTCAATTAACTTGAACTTGTTTTTATGCTGAGCAGCGGCTGGTATCAAACCAGCCTTACACGGCTTGCATCAACTGCTAGTCAGAGCCAACATCTGCGTTTCGGTTGTGACCAGATGTTGTTTCGCATGCTCAACAACCGCCTGTTGATCGTTTTTTAATCCCCATTGGGCGACGAGTGGAGCATAAGCAGCCCAGCGCTCCATGACATGATCAGCCAGGCGGTCATAAACCTTGCCACCAGCTTCACAGTATAGTCCGAGAAAGTTCAACAAGTGTTCCTTCCCAAAACACCCAAAGAAAATACCAAAGTCAACCGACGGATCAGCGAGTTCAGCTTCAGTCCAATCAAGGACTCCGATCAATGACAAGGATGAATCCAAGAGCATGTGCCCAGGGTGGAAGTCGCCATGGGTCAGCGCGTTTTCTTTTGGCCAATAAGAATCGTCTTCAAGCCAGTCTTGCCAACGTTGCCATAGTCTCTCTGTCGGATTGAGCAAGGGCCTCGTCGTCACACAGGCTTCCCGAATGGTCTCGCGCACCTGATCAATCGATCGGCAACGTGCACCGGCATTTTGTAGGTCTGTCGAGTTCATACTATGGAGCTGAGCTAAAAAACCTGCCGTCGACTTTAGAAAATTCGTTTGCGGGTTGCTGACATCAAGGCCATTCCAAACCAGACCTGTTTGTGGATGATAAGTCCAAGCCGGAGTACCCGGTAAACGGGGGTAGGCGATGATATCGGTTTCATGCAAGCGCCAGTCAGGAATAGCGACGCTTAAACGAGGGCGCAGAAACTCGAGCATTTTACTCTCATGAATGGTGGCTTCATAGGCCTTGGGATGTTTTGGTGTACGAACCATCCACGTAGTATTGTGCTCGTCTGTGGCATCCAAGACCAAAAAATCCAGACCGGAACGATCGAAGTCTGTTTTATCTGTTGTTAACTTAAGGTCTAATTCCTCTGCTCGTGTAAGTAGTGTGGCGATATCTGTAATCATGATCAACTCCTATGCAAGTGCCCAAATGCCTGAAAAATGGTCTCGTTAGCGAGCTACTTCCCTGCTCGCTATATCCATCACTTTGATCTCGTGGCAAAATTTTTGTTTCAACTGATCGAGGTCGGCGGCGTTCCAGGGTTTTGCTGGGACTGCGCCATAACAAGGGCCAGGCCAGGCAGGGTCGTCTGGTCTTCTAGCCGTAATATGAATATGCAACTGGGGAACGATATTGCCCAAACTGGCGATATTCAACTTACAAGGCTCACAAATTTTTTTGACGATGGCGGCGAGTATGCCAAGTTCTTGCCAAAGTCTGTGCTGCTCGTCATGACTAAGCTGAGTCAGTTCTGTTATTTGATTCAGACGTGGCACAGCCAGCAACCAGGCAGGATAATGGCAGTCATCTACCAGCAAAACCTGGCACATCGGTAAGTGATGAAGATGAATTTTTCCCTGCAGAAGTCGCGGGTCGATGTGAAAGCCATCAATTTCTGACATGCCAAACCTCGTAGTCATTCTCTGTCTTTTGCTCAGCGTTATGCTTTCAGTGCGTGAAGTGTTTGGACTGCTGAGCGCAGAAAAGGTAAAACCCCATTACACTGCTATTAGATAGCTATGTCAATAGTGTTGTGGCGTTAGGCAGAAAAATTCACATGGAAAGGAAGAACATGAACATTTCGCGTGAAGTGCAATTAAAACGTTATCCGCAAGGATTGCCGCAAGCCGACGACTTTGAGCTGGTGGAAAAAGAAATTTCCGACAGTTTGCAAGATGGAACGGCATTGATACGCAATCTGTATATGTCGGTCGATCCTTATATGCGAGGACGGATGTCAGGAAAAAAAACTTATATCGATCCCTTTCCTTTAAATGAAGCTCTGACAGGTGGTGCCGTCGGTGTCGTCGAAAAAAGTCGCCATCCAGAGCTGCCAGAGGGAAGCTATGTGATGAACTTTCAGGGGTGGCGGGAAAGCTTTGTCGTCTCGTCGCCTGAAGGTTTGAATCGCATCAAGGAAATTCCTGGCTTGCCTCTATCCATTTACCTGGGAGCCTTGGGTATGCCTGGATTAACAGCCTATGCTGGACTTTTGCATATCGCCTCTCTAAAAGATGGCGAGAGGGTTTTTGTATCGGGCGCAGCTGGTGCGGTTGGTACATTGGTCGGACAGATTGCCAAAGCAAAGTCCTGTTACGTAGTCGGTAGCTGTGGTTCACAGGAAAAGGCAAAGTATCTAAGTGATGAATTGGGTTTTGATGAAGTCCTCAACTATCACGATGCGCCGATCGCGGAGCAATTAAAACGCGTCGCTGGTGTTGGTTTCGATGTCTATTTTGATAATGTCGGGGGCGATCATCTTGAAGCGGCCTTAGATCATATGCGAGATTTTGGTCGCATTGCTTTATGTGGTGCGATTTCTCAATATAACAATGTCGACGTTGCTCAAGGTCCACGCAACTTAACCAACGCCATTGTCAAGCGTCTAAGTTTACGGGGATTCATTGCTACAGATCATCTCAATTTGCATGAAGAGTTTGTCGAACGCATGGCAAGCTGGATGAAAGCGGGACAATTATCGGCGAAAGAGACTGTGGTTGAAGGTTTAGATCATGCTGTTGAAGGCTTTTTGGGGCTTTTCTCCGGCAAAAACGTCGGTAAGATGATCGTCAAGTTATAGGCCATCCTATGCGGCTAATTCACCAATTTATAGAAAAACAGGCACAGTCGTACCCGTCGTGCCTGTTTTTTCTGTTTAGTGACTTAGAGTCGTGGAAGTGATAATCGTTGGCATTCCTTCAAATTTTTCTAAATCCTCTACACTTAAGCCCATACCGACAATTGGTGCAAGGGTTGCGGCACTAAATCGTACTAACTCTCCCTGGACAACTGCTATTTTGTTGACATCCAGTTTACCGCCTGAGATTTCTTCGTCACGATGTAGAACAAGAATATCGACGCCACCTACTTGGCCTTCAACTTGCCGATCTAAAGTAAATGCCGATGGGGTGATCACTTGTTTAATTTTACCTCGTGCTTGCACGATCTGGCCAGCTTGGGTTAAAGGAGCCACCGTTGGCAGTAATTCAACAACGGTTCCCTCATCAACAGGTCGGACTCCTATCATTAAATCGATGCCCGATTCTTCCCCTTTGTTTTCTTGATACGCTAAACCATTAGGGCGAACGTTTTCCATGATAGATGAATCCGATTCTTCGGTGAGTTTAACTTCATCCTGTGCCGTCCAAAACCAGGAGAAAAAACCTAAAATGAGAAGAACAGCGATGGCAAAAAAAGCTAAGAGTTGCCAGGGTGGCCGCTTATTGACATGTTTAACTTGCTGTGAACCATATGGTGGATCATTTTTTATCTTTGTCATGTCCTTTTCCTCATCAGTTCTCGATAAATTTTCCTGAATCATACTTCTCTGATGATATTGCAAGCAGTGGACCAGGAAGCCGTAACTTAGGGATCAATCTTCTTAATGTCTTCCGTGTGAGCTGTTACGCGTTGCCGAGAGGAAATGAGACTGATTTCTAATAAGTGATTTTGACTAAAATATGCCGCATTAGCTGTTGAATTTTCACAGCACTGGTACTTACACCCAAAAAAAGAAAAAACCAATCAGTGGTCAAAGATTGGCACGCACTCTCTCAAGTAATTACCTTTAGCTTCTATGCACGAAGATATATAATAAACAGAATAGGCTATGCATTTTTGTTGGTGTTGAGTTTCCATACCATGCATGATGTAACAGTAAGTTATCAAGACACTTGTTTCGAGTATTAGTGACATGGGTGACCTAATTGAATCCCTCAAAAAAATTAAGCCGGCTCGATTCAATCATCCCACTACAAATCTGGCTTGCTGTGTGTTGCTTTATTACTTGGACTTTGCCGCTAATGGTATTTGCAGAAGTATCATGGGCAAAAACACGATTGCGAATTGCTACCATGTTATGTCCCGATCATCTAATCATTCGGGACACGGTGCAAAAAGTCTATCGGTCAGTGGGAATGGATGTCGAGTTTCTCGTCTTTCCGGGGCGTCGTGCCCTGATTGAGTCAAGTAAAGGCCATGTTGATGCCGAGTTGTCCCGGATTTATGAGATCGGCTTGGAATATAAGTCTTTGGCCCGCGTTCCCACGCCGATATTTCAATTTGCAGCGACAGTGTTCAGCAAAAACAAAAACCTGAAAATTACCAATTGGCAGGTGTTAAAGCCTCTACGCATCGGTATTATGAGTGGCATGCGCTTTAGTGAAAACAATGTGGCAGGTTTTCCCGACGTGACCGTTGTGGAAACTCCAGAGCGACTCTTCCGCCTGTTAGAAGCTGATCGAGTTGATGTGGTGATCTTTAGTCGGGTCAATGGGCTGTGCATGATAAACGAACTCGGCTTGGCGGCAAAAATTTTTGCACTCAACCCTCCCCTGGAAAATATCGACGCTTATCACTATGTCCATGAAAATCACCGGCATCTTATTCCCTTACTTGATGAGGCTGTGAAAGAGATCATGAAAAAAGAGCGACTCGAAACAAAAATTCAGCATTTTTTAGAAAATTCCTGCCGGATGTAACCAGGACAGACTAAGATGATTCCCTCCAGTTTCTTTAAAACGATCCTCCTAGCTTAGCGCTCCCATATTGACTTCCACTTATTATTGATTATAGTCACCCAGTCTGAATGGACGCTGTATGGTATTAGCTGGAGTTGTGGTGATGAAGTGGAATCGGCGAAAAGATCTGTTTTTTGGACTAGTTTTCGGTATTTTAAGTCTAACAGCCTGCCAGGAACATGAGTCAAGCGATTTGCAATGGGGGCATCTTGCAAATTCGGGACTCAACCCGCAAGCCCCTCAATTTCTTATCAATCAAAAGCCTGATGATAGTTACCGCGTCTGTCTTCCGGAATATCTAGCGGATGAATTACCGGGAATCTCCAGTGAAATCATCGCTTCCATAAATATTTGGGCGCATTATCTTGGGCGTGAAATTGCAGTAGAAATCTTGCAAAAAAACCTGGCCAAACCAGATAAAAGCCAATCCTCGGATATGTTGCGAGCAAGCTACTATGCCGAGTGTGGTGACGATATTGATCTTGTCGTTGGCCTTTCTCCTTTGCCCGGCGGAGCAGTGGGGCAGACAGGAAGCTCATGGATGACGAACTTTCGGGGTGAGGTTGTTCGCTTTCAACGGCATTTGGTTTTACGCGATTTTAATCTAAGTCCTGATCCTTATGGCCGGCAACAAAGCTGGATCAGCTTACAGGACTTAACAGGCGAATCCCTGTCTGCTGAACAACTGCTGCAGAATATGATCGAACGGGATCGTTTAGAGCTTGATCCTCGCGGCCGTAGTCTCGCCCTACCAGTCTTGGTGCATGAGTTTGGTCATGTCTGGGGGCTTTGCGATCAATATGAAGGACCAAGCAATTGTGATCATCAGTTTTCTTCCGCCCATCCCGACTTTAACAGTATTATGGCCGCCTCATCATCCATCAGTAAGCTGTACCTAACCGATGATGATATCACCGGGCTTCGTGAGCTAGCCCGTCGGGACGGATTTAGTGCGGCGTGGCCTGATAGCCGTGATGCTTTAAATGTCCCACCCATAGCTTTGAGTGAAGAGGAAATCCAGGTTTTACGCATTAGTGATATCGTTCGCCAAGGCCGACAGTTGCAAATTAACTTCTCGGCCTTGACCCAAAGTGCTGGTGGTGAATTGAACTTGAACTATCGCCAGTTAGATCAGGAAAACTGGCAAACAGCTCGCAGTTATTTCCCTTCGCGACAAGCATTCCGCATTGTTCATCAAAGCTTTGCTTTGCCGCTTGATGGCCTAGGGCAGAACTTTGAATTTCGCTTAGCTTTACGCCTACGTGATGCCGCAGGCAAGCTGGGTGCCCCCGTTTACTCGGAAATTTTTCGCTATTCTGACCAAGAAAAATAAGCTTTTCAGCTGACGTTAGGATGGTTTTCACTTAAGCTAAAAAGGTGCCTGCAGGCTTTTTCAATTCGACTCATGGAGTGAAGAAAGCTATGGTGAAATCCTTTCTGCGTCGTCACCTGCCAAGTTTGGCTATGTTTCTTGTTATTTTGCTAAGTCTGGAATGGTGGCAGGCAAGGAATATGACGAAAGGCCAATTGCCAATTGATCTATTACAAGGAAGATTTCCGACCTTAACCAGTGATTCGCGCGAGCTGTGGTCCAAAGATCAATTAACCTTGCTGTATGTCTTTGCTCCCTGGTGCGGTGTTTGTCGCATCAGTGCCAGTAATATTAATAGTCTTGCTACAGATAAGATCATGGTGCATGCCTTGGCCTTGAGCTGGCAGACGCAGGCGGATGTAGAAGAGTTTGTCGAAGAAACTGAGATGCAAACTCCGGTTATCCTTGGCCCTGATTTTATGTCTGATAGTTTAGGTTTAAGTGCCTTTCCAAGCTATTATCTGATCAACGAGTCGGGTGAGGTGATCAAGACCTGGACTGGCTATACCACTCAGCCCAGCCTTTGGTTAAGAACACGGATCGCTCAGCTCTTGCTGCATTTCTAAGTTTGTGGTGACTGATCTTCATAGTAAGAAAATACTTTTTTCAGTAACTGCGAAGTCTGCTCTTGGGGGTTTTCCCGAATTTTCTTTTCCTGCACAGCTATTTCGGAAAACAACGCATCAATCGCCTGGCTGGTCACATAATCATTGAGGTTGATGTCGGGTATTTGAACTCCGGCAGCCAGCGCTGCGGGGCGGATAGAGCGAACGATTTGCGAATAAATTTTTGCCACATCGTTTTTCTTGGTCGCCTCGCTGATAATGGGCATAAAGGCCTCTTCCAGCTTTGACTCACTCGTCCTGCGGAAATAATTGGTGGCGGCATTGTCTGCCCCTTGCAGTATATCGACAATATCCTGAAAACTTAATTGCTTGATCGCATCGTTGAAAATGGGTGTGGCAGCGCTTACTGCCTGTTCAGCGGCGCGGTTTAAACTGCGTTCAAAGTCATCGATATAGGAACCTAAGCCTACCTGTCGGGCCAATTTTGTGGTCGATTGCAGCTCGCTTGGGATAGGTATTTTATAGCTTGATTGGAAAAAGCCACCTGGCTTTTGTAGCATGTTCGTGCCAGTCATAACGCCTTGCTCCAAGGCTTGCTTTGCGGCCATGACCGATTCTCTTTGCGTGGGGGGGAGGTTTTTTTGCGCAACTTTTATGACGTCATCGACGTTTTTATCAAAATCTGCGCAAGAAAGCGATAGGAAGGCACATATTGTTAAGCTGACTAGTTTCATAAAGCTCACTCCCAACACGGCATTATAGGCATAGATCTTTCAACAGAACGCCTGAAGTTCAACATTCTGCTGCATCATAACCTGTTCAATGTCGAAGTGCAGTTTTTTTGTGTGCAGAAATCCTTTGATACCTAGCCTTTGGCAGAACTAGGCCAGGTATCTTCACTCTTTGTCCCTATTCCACGCCTTTGACTAGGCTGAACTATGTAGCAGCGTCTCTGCGGCCCGCACACCACTGGTCAAAGCGCCGTCGATGGTCGCTGTGGACAGGTAATCGCCAGCAAAGACCAGGGGAGGGCTCTGTTGCTCTTGAAATTGAGCGGCTGAAAGGTAGCGACCGACGGCATGCAAAGGGATCGCTTCTTTACGCACTGCGAGGTGAAATGGTTTAGCATCAGGAGGAAGTTCTGGATGAAAATCTCGGCCCATAGCATAGCATTGCTGAAAAATTTCGCTTGTACTGCTTTGTGCTTCGATTAAGGCACGACTACTTGCTTCACTCAGATAGACACTGATTAATTCTTGCTTGGCTTGGCTTAGATGAGGGTATTTAGCGCTGTGAAAGGAAAGAGCTGCCACGTTAAACTCACCTGGGCCACAGGGAAACATGGAACTGAAGGCTGGTTTCTTGCTAAGTGCACGACTGATAAAGCTGGCGTGAATATTGGGAACATATTCCTGGCTGGCAAGAAAATTCTTTTGCCAATCGGGACAAATATTCTCCGGTAAATGCTGACAGATTCTGAGGGCAGTACTTGCCGTACTAGCGATCACCAGACGATCAAAGTCGGCGGACTCCTGCTGGTCATCATGCCGAAAGCAAACTCGCAGTTGACCATTTGTCAGAAGCTGAATTTCACTGACCGGGCTCGCTAAATGACAAGCGATGTTTGCGGCTAGTTTTTGACAGATGCGATCAATACCATGCTGAAAGACGAAAAATTTTGCATCACTTGCGCGTGATCCTAGCGCCCGAAACAGGGAGCGACTTACCTTTTCACAACTAAAATACCAGAATGGTTCGATACTGGGGCGAACGAGATACTGGTAGATGTTTTCGCCAAGCTGCTGCCGGACGTCTTCAGCGATTGAGCGGTCATCATCCTTTTGCAGAATCGCCGCTTCGGTCAAGTTCCGCTTGCTACGATCCAAGCTTAATCCCAGGGTAAACGCGATCATACGTAATTTTTCAGGCGTTGAAAGGTAGGGAAACCTTAAAAAGGACAGGGTGGAGCCCACCTTCAGCGTCGCAATCTGATTGCGGTGAACCAATCCAGACCGCCGATCAAGTGATGAGGTCTCCTCTTTTAATTGCAATTCGTCGAGTAAGGCCTTGAGCTGCGGATAAAAATTGGTAAAAAATCCGGCTCCTGTATCCAGACAAATGCCGTCTTTGCGAAATGTGTGGGTACGACCTCCGAGGTAGGGCTCTTTCTCAAATAAACTCACCTGGTGTCCGGCTTTTTTTAAGGTGTAGGCAGCCATACAGCCGGCAACTCCACCACCAATTACAGCGACTTTCACAACGCTTTCCCCCTTGCCGTTCTTTTTGCTACTTTTAGGCCGGATCCGAAATTTTTTGCGCTCGCATAGTTGTCAAGCCCAGGACCGAAGGGCCGTCTGGGCTTGAAGTAACGATTCACCCAGATTCCCGACGCGGCTTCTACGAATCCGCTGGGAATGACGCCATTCATGACTTGCACGGCCAAAATTCTGATCCGGGTTTGAGGCTCACTATAGCCGATTTGTAGAAAAATGGAATCATATCAGAGGTTTTTTGCTTATGGTTCAGATCGACGTATAAGCCGGGGTATGCTCGATAACTAGCATGAATCAATGGTGAAAAAAGAAATTCAACGGATTCTTCCTGATATTGTTGTGTCAACTTGACTATGGGCGGTTTTGTGTTACATTGCTGTGCAGGGCGCTTGCTGCCGCTTTGCTGCTTGTTGATGCTGAAGAAGGATGATGTGGATGTGGAATCGGACTAGAATTTTTTTCATGCTTGGTGGCAGTCTTTTGTTACTAACCAGCGTTCAGGCCTGCCAAAATCAAGACTTTCATAGCCAAGACAACCATCGCACTGCCCGTTTAGAGCCACCACCGCCTCTGGAAAATATTCCTGCGACGGAAAAGCCGGAGCTTGATGTACCAGCAGAAGATCAGCCCATCTTTAAAAATTGCGATGCTGACTTAGATCGGGCCATCATCGCAGACCTGTACCGCCTGCCACCGCAAACCGAAACACTTCCTGACTTTCTCAATTTAGAGCCGATCAAAAAAGTCTGCTTAAAACAGCTCGATATTACCGATCGGGATTTTACGGAAGGTTTTCCTGGAGTCGATGATCTGGTGGAATGGTTTGCTTTGCGCATGGCATTTTACATCGACGTGCAGCAGGCAGGACGGTATCACTTTGATTTGGCCTCGGATGATGGCAGCAAATTATTTATCAATGAAGCACTTCTGATTGATAATGATGGCCAACATGCTTGGCAGGAAAAATCGGCAAGCATTTTACTAGAGCCTGGTCTGCACACGTTGACGATCGAATATTTTCAAGGTCCGCGTTATCGCATCGCCTTCGAAGTTTTTTGGACGCCACCTGGACAATTGGAACGTTCGTATATTCCAACGAATATCATGAAGCGTAAACCGTCCCCTCTTTAAGACGACGAGTCCGCCTTTCCAACATAATTTTTTGTTTCAAGAAACTAAAGTAGACAAGTTTGTGCCACTATTGTTCCCTTATGACATTACATTTTTATGCTAACAGCAAGCGCTGATTGATCGATTGATCGATTGAGCCATTGATAGTCATGATTTTCAGCCTTGCCGGAATAGGGGGACGCTATGAGCGAAACGAAAAAATCAAAGCAAAGTCGATGGCAGACTACTTTGCTGCTGACAGCATTGATGTCGAGTCATTCATTTTTCGCTGCTGCCAAAGAGCTGGAAAGCTCGTCACAAGTCGCTTATGTTGAGCTGATTCGCAACGGCAGTTTTACCAGTTCGGCCGACTACTGGAAGCAAACCGATTTTTATCAAAGCTATGAATATGGTCCACGACTTGCGAACTCGCAGTTTGAACTTGTCAACGAAGCGGCGAAAATTACCGTTACCAATCGCGGCCAACAGGCTTGGCATGCACATCTTTTGCAAAATGGCATCGTTCTGGAAAAAGATAAAAACTACGAGTTGAGCTATTGGGTGAAGATCGAAGAAAAAGACCTCCCCGAAGCACCGGTCACATTGGTGGCAAGCTTGATCAATGATCAGTCGGGCGTCAAAGTTTACTTCGAAGAGGAGGTGACGATTACGGATGGCGAATGGCAGAAAGTCAGTTTTTCATTCACCAGTCCGGTTGATGATGATTTTGTGCGGCTCGATCTCAACTACGGTAGGCCTATGGGCAAACAAGCTGAGGCAGCACAGTTTATTTTATGGTTAGATGATGTGTCGCTAATCAAAACTGATGAAGGAACTGATCCACGAGTCATCAGCACAGATACGAAGCTTAATCGTCCCGTTCAGAAATACGGTAAACTCTCTGTCAACGATCGTGGTCAGTTGATTTCTCAACATACAGCGGCACCTGTCCAGCTGCGAGGACTCAGTTTTCATGGTATCCATTGGGATCGACCTTGGTATTACGCTAACCGTGAGGCGATGCTTGAAGTCAAAGAAAAGTGGGGAGCTGAACTGATACGGATTCCTCTCTATCTTGGACAGGGAGGATATATCGAAAGTGCCTCGGTGAAATATACTCTTGAGCAATTAGTGCGCACAGCGATCGACCTTGAGATGTATGTGATGATCGATTGGCATGTGCACAATGATGCTGGTGATCCAAACCGTTACATCGAAGAAGCCAAGGCATTCTTTGCTGAAATGGCACAAAAATACGGCGAAGAAGCGGCAGTGATTTTTGAGATCAGCAATGAACCCAATGGTGTTAACTGGGATAGTATCAAGCGCTACGCTGATCAAGTTGTGCCAGTGATCCGCCAATACTCCGACAACATCATCGTCGTTGGCACACCGGTTTGGAGTCAAGAGGTGCAAACGGTGATCGCCGATCCGATTCAATCGAACAATATCATGTATACCTTCCACTTTTACGCAGCTTCCCATCCACTGGTGAATTTCCGTGCAAAAATTGAAGCAGTCTTAGACGCCGGTCTGGGATTATTTGTCACAGAATTCGGTTCAACCAGCTATGGTGGTAATGGTCAACCGAACCTTGCCGAAACCCAACGCTGGCTTGATTATTTGGATCAGCGTGGTATCAGCTGGGTGAATTGGACCTTGTCAGCAGAGCATGAAGAATCGGCGATCCTAAAACCGACAGCTTTTCCGGTTCCAAGCCAAAGGGGTGGTTGGAGCGATGCTGACTTGACTGAATCTGGTCTTCTCATCAAAAACCGTCTCAGTAGTCCGAGTGTTTTTGATCCTGACGCTGATCCGATTGATGATAGCCCGATCAAACTTCCTTCTGGCGAGCTGAAAGTCAGTGTGGAAATGAAAAATGATTGGGGAGTGGGATATTGTAGTGATGTCATCGTTCGCAATGAAACTGGCGCTGCTGTCACTTGGCTTATTGAACTAGAGATCGAAGGGCAAATTTCCAGCTCATGGAATGCTAGTTGGAGCCAGAAAGGCTCCCTTGTCAAAGCAAGCGGCACGTCAGATAATGCTGTTTTAGCCAGCGGAGGGGAAGTCCTCTGGGGCTTTTGTGCGGCCAGATAATGTCTTGGGGTTAGAGTAACTGCCTTTCAAAGTTACCGGGGTAAGTCCCAGCCAAGCGCTGGGACTTTTTTGCTGCTTCAAGCACAGCAAAGAGAGCTTCTGCTGTATATTCCCGCGTTAGAAAATCAAGTCGAAAATCCTGTACGCCCCATTCCAATAAGCGTTTTTGATCTTGGGTGATGGCAAACGCATCGGCGCCGTAAACGATGGACTTGCACGACTCATGGGCCACAAAAAAGCGTTCACCAGCGTCATTGGCAATTTCCAGCGTGCGGTAGCCACAGACTTTTGCTGTCGGACAACCATTATGCAAAGCGGTGAGGGAACAAGCTTCGGCAATGAAAAGCGGGGTATCCTTGTAGAGGATAACCTGTGGTTTTAAGGCAAGGCTTGGCCAGCGTCGCAGTTTATTTTGGATGTTGTCAGCATCGTCTTCAATCGATAGTGCTGATTTACTGATGCCTAAGTCGACATATTCCGCCAGGGCTTCGCTGTTTAAGGCATAAAGGCTGAAGTCACTGGCAATATCCAATGCGCTTAAATCAAGACCCATATCCTGCAATAGCTGCCAGGCTCCCAAATTGCCAATTTCATAATGCCTGCCTCCCATCGCCTGAAACGCCAAAATCCACGGTTTTAACTGCGCCAAGTCCCAGGCACGTAAGACCGTGGGAATGGCAAGCCGTAGCTGCCACGAGTGGCGTTGGCAGACTTCCCTGATCTCAGCCAGGATTTCGGCTGCCGGTTTTTGCGTAAGAAACGCCCGTTTTGGCTCAAAAATCAGTTCATTGATCAACATATCCTGGTGTCTGCTGGCAAATTGATCGATGGCCGTGATGCTCGCCAGGCGATCGACTTTTACTTGAAAGCAGGCTTGAGTCTGCGGTGCAAGCGGGCTTTTGCCTTGAGCCATGCCATCCAGTGCCGCCAGTCGACTATTTTTAGTCGCAGTTAACAAGGCTTCGGGAAGAATTTCAGCCAGTTCCTGTTTGATCGCCTTAATCTGTTTTCGCGGGACAAAAAACTGATCCTCGCCGGTAACCTCGACTTGCGCCTGAAAGCCAACCTCGCCGAAAATGCTAAGCTGGTTGGTCAAATCCTGCTTTAAACTGCTGCTTTGCTTGGCGACGATTGCGGGTAAAGCCCAAACTTGGCTATGGAGCGGTGTGTTTTGGCAGCTCACTTCGATTTGAATCACGAGCTCTTCCGCATGCAGCTTTAGTTGAACGGCAATCTTGATCGGGTAGGCTGGGCGTAGCCGCATTTCCTGCGGCACTTGGCTGATGGCTTCGGTTGAACGCTTCAGTTCGTTCGACCTCACCTTGAAGACTTCGTCACCGACTTTTGGAAGAGGTAAATTACTTGCTAGTTGAATACTAAGTTTCTCACCAGGGCGACAGTGACTGGTCTTACGACCGGAAATGCTGAATTCCCGCAGCGAAAATTGGCAAACTTCGTTCTCATAGCGTTTTTGTGCCGCGATGGAAACCGAGCCCTGCAAGCGCTCGCCATGCTGTGGCTTGGCATGAAAGGCTGGGCCGGTGCGATCGATGCGCAAGCCGTCAAAGCGTTCCATTGGAGCTGTCGCTTGAATTTCGATGCTGCGTCCCTGAACACGAGTAACCTTACCGATTTTTTTGCCTTTATGCGTCGGATTTGCAAGATCGATGACGTTTTCATGATAGCGGCCTTTGACAAAAAAGCTCGTCGTCTCCCGATGAAAGCTATAGGCCATATCATCACGGAAATCGCGCTGGATACTTCGCCCCTGCGGAGCGGTATTGCGGCCAAAGATGCGATTTAATTCCTGACGATACAGACCAACAGCCGTGGCAACATATTGCGCATCTTTTTTTCGACCTTCAATTTTTAAGGTGTCGATGCCTGCGGCAACAAGCTTTTCCAAATCTTTGCTGGTATCCAGGTCTTTCATGCTAAAAAGGAAACCATGGCCTGGCTCATTCAGGACGCGATAAGGTTTGCGGCATGTATAGGCGCATTCTCCGCGATTGCCACTGCGAGCATCTTCGGCTCCAGAAAAAAAGCACAGTCCGCTATAGCTATAGCAAAGGCTACCATGACAAAAAGCTTCGATTTCCACTCCGGCATCCATGGTTTCCCGCCGGATCAAACGAAGCTCTTGAGCGGTCAGCTCCCTGGCAACAACTACCCGGCGAAAGCCGAGCGCCGCGGCGGCCTTGACGCCTTGTACATTATGAATGGCCATCTGGGTCGAGGCATGAATACGTAGGGAAGGGAAAAAGCGCCGGATGATCCGGGCCACACTGAGATCTTGAATGATGACGGCTTCAACGCCAAGCCACTGCAGTTGGGCGAGATCATCGATCAATCGACCGAGCTCCAGCTCTTTGATTAAAATATTAAGGGTGATCAAGACCCGCATCCCGCATTGCCGCGCAAGGGGAAGTAGTTCTCGTAGATCATCAAAATCAAAGTTCTCCGCCCGGCCACGGGCGTTAAATTCCTTGAGGCCAAGGTAGACGGCATCGGCACCGGCATGCAAAGCAGCAAAAAACTGGGCCCGGCCACCCGCAGGAGCGAGGATTTCCGGGATTTTCTCGGTCAGAAGTGCTGATTTTTCCGTTGATTCCTGCAATTTGTGCTGCTTGTTCACCACGCGTGCCTCCCCGGGCGAAGTTTTACCTGTGCTCTTATCAGGAAAAGCCGAGAGATTCCATGGATTTTCTGCGCTAAACGGGCGAAGTGGAAGAGAGCTGGGGGATAGGCCCCCCTAGCTCATCATAGAGTGGTGAACATTATCGGAATTCATGGGTCGCGGAAAGGTAGTAGAAACGACCGATGTTGCTATAGCTTTGCTGGTTATACCAAGGCCAGTTGGCATTTTTGTCAAAGGCTGGCTCTGTATCCGTGACGTTGTTGATACCAACACCGAAGATCGTGGCAAACGGTGCCTGATAGGTCAAGCCGAGGTCCAGTTCGGTCGTAGCCTCCACTTCGAACCTACTGTCAGGATTGACGCGGTCACATGTGCCAGCAGTGAAGCCGCCTGAATAGCTGTCAAAGCCTGACTGGTGGCGAATCGTCGCACTTGTGTCAATCCCTCCTTGACTCCAGCGAGTCGTGAGACGCCCATCAACACCTTTGTACTGGCTGGCGAAATCACAGAGTGGATCGGCAGCTGTGTTTTGAGCTTTTGATTTGACAAGTTTGTTCAGAATCAAGGAGCTTGACAACTGACCGATTCCGGTGCTGGCAGCGTAGCTCAACTTAGCTTCGATACCTGCACTCGTCTCCTTGTTTAAGTTCTGCAAGTTGGTGCGAACAAAAGAGCCTTCGGTACTCAATCGACCTTGCGGATCGCGGTTAATCAAGTCGCCAAATTTTGCTGGGTCGTTCAAGATTGCCTGTAATGGCAAGCTGCTAACCTTGTTGTCGATCTCAATATCCCAGTAATCGAGGCTCAAGTTGAGGTCATCTGTCACCTGACCAATGATGCCAAAGTTATAAAAGACCGATGTTTCTGGTTCCAGGTCGCGGTTACCACCGGAAATGGTACGGATTTCACACTGTGTGGTGTTGTCACCGCAAGTTTGTGGATCGATCGCCCGCGTGACACCAAAGGATGAGCCTAAAAAGAGCTGGTGTAAGTCGGCAGACTTAAAGCCTGTGCCGTAAGAAGCCCTTAATTTTAAGGCTTCAATTGGGGAGTAAGACGTGGCGAATTTGTAGGTGAAAGCGTCATGCTTGTTATCGATGTTATCGTAACGGCCGGCAGTCGTCAGGCTGAGGTTATTTAGAACCGGAGCTGCGATTTCAAAGTAAACCGCTTCGTTTTCGCGATTACCACCACCGTTCGAACCGGCAGAACCTAGAATGCGGCCTTCTGCAGAAAGGTTATCGGAACGATCGGTGAAGCTTTCCTTGCGGAATTCGATACCAGTTGCGTAACCGACAAATCCACCTGGCAATTCGATCGGAGTTTGACCGTCGACAGCAAGTGAGTAAGTCTGCAAAAGGGAAATACCTTCACGGAAAGTAGTGGTATTGATGGCATTAAAGGCAGCAATTTTTTCCGGTGTATCAAAAGCGTTAAAGGCGAAGGGATCAAGAGTACCATCACTGAAAGCTTCGATAGCTGCAGGTGAGTTGATCTGACCGCCAGCACCGACTTGCAAGTTACGCAGGCGATGGCTTGTCGCTTCCAATGACCAGCTGTGGTTAGCGCCTAATTCTCCACGTAATCCCGCGACTGTTGAGAATGCCTCGTTCGTTGCATCCTGTCGGCGCGGACCAAAGTCAACATACCGGCGATATAAGGTGATGTCTTGGCCATAAGGGTTTGTTGCGGCATCAGCTTTAAGCGCAACACCACCAGGCGCGGCACCGTTAGCAATATGAGTATATGCTCTGGAATAGCGTGCTTCACCAAAAAACTCGACGCTGTCGGTCAAGCGATAATCAAAAATGGTGTAAATGCTTTGTCGCTCGGACTTCGGTGAAGTCTGGTAGAGGGGGGCAACATCAAACATACACTGACCAGCTGAATTTTGCTGCTCGGCAGGACAGTCGGGAAAGGCTTGAATGGAGCCATCAGCTAAGACGACAAAGCCGGGTAAACCATAAGGACTACGGCCGTCTGTGCCATCGGGAGCTATGGCAGAATTGGCCAGAGGTCGATCCTGAGGGAAGGCTGGTTCGCGTTTGAAGCTATCAGCAGCGATCAAGAAATTGCTGCGACTGGTGCTGCTACCACCGACCACCTGAAATGACGTCTCCGTCGCATCACCGCGTTCGGCTTCACCGATACGGGTTGAGACGTTGACACCGTCGAATTTTTTGCGGGTGATGATATTCAATACACCGGAGATGGCATCCGAACCGTAAATCGCCGAAGCACCATCGGTTAAGTATTCAATTCTTTCGACGGCAGCCATCGGAATCAAGTTTAAGTCGACAAAGTCGGAGGCGATGGCATTGATCGGCAAACGTCGACCGTTCAGGAGTACCAGTGTATAATTTGCAGTAAAATCGCGACCGCCAAAACTAGATGAACCAGACACCTGGTTCAAAGTTTCGTTTTCGGTTAGCATTGAACCACTTGGAATCGAGTTGCGCAGAAAGTCAGCGACGGTTCCATAGCCTGATTTATCCAGATCTTCCCGGGTAAAGAAGGTGACAGAACTTGCACTTTCCATATCGATTTGTTTGATCCGTGAGCCTGTAACCCGAAATACTTCGGCTTTTTCTTCTCCCTCTGAAGCGGCTTCATCGGTTTGTGCATTTGCTCCTTGAGCAAGCAAGGCCATTAATAGCGGCCCAACGATGAAGGACTTACTCCTTAGCGATTTAGACAAAATCATATTACCCCCATGTTTTCGAAAATAGTTCTGATCTTCATTAGCAAATGCTAAGAAACATTTGAATCACTTTACTTGCGAAGCCGCGGAGCAAAGTTTTCATCACAGTCATTGCTTGTCGAGATTTTTTGCGAAAATGACGCAGCTAGCTGCTAATAGGAAAGTATGAATTATTTTCTGTATCATAATGAAAACACGGGGCTTTTTATCCTTGTCTGAGAAGGAGGACATCGTCTATTCCTGCGATTAAAAATCCTACGAATATGTAGTTAATTCTTGGGTGTTTTTCTTGAGAAGGTGAGGTTCATCATCATAGTCACAGGCATGGGCCCGCTTAACTGTTCGTCAGTTCCTTAAGGAATCAAGGACTTACTTAAAAAATTTGGCAAAGATTTGCAGAAGATGATGAAGTTTAATCATCGTGATCAAAAAAATCATCGCGATGATGATGAACTTTGCGGAAGTGTCTCAGGCTCAGTAGAGGGGGAGAGCTTTTTTATCAATTCAAGAAGGGCTTGATGTATCATTGGCGCTGCCTCAGGTCCAATCGAATTTTCTTCACCATAAAAAAGTTTTTTTTCACCGAGAAAATTGGGGGGCCTGGTGTCCCAAGACGTTTTGGGAATGATATAGCCCAGCTCATCATCAGCCAAACCTATCACGACCAGTTTCTCTGGCTCCAGAACTTTGGCTAGTGGTGGTTCTTCGCGCGTCCCGTCTGGGAAGTCCGTAAATTTTGATCGAGGAATGCCACCCCAGATAATTTCCGGAAAAATTTCTCCGGGTACACCGATAAAAAATATGTCCCCTAGTTGCATGAGACTAACTCGGGTCAAGATTTTTTTGTCTTTAACTTCGTGCCCGCGAAGCAATCCTTGAGCAATGGCCTGCTCGAAGCTGGTGTTGCTGAGAGGAATCGCCAAAGGTTTTTCGGCAAATTTCATGTTATTCACTTTTAGTGGCGGCAACTCATTTTGCTGGATCGCTTGACCAATTCGTTGAGCTAAATGTTGACCAATCGCCTGGGCACGGGCTTGACCTTTTTTTGTTATCAGGCGGCCCTGGTTGTCGGGGATCGCTTGATCAGTGCCAGGGCTTAGGAGGCCACCGATGGCGCCCACCATAAAAATCGTCGATCCATATCCAGCTTCATGTAAAGCTTGACGTAAGTAAGCAGGATAGTCGGGGCTCAAAGCCGTGTTTTCTTCGCCCATTGCTTCTGGATGATTGGACCAAACAACGACCAAGCCTAAGGAGCGATCGCCCTGCAGCGCTTGTAAAAGCACAACGCCCGGATCTTTGACCTCTGGTGGGCGAAAATCAAACATGAGTTTGTCTTCTAGTGGAAAATCGAGGCGCTTAAATTTCAGCTGTGCTGGCGTTTGTTTTTTTTTAGCTTCTTTCACAGCAGCAATGGTTTGCTGAATCAAGTGTGCAATGTAGTCATCATTCCAACCAGGGCTTGCAGCATCTTGGCCCCAAATGCCGATGACATCCGGACTTTGATGGCTGTGAGTACTGGCCACAATCAAATTATCGACGATGTTCTGTTTTTGTAAACTTTGCCGGATCACGGCAATATCCGAGAAGCCTAGACCGATACTATCGATGCTGACGAGCCCCAAGCTTTTACCTTGCTGGGAAAATACGATGGCACTGGCGAGGAGAGGGGCGTCGATACTGCGCGCTTGGCGAGCTCGGGCAAAGCCTGCCATCCAAACCGGATGTTTGGCATCGATCTGGGGTGTAAGGTCGGCAGTGGCGATACCAACCTGCAAGCCAGCTCGCAAATTTTGCGAATAAAGGAAAGCGACGGCAAGTATTATAGACAAAGGCAGAGCGACAACAAGATTTCGCATCAGTTCCCCCGGCAGATGGCATTTGGAGTCGAATGATTATCGCAGTCCCTCAAAATCCCGTCAAATTCTAGGGGCAAATTTCTGCCCGACCTGCCGAGCTTGCGATAGCGCCTAATTTAACTGGGTTGGGGCATGAATTTGGCTAAGCTGTGCTAGGGTTTCGACGAGTGAACTGGCATCGATGGGTTTTGCCAAGTGGGTATGGAAGCCAGCATTGAGAGCTTTTTGCCGGACATCTTCCTGAATGTGGGCGCTAAGCGCTACGGCAGGAATTGATCCTCCGCGGCCACTTTGCTGGGAACGGATTTTTCGGATCAAATCGTAGCCATCCTCATAAGGCATGCCAATATCGCTTAGAAGGAGGTCTGGTTGATGGACTTCAAAAGCTTTAAGGGCTTCACACACCGAGGCGGCGGTGATCACTTCGGCCCCTTGACGCTGCAACACGGCTTTTACCAAGCCAATGACATCAGGTTGGTCATCGACGACCAGAATCTTGAGCTTTTCCAGTTTCTTCTCAGAAAAGTTCCCCTCATTTTGCAAAGCTTGGCTGAAGAGTTCTTTTCTTTCATCCGCCTGTTTCTTGCTGTTTTGACTTTGGGCAACAGACAAGACCGGTAGGCGAATGATAAAACTTGCGCCTTGGTTTTTACCTAAGCTGTAAGCCTCCACTTGCCCGCCATGCAGTTCTACGAGATGGCGGACGATGGAAAGGCCAATCCCCAATCCTCCGTGGCGTCGGGTGAGGCTGGAGTCGGATTGGCTGAAACGATCAAAGACATGGGGCAAAAAATCAGTCTCGATTCCCTCGCCGTTATCTTTGACCTCGATCTCCACATTCGAGTGCTGGCGACGGATGTGAATATCTATCTGGCCATGCTTTGGGGTGAATTTAATGGCATTGGATAACAAGTTCCAAATGACCTGCTTGAAACGGGTCGCATCACCTTTGATAGCGCTGATTTTCGATTCGCTATGGAGCTGAATATCAATCTCTTTCGCTTCCGCCGATAAGCGAATGGTTTCCAGGCAGGAGTGAATCACATGTATGATATCCAGCGGCGCGGCATCCAAGTGAACTTTGCCACTGATCATTCCAGATATATCGAGTAAGTCTGAAATGAGTTGATTTTGCGCTTGAGCGCTCTGGTAAATTGCAGTTGCCGCTTCAGCGGCCTCTTGCTCATCCAAAAGCTGACGGCTTAAAAGCTCCGCCCATCCGGTAATCGCATGCATGGGTGTGCGTAGTTCATGGGAAAGGGTCGCTAAAAACTCATCTTTGATGCGATTCAGGCGCTCAGCTTCTTGCCGGGCAGCCATTTCTCGTTGCCAGGCGGCCTCGCGTTCGGCCTCAGCAAGCTTGCGTTCGGTGATATCCATGCAGGTGCCGATGTAGCCGGTAAATTTATTGTTTTCTTCAAAGCGTGGCATTCCGTGCGCCATGAGCCAACGATACTCACCATCCTGGCGCTTTAAGCGGTATTCCATTTTATATTCCTGGCGAGCATGGAAGGCTGTTAGGTATGTTTGCATGACCTCTTCAAAATCGTCAGGATGGAGGCTCTTGGTCCAGCCTTTTCCATACTCTTCTTCAAGGCTTCTACCGGTAAAATCAAGCCAACCTTTATTGAAAAAGGTACTGTTGGTCGTGGCGTCGGACATCCAGATTAAAACCGGGGCGCAGTCGGCCATAATTTGAAAACGACGCTCGATTACCCGCATTTTTTCAAAAGCGCGCTTTTTTTCCTGTCGCATCTTGTGTTCGGCCAGATGTCGTTCCATCGCTGACGGTAGTCGCTGCAGTCGACCTTTCATAAAATAGTCGACGGCTCCAGCTTTCATCGCCGTCACGGCCGTTTCTTCGCCGATCGTGCCTGAGACAACGATGCAAGGGGTATCGAGCTGCATCTCTTTGATAATGGATAAAGCCTGTAGTGCGTTAAAGCGTGGCATTGTGTAATCAGTAAGAATGATATTCCAAGTCTGTTCTTGCAAGGCTGCGCGTAATCCCGCCTCGTCCTCGACGCGTTTACTGACCAGGTTTAGTCCTGCGGCTTTCAGCTCAGCTAGCATCAGTATCCCGTCATCTTCAGAGTCTTCGATGAGCAAAATGCGAAGTGGCTGGTCTTGTATCATCGAGCGTGATCCCCTGTCCTTCATGGAATATGTCACGGAAATAGTCTGATCCGAAGTTCTATCCCATGGTGCTAATTACCCTCCTTAGTCATACAGAAGCTACTGCAGGGGATCAATATAAGTTCAGATCAGATATGCATTTATGACGCGATAAGGGCGCATAATGCATATTTTGCGACTAAAAAACGCTCGCTGGTTCTCATGAAGCTTGACTATCTGCGTGCTGCTCATCAGGCACTTCTTCAACTTTACGGATGCCAATTGGTAAGACAAAGTTAAATGGTCGTCTGATAAAACGCAAAAATAAGGCGCGGTAAATTTGATAGCGATCTTCTGGAGGTATACGCCGCGACCCAATGGCGACACCAAGTGCCAAACTGAAACTAACAAAGACATTGAGAATGCCGATGATCAGCAGCCCCAGTAGTATCAATCCCAGTTCAGTATGAGTGACCTGCTCGAAACCATAGCTGAACAGAGCGAAGCCGACCATCCCAGTCGATAATGTTACGTGCCGGACATCGATCGTTAGACCCAGAAAACTAACAATTTGTGGAGTCATACCTAACAAGAAACCTAAAGAGATATTGCCGCCGAGTGCGGGTAGGTGCTTGCGTAAGGATTCCGAAAACTTTGCAACTTTGGCCTGGCCGAAAGTCATGTTTAAAACGCGATTGCTGGAAAAAGCTTCAGGCACCTGCCGATAAGTGGACCAATTATCGACAAAACCAGCAATTAATGACGACAGCCAAAGTAAAACGCCGGTGCAGGCAGCATAAAAAGGGGTTGCTCCCAATATCGAATGGCTTTGTAGAATGGCAGCACTTTTTTGAGCACTGATCAAAGGCTCGCCGGTGATCATCATCGCCAAATAATGGAGTAATGCCACAGTCGGCAAAACCATCACGACGTTACCCAAAACAGCAGCTGCTTGCGAGCGGGTTAAATGGCTGATTTCGTCTAGTAATGGTTCCAGTGAATTTTCTTTTTCGGTTTTGACAATACTTCGGGCAAGGGCCGGCGCAGTCATTGCCGGTTGCTTGGTCGCCAGTGTAAAGTTGCAGGCTTGAATCACCACAAAACTACCGGCATAGTTAATGGAGGTCAGCATGCCCTTTAAAAACAAAGACTGAAAAGCTGTTTCAGCAAAAATTTTAGCCACCACAGCAGGGCCGGTAATCAGGCCGCCACCGGCGGCTTTTTTCAACATAGTCCAATAATCCCGACTTGTGCGGGTGATGTAATGACTGCCAACTTCGGCATTTCGCTCGACGATGCGCTTGGATAGAATAGCGAAGTTTTCCCGCATCAGGGCGACAAGACTGCGATTGGCGGCACTTTTTAGAACCAGATAACTTAAAAATTTAATAATTGTCCGCGGCGGCACATCTTTTTTTAATAAGGTAGATAGGGTGCTTGCTCGTCTGATCTCATCGCGCATACGCTCCAATCGGTAAACTACGCCGATGCTGATGCCAAACTCCTGCAGATGATCATGGGCGTAACTGATTTCGCGGCTGCAATTGCGCAAGGCGGCGCGAAAATTTTCCAGTTGGCGATCCGCTTCTTCATCGCTGGCATAGTTTTTTGCTTCAATATAAGCACGCGTGAAACGAGAAAGATCATAAAAGGGTAAATCTCGGAGACGATGACTGGAGAATCGTTTGCGCAGCTCTGCTGATAATCCCTGCGAACGTATCTGGGCGGCAAGCAGCAGGAGGGAGTCTTCGATATCGCGCATCAGCGTATTCCAACCAGCTTCATCTTCACTCTCGTCAAAGTAGAGTAGATCGAGAAGCTGTTTGAAGATATCGTCATCGAGCTTTTCCACCCAAGCACCATATTCCGGCTTGGGAAACCAGCTGGTAATTAACTCGCCTAAGTCCTTTTCCCTTGGGGGAATAGGTAGCCAACTGTTCATCAATCGCTCGGTAAACTCAGCAGCCAATCCCATGTTGCTTGGTAATCCCGTAGCGCTAAACAGGTCGACGGCTTCCGTATCGCGAATGATCGAGCGCAGAGTGCGAGAAACTCCGCGTCGCCATTCCTCATTGCGTTGTAAAACCTGAAGGATGTAACGAACACGTGCCAGCTGGCCTTGACCGCTGGCAAAATCAAGTTGTGAGGATTTAATTTGTCCCGGTGTACTGATCCAGTGCATGAGATCCTGAAACCAGTCAAGGCGCTCTCGAATACTTTTTTCTGCCGAAATAGACGACAAAAGATAGTCGAGATTCGTTCTGGTATTCACCGCTTTTTTCCAATTTTGAATGATTCCCATTCACATTCCTTCATGCAATCAGCAGGAGTGATCTCGTATTCCCGAAATATTCAGTAGCCGCTATATGTCCTGGTCAGATAGCTTGATCGAAGGCTTGCGCCAATGCCTGGGACCAAACGCCAGGTTTGCCATCGGCGATGCAGTTGCCATCGATTTCAATAACAGGCATCAGCTCGGTCGTTGTACCGAGGAGCATGACCTCGGAAGCCTGTAACAGGCGTTGCATATCGAAGCTTTGCTCCTCGACTTTCAGATGCAAAGTCTTGGCCAATTCGAGGATAAACTGCCGGGTGATGCCTGGGAGGATATTTTCCTGCAATGGTGGGGTGACCAGTCGGTCTTTCTCAATTATGGCGACATTACTATGCGCCCCTTCACGGACCATGCCTTTTTCATCGAGGAGTAAAACTTCTTGATAGCCTTGTTGCTCGGCATCCATCAAAGCTAAAACATTGGTGAGCAAGTTAGTGCTTTTGATATGGCATAGTTTATGGCGCAAATCCTGTGTGGTGGCGATTTTAATTCCACTTTGCCGTTTGACCAGAGTAGGCTGGCGTGACAAGTTTTGAACATAGATCAGACAATTCGGTGTTAAATCAGCTGGTGGAACATGTTTGCGCGGGGCAGCGCCACGGGTGATTTGGACGTAGATAATGCCTTCTTCGAGCGCTGATGCTTGTAAGAGTGCAGAAATTTGCGCCTCCAATTGCGCCAAAGGATAAGTGATGCGAATCGCTGCCAGGCTGATTGCCAGGCGATCCAAATGGCCTTTCAGCAAAAATGCTTGTTGATGATAAACGCGCACCAGTTCATAGACGCTATCACCAAACAAAAATCCGCGGTCTGTGGCAGGGATGCTGATTTCCGAAAGAGGGCTGATTTTCCCGTTCCAACTTGCTAGTTCTGGCATAGTTACCTCGCATCAGATCGGACTTTGAAACATTATACTAGCGAACTTTTTACGCTTTGGCGATGGTAAGGAGCTAGTCGCATCAGGTAGCTGGCAATTCCATTCGGTAGAATGGGGGCAGCGCTGTTGTGACAATGACTTGAACTTTACGCCGTGACAGAGCGATACTGGTTGCTACGAAATCCTGGTACTGAAGCTGATGCAGGGGGAGATTTTGTTAAGTAGACAAGCTGTCATGACCCGGCCGCAACTAGGGGGTGCCAAGCGTATCCTGGTAAAAATAGGTTCATCACTATTGGCGCAAAATTCTCATGATCCATTTCATGGATTTGCCTGGCAAATATCGCAGCTGGTCGCAGCTGGTCGGGAGGTGATCTTGGTGAGCTCGGGGGCTATCGCCTTAGGGTTGGAACCGCTAGGCTTGAAAACTCGCCCTCGGGCCATTGCCAGCCTGCAGGCTGCCGCCGCCGTCGGTCAAAATGTGCTGGTAACCAATTGGTCGCGAGCTTTTGCCCAGCATGGGCGAACGGTTGCTCAAGTTTTACTCACCCACGAGGATATGCGTAGCCGCCGTCGTTATTTGAACGCAAGAGCGACTTTGGAATGTTTACTGGCAAGTGGCGTGGTGCCGATCATCAATGAAAACGACACCGTCGCGGTGGAAGAAATCAAATTTGGTGATAATGATGCATTGGCAGCGGAAGTGAGTGGCCTGTTGACCTGTCAGCTTCTTGTTCTGCTGACCCGGCATGATGGTTTGTATACAGCAGACCCAAGCCTTGTAGCGGATGCCAGGCGAATTGCTGAGCTATTGGATATTGATGATAAAGTTCAGGCCCTCGCCGGCCCAGCGGGAGCGTTGGGAACCGGAGGCATGATTACAAAAATTCACGCTGCCAAATTAGCAAAACTTCACGGTACTGCGACCTTGATCTTGTCTGGCGGCACCGATGATATCTTGGCCAAAGCGTTGTCCGGCAATGATCATGGCACCTTTGTGCCCGCACCAAAGGGTAACCCCATTGCCGCCAGAAAGCGTTGGATTGCTCATACTCTGCGCGCTGTCGGTCGTATCGTCGTTGATCCAGGTGCGACAAAGGCTTTGAAACATCATGCCAGTCTTTTATATGCTGGGGTGCGCGATGTGCAGGGGGATTTTGATCCCGGCGCTGTGGTGAACATTGTTTGTGAAAGTGACAGTCAGGTCTTTGCTCGTGGACTTGTCAGTTTATCGGCAGACGAAGCTCGTGAAGTCATGGGTTTGCGATCGGATGCGGCTACAGAACGGATGGGTTATCCCCTGCCTGATGAGTTGATCCACCGGGATGATCTGGCTCTCCTGTAAACAGAAGAAGGTAAAGCAATCTGATGGAAACTAGTATAGAGAATCAAGCGCAGAACTGGGTCAAACGGGCGAGACACAGTTTGTCGGCGATGGCTGCAGCGACGACCAAGCAGAAAAATTCCGTACTCGACCATATTGTGCGAGCATTGCAAGATGAACAAACACAAGAGCTCATCCTGGAAGCAAATGCCAAAGATCTAAGTTTGGCAAAGGCTGCTGGACTTGCTGAGTCAAGTTTAGATCGTTTGCGCTTAAATCGTGATCGTTTACTTGTTATTGCTTCTAGCGTTGCTGAGATCGTGATGCTGCCTGATCCGGTTGGCAAAATGATGGATTTACAGCAACGCCCGACGGGTATTGTCGTCGGGCGAATGCAAGTGCCCCTTGGACTGATCCTGATGGTTTATGAATCACGCCCCAATGTGACCATTGATGCGGCTGCCTTGAGTTTAAAGGCAGGCAATGCCGTCATTTTACGTGGTGGGAAAGAGGCTTTGCATAGTAATCAGGCCTTTGTCGATGTGGTTCACCAAGCTTTACAGGCTCATGACTTGCCTAAGGATGCGGTCTTGTTTGTCGATCAGCCGCAGCATGAGCTGCTTTATGCTTTACTCGGCATGCAAGGTCAGATCGATTTGGCTATTCCCCGAGGCGGTATCGCTTTAATTCAGGCTGTCGTGCAGCATGCGAAGGTGCCGGTGATTCAACACTATCAAGGCATTTGCCATGTCTACGTCGAGGCCAGTGCTGATCGCAGGAAAGCAAAAGATATCGTATTGAATGCGAAAGTTCAGCGGCCCGGTGTTTGCAACGCGATGGAAGGATTGATCGTTGATCGGGCGATCGCTGCCGAGTGGTTACCGGAGATGATCGCTGCATTCGCTGAGCAAGGCGTGACTGTGCGAGCATGTGCCGAAAGCCTCGCATTATTTGGTGAGTCCGTGCCGAGCAACCTCCAGGCAGCCAGTGCCGAAGACTTCGATACGGAATATTTGTCCTTAACCTGCAGTTTGAAAATCGTGGCCGGCTTTGGCGAAGCCTTAGATTTTATTCGCGCTCATGGCAGTCAGCATAGTGAGGCGATCGTTACCGAAAACCATAGCTTGGCCATGCGCTTTTTGCGGGAAGTCGATGCCTCGTGTGTGCTGATCAATGCATCGACCAGATTCAATGATGGTGGCCAGTTAGGTTTAGGCGCCGAGCTAGGAATCTCAACAACGAAGTTGCATGCCTATGGCCCCATGGGATTGGATGAACTATGTGCGCGTAAGTTTATTGTTTTAGGTCAGGGCGAAATTCGCCCATGACCCACTCATTTAAAGGTTTGCCGTCTGCTCTTTGACCTGCAAAAAAGCTGGTCGGACTTGGTAGCCCGCCTTGCGTAACAGGGTAACTAGACCATCTTCACCTGGTATGTGACCAGCGCCGACGGCGATAAAGCTGCTGCGACCTGCCGTTAAACTTTCGAATATTTTCATCCAGCGATGATTCCGCTCATGCAGCAAGATCCGGCGATCTTCCGCAGACATCGATTGCAGCATGGTGACCATAAAATTGGCAAAGGCATCTTGCTCCTGTGAATCTTGAGCTTGCTTTTTAGAGCTATTTTGATAGGCACTTGATAAACCCTGTATTAATTCCTTCGCTTCGTTCTTATGGTCGATGATTGTTTTGATTTTGTCAGCCGTGCAGAATTTTTGGAACATCAGCAGTTGATCTTCGAGGCTTTCAAAGCCACGAATTTCTAAGCCTTGATTGCCGGCCAAGGCTGCCAGTTTTAAGTCGATGGGCATGCTCGCCTGATCGATCTGTTGGACTAACGGATGCACGTCCTGATCGTCATCCTTTTTCTCGTTTGGTGATTCCTCTTGCATCTTTTCTTCGCTAGCTTCCGTGCCTTGTGCTGCAAGCGCCAGCAAAGTGGAATAAACGCTATAGAGGCTTAAGCGTTCAATGATTTGCGGTTGATAGGGGAATTCTTTTTCGTCAAGCATAGCCTTAAATTTGGCAACATAATCCTTGCCAATCTTTGCGCTAAGTGTTTCACCGCGGGGTAAAAAAGTATAGCGTTGCATAATACTTTGATCGATTTCAAATGAGTTTAATTCGCCGATAAAACTTTCAGAAGAGCCTAAGTGAGCGAGAACCTCCTGGGGTAGATCGACGAGATTGACGCCAACGTGCAAGGTTCCCATCAAAAAATGCTTTTGATCGTCTTTTGAGACTTCCCAGAAAATGCTTTGTGCGTTGGTGAAGTCTTCCGGACGTTCATTTTTTCCAGCGGTGGTTGCGCAAGAGCTAAGCCACAGACATGATTGGATGAAGCATAGCGTGACGAGAAGGCGAAGCTTGAACATATCTTGTCTCCATGGGAGTCAGCCAGCAAACAGGCTTGTGTGCAGGGAATTCAAAGGAAGGATCGGCTTTTTTAGCTGATTCCTGAGGCCGCTAGCAAAGCTAGACTAGCGACTATACATATAATTTTGTAAATATAAGTGCAATATCTCAACACCGACGCTGTCTTAGCAACGATAGAAAAAAAATCGTCATTTGCAGTTTAGGTGAGAAAATGAGAAAAATTAGGGGACTTGGCCATGTGGTGCCTTTTGTACTATGCGGGCCTATTTGGTGCTGAAATAGTCGTAGGCATCAGTGCCACAGCTTCCCTCCCCCCACCAGGCAAAGCTTCCTGGAATCTTGCGCATTGTCCTACTAGTCGATTGTGATAGACTGTTAGTGCTGACCGATTTCGGTCTCATTTTCAGTCACAAAAAACTGATGGGTCATACGATGTTGGAGTTTGTGCTAACAGTTGGTGGTCTGCGAGGCATTACTTTGGTAGGTACGTTGATGGCATTACGGGAGCGAAAATTAGTGCCCAATGTCGTCACTGGTGTTTCCGTCGGTGCGTTCGCAGCCTATCAAGCCTATAGTGGTCTAAGTCCCAAGCAAGTGGAAAATTGGTACCAGATTAGTCGAAATCATTTTCGCAGTCGTAGCGGCATCTCCCGCTTTCTACCGCCTTATGATACGGGGGGAATGGAAGTTCTGAAGCTGTGCGAACCTTTTATGGTCGACAACGATGTCTTTCGTCAGCAAGGATTGGATAAATTTCTCGTCGGTTATACAAGTTTACCTTCCTTTCAGTTTGTCATCGAAGACATCTTACAAAAACAAGATAAAATGCTGGCTTTTCATCCTATTATCAAATCATCGTTGATTCCCTTTGTGACTCATTTCAGCCCGCATTGTCAGGGAGCCATTGATGGTGGCGTGCGCAAGATGTTTTTCTGCTCTAAGGAAGAGACGCGCGAGCGTTGGCTCTTTAGTTTTGAAAACATGCAAGCTTTAACGAAAGAAAAGTCAGGACAGAAGGTGACAAGAAAGATCATCCTGAAAACGCCGATCAGCAGCCTGACGGCTGCCACCAATCGGCAATTGAAGGCTGGATTGGAAGCGGGCTATGAGCAGGGTATGAAATTAGATATCGGCTGAGAGATCCTTTGGTATGAGCCAAAGAGCTGTAATCACAACAATTCTCTTTGGCGAAGCATACGCTGCCACGTCCGGAAATGCAGTTTCCGGATGGAACCTAAATAGTGCGCACCGTTTCTGAGCGATCGATGCGATAGCGGGCCGAATAAACTCCTCCATTTGCTCCAGCTTTACCAACGCTGATGATCATGGTGATCTCACTGTTCCAGGGCAGTTTGACGATGCGTTTGGCCCGCCATGAATCAAATCCTTCCATTGGGCAAGTGTCAAAACCTTGAGCTTTTATCGCCAGCATAAAATTTTCTGCTGCAAGGGCGCAGCTTTTATGAGCGATGATGCGTAAATCGCTTTCCAAAACCTCACGATATATAGGGCGGAAAAAACCGATCACTGTCAAAAAAAGCCATTTGCAAAAGCCAAGAATGCCGAGAGGATCGCTGGTGTAAATAAATGGCATGAGTTTTTTATAATAGTTCAGCCAATTTTGCCGGTATTTACTTTCCATTTGTGGATTGGACTTGCTCACCCAATTCGCATTCATCTGCGCATGTAAACGCCATTGATCGCGCCTGGCAGCGACGACAAGCATTTCTTGCGAAGTTTGCGCGGCTTTCTGATCCAGACATGCGCGAGCAAGCTGTTTCTTGGTTTCGGGATCACGCACACGGATAAATTCCCAAAGCTGTAAGTTGCTACTATTGGGCGCTAAATGGGCTAGGTCGATGGCGCGTTGCATGACGTCATCTGGAACCGGGATCGTTTCATCATAGATTCGTACCGAGCGTCTGGCGCTAGCAATGGCTTCTAGTACTTCAATTTGCGACATGAGTACTCCTATGTATCGATGTAGGGTCGCTGCCTTCCTATTGCCTTGTTGCCCCCGCAAAATCAAGTCAGGAAAGGGAATGCCACATTTTCTGGTAAAATTACATGACATTCAGTCATAGAAAAAAATTGGGAAATAGCGGGATAAAGGAGACTCCGCCTGGCTTTCCTTGCCTAGAGAGAGTATTCTCCCCGGATCAATAAGTGCAAATACGAGTCAACAGTTGTCATGAATTTGTTGCGAAAGGGGGATCTTATGGATCAAGAGTCTCGCATTGACCACTTACTCGATGAGTCACGCTTATTTCAGCCTCAGCCGGAATTTCAGGCCAAAGCCCATGTCTCATCTATGGTCGACTATCAAAAGACCTGGCAAAGATCGGTAGGCGATTATGAAGGCTTTTGGGATGAGCAAGCGAAGTCAAGTCTCGACTGGCATCAGGCCTATCAGCAAGTATTGGATTGGCAACCGCCATATGCCAAATGGTTTGTCGGTGGGAAGTTGAATGCCTGCTATAACTGTGTCGATCGCCATGTAAAAAACGGCTTGGGACAAAAAACTGCTTTGATCTGGGAAGGGGAGCCCGGTGATGCGCGCAAAGTCAGTTATGCCGAATTGCTCGATGAAGTCAGCCGTTGTGGAAATGCATTAAAATCTTTGGGCGTCAAACCAGGTGATCGTGTCAGTATATATATGCCAATGACGCCGGAACTGGTCGCTGCAGTCCTAGCCTGTGCTCGGATCGGCGCCGTCCATAGCGTAGTTTTTGCCGGTTTCAGTGCGGAGTCACTGGCAGAGCGCAATCAGGATGCAGGAGCAAAGCTTTTGATCACAGCCGATGGACTTTGGCGCCGTGGAGAAATTCTAAACTTAAAAGAACTTGTCGATGAAGCGCTCCAAGACTCACCGACCATTGAACGCTGCTTGGTCTTAAAACGCACCGGCGAAAAGGTGTCGATGCAGGAAGGGCGCGATGTCTGGTGGCACGATGTGGTGAATCAGGCGTCAAACGAATGCCCACCTGAATGGGTTGATAGTGAACACCCCTTGTTCATTTTATATACTTCTGGCAGCACCGGAAAACCGAAAGGCATCCTCCATACCACGGCAGGTTATCTCCTTGGCACAGCCTATACCAGTCGCTTGATCTTTGACTTGAAAGAAGAAGACATTTTCTGGTGTACGGCAGATATCGGTTGGGTTACCGGCCATAGTTACGTGACCTACGGCCCATTGGCGAATGCGGCAACGGTTTTAATTTATGAAGGCGCGCCGAATGCTCCTGATCCAAGCAGGTTCTGGCAGTTGATTGAAAAATATCGCGTCAGCATTTTTTATACGGCGCCGACAGCCATACGCTCCTTTATGAAATGGGGTGATGAGTGGTTGGAAAAATCGGATCTGAGCTCACTCAGACTGCTTGGAACCGTCGGCGAGCCAATTAATCCTAAGGCCTGGCTTTGGTATCGCGAAAAAGTAGGCGGTAATCGCTGTCCGATTGTCGATACCTGGTGGCAGACGGAAACGGGTTGCATCATGATCGCGCCGTTGCCGGGAGCAACGCCGACCACTCCCGGTACAGCAACCAAGCCGTTTTTTGGCATTGATGCGGATATCGTTGATAAGTCAGGGCGCTCCCTCGGGCCAAATCAGGGTGGCTATCTGGTCGTTCGCAAACCCTGGCCCAGTATGCTGCGCACCATTTGGGGAAATCCCGAGCGTTATGAGGCAGCCTACTGGAATCATGTGCCAGGCTGCTATTTTTCCGGTGACGGCGCCCGGCGCGATGAGCATGGTAACTTTTGGATTATGGGCAGAATCGATGACGTCTTAAACGTCTCGGGACATCGCCTGTCGACGATGGAAATTGAAAGCGCCCTGGTCAGCCATGAATCCGTTGCCGAGGCCGCGGTGGTGGCAAAACCCGATGACTTGAAAGGACAAGCGATCGCTTGTTTTGTGGTGTTGAAGCAGAGCCAGCAAGTAAGTGATGCCTTGAAGAAAGACCTGCGTGAGCATGTTGCGCATCATATCGGGGCGATCGCCAAGCCGGATGAAATTCGCTTTACCGATTCTCTGCCGAAAACCAGGTCAGGAAAGATCATGCGACGTTTACTACGGGATATCGTCGCCGGTCGCGAGTCGAGTGGTGATTTGACGACCTTGGATGATCGCGGTGTTTTGGAAAGCCTGCGCGAGTCGGAGGATGGCTCGACTTAAGCTCGTGTGAGAAGGTAAAAAAATAAGTCAAAATCACGCTATTTCTTGTGGCGTGATTTTTTTTGCAAAAAATTTCGACTTCTTCGCCAGTTAGAATTATAATGAGAATTATTATCATTATTATTTATTTTTTGATTCATCTTTGCTAGATTGGGCAATATGAAGAGGAGGCAGGCGATGTATACATGTCTGTGTAAGGGTGTTTCTGATAATAAAATTAAGGATTTACTTAGAGAGCCCGGGCACACTTTGCGCTCGCTACAAAAAGCCTGTGAGGCAGGGACCGACTGCGGCATGTGCTTGTCCGAAGTCAAAGCTATGATTCGTGAAGCCCAGCAAGAAAAGGGCTAACCCCACCCAAATTCTCCATGTCAGCCCAGTCGCAGTATCCGACACTGGACGCTAGGCCTCATATTGCCTATACTCGAGGGCGTTAGCATCACTCATTTCGTGGCAAAAGGCAGCTAAGCTCCATGACAAAGAAAAAAAGAAATACCAAGTGGTTCTGGGAACGCTTGAATGCTTACCTCGCAAAGGAAAATTTGAAGCAGAGCAAGCAACGCAATGCGATTATCGAGTTGTTTTTGGCAATGGACGATCACGTGAGTGCAGAAGATCTTCATGCCTATTCTCGCGATCAACAATTGAATACTGGCTTGGCCACTATTTATCGTACTTTGAATTTATTGAAAGATGCCGGTCTCGTCGAACAAAAACAGTTTGCTGATGGCAAAGCAGTGTTCGAAGTCACCCAGCCTAATTCCCATCATGATCATCTGATTTGTGTCACCTGTGATCGGGTGATTGAATTTGAAAATGATGAAATTGAAAGACTGCAGGAAGAGATCGCAAAAAAATACGGCCTCAAACTTACACATCATCGCCTCGATCTTTTTGGGGAATGTCTAAAAGAAAATTGCTCTTATCGACCAAAATCCTAAGTTGACCTAAATCTTCAGGCATGTGCTTTTTTATTTTGGGTCCATCCGGGAATGCCTTGGGCTAGGCGCGAGCTGAAAATAAACCTCAGTGTATTCAGATACATGAGGATTTATTTTCAGCGAAAAAACGCTGTATAAGGTATTTCCGGGTGGTCCAAAGTTTGGGAAAGTCTAATCGCTTTCCCAAGAAAAGCCAATTCAAAAGCACTTGCTTGATCATGAACGGCGCCTTAAGTAGAATAGCTGCATTTCCAAAAATATCATTCGAGTATAGGGAGAGGCAGCTTTGCGACATCTGTGGGTCAGTCTCGCCTTGTGGACGGTGCTTTTGCCAATTGGTAAAGCCCAAACCAAGGCCTACCGTTTTGATTTTGAAATTATTGGTAAGGCGCCACACGAAGTGTTGGAAGCAGCGACGCTCTTTATCGAAGGAATCGATTCAGAGCAAGCACTCGACACTTCAGGGCTGCAGTTCGATTGGCTTGGCCATGGCACACGTGTGCATGGCGAAGTTCAATTGGAACCAAGCATGGGCTTTTCCAAGCGAAAAGATTTAACTGTTGGGTTTGATCTCAATCGCAATCACCGTTTGGATGCGGGGGAACCGCGATCTGTCGGACAAAATCTTGGAGCAGAAAATGCTTCAGGACTTCGTGCGGGGATTTTGGATCTTGGACAGCTCTGTCCCTGTCGGCAACTGGAGACTTGTGAAGATAGTCTTCTGCTCGACATCGCCATCGTCGATCAATCTTCAGGTCAAATGTTATGGGAAGGCGAAAAACAACGCCTCCGAGTGGACGAAAGTTGTGTGGTGCCGGTCGTGCTAGGTAAAAAATTAAGTTTACCAACAAGCTTTCCGGAATCAGCACAATTAGCTTTTCGTGTCAGCTCGCAAGGTATTCATCACCATGTGGCCTTTTTCCGGGCCGATCCTTTCAGCAATCAAAGTGCCTTAGCCGAAGTTGGACCTCCAGGACCAGAAGGTCCTCCTGGCCCTCCCGGTCCGCAAGGTGAGCGTGGCCCTGTAGGCCCTCCCGGTCCTCCTGGACCACAGGGTGATCGGGGCTTGCGGGGATTTATAGGTGATACCGGCCCACAAGGTCCCCAAGGGATTGAAGGTCCGGTCGGGCCGATTGGTCCCGAAGGTCCACGGGGTTTAACTGGCGCGCGCGGCCCTTCGGGAGCACCGGGAGAGCGCGGACCACAAGGTGAAATCGGGCCACGTGGTTACGCAGGGGAAGAAGGTCCTGCTGGACCGACTGGTCCAGCAGGTGAGAGAGGGCGTGCAGGAGATCCAGGTCCCGTCGGAGCGGTAGGACCTGCGGGTCCGGAAGGCCCGCGCGGTATTCAAGGAGATCGCGGTGAAAGGGGTTTCGTAGGTCCCCAGGGGGCACCGGGACCGGCGGGAGATAAGGGGGAGCCAGGCGCAACAGGCGAACCAGGACCGACGGGAGAACGTGGCCCGGCTGGACCGACTGGACCAAGAGGGGAACCGGGTGCTGCAGGTGAACCAGGGCCGCAAGGCGATTCGGGGCCACAAGGCTTGCGTGGTCCTCAAGGTGATCCGGGTGAAGCAGGGCCACAGGGGCTGCCAGGTTCACAAGGCATTGAAGGTGCACCAGGGCCGATTGGTCCACGGGGGCTCGATGGACCGGAAGGGCCAGAAGGGCCAAGAGGAGAAACAGGCTTACAAGGACCGATTGGTCCCGTTGGGCCACAAGGTTTAACTGGTCCAGCAGGTCCTGCTGGACCGCAAGGGGAAGAAGGAATACCAGGTCCATCTGGGCCGCGCGGTGAAAAAGGTGATACAGGCAATCCAGGTGAGCCGGGGTCTCAGGGCGTACCTGGTCCTGCAGGTGATAAAGGCGATACCGGGCCTCGTGGCGAACCCGGATTACCGGGACCGACAGGTCCTTCGGGTCCGACTGGACCCGAAGGACCGCGCGGACCGGAAGGTGAAGTAGGCGCACCAGGCGAGCAAGGTGAGCAAGGCCCCCGTGGTTTCCAGGGCGAGCCAGGCCAAACAGGCCCCGTGGGGCCAGAAGGGCCTGAAGGGGCGATGGGGCCGGAAGGACCGATGGGACCGGAAGGAGCTCAAGGTCCGCGAGGGGCTCCTGGTGAAAAAGGTGATGCGGGTCTGGAAGGGCCGATGGGACCAGTTGGACCGCGCGGACCAGTCGGTGGTGCCGGACCAAAAGGTGATCCAGGTGATCCAGGCGTTCCTGGCGCAACTGGGCCGATGGGACCAGAAGGCGAAAGAGGCGAACCGGGTGCGACCGGACCACAAGGACCAGCAGGCCCACGAGGACCACAAGGCTTGCAAGGGCCGGTGGGTCCGACAGGGCCAGAGGGTTTGGAGGGACCGAAGGGAGCTGCGGGGCCGCAAGGTGATACTGGTCCTGCAGGGCCCGAAGGACCGATAGGACCCCGCGGACCACGAGGAGAAAGCGGTGGCCAAGGCGAGCGTGGTCCACAAGGTGACCCGGGTCCGCAAGGTGAAGTCGGACCTGTCGGGCCAGCCGGGCCGGAAGGACCACAAGGACCGATGGGGCCTGCCGGGGAGCGCGGACCACAAGGTCTGTCTGGGCCCCGTGGTGAAAGTGGTGGGCAAGGGCCAGCGGGACCTGCTGGACCTGCCGGTGATTTTGCTAAGGATGGTGAGCTGCGAGCTTGCAGTGACGGGGAAGAGTTGACCGTTTGTCAAAGCGGCCAATTATTAAAAGTTGGTGATCGCTTTTACCAGGCTGCACCATTAATCGGTGGTCGGCCCGTTGAAAGTCGCTGGGAGCGGATCGTTACGCCTGATAGCACAGGACCCGCTTATGTGACGATCGGGACTGTGACAGGTGTCAGCTCGATCCTATCGATCGAAGGTGGCGTCCAGGATAGCGACGGCAGTTTCGCCCTCGTCAATACCGGTGCGGGGATTCGCGTCAGAGTTCAAAATGGTCAGATTCAAGCACAGTTAAGCCAAGCCTCACTGGCTGGTAAAATTGGGTATATCAAAATTCAATATCTGCCTGAAACCGGCGTTGCTGGTTCCTCCTTCGCCAGGCGCTAAGATTCGTAGCAGTTTGCGAGCCGGACATCTTGTCCGGTTCGCATAATATTTCTAGTAAGTTAAGTGCCATTCTTGCGTTTTTTCCTACCTTTTTTCGCGGCTCTCCTAAAAAAAATCCTATTGAAATGCCACTACCGAACCGATACCTATAGATGATGAACCCAGATTGTGTGAAAGGGCCGTTTCATGAAATCAAATACGTTGAAAGCCTGGGAAACAGAAGCCTCGCCAGACGTTTTAACAGAAGCAATGCGGCTGATCCGTCTGGATGCAGAAGAAAACCCAAAAGAGTTCCTGGAAGGCGCAAAGGTAGACTTGGGTGGTGAATGAGCCGCCGTCTCTTTGGCCAAGAAACTGAACTTGCCATTCGATTTGAACCCCGAGCTGGGGTTCAACATCCTGGCAACAAAGTCATCTTTGAATATCTTGCCTTAGCTATCAAATCGATCGTTCATACCAAACCCGGTAAACGTAATTTTATTCAGGACCAATTTTTTGTCGAAAACGGCGGTGCCGTCTATTACGAGCATCATCCACAAAGTTTGCGCAAAGGTTTAATCGAGTTCGCCACACCTGAGTGTGCCAGTGCGCATGAATTAATTCTCTATCAGCGGGCGCAGGAACGCTTGATGCTCAAAGCAATACCGCTAGCGCAGAGATTGATGGCCAATGAGGGAATCGAAGGTGAACTGGGCCTGATTAAAAATAGCCGTGATTTTGAAGGCAATACATACGGTTGTCAGGAAAACTACGATGCAGAGATTGCCCCTGGGTTGAGCTATGTGGGAATGCTGCTTGGTTTGATTTTGTATCTACCACTGTCGTTGGCTTCTAAACTAGTCTATATCGTCTTGCTGGTGCCGTTTGTTTTTATGATTTTTGTGGCCAAGGTGCTTTTGGAAATCGGTATGCTGATTGGCAACAGTTTCATCGGGCATAAGATGCTAGGGGGCTTTCGCTATCTGCAAGTCCTGGTGAAACGCCTCAGTCAATGGTCGCAAAAGCTTGATTTGGAAACCCATGACACAGAAGAGTTTTTGCTTCGCTTTGAGTACCATCTCTTCTATCCACTTTTTTGGCTAAGCTACAAGCCGCTGATTGGCATATATAATGTTTTTGCCTTCAAAAAACCGCAACGTGCGGTGGAAGCGTTTCTCCTCACACGGATGATGATAACAGGTGCAGGATCGCTTGAAGAAGAAGGAGTGTTTCGTCTTTCGGAAAAAAGCAGTGCTGTCACCAATCGCCGACGGCAATCGATTCATCGGATGGATAAGCCTCTCTTTGACTGCGGCAATCTCATTAAAGAATATGAATTGGCGGTCTGGGAAATGTTCCTGCTGCGCTTCGAGTCTTTCCGCAATTTGTTTGCTCGTCGCCAGCGTTTTCAGGTGTCGTTTTCGGATTCCAATCGCTGCCAATTTGCTGAATTTTTAAAACTTGGTTTGACAGGGCTTGTGGTGCGGATGGCCGATGAAGGTTATCTTGATGATGCACCGCAGATAAATAATCCGAGAGAGGCCTTAGCCATTGTCAGTCGGGAGGACTCGTTGGAGAAAATGATTCCTCTACAAAATGGTGGCGAGATGTCGGTGATGGATATTCAGCGTTGGTACTTACGACGCATGCAAGAGATTGTCAAAGACGAGCATGAGCTGCTTGATCTGGAAGTGTTGGAACTTCTCCGACTCTGGGAAGAAACTCTGGATCGTTTGGCAAGTGATCCGCTTTCTCTGATTGGCCGTATCGATTGGATCACTAAAAAATATCTGCTCAGTGAAGCGGGTGGTGATCTGGATTTCTGGGCGAGAAAAAAAATCGATATTCGCTACCATGAATTAGGGGCTGGATATTTCGAAGTCATTCAAGAGCGCGGGCTGACCCTGGATCTGTATGGTAGTGATGAGATCGAAGAAGCAGTTACCCGTCCGTCGTCGCCTAAGCGTGTGAAACTTCGCTCGCGTTTGATCAAAAGTCTGGCGTTGCAGCAAAAGCCGATGACGGTGTCTTGGAGTCAGATCAAGATTGGTCGTTGGCGGCCGAAGGTGATTCGCTTGGATGAATTTACTGCGGCAAAAAATAAGAAAATCGATTGATACGAAAGTTTTAATTCCATCTCAGTTTTCTTCGAAGTCTTTGCGACGAAAATCTACGCTACAGCTAGTTCCTAGCATATCTTCAAGAGCGAAGAGATATCTGACGATTTGTTTTGTCATGCCACTATGACTTTTGCTCTTGATACATCTCACCCCTCGATCTCGTGAAAATACTGCTGTGGGTGTCGTTTCCTGCTTGTCAACATCATGAATTATCGTTAGCTTTCGCCCTGTATGGTCCGGATCTTGTTATCAGCAAATCCAAAGCTGAGAATTGATCATTTAGGTGAATGAACGGAGAAGCTATGTTGAAGCGAATTTTTCTTGCTTGTTTATTTTTGGGCTCTATGCAGGCTAAGGCCTTGGATTTTAATAGACCGATAAGTGGTGATACTTACTATACTATTTTTGCAAATGGATCGACTGTTCCATCAAAAATCGAATTTAGCAGAGGATTCAGAGACGGTGCAGCTTCCAAAGGTAAGTATTCTTATGGAAATCGGAACGGTGAAATTCAAATCACTAAATTCGTATTTAATCCTATCACAGCAGTTTACGACGAAGCTGATATAGAGCGGCTTGAGGGTTCGGGTGTCAATCTTTCAAGTTGTGAATTTGTGATACTGGCAAAATGGCTGACAGATCCTGCCAGTGGGTCACGGACGATCGGTCGCGTGGCTTGGTGCTACTTGAAAGTAGCGGTAGCTGGAGAGAATTTGGCAGGTATTTTTTGGGCAAGTGACAGGCCAACAGACTTCGAATTTGCCGGCGAATGGTCGGGTAAGCTGCGCAACTAATCAATGAAAAAAAGTGTAAGAAGGCTGCTTTGCAGCCTTCTTAATTGAGTTCAGTATGCCAATCAAAGTACTTTATTGCACCTTGCTGCTTGTTGCCATAAATCATCTGAGTTGCAGAAATATGGACAACACCTGGGACAGCGCGCGCTTTTACTGTGGAGAATCAGTATCCGAGTCCTATCGCTATATAGCAATAAGCGGTGATAATATAAAATTGACCGATGCCGTTGGTATGGAAGATGGTCAAGTTCAAGCATTCAAAGTTTTGAATGATGCCTGTATTGAAGTGCCCCTAGAATTTAGCGGTAAGCTGATTTATCGTAGTCCTGCCGATAGCCAAAACCTGGATTTGTCATTTGCACCCCGACGGGAGTTTTTAGAATTAAAATCAGGCTCCAGCTTGATAAAATTCAGTGAGCAAATGAAATGTCCGGAAAATCTTGTTTATAGCGCCGGGCTTTTAGACTTGGACTTTGTTCGTCAGGAAGCGGTAAATTTTGGCTTTTTTTTACATGAGATTTTTATCTACGATCAAACCAAGCAACTCGTGGGGCGGCGATCCTTAAATTCCGCATCCCTGCCACTGTCTCTGGAGAGCTTTGATCTGGATGATGGCTCTTTCAAACTAGTGATTCAATCGGCTGATGTTTTTGAACTGGCAAAGGGATTGGCCACATATAACAATAGCTGCCAATTGATCATAGATCGCACTGCGCCGCTTGTTCGTTCAAGTTTAATGCAGCAGGAAGTTCTTCGTGATGATCTGTTTAAATTGAATGCAGACCAGGCCATCAACTTTGTCGTAGATGAGGCGTATCCCAAAGCGATCTATTATTGTTTGGCTCGCTCTGAAAATGCTTCGCATTGCCTTCAGGAAACGGATTATAAGTTTGTCCAGGATGTCGTCCCAGCGCCGCAGGAGGGTATCTGGACCCTGCATTACTATGCAGAAGATCAAGCTGGCAACCGTTCAGCTGTGATCAGGGAAAATTTTGCTGTCTATCATCAGCAGGAAGTTGAATTAATCCGGAAAAACTTCCTGAACAGCGCTTTGTATGGGCTTGCGAAGAGAGCCCAGGAAGGCGTGGAAAATTACACTCTAGCTCTGCAAGCGTATGATACTTTGTCGCTGGATGAAGAAAGAGAGGCGCTCTATTGGGATCTGATTGGCAGTTTCTGGCGTTTGGAAGAAAATATTACCTTGCGCTATGAACTTGATTTAAGCGGCATCAACCGGTTGTGGGCAGATCCTTTTTCGAATCGCTTTGTGGCAGCCGCTGGAAATGGCACGGCCTACCTAGTCGAATCTCAGTCAAAGTCCGTGCTGGATGAGGGCATTCAAGATATTGTTTTTTTGAAAAATGGTGATATTGCAGCTTTAAAAATAACAGGTGAATTTCTTGCTATTCAAGGTGAGAAACGGACCCAGCTGGCGACACCAGTCCGTCGGGGCAATATCACCGTGCTGCCAGATGGGCGTTCGCTGGTTTATGGAAATGAGGGACTATTTCTGCTCGATACAAGGCAGGGCAGTCTTGAAGTCAAGATAATCCGTAAACTTGAAGGGCGTATACCAGGTTTCGGGCCAAACTATGTTGTGAGCAATGATCAGCAATACCTGGTGTTCTATCATCGCAACCAGATCGAGCTTATATCACTCCAAGAAAATCCTGAGTTCCAGGCACGATATGCCATGAAACTGGCTCCGCCATGTGGAGTGACAAATGTCTATTTTCATGATGAAACTAATGTCGTCATCGTCGGCCGCTTTTCTGTGACTCTTAACCAGGAGGGGAACGATCGGGAATGCGGTATCGTTCGTTGGAATCCTGAGGAAGATACCTTAAGCCAATACAAATATACAGGCGAAATAGGTAGTGACTATACCCCTGAAAATTCTTTTTTCAGAAAAAAAGGCGATGTGTTAAGTCTGGTCGTTCACGACAGCTTAGGGCCAGCCTATTATTATGGCCTTCATCAAGTTTCGGCACAATGGGGACTAAATTCGGGTATTGGTTGGGGCTTGACTCAAGTTGGCTCCAGTTTTAATCAACTGAATCAGATTCGTCCTAGTTATAGTCGAGATTACCTGATCAATCATACCGAAAGGGAGATTGTCGTCACTCCAACTCCTTATCCTTACCTTGATCAAAGCCCCCTGTTGAAGCTTGAAGAGAGCGCAGGTGTCGCTGAATTAATTGCCGATGAAACAGCAATTGTCGTGTCAGGCAAGTCTGGATTGAATGTTCACAGTTTGACGAACAGTATCCAGGGAAAATTAACACTCGTAGATACTGAAGATGTGGATAAGACTGATTTCTATAATGATTCGCAGCCACTGTTTGCCCATGATGCGCAATCTGGTGTTTCCTATGATTGGGCGAAGCAGCGATTTGTCTTTCATAATGAATTTTTCCAGCCGACTAGATCCCTTCCTGTCGATGCCGTGCCGACCAGTATGGTCTTCTTTGAGAAAAATCTTATATGGTCGGATCGCACCGGCAATGTGTATTTATTGCGGGAGGAAGGCGAAGTCAAGATTGCCGAGGGATTTGACTTTATCAAACGAATTGAGATTGCCTCTAGCCTTGAAAAGCTCATTATCATTGATGTCAATAAACGTTACGAAGAGAGAGTCAGTTTTTTAAAAGCACAGGAAGATGGCAGCTATCAACTTGTCTTCCAGTCGCCTGTCTCCTATCTGCCCATCGCTTTTCGTCAAGCTCCAGCGAAGGATAGTTTTTTATTTGCGATTGAAATTGATTGGGGTATCTATGAAGTCAGTGTATTTGATTTCGATTTTAATCTCATCAGCAAATTTCAGCATGCAAATAACACTGTCTTTTATAGGACTGATGGCCAAGCCATCATCTATCCTAACGATGGTGATCACTTGATCGTTAAAAATCTTGCCAATCAAAGCACCAGCAAAGTTCCTCTTGCAGCCGAACAAATCGGTCAAAGCATCAAACGCTTGATTGCAAATCATCAATTTGTTTTTTACTCGACTGATCAAGGTGTTTTTCGGCAAACTTATGCAGGCAATACGGAAAAGCTAGCTGGTTTGACTGATGTGATTCAGTTGGATGCGCAGTTCATACTTGCTCTAAAAGGCCAAAACAATTTGGTCTTGATCGATACCGTGAGTTTGAAGGAAGTGGCGAGCACGCAAACGATACATCCTATTTTAACTGATAATACGGAGTTGCTAGGGGATGAAATCTTTATTTATGGCAAAGACCCTGCGAAACGTCGGTTTAATGTGCGACGATTGAGCTTGAATCCAGAGTCGATCCGAAAAGCGATGCAAAGCTGGTCCAGGCCATCAGACTGAAACATGAGACTTGTTTTCCACTGTCAATCACTTAAAAAGCTTTAAAAATTTACCGCTGGTCTAAATAATTTGATTTTCCTCCCGCGTAAACTTGCTGTTCATAGCTCCGCACAGTTAATCTCTTCAATTATATTAATAAAATACAAAATAACCTCAAAAGTAACTAAATTTTACAGCGGTTTGAACGAAGAGGTGACTAAGAGACAGGAATTATCCCTGGAGTCAGGCTATGAGCCGAATCATTCCATTCAAAGCGTCGATACAATCACTGCAAACCTTTGATTGTACTATGGAAGATGTGGTTAAGACCCTGGAAGTATACACGGAAGAGGCCTTAAGCCGTCCCGGGTGGTTGGAGTACTCTGTTCGGGGTATCGATATCTATGCTTCGACCTTTCCGAAAAAATGCAATAACTGCGAAAAAGTCTACATGGATCGGCAGGAGTACCTGGATCGGACGGCGGCTTTAAATCCGCAGCATACTGATTCCGGCACTATCGAAGACCAGGGGCGTATCATTGAGTATCGGAACTGTGATTGTGGTTCGAGCCTGGTGATTGTGACCCCTTGCCGACGGGATGTCACTCCTTTTGGAATGCAATGCCGGGAGTATTTCGATCTGTGCGTCGAGCGCTTTATGGAAGAGTCTCAGATTCCACCGGATCAGGCTATAGTCCTGACCCGGGTCATCTTCCGCGAAGTTTTTAATCACTGTTTGAGCCATAAATTCAAGGCCGGCTAAACGATCAAAGGCTGATGTACTGATAGGTAATGCGAACGGTCTGGCCTGCCATAGATGGCTCGGTAAATCGCGCTTCAAACTGCCGGCCGTTTAATCGAATCGTCAAAGCCCCATCATTACTATTGGCTAACTGATGAATGCCATCCATCGTGATTGCGACGGCCTGAAACATCAATATCTGCTGCCCTACGGGTACTGGCACTCCGAGAGGCTGAAAAACGCCAGGTTGCAGACCAAGGTTGATATCGGCCAGGAGTTCAAATCGTACAGGTCGACCCTGAAGCACCGGCGTCGGTGCATAAAAGTTACCGTCTAATTGCAGAAATACTCCAGTCCGGCAAATCCCCCCTTGTGGCTCGGTCTCGCTGCAGGCTGCCACCTGTAGCTCACCTGGAGGGCCTGGAGGACCGCGTTCGCCGCTTTCTCCTTTGGCACCTCGTGGGCCTTCTGGACCAGTTGGACCCATGGGACCACGTGGGCCATCATTGCCAGCCGGACCTTGTTCTCCCGGATCACCTTTTGGGCCTTGCGGTCCTGGAAAACCGCGTGGCCCAGGCTCACCTGGAAGACCTGGATCACCTTTTTCGCCGCGTTCCCCTTGTGGACCGCGATCACCAGGAGGTCCAGGAGGGCCTTCTAAACCTGCCGGACCTTCTGGCCCACGGGCGCCCTGCGGACCAATGGGGCCTTGTAAGCCAATCGGTCCTCGAGTCCCTTCTTCACCCATTGGTCCTTCAGGACCACGTTCACCAGGAGGGCCCGGATCACCCAGCTCACCTTGAGGACCCTGAGGGCCTCGTGGTCCGGCCGGTCCGCTGGCACCCGTATCCCCCTTAGGTCCGGCAGGGCCAGCGGGACCGGTGTCGCCAGGATCGCCTTTAGGACCAGCAGAGCCAGCGGGGCCGGTTTCACCCATATCGCCTTTGGGGCCAGCAGGTCCTGGCAGGCCACGTGGCCCGGGTTCACCTTTTGGGCCAGGCTCACCCTTTGGACCAGGTTCGCCGGGGTCACCTTTTGGGCCTTGCGGACCTGGGCTGCCATCACCAGAACCAATGGGACTGACCATGGGGATAAACTGCGTGACACCCTGACGGTTTTCAACACGCAGACCCAAAGAGCTAATCGGAGTCGAAAAAACGCTTTCTGGAAGCGGTGTGCTACGGCCTAAGGTAAACGTAAAGCCACAATTGGCTCCCAGATCGGTTGGTAGGATTTCCGGTGTACTAAGCGCTTCGCCACTATCGAAATTGAGTATTGTCACACGGTACTCATAAAATTGCCGGCAGTTCACCTTGCCCAGACAGGAGCAGTTGGTCTCAATGTGGAAGTAGGCAGAGCGTTGGGACTGCTGCAGACGACTTTGCATTTTTGTCGTATCATCATGATCGACGACACCAGCCAGTCGAAGATCACGGACATCGATTTTGCGATCGCCATTGACATCGATAGCTAACATAGGTGTAGCGGAGCTGGCGTGATCGGTAAGGACTTGAATTTCACCACGCAGGCGCAGTCCTTTCTGCGTATCTTTGACTTCAAGCCGACTCAGATCCAGCTGATAGGCTTGTGAATCAAAGGCGCGATCAGCAATAAAAAGCCGTTCTTCCCAGTTCCAGGATGGGCTCGCAGGCAGCATCACATCGATCGTGTAGCGAAAAATTTGCGATTCTGCTGCAGAACTTAGTTTACTTGCAAGACTGGCAGCCAGCAGGCTGATAAGCCAAATACGGCGAAAGCTCATGGCTAGCGCCCTCCTTAGGTTTTTTTGATTGGACTCATTCTAAACCAATGCTCGCAAACTGCAAAAACTTTCCGCTTGATTAGTTTTGAAAGCGTCTAAGGGGCGGGATTTCTAAAGAGACTGTCGCATTTTACCGATACCGTCTCATGAGAGGAGAGCCCCATGATAAAATTTACTTTCTGGTATTATTTCGGGTTTTTACTGCTGGTAGGTGGGCATTTGGCCGGATGTGATAAGACAAGTCTGAAGGCAAACGATGCGCAAACAGCGAATCAACCGTCTCAAGCAGGAGAAGACGCCAAGCCGGACGATTGTGTCGACGGTGATCAAATTAATTTGAAGTTTCCCGAGGAAATTCAGAGCTGTATGGACAACGGGCGCCTATATAGCTTTTCGACGAATGTTTGTTTGGAGGTGATTCAAGCCTCCTTTGATTGTAACTTTGATGCGATGGCTGAACAGGTAGTCGCAATCGGGGTGAACGCTGAAACGATTAGTCAGGCAAAACAAGAAGGAGCTTTTTTGGTTGCCTGTGGCGAGAAAAACAAGGGCAAGACCATCGTCGGACAGTGGTATTATCCGCCAAGTAGTGGTGATCGCTGTCAGGATGAAAATCCCAGCTCACGCATTGTGACAGCTTGTTACAAGCTGTTTGACACCTTAAATACGCCCCCACTGGAAACGGAAGAACAGCGAAGGCAAGCTTTACAGGCTTGCCTGAACGAGTAGAAAAGTCGTTTGCTTAGACCCTAGATAGTTTTTAGTTCTCAAATGACTTTAGTCATCTTTTTTAATTTGTTGGGCGAGATAGTTTTGCAGACCGAGATCTTTGATCAGGCTGAGTTGTTCTTCCAGCCAATCGATGTGTTTTTCTTCATCGACTAAAATATGCTCGAATAATTCACGGCTGCCATGATCTTCTGCTGTAAAGCAGGATTTGATAGCCTCTTTCAGACGAGTCATGGCTTCCAATTCCAATTGTAAGTCGTTTTTAAAGATTTCTTCGACAGTCTCACCAATATGCAGTTTGAAAAGCTTCTGATAGTTAGGTAAACCTTCGAGAAATAAGATGCGATCGGTCAGATCACTGGCATGTTTCATCTCATCAATGGATTCGTGATAGACCTTTGCCGCTAGCCGCTCATATCCCCAATTTTTAAGCATCCGCGCGTGCAAAAAATATTGGTTGATGGCAGATAGTTCGCCCGTCAAAATCTCATTAAGGTATTGGATTACCTTGGCATCACCCTTCATTACGTGGTCTCCCGTCAGTTTAAAGTCAATCGGCCTCATTCACTCCATGGGAATGTAAGGAATCATTTGGTGACTTTCGGCGTGTTTCGTCACCAGGACGATACTTTCATCGTTTAATTCCATAAATTCAAGCCCTATTCCACGGACATGTGCATTGCTGATGTGACGGTTGCGCAGCCAGCGGCAAATAGCGAGACCTTCAATTTGTGAATGGCGGTCCTCAATATTGCATTTGATATGAATCAGGTCGCCGGGGCGGGGAAGTTTTCCTTCGGAGCGAATAAAAATTCCACCGCGACCAAGTCTGACACAGGCATTCTGCTTGCAGTCGTCCAAACTTTTGCAGGAAATCTCAAACGCTGGTGATTGGTCCCAGTCGCTTCGACGTTTCCACCGCTCCATTGGTGTTTGCAAGACTAATTGAATATATTCCAGCAATTTCTCCGAACAGAGCGGTTTGGAAAAAATACCGCTAACACCCCGATGGTAGGCTTCTTCAACACTTATATCAGCAAAGCCTGAGACAAAAATTACCGGTGGATCTTGAAAATCTTTTTTACGGATCGCATCAAGTAAAACGATGCCATCACCGCCCGGCATGCGAATATCCGAAATCACTAGGTCGATGGGATATTGTTGCAATAGATCTAAAGCTTGATAGGCCTGGTTGGCTGAATGCGTTTGAAAGCCGGCATCTTCAAGATCAAATTGCAGGATTTCACATAAGTCAACTTCATCATCAACAATCAGTATGGTTTTTTCCGAGGGTTCAAACGCCATCAGTCACTCTTATCCGCTAAATTTAGGAGAATGCCTTTCATGTTAGACTTTAAAGGATAAAAAATAAACTTGAAACTGCTGCTTTGACGAGGTTTAACTTGTTAAAGGTTAAATTTCGTCTTAATTATCCAAAGAACTCCTTTTTGCATGAAAATATCATGAAGCCACTGACAGGGCGCCAGATGAGAGTTACAAGTTGCTAGCTAAAAGGTGATACAGAAAATTACTAGGTGGCATAAAAAACGCCTTGCAGAAAATCTGACAAGGCGATTCCTTCTGGGTAAATCTTATTATGGTGGGCTCAGTGTTCGTTTTCCTCAGCCTTTTTTCGAACCTGATCCAGGCCGCGCATAATAAATGCTTCCATATTTCTTCGGATCATCATATCGACTTTTTCATCGACGCTTTCCCATTCAAAGTTACTTTCAATCTGAAAGCAGCCAGGATTGGTTTCGTCTTCTTTGATCTCTTTCGTCAAAATTCCAACCAAACTTGGATGGCCGACCAGACTGGATTGGATTTTTCGTTTGTCGTAGTCGTAGACAACTTTCTCTCGAACATCAGCGTCTGGAACGCTGACAGAACGTAGGACTCCATCGTGAAAACGCTCAAGAATCTGGACGCCTAGAATTCCCGGGTTATAGGATTCAGGATGCTCGATCTCATCCATCAACGTTCGCCAGATGCGTTCAAAAGGAGCATGGATTTGACAGGTAAATTGAGCTTGTGACATGGCTAAACCTCCTAGGTCGTCGTGTCTAATGGTTACCCCTCGCGAAAAGCTGCAAGCAAAGCTTCTGCCGAAACCTGTACTTCTTCCATCCTTATACCAGCAAATAAGGGTAAATTAATGACCCTACGGCTAAATTCGCGGCTACGCTGTAAATCCGACGTTCTTAAGCAACGTTTAGCCGGTGGTTGCTCACACAGCGTTTGCGGATAGGTTCGCGCACAGCCGATACCCTTTTCCTTTAAACGAGCTGCTAATTCATCCCCACTTTGCGTGTGGGAATATATCACGGAAAGATAGGCGTTACCTTCAACGCCGACTGGAGGACGATAAATTTTACAAAAATTTTGATGATCGGCGAAGAAATCGAGATAGCGGGCTTCCGCTGCTTGCCGGCTTTGAATGAAATGATCGATATGGTCGAGCATGCGGATGAGGTATTGTGCTTGCACACCTCCCATCCGGCAGTTCCAGCCCACATAGTCATAGGTATAGTGGCCAGCACGTCCATGGTTACATAGGGCGCGAATTTTTTCCCAAACCTTCGGGTCGGAGGTACTGATACCGCCACCATCTCCACTGCCGCCGAATACCTTTGCCGGGTAAAACGAGGTGGTAGCAAGTTGAGCTTGTTCAAAAATGGAGCGGCCTTCAAAGCGGACACCAAAAGCTTGGGCAGCATCTTCGATCAGGGTGATGCCTTGTTCTTTGCAGTAACGGCGATAATCAGCCAATCGCGCCGAGGTCCATCCAAAAAGATGGACAAAGATTGCGGCATCAAATTGAAAGCGTTGATGGCCGACCTGAAATTCTTCGAAATCCATTTGTAAGTCGTCAAGGCTGATATCGACCAAGACTGGTATGGCTCCAATCTGGACGATGGCCTCATAAGGTGCCCAGAAAGTCATATTGGGGACGGCGACTCGCATACCGGCTGTAATGCCGAGAGCCTGCAGGCCGATGATGATCGCATCGGTACCATTGCTACAGCCAACAAAATGACTGGCCTCAAGCTTTTTTTCTAAGGATTTCTCTAGCTTACCGACGGTCGGACCGCCGACAAAGTCGCATTGGTCAAGGCAGTTTTGCCAATCATGAAGAACATCTTCCCGGATCACTTGGACCGTGCGGGACAAGTCGATAAAAGGTACGTGCATGAGATCATCCTAGCTGTGGTCTTTAAGATAAATTCGTGCGGTCAGAATTTTTAATTAACATGTTTCTTAGAAAAAACCAGCAAGAAGAACGTAGCTAGGCTGAGATGCCGGTGTCCATTTGCCCGAGTTGGGTCCTCGGGCTGGATCTTGAAACCTTGGAAAGCTATGGTTTTTTCGATTTTTTTCGCTCTTTCTTTGCTTCTGCCAAACCCGACTCAGCAAAGGCAACATCAATTTTCACTTCGGCACCGGCCGGGAGGAAGTCTTTTAAAATGACGACAGTCTGATCAAAAACGTGAAACTGGTCAATCGGTTTGCCGTTGACTTCGACCGACCAGGTTTTTGGCCCGACAAAGTTAATCGGTAGGGTGAACACGTTGTTATACTCTTCGGAGAACTCGTATGAGACCTCGATAGTTTCCATAGAGTCATTATCACAACGAAAGTCCAAGCGATCTTGATTAAGCTGGAGATCGTATGTGCAAAGGCTGTCATCTTCATCGGCAAGAATCTTTAAGCTGTTGCTAAAAAAGTTGTTGGGCAGTGGCACAGAAAACTCTAATTCTTCACCTTCAAATAATAAATCATATTCAACAACCACCTCGCGTTTATCCCAGACTTGTTCCGGCGGAAAACGCAGCTTTTTATTTTCTATGTTGACGGCGATTTCTTCGGCACTGCGACGATCGATGACTCTGACTTTCTCTAATTTTTCGAGATCGACGCCTTGGATGTCGTAGGTTTCCGTTTTATCTCCAGGCCTTTCATAACGCAGGCTGATTTTGGCATTATCCCTTGGTGCTTGCGCGAAGAAAACTTTGCCGTTGGCTTTGTCTATATTAATATTTTTTTCGGCTTTACCATTGATCATTACCTCGACGCTGTCTGCGACGAAATCATGGGAGATGGCAAATTCCTGTTTCAAGGGATCATTCTGGCGAAACTCGACGCGGATTTGGCTGCGATCAGCAGGCAGCTCGCGGAAAATCAATTCATTCGTGAACGGATCGTAGGAGTATTGGTTACGTCCAACCACTTTGCCATTGACTGTCACCTGAAAAGTGTGCCCGTCTGGCTGATGGTTAAGAGGGAATACGCTGCGACGTACGACGGGACTGTGCTGATAGCTGATTTCGATCTCATGAGCATCGGGTGAAATCGCCTCGTTGATGGTCAGAATGCGATTGGACACGGAAAAGTCTTGAATGGTCTGACCGTCGAGCTGCACACTTAGACTGCCGGCAACTGGTGGATAACTCAGTTCAAACTGCATGTTGATCCGGTCTTTGACATCCAGGGAAATCTGCTCAAGTAAACTATCATAATTTGAGCGACAGATATCACCAACAAAGCCGCCAGTACCTTGAATCATGTTCAGGTATTCGCTAGGATTTGGCAGACTGTCATAGCCCCCTGAGGCTTGACAGGCATGGTTGGGATCATTGGGGTTATTGGGATCAGCTCCGGGTGGCTCCTGCAAGAGTAGTAGGCCACTGACCGTAACATTGCTTGGTGCATGATTAAAAAAGTATTGCGCTGTTTCATGAGCTTGACCAGAACAACCTTCGTTGACCGCCGAACCGCAGTTATGCTCATCGGTTAACAGTAAGATAGCGCGAGTGGATTCATTGCGTACCCATGGGTTAATGTCGCCATTACACTTGCCATTCAAGGCATCAGTTGCCATCAGAATACCACGTTCGACAGGATTACCACCTTCACCGATACGAATCAGCGAGCGAAATTCGTGTTCGGTTAAAATGGGGTCAGCCTCATATTGCGCTTTGCTTATGATCCGAGTTCCAGCTGGACTGACAGCAAGACAGGAGCTGGTCGTGGTGGCAACCGCGATTTGCCAGTTGGTATTGGAAATATGTTTGAGAATACTGGGTAGTCGAGTCGCTAAGCGCTCCTGATAGGAGGCCATCGATGACGAGTCGTCAATTAGTATGAGCAAATCAAATAGTCCTGCTTCCGCCACGGGAAAAGTATCAATCGTGACATTCCCGCCGTGACCTTGGACGAATTGCTCCGTTTGCACGGTGCGGTTGACTTGGGTGTACTTTTCTTCGGTTTTGGCTTTTTGTTGCAAAGGAATAAGCTGTCTGACTAGGCCAAATCCTGTATCAATTGTGACGGTCACGGTTTCCATCCGGCCGGCGGTAAACTGGTAGCTTTCTGCTGATTTTACGTCTTCACTTTGCTTCGGCGGTTCCGGATTGTATGGACTCCCAGAAAAGCTTGTCCCACCCTCGGGTCCACAGCCAAGCAGGTAAGTTGAGAGTATTCCGGTACATAACGATAGATTCTTGCCGGTTTTAGGTATCCGCGTTTGTTTCATGGCTACCGTCCTCTATATACGACTGTTGCAATGCTTTGCTGGTCCTAGCAAAAGCATGAGGAAGCTCTCGGACAAGATCGATCTGCGAATTAAATGCCTGTTGAAAGCGGATGAATTTATTTTTTAGAAAAATTAAATTGTGTCATTAAGTTGCTGATATGCTTGTGGTAATGAGGGGAAATTGCTGACATTGAAAATTGGTAAGAAAATGGTAAATTTTGCGGCTTACCAGGGCGGGCTTGGCAATGGTCATCAATTGCTGCACGATTTAATCAATTTCATGCATTAATTTTCATCGCTTAGACAAGTTTTGCTCGGCGTAAAGCCACTCCTATGTCATCACGCGACTTGAGCTGGAAGCTGATCCGTTTGGGGGATGGGACCCCAAGTTCTTCGTGCGGATCGATTAACTGTGAGCTTTGGCTTCACCACTTTCTTCTCTTTTGTAGACTTCATTTGGGTTCTTAAAGAAATACTCTTGATAGGGAGAACGGCTGATATGGCCAATTAAACCCTGGCGTAAGGCTTCATAACCTTCGTCCATAACCTTGGCTGTTTTGGCGGGAATGTAGCTTGTGACATTCTTGCTGTGACGGGTTTCTTTCTTGGCCAGGTTATCCATAATTTTAACTCTCCTTCTAAAAATAATTCCATCTTCACCTAAGATCCTAACATAAGGAAATCCGATTAAAAAAACCTAAGAGAGAAAAGCTCTCAATCAGCGGGTTCAAGTTGCCGATAGAGTGCATTGGATTCGTGTCGAGGAGTAATTAATATGGCTAAATACTTAATTTTACTAGCATTGGCCTTTGTGTTTGGCTGTGAAGGAGATCGCAGTGAGTCTCCCACCGCGCCAGAAGTCTTGGAATTTGGCGAAGGAGCAGCGATTCCTGAGCCGCCAGCCGAGGGGGAAGAGTCACCCGAAGTTCCAGTTGAAAATCCTGACGAGGCACCAACTGGCGAGGGTGGGGAAGCTCCTCCCGAGGATCAGGCTGAACCCGTCCTGCTTGAAGTGGTAGCCTTGGAGCAACTTCCCCAAAGAATTGCTGAATGTGTGCAACAAGGCATTGCTGGTGAGGTGGTCAATGGTATGTTTACCTGTAATCAGCAGGTATTGATCGACTGTAATGACTTGTCCGAAGCGCAAAAAAGCGTCGCTAAAAAATATGCTGCAGACGAGCTAGCAGGTTATAGTTTGTATGGCTGCTCGAATTCTGCGGAAGGGAATCCGAACCTACATTATTTTATGGTTGATGGCGTGGCCTTACGCATCTTTAACTTAGAAGTGCAGCGCTCGGAGCCTGGGCAAGGTTGATCGTTAATCAACCTAAGGTCATCAATTTTTAGGCTTGCTTAGTGAACTTGATCTGTTTCACTGGATCTTTGCGGATGATGGGTCAGAGAGATGGAATCAAGATTAACCCGCTCTGGCCCAGATTTTTTCATCACATAACGCAAAGCGTCTTCATAGGCGCGGTTGTGCTTGGCAAGGCAGTGGTTGAATGCCGGGCTTTTGCTGGGGAACTCTGCGCATTCTTCCAAAAATGGCTGGAAAAACTGCTGGCAGGTTTCGATATAATTTGGCAAAAAGCGACCGACGACTTCAATTTTTTGCTGGCCGCTAATGTCTTTGCCATGAATACGATAATTTTTTTGCAACTCTCCCATAAAACGACGAAATTCAGCGTCGTTCGGTCCATAAGTATAAATCTGCGTACCTTTATCGACCTCATGGAAGTAAAAATTTATGGGGTGCTGCGCACAATTTTCGGCAATAAAAAGTGAGATATGGCTATCAGGCTTGGTCGCCTTACAGCCTAAAACAGGCCAGACAAGGCTTGTCAAAATGATGATGGAATTGTGAATTCTTAGCCGCACGTTCTAACCCCCAGTCGATCCTCAGTGATATCGGCTAGAATTTGATCTTCTTGATAATAAAAATAGTGAAATCACCAAAAAATCTTAGACAGGGGGCGTAAGGATATGATTTTTCATTGGAAGGTCTTCGCGGAAAGGGCAGGCGGTAGCAATCCGCCGGGTGAGACAAGGACCCACCCGGAGCTCATGGAGAAAAAAGCTGATCAAATTAGTATGCTGTGGGAAAAATCAAATTTCTTCCGCGTCACAAACTCCGGCTGGTAGATTCAAATCGATACCAGAGTTTTCTTGTATCCAGCAAATATTGGCATCCATACGTCCCCAAATTCCGCCGTAACCACAGGCGCCACCGCGGGAAACGACACCAAAGACTCGCCACTCACCGTTTTCAAGCTGGCCATATGCTGGTCCGCCACTGTCTCCTTGGCAAGAATCGCGACCGTCAGCACCAATAGAAACCTCATTTGCATTGAAGCTGGTAATTGGTGCGTCGGTTTCATATTTAACTCCGTAGCCGCCACCGTTGCGACCGCCGAAGCCGACGATGCGCACTTGATTGCCACGGCGGATGACTTCTGACAATTCGGTAGGATCCGCTAAGATTGGAACGATATCTTCTACTGCGATATCTATTGGCTCTTGAAGGGTGATATACGCGATGTCATCCCAACCATCAGTTTTACGGCGATAATTTGGTGAAATCGCAATGCTATCGGCAGCGTGTTGACCACGAATGCGTCCCCCTTCGCTTCCTTCACCGGCGTAAACTTCAACTGAGCGTGGGTTAAAAATGCCGCTCACACAGTGTGCTGCGGTGATGACAAGCTGTTGGTGGACGATAGTGCCCGTACAAAAAATGCGCCCGCTTCTGCTTAAAGCCACTGTTGACGGCCATTGTCCGTCTTCAACCTGGTTGCCGCCGTAAATCTTGGCTTCGCTGGCCTCTTGTGCCGCCGGTCCACAGGCCGTCGCACTAGCCAATAATGCGCCACATGACAGCGTCAGAAATGTTGCTTTCAAGATTTGATTTCTACGCATATATCCTACCTTTCATGTCGTCGAGGGGTGCGCCTGTTACGAGTCAGGACGCGTTTCGCTTTTGACTATCTAGCCAGTTAATTAAAACAGGTCGATTCACAAAATATCAAGATGTCAATTTATTCGACCACTTGTCTTTGGGAAGTATGGGTGAATGTATGCTACATGAATGTCAAGGATGGATGTCTCCTGCCGAATTTTTGGCAGACTATTGGCAGAAAAAGCCGCTAATTATGCGTGGTGTTTTTCCTGCATTGGATCAGCTACTCAGTGTCGATGAGTTGGCTGGACTGAGCTGCCTGCAAGGAGTTGAGTCCCGTTTGGTCTGGGAAAAAGGCCCCGAGCGAGCCTGGCAGGTGGAGCAAGGACCATTTGCCGAGGAGCGCTTGGCAAAACTACCAAAAAAAGGCTGGACCCTGCTAGTTCAGCGGGTCGACCGCTTGCTTGCCAAGGTCGCCGAGTTAACCGAGAATTTTCCTTTTATCCCCAATTGGCGGATTGACGACATCATGGTTTCCTACGCAGTTGATGCTGCCAGCGTTGGTCCGCACACCGACCTCTACGATGTTTTTTTGCTGCAAGGCTTGGGCTCGCGAGACTGGCTTGTCGGAACTACACCGCAAATTGAACCCGCGCTCATCCCCGATTTGGATCTGAAAATTCTGGCTGAATCGATCAGTGGCTCTCCTGTGCGCTTAATGACAGGCGATCTTCTCTATATCCCACCAAATTTTGCGCATCATGGTTTGGCTGTTGGTGAAGCGATGACGTTTTCCGTCGGCTTTCGGGCGCCCTCATTTCCCGAGATCTTAACGGCCTATGCAACGAGCGTGGCCGCTCAATGGGAAGATGTTGAGTTGTATGAAGACCCGCATTTGCAACTGCAGGCAGAGCCTGGATACCTGGATGAAACTGTTATTGCGGCCTTTCAGGAAAAGCTATCTGCAGCACTTTTCGCCGGTGATGGTTTTGCCAGATGGCTTGCCGCTGAGTTTTCGAAGCCGCGCCAGCAGGAAGAAGCAATGCCGATTGATCTGCCGGCAACACCTTGTGACTTCCGCAGGCGGGAAGGAGCTCGCTTTCTTTATCGAAAAACCCCAGCTGAGATTTTCTTGTATATCGAAGGGGAAGAGTGGCAGCTTGGACTTTCACTGGAAGCGGCCATCGCGAAGCTTTGTCGCCAGCAACGGTTTACTGTGCTTGAGCTTGACAAGCTTTGCGAAAATCCTGAATTTGCCGATTTCTGGCAGGAGCTTTTAGATGCAGGCTACATTTTTGTTACTGATTCCGAGTCGTGACAATTGCCTGGAAGCCCGCTACAATTGGTGAATAAACCGACAAGAGACATATGGAGATGACGACGTGAGTGGGGAAATAGCAGCTTTTTTTGATTTGGATCGAACTTTGATTGATGTCAACAGTGCTATCCTATATGCAAAGTTTGAGCGGCGTCACGGCCGAATCAGTAATTGGCAGCTTTTTATTACAGCCTTTTATACGTCTTTGTACCATTTGAATATTCTCGACATGGAACGAGCCTATACCAAGGCGAGCATGTATTACCGAGGATTGCCAGAGGACGAGATCAGCCAGCGCACCCAGCAGTTTTTTGCCGAGCAAGTGGCCCATCGCCTGCAGCCTGGAGCCAGAAAAGCCTTGGACGAGCATCGCTTGCAAGGTCATAGGCTTGTTTTGCTGACCAGCAGCTCTTCCTACCAATCTCAGGCAGCGGTTGCAGCCTGGGGTATGGATCATTGGATTGCCAATCGTTTTCCCACGCTGGATGGTTGTTTGGATGGAACATTTCACAAACCACTTTGTTATGGTCCGGGAAAGGTGTCTCTGGCGGAAAAGTGGGCATTGGAACATGAAATTGATCTCAGCCGTTCTTATTTTTACTCCGATTCCTACTCGGATTTACCCATGTTACAACGAGTCGGTTTTCCCAAAGTGGTGAATCCTGATCCGAAGTTGAAAAGCTATTCCAGGCGCATGAACTGGCAGATTTTAAACTGGACCACGGTCGGTTAATAAATGGCCTCATGACTGAGGCCTAAGATCATACTTTATAGATTATGGATTAGCGAAGCTGTAACTGGTACATAATCATGCCGCGTGGCTGACCTTGCTGCCAGTCAAAGTAAAATTGGAACTGCTGTTTTTTATCATTGGCTTCGTGTGATTGAGCCAAGTACAGGCTGTCCAGTTCTTCGCCTGGCTTGAGCTGTTTTTCTGCTTCTTCAAGAGCTGCTCGGCGGCGGCGCATGGGAGTCATCATGGGAACTTCAGGCGGATTTAAGATCGCCTCCAAAACTCCTGCTGTATAAAGACCGGCAAAAAGCAGTAAACCGACTTGGGCTTCGGAGCGCATCGCTTTTACAAACGATTCGTTTTGATCCAGGTAAACAAAAAAGGCATCTTCTTGGATATCGCTGTCGCCTGCTTCAAAGGAGTTAATAACTTCCAATGCGTCCTTGTCTGCTTGGTTTGCGGCTTGAGTTCGCTCTAAAAATAAGCCGAGACCAACGGCTTGTCCTAGAGCAAAGCTGGCACCTAGCAAGGTTTTGCCCTGCTGGAGCTGACCAGCTCCGAAGGGTAGTAGATTGATTAACAGGCTGCCGCCATCGGCTTGCATCCTGCCGCCGCCACGCGCCATCTGTCTGGCACTAGCGCGTCCCGTGCGTCTGGTAGCAGCACGGCCTCCTCCGCCGGAAGCTCGTTTGGCTGCAGCAAACATTTGCAAGACAGGGCGTTCCCGCGATTCTTCGGGAGTAATGCGGATAGCTGGATCAAGTTTCACGGCTCGCCGGAAATGTCCCATCGCTCGCTTGCGGCTTCCTAATTTGTATTCGGTAATACCAAGAAGCTTAAACATTAACGCTTTGTCATAGCGGTCACTAGTTTGCTTAATGCCTCGTTGCAAAAATGCTTTGGCGCGCTTGTAATCACCGCTTAGGAAGGCTTGATAGCCTGTTTCAAATGCTTGGCTGTAGCCATCAAGCGGGGTGCAAAATACCGCGATAAGCAAAAGAATGCGGACTATCGGCTGCAAATAGCTGATCAATACCTTCATAGAAATCGGTTCCTCCACGCTTACTTTTGTGTCGGCAATTCGCGGAGAAACTTCAGTTTCAAAATATAAAAAATAATAATTTCAATGGGATGTCTAGAGAAGTGCGACACTTCCCCCCCTGTAGTTTCGCAGCGATTGGACTCCTGAACGATGTTCGAAGAGTCCTATTTATCGCATACGGATTAGTGTTCTTTGAGGCGAGGAATCAATTGAGCGAAGTTGCAGGGTTTGGTTTCATGGTCCAATTGAGCAGCAATGATATGCTTCCATGCAAGCTCACAGGCGCCAGTTGAACCTGGTAGACAAAAAACTAAGGTGCCATTTGCTAAGCCGGCAAAGGCTCGGGATAGCATGGTCGAGCTACCGATATCTTCATAAGAGAGATGACGAAACAATTCCCCAAAGCCGGCGATGTCACGATCAAGTAAGGGTTGCACTGCCTCAGGCGTCACATCACGTCCGGTTAAGCCAGTACCGCCAGTCGTGATAATCGCATCGCAATTTGAGTCAGCAATCCACGTCGCGACTATTGCGCGGATAAGATAAAGATTGTCAGCAACTATCTCATAATTTGCAAGTTGGTGGCCAGCAGTTTCAACTCCTTGAACCAGGCTTTGTCCCGAGCGATCGGTTTCTTTCGAGCGACTGTCAGACACGGTCAATACACTTACCTTCAACGCTTTCTCTGGACTCATAATTTTCACCTTCTGCCATCTTGTTGAATGCTTCAGTTTGAGCTCTTCAGGGAGACCTTAAGATGAAAGCGATGCTTGCTCAAGTTTTCTTGCTAATTAACTGAAGTTTTGCATGAATTCTGCCAATTTTTTAGCCAGGTAAGCTTGTGCAAACGCCCGCCAGAATTTTTCAGTTTATTTTTTCTAAAAAAGTAAATGAATTTTCGTCCCATTTGACGTGGTTGGTGATGCCTTTTTGGCTGAGCATAGCGGGAATTACATGTTCAGGAGTCCACCGGCAGAATTGGCGAGGGAAATTAATCACGCTATTAAAAAAAATTAGGCATAGGTGAGAATTATTGGCGCGCTTTTTAAGCGGATAATAGCGCAAATGAATAAAGCGAAAAAGCCAATAAAGATCTTTTACATCAGTCATTTACAAATTGGGCCTTGTCATTTAACAGAACTCTTGAGAAATTCTTGCAAAATCCTGTAGTCTTGTTATACCAGGTCAATTCCGAGTATAATCTTACTAGAGCGTAAGAATTGAAAGCAGTGGCATCCCAATTGGTTTGGGATATTTCTTTTGACATAGTTTCGAAGGCGAGGGTGGTTTATTGGAAACTCCCATCAGAGAATTCTCGAAAAAGTACAAGCTGTCCCAGCGCGAACAGGATGTTTTGAAACTCATGATAAGAAAGGTGGTAAACGCGGAAGAAATTTCACAACATCTTGGGATCAGCCAGAACACAGTGCGTATCCATGTGAAAAACATCAATGCAAAGGTTGGTGCTAAGAGTAAATCGGAAATTTTGGGTTCCTTTATCGGCTTTTTGGATAGCTTTTATAAATTGAGCGCTTCAGTTGATGAAGAACGGCAATCACAAGCGTTAAGCGAGGTGGCTCTGAGCAGTGATCTACCGTAGCTTCCTTTCAATTCATCCTAAAAATATGAAATAAAAGCATTTGCTTGCAAAAATTGCTGAAGCTTGAAAGATCTTGGTCGATCAAGCTTCAAAGCATCGCACTCTATTTCCAAGCTAGAGGAATTTTTTCTGCACTATCAGAGAAAGGTAAACTCATGCGTTGGAACTGGTCTCTTGTCTATTGGCACAGTCCATTTTGGAGCGGTCCAATACGAAGCTGGAAGGGTGTGCTGGCAAATCAACAAGATCAACAGTCAGTAAAGGTATTCGGACGGCGGCAAAAGCCTAGATTGAGGCTGATTGCTGGCGGTAAAAGCTTGAAGTGGTAAGGCGTCAAACGACATGAAACGTTTGGCGCCTTTTTTGCTATTGATTAGCTTCATTCAGAAGCAGCTGATTGAAGCGTTTCATCGGTGAAAAACTTTGTTTTAACACTTCATGCTGAGCTTTCGCAGTTTCTCAATTTTTCCAGTATAGTTTTCGAAGAACTTGAGCGCCTTGCTGTGTTCTATGCTGAGATCCCGACCTCGCATAAGGGCACGAAAATTCTTGATGAGCTCCACTGCCCGGTGTCCTTCGGTGAGATCGTTTTCATCATTTGCTGTTTGAAAGCCTGACGTTGCTTCATTCACAGTTTCCAATGTTTCTGTAAGGCGAGCCCCTTCGCCAAGGAGTTGTTGGCTGATCCGAAATAACTGCTTATGGGACGAGGCATGCATCATACAATTGTTAATCAACTGTATTTCACTATTCACATCAAATAGAGAATAAATACCCGGTGAGGCGCTTAGGCGCCCAAGCTGCTCTATAGTTAAAGACTCAAACAATACAATAATGGGTATAAAAAATTTATGTTCTTCACTCAGAAGCTGACCGAGGATTTTGGCATCGTAGTCTGGTGGCTGCTGAAATATTAAAATGGCATCGGGGTCAAAACCTTGAACGATGTCGTTAACACAGGCATCCGCTTTAACATAAGATTCCAGCTTAAAGCCAAAGGCTGTTAAGCCGCTTACAAAACGGTTCATCACATCATTTTCAGGGCCGATCGTTACAAGCTTGCCTTTCATTTGCCGCCTCATCAAAGGGTTCGGAAGGATCCTGAGATCCGAAAAATAACTGCTGCTTTCAAAATTAAACAGATCAATCATGAATTGGCTACAAATGTTTTTGTGAGTTGAATTGGCGTGTGTGTGTGGGGGGGGGAGGACGAAGAAGACCGGTCGCAAAAGTTCGCAGGCCGGTCTTCGGGTATTAAGTAGAGTAAGGAAGCAGTCTATTAGTAATCCTTTTGATCCTTGCCTTTGTCATCGTGCTTTGGCTTGCACTCGTCATAACCTTTGCCTGGATCTTTGTCATAATCATCATCTTCGCCTGGGTCTTTGTCATAATCATCGCCCTTGCCTGGATCTTTTCCATCATTTTGGCCTGGGTCTTTATCGTAATCGTTCTGACCAGGATCTTTATCATAATCATTTTGGCCAGGATCTTTATCATTTTGGCCTGGATCTTTTGGCTCTTCTTTGGGTGGATCCTTCTTTTTCTTTTTTGTTAGGGCTTCATAATCGTCATAGCCTTCGCCCTCAGCATCATAGTCTTCCCAGCATTTATCTTCATCTTTAGAGTCACCGCCAAAAATTGAACCAGCACCTTCTTCAGTGGTCTTGGTCTTATTTTCTTTGTGTTCGGTTTTTCCACATGCAGCCAACGACAACCCGGCGATTAGTGCAATCGCCCAACCAAATCTGATACGCATGAATCTTATCTCCTAGACATATGGTAATTTCGAAATATCAGCTCCAAAAGCAGCTGGAAAGCCTGTCTCCCTAGACACGTATTTTGATGCAAGCCGCTGGCCACAGTCTTTACCTTGGTGAATGTCCATTTTTTCAATGATTTACCGGGAGTTCCTCATGTTACTAAACTGTCTAAGAAGGTGACTGTGTTGTAAAACATGACATTACGTGCCTGGTAAACAAACTGTGAGGCCGATGGAGCTGCATCATCTCTAACTGTGGCAAGTTCGAAAATAGAGGTGTATTTCATCATAAATACCATACTTTCCCACCTCAATTAAACTCCAAGGCTACATGAGCCGATGACTGATTGTCTTGCTATTACTTCAAAAGGGGACGTCATGAAACTCTTCACATTGGCTTTCGTTTTTCTTGCTTTGGTAGCTTGTAAGGAGTCTGGTTCAGAAGGCCAAAATGGTGGCGAATCGGCAACCAGTGATCAATTGGATAGTGATACCGAAGAACAGCAACCGGAAGAAGAGCCGGTAGTTCTTGAGCGTCCAGATGAAGTGAAGACTTTTATGGATTATTGTTTAGAAGAGCCTGTGGATGAAGGTTTAGCAAGAACGGTTGAAATTCTTAAAGAAATCACCAATGAAAAATTCTGTGGCATCATCGCAGGTCGGCTTAGCCGCATGGAAGAAATTGATATGACCTTCCGACAAATTACCGACATTCGGCCTTTGCGCGGCTTGAAGAATTTAAAAACTTTACAGCTAGGTAACAATGCAGTCACTGATATTACTCCATTAGCAACCATGCCAGGTCTAACTCAGCTAGGTTTAAATTCCAATCCGATCGAAGATTTTTCTGCTCTAAGTGGTCTAAACAGATTGCAGCGCCTGATACTAACCGGTTCGAACATCAAGGTTGTGAGTGCTATCGGCGAGATTACAAGCTTAGTGGCACTTGATCTAGGTAGCACAGATGTCATCGATGTCGCAGCTTTAGGAGCGCTGACAAATCTGAAAGAGCTGAGTTTATCTCTAACTGATGTTGAGGATATTTCCGCTTTTTCCACTCTTGCCAACCTTGAGCTGTTAAACCTTTCGAATTCCCGTGTTGCCAATGTGAGTGCGATAAAGGATTTAGCCAACTTAAATGAATTACTTATGTCAGGTACACCGTTTAACGGCCAAGATTTTGTCAAAGATGAAAACAATTGCCCAACGGATGGTTTGAGTCCGGCTGTAACAAGCTTTTGCTCAATTGCTGTCCCGGAGTAGGATATCTCGTTCGCTAGGAGCGGACTGTTGTTGTTTTTTCAGGCACTGTTTAAAGCATAGTCGCCACGAAAGTTTTAGGATCTCAATTAAAATCGATGCTTAGTCCAAAGAAATCAACGGAACGGGCTTTGCAAGATAAAAAAGATACGGGTACCAGATAAATTATTGAATGCTTAGGGGATTAGAAAATGAAAATTAACTCACTTGCCTTTCTTGTAGCTATCCTTGGTTTGACAGTAGCTTGTCAACAAGGGGTGGAATACCAGCCTCAACAACAGCGTACATCGGCTGCAAATGCGGTTCCTGGTGTTGGTGAAGATGAAAATGGTGACCACACTACCAAAGAAGAAGAAGCTCTTGCAAGCGAAGAACCAGCGCCAGTCGACGAAGAAGCTGAGCCGGTTGAGCAAGCTCCACCTCCTGGTAGCACTGAATTGTCACAGGCTGATATTTTGAAATTGGATATGGTGCAAGTTAGAGGTAGTGGTGACCTGGAAGAAGGTTCTGCTGATTTTGCTAAACGATACACTGACCCGAATGGTAAGCCATTGAACGATCAAGCGAATCTGCTGACCTTGCGTCAAGGCCAAACTCTTCAGGTTTGTAATGATGGAGCCAATGAAAACCTGAGGATTCATACAAACGGCGAGCCGTTTCCTCATGGTGGTAACATTGCTCCTGGTGCTTGTACAAATTATGCTCTAAATGATGTTGTTGTCGGCAACGGTAACAATATTTACGATCACAACTTGGGTGGTAACAATAACAACCGAGTTTACTCCATCTATATCACAGTGATTACTGATGCTGAAGCGCAGCAGATTATCGCAGCTGCTGGTCAGTAATTAGCTACAGCTAAAGATAAAAAATCTAATACCTAAAGAGATCGGACGGCAAGCCGATCTCTTTTTGCTTTATCTTTTTTAAAAAGATTGTCGGCATGCAAGGAGGCAAGCGTGATGAGGGGTATATTCTCACTTGGTTTTTTGGTAATTTTCCTAAATGCGACCAATCTTATCGCGCATGATGGCCCTCACCTTGATATACCTGCGCCTAAATACACCGTTGAGGATCAGGCTCACCGTGCGGGGGTTTGGATGAATGCCTCGGGATCTAGCATTATGCTGCAGATTGCCATTCCTCAGTCATCAATTGTCAATCAGGAGCGAGGACCGCTGAAGCCTAATCTTGACAAGCAGCTGCAAGAAGCTTTACAGGGTTTAAAAACTTTGGAATTCTGGTTGAAGCTATCGTCATCCGGAAATTGTCAGCAAAGTTTTCAGAGTGATTCGTTTTATGACAAGCATCGAGCGCTGAAAGCTGGGTTGGAAGAGATGGAAGTGACAGAGCGTGAAGAATTTATTCAAACTTATAAAGGGCTAGCTGCTACATTTCGGATAAGTTGCGATGCACCGATCAAGCTTTCAGATATGCAGCTGCAAACTCATTTTTTTAAACGTGCACCATATCTGCAAAAATTGTTTATACATATCAGGCAGGCAGAGAAAAAAATCTTGTATGTTCTGGAGAAAGACGAGTTGCTCAAATTGTGAGCTGATAAGTGTCGAGTTGGCCCCTAAGGGCCTTTTATCGGTGCGGGATTTATCAGTCATTGTCATTTGAGAAAAAATGGATCGATCGCGCCATGGATGAAAAGTCTCGCAATTGGTCGTTGACATCAATCAGTGCCATAATTTCTGTCTTGAAATCTTTTTCGACATTACAAACGAGACCGTGACTGGAATAGAGAATTTTAAATAGGCCCAAACCGGCGCCACCTCGTTTGGTGTCGATAAGTCCCTCGCTTGCGGTTCGTTTTAAAACCTTTTTTAGATACTGAAAAACCTTATCTTTTTTTAAAGCGCCAAAAGGATCGGAGCTGGAAATTGCCAGAATTTGCCCATCGCAGCCATAGCACAGTTCACCTTGCTCCTCGATAGCAAGCTCGATGGCTGTTGTTTGATCGACATTTTGGAATCTTTCAATTCCTGCCGCGGCCGGAGCATCATAGATCGTATTCATGAGTAATTCTTCGGTGATGCCAAAGGCCATTCTAGAAGTGTGTTGGCCTAAGTGGCAAGCCTCCGCGAAATCTAAAACCTTACTATTTAAAACTTCGCGTTCAGAAGATGATTTAACGACTTCCCGATGAATCACCGTATTCGGTGCAAGGTATTTTTCGATGCCAAAAATATCGTCTGAGGAGATTTTTGCTAATGTCGTTCGCAGCTCATGAATCGTCCAACCTTCGCGCCCTTTATTGGAAATGATATGGTCGAGAAGGGTTTCTTCATTGCCACCTAGTTCAACCGAATATTCTTTCATTGGCATTGCCGTGACAAGAATGGCCGTACCTGCCGGGTGTAATTTGCGAAAATTAGCGAAAAGTTCGAGATTGGGAATATTTGCCACTAATATTTCAACATTCCGGTCATTGCTTAAAACTGCTTGAGCTGAAGTGAGATCAGTGACGCTTTCTACCTGCCTGTCACTACTGACAAGGCGCAGGCTCTCACCGCTTGGCAATGGTTTGTAGCCATCACAATCCACGTAGACAATGCTTTTAGCATTTGCCATACCTTCGACCCCTAAATCAAGATGGTTTTCATAGCCAATGTGCTTGTATTGACTCCAGCATTTGTCATCTTAACGTAATTTAAAATTTTCCACCAGCTGCTTAGCCGGTTTTCAGGATGGTTGACAGTAGTGCCATAGCATACGTACAATTTTACTAAAGCCAAAATATCATTTCACGCAACAACATCTATTTCTTGAAGGTCCGTCCCAAGATTTCTCGTTAGGAGGAGATTTCGTTTATGGAAGCTTTACATACCTATTTCGAACATGGTGGCTACCCGGTAATGTTTTCCATACTTGGGACACTCATCATCTCTGCCGTGCTGGTGATCGAGAGGTCATATCGTCTATGGATGGAATATGATCTGGTGAATAGCGATGGTTTCATGGCGATGGTCCAAAAAATGGTCATGAATAATTCCATTGAAAATGCCATCCGCCTTTGTAAAAAAGCACGACCCAAGCTTTTACCTTATGTTCTTGCTGAGGGGCTTAAGCGTTCCAATGATTCAAGTCAGGAAATTCAAAACGCTGTCGATCACGCGATACTTACGGCCCTGCCAAAGGTCAATAAACTTGTTATTTTTTTGGCAACAACTGCTAACGTTGCGACACTGCTTGGTTTGTTAGGAACGATATTCGGTTTGATGCGCTCCTTCTCGGCGGTAGCGAAAGCAACCGGTGCACAAAAGCAGACTTTGCTAGCGGAAGGTATTGCGGAAGCCTTGAACGCAACATCCTTTGGTTTGGCAACAGCTCTCTTTTGTCTGTTCTTTTACGGTGTCTTATCTGCAAAACAAACCGCAATTGTCGATGATATTAACAAAAACTCATCGAAACTGGTTGATTTGCTCTATACCAGAAAAATGAAACTAAAAAGTCGAGCTTAATATATAGGAGCTAAGCTTTTGGCTGGCAAGAAAAAGAGACATTCGAAAAAAGGCCCGGCAGCGCCTGAGCTCAATATCATGCCCTTTATCGATATCTTTTCGATGTTGAATACCTTTTTGCTGGTTTCAGCGGCATTTATCGGATTGGGCATCATTGAGGTTCAGATACCTTTTTTGTCCAATGCGCCTGAACTTCAGACTGAGCCAAGTCGGGATTTTTCAATCCGTGTCGATGTCGAAGAAGCTCAGGTGATTTTGACGACTCAATGGACAGCTGAGCCGGTGGAAAAGCGGGTCGAAAATTATAAGCTTGAAACGGCTGACTTGGAGCGTTTTCATCAGGAAATGATGCGACTTAGGGTGGCTGTACCAGAAACGGACAAAGTTACCGTATATTCAGATGACAACGTGAAATATGACCGACTTATTTTGGTGTTGGACGCAATCAAAACATTAAATGAAACTGATCCACCGCTAAATATTCCACGGACGTCTGATGAGAGTGATGTCAGACGTAGTGTCAGTGATCGTTCTCTTTATGAAAAAGTTGTGATCGGTAGTGTGATCCTTTAGTGTGGAAGGAGTTCCTACATGGCTTCCGCTGGTGGTGGTGATGAGTCCTTATCCCTTAATCTCATGCCCATGCTGGATATTTTCAGTATCCTGGTAACATTTCTATTGATGAGTTATTCAACTGATCCGGTGAATCATGATATTGATCAGAATCTTGAATTGCCGGATTCAGTCACTATCGTCAATATGGATGAGATTCCGACGATCATCGTCAACCGCAATGAGATATTCGTCAATGACAATAAAATTGTGACTTTGCAAAATGGTCTTGTGCCGGAAGAGGATGTGCAACAAGGGGCCATTTATTCGGTATTTAAGGAGCTGGAAAAGCTGGCGGCACAAAACAAACAAGTGATCGAGCGTTTTGGTGCAGGGCGTGGCGAAGATGGTGAAAAGCCACCTAAGCCTGGTGTTTTAACGATTGAGATGGACCGGAAGCACGATTTCTTGTTATTGCGCCGTTTGATGCTATCTGGCCAACAAGCTGAATTCATCACCTTCAAGTTGCTGGTTGCTAAGGAACATATCGATTAGCGGTACTTTCTGGATTTGAGCTGGATGGAAACATGATATTTACCCGGAAAAATTGCATCAATATTAAAAACGGCAGATTTCTTCTGCTCTATATTCTCGTGATGCAGTTTTTAATATTATCTCCGAAAGCTGCCGCACAAACATTAGGTGATCAAGCTGAGCGTTTTCAAGATACTGAAATACGCGTTATTCGGCCGCGCTATTTTAATAAGTCCAAACGTATTGAATTGGGGGGAGGGGTTTCAACAATTCTAAATGAAACCTTTATCTACACGTTTATGGCAAGCGGTCTGGCAGCTTTTCATTTTAATGAAGAGTGGGCGTTGGAAGGTTCGCTGTCGGTTGGCTTCAGCATCAACAAAGAAGATAAGCGAATATTATTTGACGAATTTGATATTAAAACACAGATTTTCCGAACTCTTTATAATACAGAACTAGCGGTGCAATACACGCCCATGTATGGTAAATGGCAGCTTTCCTCAGGTAAATTGGTCTATTTTGATACTTTTTTTATAGCCGGAGTTGGGACGACAGGCATCGACTGGCGATATAATGATTTTTGTGATCCACCGAATCCTGACAGTGATTTTGCAGAGCCTGTACCGACGAATGTAGTTAAGCCATATCCGACATTTATGATTGGTGCTGGACAACGTTATTTCGTTTCCAAAACCTTGTCTTATCGTCTTGATTTTCGGATTCATCGATTCTTTTATAACACTCTTGATACAGAGTGTTCACCCAAACAGGTAGAGGAATCGGGTGACTTTATCGATAGTGCAGCGCACGATACCATCACGCTACAATTGGGAACATCCGTCTATTTCTAAGAGTTCCAAATGAGATTAATGGTGAAAATTTTATTGCTTTGCAGCCTTATAGGCTTCAGCTCCATAACATCGACAGCCTTTGCTGACTATAACAAAGCGCGTGCGCTTTATGCAAAAGGCGGGTATGTTGAGGCGGCGGAATTATACTTTCGTACTTATTCATCACCAAAAAATCTGGCGGAAAAGCGCAAATCAGAGTGGGGATTAGCGGAAAGTTTGCAGAAAATTGGTCTGCTTTACTCCGCTTCGAAATATTATTCCATCATCGTCAGGCGGGGGCGTCGAGCAGATAATCCCTTCTTTCGATCCTCTTTAGAGGAATTAGGTCGCATAAATTCCCAACTTAGTCTCGGCCAATCTCATATCGTTCAGTTATTTAAAACCCAAGTTCGGGCATCTGATGTGCCTGGTCCTGCACGTGGATTCTACTTTTACTACAAGGGAGCTGAGGCGTTCAGCTTAAACCGCTTTGAAGAGGCTGGTAGCAATTTCGCCAAAGTACCAAGCAGCAGCAGTTATTATCTGGGCGCATCCTTTCACTTGGGTGTGATATCAAACCTTTCGGGCAGACATTCCCGGGCGATCACCTATTTTGAAAAAGTCTTGGCCGGCTCTCGTGGTAGAACGGAATACGAAGAGATACGTGAGATGGCAATTATGAATATTGCCCGTGTTAACTACGAGATGAAACGCTATACCCAGGCTATAGCCTACTACGGGCAAATACCTCGCAGCTCGGACAATTGGCTTGATGCCATCTGGGAAGCTTCCTGGACTTTCTTTTTTATGCAAAAGTTGAATAATACCCTGGGCAATATTCATAGTTTGCATTCACCTTTTTTTGAAAACCAATTTTATCCAGAAAGCTATATTCTCCAAGCGATCACATTTTTAAGGCTTTGTCGCTTCGATCAGGTTAAGGAATCAATGCGGCGCTTTAAAGTAAGATATTCTCCAGTTTATGGTGATGTAAAATCGATGCTTGATCGCTATCGTAGCGATCCTAATGCTTTTTACAAGCTGGCCTATGATTACAATCGCACTGGTCGGATGAGTGAGCATCGAAAAGCAGAGGAAATCATTAGTAAACTTTCAACGACCGATGCATTTAAAGGCGCTAAGGATACTATTCGCTTTGCGGATAGAGAGCTTGATATGCTGCGACGCTATCGACGTTGGCAGGAATCGGGCTTGTTGTCTGCGCTCGTCAGTTTTTTACAGTCGAAGAAATCAGCAGCGGTAACAAATGCCGGCCGACGCATGTTCCGTGAAGGAACCACATATTACACGCAGCTTCTTGAATTATCGAATCAAACCAGATTGATCGTAGCCGAAATGCAACTTGGACAATTGGCGAAGTTACGCTCATTGATCAATGTGGGTGCAGATGAACGCCGGGTGCAATTTATCGGTGGCATGCAGGAGCTGAAAATCAATGAATCACTCGAATACTGGCCTTTCGAAGGTGAGTATTGGGAAGATGAACTTGGGTTTTATGTCTACAATATGGATAGTCAGTGCGAAAATGAGCGCTAAGAAGGTCTGATTTATATGGTGATGCTACGCTATCTGATCGTTGTAATGCTGATGAATTTCTTGATGGAATTCGGCTTCAATGCCTTTGCTCAGGAGCGTCGGCGTGCTGTAGTTGAGGTGAAGGAAAGAAAGCGAGAAAAACTCGAACCTAAGGCTTCCGGACCACGTCTGAATCGCTCAGCAGTGTTTGCCATCGAGGTAGAAAAAAAGCTGATACAAGGGATTGATAAGACGGTTAGCTTTCTGGAAAAAACAGCGCGCTCCCTGCCGAAGCAATCACCTCAGAGATTGCAAATACTCGAGCGAACTCTCAATCTCTATATGGAACAAGCAACTTATACCAGGTCAGAAGAAGAGCGTATTTATGATCAACGCTGGCGTCGCTGGGATGAAACAGGGCGAAAAGGGCCTGAGCCGCGCATGGATAACAGGCGCTCTAAAGAACAGTGGAAGTCAGTTATCAAGCAGTCTTCTTTAATTTTGAAAGAATACCCCCGGGCGCAAAACGCCGACACCATCACCTTTAACCAGGCTGTCGCATTAATTTACCTGGGTCAGGAAACTGATGGTGCTCGCATGTTTACCCAACTCATTCAAAAATATCCAAACTCGGCTATTGCTGGTGAAGCTTATGCTTCATTGGGCGATTTCTATTTTGATCGCAATGATTTTCGTAATGCGCAAAGAAATTTTCAGCGTGCTCTGAAATACAAACGATCAAAACGCTACATATGGTCAATTTTCAAACTCGGCTGGTGTTCTTTTAACCAAAATGATTATCGGCGGGCATTAAGTTACTGGCAACAGGTTGTGAAGCTTGGTAAGTCTGGTAATCAGCAAGCGCAAATACTACGCGAAGATGCCTTAAGAGACATGGTTTATGCGTTTGCCGAACTTCGTCAGATCGAACAAGCCATAGCCTACTATCGAGCCAATGGCGGACAAGACTACATCGGTCCATTTTTAACGCTCCTCGCTGCGATTCTTGCTGATCAAGGGGAATATGCACAGTCAATTAAAGTTTTAAAACGCTTTCAGGGTGTCGTTCCTTTTGATGAAAAAGGACCAGAAGCACAGAAAGAAATCGTAAGTTTGAATAATGCGATGGGTAAATACAATATGGTCTGGCGTGAACTTGAGTTGTTCACCCAGCGCTATGGTCCAAAATCTTCTTGGGCAAGTCGGCAAAAGCCTGAACTGGTGGCTGAAACTCAAGCTGTTGTCAAAGATCAAATGATGTACTATGCGAGTTTAACTCACCAAAAAGCTATTAAAGATAACAATCGCCGCTTAAATAATGAAGCTAAACAAGGGTACCTGCTTTATTTGAAACATTTTCCCAATACACCAGAAATTCCTGGGGTGAAATACTTTCTGGCAGATATCGAATACTATTTGAAAAATTTCCGCGAATCGGGAAGGTATTATTTTGAAATCGCCTCACTGGGTAGAGAAAAAGCTGTGCGATTTAATCCGCAAACGAAGAAAACTGTGAATATTCACCGGGAATCAGCAGTTTACATGGTGAACTCTTTCGTTAAGGATTTTGAGCCTGAATTTAACGTTTTGAAAAAACGTAAGCCGGAATTTGATAAGCCGAAACCAATTTCACCACGGGCCAGAAACTATATCCGTGCTTGTGAACGCTACTCAGAATGGTATCCAAAAGACCTTGTACGTATCAAAAGTTGCGATACCGGTATAGCCAATATTTTTTATCACTCAGGGCATAAGAAAGAAGCTATTGCTTATTTGAAAAGGCTGGCAATTAAGTACCCAACGGCTAAGGAAGGACCATCGGCGATAGAGCTCCTGATTCCGGTGATCGGCGAAGACCGCCAGGCCTTGTTGGTTACGGCCAATGAATTTTTGAAAATTCCAGCATATCGCCAAGGAAAAATGGGTGAAAAACTCAGAGGACTACAGCGCGGTGCCGAAAAAGAAGCGATCGCCAAAGAGCAGAACATTTTAAAGCGTGCCCAAGCATATGAAGCCCAAGCTAGAAAATATCCTCGGGATCCCGAGGTGGATAAGCTTTGGTACAATGCTGCCGTTGACTATATTAAGGCTGGAGAAATTGAAAAAGCCGTTGCAGCTTATCTTGTCTTAGTGACCCGCTTTCCCAAGACTGAGCAAGCGAGAGAGGCCTTATTGCAGGTCGCCCAGATCTATGAAAGACAATTGGAGTTTGAAAAGGCTTCGAACTATTTTCTTGAATTCAATAAGATATATTCTGATTCAAAAGAAGCTCCGGGCGCATTAAGCCGGGCCTGTGAGCTCCAAATTGCATTAAATACCAGGCGATCATTGAGCGTCTGTCTGGCTTTTGCCAATCGCTTTCCTGACAATGCAAAAGTATATATCGAGCGTTTAATCCAGGGTGCGGAGCGGGCGAAGCGCTATAATCAGATGACACAGATGATTCAAAGTCAGTATTTAAATAAGTTCAAATTGAATCCAAACGAGCAAATCGTCGCCTGGTATCGAATTTATAGAGCTAATAATGGCTCTGGACCGCTTGCTGCCAATGCTGTTGCGCAGATGACTTCAGTTTTCCAAAGATCTGCAAATTCTGTTGCTGGGGAAGCCTTGAGGTATATCGGTGAACTTTACTACAAACAAGCTGAATCGACTGTTCCAAGGTACTTTCAGGTGAAGTTGCAAGGTGGTACCGTTGAAAATCTGGTCCAATCCATTCAAGTAAAAGCTCAAGCTCTCGCTCAACTGGAAGCTGCCATGAACCAGGTCGTCAGCACCAAGGATGCTTACTGGGGCGTTGCAGCGCTCTATCAGTTAGGCTTTGCCAACGAGCATTTTGCAGAATTGCTGGCTAATCCCCCAGCGATTGAAGGTGCATCTCCGGAAGATGTTCTCAACCAGCTCAAACCACAGATCGATCAAATCAAGAGAGCGGCGTTAAGCTGGTATCGTACAGGGCAAGATACCGTAACCCGTTTCAATGTGTATAATGAATGGTCTGTCAGAACGATAAGCGGCCTAGCACGAGTGACAAGTAATCGACTGCAGTTTGATGACTACGTCGTAGCCCCAGACTTTTTGGGTACAGAAATTGCTGCCAGTATTATTTCCGATTTGAGGTAGGAGAAGAAGATGAACTTGCGACGGAAAATATGGCTGCCAATTTTTGTCCTGACAAGCTCCATGTTGTTACATGCTTCCTGCAGCAGCCTAGGTGGTGGCGGTTCATCAGATGGTGACAGTGAGGTAGAAAATCTTGTTGGCTTGGATGCAGGCGTCGATTCAAGCGATAAGGACAGTGAGACGGCGACACTTTCGGCGAATAATGCGGTGTTAACATACAGTGTCAGTAATAATCCAATGACGACCAAGCAAATCGATCCAAAAAAGGCAGCCAATGCTGCCAATCGAGTGGCGCGCTCTATTAACAAAAATTCACCAGATAGTCGGCGGGAAGTCACTAACATGATTTCTCTAAAGAAATTTTCCGGGGCCAATTTGGATGAGATATTTCAAATGGCAAAGCAGCTGGCAACGAGTGAAATGCAGCGTGATATTCGACGGCAATTGCCCGAACATGCAAAGTTGGAGCTAGCCTTGGCATCCATTCAGGTTAATCGCTTTTCGATGGCAGAATACTGGCTTGATGAAATTAGCAGTACCAAAAACAAAAGGTTGAAAGCGGCGGAACTAACGGCAAGAGGTATCATTGCTAAGGCCGATGGAAGGCTTCCTGAAGCCGTTGATTTTTGGAATCAAGCGATTAGGCAGTTTCCCAACTATGAGCCGGCAAAATTGAATATTGGTTTCACGGCCCTGATGTATGGGGATGCGATAACAGCGAAAAAGCACTTGGGCAACTTACAAAGTGATTTCTTCGCCTCAGTTGGATTGATGCAAGCGGAAAGATTATCAAACAATGCGAATCGTGTGGAAAGTCTCTGTAATCGTATTAAATCACAAGCCAGCAATTACAAACCAGCTTTGTTTAGTTGTGCATTAAATACCTATCAAGGACAGGGAAATTTACCAAAAGCCAGGCAGGAATTGGAAGCGGCAACTAAAGCAGATGGTGGGCCTTCTTCTATTGATGAAAAAATATTTGTCGTCATAGGTCGTATCGATAATGAAATGCGACAGGCGCAAGCAGCTGCACAGCGCCAGCAACAAAGTCCACAAGCGCAGCAACCGGAACAAAAGTAGTGATGATTTCCCGGTGATATCTATGAAAAGCAACCTAAAGACATGTCAGGAAAGTCTTGGGGGCTTCCCATTTTCGTTATAAGACGGGATAATGGTACTAGGTAACTTTTCTGTACTGCACTATCCTTCAGTAAGACAGCACGTTCAGGATCTTCAGAGGATATTGAATGAACCTAGAAATCCGGTTTCGATTGCCAAACCAAGAGCCGCAGACCGTTCCCATCAAGGATCGGGTTCTGATCGGTACCCTGTTGTCAAATGATGTCGTTATTCGTAGCTCTGGTGTCGAGCCGATTCATGCCATGATTGAGGTTTTGGAAGGTGGTGAGCATTTCATCACTGATTTAGGCTCACAGTCAGGTGTCAAACTCAATGGTAAAGCCATTGATGTCGAGCAAGCCATCAAGATTGGTGATGTGGTCACAATCGGCGATGTCAAAGTCGATGTGTTGGCATATGGAGCCAGTTCCAATGAAAACTTCCACTCGGCAACCACAAGGACGCCCATTGCTGGTGACATACCTCAGCCAAAAGCGATTCGCTTAGACGACGAAGCTGAGATGACAAATGTTGCACCTCCAGAACTTAATGAGACACCGGCGATATCCTTGGCCGACGTGGCAGAGAAAGAAGAGCCGGATGAACAAGCAAGTTCGGCTGTGGAAGACGAAGAAAATGACGAGGACATGGTCGTTTCCGATCATGAGTATAAGCCTGCACTGGGTTTAGGCACGACTCGTGTCAAGGAGCCAACGCAAGTAGCTCTGAATACCTCCTACATTGAAACCAAGGATAATCTCGCCAGAGAAATGTCTTATGGTGAGGAAGTTGAGGATGAGGGTGTGAGATCGACTGTACGCTCAGACCGCAATGATGATGGTAAACGCAACAAGGCGGATCAACTTTTTTCTCCAAGGCAAGCGAAACCTTCTGGTGATGTTTTGGAGGTAGTCAGCTATTGGGGTGATACGGTTCTTGATGTCGAACTGTTTCATCCAACCTTCAAAGGCTATGAAAATGCAACTATCGGTAACCCACCAAAAGCTCATTTTTTAGCTGGTGGCAAAGACAACATTACCTTCCACTTATTGGCAAATGTTGGCGATACCGGCTATAAATTAAGACTTCTCGATGACATGCACGCTCGCATCAGAAAGGGCGGTAAAGTCGGTGAGAAAAAAGGTAAAGGTAGTGTTTCGTTAGGAAAACGCGACATTGCCCATATTGTGCACGGTCCGGTGAAGTACTTTTTAATGTATGTAAAGCCACCACCACTTGCATTGCCAAGAAAACGGGCGAAAGATCCTTTTTTCGTTGGTTTGATGATGGCAGCACTCTTATTTTATTTTATCTCGGTCCCACTCATCTATATGACCGACGACAATCGCAAAGATGATATCAACGATGATATTTGGTCGATCGTGAATTTACCGGAAAAGCCGGAGCCTGAGCTTAAGGTACCAAAGCCGGAACAAAAAGTGGCTGAAGTGAAAACCCCACCGCCGGCACCAAAACCACCGAAACCAAAGCCACAACCACCAAAACCGGTCGAGCCGAAGGAGCCACCTAAGCCGCCAAAACCGGTGGAACAACCAAAACAAACTCAGCCAACGCCGGAACCGGTGAAAAAGCCAACGGAGTCGTTAGCGCAAAAAGCTCCGCCCAAGCCTCCCAAACTAGATAAGTTGAGTGATGCCGCAGCAGGTGCTGGCATCGTTTCAACAGGAGCCAAAAGACCGGACTTCAAGGCCCCTGGACAAGATCGAGGTACTAAGAAAGGTCCTTCTGGCGGCGAGCGGGGAGGTGGAAGGCGAAACCAAGCAGGCGGTGGCGCACGCAAAGGCAAGACCAATGCTGACGTTGCTGGTGTGGAAGGTGGTGCCGCAGGCAAAGCTTCCGGAGTCAACCTTTCCCAATTAGGCTTGGGAGCCGGTAAGATATTAAGTAAAACTGGCCCTGGAGCTGTGGCAACAGATTTTCGCAGCTCTGCTGGTGGCGCCGGTGGTGGCAGTGGTAGTGCAAATAAAACTCTCGGCTTAGGTGGACCTGGAGCCGGTCGTTCTTTGGGTGTCTCAGGCGCCGGTGGAGCCGTCAATAACTTCGGCGGTTTCGGCGGAGATGGTTCGGGTGAAGGAGGCAGTGGTGGTCTAGGTGGTGCTGGCATCGGTCGAGGCTTTGGTCGAAAAGGTGGTGGACAGGGGCGGGCAGAAGTTGTGGTCCCGCCAGGCGATCCTGTGGTTTCCGGTGGTCTGACCATGCAAGAAGTTCAGGCTGTGATTCGGGCCAACCTCAATCAGATTCGTCACTGCTATGAGCAATTGTTGCAGCGCTCACCAAATGCTTCCGGTAAGGTGAAAGTCGCTTTTCAGGTACAGCCAAGCGGTGGTGTTGGTTCTGTGTCGATTACGGAATCAAATATTAGAGACTCGATCCTACAAAGCTGTATTACCGGTAAGATCCGACGCTGGAAGTTTCCGCAGCCGCGTGGTGGACAGTCAGTCAGTGTGAATTATCCATTCGTTTTCAATCCTCTTTGATCGAAAATTTGTAGCGTTCAGTTTATACTGCTCTTCAAACTTGAAAACCCCTGGCGAAACAGGGGTTTTTTGTTGAGGAGTTGGCATGTCGAATCGACCTTTTATCTTGCTTAGTAACGACGATGGCTTTGATGCAAAAGGCTTACAATTTTTAATAGATGGGCTTGCAAGTCAGGCTCGCTTAATGGTGGTGGCTCCCGCTTACGAACGTTCGGGGGCCTCTCACAGTATCTCATTAAAAGTCGATATGGCATTGCAGGAGCGGGCTCCCAGCCACTTTGCTTTTGATGGAACACCGGTTGATTGTGTGCAGTTTGGCCTGCGCAACCTAGTGCCAGAAAAACCTGATCTGATCATCAGTGGTATCAATCATGGTGCCAATCTTGCCAATGACACCCTTTACTCCGGTACGGTCGGTGCAGCTATGGTTGGTGCGGCAGCTGGTATCCCTTCAATCGCTGTGTCGTTGGTTGACTATCGACATAAGGGCGAAAATCATTTTGCCAATGCCCTGACGGTCCTTTCAGAGCTGCTTAAAATCTGGCACCACCTAGATGACTTTCAAAAACGAGTGATTAACATCAACGTTCCTAATATTCCTGCCGAAGAATTTCGTGGTATCAAGGTTGCTCAACTCGGTGAGCGAATTTATGGCGAAGAGTTTCATCCCGGAGAAATCCCCAATACCTTTCGCTATTTTCACGAAGAACCGATTAACTTTGGTGGTCATGATTTCGATGTCACGGAAATTCAAAACGGCTTTGCCACGCTAAGCGTTTTACGACCATCCTTGTTTGATGCAGAAAAAAATCGTCATTTAAGTGATGTTTTGCAAGTTGAACAAAAGGGTAGGAAACCATGAACTTAAAACAACTGACGACTTGCTTCGTTTTATTGTTTTTAACAGCCTGTATTCATGTTGATGACAAACTTCGTGGCTATCCCTACTTTGATGTTCAAGTCCAACGGGGCGATTCTCTTACCAGCCTTGGCAACTTATTTGAAGTTCCCTGGCGATTTATCGCTTATATCAATGAGCTTGCGCCGAACGCCATCTTGATGCCGGGGCAGATATTGAAAATTCCCCAGACTGATATAGCCTGGCAGTCGCCGATTGTCAGGCAACGCTTGGCCAATCAGGTTTTGCCTGAGACTGAGAAGCAGGCAACAAGTCCAAGCAGTACATCAAAAAAATCTCGGGTAAAAACGACCCAATATAAAGATGCCTCCTTATATTGGCCAGTCGATGGCAATATCATTTCCCATTTTGGGCCACGCAGTGGTCGCATGCATCATGGGGTCGACATCAAAGCGGCAGCGGGAACACCGATTCATGCGGCGGAAGCTGGGAAGGTCATTTTTTCTGGCTGGCAACGAGGTTATGGACGTACGGTAATTATTGAACATGATTCATTCCGTACCTTATATGCTCATTGTTCCAAGCTTAAAGTTAAAAAAGGCGATTGGATTGAAAAAGCTAGCTTAATCGGCCGCGTCGGCGCCTCTGGGCGTGCCACTGGCCCTCATTTGCATTTTGAAATTCGCACTTTAGATGGTCGACCGATCGATCCTGGGCGTCAGGAAATCGCTGGCTTATTTCGACGCTAGAATCTTTCGGCGAAGGCAAGTTCGTCGTCCCTCCTTCCACTTCTTACCATAAGTCATAAAGATTCTTGCCCAGCAGAATTTTATTCGTGAAAAATGCTGTCTTTCTTTGGCAGTCATCTGAAAGAGTTAATGCAAAAGATCAGTTTATCCTCGATCGATCCGACCTGGATTTATAGAAGGGCTAGGAATAGTAAAGAAAAATATGTCTTGTTCGGTAAGATTTGAAAGGAGCATGTCATGATCGAGACCATTATACTCATCGCATTTTTAGGTGGTCTTTGGGTGACCAAATTTTTTACATCCAGTATGAAAGAGGCTGAGTTCAGTCCTCCCTACGGTGATTTTCGGATGCGCATTCGCGCTGACTCGAAATTCCAACGACGCTTGATCAAGTTTCTAGCTTGCTTTTCAGTTGCTGTGTATGTGGTGTACGAACTGTTTATTATCAGCGTAGATAGTCTAGGTGCTGTCTTTCTTGGGGCATGAGGCTTCAAAAGTCAGCAGCCTATGACTGGGCTGCTTGCATCACACTTATTTTTTTCGGTGAACTTGTGAAGACAGGGTGAAACTTCAATGAATTTTTGTACTGACTGGCCGTCCAGATCTATTCTTGGGAATTAGGGTTTTGCTAAGCTAAGTCATCATCCATAAAATTTTTTCCCAAACAGAGTAGATCTGGCGACTAAAGGTACGAATATGAAAGCGCATCAATCAGTTTCTTTTGTTCCACCCAATTTGGAACAAATTCCCCATTTGCAACAACAAACGACTCAGGTGCTGGTGCCGCAAGCTCCCAAAGTTACCCGAAGGACCTTAACTATATGATCTGCAGATGATTTTTGCACAAAATGACAAGCTCTTATGAACATCACCTGTTTCATTTCAATTACTTAGCAATATAAATCGATGATCGGGCCCATTTTTGCCGATGAGGAGGGGAATCGAAATAAGGATTTTCTCTTTTGAGTCAGTTGTTTGGAAAATATCGGACAAAATGTCTGTTGCATGCAGGACATCATTATCAAGTCTTTCTTGCTGAGCATATAGACTTACGAAAATATTATATTTTAAAGGTTGAGGCGCTCGACTATCCCAGCCAGCGCCGTTCGGCTGTGGCCTGGGAATTTGATCTATTAAAAAATTCTGATATTCAGACGACACTGAAGCCCATTCACCTTATTGAAGAGGGGCACCAGAGAGTCGGTGTCTATGAATTTCGACAGACACAAGCTTTGCATGAAAAACTAGGGGAATTACAATTTACACCCTTTGTCGAGCGTTTGCGGTTAGCGGTGGCAATACTGCGAGCGTTACAGGCGGTGCATTCCAAACAAATCAGTCTTGGTGATTTGTCTCCAGCAAATATCCTTATCGTTGAAGAAAATAGTCAAGTATTTTTTATTGATTTTACCCGGGCGCAAGCTCCACATCATTACGCCCAAAGGCGTTTATCCAATCAGTTGGATGAAGGTAATCTCGCCTATATTTCTCCAGAACAAACGGGTAGGTTAAGGCGTTCCATTGACCATCGCTCAGACTTATACAGCGCTGGAATGCTGATCTATCATATTTTAAGTGGCCGTGTACCTTTTCAATGTGAGACGACAGCTGAATACTTTCATCACCATCTTGCCTTGTCTCCGCCACCGTTGAGCAGTATAGGGCTTGGAATCGACGAGCAGGTTTCGCTTATCATCACAAAGCTATATGAGAAAGATCCGGAAACGAGATATTTTAGTGCCTGGGGAGCGGCTTATGATTTAGAACTTTGCCTGAAGGATCTTTCCATCCAAGGAAAAGTAAAGAGTTTTCCTCTGGGTAGCAAGGATGTGGCTGATATTCTGACTTTTCCACGATTAGCTGTCGGTCGTGAGCGGGAAATCAATGAATTACGCGAAGCGTTTGCTCCGTTTCGGGCAGGCCAAACAAGCTGTATTTTGTTAGCCGGAAATTCGGGGATTGGCAAATCAACGTTAATTGACGATTTAAAACTGCGGTTTTTAGACGACTCTCTTTTGTGGATTACCAGTGGTTCACAGGCAAGACAGAATCCAAGACCCTACGAAGGTGTGATTCGTGCCTTTGGTGGAATGATCAAAAGGCTTTTAACCTTATCTGAAAAAGAACTGAATTACTGGCGAAACATCTTTCGGGATGCGCTGGGAGAAAATGGGTATTTAGTTATCCGCTTAATACCTGAATTGGAATTGATCATTGGCAGCCAGATGATCCCAGCAGAACTGGGACCTTTAGAGGAGCAAAGTCGATTTGAATTAACTTTCCGTCAATTCTTGCGCTCTTTTAGTCAAACTGATCATAAACTGGTGTTGGTTATCGATGATATTCAATGGCTTGACGAACCTAGTTTTCATATTATTAGAAATTTAATGGTTCGTGATGCCATGGAAAACTTCCTTTTAATTGGCATTTATAAAACAGATGGTCATGATCAAAATTTTGATCTACCAACGATTGGGCGTGAGCTAAGCGCCCCGCATATCAATTTTCAGTTTATGCGCATGGGCGGGCTGGATCTCAATGGAATTAGTGAATTTTTAGTGAGGACATTTGCTAAGGATAAAACTGATATCGCCGAGCTGGCTGTTGTCATTCAGGAGAAAACTAGAGGTAATCCGTTTTTTATCAAAGAATTCCTGCGGCGCGCCTACGAACGAGGCGATGTTTGGTTCCAAAAGAATGATTTCATGTGGAAATGGAATCTTGGGCGTTTGCAAAGTGATAGCATCACAGACAATACAGTCATCCTGGTGATGGAGGAAATCAAATCTCTAAGCCAAGAGGCGATTCAGGTGATTTGCACTGCAGCGTGTATTGGCTTGCGATTTCGTTTGGATGACTTGCTCCTTGTGATGAACGTTGTAGAAAAGCTGGTAAAAAAAGAACTTTTGAGCCTTTGTGATAAAGGCCTGATTCTACCCAATAATGAAGTGAGCTTGAATCTGCTGAAATTTGGCGATGATTTTATTTCAAATGCCCTGTTTTCATTTTCACACCCAAGGATTCATGAAGCAGCCCTATCAATTTTGGACACGGAAGCAAAGAATCATGTTCGATTCCAGTTAGGTATCAATCAGTTAAAGGTTTTTTCCAAGGACCAAGTTTATGATCACATATATGAGCTTGTTGAAATGCTAAACTCAATGCCAGCACCTACAGACTTAAAGATACGCATTGCCCAATTAAATTTGCTGGCAGCAAAAAAATCACGTCGCTCGTCAGCGTTCCAAGGTTCCATGCAATATCTGAAGCGCACAGCCAACCTCCTTGCGGGCGAGGGGCCATGGCTCAATCACTATGAACTGACCTTGGATCTGTTTCGGGAAGTTGCTCTGGTCGCCTTCTTAAATAAAGAATTTGAAACAATGAATTTTGCTGTGGTCGAAGTTCTGCGCAATGCTCGCAATTTGCTCGATATGATCGCCGTATATGAAGTGAAAATACAGGAAAGTATGACCAATAATATGGCGGAAGCTATTGATATCGCTGAATTGGTTTTGAAGCGTCTGGGAGTCAGAATTCCGCGGGAGCCAAATAAATTACAGGTTATCTATGCTTTGGGGAAAATCTTTCTGCATATTCGTGGCCGCGACTTCGTGCGGATGTTGGAAAATATGCCAAAAGCAGACGACCCTTATATGGAGGCAGCGATCCGTATTGGTTGCAAGGTGGGCTCTGCTGCAGTTTTAGCGCGACCAAATTTGACGCCGATTCTTGTTGCCATAGGCTTACACAATGGCATGAAGTATGGTCACGTGACCTCTTCAGCCTTTGCCTACGCAGCTTTTGGTGCGATTTTGACAGGTTTATTTCAACGTTTTGATGATGCTCATCGCCTAGGTCAATTTTCTATTCAGTTGGCGAAAAGCTTCCGTGAAAAAGATCAGCTCTGCCGGGTCGAACACATGATCCATGCTTTTATCAGGCCCTGGAAGGAATCCTTGCATCTTTGTCTTCCTGGCTTGCTAAAGGCGTATCGACTCGGGCTGGAGTCGGGTGAATTTGAGTATGCATGTCATGCCATCAATATCTACTCTTTTTATTCGTTTTACGCCGGTACAAATTTAGCTCACTTGGATGAGGAGCTATTGAATTATCGCCAAAGTATGGATGAGTTAAACCAAAAACATCTTAATGTTCATATCGAACTCTATCGTCAGGGGATTCTCAATTTAAGAATTGGCAGTCAATATACCTACCAGATGGAAGGTGATAGTTTTAGCGAGCGGCACAATCTTCGGCAGTTAGCCAAAGCAAAAGACTTGGCTTTTTACCATGCGGCTTTGAAACTTATACTGGCTTACTATTTTCATGCAGATAAGGAAGCGCTTGATTTTAGCAAAATTTGTCGTGAGCATGCCGACGCTGTCTTAGGATCTTATGCCGTTCCCAGCTATCTTTTTTTCGAAGCTTTAGCGCGTTTGCGCCTGTTGCAGAAATCAAAATTAAAATGGAAATGGCGGGAAGAAAAACGAATACTTAAAACGATTAAGCGCTTTCGTAAATGGTCACTCCTAAATGAACCAAATTTTAAGCATCGCCTGCGCTTGCTACAGGCGGAATGGTGGCGCTATCGGCAGCTTATGGAAAAGTCCCTGATCGCCTACCGGCAAAGCCTTGAACTGGCAAAGCAGTATGAATTTGTCAATGATCAGGCTTTGATAGCAGAACGATATGCCAGTTATCTCGGAGAAAAGAGTTTGTTTGATTTAGAAAGCTATTATCGCCACCATGCCATCGAACTATACGAACAATGGGGGGCGAGTAAAAAAGTTCATTTGCTGCAAGCAGAAAGTCAGCAATCAGTTGGTGTGTATCGCAATCTAGACCAAACTCTTGGCAAAGATCAACTTGATGTTGAGGTGATGGTAACTGCTTTGCGGGAAATCGCTGATGAAACCAATCATGACAGCTTGGAAGAGCGTATATTATCGACAGCCATGAGTTTTGCCGGAGCCGATCGGGCCCACTTGATTCGCCGTGATCCTGCTGGGGAAACATTGGGTCTTGCAAAAACATCGGCCGATGAATTGCGAGGGAACTTGGGTTTACCTGTGAGTGAGATTGAGGATGTTTGTCATGCTGTCATCAATCTGGTGACACGTACGTTAAAACCTTTGGTCATTGATGATGCCCAGTTGCCGAACGGTCGTATCCCCGGTTTGGAAAATGATCCTTATATCGCTAAATCCCTTGTTCGTTCCTTGGCTTGTATTCCCTTAACGATTCGTGATGATGATGGCCTTAAACTAGTCGGTTTAATTTATTTGGAGAATACGCAAGCGGCTTATGTCTTTTCGCGGGACCGCTTTCAGATATTGGATGTTATCAGTCAAACAGCGGCAGCGCGCTTCGATCTTTCCGTCAAAGCGAACACATTAGAAGCTTCTTTAAAGGAAGCGCAGTTAGTCCAGCAGGCATTGTTACCGTCGAAACTTGGAACAGAGTATTTCAAGGTGAGCGATTATTATCGGGCAGCAGATCATGCGGGAGGTGACTGGTTTGGATTCTATGAAGACAAAAAACGAGGGCGCTTGTATTTCCTTTTAGGTGATGTGACAGGTCATGGGGTTTCCTCATCCTTGGTCACAGGTACGGCTGCAGGATCAGCCTATAGTTCATTTGCCACCATGGAATACAGTTCTGTCGATTTGAGCTTGGAAGACTCCATTCAAGTCATCGCTGCGGCTGTAAACCGGGCGGTTTGCGATACCGCGGCGAAAGTCGCAAAAATGATGACGATGGTTTTTGTTGCTATTGAATCTTATACCGGCCGTGGTGTGTATATCAGTGCCGGACATCCAGCAGGCTGTATTATCGGCAGAACAAAAAACCACCTTTTGAAACCTGCGGGTAGCCCGTTGGGTTATCGTGGTGATCCTAGCTACCAGGTGGAAGGTTTTCATCTGAAGCCTGGTGAATCACTATTTTTCTATACTGATGGATTATTTGAAAACCGTGGACCGGATGGTCGAGAGTTGAAGCTGCGTCATGTTTTAAAACAATTGAAGCCAGAAAACGGGCCAGAAAGAAACCGTGATTTAATCTTGCAAATGGGAAGAGCGATTTGGCGGGAGCAACATCCGGAGGATGACTGCGCCTTTGTGCTGATTCAATGGCGAGGGCAGCAGTCAAGTCTCGAAGTGGATGTCGATAAGGCTTCTTAGCTTTGGTAGTGAACTTTTCCGTATTCGACCATTTGATCGCTAACGTGCTCAGCTCCTAAGATCCTCAGAGTTCGAAGAGAAAACCAAGTGAAATGCTTTGAAATTTTTCTTTGTTTGAATTTGATTCATTGATGTAACCGCGGTTGATGGCTGTTCCGTCCTCATCTCTGGATGTGGTTGCCAAGCGCCCAGAAGATTTGATCGTTTCTTCATTGAGCAACGAACCTTCCAAAGTCACATACATCTGCCGGGCGACTTTTATCTGAGTGCCCACTTTTAAGTCAAATCCACTGACATCAAGATCAAGGGTTCCGCGAGTCAGGGTGTTGCTTTCCTGAAATTTCATATCGATGCTACCAGACGATATTATTGTATATTTGAAAGCTGCATAGGGTGACCAAATGCCAAAGTCCCAAAAAAAGCTGCTACGTAGTGCAAACTCAAGTATTTGACCACCAGCAACGCCATTGTTGAGATTGATCAGATTGTTGTAGGATAGGGTAGGTCCGACTTTGATTGGTAGATTTTCGAATAGATACCATTCAGTAATAAATTCAAAGCTGTCAATATCAAAACTGTGGTCTTTGTACCATTTGCGTCCTCCTTGGATTTGAATGGAAAGCGGGGTATCGCTCATGGTTTCTTCAATGACTTCGCTTTGACTTTCTTCTTCAATGAAATCACCTTCCGAATAGGTGGAATCCATAGATTCCAATTCCTCGGTGGATTCTCCCGGAAAACCTTCGCTTTCCTCTCCCGTATCGGTTTCGGAGTCACCTTCCTCGTCGTAGACTTCCTGATCGTCCGCTACAGATTGGGCAGCATACAGCGATAAGGGACTGGTAGTCCCAGCAATAGCTAAAACCAGCAAAAGCTTCATGATCTCTCCGCAATTTTCAATCCAATGCAATGATTTTGATTCATTATATACCTTTATGTCAAAGGTTCAAAATTCCATACCGGTCACGAGGCAAAGGAAAACATGATTCGCCGTCGATCGGTCTTTTTAAAATCTCTTAAACATTGTGCTATATACTTGATAAATAAGGGTTAAGTGAGTTTATTATAGTGAAACTTAAAATTCCATTCTAGCGACCGATGGGATTATTGAAGGCGGAAATGGCTTGCGCAAAGCTGTTTTAAGCCAAGCTGATCCATCTGCTATCAGCGATGCTAACGTCTGACTAGCAAAGCGTCGAGGGGACTGTTAGAGAAGACTTTGCATAGATTTGGCTTGGAGTAAGAGCGGCACTTGTGATTTGGTGCTGCTCTTATTTTTTGGGCGATTTCATTTTGATGAAACCCACCGAAATCTGTTAGACCTAAGCGAGTATTATTTGTACCCTGGGGACTCTCCATGGGACGACCAATCTTGACACCCACATAAAGGTCATTCTTTCAATAGGCGGTTTTCAAACATGAGTCGACGTTTCTGCTATGGTTTAGCTTGTTTTTTCTTAAGTCTGCTCTGGGCGACAGTTGGCTGGGCTGCCCCAACACAAAAAAACTATCGTGACTACCAAGTTGATTTTAGTTATATGCGTAAATATGGCACATCATATGACGATTACCAGATGCTCTTGCAAGAGTCGAGGGAAAAAATTACAGATCGGAGCTACTATGAAAAACGAATGGATTTGTTAAAAAAGACTCTCAAAAAATACCCCGAATGGCTTGACGGCTACTGGCTGGCTGCCAGCGAAGCCTTTCAACTTGGCTCCAGTTATAACGACCCAAAAAGTCATAAACAAGCTCTCGTTTATTTTGAAGAGGGAGAGCGGCTAAGCCGTACATGCCTTGAAAAAGATAAAGAACAAATACTTTGTAAAATGTTTGTTGCCTCTAATCTCGCTGGCGGTGCTGCGATCAAGGGCATCATTGCATCTCTACGTCATACCCTAGAGATCTACACCCTTTGGCATGAGGTTGCGGCAGCCAAGCTGAATTATCAAATTACTCCGGAAGTGAGCTTACAGGGCAGTGTCCACTATGCTTTGGGTTTGTTTAATCGTTTAGTTCCCGACTCTCGCCTGATGAAATGGTTTTTTGGTGCCAAAGGCTCGTTGCAAGAGTCTTTGGCTCACCACCAAAAAAATTTGGATATTGATGGCCCCAGTCCGTGTGGGCAATTGATGATGGCGGTGATACTTCTTTGTGCCAAGGAAAATGGCCTCAAGCATGAATATGAGGCAAAACCTGAAGTTTTGCTGCAGTCAGCTGAAAAGTATGCTGGCTATGATATGAATCAGCACATATGCCAAGGATTTAGTGGGGCTCTGCAAAAAAATCCAGAATTAGCCTGTGGTTTTACGCCTGCTAAACAACTTACCGAAAAAGTCCCAGGGATTTAATCTTGCCTTTTGCGTCGGGAATATCGTTTTCAGACCAACAAAAATGCAGAACCGGAGGGACCCAGCTCTGCATTTCATCTGGCTTCGCATAATAATGATAAACTTGCACTCAAAATCCAAACAGCTTAGTAGACGCTGCCAGTGGACAAGAGATTGCCAAGTCCGTAGTAGAGTGTTCTGATGCGGTTAAAGCGATCATCCAAATCACGGCGTGTGCGTTGGATGTCGATTTTCTCAGCCTCGTCACTTGAGCGGGCAAAAAGCATTTGTAATTCCCGTGTAAGATTTCTGTGAGTGCCGCGAACCAAAGCAAAAGCTGTTGCCATTTGGTCTAACTCATCCAATGCAGCGTTGTAGTCTTTTGCATGTATGAATGGCGCAACCTTAACGGCGCCATCTTGGAATAATCGCGCATTACGAATTGCTGCATCCAAAGTCGATTGGCGAATTTGGCCTTGGCCATACTTGCGATCCAAATCTTGTGTCAAGGCTAACCAGTCACGAGAGCTGCTTTGCAAAGCGGCTGCAAACATTACCGCTTCTTGATGATCGATTTCAACGGAATAGCTGCTGCTGTAATTGTTAGCTAGGACTGTTGCTGCGGGGCTTGCCAAAAGGCTGGCCATGCTGATCACGATGGCTGTCGATAAGTTCTTCATACTGATACTCCTAAAAACTGATGGTTGACCGCTAAGAGGATCATTCCAGATCCTATGTTTCCCAGCAACTGCCAAAGATCAAAGCGTTCTGTGAGTTAAATAGTATTCATAAATTTAGTAGGTTAAGACGGAACATTGCGAAAGATAGTGGGCTTGGGCAGATAAAAAGGGAAAGAAAATCAGGGGGGCGATCACGTAGGAATGACACCTTGTTCCGTGGCAGAAGAGCGTCTATAGAACTTAAGTATGAAGCAAGGTACCGCAGACGGAGACCCAAGTTGTGCTGTGTTCCACCAAGGTAACCCACGGATTTGATGGAAAGTTAAAAGTCTATGGTGCTTCGGAAACATGACGAGAACAAATTGCAAGTAGCCATCTTTCCGCTTCCAGGTATGGTAGCTTTTGAAGGACAGCAACATTTATTACACGTATTTGAACCCCGCTATCGCAAGATGGTGGATGACTGTGTGGAAAATAAATGGATGCTAGGACTGGCGTTACCGCGTAAACGCATTTCGACCGTCGATAATTCCGGCAAGTCCTTTCAAGAAATATTAAACTCCAACCAATCCACATATGAGGCGCACGACGTCTTAGGCGCTGGTTCTGTGCGGATTCTGCGAACTTTGCCTGATGGTCGCGTCCTTGTTATGGTAAATATTCACCACCGTGTTCGGATCAAAGACATGACGCAGACGCTGCCCTATTTTTTAGCAGAGGTGGAATTGTCTGATGTTGAGCCTTTGCCGCGGAAACGGGTGCGATACTATTTTGATCAGTTGTTAGCGATTAGCAAAAGTATCTTGGGTGAAAAATATCGCCTTTTTGAAGAAAAAATTCCGGATATCATCTTCCAAAACTATGACCTGCAAGCTTTGATGCTTAAGGTGATGGATTGGTTTCGCCTGGAAAGTGATCTCCTGCAGCAGCTCCTTGAGCAGCCTTCATTGGAAGAGCGCGTTTCGAGCTTTCTTGATTATATGTATTCCTACCTGGCTCAAGAAGATCCAGAGTTATATGAGTCTCAAGTTCCTGCTGTGAATCCTTTTCCTGAGGATGGAGAGGCACCAGGAAAGTTAATCGAAGTTGATTTTACCCATAAACGGTCAAAAGATCACCCGGACGTTTCCGATTCTTAATCTCAGGTTCTGTTTGTCGAGCGATGAGTTGGGCTGGTAGTATTATTGGGAGAATTTCAACCATTGCCCCTTCATAGCAGACGGCGGAGCCTGTCGGGAAGTCTGGGATTATGCCTTATTTATCTTTAAAAAACGGTAGCTTGTATTATGAGGTCCAGGGCCAGGGCGAGCCTATGGTTTTACTACGTGGGCTTGGACGCTCCTGTCGCTATTGGCTGGATTTTGATCGTCGAGTCGGCCGGGATTTTCAAGTGATCACGCTCGACCATCGTGGCCTTGGTAAAAGCAGCGTAGCTCTGCGGTGGTGGCATAGCATAGATCATATGGTCGATGACTTGCGTTGCCTGCTTGATCATCTCAAGATTGATCGAGCCCATTTTTTTGGTCTTTCCCTCGGTGGAATGGTTGCTATGGGCTTTGCTGCCCGTTATCCAGAACGATGTCAAACTTTGATGGTGGCCAATTCGTCGAGTGCCGATTACTGGGGCATGCGGGTCGACCCCAAAGCTTTGCAAACCCTGACATGGAAAGCTTATCGCCAGGGCTTTCATAAGGTTTTGTTGGAGCTGGTGACCACACCCGAACAAGTTAAGAAAAATGGGCACAAGATACAAAAAGCTTGGCAATTGATTCGGGACGAAGAAGGTTTCCCGATTACGACGATTGCCAAACAGTTATGGTGTGCCAGTCGCTTTCGGATTGGTGGTCGCTTGCACGGCGCTGACTTACCAATCATGATTCTCTATGGTGAGCAGGATCAGTTTGTGCCGCCACGCAACTCGCTGATGATTCATCGTCTGATTCCCCAATCGAACTTACATGCGTTTTCTCAAGCGGGTCACGAAATATCGATCGGGCATGAACAGAAGTTGGTAGAACTGATGCGTCGCTTTGTGAAGAAAAAGACTGGGAAACGGACTGCCAATCAAACATTGGGCGAGGCAGCAAAAACCCGGAAAAAATCTTCGGCACCCAAAAAAGGGCGAGCGGTGCTGATTCCCACACCACAAGATGCCTGAGTCCTCGCAACTGAAACCTCCCATGTCAGGCCTGTTAAGCTTTAATACTGTAAAGTCGATATGGCGAACTTAATCCATCTTGTTGCTACAAGTGGATTTCGCCTTTACACAGTGCTCGATGAAGAGGCATATTTTCTATGGGCTTTGCTTGTGAAAGCTATCTCGTTAGCGTTGGATTGAGCCGAATTATGAAAAACATCCGAGAAATTCTTCCTGGCATTTACCAGTGTCTGAGTTTTACTGGGCAAGAGGTTCAGGCGACGATATATGTCAAGCGGAGTTTTGGTAACTACCTCTTCTATGAGGCAACTCTGCACAATGATTTTCTCCGCCTGATCCGTGCGCAAGGTGGGCTTGTGAAATATTTTCATGAGGCAGATCAACATGGAGATGAAATCGCCAAGCAATTTTTTGCCCGCTTCGGTGCCAGCTCAGTCTTTTTGAGTGCTCCCGATGAGATGAAAGAGTATCGCTGGGAAATATTTGCCGAGCAGCGCAAATTGTACCAAGGAGTCAGTCTGATCAATTTGGAAACCCTGCCGGGTCTAGGTATTTATGTGATGAAACATAAGGGGTTCCGTATCCTATTGCCTGCGGGTCTTTTAGCGCTACATAATGGTCACTGGGCGTTTCGCCTGCATTTAAATCAGCAGCAGCGCTATGAGATCACCGAGAAACTCCGAGAGCTGGAGTTCGACTATTTATTGCCACAGTTTTTCAAAGGCTACATCTCCTTTCAGCCTGTTGAAGATGATTTTAAAGAAATTCAACTCCACCATCTTGCCCATGCCGCCGTATAACTTATTGTCTTGGCATTGAAAAACTAAACCCATTTGGCAATCCTACCGATGCCTTCCCCTAGGAGGAGGGCTAGCTCATGCTAACGGAGCCGTTACCCATACGGGTGTTTGTTCGCACCAACCTGGAACGAAGTGAAGTCAAACATATCGTTGAGCACTGGCGGGTTGATTTCACTGTGTTAATCCAACTCATTTGCAATCATTTTCATGACATGGGCTGGTATGAGGTGCGTCCGGAGCTGGAAAAGGTTGCCCGCAAGACGATGGTGATGATTTTAAAATCCTCTTCTGACATTTTGATTAAGGTCGCAGAAGCCGAACGTCGGGAAAGAATGCTAGCCAGGACCAAAAGAAGTTTTGCTGATTGAGCCTGAAACTTTGATAGCTTGCTGTTTTTACTTTAGCAACTGATAAATTTTGCCGATAAGGCGAATGCTGGGGTAAAAATTGGGGTAAAAACTATTATGTTTGGTCGGCCGATAAAATCAGCTAAGATTATAATATCTTTCTATGTTTTCTGGGTTTCCCAGGTGGCATTGGCAGAGTTACCGGCAGTCATCGATGCCAAGTTTGAAATAGACCTGGTAGCGCTGCTGGAAGTCTCAGCCCTAGAGCCCGAGATTACCCGTTTCAACCAGCAGCAAGAAGCGAAAGCGACTTACGAATCCCTTAAAGCACAAGCTTCACGCATGCGATCCAATAAGTCGGTGCCAGCCGACCATCTGCGTAGTTCATACCGAGAGGCGGCGGCTGTCGTCCATTTTTATTCGATTCATCGACACCTAGACGAGGCAAACGCCATACTGGAAGCCAGTCGGGATTGGTTGATCGACTATAGTGGACGCTATCAGCAGTTGGCGGAAAGTCCACAGCATGCTCTAATTGCTCAATACTATCAAATCGTTGGTGAGTACGGAAAAGAAAAAGGCCGAGGCGGAGCCGTCACCCGCCTGATCGATTTACGTAAGGGCTTAGCTGCAGAAAAACTGATCGCTGCAAACGTCGATTTGATGATAGCTCACTCTCTTCTTGGCATCCAAGCAACGAGGCAGCAAGGACGCCAATACTTAAGAAAAGCCTTAGGACTTTCCGTCTATGGAAATTTGGGGCATCGTCTTTTGTCGGCTTTGGTCGAGGCCAATCTCGATGCCGAAGGCAATCTTAGTGAAACGGCCTCGCCTGATGGATTGAAGCATTTAGCTTATGTGGCTAAAGTTGCTCGCGGTATGCCGCGGGGCATTCAGGAGCCAATTTTTAATACCATCCTTTTTATCTGGGAGCATGCCTATCAAGCTTCCAATCAGAAACCGCCATTTGACTTGGAAAGTGCCAGTGGCGTACCGCCTGTCGACGCCTTTATTGAGAAACAGGCCCTCAAGCACCTGGCAGCAGGGAAAACAAGTGCGGCCTTAGTTGCGTACCAAAGCTTGGCTGATGCCTATCGGGGACAGGTATTGGAGATCTCCTTTCAGCAAAGAATTTGGCAGATTGAATATGACAGCTTTTTAGCGATTAAAGACACGCAGTCTATCGAAAAGCGTTTTGCCAGTCTCTATGGGAAATATGCTAGGAAGCGGGATGGTTCCGCTGAATATCGTAAGGCACTTAGAAATTTTTTTCGAAATATGCGAACCCAGTATCACCAAATCGTTGCCCAGCGTCTGAATGAAGCCTTGCAGGCAACAGATAGCAGATTGGATACCGTTGCCTTAGTCGAGCGCTATTTAAAGTATGATATGGGGCGGCGCATATCGTTTCCGATTAAGATGCGTCTAGCGCAATTATATCGAAAAACCAATCAGCATAGTCGTGCTGTTGATGTCTACCTTGATTTGGCAAAAGATAAACCCTTGCAAGCATATACATTGGCTGCAGAGGCGCAAAGTTTTATTGCCCAATGGCCAGCCTTACCACCCTGGCAGCAGCTACCGGTGGCAAATCTTCCTGACGAACGCCGTAAACTAATCGATATCTACGAAAAAACCTTGGCATTAAAAAAGCAGGATGACTGGCAGATACTTGCTCATCTTGGACTGTTGCAGCAAAGTTTAGGTCAGGAAGCTGCCATGGAAAAGCTCTGGTTGGAGCGTTTGAAAAATGCTTCAGCTAATCAGCATAGCCAGGAAGCCGGTGGACGCTTGTTAAGTGGCTTTTATCAAAGTAAACGCTGGTTGCCCCTGATTCAGCTGGCTGACTTGCTCAAGCAAAGAAAGATCAATGCAACTCAAAACATGCAGAATTTATCCGTCGACCCATTGCTGGCCGATGCCTTGTTTTTCCAAGGCCAGGATGATCTGCAAAAGAAGAACTTCAATCAGGCCATTAGCTACTATAATCAATTTGTGCAGTTGTTTGCCAACGAAGCGCGCATTGCCATTGTTTACTATAATCTAGCTCAGTCCTTTATTGGGGCGGGTCGCATGCTGCCTGCTTTAAATGCGATTAAGGTTTTGATCGATCGCTTTCCTGCCTTGGAAAATCGTAACCAGATTCTTTTGCAAGGTGGACAGTGGGCTGGCCGCAGCCAGCAGACAGTGGAATACGCCTTCTTTTTTTATGGCAAGTATCTTCGCGAGTTCGCCACGGCACCAGATATTCCTCAGGTGCGGGAAACTTTGGCAAATCTTTATTATCAGCGCAAGCTCTATGGCTGGGCAGCACGTCTCTATAAGGAACAAAGTTTAGGCAAAGTGGTCCCCGTCGCCATGCAGTTGAATGCTGCGCTAAAATATATGGAAATTGAAGAAAAGTTTGGTCAACCACAGGATGCAGCTTTTGGGGCGCAGCGGGTGCTGCAATTGGCAGCAGCAGGTAGTCCTGCGGTAGCGAAAGCTTATGCCTTTTTAGCTCGCTATGCTGCAAATCGTGGTGATCTCGCCACGATGAAAAGCATGGAACCACAGTTAATCCAGATCAGCTCTCAGTCAGCGGAAGGGCGCGAAGCCTTAGGCCATATCCGTTTTAAAATGGCTGAAATGCAAACGCGACCGATCACGAATCGCGAATCTAATGCCGCACTGCGTGATCCGGAGGGGGCGATCAAACAATATTATCAGGCCTACGAAGTGGAACGCCAGCACTATGCAAAAGTTTGTCAGGGAGGAATAAGTACTTTTTGTGCTCCTTCACTTTTGCGTTTGGTGATGCTGAGTCAAATGGCAAGCGAGGCAATCCGCAAGGTGGAAATCGCCGATACATTAGGACCGGAACGGGTCAATGCATTTAATGTCTTTAAGCAATTACACATTGCCAAGATTGAAGAACAGGAGAAGTCATTAGCCAAAGATTCGATTCGCCTGGCAGAGCAAGGTACGACGTCTGATCTCTGGCGTTCTGAAATATTGAAGAGCTTAGCGATGGACCGTTATCAGGCAGCGCATTGATCGCCAATTTTCTGAGTTTGTCATTTCTAAGTGTGCAAATTGCACCATGTCATCCCACTAAGACTGGCCGTGTCGGGGTCAATCATCCACCAGATTCAAGCCTTTAATAATTTTAAACAAAGTATCGATCTTTAAATTCGCTTTACCTGCTTCAATATCCTGAAAGTAACGATAGTTGATGCTTAACTTTTCCGCAGCATTTGCCTGGGTCAATTGAAAATCCCGGCGGGCTGACTTGATTAATTGTCCTAGTTGCCTGCGGAAGTCCTCTGTTTGCTCCCTATCGATATTGGAAAACAAGCTGGCGAATGGTGTCTGCCCCTGGTCTTGGCGCTTCATCGCCATTTCAATGTTGGCGATCAGCTCCGGCAATTTGCATGGTTTATAGAGGAGCATAGAGTTTTGAAAATCGCGTAAGCTGGCGATCAGTTCCATGGTGAAATTACCTGTTAAGAAAATGATGGGCGGCTTGCTGCGATGTGCTATGGGCGCCGCAGCAGTAATGCCATCCATATTACCCTCAAGGTATATATCACAGACGATCAAGTCAGGATTATGCTGGTTGGCAGCATGGACGAGATCCTCTCCGCGACTGACAATTTCCACTACATGATAACCGGCATCTTCCAAGCTTTCTTTCAGCGTCTCTGCCACGTCAGAATCATCTTCAGCAAGTAAAATCTGCCACTTATTCAAGGCTCAACCTCATATTATTGATACATACAGAAGGTATGTTTGGCTTTCATACCTCAATGCGTTACGGAAATCACGCATTTTTCATTTAAACATCAATGCCTTAGCTCATCGTAGCATGCCGGGATTGGTGAGTATACGTGACCACGGTAACGTGGTTTCGTGACAAGCCACCCCCAGAAGGCTCATACTTAAATTCTCCTAAGTAATATTGCGAGTATAGCGAACAGATGAAAAAAGCTGATGGGCGCTGTTAGCGCCGATCAGCTTTCATCCTGATATCACTAAGAAAACATAAGCTTTGCCTCAGCCCAAAAGCAGCGATGAAATGCTGCAAGCTGAAACCTTTAAAATACTCACAAGTTATTGTTTTCCTCAAAATTCTCATCCGTTTCATCGGTTGGATCAGACTCAAGTTCATCACTTGTACTTGCAGGCTGCATCCAAAGCTCCTCGCCGTCTTCGGTGACAATGAAGAGGAGATAGCTTTCCGGATCGAAATGAACTTGAAGACCTAATAGCTGTTGCTGGTCTTCTTCTGCTGGGGTGCTGTTCAGACCCTTAGCTTCTTGTAGCAATAAGTAGTAGTCTTCAACCGGCATACTTACCAGAGATGGACTAAAATCCTCGTCGGTAATTTTATTATGAATCAGGCTAGCTGTAACAGGTGTGAGCCTTTCAGAAGGAGCGACGCTGCCGCTTTCCAACTGATTCTGATAATCAGCAAGTAAAGTCTGAATTTTTGCAGGGCTGGTAACGATATCTGCACCGTTGCCGAGGGCTAGCGGGCTAAGCGAGCCGATTGAGATCATGACGGCTGCAACAAACTGCTTCATACGTTTGGTCCTTTCTGGTGGTCTTCAGATAACCATTGGTTTTTATCGTAAACAGAATAAGCAAGATTACAAAAGAACGGAACATTTCCCTCAGCTTCCGGCCGATTTTTGAGTTGGGAGAGTTCCTGAGCAAAGCGACTGACGAGCTCTTTAATGCGCGGAATTTCTTCAGGGCGAACCGAAGCCGTCATATGGACAAGAGCAGCGCCGTCCGTTCCAATCAAGTCACGGTCAAAATGCTGCAAGGATGACCGCAACAGGGTGAGGATGTCGTCGATATTGTTCACAGCCCAGGAGCGGCTACTGTAGCGGACGACATCATCGTCTTCAGCCAGAAGAAAGCCTTCGTCGATCATTTCTTGTAGGGCCTCATCCCCAAGCTGACCGAGTAGCTTGCGCACCGCTGTCCGGGTAGTACCCCGACTGGTGGCTGCCATATTAAAGATGCGATTGTGCGGTTCCCGGTTGATAAATCGGCGCAGCATTTCATGGTGCTCTTCTTCCCGGATATCGGGAGCATAAGCTTTTTCCATCATATCGCCAATTTGTGGGAAGTAGCGCTTAAAAAACTTTACCCGTTGTTGTGTCGTCATCACGATGTCGGTTATAGCCAAGATCGTCGACTCGTTCGGCAGTCGTTCGCCCTGAGCAATATAGCGTATCGTGGAATATGCCCGGTTCGTACGGTTAGCCAGCATGGTGAGACTGCGATTTTTTCGCGATTCCAGCCAATGATTGATGGCTTCTCGCAGATCATCCATGATTCCATCTTTTGTCTGCATGCGCCCCCCCAATTAGCATTCCTGTAAGTATGCCTAAACATATCTATTCGTGGAAAGCAAGGACTGGCTTGTGATTGCTGCAGAAACTGTTCTTCCTGTTTATCAAGGAAAGCGGAAGCAGGTGAAAATGCTAAACCTTTTGCATGAATCACTATAGATAGGTTTTTCTGACGTATAGGCTCAAAACTATTGCAACCGAGCCCATATCTCATGAAAGAAGTGAGAGATTTTTTGCACGTGGGGCTGCTGCCGTGCACAAGAGGGAGCTGATGAGTTCGTCATGAAACAGAACAACAAGTCGACTTGCCGTAGGCTTCGCGCCTGCGTTTTCTCGCAGTATTGCATTGCTAAAAACCAGTAGACGCTGGCGCAGGGTGGTAATTTCAGGTTTCAGTTGTTGTTTGATGGTCTGTGGCCATTCTCTGATATATTGACAGATTAGGCGGATAAAGCGCTGCTTACCTTGGATTTCCATGTGTGGGTGAAATGCGATCTCGATGGCACTTTGATGAAACAGATACCAGCTGGAATGTGGTGGACTTTCCTGCAAGAAGCTCGCGATCGAGGCCCCTGATTCTTGTAAAAAGCCAAGAAAAAGACGCACGTAACAAGGATCATGAAGATACTTGGTCGGCGGCAGTAAGCTTGCTTTCATAAAGTCTCGTTCCCCAGTTGCGTTGCAAGTTTTTATTCTATGGCAGCTCCGCAGCTGAAGGTCAACTTTGTTTCCAGGAAACAAATGGAAAGGATGGCTGCGACCGACGAATCGGAAGTGATTGTTTGCCGACTTTGCCTGCTCGTGGAGCAGCAGGCAGGTGCGCGGTGAGTTTAGGCTGAAACGACTTTTTTGACCCGATCTATCCTACTGATTTCCCCTTGCTCTGTGCGGGTCGCAGCTTCGTGTGCTTGTTCCGAACGGCAGCGCAGGTTTTGGTTAGCTGCATAGTCAATGCCGGCAAGAATTTTGCAAATTTCAATGTGTACGTCGTGGCGAAGACCGGTGCCTGTCTGTTGCTGCTGTAATTGCTGGCTGGCTAAGGATTCAGCTATTTTCTGTTCTTGTAAAGCCTCTTCCATCAAACTTTCACGGGAATGGAGGCGTTTGCTGTCGAAGCCATAGGGATTGGCTAAGGCCGTTTCAAATTGGGCGTTTTTGATGGCCGCTTGATGAATGCCGGTATTTTGTTCGATGTGCCACTCCCGCTGCAGTTGTTCGACAAGCAATGGCTGCATGCTCGGATCGCGATACACACGGTCCTGCCAATGAAAAGGGCGATTTGCCTCATAACTGGTCGCCGGCGGTATAACTGCCGTGCGCTCCCGGTTCGTTTGCGCAGCTACGATCTGCTGCCAATAAGAGCGATCAGTTAAGCTTTGCTGGATACTTGCTGTCTCATTGGTGACAGCCTGTTCTAAAAGCCTGGGATGAACTTGTTTATCCTGTGCATAAAATTCCGGAAAATAAACTGCTCGCAGCATCAATTGCTCGCGAACCAAGTCTTGGAAAGCGGCATTAAATTCCCAAGCATGCTCCCAAGAATGAATGAAAATCTCGCTGATCCAGCGAAGACGGGAGAGGACATGCCCTGGTTGCTGGCGGCGTAAAGCATCTTGTAATTCCATCAAAGCTGTGCTCCACTCTTTCCCGAAAAACTGGGATAAACTGCGACTTTGTTGGCGAGATAAGGCAATACTATCCCACATCAGCGATTGATTTTGCAGTGTCGTGTAGCGGAGCAAGTCGATCATTTTTATCTGGTTTGGCCGACGAATGGCAAAGCGATAGGGATGAGAAAATTGTTCTTGAAACCAGCGGCTCGCCTCCAGCGCTGCCAAAGCTTTTTGTTCGCAATGAAGCCCACGGCAAACATCAGCTTCAAACTTGTTTTTGATTTGTTGGTCATAAAACATTTGGTGACGGGCAAGGGCATTGAGAAATTGCCGCTCAAACAGCAAGCTCAGAATATAGGCCTCTAAAATATCCATGCGCTGAAAACTGATCATCTGTTCGATACGTAGATTTCGATCACGTTGAAACAGACGGAAAAAAATTTCCTTTTCCAAGGCAGAATCCTGAAAGTGATCCCAGTATTGATCCATATGCGACATGAGCTGGGAGACGAAGTGTTGGCGCTCGCTATAATGCTCTTGCAAGCCGGGATGCTTAATGGGAAAGCTTGGAAACAACGGGATAGATTGTTCACCAATACTTCGGACTTCCTGCTTCGAGTTGATCACCTTATCGGCAGCATCAAGAAAGGCGAAGTAACCGTAGGGATAAATCAGCGAGCGTGTCGAGTTGATCGGTGAACTGGCGCTAATAGACATTAATACCCCCCAATCCTTCAGCATTATGGGGTATTCGGTCACTTGGGAAAGTGGCTTTAGATAAGATGGAAAAAGATAGTTAAAAGCAATGAAAAGATGAGCTTAGGAGTAAGGGGATCGGCCATGCGAGAGCATTGGCATGGATCCCCCATACTGGCGTCATCGAAAAAGGACGGTGAAAAGTCTTTTAGCTTGACTGAGTTAGCTCCTTGCCAAACCGCCTAGGGAGCGGCTTCAAGTGTGTGCTTGTCGCTTCCGGTAACGGTGTTGCCCGCTCCAAAAGACTCTTAGCCAAAGCCTGAGCGCTTTTATCCGAATTCGCGCGAAGTTCGCGGAACAAGCGGTTGACAACGTGCTTGCGGCTTTTCAACCAATGAAGGGCTATAGCCAGATTTTCCCGCTTGCCTTCATCCATTTCCTTCTGCACGCGAGCAGCCACCAAGGCCATGATGCTGAGTTCGACACCGATATCAATGATTCTGCCTAGGGTCATTTGCCGGTATTCCAATTTCGGGCCAAGTACAATCATGCGATGAAAGAGGCTAAGGGCGAGCTTTTTGCTTTTACGATCAATCCAACGCAGATGTTTCGCTAGGCTGCCTTCAAATCCTGGATAAGGTTGGAACCATGACATGAGACTGCCGACCCACAATTTTCCATACCAGAGCGGATAAAACTTCAAGCATTCACCAAGTGCATTCAGCTTTTCGCCAGTTGATGAACGGCTCAACAGTGGGCCGGCATTTTTAAAGTGAGGGTCCAAGGCTTCTCGCGCCAAAAACAGATGCATAATTTCCGTCGAGCCTTCTAAAATCCGGTTGACCCGTGTGTCACGCATCCAACGCTCGAGGGGATATGCCGTTTCACCACGCTTTGCCAAAGATCGATCGGTTTCATAACCACGGCCACCGCGCAACTGAATCGCAACATCAAGTGCTGTCCAAAATTCCTCTGTCGCCCAAAGCTTGGCCGCAGCGGCCTCCATGCGAATATCCACAACACCAACGTCAGACAATTGCGCTGTATAGCCTGAAAAGGTATCCATCGCATAGGCGACGCTGTTTAAGTAGGCGACTTTGTCTGCACCAGGCTCATGTTGTCCGACAGGTCGACCCCATTGGACGCGACTTTTCGCCCAGCGATTGGAAAATTCAGCCACGTCATTAGTTGCTGCCGCCGAAAGTGCCGGAATACTGAGTCGGCCATCGTTCAATGTAGCAAGAGCCAGCTTGAGGCCTCGTCCAACTTCACTGATGACGTTTTCTTTTGGAACTTTCACATTGTTAAAGCGGATGATGCCATTTTCAATACCTCGAAGGCCCATAAATTCACAGCGATGGACAACTTCAACGCCTTCCCACTGTCCTTCGACGATAAATGCGGTGACTTGCTTGACACTTCTGCCACCCACTTGACGATCGGGTGTCCTTGCCATCACCACATAAAGATCCGCGATGACTCCATTGGTACACCACAGTTTTTCCCCATTCAGGACCCAGTGACTGCCGTCAGCCGAGAGTTCAGCGTGCGTTTCAACATTGGCTGGATCGGAGCCAACACTGTGTTCGGTTAATGCAAAAGCAGTGATCTCGCCGGCAGCAATGCGCGGTAAGTATTTCTTCTTTTGCTCTTCGGTTCCGAAAAGTTTTAAAGGCTGTGGCAAACCGATGGACTGGTGTGCAGATAGAGTGACTGATGTCGATGTGCAATAGCGTCCGACTGTTGCCAGAATGCGCATGTAATTGGTCTGTGAAAGTCCCAGGCCGCCATATTCTTTCGGGATCTTAATGGCGAATAGTCCAAGTTTTTGCATACCGGCAAAAACGTGCGCAGGAATTTCTCCAGAAGCATCGATAGCCGCGCCATCGACGTTTTCTTTCGCCCAAGCATCGACCTTGGCGCAAATTTCATCGCCGATTTGCCGATCGCTTTCACTCTGAATGGGAAAAGGGTGGGCGAGTGACATGTCGAGATCGCCGAGAAAAATGGCGCCAAGAAAGGATTTTGACTTCCATTCGGACTCACGGCTGTCTTCAGCGACAACCATGGAGCTTTCTTCAGCTGCCGAACGGCCTTTGTTTTCCAGTATCGTTAATTTCGATTCCTGTCGTTTCATCTTGCCCCCTTGAAGCTAAAACATTCGAGTAAAACCTAGTTTTAAGAGCCATAGGCGGTGAGTGGCAAGTCTTAATCGCCGTCTGACAGGCTCTGAAATGAATTCATACCAAATGGTTGGGCGATAACACTCATTACTGTAGCCATGCCCTGGGTCAAGATTACTGGCTAAATGCGAGCCGTCTCAACGCCTCGCATTGTGGCCTATGATGCTTTAGCTGCAAGTTAGATGCACCGCCTGCTTGATGAATTAAATAAGAAGTAAGGAGCGGTGCCTATCAAGCTGCTATTTGCGTGGCGGATATTTTTTTAATTTACGCTGTAATGATTGGCGGCGGATGCCGAGCCATTCAGCAGCACGGGTAATGTTGCCCTTACATTTTAACAGCACATACTCGATATATTCTTTTTCATGTCGGGCTAAGGTTGTGCGGAATAGCTGCTTTTCATCTTCAATTTCACGGCGGCGTTCTTCCATTTCCTCTTCGTCAAAGAGGGCATCCAAGACATCATCGACCGTCACTGGCTTGGTCAGATAGTTGTGTGCACCGAGCTTCATCGCTTCAACTGCCGTGGCGATACTGCCATATCCTGTCATCAACACAACACGGCAGTTCGGAGCATGCTCTTTGATGTGTTCCAAAGCCTGCAGTCCGTTTTCGCGCTCTAATCGTAGGTCAAGGACGGCAAACTCGAAGCGAGTTAATTCTTCGAGCTCAAGATCTTTGACCGAGCCGCGACCAATCGCATCAAAACCGCGATCGCTCAACTCTAAAGTTAACCCTTCCCGTAACTCAACATCATCCTCGATGATGAGGATTGGTGGTCTTTCATTGTCATGATTCAAAACGATTCTCCTTTGCAAAGATCATGGTGATACTCGCTCCTTTTGGGTGCCGGTCTGCAACTTCCAACCGACCGCCGAGCAATTGTGCAAGGAGTGATGCGTGGTAAAGTCCTAATCCGTTGCCTTGCTCCTTCGAGGTGTTAAAAGGCTCACCCAGGAGTTTATGAATATGTTCGGGAAAACCGGAACCGTTATCTTCGACATTGAGATGCAGCATGTTGCCCACAGGATGCAAAGATATCCAGATATGACCTTCATGCTCAGTGGCGTCAGCGGCATTATCAAGCAGATCGAGGATCGCTTGGGTCATCATCACGCCAGGCAACTGCATCATGATCGGTCCGGGTAGATCGAGGTGCACGGTGACCTTTTCGAAGCTTGGATCTTTGTGCCAAATATTAACGCAAGTTTCAATCAGTTCACTTAGGTCCTGATATTGGAAAATCACTTGCTCCGGATCAAGATGGATATTGGTGAGCTTTTTCAGAACGGTCTCACAGCGATCCACTGAGCTACGAATAGACTTGATATCATCAATCAGTTCGTCGTGAACGCCTGCTGTTCGCCTGGCTAAACGGCAGGCACGTAACTTGATGCTATTGATCGGGCTGGCCATCTGATGACAGAAAGCGCCTGATAGAGTGCCGATGGCACGCAATCGATCCATGCGTAGATGACGATCCTTTAAGTCAATTAGCATTTTCTCTCGATACATCAGACTTTTGGACAAAGAGGCCAGCATGATGACAATTGAGATGACAACCGTGGCTTCGACGGCAATGTTCACCCAAACATCAATACCTGGGTAATTCGTGACGAGTCGGTAGGTGAAAAACTTTTGGATCACAAAGATGAGAAATACAGCGAAGACGACCAGGCGTATTTTATTTGCCCGCGATAAGATGGCTCCACCTATTGCCACATAGATCAAGACGAGGCTACTGAAGGGATTTTTCCAGCCACCGGCCAGACAAAGCAAGGCTCCCAGTTGGGCGATATCAAAAAATAATTGCAGTGCCACCCAATTGTTGCTCGATTCCGCACCTGATTTGAAAAACTGCGAGAAAAGATTAAAGACGACGGCACTGGAGATGACGGCAATGAAAAAGAGAATGTTGCTGGTATCAACAAAACCCAGGATGACCCCGGGAATCAGGGCTAAAAATTGCAGGATGATGACGATCCAGCGTAAGCGGACCAGCCAGCTAATCTTCGCAGAATTCTCGTATATGGGAGTAATCGGGGAAGAAAGCCATACCATAACTATTCCTGGTTTGGTGCCATCGGCAAGGCACGAAGCTTACCGATGGGACCCGGGTTGAGCTAACGTGGGCCAGATCTTGACCCGACGCATCAAACAAAGTCTTGGGCTCTTATTTGCCCAAATCACGAACGACCTGCACCATAGTCTCGATTTGCTCAGCGTTTAATGCTGATCCCCAAGGAGTCATGGTTGCACTTAAACCAACAGCAGCGCCACCATCACGAATAACAGTTGCAATATGCTCATCCGACACAGACTCTTGCCATGCTTTATCTGTGAAATTGCGAGGTACAGGGCGCATGGCTTTGGCTGTAGGTGTGTCAGATCGGCCGTCAGGCCCGTGGCAAGATGCGCAGTAAAGGCCGAAAAGGCGTTTGCCTTCAGCGAGTTTTTCCTGGGCTGGATCGAGCGCAGCCGCTCCACCTTGTTCGCTAGCTCTTGCCTGCTCTTCTTTTCGTTCAAGAAAAGCCTGATACTCTGCTTGGGGCGTGTAGTCTCCTGGTCTGTTGTAATCGCAACCAGTGAGAAGAAGTGCTGTGAAAACTGAGAATTTAAGCGTGTAGAAATTGCGCATGTGGACCTCTATGCTCGCAAATCAAAAACCCGACGTGTGAGGGTTTTGAAGCATGTTAACCGGCACCTTGTCAATCCCAGAATGCCCCGAATTGTTGCGTCCTTAGGGCGCGAACGAAGCTCTAGCAAGCAGTTGAGGCGCTCATTGAGGCAGTGTGGCGAGAGATCGTTCCTGTATTTTCCGCCGATCCGCCGGACAAGTGTCGCACAGTTTGAGTGGGGACTGCCATAGAATGATACTTCCATATTTACGCGTTTCTTATACAATCGGCTCGCAATGTGTCTGCCGAAGCAGGTGCTGCGATTGTCGCCGACTTATGCTATGAGGTGGTTTGAAATCGGCCCAGGTTACATCCTGGAATTTCGCCAACAGGTAATCAGGACGTGAGAATGAAAGAGGAATTGACATCCGAAGATAAGGCTGGACTGCAACGGCGCCCTCTGCGCTCAGATGAGCTGCGTCGCCGTCTAAATGTAAGTAGTTTAGATGCGGGTATTGATAGCGAGGTGCAGCGCTATGAAATGGCAACGGAGGCTGCACGGCGGATTTTAAAACTGACTGATGAAGACTTAAGCCGTGAAGGTCTTCTGAGTACGCCATCGCGTTTTGCCAAAGCCTACGACTTTCTGTTCAAGGGTTATCACGAAAGTGTCAGCTCGGTGGTCGGGGAGGGGGTCTTTCCCAGTGAAGGTCAGGGCTTGGTTTCTGTGGAAAATGTGGAATTTTATAGTATGTGCGAACACCACTTGTTACCCTTTTGGGGGCAGGCGACAGTCGCTTATTTTCCTGGGGAAAAAATTCTAGGTCTTTCGAAAATTCCTCGTTTAGTCGACCTGTTTGCCAGACGCGTTCAAGTGCAAGAGCGGATTACCGAGCAGGTTTGTGCGGCCATTGATGAGCTCATTCAGCCACGAGCCATCCTTGTCAAGTTAGAGGCACAGCACCTTTGTATGATGATGCGTGGCGTAGAAAAACAGACGTCACGGACCAAGACGCAAGTGATGCGACATTTTGCGAATTTGGAAGACTATGAGAAGCAGCAGTTTGTCAAGTTGATGAACTGATAGATAACACATGAGTCGGGGATCTGAATATGAAACAGGAAAGCCATCGGACAAAATTTCACAAGCTTTCCTTCGATGATAGCTTCACCCGTTTATTACCAGCAGACCCCATTCGTGATGATCTCAGACCAAGGAAGGTGAGTGGTGCATGTTATTCCTTTGTACAGCCCACACCCTTGCCAGACCCCAAGCTGCTTGCCTGGTCGGATTCGCTTGCACTTAGTCTTGGCATCGATCCGGCTTCAGCAGAGGATCCGGAAACCGCAGCAGTTTTAACAGGCAATAAGCTACTACCAGGTATGCGCCCTTATGCGGCTCGCTATGGCGGGCATCAATTTGGTCATTGGGCAGGCCAGCTGGGCGATGGCCGGGCAATCACACTTGGTGAGATTTTCGATTCGGAAGGCCGGCGTCAAGAAATCCAGTTAAAAGGAGCAGGCTTGACCCCCTATTCCCGCCATGCCGACGGCCGGGCCGTGCTTCGCTCATCTATGCGGGAGTTTCTCTGTAGTGAGGCGATGTATCATCTGGGAGTGCCTACGACCCGCGCATTGAGCCTGGTGAAAAGCAGTGAGAAAGTTATCCGCGATATGTTCTACGATGGCCATCCACAATGGGAGCATTGCGCGGTCGTAGCCCGTGTTGCACCATGCTTTGTCCGTTTTGGGCATTTTGAAATACTCAGCTTTCAAAACGAGCACGAGCTTTTGCGCCAGCTCGCCGATTATGTCATCAGTCATCATTTTCCGGGTCTCGACCTGAAAGATCCCGAGGTATATAGCAAGTGGTTTGCTGAAATTTGTCAGCGGACAGCCGTCATGATTGCTCATTGGTTGCGTGTTGGCTATGTGCATGGAGTGATGAATACCGATAATATGTCGATACTCGGACAGACCATCGATTACGGCCCATACGGTTGGCTGGATATTTTTGATCCCCACTGGACCCCAAATACCACTGATGCCGGTCAGAAACGTTATCGCTTTGCGAACCAGGCGACCATCGCCCAATGGAATTTATTGTGTTTGGGCGAAGCTCTATTGCCTTTGGTACAAAAAGCAGAGCCGATTGAGCAGGGCTTGGAGATATACCGCCAAAGTTTGAATGCCAATCATCAACAAATGATGGCTTACAAGTTGGGTTGGCAAGACATCAAGTCTCAAGACGATCTTGATTTAATCAAAAGTCTTCAGCAAATTATGCAGCTGATTGAAACTGATATGACCATTTTTTATCGACAGCTTAGCAATCTTGTCAGTTGTAGTGAAACAACTTCACCAGACGAAATGTTGCAGATTATCAAGCCCGCATTCTATTCTTCCGAATTGTCGATTAAAGCCGCCAAGTCGTTTACAGACTGGTTGCAGCAGTTTGTTCAAAGATCAAGGCACCACAGTTTGCAGAGGGAGGAGCGCATTCGTCTCATGGATGCGAATAATCCAAAATATATTTTAAGAAATTATCTTGTCCAGGAAGCCATTGATGCGGAAGCTAATGGCGATGCTTCAAAAATAAATATTCTATTAAAAGTGATGCAAAACCCCTATGCCGAACAAATTGAGTTTCATGAATTTGCTGTAAAGAGACCGGAGTGGGCGCGTTTCAAATCAGGTTGTTCAGCTTTATCCTGTAGCTCTTAACTGAGCATTGCTGCAAGTCAAGCCTCGCCGATTAAATTATCCACCTTTGTATAAATCCTGCCTTAAACTTTAGCAAAGCATTAACCTGTATTTGTTCGAGGACAGTGTTGCCAAACGGCAATTCCAAGTGAAATGCTTTTTATTATGTATTGCCAACAAAGGACGATTTAAGTCATAAGTAGGGCAAATATCTGAACCTTAAAGGAGGAATGTGAACATGAAGATGAAGGAATTCTCGGTCTCCAAATTCTCAGTCTCCACTATGGTGTGCTTAGGATTACTGGTAACTGGCCCAGCGCTAGCAGGATCACCTGGACAAGCCAAGCCGGTTGATATGGATCAGCCGGCACAAGAAGTCGATCGCCCGGAGCAAGATCTTGATCGGCCTGCGCAGGACCTTGAACAAGAAGATGTTTCACAACAGGATCAAACTGATCAAGGCGAAGTATCGGAAGATGTTGATCAGGTAGCGCAAGACCAAGCTGATCAAGGCGAAGTAGCGGAAGATGTTGATCAGGTAGCGCAAGGCCAAGTTGATCAAGGCGAAGTAGCGGAAGATGTTGATCAGGTAGCGCAAGGCCAAGTTGATCAAGGCGAAGTAGCGGAAGATGTCGATCAAGCCGCTCAAGATCAGGCTGAACAAGATATGGCTGATCAAGTCGATGTAGGTCAGGACGATCAAGTGGTTGAGTTGCGGGACTTCGTCCAAGGAGCCGAAGAATCCAAAGATCAAGTTGAGCAAGAACTTGTTGATCAACGTCCAGAATCTCAAGTTGAGCAAGAACAAGGTGCCCAAATCGAGCAAGAACAAGTCGATCAAATCGAGCAAGAAATTGCTGAGGAAGGCAAAGACACTGTTTCTGTTGTCGATAAGATCTTAATGGATGATCGCTTCACCATTTTAGTTGAAGTACTGCAAGCTGCTGAATTAGAAGGCCTCTTGCGCGAAGAAGGCCCATACACCATCTTTGCTCCAACTAATGCCGCATTTGAAGCGTTGGGCTTAGAAACTCTGGAAACACTTTTGGAAGATAAAGAATTGCTTCGCGACATTCTCCTTTATCACGTCATCAGTGGTACTGAAGTACGGTCTGACGAGGCTATGCTGCTAACCACTGCGCTGATGGCTAACGGTCAAGACATTATGATAGATGTTTCAAAGGATAGTTTGCTTGTGAATGATTCTAAGGTGATCGAGGCTGACATCACCGTGGATAATGGCGTCATTCACGTGATTGATACTGTTCTGCTTCCATAATCTAATGATCAGTTTCCGGGCATTCTCTCCCTTGGAGAGAATGCCCCTTGTCTATACTGCTTGCTTTAAAGAGCTCCTTTTTTTGCCAGTGTATTTTGCATTTGTACGGCGTGAACCAAGTTAATTCCTGCTTCCATTGCTGCACCGACATGAATGGCTTCTGTCATTTCATCGGGATTCGAGCCATTTTCGAGGCAAGCCGTCGTATAAGCATCAATGCAGTAGGGGCATTGCTTCACATGGGATACGGCAAGAGCAATCAAGGCCTTTTCCCGTTTGCTTAAAGCGCCGTCTTCACCCAGGACCTGATTGTAATAGGCGAAAAACTTTTCCATGAGTTCAGGGCGAAACTTGCCGACTTCAGCAAATTTTTTTAAATCTTCTGAGCGATAATAATCCACGTGAATGTTCCTTTCTGAATGATCCATTACCTTAGCTTGTGCTACTGGTATTGCCGCCACAACTTGAGCCTGCACCAGCAGTGCAACCAAAGCAGTGATCAGCAACTTTAATTCGACGGCTGAGAAGTTTGTCCATATCCCAGCTAAAGACATCAGCGGCTTCCTTGCTAGGCAGGGAAATAGACATGTCCAGCATCTGATTAAAATCACAATCAAATATTTTGCCATCATAGGAAATGCTGATCATATTGCGGCACATAGCGCCTTCCGCAGCCGCGGGATTAAAGGCGGCAACCAAAGTCTCCATATATTCTTCATAAGTATTTAATCGTCGCAGTTGGGCTTTAAATCGATGTATGGGCATATTGGTGACGGCATAGAGTTGATTAAAGCGAATTTCAAAGCGATCCCAAAGTTCTTTCTTATAAGTTTGCTCTAAGTTCGCCTGAGGCGGGGGAAGAAAGGCGCCAACCGGATTGTAGACTAAATTTAAAAGCAAATTGCTTCCTTCATGGCCATAGCCCAGCAAGTTTAACTTTTGCAGACTGGCAATGCTTTTTTGAAAGACGCCACTGCCACGCTGCTTATCGGTGAAAAATTCTTGGTAGTAGGGCAACGACGAGATGACCTCGACCCGATTTTCGGCAAAAAACTCTGGCAGATCAGCGAGTGATTCTTTGCTGATAGGATGAGGGTCCATGCTTACCGTCAGATTGTGGCGGACGAGAACGCGGCGTTGCATAGCCCTTATATCTTTGACCAAGTTGCGAAAGCGTGGGTGCAGCTCCGGTGCACCACCTGTGATGTCTACAATTTCAATTTGTGGGTGTTTTTCGACGATGCCTAAGATTTGATCGATAACGGCATCGCTCATGCTTTCCCGCCTTCTGGGGGAAGCATCAACATGACAATGGACACAGGCTTGATTGCAGAGTTTCGTGATATTGATTTGTAAAGTCTGAATACTTTGCGGGTTAAAACCAACGGAGCAATCTTTGATATGTGTAGCGAATTGATATTTGTTGTCGGTATGCTGCATGCAGATCACCTATACATCTAATAAAACAATGAATGGCGAAAATTTAACATGATTTTGCGTCATAGTCATGGGATTTCAGATTGCGGCGAACGACTCATGTAAGCCAGCAACAACAGATACTGCTTAGTTTTGTAGCTAGGGCTGGAAGGCATGTCAGGCCCGTTAGGTCTTAGGCGGCGAGCTTAAAATAAAATAAAGTGCTGGAAAGGTTTTGCCTTGGTAGCTTGGCAACAGAATTTCAAAGGTTTCAATGATACGCTCCCAATTCCCCCTGGGGAAGAGGCGAGGGCTTGGCTGCAATGACGTGGCCAGGTGTGGAGTTTTTGCTGAAAGAAAGGAATCTTGCTATGCGAAGTGCAAAAATCTTGGGTTCGATGCTGGCCTGTACGTTTGCTTTTACGGCCTGTGGTCCCAATCCTTTAGTCGAGGATGTTTCGACACCCCGGATTGAAATTGACATTCCCCCCGATGGCCTTGAGCCTGGGGAGATGAAGCAACTTATCGTCGATCTTTATAGTATATCAGCAAAAAACCGGAAGACGCAGCTGACGATCCATGAGTTTTTTAACATCATCCCTGTGCCGAGTGAGCTCGACCCCTATATGGATCAAATCATCGCCAGTCGGGATGAGATGATCACAATTGAATGCCAGGAACTAAGTTGCGTAGGTTCATCCAGTGGAACGCAAGCCCAAATCAAATTAGAAGATGTCAATATTCCCATCCTGGGCAATCCGACAGTCGTGATTCAGCCTGATATCCGCGTCAAGTATCGCTTCGACGAAACATTGAGCATGCTTGAAGTTTGTGCCGTGAATGGGTTGCGGGTTCGTAGTGGATTTCTTGCGCAAAACGTTGATGGCGCTTTGATTGTATTGGATGAAAATGATGAGCCGCAGACCCTCAAAGCCGATGTTGGTTTGGGTGGTTCTTATCCAAGTAAGGACTGCGATTTTTAATCTCACTTACCCCGCTTTTTTCGTGACAATGTGAGAGCCTTAGGGGCTGACTAATATTTGGTCAGCCCATTTTTGTTTTTTTGCCTAGAATACTGACGTACAGTCGTTTTCAGGTTTGTTAACTACGAAAATCAATGAATAATTTATCGAGTATTTGAGGCACAATCCTTGCTTATCCCCCTTGGGTGAATGAGAAAGCGAGGAGAGTATGGGGCGACTTAAAGGGGTTATAGGGTTTTTGCTATTAGGATTGGTTTTTTCCTGCCATAGATCGTCAGGACTGATTACAGCTGAAACAAATGGTTTGATTAGCATCCAGTTACCACAGCCAGAAGGTGTGTTTATGGAACGTGCCGATGTTTCAGTGCGTTGCATAGATTGCCAGCCAAATGAAACGCAAAGGCGTAATCTGGTAAACGTCGATACGGATATCGATCAGATTCCGGTTGCCTTTATTAACGACGAGCTAGGCCGCTACCGCTTTACACGTGGTAGCCTTTTATCGATCGACGCCACCTATTACGACGGTGAACAGGCAGTCATGCAGACCTGTGCCGGTGAAAGCCAGGGCTGTCGCAATCATGTCTATCAAATACAGGGTTCCGATCCTGTGATTCGTCTGGATGTGCGCTTTGAAGTGGTCCAAGCTCGGGGTACTGAAGACGAAAATATCGGCGAAGAAGAACTTAATGAAAATACTATTAGCGATGGTCTTGCTTTCACGGGCGATGCAAGTCGAGCATTTGGTGAGGGCTATTGCCTTGCTGATTTCAATATTGGCGGCATCTTTCTTGGGCGAAAGCCAGGCCAATTTTTTAGTGAAGTTTGTTTGATTCCTTATGAAAATGAGATCCATGTTGTCAATCAGGGTCTGCAGTTTGTCGCCAGCATCAATCAGGAAAAATTTGATTTGGCATGGGTAGCACCGATTTTATTGGAAGGTGAAATTCAACCTGACTCTTATCGACCTGTCGTTGTTGGTCAGGAAATTGGTGCTGTCAGTGATCTTCCATTATTTGTATGCCGTGATCGAGAAAACTCCCGTTATGGGCAAACAAGCTTGCGGGAAGATGGTTCTGGCCGGTTCCTGCTTGATTGTTTCGTCTCCATCGATGTTCAAGGAAACGTGGCGCCTGGGGTGCAACGCGTCAATAACTTTGAAGTGCTTAGCTATCGAAGTAAGCTAGGCATTGAATAGAAACCTTTGTTTTTGTTCTGGCTAGTTCTGCTGTTCTCCATGTGGTATTTTTATAGGTAGCGATCGTCTTTTGGGGTGATAAATTTCTTTGCCAGGATTTGGGTGTAAACCCTTAGGATGAAAGAAATTTATGAGATCGTCAGCGGCTGTTTTAAGTCAAACTCGCAAACTGTCGATCTTCTCTTCCTACGAGGAGGGTGTTTACGCATGGAACAGAGTAATCAAGAACGAGTTCAACATGGTCTTTGCCGAAAGCTGAGCTTCCTGCAGGCAGTGCTCGGTGCAAGCCTTTGGATCACCCCCGTTCAGGCACAAGACGGCAAAAAACAGCCGACATCGACTGGCTCTTCGGCGAATCAGACACAAATTACGCAAGAATATCAGCAAGCCATTGACCCCAAAGCACAGGAGCTTAGCAAGCGAATTGCCGAGGTTTTGACCGAAATGGGTCAGTTGATGGAAAAGACAGCAGAAGAGAATGTCGATCCTGCTATTATCCAACGATTAAGGCAATTAAATGCGCAATATGAACAGCTTTCCTGGGAATACGAAATGTATTTCGGCGAGGGAGAATTTATTGATATGGAAAATGAAGCGCGTATGGAATCTGGCTTGGAACCCGGGCCTCAGTTGACCATACAAGAGATACAAGAGCTGACTCAGCGTTGATGGTCAGAAGGTGGGCCCTCGATGCTCTGAGTCGGTGAAACTTAGTTCTTACCTTGTTGTGCCTGTTGAAAAAACTTCAAGATATCAGCTTCGAACTCAGCCGGTTGGTAGTTCCAAAAAGCTGAGTGTGTTCCTCGAGGATAGACTTTGACCTCAATGTGCTGATGCTTTGGATAAGTATCAAACATTTCTCGAATTTCCGCTGACTTGTGCTCATCCATCGACAGTTGCAAAAGAGTTGGGATTTCAACCATTCTGGCACTTGCGGTCAGTTCGTGATGACATTGATCAAAATCAACAGGGCTACGAAACTTAGCAAGCTCCGTCAGGCCTGCCCAGAAAATCTGAGTAAAGCCATCCGAAAAACCCTTCGTTTTCTTCCACATCTCCAAAATAAAATTTGGCGACGACACTGGTGATTCATAGATCAGGGCTTTGACCTGAGAGAAAGCTTCAGGGTTTTCAATAGCTGCCTGCGTGGTCACTGCTGTACCCATAGAAGTTGCTGTGACCATTGTTGGTGCTTGCGGATAAAGACTCTTGATCTGCTCAAGTATGGCAAGCATATCCCATTTTTCCCGACATCCCCAAGCGGCTCCAGCCGAGTGCCTGGCAGATCGCCCGTGGTTTTGTAACTCGATCAGAAGCAAGCGAAAGCCCAGCCTGTCAGCAGCCTCAAGATAGCGCGCACCATGCAGCCAAGAGCTGGTGATGCCATGAATATGGAGCCATACGGGTGTGCTCTGTTGCAGGTCTTTTTGTGCGGGAAAGCTGAGATAATGGATCGTCAGCCCTTCATTATTTTCAATAAAATGACTTTCCCGAGGCATGGCTTGTGTTTCTTCACAGTCAGGTATCTCAATACCACTGTTATGGTCAGCGAGGCGGCGGTCGGCATAGGTAAAATTTCGATGCCAATCGTTGCAGGGTGGAAGTTCAGGACGGTTAAAATCACTGGCAGTGCGTCCAGCGAATATGATTAGGCCACTCATGTAGTAGAGAATGGCTAGTACAAAAGCTGTTGCCAGCACAGAAAAGGACCAAAGCCATAGTTTCATGAGTATTTTCCGCTGGTAGGTGATCTGATCTCTGACTGAGTTATTTTAGCTTAATCAGAGAAAAGACCCAAGCCGGAATATAGCAGTAAATCACTTGAATGGAATCGCCGCAAGTTAGCCGATCAGATAACCGCCATCGACGGTCAAGCAGGTTCCTGTTGTATAACTGGCTGAAGGTGAGGCAAGGTAGAGCGCGGCTCCTGCCATTTCATCAGCTTGTGCCACGCGACGCATCGGTACATGTGGGAGGAGTTGGTTCAATATTTCCTCGTTTTTAACCAAAGTGGCGGCGAACTTGGTATCCGTTGCGCCGGGTAATAAGGCGTTGACGCGAATACCAAAACTTGCACATTCCTTGGCAAATGACTGTGTCATCGAAATGATGGCGGCCTTAGTGATCGAGTAAATTCCCTGATAGATACCGGGATTGATGCCGTTGATTGAGGCTACATTTACGATAGCTCCCCCTCCATTTTCCCGCATCATTTTACTGGCTTCGATGGAAGAGAAAAAATACCCCCGAATATTGACGTCGACTGTTTTTTGAAAGGCGGAAAGATCGGTATCTAAAATGTGGCCAAAATAGGGGTTCGCTGCGGCATTGTTAATGAGAATATCGAGTCTGCCGAATTGCTCGCGAATTCTGCTATACAGTTTTTCAATCTGTTCCATTTCGCCGATATGGCAGGACATCGCAATGGCCTGACCTCCTTGCTTGATGATCTCGGCCGCGACCTCTTCACAAGCTTCTTGTTTTCGGGAAGAAATCACCACAGTAGCACCATGTGCTGCGAGCATTTTGGCTATGCTAGCGCCGATGCCACGACTGGCACCGGTGACGAGTGCAATTTTTGAGTTTAAATCGAAGGGCTGCTTCAGGTTCATATTGGCCTCCATGGCGTTAAGGAAAGCAGGGCTTGATGTCGGCACTATCCTGGAGAGAAATAGCATGCATCGTCAAGCAGAGAATCGATGGCATCACAAAGTTTTTTCACCGGAAAACCGGTTGGTTGTTTTCTGCTAGATGGCCATAACTGATCCAAATAGCAAGATGTTCTGCCCTTATAAGGAAAATAAAATGTGATTGATTATGATTGATAGTCGAAGAGTTCAGGCTGAATAAAACCCCTATTTTTACAGATTATGATGGAAGTATTTCTCGTCTTAAAGAAAGCTGCAGCGAAAAAAGCTTGCGCTCCATTGAGCAGCGGATTAGCTTGTTGGCAGAATTAAAACGATTTCCATTCATATGATTGTTTCGCCAGCCTATTTTTTTGAGCTTTTTAGGCGAAAAAACATGTCAAAAAATTATTGGAGGTTTTATGGCAAGTCCCTTCCATTGGCGATTGGCTTGGGTCTATTTATTTTGTTGGCACTTAGGCTGTGTGAGTCAAAGTCCTGATGGAAAGTCGATCGATCATCGTCCGCTTGCCAGTCAGACCATACAAGGAAGCTGGGCGGTTATTGTAAATCAGTCAGGCGGACTCGTAACTAGGAATGCAAATTCCATGAGTATTGCGCTAGCGGTTGAAGATTTTGAAGACGCTGACTTTGAACGTTTCGGTTATTGGAATCAATCGGGGTTTTATGAACACAGTTATGGTGGGGATGGTGCGGGCTCCTTTCGTTATCATTTTACAGCAAGCGATGCAGCTGTAAAAGCCTTGCAAGTTTCTGCCAGACTAAGTGCTGAGGCTCAAGGCATCGGGGCAAGCCACGAAACGAGTGAGGTCAGCCTTGTCGTGAATGGGATCGATCTCGGAACTCGCCTGGTGAAAGCTGATGATATGCGGGGAGAGGTCTATCGCTGGCAGGTGAATGATCCCCAAGTTCTGCGTCTTTTGAATTTAAAAGACGGACCAGATAATCAACTGCAGTTTTTAATTAAGCCGCAGGTAAAACAAAAGAATGGTATTTGCATTTACGGAAAAGCATTGGCTGAAAATATGGGTGATGAAGGGCAGGGGATTCTCATCACTTTAGAAATAGCTGAGGATAATTCGAAAAAGCAGCGATTATCCCAGCGGGGGGAGGAGCTATGAATCCATATTTTATGATCATGCTTTTAGGTTTGCTTTGGGGAAACTATTTGCGCGCTGAGGACGTTCCGCTTGATGATTTCAGTAAACCATTAGCCTGGGAGGTAAAAGAGTGGGGTGATCCTGCCGGCCTTAAGCTGGTGAATCACGCATCCGGACAAAAGTCCTTGCTACTGAATTTTCCGGCAGCAGACAAGCAGTTGAACCATAAGGGTATTACCCTGCGTCGATCTCTGCTCGGCCGTGCTCGCGATTATCGGCAATTTCGCTTCGACATTTTTATCGGCACAACGGCAGCTATCGATTTAGCGATATCATTTGAAGCGGATGGGCACTATGAGTTAAAAAGTTTGCGGCTTGAGCCTGGATGGCATCGTAATCTGCAAATCCCACTGTTAGAACATCAGTTTCGCAGTCAAGAGGGAGACTATGAACGGAGTTTAGATCCCGATCTATATATTGGCACTATGGTTATGGCAATCCATCGGCATAAAAACGAAGCCGGGCAAATCATACTCGAAAATTTTCGTAGTTTCTATAAGCCTGACTTGGTTTTACAAGAAAAAAAGCAGGTAAAAGTCAGTCCACATAAGCCAAGCATCAAAGGCATCCATTTCCAGGAATTAACACCCCGCGTTTATCAAACGATGGAATTTGATCTCGACATCGCTGCGACAGTGATCGATCCATACGATCCTCAGGAGTTTGAATTGAAAGCGGTTTTTTTTGCTCCAGATGGTAGCAGAAAGGAGGTCGCAGGCTTTCTGGCCGAAGGAAAGGTTGATTTACTGCAGCCTGTTGAAAATGCTGTCTGGAAACTGCGCTGGACGCCCATACAGGCAGGGGAATGGAGCTATCAATTTATCGTTAAAAATCGCTGGCAGCAAAGCATGAGCCCCATGTTTACCTTGCAAGTCGCAAAAGCAGAAGGGCATCCGGGTTTTGTTCGGGTTGATCGGGAAAAACCGGAGTTCTTTAGTTTTGAGTCAGGTGAATTCTTTTATCCCATCGGACAAAATGTGGCTTGGCTGCCAATTGAAGACTATCCCCGCTACTTTAAGAGAATGGCGGAAAGTGGTCAAAACTGGGCGCGAATCTGGATGAGTCACTGGAGCTTCGGTATCGAATGGAAGCACATGGGAGAATTTCGTGGCTTGGGTAATTACAATCTGGAAAAGGCGCAGAAGTTAGATCAACTTTTTGCCATCGCCGAGGAGCATGATATTTACCTGCAGTTAGTTTTCGACTTTCATGGAGCCTATAGCACCAAGGTGAATCCTGAATGGCTGAATAACCCACATCATGTGATCAATGGTGGGTTTCTGACCCGAGCAGAAGATTTTTTTACCGATCCGCAGGCCAAAGAACTCTATCGCAAACGCTTACGCTATATCATCGCCCGCTGGGGGCATAGTCCGCAGTTGATGGCCTGGGAATTTTTTAATGAAGTGACATTTACTGATCATTTTGATGATGCTAAAGTTACGGATTGGCATCGGGAAATGTCGCGCTTTGTGAAAAAAATCGACCCCTATCAACACCTCACCACCACCAGTTTTGCCGGTGGGTATAAAGCAGGCTCCTATGCCTTGGATACCATTGACTTTACTCAGTATCATATTTACGCCAATAATTTTACCAGTCAACTCCGTTATATTCATCCCCAGTTCCGCAAGTTTGGCAAACCGTTTTTTATCGGTGAATTTGGCAGTCATACGGACAATGGCGTCGATGATCAGGATCGTGACGGACGGTTCTTACATGCTGGTATCTGGAGCCAGTTTATGCATAACGCCGGCGGCAATGCCATGCCCTGGTGGTGGGATAGTCATATTGAGCCCAATGATCTTTATTATCACTTCAAGGCGCTTTCCGCATTCGCACATGGTATCGATCGGCGAAGACATCAGCATGTGGATATCCGGCAAAAGCTGGTGATGCAACTTGAAGACGAAAGCTACTACTTCGACCTCTTAGGGTTGCGAGGCGACGATCTATCCTTGTTTTGGATGGTTGACACTGCTGGAAAACATTGGGCTGATCGCGCTGAACCACTAGCTTTTGATCATGTGAAAGTGGCTTTAACTGGTTGGCCGCAAGGGCGATATACGGTTGAATTTTGGGATACCTATCGAGCCCAGCCGATTTCCCAGCAAAACGTGCTGGTGCAGGATGGGACTCTGCGTTTGCATATCCCTTACTTTGTCAACGACATCGCTTGGAAGATCAAGCGATTGGAAAAACAGAATCAGGCTCGTTTATGAGCCTGGAAGTGCAGCTCTCTTAATAGAGAGCTTGCCTCTCTTCTAAAATGTCGGCGCGTTCCAGGTATTCGGCATAGGGCATCATTTTATCGAGATAGCCTTTGGGTGTCAGTTCGATGATGCGCGTGGCGATGCTCTCCACTGTTTGCCGGTCTTGAGAGATCAACAAGACGGTGCCTTTATAATTTTGTAAACCAGTATTAAGGGCGACGATCGATTCCAAATCCAAGTGGTTAGTCGGCTCATCGAGTATCAAGACGTTCGGTTGCAGCATCATCAAGCGGGAGAGCAAGCAGCGCACTTTTTCACCACCGGACAGTACACTGGTTTCCTTAAACACTTCCTGGCCACTAAACAACATTTTACCCAAAAAGCCGCGCAGATATTCCTCGTCTTGAATCTCAGGTTGCGTCACATCCTGCCTTAACCAATCGAGAAGGTTAAGTTTTTCCGTGAACATATGGTCATGGTCTTTGGGGAAATAACCGCGTTTTGTGGTGATGCCCCACTTGTATTCACCCTGCTGCGGTTCAACATGACCGTTCAAGATTTTCAATAGTAAGGACGCGGCTTGTGTATCGCGACCGACAAAGGCGATTTTTTCGCCTTTTGCTACGCTCAGGCTAAACTGGTCAAAGAGTGTGCGACCATCCGCATGACCGCTCAACTGATCGATCGTCAGGATGTCTTTTCCTGCTTCACGTTCCTGTTGGAAATGGATATGAGGATACTTGCGGGATGAAGGCTTGATCTCATCAACATTAAGTTTATCGAGCAGTTTTTTTCGCGACGTAGCCTGTCTTGATTTGGAAGCATTCGCCGAAAAGCGGGCGACGAAGGCTTTCAGTTCGCTAATCTTTTCTTCCGTCTTACGATTTTGATCGTGTCTTTGCTTCAATGCGAGTTGGCTTGCTTCGTACCAGAAGCCATAATTTCCGGTATAGAGAGAGATCTGGTTAAAATCCAAGTCAGCAATATGGGTGGTGACCTTGTCCAAAAAGTGCCTATCGTGAGATATGACAACCACCGTGTTTTTAAACTCGCACAAAAATTCTTCGAGCCACATGATGGAATCAATATCCAGATTGTTGGTAGGCTCATCGAGCAGGAGAATATCAGGGTCGCCGAACAATGCCTGTGCTAAGAGCACCCGCACTTTGAGGCCTGCTTCCAACTCCCTCATCTGCAACTGGTGTAGATGAGTTTTCACGCCGAGCGCTTCGAGCATCTCCGCCGCTTGGCTTTCAGCATTCCAACCACCGAGGTCAGCAAACTGCGTTTCCAATTCGCCAACCCGGTAGCCATCTTCTTCCGAGAAGTCGGGCTTCATATAGAGTGCGTCTTTTTCTTGGATAATATCATAGAGTTGTTTATTGCCCATCAGAACCGTCTTTAAAACTTCGAAATCTTCGAATTCAAATTGGTTCTGCTTTAATACGGCCAAACGCAGGCCGGGTGCGATGTGGACCTCGCCATGATCTGGTTGGATCTCACCAGCGAGGATCTTAAGAAAGGTCGATTTGCCAGCGCCATTAGCACCAATGAGGCCATAACAATTGCCTGGTACGAATTTGACGGAAACGTCCTGAAAAAGGACTCTCTGGTTGTATGCTAAAGTGACTTTGTTGGTGCTAATCATCTGAAATTACCTTCATTTTGCAAGTATCCTGGGTATCCGATGGACTACTATGCCTGAACCAGCCAGTAGGTCTAGTGCTTTTCACGTGGAATTTGCTGAAAAATTTCCGGCTGCTTCGCGGTCTTGACCATTTTTCGTTCGTTTTTTCTTCTACTTAGCGCAGCTCAGCCGTGGAATTGAATTTTCTAAGTGTTTGATAATGCGAATAAATAAAAAACTTCTCCAGTTTTATGGCAAACGAGCCGATAGGGGAATGAAGCTTTTGCTTTTTCCACTATCCAAGGTGAGGGTTCGAATTGTGAAACAGTTACTTGCGCTGCTAATGCTGATTAGTCTGACCGGAGCTTGTCGCGCCTCCTTTAATACCATAGATGATGCTTCTGGAATCAGTGGTGCATCTGGCGACAACAATGATGCGGATGCTCAAGACGGTAATGGTGATAACAGTGACTTACCGATTGGTGGTGAAGATCCAAATCAGGGCCCTCCTGGTAGTGATGATGACGATGATTTGGAAGGCATTCAACTGCGTATCGAAGAAATATTTGGTCCTGGTCAGTATGAAGCTTGTCCGGATGGTGGTAAGCGCGTGATCATCGGTATTGATAAAAATCGCGACGGTCTGCTTGATGATGATGAAATTACTTCCATCGAATACACCTGCAACGATGGTAGCAAGCCGAAGTGCTGCTGCAAGGATGATGGTGGTAAAGGCGATGATCCTGGCCAGAACGATGATCCGGGGCAGAATGCAGGTGATGGTAAATGCTGCTGTATGTCACCTGGCAAAGGTGGCTCGAGTGATGGCTGCTCATCGAAAAGCTACACGGAAGGATCGATGCAGCCTTGCTGCTGCTCGGGGTCCAAATGATAGCTGTCTTTGCGAATGAGGGCCATAAGCCAGCCGTTGCATTTGTATGACAAAAATAAACCCCCGCAGATGAGCTCCGCGGGGGATTATGAGCAAAGATTTTCTACCGATTATTTCACGTACAATTGGTCATAATAATTCTTTAGCATCGTTTCTACGGAGAAGGTTTCCGTTACGGAAGAGATGCTAGCCTGCATCATATCCAACCATTTCTCATGTCGGTCATAGTATGTCGGTAAAACTTCCTGCAGTAAAACCTCTCCGAGGGAAGCCGCATCACGTTGATCATGCTCCTGGACACTTGCTGGGATCTTATCATCGCCGATGGACCAGCCATTAACTCCGTGCTGGCAGGCTTCTGGCCACCAACCATCAAGGGTACTGAGATTCAAGACACCATTCATGGCGGCCTTCATGCCGGAGGTTCCGCAGGCTTCGAGGGGGCGCCTTGGGTTGTTTAACCAGACATCACTACCGCGGGTTAACATGGCGCCAATTTCCATGTCATAGTCTTGTAAGAATACAACACTTTCCGGAAGCTCTCGGCTGTAGCGGACGATTTCTTCGACGATGCCTTTACCAGTATCATCCAAAGGATGTGCCTTACCAGAAAAGACAATTTGAATACGGCCTTCTTTCAAGGCTTTTAATACGCCATCACCAGAGCGGAAAATAAGGTTGGAGCGCTTATAAGGAGCAGCACGACGGGAAAAGCCGATCAGCAGGCGATCTTCTTTCAACTGTACGCCGGTGCGCTCAGCAACAAACTGGATGAGCTTGCGCTTGTTTTCCGAGTGCAGGTTCCATAAGTTTTCCCGATCATTCTGTGCTGCGGTTATCCGCTCATCGACCCAGGTGCCGCGATGAATGCCGTTGGTAATGCCAATAATAGGATTTTCCAATTTGACTTCGGCCCACATTTTCTGTGCGGTTTCCGCATGCAAGTGCGCAACAGCGTTGGTGCCGCGTGACAGACGAAGGGCAGCGACGGTCATGTTGAATGGAGTGCCGCCAATCTCATGCATTTCGCTCGTGCTCAAGCCCAGGTTCGCGCCCATATACTGCAACAGTTCGTGGGGATGGGACTCGTTGCCTTCTTTTACAGGAGTGTGGGTAGTGAAGACGACTCGATCCCGCGTTGCGCGAATGGCTTCCTGCAAAGACATGCCTTGCTCGCGTTTTTGGCGAATCAGTTCCAGTGCGGCAAGAACTGCGTGGCCTTCATTGAAATGATAGACCTCAGGCTCTTTGCCGAGCTTTTGTAAGGCGCGCACGCCACCGATGCCGAGGACTATTTCCTGCGCGACACGTTCTTCACCGAACCAGCCGTAGAGTTGACCGGTAATCCAACTGTCGGCGTTTTCCGGTAAGTCGGTGTCGAGGAGATAAAGCTCGCTAACCCCATGGCCCGTGGCCTTCCACACCTTGCACGCAACTTGCCGCTGGCGAATGGCAACCTGCACTTTAACGCCAGTATCTTCAAAGTCACGATAGGGATGATTCTTATATGAGTCGTAGATTTTTCCATCTTCACCGACCCGTTGTGTGGTGTAACCCTGCTTCCATTTAATGCCGACACCGATAATGGGAAGTTTTTGTTCTTTTGCCCCTTTCAGGTAGTCACCCGCAAGGATGCCGAGACCGCCGGAATAGGTTTTGATATCGCTGTTTACGGCAAATTCCATACAAAGGTAGGCTACTTTTGGGGTATTTGCTGCCATAGGGTTCCTCAAAATCTTGTAAATTTACCATTTGGACCTGGATGTTATAGAAATTTAGCAAGCATAATACAACGCAAGAATCTTTCGTCCATGACTTTCATCGCCGATTTGTTGGGAAAATCGCTGGTGCTTGACCTGTCTGAATTTGCGGGTGGGGGAAATTAACGAGATAAATATGACTAAAAAACGCTGCTTTAATGGCGATGATATCTCGGTTTTTATGAAATCAGGTCCCCGTAAGCCTGGTAGCTTTGCGAGGTTAAAATGGCAGTGATGTTTCGTCATAGGGTTCTTCCACTATCGACTTCCACTAAAAATTCGCGTTAATCTTGCCTTAGATTTTAGAAAAACCAGAGGGAGAGAATTATGGTTCAATCTTCCGCCACCGCGCAAGCATTGACACATCCGCATCACTCCATCAACCCTAACGCAGCATCACCTGAACTCGAACATGAGCACGAAGCCACGCAAAGCTTACAAGAGCTTTGGCAGATTTGGAATTCCTATCTGCAAGGCGATCTCACTCAGACCAAGCGTCTGCAACGTGAATTAAAACGAACCATTGATTTGACACTACTTGAGCTTGCAGAAAAGCAGCACGAACTTGCGTGTGTTCATTCTGCCTCAAGTCAGGCCCAGTCCTTACATCTGCGACGTCTGGGAAAAAAATTCAGTAAAGAAGCGCAGAGCCTTAAGAAGAAGAATTTTGACCAACAAGCTATGCAGCGACTCTTGCAGGACTTGCAGGCCTTCTGGCTGAAGGCTTAAAATTTCGCCTAAAAACTTGCATGAGAAAGCCGCAGGTATAAACTGCGGCTTTTTTTAGTATCTATTTGCTTCCCTCCCTCAAGTGTTGGCTTATCCCAACAAAACCTCCGAAGCATTTTCTTTCGTCTTTCAACTAGGCCTGCATTTACAAAGAATGGCTTCTTAGTTAGGGTCCATCCGGAAATACCTTTTTCTGCGTTTTATCGGCGAAAATAAATCCTCATGTATCTGAATACACTGCGGTCTATTTTCGCCTCGCGCCTTGCCTAAGGCATTCCCGGATGGACCCTAGCAACTTACATAGAGTTTGCACCGAAGGTCACAGATAAGGTTATACGAACGATTATTTCTTCGCATCGTCTCAATCAGAAAGCTTACCTCAAATTTATCCTCCGCTGGTCGCAAGTCATGACGCAGCGATTAAACTCTCACTTTAACTGGACGAAGTTACAGCCGAGCGATTGGGTCGAACTATTTGCCGCTTCTGATAGCTATCACAACTCGAAAACAGCTTTCAAATGTTAAACTAAAACGGATCGATGTCTTGATTTCCAATAAACGAAGCTATCGACAATTCATCAATAAGCGCGATCTAATTGAAGCGACAGCTAAGATCGAGCCCCTCTCTCCACCATTAGAAAGTTTGGGGCTCTATATTGCATTTTCAAAAGCGATGCCGTTTGAGCTCGTCGACAGTTTTAGTGCAGAATTAAAGCGACTTAAGCAGGATAACAGGGTACAGGAAGCCTTGACAGAAATGACCCTTCTTTGTCACCAAAATACACTTTAGGCACCAAAAATGGGTATATAACAGGGCAATAGTTCGTCCTGATAGGGGCCATTAACCGAGACATTGAGTTCATCGAACGACAATTTTTCTGGCAGCAGGTAAGTGCCAGGTTCATTGCTTAATTGTTGCGCTTGGACATAACGATTTTCGCTTAAGACGTTGACCTGAACTTGCAGGACTTTGGTATTCATACTACATGCGGAAAGATCGAGGACCAAGCGCGAGGCCTGTGCGGGTGCTTCCAATTCGACTTTGGCATTTTTCAGAAATCCACCTTCATAAGAAACACCGCCAAGCCATTTCAGCTCATTGGATGGCGGTGGGGGTGTCGGCTCAAACGCTTGGCCTAACCATAGCACAGAAGCTCCCGGTAGGTAGCTTTGAGTAAAGAGCTCATGTACACAGTGACCCTTTGCAGCTCGGAGATTTGCATTGCCGATTTGAAAGGGGCCCGGGCGCTGAATACAAAAAGGCGTGTTTCCAAGTCCCTTCATGCCTTTGCCGTCTTCGAAATAAATGTAGTAGATAGCTGATGGATTGGGGAAGTTTAAATCAAGACACTGTCTTCCTTTAACAATATACCAGCCGTTAGATACGTAGCTTAGATTCTGCGGATAAGCGACAGCAAGGTATTGGTCTTGTTGGAAAGAGTTACAGACGCGAAAAGCGAATGCTTCCATGCTCCAAAGAACACAGAGGAATGGGATTAGAAACCTCATCGATCTTCTCCTATATTAAAAAAACTTTTTCTTTGAATAATTGATAATGTCACGAAAGTAAACATGCTAAGTCATAGCATAATATTGAGTTATATTATGTAGGAGGTCATTTGCAGCTTAAGATTGGCGGGTAAATTCGCGAGGGCAAAGCCCGGGCCCAGAGGGCCAGCGAGCTATTTTCCAAAAAGCAAGGAGGCGATCAGCTGAATCAATTTTCCGGCACGTCATCATCCTCAGGAATGGTCTCGGGATTGGTCGAGCCGGTACCGGTGCCATATTCTTTGCTACCAGGGCCAACATCTTCCATAGGCGTCGGTCGCCCATCTCCAGGCCTTGTTGCGATATAAAGCAAAAGTACGAGAAAGGTGAAGGCGGCGATGATTGCGCCTAAAATATAACGGTTATTGACATCCCGGGGATCTTTGCCCGGATCTTTATTCATTGGCATAAATCACCCTAGCTAAGTCCTGGCTTACCACTCGTCAACAGTGCGAGTTTTATTAAGGCGTTTTTTGAATGACACCACAGGCGATGCGATTGCCTGAATCACCACTAGGCTGGCTGCTCAGGTCATCTGTGCCGTCATGCAGGACAACAGCTTTGCCGATGAAATTGTTCCAGTCTTTCAGGCCTAAATTCATCTTGTCTGTCACCACAATGTTGAGCATTCCAACGCCACTTTCATCGATCGGAATGTTGCCAAAGTCACCGGCGTGCACGCCATGGAACCCGACATGACCGTGAGGCTTCTTACCAGGATTGTAATGTCCTCCTGCCGAGGATGCATCCTCGGCACTACAGTCACCTTTCTCATGGACATGCATGCCTTTCAATCCAGGGCTGGCGCCCTCGACGCGCGCGACAATCTCGGCGCCGACGTCCGTTTTTGCAAACACAACAAAACCTTGCACGTTCGAGCCTTGCTTTGGCTCAAGTCTGGCACGGGCAAAAATTTCGCCGACGTCTTTTTCGATACTGGCGATGGATGGTTGTTCAGCCTTACCTTCAGCGAGAATAGAAGAAGTCCCGCCAAGTTGTGCGGCAAAAAAGAGCGAAGTGAATACACATTTTGCAGACATCGAAGTCTCCTTTATCCAGGTTCCACAAATTTCATCACTTAAAATGCAATTCCAGTTCCATTTTGCAGCTTTGCCTAGCCAGTTAAACGTTTATTTGGGAAAATAGGGAAAAGTTCCAGCTCATAAGGACACTTTGATGGATATTTGGGATTTCTTCCTTGGCTGCTTGCTATTGCCCTGGGTCTGGCGTGCGCTCTATTTTGTCAGACTGACCATCAGTGCGTGCAGATTTGCAAGTTGCACTGGTAAAGAAGGGCGTACTCCAAATTTTATTATATTTATTCCTGCACATAATGAAGCAGCTTGCATAGCACAGACCCTACAATCGTTGGCCTCTATCGACTATCCTGATGCTAGGCAAGAGGTGCTAGTCATTGCTGATAATTGCACAGATGCTACAGCGACGATTGCCAGGGAAAGTGGTGCGGGGGTTCTGGAGCGTTCTCATGAAAAACTGCGCGGAAAGGGCTATGCGCTAGAGTATGCCATCGACCACATCAAGCAGCGATCCGAGCCGCCCGATGCGATCGTGATCATCGATGCAGATACGCATGTGGCCAGCGATATCCTGCAGGTTTTTGCCCGGTCTTTGAACCAGGGCTCGCGATTTATGCAAGCCTACTATACTGTCGCTAACCCTGATGATTCATGGCGAACAAAATTGATGACCTATGCTCTGAGTCTGTTTAATGGCATTTGCTTGATGGGCTTAGTGCGAATGGGTTTAGGCGCGACTTTGCGCGGCAATGGAATGTGCTTTTCTTGGCAGGGCTTGCAAAGCTGCCCATTACGTTCCTATGGGCTGGCAGAAGATATGGAGTACAGCTGGCATCTACGCCTTCAGGGGGAACGCGTGGATTTTGTCCCGCAAACGCAAGTTTACGGCGAAATGGTGCGTGATGCAAAAACAGCCGTTTCGCAAAGACAGCGCTGGGAATCAGGGCGCAAGGTTTTACGCCAGCAATTTCGGCAGCAAATCCTTCAGGCGAGCCAGCACAATTGGTATCGACGATTGCTGATGCTGTCCGAGCTTTACATGTGGCCGTTAGGGCGGCTTTTGTTCTGGACTCTGCTGGCGATCATATTAGCTACTGGTAAGTTGGCTTATGTAGGCACTAGTTTTTTTAGCTCCGCTTTACTGCTTTTGCAGTTTGCTTTTCTACTGGCATTTGCTTGTTACGCCGCTCTGCCTTTTTTGAAGATGGGTCTGCCTTGGCGTTATGGCTTGGCAGTGATTTATGCGCCGCTCTATTTTTTTTGGAAACTATCGCTCCTTTTCAAGCGGGGTCCAAAAGCTTGGGTTAGGACCACGCGAAACGACGAGCGTCCTGGTCGTTAGTGCCGCTGCTTGTCATTGTTTTAGCAAACAATTTTGTCATTGATGCTTAGTAAAGCTGATAGCGTTCGTTTAAATAATCGAAAACCTGACTGCGTTCTTGGCTACTGAGCACACGGTTATAAATGATGACTTCTGCCACCTCGGCTGTAGACGCCTGATTCGCTTCTCGGTAGGTACCAATATAAATCCCATTCGGTCCATCCGTGCCTCCGTTCGAACTTGAGATTAATAAGGTATTATTACGATAAAAACGCTTAAGATGGTCTGCCGAGTGGTCGGCACCATACATTTTCCACTCGTTGTCACCGGGTATATTCGGATTGTATACCCAACCATTTGTATATAATTGATCCACCCGGGAGGCATGAAAACCCATTAACCAGTTGTTACTCGCACCTGCCAAAATCCGACCTTGAACTTCGCCGCTATATCTGGCCACAAGGAAAATGGTATTAGGCGTACTGTAATCGACAAAATTTCTTAAGTAGTCATTGATGCCATCAAACTCAATCACCGGATGACCATTGAGACCATTGTTTTTTAATAGAGGGCGATTGTTGTCGTTGCTTGCATGGACATCACCTGAGTTGAGACTCATGTCTTGCCAAACTGCTATTGGATCATTTGCTTGCGTAGCGGCAGTCGTCATCTCTGCATCTTGAAAAAGACCCTGGTCGGCACGTAACCAAAGCATCATTCCTGCTGCGGGTAACGGCAAGCGATCGGCAAATCTTTCTTGGCTAGCAGTTAAATTTGCGTGAATCTGCTCTGTTCCGCCACTTTGATACATAACTAAGGATGAGAGCTCTCCTTGCCATGAATGATCACCGCCAAGTAATGTCTTGCCTATTTGGAAACTATCGGAAGCACCGGTTAAAGATGTACTTGCTGGAATGGAGGAATTGCAAATTTCCTGCCCATCCAGCAGAACTTGAAGATTTGCTGTGTCTGCATCCAAGATCCCGGAAAGGTGGTACCAGTAGCCAACTGGAAAATTGTTGCCAAATAAACAGCTGTCCACAAAACTTGCAGCTGCCTCATAATGGTCTAGAATTTTTTGTGCGCTGAGATTCCCAGAATAAATTGCAAAATTATCCATTTTTTGCATGGCGTAGAGTGGATTGGGAAAGTTGCCGACTCGGGCAATGGGAAGAGTGGTGTAGTAGTTGACCGTATCAATAAGCTGACCATTTAAATAGAAACTTGTTTGACCATCATCTCCATCTCCAGAACCAATGACGACTAGATGGTTCCACTTTTTTGTAAAGAGGTTTCTGATATCGACACTGCCATTGCGATCTCCGGAGCTGCTTCGTACAGAAAATCGATTGGAAACAATTTGCGCGTGAACGCTATTGCCGCTACTAGATGAGGCAATAACTTGACGAGTATTTGTACTATTAATCTGAATCCAGGTTTCTATTGTCCAATTATTGCCGACACTGTAAGAGCCGGTTGCAGGCGTGATATAACCAGTGGTATCCAAATTGATGGACTTCCCTGAAACTTGGGTAGCATTATCTGCGATGGCAATACCATCGATAACATCACCGTCTAGACCGTTGCCAGAAATATCTGTAACCTGATCAGCAACGATGCCTTCATCAAACGACCAAAATATTTCAGGATTATCGGCCAGCACTGCAGCTTTATAATTACCAGGAATATACAGTCGTCTATCCGTTAATACAGCGCCATGAGTCAGCTCGTCGCCAAAGCTAAATAGTGCGCTTTCTAGCGCCATTGACTGCGGTTTAATCCAGGTTTCAAAGCGAAGATAGGACTCAGCATTAACATTGTAATTTGCAGATACGTAATCTCCATTTCCCGCAAAATTTAATGAAACGGGTTGATCCGGACTACCATTACCTGCCCATGCGGTATTTTGATCGAAACTGTTTAAGCTGGCATCTGCTTGAGTTTCACTTAGATCCAGCCAAGTGCTAGTGAAGTTGGGATTGTTCTGTCCTGCTTGATTCATACCGGCAAAGGCAGCTTCCAAGTGTAAGAGTCGACCGGCGTAGCTGACATTCGGGCCTACAGATACATCAAAAACCCGTTGATGAGATCCTACTAAATTTGTACCTGAAACAGTAAATTCATAAGCACCAATTCCCTCGGCTTGGGGGGACCACTGGAAAACACCGCTGGCACTATTAAAATTAATGCTTCCAGGAAGTGTGCTGCAATCATTTGGTCCGACGACACTTGGCGCAAGATAGCGAAAGCTACAAGTGTAAGTCATATCAATATCTGAGAATGGACTAAAGCGAATATTGTCAAAGTCTAAGTTTAAACTTTGGTTGGAAGTGAGATAGCTATCGGGGAAAGTATAATGGCTGACACCCGTTATGAGGGGTGAGCCATTTTGTACGGTGGTGGCAAAAATAGCTGAACTATTTGCACCATAAAAATCACTGGCGGTCACTTTGAATTCAAATGATTGTCCTTGAGATCCAGCCGCTGGCTTCCAGCTGCTTAAAATACCAGTGAATTGGTTGAAACTTGGGTTCGTGGCATCAATATTTACTATGCTGGTGCATAGTGAAGCATTGTTATCGACAGTCCCATCGACATTTTGATCATAGCGGCAAGTATAACTAATGATATCGCCATCACGATCTAAATCCGCGCTAGTAAAATTATCGTAAAAGTCGATGGCTGCAATGCTTCGACCTGTATAGACATTCCAATTAGCTGGCCCGGGACTCACGCTAGGCGCGCGGTTTGCTGCGGTCGTTGTACTGACATCATTTGTGTTATTATCCATGACACCGATATAATCTGCTGCCCTTACCCGGAAGGTATAAGAGCTTGATGGCTGCAGACCAGTTATCGTCTTGCTCACAACCGTGCCGCTGGTATTAATCAGCGTATCAATGTAGATCATGTTCTGATTGTCAACGCGAAAAATTGTAAATGAACTGGCCTGAGGCGTTTCATCCCAGTTTAAGGTCAGGCTATTATGCGTAACATTGTTGATAGATTGTAAGCCATCGAAGCTAAGTTGGCCGACACCACGACCCGATAATCCCAAGACGGAACTAAATTCTGATGCAGTCGCTTCCGTTTTGCCAAAGCGAACGGTCAACGAAGCGCCGAGTTGCACTGGTGTGACCGGTTTAAAGCCAACATTTACCACACAAGTTGCTAAGCTAGCCAAGGTTTCGGAGCTTTCTGGGCAGCTACTCCAATTCAATATGAACTCGTTGCTGTTGATCGTAATGGAGCCGATATGGATAGCTGCGGAAGCATTATTTGTCAGTGTGATATTTTTCCCTTCGGTTGTGGTATTTACGGAGTGAGCACCAAAATCCCAACTATTTGGCTCAAATATAATTGCAGAGTTGCCGATTTCACCGAAACGTTGCGGTGAAAATGAAGCGACGAATATCCGATTGTCCTCGTCGCCTTGTTTGATGGCCTTAATGCGCAGTTCTACTTCTGTTTCCTGCTGCAAACTCGGCGTCCATGAAAGTTGACCGTTTATTGAATTAAATTTTTGTGCTGGTGTGCCTGGCAATAGATCACAACTTAGAGTTTCCGCAACATTGCCGTCGATAACCGCATCGTAGTAGCATGAGTAAATGACCCCTTCATCATCTCCTGTAAGCAGATTGTTGACATCAATCTGTAAGGGTTCGCCAGGAAAAAGATATTGATCACGAACATAGGTAAGACGTATCTTTTTCTCTTGACTACTACCGACTTCAATCACAAAGACTTTGCTGTCGCTTCCGGTTGAATTCTTAGCGGTGATTAAAATTTCAAACACACCTTCTATGGAAGCTGAAGGTGTCCACGAAAATATACCACTGGAAGTATCAAACTTGATCGCAGGCTCGCCAGGAAGGTCGCGGCAGGCGGCATCACTGACAACGCGTTCGTCAATGACTTGATCGAAAGTACATGCAAAAACCGTTGGGTCCTCGGTGTCGCCGGCTTCATCCAAGGCTTGAAGTGTGATATTTTCTCCAGCGGCAACATTTTGATCAAGAATTCTTGCTAGCCTTGGTGCTTTGTTTTCCTGGACAATGACAAGAAATGTGGATGTATCAGACCCAAACCTGTTTACTCCCTGGATACGGAAAGTATACTCACCCAGTTCTGTCACTGGGCCCCAGATGAGTGCACCTGTCTCTTGATTAAATTTCGATGCGGGTTCGCCTGGTAAGTCGTCGCAGTTCTGCTTATTGATTGCTGTTTCACTACCAATCATATCGAAGCTACAGCTAAAACTTACTCCAGCGCTATCGCCAGTCAATTCATTGCGGAAGAACAATTGTAAAATATCGCCACGGTTTACGTATTGTTTATCGGAAAGTTTAGTCACTATTGGAGCACTTTGACTGTTCAGAGAAGCTAGGGATTGAGCCTCTTCAAGGGAGTCAAACCCTTCGCCATCCGAACAAGCCCAGCCGCTGATTAACAAGCTTACGCCCCATACCGTACTTGTCAATTTTCCTGATCGGACCATGTTGAACCTCTTGCAATGACCTTGCGCCAAAGAAGGGATTCGGTTATTCTTGAGATTTCTAAAGAAAATCAATAAAAAGTAATAAATAAAGGGGGGTATGCTGGTGTAATCGAAGGCTTAATAGTCTCAAGGCAGGCTATTCAAATGATAGTTTTTGTTGTCGTAAGTGTCATAATCTGACCTCGCTAACAGCTCGCTCGCATGGTCTTGGTCCCTATTTTTTCCGTGAAATCTTTGCGAAATGGCCTTTAGCAGCAATTCTTCTATTACGGCAGTGCTTTGGAAACGCCGATTTGTGCAGTTATCTCACTGATCTGGGCGCCGAAGGGACCTTTCAGTAAGGCTAAGCCTCCTCTTGCGAACAGGGCTATCGATTGCAACTGATAATCGGCTCCCAAACTGAGACCAAGCCCGGCATAGGTTGATTGAATGGATTGATATTGGCGTTGATAAAATGAGACCATGACAAAAGGCCTAAGCTCATCAGTCTGTTGCCATTTAATATTCTTGTATGATTGGCGGTATCCTCGATTTAAAGACAGGGGATAGTATCCAAAGTTGAGGTCTAATCCATAGCCGAGATCAAAGCTACTGGTACCGATCACATATAATGAATATCCTGGTTGAAAAGAAAAGTGGTCTCCTATTGCTGCAGCATATGCGAATCGATACACACCAAGATTACCCAGATTTGTCCTTTGTGTTGAGGTTTTTGCTTCTAGGTTAAAATAGCCCGCTGATACCCGAAATTCCGAAGCCTGCGCTTCTGTATTAGAGATCAATAGTGCTATAAGAAGAATCAAATACAATTTATGCAGCATGATTATTGTCTTTATTTTGTGTCCCGTCAGTGGACTTTGCCTGACCCGGATTGTTTATTGATTGTTTCGCGGGCTCATCTGTTGATTTTTTAATATTGATGTCTCTGAAAAGTTTAGCAATTTTTTCTCGGGCCAAACCAATTTGCTCATTTGAAGCGCCGTTTCGGTCCAGCTCTTTTAAGCTTTCGATAAATGAAAGTTTTTTCTTAGGTGGTAAAAAATCAGTGATTTTGGCTCTAATGCCGCGATCAATATTAAAAAGCGCGGTAGCCCAATCTCTGACGCCTATCAAATTTGCTAGCTCTTCCCGTAATGAATCTTCTGAATCAAAAATCACATAGAAAGGCGGTCTTACTACGTGGATACTAGCATCATTAGGCGCAGCACTGTAAATATCACGTTCTTCTTCTAATTGGCAAATCCTTAGGTAATTAAGCAATCCGCGCTCATGATTGTAATGATCGATCATCGAGGTGTCGCGATAGGGCTCCAGTGCAAGAGCCTTGTCAATAATGTCGAGAATTAATTTCTCAGGTAGCGGGTCTGGTAAAAAGTCATGTTTCAACAAAATGCCCCAGGCACCAGGAAAAGCCTTGCGGGCAGTAGGGACGGAAATTTCCGTTGGCATCCAGGCCAATATGCCTAAGGCATCACGTTGCGAAAGTGTTTTCGCAAAATCCGGTAAATTATTTTTTAATCGCCACAAACAAATCAAGAGATTTTGCCACAATTTATGCTCAGAGTTGCGTTTTCGATAGCTGAGTCGTAGCATATAATGGTAATTTTCCGCTGTTAAGGGTGAATGCTCAAAAAACACACGTAGCCAAGCATTGTCTGCACTATAACGAAATATGGTATCCTGCATGTCTTTAGGCATCTCCTGGATAATAGCGCCTAGAAATCCTGGTTTGTCTATCGCGACTTCTTCCAGTTCAATCATATCTTGTAGATTGGGAAATCCAGAATCATTCTTTAGCTTAACAATAAGATCCTCAATACGTTCAGCAATTTTTAAGGTATCATTGACATGTATTTCTGAGCCCATCGAAGTTGATTTTGCAGAAGCTTCCACTTCAGTAGCACGTGATCTAGCTAACAGCGATGGCCCTACGGAGTCTGCGGGCGCACTTTTTCCGTCCTTTTTTAATTGCTCTTCCAGAGACTTAGTTGACTGTTTGATGATCAACGTTAAGCCGACTAAAAATATCAAAGTGATAGTTGCAAAAAATGCCATCCATTCCAGTCCGAGTACTGCCGAACTTTCCGAAGTGCGCCAGTTTCTTCTTTCGAAAGCTATTTGATCGCGACCCGGGATCAAGCCTAAATTAGAATAAAGGGCGTCTCTCAATTCATAGATTTCTTCGTCGGTAATGACATCTGGGAGTGCAATCCTTGCATTGACAGAACTAATGCGAGGAAGTAAGTCATGGATCGACTTACTTGGATCATCCCACTCATCAATAGTCTCTGCGGAGCGAAAACTCATAAAAGGTAAGGTAGAATCACCTTGGGGTAAGTTCAGTGGCATTTGATCCCGTCGAAGAGGTGTGACGGTAATGTTGACCAATAGAGGCTTATTTGGAAAACGACCATTGATATAGCTGACGGTTTTTTGAGTCAGATATGCTTCTACTTCACTAACCTTGGAATTTTTCTGAGAGTTTTGAGCAAGGCTGATGCTCGCCCACGCAATTGTCAGAAAAGTAAATATAAGGCGAATCACAATACTCATCACGAGCGTTCCTCTTCCGGTTCAATAATTAACATGATTTTTCTAGAAAGAGCGAGTTTTTGATTTTCAGAATCGGGTTTTTCATTGGCTTCTAAATGATGTTTCACACCATGACCCATTAAGCGGGTGCGTGCCAAGGGTATTCCCCATTGTTCCAAAATTCTCTGGGCACTGACTGCCCTCAAGACGGAAAGTTCAAGATTATCTCGGAAGCGATATTGAGAGAGTACTGGTCTTGGATCTGCGAAACCAACTATGTTGACGCGATTTTTGCCGGCAAATGGCAAGTAGGTTTCCGTAAACTTTTTCAAGACCTCCGTTCCTTGCGGAGTAAGGTCAGTGCTTGCAGAATGAAAGAATGAGACCTCCGGAAAGGTAATGATGATTTTATTATTGATAGTTTGCATTTCTGCGCCAATAGCTTTGACTTCAATTTTGGCGTCTTTTGCACTGGGGCTGATTGTTTCAGATAGATTGGTCGAGGATGCTGAAGTAGAGGTTTGCTCAACTTCGGGGATGATGCCAAGTCCCTTGCCTAAAGATAGCAGCAAATTTGCTAATTTATTGTCTGCTGCTGAATTTGGGGCGTTCACATCTGTTTTTACGGCATCATCATGTGTCAGCTTTTCTTCAATAACTTGAAATTTAGGATTTTGCTGCGCCGCTGTACCACGCTCTTGGTCCAATGCCATAAAGGTAGCCACCAACGCATCGCTGAATAAGGTTTTATCATCTTCTGGCGGTGCTACTGAAAAGAAGAGTATAAAAAAGGCGAGTAGCAGAGTAATCATATCGCCGTAGCTTACTGCCCAAGTTCCTTCATGGTTTGCAGCTTTTTTCTGTATGCTACGACTATGACTATTGACTCGTCTCATGCTGCTTCATCCACATCCAGAGTCAAACTTTCGGTTATATTGACGCGATCTTGTTTTGAAACAAATGAATTCAACATCTCTTGTGACTTCAATAAGGCAGTACCTTCAGCTGCAAGTAAGACCGCTTGGACGGCGACTTCACCTTGGAATTTTTCCAGCTGAACCCTTCGAGCAAGACTCTCTCCGATAGGGGCGACGAAAAAATTGGCAAAGACCAAACCATATAATGTTGCAACAAGAGCTAATGCCATTTTTGCGCCTGTTTGCGCTGGATCAAGGCCTTCAGTAATAGCGCGCATCAGGTTGACCAAGCCTAGCACTGTTCCAATCAGTCCAAATGCTGGAGGATACTTCGCTAAGCTCGTAAAATATTCAGCGATTTCATCCTTCTTTTGCACATATTGGTGCAAACGTTCATCCAATATGGTAGCGATGTCATCAGCTTGAAATTGCAAATCCAGCAGTTCACGGCCATCATGAAGAATGTCGCTCGCCATAGTCGAACGTTTTTTTAAGGTGATTTGTCCTTGATAATAGCTGCGAATGAAGTCAAGTGATTCTAAAACCAATTGCTTATGGCTGGTAGATTGATGAAAAAATATAGCTTTGAGTGAGCGGCGTATTTCTCGATGATTGTGCCAGGGAAGGGAAATGATAGCCACAGCAATGGTTCCACCGACGACCATAGTGATTGCCACATCATCAAAATATAGAGCAAAACTTTGGTCCAGAAAATATAAAGAACCTCGCAAACATAGGAATGCTAAAATTGTTCCAAGCAAATAGGCCAATGATTGATCTCCCTCATGCTTATCGGCTATCCGCCTTACCTGTTATTTCCTTTAGCCTTCTCACCATCACCATGGTTTCCATATTTCCTGGATTGAGGCGTAAGGACTCCTCGTATGCTTCTAAAGCCTGAGAAAATTGTTTTTGCAGATAGTAGGTATTGCCTCGCAGATCAAACAAAACGCTAACATATGGGAACTCACTAATTAATTGTTCCAGCTTGCTGCGGGCGACTTCATAGTCTTGGTTAACGATACTTGCTTGACTCGTAGCAATCCCACGTCCCAATCGATTCATTTGCTCGTGAGTCAACAGGTCACAGGATAGCTGCGGATTCATAGATCCTTTGCTGGCATCGCTACAGTCGATCTGCTTTTCTAAAACGAGGTTTAGTTCAATGTTATGTTTGAAATAGGGCTTGGGTACGAGTACATAGCTATTTTGATAGCCGTCCTGGCGAATCAGGACTTGGGTCATATCCGCTGAATCGACAAATGCGTCATGCCATTGAAGGCGGACGGGGGTTTTGCCAATAGTCTTTGCTTGGCCAGTTGTGCTCACCAGGATGACTTCGCTTCCATCAGGCTTGGAATTGATGGATAGGCTCCCTTGCACACATGCCTCCAATGCCAGTATGTGAAAGATGAGGAATATTTTTTTATAAGTCAGCCAGTTCATACATTTTCTCCTAAGCTGTCTCTCGGTATGATTTTCAACAGTCTTTAAATTTATTGTCTTTAATTTTTTTGGTGGGGTAGTTTAATTGGCTGAAATCTGATGGGAAAATGCTTTATCATTCGTTTTATGAAATATTCTGATAGCCGGGCTTTTTTAAAACAGTAATTGAGTTAACAAGATCATGCCAAGGATGGCCTGATGTGGTATGCACTTTCTGATAAGAAGTGGAATATGATGAAGAATCTAGTTTAACTTGATGCGGACTCGTAAAAACGTAACCCCCTCTTCCACAGAAAACCTGTCAGTAGCCAAGAGGCTGTCGTCAAACCCAGCATCAACAGCATGAGTTGCCATTGACTCTGGTCTAATAGAAACTTTACCGGGGCGCTACCGATCAGTAGAACTGGAATAACCAGGGAAAAGAACTTTCTTGCATAAAAGCGATAAATAAAATCAGGCCAGCGGGAGAGCTGTTGCATTTGCATGCGCAGAAAATTGATGCCAAAACTTTCTATCGTCCAAAACATGCTCATCGAGATCAAAATCTCGACGCTTACCAGCAGAGCAAGGCCAAGGAGAACCAGGAAAGGCAGGCTGAACCAGGCTAAGGCGTTTAGCTCAAGTTCCAAGCCAAAGTAGATCAAAAACCCCCAGGGTACGAAGAAATTCAGCAAGGTTCCTGGTCTGATATAGCGGAAAAATATCTGGAACAAGCTGGCGATCGGCTTTAATAGCACAAAATCAAGTTTGCCGGTACGGATGTCCGTCGATAGGTTCCAGAAACTTTCGCTGATAAAAGTCATGTGTAAGTGGTCGATCGCAATCATAAACGCCGTAAAAAACATGAATTCACTGCGCCCCCAAGGGCCAATGGTCTCAACATGCTGGAAGATGAATTCGACGGAGCCGAGCAAGCTAAAGTAAAACAGCAGATCCATCACAATCAGCAAAATAAAGTGTAAGCGATAACTCATCGCTTCAGAAAAACTATGCTGGATAAACTCCTGGTAGACCGAAGCGTATTTTTTCAACATGTTTTACATACCTGCTGCCGTGTAAAGGCGCAAACCGCGCTGCCAAATAAATCGAGCACAGGCTAAGCTGAGTAGCAGCCAAATACTGATGACGACCAGACTATGCATAAAGCTGCCTGCAAACTCACCCATAAACTGTTTCACAGGGACGAAGGTTAAGTAGGGAAAAGGCGTCCAGTAGAGAAAATCGAGTAACCATTGAGGGTAAAGCTCCAGGGGAATAAGCGCTCCAGAAAAAAACTGAGCGATGGTGGTAAACATCACCCTGAGAACCCAGGTCTCTTCCAGCCAAAAGGCGGCGAGGCCGATGATAAAGCTGATTTGAAACCAGAGTAAGCCGACAAGCCAGGACATACTCAAACCCTTCAGGATTTGCAAGATATCAGGCAAGCTGATCAGTCCGGCAAGTAGAACGGTTGTCACAGTGACAAGTGAAACAATAAATTGCACGCCCTGGATGGCGATAAAATTTGCCAAGTGAAAACTACTGAAATTGAATGGGTAGACGAGATAAGAGGAAATCCTACCCAAGCGAATATCTTCAGCGAGATTCATGCTGTGATAGCTTTGTGCTAAAAAGCTGACGATCATGACCCAAACCTGATAGGCCAACATGGAGTCCAGATCGTATCCTTGAATGCTATCCACACCTTCCATCCCATAGATAGACGTCCATAAGTTGTATTTGATAAAAAAGAATACCAGTGTTGGGCCAATCACCAGCAGCAGGAAATTTAATTTATAAGCGAGATAGTTGGACCAAGCGATGCGCATCGTTTGCAGCCATTTCTCAGCTTCTAGTTTGAACCGGTGTAAAAATTCCGTTTGCAAAGCTTACTCCACTGGCAAAAGGTCGGGATCTTTCAGTAGGGTATTCATCACCCGTTCAATGGGCAATTTTTCAGTGCTGAGATCGGAAACGGGAAAGCGCTGCAGGATGTCGATGGTTGTTTGTCGCAGCTCTTGCTCGGCGATTCTTAAATCAACTTTGGTAAAGCTCGCGTTCCATTGGGCATCCAGGTTTTGCCATACCGGGTCCTGACTATTGACGGCCTCATGAAAGCTCATGGTCACAAATTTTTCACGGCCAAGAATATTTTCGAACGTTGTGATCGAACCGTCAAAACGTTTGCGGCCATTGAGAATTAAGACGATGCGGGAACAAAGTGCAGCGACGTCAGCCATATAGTGTGAGGTTAAAATAACGGTGGTATCATGCTGCTTCTGATAAGAGGCAATAAATTCACGAATCTTTTGCTGGGCAACCAGATCAAGGCCGATCGTCGGCTCATCGAGAAAGATCACCTCGGGATTGTGCAGCAGACTTGCCATCAGTTCCATCTTCATGCGCTCGCCTAAAGACAGTTTGCGCACGTGAACATGAAGCAAGGATTTGACATCCAAAAGGCTGACTAATTCGTTTAAGCGGTCTTGGAAGGTCTGCTGTGGAATCTCATAATACTTTTGTAATAGAAGGAAGGAGTCCATCGCTGGTATATCCCACCAAAGCTGGGATTTCTGCCCCATCACCAAGGCAATTTTTTTGCGAAAACCCATGCTTCGTTGGAAGGGCTCATAGCCCATGACGCTCAGCTCGCCGCTGCTAGGCACAATAATGCCGGTGAACATCTTCATCAGAGTCGTCTTACCAGCGCCGTTTGGCCCCAGAAGGCCGATCATTTCGCCCTTATTCACTTTCAGATCAAAGCCCTCGACCGCATGCTTTTTCACATAGCGGCGTTTGATAAACGACTTGATCGAGCCGCGCAAACCAGGCTCTTTTTGATACTGTGTGAAACTTTTGCTCAATTGCCGACACTCGATCACGATCAGAGCCTCCCCGCATTTTGAATAGCTTCTTTTGTTATCATGGGACGTCAAGCTCTGCAAGGTATGGCAGAAGCCTATCTCTGGATTGTAAGTTGAGCAATGAAGAGGGAGCTGAAAAGGAAGCATCCCGCTTGACCAAGCGTTGCATGCTGCCTGGCCGTTGCGGGATGATAGGAAAAGACGAAACTCACTTGATCAGTGATCGTGTCCGCCTGGGCCGTGGACATGCCCATGGTCCAATTCTTCGGATGTCGCGTCGCGGACACTTACGATTTCGACTGCAAAGTTCAGCTCAACGCCGGCAAGTGGGTGATTGCCATCGATCATGACGTGTTCGTCCTGGATATCAGTAACCGTGACGATGATGCGTTGGTCTTCTGCTTGCGCTTCCAACTGCATGCCAACCTGAAGGTTTGGGACGCCAGCTAACTGCTCTTTTGGCACAGCTTGTGTCATGCCATCGTTGCGTTCGCCATAGGCATCTTTTGGATCAACTTTGACATCGATCTTATCACCAGTGGTTTTGCCTTCTAGTGCGACTTCGAGGCCCGGTACAATTTGGCCGATACCATAGATAAAGCTTAATGGGGTGTCCGTTGATTCGTCGATCAATTCCCCAGCATTATTTGTCAGGCGATAATGCATAGCTACGACTGTGTTTTTCTTAATTTTCATGACATATTCCTGTAGTTAAAAGCCACTGTTGGCTGTGCTCAGTCACATGGCCAAGGGCAACAGCAAACAGCAACTTCAGTCAGTTTGAGGCGAGAATCGATGATCCCTCAACCTCTGATAAAGTCCTGCTATACCATAGTGAAACATAAAAAGCTCTAGCTTAGCAAAGTAAAATGAGGCGAAAAATCCGTGAATAAGTTGCAGAATGCGATCGAGCAGTCTCTAGCGCAGCAATCGTGGTCCTTGCAGAGCCGGGCACATCCTTGGCCCCAGCTGGCTCGCGGTGTTTGGCTAAAACGCGATGATGAATTGAGCGCAAGTATGTCGGGTAGTAAGTTACGCAAGTTGGCTTCATTATCGACGGCCTGGCAACAGGATGGGGCCGAGCTTGTCCTTGCCTGTGGTGGAGCCCAATCCAATCATCTACCGGCGCTGCTGCAAGTTATCAGGCAAACAGCCTTAGCTTGCCAGATCTGGGTTTGGGGACGTCGAGATCATCTTGCGGCGAGAGGAAACCAAGCCTTATTGCAAATGCTAGTTTGTGAAGAGGAGATGCATTGGCTTGCGCGCGAAGATTGGCCGCAAGTAACAAAGCTAATGCAAGAGGCGAAAGAACGTTATGAGGCCCAAGGGAAACTTGTTTTTATAGTTTGCGAGGGCGGCAAACAAGTGGAGTCTTTGTGGGGGGCGATGACACAAGCGCTCGATGTCCTCCGTAACGAAAGGCAGCACCAGCTACGCTGGCAGCATATCTTTGTGGACTCTGGAACAGGCATGAGTGCAATCGGTCTTTATTGCGGTTTGGCTTTATGCCGGCAAAGGCGTGACTTGCATGTAGTTCTGATTGCTGGCGATGAGAAGCAGTTTCGTCAGGATTTGCAGTTGATGCGCAGTTATTTGCAGGCTTTCCATCTCGATTGGGATGATAACGAGGCGCCGCAGCTGCACTTCCACCGGCCTCCGACAGCGCGTTCTTTCGGTGCGACCAATCAGCAGATTTTTACCTTTATGCGCGATATGGCGAGGCAAAGCGGTGTCATCCTTGATGCCATTTACACAGCAAAACTTGCTATGACTTGTCGCGCTTTCTTAGAAAAACAGAAAATTTTGTCACCAAGTCTGGTGATACATAGCGGCGGCATAGCGAGCAATGATGGCTTCTGGACGAAAATACTGAAAACGTAATTTGATATTGCAGTTCTCTTGACAGCATGCGATACGTTAGCTTCCTTTTCTAACGGTGCCGTGAAGTGCTTAACAAGGAAGTCGGTTAAAATCCGACGCGGTCCCGCCACTGTAACAAATTATCTTTTACCATCAATGCCACTGGCCTCGGCTGGGAAGGCGGTAAAAGCCAAGTTTGGAGCCAGGAGACTTGCCGTTAGAACGAAGTGTTTATGTCCTCGTGGATTGGGATATGGGCGGCTAGGGCGATGCTCCTATTCGTGTCATTCCCAAGACAAATTTTTATGCTTAAGTTTTGTGAAGGGATGATGATGCGCAAGGTTTTGATCTTATTTTCCAGTCTTTTTGCCAGCAATTTTGCCTATTCTCACCATGGCAGCTGCCTACCTTTGGGTGATTCAAGCTTTTCCAGTTGTGGTGCTCATTCTTCAGCAGGTCTGGAGATGAATTTGATCGTTCCCGGGACCCAGTTGACGACACGTACCCAGTCGGCGATTCTCTGTGTCAGTGAAGGGAAGGTTTTGGACTCGATCGTTGCTCACTGGGTGGAATACCTGCATGATGATTACCAGGGAGAAGTGCCGAGTGCTCCCGTCCTGCGTAGCATTGCTCATAGTTCTCTTCCCGGTACGTGTTCTATACTAGAATTCATGCATTTAGATCAAGCTGGTGCATGGTCTGTGCTTGTCAAGTTCAAGGGCGACGATCAGGGCGTGTTTGTGGTTGAAGTTGAAGAGGATTCCAGTTTAGCGATGAAATAGGAACAAACTTTGCATAGCTGTCGGCGGTAAATAACCCTTATTTTGGGAGTTTATATGAAAGCAGAAAAAAAATCGCAGACCGAAGCAGCTATGACAGAAGAATCAAGTAACCATACAGTTTCATCTTACGAGTCGCCGGAACGGATTGGTGCTGGTACTTTTCTCTACTACCTACCGCGCGTTCTTTGGCGACGAATCCACAGTGCCTTTTTCAGTGCCAGAGATGAGCTCTGGCCACAGAAAAAACGGGAAGCGGCAAGGGAAGACTTAGAATCTATAGCGGCGATTAAAAAGCTCAGTGTCGATGAGCTGGAAGAGATCGCCCGATCGGCAGGGCTTAATCACCTGATCGGCTTAAGCAAGGCTGAACTTGTCGACCAACTTTGGGAACATTACAGTGTCGTTCTCAAAGAGAAAAAAGCGCAGCAAGTACAAGTAGAGAAGCAGGACGAATTAAATAAAGATGAGCTTTATCGAAAAGCTCAGGAGCTTGATATTGCCGGACGTAGCCATATGAGCAAGGAAGAGCTGAAAAATGCAGTTGAATCTGCTTCTTAAAAGGCATTCCCTGGCATTTGCCAGGGAGTTTTCCGCATTAGTGGGTGTTTGAAAAGTCCACCTCTACGACCACGTGGAGGCGAGCTTCGCAAGCATCCTATTAGGCAGTTTTTAAGTAGACGTGGATGGTGCTGCCGTGTTTTTCAGGAGATTTTTTCGCATCAAGGCTTTCCACCTCAACTTCGCCGCCATAACTTTCGACAAAAGTTTTCACCAGGCTCATGCCGAAGCCATTTCCTTCTTCACCTAAAGTGCCCGGGCGGGTTTTTCCCATTTTTGAATCGAAGATGGTTTCTAGTATCTCTTCCGGTATTCCGATGCCCTTGTCCTGCACACGCAGATGAATACGTTGTTGCTCATCTTGATCGGCAATGATCTTGATTTGGCTATTGGGATAAGAAAATTTAATGGCATTGGAAACGAGGTTGTTGATCACCTGATGGCTGAGAGTAATGGGGTCGGCCAGACATTTCGTTTCTTGCGGCAATCGATTTTCGATGACCAGTTCGAGATTTTTTTGCCGCAAGCGATCGGCAAAAAGAAAGCGTAATTTTTCAAAGATGTCTTCAAGCTTGACAGACTGGAGCTGCACATCATGTTGTCTGCCCTGGATTTGGTCGATATAGCGAACATGGTTTAAAATTTCACTGATCAGCTGAGAGGCTCGAAAAATGGCTTGAGACCGGCTATTTTGCACATCTGGACTAATATCAGGCATGTTTAGTATTTCAGCGCTGCCAGCAATAATGGAAAGGGGATTCGCAATATCATGGTAGAGGATGCGTAGCAAACTCGATTTCTGTTGTAAGGTTTTTTCCAGCTCCACACTTGCAGGTAAGGGTTGATTGGCGTTTGAATCGATGGACACGTCCCACTGAGTTTTTTCCATACTGGCCTGGCGAAGTTCGTTAATTCCATCAACGACAGCATCCAACTCATCGCGCAGCATGCGGTCAGGGCGATCCAGGGTGAGGCGATGGTTGTGTAGCGCAGCGGTTTGCAAAAAACTTGCGATCTGCAGTAGATGACGACTAACTGCATGACGCACGTACCAGTAAACCAGAACGCTTAAGATCAAGGATTGGATAACGCCAGCCAGACAAAAAAATAGAAACCACCGCCAAGCTGTTTGTGCATGGGGCTGTATGTCGAAACTGATGCTTAACTGACCAAGTACTTCGTCGTGACCTCCTTGGCGGCTGACGATAGGAAACTGCTCTTCATGAAAAAGCTTCTCGAGTTTTTCTCCGACATTCAACGTCAGCTCGTCAGATAGCCAGACAAGTTTGGCTTGAGCAATACTAGTCGAATAAACGAGACGTTCTAACTTTTGTAAAAGCGAATTATGTGAGTTTTCCAGAAGCATATTGTGCGCAATTTCTGGAATGAGCAGATCCTCTATAATGGCAAGTTGATCATGAATGGCCTCATTTTGCCGCTGATAATCGAGGTAATAGCGCACGGCGCTGAAGATTAAAGTCATACAGCAACCGAGTAGAAAGACAGCTATTGCAAGCTGCTTGGCAAATCTATCTTTCTGAATATGAGCAAAAGGTATCATAGGGACTCGTCAACTAAGGCTTAGTTTCACCCAAAAGCCAATCGGATGAGTTTGCCAATGGGTTTAATCTTCAGTTTACGATCTGGCCGCCATAATTGGCAAGCTTGCTGTAAGTTATTGAAATACTATATTAATAATTTGGATTTTCCCAGCTTTCTGGGTAAGCAATGACCATCCATTGAGGATTTGCTACCGCTCGTCATCATCATTTCTGCTGGTAAACTTTTGTTTTGCTCGGGCAAGATCCAAACTAGGAAAACTATGCCCTGATTCCGACGCTCCCGGCCTTTTGGGAAGACGATATAATGAAGGAAGCGATTCATCATTGTGATGGGGCATGCAGTTTCATGAACCATTTTTGAGTAAGGTAGTTATGGCCAGACACTCAAAAAAAGCTAAAAAAAAGATGCAAAAACCGACGGATAAATTTTTCAATGCGAGCTTTAACGCGACTGACTTAGCGCAAGATGATCCGGCCTTGCAGGCGTTAAAAGCTCATCGGGAGCTTGAATTAAAATCGGACCATGGAAGCTTGTCTAGGATAAAAACCACCAGCTCGACGACGATGTTGCCCATCCAAAAGACACCGATCCAAATTAAAGATCTTAATTATCATTGGCAGCATCATGCGACTAATCTGATATTTTGTCTGGTGTTCGTCGGATTGGGTTTTATGCTTTCGGAAATTCGGCAAATTATTAGCCATGACGAAAAAATCAGCCAGGCTTTGCTGTTTGATAAGCTACTCGGTGGTCAGCAGCCGGCCAGTCTTGACTTTCAAGTTGCCAGTGTGCAGGTGAATGTCAGGCGAGGACCAGGCCTTGATTTCGCTGTGATCGAACAATTGAAGCAGGGTGCCAAGCTGAAGGGGGTGCTTGTCGATGATCATTGGGTGCAAATCGATGATGAACGTTTTATCTATCGCAAAGCTTTGAAAAAGTTAAGTGACGCTCCCCCTGTCGTCAAACAGGAAAAGTATTGGACGCAATTACCCAAAACAGAAGTCTTCCAAAGTAATTCTGAGAATTCTCCAAAAATCAGTAGTTTTTCCTATGGTCAACAAGTGCTGGGCCATGCGCAAGGCGATTGGTTTGTGCTTGATGATGGCGGTTATGTGAAGCGACGCGAGCTCAGTCAGGCAAGCCCGCTGTTGATGCAAGACGGTGAGGCTATGGTCGCGCGGGTGAAGGTCGCAAAAGCGCCAATTCGTACTAGTCCTGGACGTGATGGAAAAACGGTCGGTGTCTTTTTTGAAGGGAAGATTGTGAAGGTGATGGCGATTGAGAATGGTTGGGCGAAACTAGCTGAAGAACAATATTTACCCGCCAAATACCTGGAAGCTTCTCAAAGCGATCGCCTGAGCTCGTCGGCAAAATTGGATGCAAAACAAGCGCAGTAGACAATCAATATCAATAAACATCCCCGGGAAAAAAAGGAATCCCCTGGATCGACTTCCAGGGGACCGGCTTGCTATTCAGGAGGACCATCCTTTGGTGCGGTGAGCACTCTGCTTGTCACAATCATATTCCATAGACCTCCTCTAAGTGGTTTTTGGATGGAGCGGCAAGTGCCGCCTGACTGTCAAAGCATGTGTCGTCGCTCTTTGGGTGCAAATTAAAGACTAGTTGGAAACCCAAGTGGATCTATACTCTTAGTCTAATCTTTTAGTATTCACCCAGAACTCCCACCGCTCAGCTCATGTGGAAATCATTGGCTATATCGCTGAATCCATTGGCACAAGTCGGAAAACACCCGCTCGCGCTCAGGTTCATTATAAATTTCATGATAAAGGTGGTCGTAGCGTATTAATTGCCGCTCTTCGTTTTTCAAGGACTCATAAAATTTGACGATGGAGCGCGGTTGAATAATGCGATCATCCATTCCAACTTGCACAAGTAATGGCACATCGATTTCCGCTGCCCGCTTGATAGTTTCTTCTTTTGCTTCTAAATAAGAGAAGAAGAAAGCTGGTGAAATCATGCCATGATTGAGATGATCATTTTTATAATGTCGACAGACCCGAGGATCACTCGATATCAAATCACCCAATGCATTACTTTGCATGGGAAGATTCGGCAGCACCTTGCGTAAGACGCGACCGGCGATTTCTTTGACTTTCGGGACAGGAAAGGCCAGATCAAACATAGGGGATGATAGCGTCAGACTGGAAACCGGTACATCCTGATGTTGCAAGATGGTGCGGAGGGCGACCTGGCCGCCCATCGAGTGACCAAATAAATGAATTTCAGCCTTGCCGAATTTTTCAAGTAGATATTCATAGAAGCGATTGATCGCTAAAGCAGCATCGGCGGCATACAAATCAAATTGATCGACATGTCCACGCGCACCTTTTGATTGGCCATGGCCGCGATGGTCGAGAGCATAGACGGCTGAAACGCTTTCACCCACATAAAATGGCCAGTGAACATAACGTCCCCCATGCTCACCTTGACCATGAAGGACAAAGAGGGCTTTGTGGGCATTGTCACCTCTCCACTTCTGTGGACGGAATATTTGACCAAAGAGTTGTAATTTCTGATCAGCGCTGGTGAAGGTTTCGAATTCCGCCAACCACTGGTCACGTAATTGCGGAAAACCTTCGGGACTTTGCGATAATTGCGGTTGCTTGCGTTTTTTCTCAGGATTATAAGGAAAAACAGGCGCAAACGAGCAAGAACTAATGGTGGTCTCCATGTGGCTATCCATCAGTGAAAAGTTTAAACATATTCGATTTTATACGTGATGAACGCGCATCTGTCAGCAAAAACTAGCTCGGCAGCTCATTGCGCAAGGAGTGGGGCGCTTTATTGTGGAAAAGAAAAATGTCGGCGTTTATCTGGCGTTATAAGCCTAGGAGCCACATTTTACAGGTCGCACAAATATAGGGCCACGTTTTTGTCAGTAAGAAGGTGTGTTGAAATAGCAGAGAAGCCTGCTATTTCAGCTAGCACGCACCAAATCGTCAGCTTTGACTTTCAGAAGATCTTCACTGCGTTCGATGAGAACTTCTCGAAGCTCACGATAGCAATCGTTACAGATAGGCTCATCAATCAAGCTGCGATCGAGTTCTTCCCAGACGACTAAGGCCGCTACTGCCTGATCACTAAAGGTGCGCTTTTGTAATTTTCCTTCGATGCCACATCGAGGACAGTCAGCTGTCTTGTTCAAGTTAGACCCTCTCTTTTAAAATTGTGCGGCTTGGACCCTTTAAATTATGTAGGCCAATACTGATATATGTCAATATCATGCTAATGGCCGCTCTCTTCAGAGAGCTAATCATAATCGCTATGAATCAAGCCTAAATTTGCAGGCTTATCGGCAGCTCGGTGATGGAAATTTAGAAAAATGCATAATGGGCTAGTAATAATAGGTAAAACAGGTGCTTAGCTGTGATTTGCCGCGGTTAAATCAGCTTTTGCTAGGGGGTGAAAGCCGCCCCTAGCAAAGTTTTGAGCCAGCCCGTTTATTCTTTAACAGCCGGGTTGGTACTGTAAGTGCCGGTCCATTGTTTTTCCTCTAGGATATGGTTCTGCATGGCTTTTACAGCCTCAGGATAAGAAAAAACGGCGGGTAAGTCCAATTGTAGGCAATCTAAGGCTAGAAGTTTAAAGTGATAATGATGCAGCAGCATGTCATTCCATGGGGGGCAGGGACCATCATAGCCAAAGTATTGCCCTTGCATGTCAGCGTCACCCTCAAACCACGAGGTGTAATCATTTAAGCCCTGGCGGCCTTTTATCTGAGGGAGCTCCTGTGGCTTGCCATGTGCTGTGACGCCTCGACTGAGCAGGCCTTCCGGGATCTCTTGTAGGCTTGGATCGATATCGACTAGCAGTAAATGACAAAAATCGACTCGGGGCAGATCCTTGGCAACGACACAGCCTTCCTTATTCACATTGTCTGGCTTGCTTGGTGCATCGGGATCGATGCAGACCAAAGCAAGGCTTCTTGTATCTTTTGGTAGATCTTTCCAGGCAAAGTGAGGGCTGACATTGTTAGCCAGGGTGATCATTTGCGTGGGATGACTTTTGCCAAAAGCATAAGCCTCTGGTATGCGTTTCCCGTTCTGGAAACTGTTGCTCCAAAATTCCATAAAGCCTCCGTAAAAACCGTAACTCGTAGCTTTTGTCGCGAAAAGACGAGTGTCGTCAAAAGCCATGAAAACATCAAGCGCTTTAAAGTATGACGTATTTTACTCAGTAATTTTTTGCATAAAAGTTCCTGTGTATGATTTTCTCGTCATGTTGCCTCGATTTTCATGCAGTCACATGGGAAGAGTGCTCTCACTGCTCTCCTGCTTGGTGGCATAAATTGCAGCGTGTGGCAAAAGCAACAGGCACTTGCCCCGTCAAAAGATTTGGTGGGGCAGAGAAACTACGTGCCATTCCTATTTGCAAGCTGTCTACGTAATTTGGTACGAACATTGCTCATAGTGAAGTAGCTACGAAAAAAATATGGACCTGGAATTGAGCATTGAGGTCTGCAGCAGTAAGTGACACAAGGAGAACAGTCATGAAAACTTATATCAAGCTCGCATTCGCACTGAGCGCAGTCATGCCCCTAACTCAAGTCTTTGCCAGCGATTTGGTAAAGGTGCAATCACCGATTGAGAAAATCTACGTGCCACGCGGTTTCACCGCTGCTGACCAAGCGGAAGTGATTCTGCAAGGCGAGTTCCCTTCTAGCTGTTATTCTACAGGTCCTGCAACTTATCAAGTTGACGTTCAGCGACAGGAAATTCGCGTCGCCGCCAGCAGTCTTTATGATCGTCAGAGCTTTTGTTTGCAAGTCATGACACCGTTTATTCAACCCGTTCCATTAGAAAAAGTCCCCGCAGGAAGCTACGATGTGGTGCTGGATTCTGATCCCAGCGTTTGGGCGCGCATTGAAATCGAAGAACCAGAATTAGAGGCGCCTGAGGCACTCTATGCTCCTGTTCATGAAGCGGAACTGTTAATTAGCAACGATGGCAAACAATCTTTGCGCATTGCTGGCGAACTGCCGCACTTTTATATAGGCTGCATGGTCATCCGTGACGTCGTTGTCGAACGTAACCAAGTGGATATGATCGAAGTACGACCTCTGGCCGAAATCGTTGACGGTCCAGAATGTGAGACTATTCCTGATGATAAAAAATATGAAATCCGGCAAGGTTTGACAGAGCCATTTACCGGTGAGGGTCTTCTCCATGTGCGTGGATACCAGGGTAACAATTTTAACTCTCTGATTCCCGCTGTCTTCTAGGGTTAAAGAAACGATCATTTTCGGATCGCTACCGTCCACAAGCCGCTTTCTTTGTACAAAGATGAGCGGCTTTTTTCTTTTGCCTTGACTTAAGAGGCTTTATCAAGCGTTTCATTGTTCTCAGCAATGTCTGACTCGATAAAGAAATACGGGTGAGGCAACTTGATCCTTATTTTAAAAGGGCAGCAAGCATCGATTGAGTTTGACTTATCCAAGATAATGTAAATTTCCCCACCACTTTTTTCGACAAACTTTCGCACGGCGTCCTTGCCAACGCCACGTCCCGAGATGTCAGACAATCTACAGGCATTTAGATCTCATTCTCATCCCTCCTAGATTGGACAGCCCATCGGTCAATAGATAAGGGACCAAAATTTAAAAGCTGAACGTCTTGGACGGACCGTCGTTCACTCCAGGCAAAGACCATCGCTCGGATTGCCTACGGTACGAATAATCTTCTCTGCTTCTGGCCAGATAGTCTGATTTGTCACTTCAGAGTTTATCACCCGAATCATCAAATCCGATAGCTTTTCCACATGATAGCAAGGAATGCTGGGCTCCAGGTGGGGATTGCCAACGCCCGAATCATCCGTTAAAAATAAATATTGCGCGCCGCTTATGAGGGCAGCGATGCGCATGATCAATTCGACTTTTTGATCCATGCCGCTTGCTCCAAGCGGATAGATTTTGATATTGCGCTCCTTTAAAGCCAACAGTTGTTCGAAGCTCGGCGCTTCATTATTTTCGTGGGGTGGGGCATCGGTGATGAGAAATAGTATTTTACTCGTATCTTCCGCGCCCCAATTCAAATTAGCGCTGGCCTCAGCAAGACCTTGTTCCAAGGCTTCGGGAGTATCGCCACCACCTGCGGCGCTTTGCTCGTTCAGGAAGGCTTGAAAGGCACCAATATCACTTAGAAAACCACTATTGCGGGTTAGATATTCATCACCATTGTCGCGAAAGGGGATGACGGCATAGCGTTGTTCCAGATCAGGAAATCGCGCTTGAATCGTTTGGGCGATATTGGCGATTTCAACTTGTAGGTAGTTGAGTTCGTCGCCCATACTGCCTGTTGTGTCGAGCACAAAGCTGATGTCTAGCTTTGTTCTGACGCTGGAACTTGGCAGTGGAATAAGAGCTTGCCACTCTTCCAAACTAAGATCCATGCGAAGCGGTGATTGCTCCGGAAAGCTAATACTGACAGCACTTTGTTGAATAAAACTAAAGAAAGATTGGATATTCAATTTGTCATCAAAACTACAGACTAGAAATCCCAAATCATTTTTCAATGCCCGTCATCTAGGCACCAAAAACTAGACAGTTCTGTCAGCAGGTTTGACGTCCTAGCTCGCTACTGACACATAACTATCGAATAAAATATAGAAAAAAAATTCTTACCCAGTGGGCATAAATTTGCACTCTGGTGCATGGACGCGGCTATTGGCCTGTTTCTGATTTTGTTGGCTCATTTGTGGAAGTTGAAGTTCAAACTGAGGTTCATCATGGAACGATGGTTACGAGTTCTGTTTGGTTTTTCCGTTTTTATCCTGGCATCGGCGTGTGTCAAGCCACCCGAAGTCCCCCGTGCGAGTATCGATCCTGATGGTGTGCATAAACACCGTGATATTCTCCCTCTGGAAAACGATGCTATCTTATCTGGTGGCGATTTATATCAGCGCTATTGCCAAGCCTGTCACGGCATGCTGGATGAAAGTAGTAAAAAAGGTCGCAGCTTTGCCGCGATCAAGCAAGCCATCAAAGACATTCCCGACATGCGTGGTCTAGAGTTAAATGATCCGATGATCCGGGCGATTGCTGAAGCATTAAGTTCAGAAAATGCTACCGTCTTTGCATGTGACAGTAAAGACGGAGCCATGCCAATCGCCGAAGATACGATTCGGCCCCTATCGAAAAGCCAGTATGCCAACACCCTGCGTGATCTATTCCGTACATACATCAGTCTTGATGCGATCGCGCTTGATGTGGAAAGTATTCCTCTGCCGCAGGATAAGAAAAATCCCTTTGATAACGTCGGAGTTTTTGTCAGCCAGGATCATTTCCGCGCCTATTCCGCTATTGCCCGCCGCTTGAGTGAGCAGTTGATCGCCAATGCGAACTTTATTAACGCAAGTTTTGGCGCAGCCTCCTGTCTGGAAGGGCAAAACCTGAGTCGGCAATGTGTGCAAAGTTTTGCTGCAAATATGGGCAAAAAAATTCATCGCCGGCTGCTGACCCAAGGCGATATGGATACCTGGATGGGACTGGTTTCTGATGAGACGAATGCTCGGGAAGAGGCGATGCTGATCCTGAGCAGCTCGCTGCTGAGCGGCGATTTTCTGTTTCATATGACAGCCTATGGCCGACAAGTCAGTGAGAGCGATCCGGGCTTATTTGAGCTCAGTGCCTTTGAATTGGCAAGCCGATTATCCTATGCGCTCTGGGGAACCATGCCGGATGACGAGTTGTTTCGCCTGGCAGAAACAGGAGATCTGAAAGAAGAAGCTGTCTTAAACCAGCAAATTGATCGCCTGCTCATGCACCCGAAAGCCCGCGAACACAATGCCCGCTTTTATAGTCAGTGGCTGCAGTTAAAATCGAATCTGCCACTGAATATACCCGAGCAGTTACTCGATGGTTTACGCATCGATGACAGCTTGAAAAACGATATCGAACAAGAAGCGATGGACTTTGTTAATGCCATCACCTTTGAGCAGAAAGGAAACTACACTGATCTGCTGACCTCGGGTGAAAACTTTGCGCAGTCAGCGAATTACCGCAGCATTCTGGGTAACGGCGGTGCTGAGGAGCGGCCAGGCTTGTTGTGGCGAATCATTCTTTCGGGTTCCACTTTTACTAGTCATCGTAACCTGATTCACAGCGGTCTGCTCCTGCGCGAGCGCCTTCTCTGTGAAACTTTACCTCAGCCACCACCGAGTTTGGCGGAAGAAGTGCAGCAGGCGGTCGATCAAGAGTTTAGTATGTTGTCAACCCGCGATGAGGTTGCCAAAAAAACAGAAGCTCCAAGCTGTGCTGGCTGCCATACAAAAATCAACCCCTTGGCCTTTGCCGGTGCCAATCACTACGACTGGATTGGCCGTTATATTACAAGCGAACGACGTCTCTTAAAAAATGGTGAAATAGCCAGCTTTCCCGTCAACGGCAAAGTCGATGATCCGTCCATTGCGGCGATGGGTGAGCAGCCTGTCGATGGCCCTGCCCAACTTGCCGAGGCTATTGCCATGAGTAACAAAGGCCCGGCATGTCTGATTCAGAAACGATACGCAGCCATGATGGGGCGAGAGGTAAAGGCTGACGCTGAGCGCGATGGTTGCGTTTTAAAACGTAGCTATGATGCCATGTTGGTCGATCCTGAAGCCTCTTTGCTCGATATGCTGAAAGCTCTTTTAGGACCTGAATTAAACTATCGGCGGATTGAATCGCTCTAAACGAAAAAGGATTTTGACGATGTACTGGAATCCCATCTCACGACGATATTTTCTCCAAGGTGCAGGCTCAATTTGTTTGGCGCTACCGACATTGGAATCGCTTGTCCCGAAAGCCTTGGCGCAGTCGGCAAACGGCAATCAAAAAAGTCTGATCTGCTTTTTTAAGCCAAACGGTAGTTATCCGGAAGATTATTTTCCCCATAACCCTTATAACCCAGCGTCGGAATTAGCCGTGCGCAATCTTGGGGGCGAAATCAGAGAGTTTGATTTAAGTCGCATCAATGGCTCGCTTTCCAATGTTTTAGCAGCGGATTTTGATAGCTTGAAACCACAGATGAATGTTTATCTGGGCCTCAGTACCGCCCAGGAAAATCATAATCCATCGACGCCGTTTGCCACCTCGCAGCGGTTTCCATCGATCGATCAGATCGTGGTCAAATCAGCCCGCTATAACACCAATCGAGGTCAAGCGATTGCCATCCAAGGGACCACGGCAGGCTATACGAATGCCAGCTCTTACGATATCGCCAATGGAGATATTCGTGCGGCAGACCATGTTAAAAGTGCTTTAGTTATGTTTCAGCGTTTGTTTTCTGATCTAAGTGCTGGTGATAACAATGGTAATGAAGAAGCAGCGCAAGCGGCGTTTCGCCGTCTACTGATGGAGCGTAAAGCCTTGGATCAGGTTTTAGGTGATTACAATCGGCTTCTGCGACGCAGTCAACTCAGTGCAGCGGATAAGCTCGTATTGGAAGAATACATGGAATTTGTCAATCAAAAACAGGCCGATTTAGCCGTTTTGATCGCCGAGGGACCTGGGGCCACGTCGATGACGGGTGAGGTTCCCGGACAACCACCCGAGTCTGTGAATGGCAGTCCGATTTCGATGACGGATACGATGATCGATCTGATGGTGGCAGCGATCAAAACAAACGTTTGCAGCACCTTTAATTTCCAACTGGCAACCTCGGTGGATGAGACGACTTTTCCATTGGAAATCGGTGGTTATAACCGAGGTTCTTATCACTCGGAAATTTCCCACTCGTTTGCGCGAAAAAACGATCACTTGATCGTCGATCGCTACCTTTTTGCGAAAGTGGCGAAGACGTTTAATCTACTCGCGACGCCGCTGAATGGCAATGCGGAGCAAACATACGCTGATAATACCTGTATATATGTTAGCGGTGATATGGGAGCAGGTGAGGTCCCTTCGAACCATACCAGCCATAGCGCCATTGCCGTGACTTTGTCTGGTAAAAACATTCCGATAAAATCCGGACGATGTTTGGCGTATTCGTCAAAACCTAAAGGCGATGGTTATCCTCATAATCAGCTGTTGATTGGCCTGATGCAAGCTGTCGGTGCCAGTGACTGGCGCGAAACTTTGGCTCGCAACGGACTCAATCTCGGTGCTGGATTTGGTGAGTATGGCGGCACCCAGCGCAGTATCAGCGACCAAGAAAAACAAGCTGCCCTGCCTTTTCTCTTTGCTTAATATTATCGATTCTCACTCCGCGTTGGGGTGAGAATCCATATAAACCTGCCATATATGGTGGCATATGCACCTACTATGATGAACTGCGACCTACAAAGAAGTCATGATTCATTTGCCCATCGACCAAGCTTGATATTCACCTTAAGCTACAAAATCTCCCATCATCGCTGTCAATTTCAGAAAAAATCACTAAGACACTGAAAGATATAGGCTTCCGCGACTATGTTTTTCCGCGTAAGGGCATCATATTCAGCTTATTATGCGTGGACAAGCCCCATTTGTCCTGCTAACCTCCGCTTCAGATTACAGGGGAACTCTTTCCTAATGCGATACCGTAATGCTTACGGTAATTGCCGCATTCTTCTTTTCTTTTGGAGGCGACATGCGACCCTACCGATTCAAGTCCAAGGCGATCCGGACTAAATTGATTCTTTTATGTGTCTCAATGATGAGTTGGTCCTGTTTAGAACGCAAAGCCGATGATGCATCGCAAGTGCAGTCATTGACGGAACGACCTGATCCGGATCAGCGTTTTATGGCGACGGTGCAACTGCGTCAACCAGCTTTGTTGGCGACGGGGCAATGGCAATCCGATAACGGACGAATGCAACTGGAGCAAACGCAGATCGATAAAGTTCTAGCGGAACAAAGCGAATTTGAACGGCGATTGAAGCATATATCTGCTGATATCGACATCATCTATCGTTATCGCCTCGTTCTTAATGGAATGACGCTTTCTGTGCCGGTGAAGTATCGGCAGCGATTTCGCGAAATGGCAGAAACAAGCGCGCTTAGTAGCAGTGAACCACGAATTATCGAGCGTTTGCCGACAGAAGAAGAGCAAGTCCTCAGGAATGCGATTTGGGGAGAGATGACCTCGGTTAAGTTTATTCAAGCCTTGCGTGCTCATGAAGAATTGGGAATCACGGGCAAGGGCGTTTCAGTTGGCGTGATTGATACCGGCATCGATTATACGCATAAGATGTTTGGTGGACCCGGTACAAGTGAATTTTATCAAAGTGTCGATCCTACCATAATCGATGCCCCGTTTCCCACGGATAAAGTGATCGGTGGCTATGATTTTGCCGGATCTAATTTTGATAGCGGTGCAAGTAATTGGCGGCTACGTTTTCCACAACCAGACCCCGATCCTTTAGATGAATCGGGGCACGGCACGCATGTGGCTGGTACCATTGCAGGTGTTGGTGATGACATCAATACTTATGATGGAGTGGCCCCTGATGCCTTGTTATATGCCTTAAAAGTATTTGGCCGGCGCGGATCAACCAGCGATGCTGTTGTCATTGCTTCCTTAGAATATGCGGCAAATCCTAGTGGCAATTTTGATTTAACCGACCGCCTGGATGTCGTGAATCTATCCTTGGGTGGCGGCTATGGTGTACCGAATACCCTTTATGATCTGGCGGTGCAAAACTTGACCAAAGGCGGAACAGTGGCTGTCATTTCCGCAGGAAATTCAGGCGATGTTCCTTATATCGTCAGCTCACCGTCCACGAGTGCGGAAGCGATCTCGGTTGCAGCGAGTGTCGATTCGATGGATCATAACTGGCGTCAGCAGGCATCGGAAGTCATCTTTGCTGATGGCGAGCGACAGCTCATACCTATGGTAGCCGGACAGATCGCACCTAGTCCCGTTGGTTTTAGTGCCAAAGGTGTGTTGATGCACTACCTGGGTCTGGCCGACCAAGACTTGCCTGAGGAAGATCGCAGTGCAGTTGGCGGGCGTATCGCCTTGATTGAACGTGGTGCGGTCAGCTTCTGTGAAAAAGGTCAACGGGCCCAGGATGCTGGGGCCATTGCTTTTGTAATGGTCAATGCCGACGAGGGAGCGCCGATCCCGATGGGCGGTGATTGTCGTTTGACCATACCAGGTGTGATGATTGCCCGTGATATCGGTTTACGAATTATCGACGAATTGGCTGCAAAATCCGAGCCGCGCTTTACCATGGACTCCGGGGAGTGGATTGACGACCCAAGTAAGGTCGATCGTCTGACAGGCTTTTCTTCGCGTGGGCCCCGTTCTTGGGATGGCTTGTTTAAGCCGGAAATTACAGCTCCTGGTCAAGCGATTGTTTCTGCAGCCGTCGGTGGCGGTGACCGAGGCACAAGGATGAGCGGTACATCAATGTCCGGCCCTCACGTTGCCGGTGTCGCGGCGCTGATCAAACAGCGCTTTCCCGGTATTACAAACAGCGAGGTCAAATCACGGATGATGACGACAGCACTGACGCTCTATGATGAAGAGAATGTCGCTTATCCTTTGTCTCGTCAAGGCGCAGGTCGGGTCGATGTCTACCAGGCACTGACGACAGAGTTAACCCTGGAGCCGCCGATGGTGTCGCTTGGCCATGTCCTTGTCGATGAATCGAAGGTCGTCATGCAACGACTGCAACTGACCAATCACAGCGACCAGGCGATGTATTTGAACTTTGATTTGGAATTAAATAATGAGTGGTCGATCGTCAGAGCATCTCCCGTTATGCTCGCTCCAGGTGAGTCGCGACCGGTGTCCTTGCCATTGCAAATCACAGCGGATATCTATCAAGCGGAAACACGTGAGATTGATGGTTATATCCTGGTCAAAGATGAAGCACAGGCGGAAGAAGCAGCCATCATTGCCCGTGTTCCTTTGATGGGGATTTTAAAGCGTGTGGCAAAGCTTGAGGTTGAGTCATTTCAGGTTTACTCCAGCTCTGCTGCCGATTCTGCCCAGGCCTTTGCCTCTGTGAAGTTAGTGAATCAAAGTGAGGCGCCGGGTCTTGCCATTCCCATGATCCCCTTAGGGCGCGATAGTAGAAAAACTGGAATCATCAGTAATCCAGCCCGCAGCCATCTTTGCGATCTGGAGTCTGCTGGTTATCGTCTGTTAAATCCCTGGGTCACAGCTGATGGTGAAGCCAGTTTGGAAATTGGTGTGAAACTTTATCAGGCGATCACATCGTGGAATCTTTGTGCTCTTGCAGCGTTTATTGACATCGATCGTGATGGTGTGGCAGATGCGCAGCTTGTCGATGGAACTTTGGAGTTTTTAAGTGAAGAGGAGCAAGTGATCTTTCGCAGTGCCTTGGCACAAAAAGATCGTGAACTTCTACTTCCCTTGTTGGCTGCAGACCGCGGCAAAATCCTCGAAGAAGATGAGGAAACTGACACGCAATCTCTTGCCAGTATGGAAACTTTTGATTTTTCTTCGATCGCTTTGATGCGTGTGCCGGTGCGTGAATTACAAGCCTGGGGTCAGCGTTCCATTGCTGTTCAGTTAGTGGTCTATGCTCGCTCGGGCAGCGCCGATGCGATCGATGTATTGGAGTCAGTCGATGCTGATGATTGGTGGAATATTCCGCTGAACCCAGCGGATGCCTCCTGGTTGGATCTGCCAGATCGCCTCGAAATTGGCGCAAAAGATTTTGAGTGGTTGGATTTGACCAAAGGTTTTGGTGAAGATGAATTGCTACTCTATCTGCCACAGGATGCCTCCTCTGAGTCGATCTCAATGGATGATCAGCAGAGTCTATGGCTGCGTCCCATTTATGGTATGTAATATGTTTTGACTTCGACGGGCAGGACTCAGCTCCCTTGCCCCGTCGGGCCTTTGCTGATCAAGTCCAGATTATCCCACAGGCGCTTCCCCAGAAAGCGCCTGGATGCCAGCCCATCTTTTTGCAAAAAAACGTCGAGAATGGCGGCGAGCGTGCTCCTGTCATCAATTTCAACTATAGCTTCCTCTCATCCTCTGCTAGATTTGCCTTCATGCGAGTCGAATGAATGAAGAATTCTTATTTGAAGTTTGCTGTATAAGGTAAAATCCCTATGACTAATTCTCGTCAAAATCCGTCCTTGGAAGAATTGACAACTCAAGTCCGATCCCTGGTCAATGAGCTTATCCAGCTTGAACCTGCTTTTCTCAGCCAAAACATGCGCGAGTTTCTGCCCCTTTTGGAGGCTAAGCGTGAGGAGGTAAAAAAACAGGGACTTTGGGGTTTAGCTCTGTCTGAGGATTTGGGTGGTCATGGCCTCAGCCTGGATCAATTTGCTGTTCTTGCCGAGGAGATGGGGCGTAGTCCCCTCGCTCACTATGCCTTTGGCTGTCAGGCGCCTGAGGCGGGAAATATAGAACTTTTGCACCTACATGGCAGCCCACAGCAAAAAGAGCAGGTCTTACAGCCTCTCATTGAAGGTAAGATCCGCAGCTGTTTTGCTATGACAGAAAAAAATACTTCCGGTGCCAATCCAACTGAACTGCAAACTCGTGCCCATAAAACGAAAGATGGCTGGCGTCTGGAAGGTGAAAAGTGGTTTACCACTGCTGCTGATGGTGCCGATTATGTCATTGTCATGGCTGTGACAGATCCGGCCGCCGCGCCGCATCAGCGAGCGAGCATGTTTTTGCTGCCCATGAAGCAGGCAGGTTTGCAGTTTGTGCGTAATATTTCTGTCATGGGGCATGCCGGTGCCGGTCCCTTTAGTCATGCAGAACTCAAGTTTGATGCTTGTGAAGTGAGCGATGAGGCTCTGATCGGTGCGCCGGGAGATGGTTTTCGTTTGGCGCAAGCCCGTCTTGGTCATGGTCGCATTCATCATTGTGCCCGTTGGTTGGGTATTGCTGATCGGGCCTTGGAATTGATGGTGGCTCGGGTCCGTAACAGACAGATCGCTGCTGATCGCCGCTTGGCTCAAAGTGATGTCATCCAGTCTTGGATTGCCGAAGCGGCTGCCGACATCACGGCTTCTCGCTTGTTTGTGCGACATACAGCACAGCTTATTGAAGAAGGGGGAAGTCGGGCTGCTCGAAGTGAAATTTCCATGATCAAATTTTTTGTGGCAGGCAAGCTAGGGGAAATCCTCGATCGAGCGATTCAATGCTATGGTGCTGCAGGAGTCAGCGATGATTTTATCCTCGCCTTTTTCTATCGGGAAGAACGCGCAGCCCGAATTTATGATGGGCCTGATGAGGTGCATAAGATTTCCTTGGCGCGGCATATCATAAAGTCGATGGGGGAACAATGAAACAGATGCAAGCAACAGAGACGATCAATGCCCGGCCAGGCGATGAGTTGCCGGCGCAATTGGAAGGCTATTTACGCGATAAATTGCAAATTTCCGCCGATGAGCCGTATCAGGTTCGGCAGTTTCCGGGCGGTTATTCTAATCTGACTTATTTGATTCGCTTTGGTGATCAAGGCTTTGTCCTGCGCCGGCCGCCACGGGGAACCAAGGCCAAGAGTGCGCATGATATGGGGCGGGAATTTACCGTCCTTTCCAAATTGCAGGGGCAATTTGCCGTTTGTCCCAAACCTTTGCTTTACAGTGAAGATGAATCGCTGATCGGTAGTCCTTTTTATGTCATGAGTTTGATTCCAGGTTTGATTATCCGGAAAAATCTGCCTGAAAACATTTCTCCGCAGCAATATGCAGAACAAGTCAAAAACATGATTCAATGGCAAGCCAAACTCCATAGCCTCGATCCACAAAAACTTGGATTGGAAGATTTTGGTCACCTCGAAGGCTATGTGGCGCGGCAAGTATCAGGCTGGAGCAAACGCTACCTAGCCGTGCGTACTGATGATGCGCCCGACTTTGAAGAGGTCATGACTTGGCTTGCTAGCCATGTCGATGAGATCAAGTCTCCTCGTGCTAGCCTGATTCACAATGATTTTAAATTAGATAATTTGGTCTTCGATCCTGAAAATCCGGCACAAGTGATCGGTGTTCTTGACTGGGAAATGGCGACCATCGGCGATCCCTGGATGGATCTTGGCTGTAGCCTGGCTTATTGGGTGCAGGCAGATGATCCTGCTTATTTGCAGGCCATGCGCACCTTGCCAAGTCATCTTAAAGACGCACCAAGTCGCTTGCAGCAGCTGGCGATCTATGAGGAGGCTTCCGGATATCGAGTCGATAACTGGCATTTTTACTATACTTTCGGTCTCTTTCGTCTGGCTGTCATTGCGCAGCAGATTTACTACCGCTATGCCCATGGGCAGACCCAAGATGAGCGTTTTGCTCAACTCATCCATGGGGTGCGGGCCTTGGAAAAAGCAGCGCAGTTGGCGAAAAAAAAGCAGCTTCAATAATGTGTAACGAAAAAAAAACTTTGCGGAGATGAACATGACTCAAGCTCAGAACTATTATGCAGGGAAAGTAGCTTTGGTGACCGGTGCAGCCTCGGGTATTGGTTATGGCCTAAGTGAAGCTATGGCAAAGCTTGGCGCTGAAGTGGTGATGACAGATATCGATGAAAAAAGCCTACAGCTAGCAGTTAACAAACTGCAAAAACAAAAACTGCAAGTTCATGGTATGCAACTTGATGTGACGAACGAACAGCAATTTCATGAAACTGCCCGGGCTGTCATCGATCGATTGCAAAAGATCGATATCCTGTTGAATAACGCCGGCATTGGTATCATCGGCTGTGTTTGCGATCACGAAAGCAGTGATTGGCAGCGGTTGATAGATGTGAATATCAAAGGCGTCATTCATGGAATACAAGCTGTTTATCCCTATATGCTGGATCGCAAGCAGGGCTCCATCATTAATGTTGCCTCGTTAGCAGGATTAATCCCGGTTCCTGGTTCTGCTTCCTATGCTATGACCAAACATGCTGTCGTTGGCTTATCACAATCGATGCGGGCAGAAGCTGCACACGTTGGTATCAATGTTACAGCACTCTGCCCATCTTTTATTGAAACCAATATTGTTAAAGTCTCAAAGTTACTCAATCTACCGAAAATTATTAGCGAGCGGGTGGTGAAGGCATCTGGTGGTGCGATAAGCTTGGATGATTTTGTGGCAGAAGCAATTGCCGGTATTGCCAAGGAAAAAGCTTTACTGGTCTTGCCGCGCAAAGCTCGTGTGATGTGGCTCGTGCAGCGCTTGGTTCCTGGTTATGTGCAAAACAATGCTTTAAAGATGGCCTCGCGCCTGTTTACCAGTCGCTTAAATCCGCAGTGGATTCGTTATGAAGCGCCTGTTGTAAAATATGCACAAAAAGATTCCTAAGATATTTTCCATCCGGAAATGCTTGATGGAAGCGTTCATCGGCGAAAATAGATCATCGAGTTTGTGAGCGGTTTATTTTCGCCTCGCATCCTGTCTCCGGCGATCCTAGCCGTTTGTATTTGCGATGTCAGGCGTTTGATTAATCTGCAGCCAGTAAACGGTGGTTTTCTGCAGGATTGCTGTAAATTCCTCATAGTCCACCGGTTTACGGATGTAACTATTGGCGCCAAGACGGTAGGATTTACGTAAGTCATTTTCTTCGAGAGAAGTTGAAAGCACGACAACAGGAACCGTTTGAGTCAATTGATTTTGGCGTAATTTTTCCAGCACCTGGAAGCCGTTGATTTTTGGTAGGTTGAGATCAAGCAGTATCAAGTTGGGTATGAATGCCTGGGTGCCCACATTTTTATGCTGGAGGTAGGCTAATGCCTCGGAGCCATCACGGGCAATGACCAGTTGACAGTTTATCCCACTTGAACGCAGAGCAAGTATCGCTAAATCTTCGTCATCCTGTTGATCTTCTATCAACAGAATTGTCGGATTTTTTTGACGGTCTTGCTGCAAGATTTTCACCCATTTAGCGCCTAGGCCAGCGTGAAATAAAACGTCGCGCCCTCGTCAAGGCGCGCTTCCGCCCATATGCGGCCGCCATGGCGATGAATAATTCGTTGAACTGTTGCTAAACCTACTCCCGTACCCGGAAATTCATCGTCTCGATGCAGGCGTTGGAAAGTACCAAAAAGCTTGTCCGCGTAAGTCATATCAAATCCGGCGCCATTGTCGCGTACGAAAAAAATATTTTCGCCATTCTGATGCATGGAAGAAAACTCAATCATTGCTTTCTCATGCTTTTGTGTAAACTTCCAGGAATTATTTAATAGATTTTCTAAGACAGCGCGAATGAGGACGGCATCAGCCTCAGCCCACATCTCACTGGCAATCTTAACATCAACTTGACGATTTGCTTCGGTTAAGCGAAGCTCCGAGACGATTTCCTCCGCCATTTCGGAAAGATTCACTTTTTGCAGACGCATGATCTGACGGCTGACTCTTGAGAGGATGAGCATATCATCAATAAGACGTGCCATGCGGCTCGTCGCTGCCCGCACTCGTCGCAAATAGTCCTGGGCTTCAGGATTGAGCGTCCCTTCCACTTGTTGTTGTAAAAGGCGGCTAAAGCCATCGATGGCCCGCAGCGGTGTGCGCAGATCGTGAGAAACGGAATAGCTAAAAGCTTCCAGTTCTTTATTGGCGGCTTGCAATTGCTCAGTCCGCACCTTAACCCTTTGCTCCAATTCTTCGTTTAACTGCCGAACTTCTTCTTCGGCGTTGCGGCGACGGCTGATTTCCAATTTTTGATCATGAATGTCGGACAGAGTGCCAAACCATTTGCTTGTTTTCAATTTTGGGTCGTAGACGCGCACTGCCCGACTTAAATGCCAGCGATACTCCTGGCTGCGCGCTTCTTTGAGACGATATTCATGCGTATAAGTTTGCTCTGATTGCACGGCTTGCTGCCAAGCGTCAAAGGTAAGCTGACGATCATCCGGATGTATCAGCTCCAGCCAGCGGTTGTTGCAGATGTTTTCTGTCGTTTGTGCCGTGTATTCAAACCAACGGTGGTTAAAGTAATCCACTTCACCATTTTTATCTGCAGTCCAGACAATTTGCGGCATGGCATCTGCCAATTGCCGGAATCGCTCTTCACTAAGTCGCAGATCTTCTTCACTGCGTTTTCTTTCGGTTATGTTTATCGACAGGACTCCGACCCCGATGGTGCCATCTCCGGGGAGGGTGACAGGATAGTAGGTGACTAGCCAATGTCCGTTCATTTCAGGCTGTACTGAGTCGTTATTACTCCACTCCAGATCTTGCAAAACTTCGCCGCTTTGTAAAACCTGACGACAAAGCGGTTCGATCATGGGAGCGACTTTCGGATTAACTTCTTGGATGGTCTTGCCAATGACCTCTTGGCTATCAACTTGATGGAGGGAAGCAAGATAGGCATTCATCTTGCCATAACGCAGCTTACGATCTAAAAAAGCAAAGCCCACAGGCGCGGCACTGATCAAGGTATCCAGCAGTGCGAGCGACTCTTGGGACTGGCGATATAAAGCGGTATTATCCAGCATAACTACCAAACGACGGCCCAATTCTTCGACAAATTCCTGATCGCCTTGCGTAAAGCTTGCTTGACTTGCGCAGCGACCAAGGCAAAGCTTGCCAAAATATCTGTTGCGATATTGTAGCGGTAGATTTAACCAGATATTGATATTTAGCGCCTTAAATGCTTTTTTCTCTTCGTCGCTATTTGCAAAAGCTCCGATCTCTTCCAGCTTCGGTGCATGGATGAACTCAACATGGGATTGGACTTGTTCGTCCGCCGAAAGGTCTTGTTGTAATGGGTAGTGCGAATTTTTTTCATAAACCTGCCTGAGTTGTTCAGCAAGTTCCTGCTTTTTATGGGCGATAAAGACTAAGCGTTGATTACTGCTGCTTTGACCTAGGTCGATCAAGCAGCAGTCTGCAAAAGATTCGACCAATATACTGGCTATTTTACTGATCACGGTTTCGCTATTGCTTGTCGAGCTCAATATTTCACCGGCTTTGGCTAAAATATGATCGCGAGCTGCTTTTATCTGTGTTTCATGGCGAATCGATCGTTCTTTTTTAAGATGTTTACGCATCACTCTTAGGGTTTGAAATACCAGCAATGCAATGATAAGACCGAATCCTAGGATGAAGTTAGGTATGGTGTAGGATAACTGCTGCTCTAAAATCGGTAGGGAGTGAATTTGCAGCAGCCAGTTGCGGCCGGGTAGCTGGATTTTAATCTGATCCTGGAAGGCGGAATGATTGTTTTCCTTAAAACCTTCGCTGCTAAATAATATAGCATCGGAATTGATTGTCACACCATCGAAAACACGGAATGCAACATGCAGGCCTCGACGATCGGGATCTTGAAAGATCGCTTGAAAAAAATCATGACTGCGAAACGGGCTATAGATGAAGCCAAGCAGGGCATGACGTCGTTGCTCAACGGTTTCTAGGGGAAGCCTGTTGTCATAGACTGGGGCATAGATAAGAAATCCAGGTTGCGTGTCCGTATCACTTTCCTGAACCAGGGTGACCTTACCACTGGCATGAGGCTCGCCGCTATCTCGTGCCAGGGACATGGCTTCCTGGCGTACTGTTTCCGTAAACATATCATAGCCAAAGGCTCTCTGATTGCGCCAATGAAACGGTTCGATCATAACGATCGGAAAATAAACGGGTCGCGGCCAATCGGGGTAGATACGATAGTCAGGAAAACCTTCGCGCTGGATGCTTTCGCTATGGGCTTCTAATTCTTCGTGCCTCACTCTTTTAGCATATCCTAGAGCGAGAGTTCCAGGGTAAATGTCTGTAAAATTGGAATGTTCCAGGTAGGCGCGAAACTGTTCTCTATCGATTTTAGCGTCATGGGTCATCATGAAGGATTTACCATGAATCAGCGCTAGAGTGTACATCAGCAAGCGGTTTTGAATGGCTGTGCTGACCTCCTGCGAGGCTCGACTGAAATCGCGGCTAGTTTCTGCAGCGACATATCCTTTGGCAATCCGCCAGGAAATTAGGGTGCCAATGACCAAGCTAAGTAAAACCAGCCAGGAGATATAGCGATTGATTAGAAAATCGGACTTAAATTTGCCAAACTTCACTAAAACCTCGCAAGCCGCTGCGGAAAAACAGCAGAAGTTACCAGTTCTTTAGTCGGTTGTTGATGAGTAGCTGCTGGATGTCAAGTAGCTCTTGGTAAATTCCCGAGCAGCTTCTGGTCGGAATGACGGATAGTCGCTTTTTCAGTGAGAGCGGAAAGCTTCACTGGCTAGATGAAACTGTCGCAAGCCCCAGTAAGATTCTGCAAGGCTAAGCCTAGCGAGTGTCTCGTCAAAATGGACTCGTTGCATCTGCTCATTGTTATAATAATGTCGTAAGGGCTGTTGCTGGCTCGGCTTTGACCAAGTGCCGTCAGCCATCATGACTTGTAAGGGAATAGGAACCAGTGGCTTTAGCTCGTCGCTGAGGCGATAGACGCTGATACTTTGCTGTTTTTGCAAGATAACGAGCTGCGATGGGAGTGCCAGGAAGAGTTCAAAATCAGCCTGGCCTGTGGACTCTGCGATCACATGCGAATGCCGGTAAAATCGTCCATCTTGACTGAGTCCCAGATTACTGAGAAAATGCGGGCCATACTCCGCTTGGCGTTCCACCAGAAGAATGGAACGATCCTGCATTTGCTGGCGGCCTATTTGATTTTCCAAGCCATACAGATCGACCAATACAGCCTTATCATCATCCAGGTTTAAACTGATGAAAGCAGCCGTTGTCTGGGCGCTGAGTTGGGTGAAACTTGCTTGCGTTTCTTCATGGATCGCATTCCAAGCTTCCCAGGCGATAAAACGATCCTCTTGCACGACAAGTTGCTTGTTGTCGAGGACGAGCACCGGACGACCTGGAATGTTGCGCGATAGGCCACAGCTAATTTCTTCGCCATTGATCCGAAGATCCAATAGATAGTGACGAGTTAGATTAACGGCCATGTTTGCCGGTGCAACGACGGGAACTTGATAACTGACCGCCAGCTGGGAGCCCCAAATGTGATAGCGAAGAGCTTGCGCTTTGTCGGCTAAGCATCCGGCAAACTCGAGCAGCCTTGGCTGGATGCTCGCTTCGCCTTCTGTGATCCTCCGGATTTGGCCGTCAGATATGACCAGAAGTCCGAGACTGGGGTGGGTGATCAATGACGCATCAAGCTGATACCCAGGATGAGGCATGACACTCATCGGCCGCAAGTCTGTCGGCGGATTGCCGTTGCGCCGCCAGCTGGTTTGTTGCGGCGTTAATAATTGCGTGCCCTCTTGAAAGCCTGCATAATACAGAGTCCACGATTCCTGATAGCTGCCCGTGTCAGCGGACTCTTTGCTTTGTAAGGTGAGGACATAGAGACCGTCTTCAGCTGCCTGCCAGCTGATAAAGCGACCAGGCAAACTCAAAGTTTGCCGGACATTTTCCTCGTCATCCCAAGCACTGAGGCGCAGCTCGGTTGTTGCTGTGTCTAACAACCAACCGGAATCCCTGCTGATGATCTGGACAGCAAAGCGGTCATCTTCATTTTGCAGGATACCGTAGGCACGCAGGTCTCTTGCCAGCTCTAAAATTTGCACGGAACGCAGAATCTCTGCCGGACTGCCGATTCCCAGTTCCGGCTCTTCATAGCTTGCCAGCTCAAGATCTGTCAGGATATGGAGGCGATCGATCTCCGGGTTGGAAAATACCCGCCTTAACCAGCTTAGTGGGGCAGCAAGCAAAGCACCTTCACTTAAAAATGGCGCTTGCCCGCTTAGGCCTCTTTGCAGATCAAAGCCGACCAGTTTTCCCCCTTGCTGCAAGCTTTCCCCCCACTGAAAGTAAGGAAATAAGACGCTGCCTCGAGCATTGCCCTCGGCGAATTTTACGGTAATGGTTTTATCCGCTTCACTCCAATTAGCCCAAGAGTTTTGATCTTTTAGTGTGAGCTGCTCAAGGATCTGAGTGCGCACACCACCATTTGAATTTTTGATGACTTCAAACATCATCATTTGCGCTCGCCTTTCCGTGCCACCGCTGCTTCCCGTTGCGGTGACGATCCAGCCAAGACCTAAAATAAAGTGGCGATCTGCGTAAAAAATGGGAATGGAGCGTTCGATCCAACCATCGAAATATGTGCGTTGGAGAAAGCGAATTGATTCTTGTGGTTGGCTAATATCGAAGATATCCAAAGGATCAACCTGATTTTGTGGAACCCAAAAGACATAAAGCAGATCCTCGACAAAACGCACATCCTGAATTTGCGCGCTAAGTCCCGTGGTATCTCCACTAAATGCTGCTGCATCAGCCAACCATTTGCTTAAGCTGCCATCGGTAGACAAAACGTAAACATCATGCAGGCCGAACTCTGGATGCCGGGTTAAGCCTAAATCGATGGCTGTGTCCAAATCAATGCCAAGCCGCTTCATCTCCCGTGCAAGCCACAAGCTGCGAAACTTAGCCTCTTCAGAACTAATTTTTGGGGAATCAGAACCTGGTAAGATGAATCCTTCGACAGCGACGCGGCGAATTTGCTGGCCTTCAAAATCCTGCCAATAATTGCTGACAACCAGCAAGGTACCATCTTTGATCGATACTGCCGAGCGCTCTGTAATGAAGCCTTTGGCGCTGACCTGCAGGATGCGCTGCATTTTACCGGCTGGATCGGAAATATCGACGAGCTCGACGCTGCTTTGCCGATCGGCAAAACCAAAGTAGCTCTCGGTCAGAGTTAAAGTCACATAATATTTCACTTGCTCACCGACCTGACTGGTCATGACCTGCAAGCTTTCTCTTGAGCGCACGGGTAGATTCAGCTCCAAATTTGCAATGTGACGTAAGCCATTGCTGGTAAAATGATAGGAATCGATAAAGCCTCGACCACTGGCTTCTCCTTCATAATAGTTGGGCCAGCGACTACTGGTGAGGTACAAAACATCTCCAACACGTCGGGAGTCAGCGATATCGGCGTTCAAACGCATGGATTGCAGAACTTGTGGCTTGCTCGGGTCGCTTACACTATAGACTAAAATATGCCCTTGAGCCTGCTCCAGCCACTGGCCATATTCATCATGATAAGCGCGTTCCACGATGATGATTTGTTGCCGTTCTTCGTGATAATACATTTCCAAAGGCTCATGGCCGCTGGCATCGCTACGAGCAATGATACGGCCGTCATCACCGCCTTGACTAAAGTCGATGACTTGCAGTCCACGATAGCGATTGAGCACATAGAGTATGCCGGTGCCTTCATCTCCGATTTTAAACAGGTCGGCCTCTTCGATGACTCGATCGTCGGCGCTGGCACTATTTTCCGGCTGGGCGATATCCAGCCAGCCATGTGGCGGAGAACTGATATTTACAAATGAAGTCTGCCCGATATAACGTTGCAATTGGCCTTCCAGATTACTCGGCTCCTTTGGCCTGGGGTCCGGTGTGCCAGCGAGTTTTAAGGACGTATCAGGAGAATGTTGCTCAGGCTGCGAGCAAGCGAGGAAGGTGAAGAGAGATACTAATAAAATAACCCACGGCGATTTGATAGCGTATCGATCGAGATTCTCCATACTGGACTCCTCAATTGATGAAGGGCGATTCGCAAAACCTATATCGTTCTCTTTATCATAAGTGGCTAAAAAGAGTATGGACTGGGCAGCCAGGAAATGAAAAACCCATATTTTAACCAAATGGTTTTTACTTAGATGCTGCGGAAAAAGCCCTGACTCTGCGTGAAAGCGAGACAAAAGTGTCCTTATTAAGGAGACTTAACTCCGGTACTTTTTTCTCTTGCGCCTTGATTCAGAACTTCTTCAACAGCATCTACTTGGTGGTGGGCGACTTCATTTTGCAGAAAGGAGAAAAGATAATCATAATCAATCGGCTTACCCAAAACTATGACTTCAGGCTCGATATGCCTCACCGTGATCTTATAGGTCTGATCGGACCAACGTAACTCACCGCTGAGCATATCCCAGTCCCAGTGACCAATCGAGGCCGCTTCTTCCGCCAATTTATAGCTTTCCAGCTCTTTCTCGATGTCTTGAATTTTGTCGTAGGGATTTGACATGCCTGCCTCAAGCTTATACCGCTAGGTTATGGGGCCTCATAATTTGATTCGTTTAGCAAATTTATTATGATTTTAACATATTCTATTTTTTTTCCAGAAGGCCTTTACTAATCCTTAACGTCTTTCTGTGCTAGTAAGCAAGCTTGCCAGAAGCTTTCGACATCGGCCATACTAGTATTCGCTCCGCCCAATGCCACGCGGATGATGGGTGTGTGCTTGAGCTGGGAAGGGTAGACGAGGAACGGACCGCCTTTGATTTGGCACATTTGCAAACTTTTGATAAAGGCATTCGTATGCTTTTGCGGCTCAGACTGCAGTTGAAAACAGACGAGTCCTAAATCGGTCGTCACCGGCAGCTCGAAATCCTTCGACTGACGAATCTGTTGTCGTAGCCAGTCGGCCTGATCAATGGCAGACTGGATAAAGCTTTGCATCCCCTGGACACCGAAGTATTCGATGACCATCCAAATACGTAAAGAACGAAAACGTCGGCCTAAGGGCACAGCCCAATCTTTCAGTTCAGGATTGTAGAAGGCCTCCGCATCAACCTTATCCAGATAGTCACCGGAGGCGGCAAACACGTCTTTTAGCAGGCGGCGTTCGCGCACAAAAAGAAATGCTGAGTCGAAGCCGCACAAAAACCACTTGGAACCATTAAAGTTGAACGAGCTGGCAATTTTTTCTAGTGTCAGTGCGCGCTCTTTAAACTGCGCTAGGATCAATGAAGCGCCAGCATAGGCTGCATCCACATGCAGCCAAACATCTTCTTTCTCTGCAAAATCAACAAACGAGTCGAGATCATCATAGCCACAGGTATTGGTCGAGCCAAAGTTTAATTGGACCAGGCAGGGAGTCAGCCCATTGCGTCGATCCTGGCTCATTGCTTCCTGGACCTGAGCGGCAGTGATACCGTAGTTGCCATTTGCCAGCAACTGCGCGGGAAGAAATCTTATTCTGAGGCCAGCAACACGGGCAGCCTTCTCGGCGGAAAAGTGACTTTGATCTGATAAATAGATCACCAGAGACGAAGAATCGCGGTAAAAAAAAGCTGCGCGTTCATCACAAGGGACCTGATCCATATGCTGGTAGCCGCCCAGCTGCAGTTGCTTTTTGACTCGTGCAGCACTCATCACAGCCACCAGAGCATCTCCTGCAGTATTCTGGATGATGCCTCCACCTTTAGCGCTGCGATGGAGAAAGGGGGAATCTTCCGGAAATTGCAGCATTCTGGCGATCCAATCCATGACCACACATTCTAATTCGGTGCCAATCGGATTAGCGCTCCACTGCAAGCCAACGGCACCAAAAGCGGCGATGATCAGCTCGCTTAATATTGCCGGGATTGAAGAAGTCGCCGGATAATAGGCAAAAAAGCGCGGATGCTGCCAGTGGGTGATTCCGGGCAGAATTTTTTTTTCCACATCCCGCAGTAGCTGGCCGAATACCTTTGGCTCTTGCGGCGCTTCTGGCTGGAAGGCAGCCGCCAGAGAACCAGGCTGAAGCTGTGGTTTGATAGGAGTCTCTGGTAATCTTTGAAAATGCTGACGCAAAAAATCGATAAGCGCAGTGCCATTTTCCTGAAAAATCTGCGGGTCAATCTGATATCGTGTCTGCTTTTCCACCCAATGATTTCCTTTTATTTATTTTTGAGCAGCGCCGGCGCGGCGAAAATCCTTTGGTGACTGGTAGTTTTTTTGGCTCCAAATGCCGATCTTTTTTTCTTTGGCCGCAGCCTCAGCGGCTAAGTATGGCGTGCGGTCTAAGCGTTTGGTTTTGCCTTGATAGACCTCAGCTAAGCCATGTCGTAGCATTTCGATGTTGATCAAACGCTGGCCGACATACAGTTCAACAATCGGTCGATTAAAATGGTCTAAATCATGCTGCAAAAGCTCAACCGGCTGTTGCTTGACGCTGTTATTGAGCCAGTCTCTGGCTTCTTCGGCAAATGCTTGGGCAGATGTTTTTTTGCGTTTTTTTGCCAGTTCGGGAGCGTCGATTCCGGCAAGGCGGACATTCATCCAGAGATTTCCTGCGATTTTGGCGCGGCAGGTATCGCCATCATTGCAATGGGTAATTTCTGCGGGAATTCTGCCTGTTGTCTGTGCTGCAAGAGCTTCGCTTTCTGTACTGTCTTTAGCGAAGCCGGGCGTGGTCATGATGGCCGAGATACTGGCGATCATAAAATACGCTACGGTGGTTTGTCGGTGAAACACGCTGATAAAGCTCCTCAAGTCAAACTTAAATTGATGGATGATAGCAACATCAGTATGATACGAAAGTCAAGCCGACTCAACTAGGACCTATCCGTGAATAGGTGAATTCATTGCCTTGAAGTGGAAGATCCCCTGGCATGAGCCAAAGAGCTTTGTCACAGTATTTCTCTTTGGCTCAGGATACGGTTCCACAAAACCCAAGTCGGGTCCATCCGGGAATGCCTTAGGCAAGGCGCGAGCTGAAAATAAACCGTAGAATAAGGTATCTCCGGATGGACACTAGCTACAAGAGCCTTTTTTGCAACGCCGATTGTAAAAAGCTTAGGAACTACTTTGCATGAAAAAAACGCAGCGTCTGCTCGAGAAACTCAGCCATACCAACCAAGTTATCTTGAATACCGGACGTCAGGTTCGGATTCTAGAAACGATCAACTGGCAGGACGACCTTTGTCGCCAAGCGATTGCACGCTTTCGCAAGCAAGATTATTTCATACCGAAACAAGATTATAGTAAACAAGACTTTGGGACTGTAAAAGAAACCCTGCTTGCTGTGAGTCAGATTAAAGAGGGTGAGCACCCACTGGTGCAGTATCTTGCCCGGATGGCTGATGCCTATGTTGTTGCTATCAAGATGTTGGAAGGGATCGGCGAAGAAAGCTTTACGCAGAACTCCATGCAACTTTACGGTAACCCGCGGGATATCCTGCCCGGATTTCGCTTAAGCTACCTTGATGTTGCGAAAAAAATGCTGTCCTATTGCAAAGACTTTGAGCAGGACTTTGGTCGGAAACAAGAGGAGTCGTGGCAGCCGCTGCGGGTGAAAGAGTTTTTCGAGGCAGAGGCGCAGCGCAGTTTCCCTGGCGAATCGATCGATGTACAATTAGACGATAAAATGTCAGCTCTAGCGGCCGTTTCGCAAAGTCGCATCAAGATCAACTCCTCAGGGCAATATACCCGGGTTTTAGCCAGGCAATTATGGTTTCATGAAGCTGAAGTTCACCTCTTAACCTCGCTGAATGGACAAAGTCAGCGCTTGGTTTCAGCACTTTCATTAAGTCATCCCGCTTCAACCATTGACCAGGAGGGATTAGCTTCGTTTTCTGAATTGATGACAGAAACGATAGATTTTTATCGCCTGGAACGTCTGGCCTTGCGTGTTGTGGCCATAGATATGGCATTGCAGGGAGCTGATTTTGTTGAGGTGTATCAGTTTTTCTGCGAGCGCGGGCAGTCGGTGGAAAGTTCATTTTATGCGACGGCTCGTGTTTTCCGTGGCGGCAATCCGCGGGGTGTGGTTGCCTTTACCAAAGACATCGTCTACGTTGCTGGTTTGCTGCGGGTTTTTAATCACTTTCGTTCAGCCATTTTAAAAAAGGACTTGAATCTCATCGACATGGTTTTTTGCGGGAAAATCAATTTGGATGACATCCCATTGCTGCGTGAGGCTTTAGCTGAAGGAATGATTGATAAACCTAAGTATCTGCCAAGTTGGGCAAGTTCAAAAGAATGTTTAGCGGCTAGTTTAATTTTTATGTCTTTCATTGACAAGCTGCAGGAACGATAAGCTTTATCGAGTCTGTTCACGGGCAATATCAACGGCCTTAGTATGATGATTTTAGCAGAAAAATGTGACAGCAGAGGTTGCATACTGATTTTTTGGATCAAGTATGCGGCATTTGTGAAGCAGGCAAAAAAATCTGAAATCCCAGCAAAGTACGAATTTGAGCTAACTAGGGCTCCTCCGGGAAAGTCGGAGTCAAGGCGTGAGGCAAAGATAAACCGCAGTGTATGCAGATACATGTGGATTTATTTTCGCCGCGGAAAACGCTTCAATCAGGCATTTCCGGATGGAACCTGGCTACAGAAAACTACTAGTGAAGTGTCTGTTAGGTGAATAACTCCGCATGCGACATACTAGAAAGAGACAAGCCTGACTGACGAATGTTTCGAAAAATATGCAAAAGCGTATGAAATGCTGAACAGGCTCGGAAAATAGCTTTTTCGTTTGTAAGAAGTAGGGGGCGGAGCATATGCGAGGAGCCGCAATCTGATCAATTAGGAGCTTTTGAAAATGATGCGACCAATTCATTTGGTATTGATCGACGATGAATTGCTTATGGGACCGTTATTTGAGGGGATATTTAATCGAGAGATGAATGCCGGAACAGTCAATCTGCATTTTTTCAGTTCTCCGCAATCAGGGCTGGAATACTTGCTAGAGATGAAAAAAGTCCCGGAACTTGTCATCATCACCGATATTCACATGCCTGATATGAGCGGTTTTGAACTTCTGCGTCGCTTGCGGGAAAACAAGGTGCGGGCTCGCACATTTGTTGTCACGGCATACGAAGACGTTGAATATCGACGGGAAATGGACGCCCTGCAGATCGAGGCTTGTTTTAAAAAGCCCTTAGATTTTGATGACCTAAAAACACATGTTTTAAACACAATGCAGAAGCAGAGTGTCTAAGAGTGATTTGATTTGGTAAGCAGATGTTTGAAGAAACTGACCAGCCTAATATGCGTGAAGCTGGCTACGACCAGTCAAACCGGATATTGCATGAAATGCTGAGCGAGTTATCTTATCATTCCCAGACTCATCGTCTTGACTGGATGACGCGTTTTATCTTGCGCCTATCTGATGTGGTTGAAAGTTCGCATATTTTTATTGGGCAGTATTCGCCAGATCATGATGGTATTATGGAAACCATCGTGCTCGCCAGCCACGGGGTTGTTCGCGATAATATTAAATTTCCGATCAGCCATTCACCCATCCAGCGCATTCTGGTGCATCGTGAGGCCTTGGTCATTGAATCTGAGCTCACGCAATACTTTTCTGGTGACTTGCTGATCAAAGCCTGGCATGCGCAATCCTGTGTGTGCCTGCCGTTATTGGGTGATGGAAAAGAAGTGATCGGGGTCTTAGCCTGGTTTCATTCCAAACCCAGACAATACCATAGTTCGACACTGGCTGTCTTACGCGTACTTGCAAGGCTTGCAACCATTGAACTCCGTCATCGACCGGCAAAACTTTACCCGTCACAGCAAAATCTGCAGCTAGCGCCCCAAGTCGATGGCCATGAAGTGCGGAATAGTAAGGCTTGGGAAGCGTCTTTACGGTTGCGCCTCGATGCTTACCAGGATGTCGTTCAAGGTTTCGCTCATGAAATTCGCAATCCCATTCACCTCATGGTGAATGCTGGCAAACTTATGGAGCAGCAGTTAAATCAGCTCATACAATCGCAAGGCGTGGGTGAAAGTTTGGCAGAATTGTTGCAGCGAAATCTTGATTTGATCCACAACAGTGGTCAGCGCTTGGACTATTTGGTTAGCATGTTGTGGGAAAGATTATCACTACGACAGAACCAGGCCAAGTACTGTTCGGTCAATGAAATTCTACTTCAGCAGGTTGAACTGCTGAAACGTCAATTCCCGAAAAAATTTCAGCAAGTCCAAGTCAGCATCAATTTGCAGCTGGAAGATGATTTACCTTACGTATTCCTTTGCCCGGAAGTCCTGGGGAAGGTGATTAGTAATATGCTGTTGAACTCTTTGCAGGCAATAGAAGAAAAAAACCTTACGCCTGGAACTAGAGAAAATGCCGCAACCAGCTTTAAAATTGATATGCAGTCGCGTTTCGATGATAGAGATATTTGTATTGAAATTATCGATGATGGCATTGGTTTGGAAGGGCAGTCGATGTTTCGGGTTTTTGATCCATTCTATTCCACAAAGCCTCCAGGCAAGGGGCTAGGCTTGGGTTTATCTTTAAGCTATCAGATTGTTACAGAAGATTATGGTGGGCATATAGAAGTTTCGCGTACCGATGATGATCGAACACTATTTCGAATTTTTCTGCCGTTTCAAAACTTATCTGGTTGCCATCGTTAATAAGGCTTCATCCAGGAAACTATATTCCCGGACGAAGCCAAGTAAAAAATCACTAGCTTTATTATAACTCGAGGGTATTTTCCAGATCCTCATTGCTTTCATCTTCAATCTGATCGAAGGTCTCTGTTAGGTATTGCAATACCCGGTTGGCGCCAAATGCCTCGACAGCTTCTTGAAAGCTCAGGATGCGAAAGCGGGAATATTTTAGGGCGTAGTCTTCATCTCGATCAAGCAGATAAGCCTGAGCTTCTTCAACGGTTTGAAAGCCTTTGTCATCCATAAGGCGCTGAAAGGTCTTGGACTCCAACTCCGTCTGATATTGCTCAGCGAGATTTCTGTCATAAAATGCACCATGAACCATAGTTTCGTTACTGGGAGATTCCTCTTCAAGGAAGTAGATCAATTGGGAGATGGCGCGGAAGTTCCAGTTTCCGTCAAGCAAAGAGCGTTCGTTTTGCATGATGTGTACCTTTATGCGGGTCTATTTCGTTTTGCTCAGTTTAACGACTTCCAGTAGACACACCGCGTCCTGTCAGGGAGCTGGTCAAGGCTCATGGACCGTCTCCCCGTACAAAAGTCGTTTTATTTCCACGTAGCGAAATGGCAGTCATTGAAACAAGGAAATATCATAGCTGGGTTTCGCTCGTGCAGCATCTTCGTTGTGCAGGTCGCGAACCTCTTGCATGTCATCTTCGATGGTTGGTTCCTTGGCCAGTGCTTGAGCTGCTGGTCGTTCGCCTTGGTAAGGCAGAGGCTCGACCTTATCGGTCGCTTCTTTGTGCTGCCATTGTGAATTGGCAGCGGCTTTATCTGCGGCTTGACGGGAGGCTTTGGCGATGGATTCTGCTGTCGTTGTTTCGATAGCTTTGGGATAGCGTTCTTTCATGTATTTGATACCGGCTAGCATCAGAAGTCGGCCTTTGCGCGATACGGATTGCGGACCAGTTGGCCAGTCGAAAAACTCAGGTAATTCGAAAGGCAGCTCATCCGTGTTTTCTTCCGTCAAAACTTGAATGACTTCTCGATCCTGATTGCGATTTTGCTCTTTGTTGATGCGAATAATGAGAGTTTCTAAATTTGTCATGGTGCATTTATCCTTTCCATTCATTTCATCGTCGAATGCTGTACTGCTGGAGCCTGACTATAGCTTGCCTGAAAGCTATGGTTTTTATGAGCACTCCAGCCGGTTTTGAGAGAAGAATTACCAACGTCAAGAGCCAAATCGGCTACCCGAAGAAGCCCCTGAACGCAGGTAAATAATGGGTCCTGACATTCTTTGCTGCGTGTTGGCAGTTCATCTACGACAAAGAGTCGATAGTGCCCACCGCTTTCTATTTCATCCCGGAGGCAGTCGACGACCATGGAGTCTTTGGCTCCACCACCGGATAATACGATGGCAACTGATCGCTGTTTATATGGCTCGTTTAAATTTAATAGATCCTGAGTCACTGTCGCAAAATACTCGCGAATGGCACGTTGCTTTTCGGCAAAGACATCGACCATATCACCATTCATCTGATCACTGCGGATGCGTTGACCGCTCTGCCAGGCATTGACTGCGTCTGCCAAGGCAAGGTTGGTATAAACGGCAAAATCGCGGATGGCAGATGACAAGCCTTCGACGCGACGATGAGTCGTAGGAATCGGTCGACCATCGTAAAGAGTGACTTGTTGTAGATCACCATGACCAAGTTGCCATAAGACAAAACTCTTTAAGTCACTTGGAATAGCCTGCAATACGGCTTGAGTTTCAAAAAGTATTTGTACGGTTTCAAGTTCAACCTTGCAGTGGAGAACCTCGCCGAGAGGATGTTCCTTAAATTCGATATCACGCACCAGCTCTTCGAGTATGCGTTTTTGTTCCTCTAGCATTTGACTATGGCGATCGACAAAATGTGGGAATGCATTTTGACTTGCTGATAAGGCAAGAGAAATGCGGTGATGGCCAGCGCCGAGTGTATTGGCGATCGCCGCCTTTACCAGGCGTCGGTAGTTGGGTTGTTTAAAATTGCCACCGTAGGCACGGCTGTTTTCTGGACTTAATATTTGAGCAGCCCGCCCGACTGTTAACCAAATTCCTTGATCGCGAATACTGATCGAGTCTCGCATAAAATCGGGGGAAAGGTTCATGGGCTCTTTGGTGATAAACGCGGGCAGGGCTTTCAATACTGGACTGGTCATGATCGCTCCCTTGATCTTGCGCAGAAGTTGCTATCACCACTCTGGTGTGGCGTCCGGGTAAGATAGCTAACATGAACTCAGCATTGGCACAATCAAAGAATGAAACTTCTTCGGATATTATGTATCATGCTTTGAAGTGCTAACGCTTCTGTGCGCATGCTGCAAACAAGGAAGCGTGAAAGCATACCGACATGTTGCCAATTATTTTTACACTCTTCCGCCCTTCATTTTTTTCTCTCATGTTCTTAGTTTTTTATTTTTACTTCTGGCGTGAAGCTGTTGGCTTTTAAAGTCAAGTCTGTAGGAATCAAGGAACAGGTAATTCAATGTAGGGGAGAATATTTTTTCTTGAAATATCCGATTATTATCTTTGATTTTGTGGGTGGACTTGGAATTGCTAGATAATGAGGTCAACGCTGACTGCGTGCATCGTTGTAAGTAATTCAATGAGCTTTCCTTAGAAATGATGAAGTGATCGAGACACTGATCCATTTTTTCATTTTCATGGGAACAAAAAGTTTCAAAACGCAGTCGTTTGAAAATCTCAGGTGGAGGAATGAGGAAGATGAAGGCTAGTAAGACAGTTAGCTCGCTAATAGGACTCGCCAGTATAATCTTGGCTTGTACTCATGGTCAAGCAAATCAGGAACAACAAATCGGCGATATGGAAATTCATGAACCCATTACAGTATTAAAAAACATGGAAGGGTCATTGCCGGAACAAGTCGATCAATTCGCCGATCAAATGGTAAAAGTCGATGGCCAAATTCGTGTCATCTATTCACCACATGCCTTTCTGCTTGACCTTGATCGGGATGAGGGGCCGCATCAGCTTCTGGTGTTGAATGCCACCGGTTATGAAATTCCCTTGCGTGAGAACGATCGCGTTTCCATCGTCGGCAACTTAAGAAAGCTTGATGAAGTTGAAATTGATTCCTCTGTCAGTGAGGATCTTATCAATCGAGCAAATATCGATCGGGATCGTCAGGCAGTCGTGATGGCGAAACAATTAACGGGTCGTTGGGCAAATGAACGTTCTGTCCGACAACTGGTCACTTATGATGAGCCCAGCAGTGAGATGATTCCTAAAGAGATGATGTTAGAGGATGAGATGGCGGCAGGAGCTGTCTTGGATTGGATAAGTGGCGAAGGTCCCTGTCGCTTGCGAGCGTTTTATAAAACGCAAGGCGCGGTGGGTGATCCATGTGCGACGACTGAAGACTTTGCTACCAGTATTTTGAGTGAGAAACAAATGCAGGCCTTTGAGCGCTACAAAGAATCCGCCGGGCGTCGTTTGGCGCATTGATGGGTGACAAACGAGGATGTCTGTGATCAATCGGCCTGAAGCCTTGCTTGCTGCGCTTTACAGCGTTGATAATGCAGCCAGGCTCGCCGCTCGGCAGACTTGTTTAACTGAGATTGTCGGCTGGCGATATCTTCTTCCAGTAGATCCCGATCGCTGAAATGTGGGCTTAGCCAGGCTCGGGGAAAGCTGCTTGTATCATTGTCTTGCAGTTGCCGGAACGAAGCCAATACATAGTGCTGCTGGCTCACCTGGACTAAGCGCAGTTCAAGGCGAGGCTCGCTATCAACCGGTGAAATAAACCAAAAGCAGAAATCGTTTTTGTGACCCGTGCAAGCAAACGATTCGCCGGCCTGATTTGACAGGCGATAACGGTGACCCAGTTCATCGATCAGGATGAGAATACGTTCATTGTCGTCAGTGATGACAAGCTGCTGCTCATAGTTGAGGGGCAGCTCTGGATGCGACCAATGGAGAAGGACAGATTTGCCACCTGTCTGGGAAACCAGCCAGCGATCACAAGCGCTAGCCTCGGCATGGCTCGCCGGAAGCTCAGGTGATAGGTGAGGAGAGTCTAATTGTCGTTTTGTCTGGCAGGCGTTTGCCAGCCAGGCCGTAGCCAGTATGCTGTAGCCTAAGCGCTTCATGCTGTGTCCACGCACTTGATCGATTTTTGGGATGTCATCTAAGTATTCTAATGCACGTTTGGCAGTTTAGGAAAGCAGCAATAGCCGATGTATAGGAAATGAGTGGGTCAAAGTTAATCGCCACTAGAATACGAGAGGCCAAAAAAGGATCGCCCCTGACAGTTGCTGCAGGGGCGTAAGAAATCGAAATATTGACATGTGTTATAAGGAGCCATTAACGAATGGTGCCCCTTCACTCTCCAAGGAAACGACACTAAATTGCTGGTCGAGCACTTCCTGGCGCTCAAGGTCGATTTTATCGGGTGCCAGCGTGACGACAGTGAGGCTCAAACCAGATGAAAATGACACGAGACTCACGGTAAGAAGAAAAATTTTAAAAGCTTTGGGGCTTCCACTAAATACGTCCCAAAAGCTTTTTGCGAGCGACGCCTGCGCTGGTTGTTCGGTTTGCTCCGAGCGCATATTGGTGTCAAAATTGATAAGTGGTTCGACCTGTTGGTTGATGCTGCGAGCCTGCATGTTTCCTCCCTTGACAGTGTGTAAACGTTAGGCATTGCAAAAGTTTGAAATTCCACGTCCAATCCGGTTGTCATAGGAGTAAGTGCAGGCAACGTGCCAAACATAAACCAGAAATTTCCCTGACGTAATAGTTACCGACCGTAATGGTCTTCTTAGCGTAGAGCCTCTTCTACATGCTTTGCCCCTTCAAAGTCCACCCCTTCTTGCACGATGAGGCGTAAATCTGCCTGACGAAAGTCAGCGCCTTCAAGCTCAGCATAGCTGATGTCAGATCGGCGTAGTTTAGCGCCTTCAAGACAGGCGTTTTTGAGCTTGGCCCGGCGCAGGAGTGCGGTTGCTAGATTCGCCTTGCGCAGGTTGCAACCCTCGAGATTAACTTCATTTAATATGGCTCCACGCAAATCCACGCCGGAAAGGTCAAAGGCGCGTAAATCAGCCCCGCTTAGATTCGCCCTGCCACCGCTCACTTCCTTGGTCGGATGCAAAACAGAGTCGACCCACTGGCTATGCCGTTCCAAAATTCTTTGCCAGTCATCCTCATCTTCGGGCTGTACCGCCTGGGAAATCGTCACCTCACGAAATGAAGGACGCGGCTTATCCCCGGCTTGATTAGCTGCGGTGACGGGAGCCCCTTCGTGCGTCGCTTTCAGGCGGGAAATGAGCCAGTCACGGTTATGGACTGTGCCCTGGCGAAGGGACTCATCACAGATGGCGACAAGTTGCTCCTGGCTAAGGCCGCTGGCTTCCGGGTATTCACCAAGAGCAGCGAGCATGACATTGAGCAGCTGGGGGTTCTGCTCAGCAATGTGACTTTCTGCCTGGTTTGTCTGATTTGTGGCTGAGTCTTTGACTTCTTGCATCGCTCTACTCCTAGGATCGCAAAGGTGGCATAGTTTTGCTCTGAAACGCTTTGCTTTTGTCTCAAATTTCTGACATCCGCACGATTTACAAGATAATATCTATGGGATTGCTTGAAATTATTTTAAAATTCAATAAAACCTTATCAGGCCAAGCTTTTCAAGGACGACCTTCCAATTAGGGATGACTGATGACAGAACGTAGACGTGAAAACCCCATTATCCGCTTCTTTCGAATCTTTTTTTATGCCATCACCGGCTTTTTTGCGGTGATTGGCGTAGGTGTGACTGTTTTGACAATTGCTCTGGTTACTCTGTTCTTTACCCACTCAAAAAATTTTATGGGCGGCAGCGCTCAAATGGAAGTACCCAATATCGAAAAATCTCTCGTGCATATCAAAATTGATGGTCCGATCATCACTCGCGACTTGGACCCGACTCAGGTCTTTCTCGGTCAGTTGTTCGGTGAAACCGGCGGCTATCAGTTGAGTGAACTGCAAAAGACCCTAAATCGCGCGGCCGAAGATATTCGGGTCCATGCCGTTTATTTGGATCTGGTCAGCATTTCAGGGGGATTTTCGACTATGACTGAGCTTAGGCGCTCACTGGCTGAGTATCGCAGCTCGGGAAAACCTCTTTATGTGAATCTCTATGATGGTAATACGGCCAATTTCTATCTTGCCTCTGCAGCCAATCAGATCAATTTAAGCCCGATCGGTGGGATGATGATTCCTGGCCCAGCGTTCCAGCTTACCTATTTTTCATCAGCCTTGAATAAACTGGGGGTTGAATTCGAAGTGTTTCGTGCCGGAGCCTACAAATCCGCATTCGAAAGTTTTATCCGCGACACGCCTTCAGACGAGACTTTGGAAATGTATCAAGCGATGGAACAATCCTTACGCAATGAGCTAGTCGAAGCGATAGCCACCGGCCGTGGGCGCACCATTGAAGAAGTGCGCTCCTGGTTACAGCGCTCGATTTTTACGAGCAAACAAGCTCTGGCGATGGGCTTGATCGATCGCTTAGGCTACCATCAAGACTGGTTGGATGCTTTGCAAGAGGAAACCAAGTCGGAACATGTGGTTGCCTGGCGGCCATATCTGCGGGCCAGTCATGAGCTCGACGAGCCGCGGATGGCAGAAGATCAAGATAGCAAACTTGCTTATATCGAAGCTTATGGTGAAATCCGCATGGCAGCTAGTCCGAGCGAAGATCCCGTGATCACGCCTGAGCGCTTGATTGCTCGCTTGAAGTGGGCCAAGGAACAGGAAGACATCAAGGCTGTCGTCTTACGCATTGATAGCCCTGGTGGCTCAGCGCTGGCCTCGGACATGATTTGGGAAGAAGTGCGCAAGCTTGCCGAAACCAAGCCTTTGGTCGTCTCCATGGGGAACGTAGCAGCCTCTGGTGGCTACTATATCGCCGCTCCGGCTGGTCATATTCTGGCTGAAGCGACAACGATTACCGGTTCGATCGGAGTGATTGGCGCGGCAATTAATGGTCAGCAGTTCGATGAGAAATACGGCATCAGCTTTCATGTCGTCACCGGATCAGACCGGTCTGATTATCTGAACTTCGGTAAGCCTGCTTCAGAGAAGGATAAGGAGTTAATTGGCGAAGGAATTGATGAAGTTTATACGACCTTCCTGCAAAAAGTGGCGCAAGGGCGCAAGAAAACTGTGCCGGAAATCGACCGCCTGGCTCAAGGACGGGTCTATACTGGACAAGAAGCCTTGGCTCTCGGTTTAGTCGATAGCATTGGTGGCAGGCAAGAAGCCTTGGCCATGGCTAAGGAACTGGCGCAATTGAACCCGAAAAAGCTGTACCCTCTAGCCCAGTATACTGGCAAGCCGACATCGATATTCGACTGTTTCGCCAGATCTGACCGCTTTTTACAGTGCATGCAGGAGCTGGAAAACAGCTGGACCTGGACGGCGCTTTTCGAGCGCCCGTTGGCGAAAATCGGCCTGGATCAACCACATCGCATTCTGCGCATGTTGGAAGAGGATCGCTATTTTATGTTCTGGCCAGGTGAGCTCAAGTGGCAGGAAAATCGGAGGGTGCTACCTTGATATCTCCGGAGCTGTTTGCCCAAATCCGGCGGATCCAGATTAAGACCCGCCGCTTGGTAACAGATGTTCTGGCAGGTGAGTATGCAAGTGCTCTGCGTGGGCGGGGCATGGAATTCGATGAGGTGCGCGAATATATCCCAGGCGACGATGTCCGGGCGATCGATTGGAATGTGACCGCTCGCATGGGTGTGCCGCATGTCAAAATCTTTCGCGAAGAGCGTGAGCTTACCCTGCTCCTATTGATCGATGTCAGCGCCTCCCAAGGTTTTGGTACCGAGAAGAAAACAAAACAGGCTTTGGCGGCGGAAATCGCCGCCTGCTTTGCCGTTCTAGCCATGCAAAACCACGACAAAATAGGTTTGTTGTTATTCTCAGATCATGTTGAGCGCTACATCCCACCGAAAAAAGGTCGAGCTCATATTTGGAATTTAATCCGCACGGTATTAATGCATGAAACCCGTGGGCGGAAAACTTCTGTTAACGCGGCGATCAAGCATGTCATGGATACGATGAAGCGTCGTGCTGTGTGCGTCTTGGTTTCGGATTTTTGGGACAAAGGTTATGAGCGTAGTTTGACTCAGTTGGCGCGCAAACATGAGCTCTTGTCCATCCTGACCCGTGATCGTCGGGAAACGCAGTTGCCCGCCGCCGGTCTTGTCCAAGTCCATGATATGGAAAGTGGCGAGCTGTTGACCATCGATACATCTGATCCCGCGTTTCAAAATATCATGCAAAACGAACATGCTCGTCACGAAGCGGAAGTCATGAATCTTTTTAAACGTCAAGGCATTCAAACTGTGGCGATACACACCGATGATGCGATAGCGCCGAAACTCATGCAGCTTCTGCATCAAAATCAGAATCCACGGAGAAGCCGACGATGACTCTTGCTTATCCCTGGGTGCTGTTGGCATTGCTGATCCTGCCTTTTATGCTCTGGTATGAAAGGCGTCGCCTGCAGCAGCGCAGCGTGCGTTTCTCAACGCTCATGTTGGTTAAAAATGCCAGTGTCGGGCAAAAAAACTGGCAGCAACATTTGCCGCTCATATGTCGCATGCTTAGCCTGTTTTTTTTAATTGTAGCTGTTGCCAGGCCGCAAAGTGGTGAATCAAAAGTCAATCGCAATGCCGAAGGCTTGGATATTGTATTAGTCATCGATACCTCGGGCAGTATGAAGGCGATGGACTTTGAAATCGGAGGTGAGCGCAGGGATCGGCTTTTTGTCGTCAAAGAAGTGATCGATGATTTTATTCAAAAGCGACATGATGATCGCCTGAGCCTTGTTGTTTTCGGTACCCAGGCATTTACCCAGGCGCCGCTGACCCGAGATCATGAGGCCTTGCTCAAATTTCTTCATCAGATTGAAATCGGTATGGCTGGGGAAAGTACAGCGATCGGCGATGCGATCGCTGTAGCCGTGAAGCGCTTGCAGGATATAGAAGCCAAATCGAAGGTTGTTATTCTCATGACCGATGGGGAAAGCAATGCGGGTTCGGTCGAACCCCTGCAGGCGACAGAAGCAGCAAAAGCTTTAGGGATAAAAATTTATACGATCGGCGTCGGCAGTAATGAACCGGTGCCGTTTCCGGTGGAAACCTGGTATCGCACCGTTTTTGAACGGCGGATATTCAAACTCGACGAAAAACTCTTGCAAGATATTGCCAAAAACACTGGTGGCCAGTATTTTTTGGCTTCTGACACTGAGGAATTGCAGCAGATTTACGAAACGGTCAACCAACTGGAAACCCGTCGAGTCGAATACCAGGAATTTTTTGAGTTTAATGATATCGGTCAGTGGTTCATCGCAGCAGCCTTAGTTTTTATGTTTTGCGATTTGCTCGTCAGTAACAGTCGGTGGAGGCGAATCCCTTGAATTTTTACTGGCCCGAGGCGTTGTATCTTTATTTGCTTCTTCCCTTTTTAGTCTGGCTGGTCTGGCGCGGTTTGAAGGTTTATCGCCGCAGACTGCAACAACTACTGGGATCTGGTCTCGACTCCTTAGCACCGCCAATATCCCGCAAAAAACAACTATTCCAGCTGCTGTTATTAAGCATGGTGCTTAGTGCGATGATTTTTGCTCTTGCCAGGCCGCGTTGGGGTTTTGAGGAAAGAGAGGTGACCAGGCAGGGTATCGATTTGATGGTCGCCATCGATGTTTCAAGAAGTATGAAGGCTCAAGACCTGCAACCTGATCGCCTCTCACGGGCCAGGCGGGAAATTATCGACTTATTGCGTGTGCTAAAAGGCGATCGGATCGGTCTCATCCCATTTGCTGGTGTTGCGTTTGTCCAATGTCCACCGACGATTGACTATGACGCTGTCGATCTGTTTTTACAGCATCTAAGCCCTGATCTTATCCCGGTTGCCGGTACAGCCATTGGTGATGCCATTCGTTTGGCGACTTCGAGCTTAACCGCTGCCGGGACCGATAGTGGTAAGGTCTTGATTCTGATAACCGATGGTGAGGATCATGAGTCAGATCCCTTAAATGCGGCCAGGGAAGCGGCGAAAGCGGGTATCGCCATATATACAATTGGTATCGGTGCCTTGGAAGGTGCACCCGTACCCGGTGAGCATGGCGAGTTTGTCCGCGACGAATCAGGGCAGATCGTCATGAGCCGCCTGGATGATAGTTTATTGCGGCAAATTGCTGAGCTAACGGGTGGTGAGCATATTCGTGCCAGTGATCAGAACATCGGTTTGGAAGACCTCTACCTTTCCCAGATTCGTAGCGGTATGGAGGCTGGTGATCTTTATCAGAGCCAGGAACGAATCTGGCATGAGCGTTTCTTTTGGTTTGCCGCCTTAGCCTCAGTCTTGCTGGGTCTGGAGTTTTTTCTGCGAGACTCCTGATGGATTTTTCCAGTAGCCCTGGTTTTACTGACGTAGACCCTTGTCGAAGCTGCGTTTATTGACTATAAGAGAATGCGCAATCCATACGGCGCTAGCTCTTCGATCAAGGCGAGGTTTTGACATGAAACCAGGTAATACCACACGGAAAAACGAGAAAAAATCAGCTTGGGGACTGGGTCTCAGCTTGCTGGTAATTGTGACTGTATTCACCACTTTCATCGTGATTGGTCGGCCAGAGCCCGGTTCTTTGAGTGAAATGGAAACGTCTAGCCAAAAAGACATGGCTAAGCCAGAGGAAAACAAACCCGAAATGACTTACCGAACCGTCGAGCGTGATGGCGGGCGGGCGGTCGCGGTTCCCAAGCAAGCACGTCGGGCGGCTCAGACTGCCGCAAGCAGCAGCGATAAAACGGCAAATGAGCCCCGTGATGAGTTGATGGATCAGATCATTCAGCTTCTTGATAACGGTGAATGGCAGCAAGCCGAACAGCTACTGATCGCGCATTTGGAAAAGCATCCGCAAGATGAGCGAGCCCTGGTGGAAATGGCGATGTTGCAGTTAATTGAGCGCAGAAACCCACTGGTGGCAAGAGACTTTCTGGAACGTGCCTTAGTCGTGAACCCGGATAACGAATCGGCGATTAATGAACTCTTGGTAGTCTACCAGGAAACGAATAACCTCGATGGAGGTTTGCAGTTTTTACGACAGCTCAGTGAAACCCACCCGGATACGGCAGCGATTGAGTATGGTCTCGGTAATGCATTATTAAAAAGTGGGCGAGCAGAAGAGTCGCTGGAATACTTTCAACGAGCTATGTCCATGACCGGTTTCGAAGATGTGTTTTTACAGGAGCAGGCAGCCTCAGCCTACGTTGAAGCTGGTCGCTTCGATGAAGGGGTTGATTTGTTGCGCGATGTCATTGCTCAGGAAACGGATCAATTTCGTTTAAAAAATTTAAAGATTAAACTGGCAGCAGCTTATTTAAACCGCAATGAGCGTGAAGAAGCTTTATCGATACTCTATGATTTGCAATCACAGCATCCGCAGGATGAGTTGGTGGCACAAATTATCAAGGACTTAACCAGCGGTCGACTTTAATACCGGCGAAAAGTTTTGCTGTTGAATTCTTACCAATCAAACTGTCTAACGTTATGACATTGACCAAGTAATTATGACTAAAGAATAGGCATTTGTTTGGACGTCGTTTCTACCGACGCCGTCGGTCAGCCTTTTTTTCTGCCTTTGGCGAGATTTCGTCCTGCCCGATTATTTTTACTTTCTTGGCTGCAAAATTGCACATCATCTGTTATTGGAATACAGGCTGTAATAATTTTCTTTTGAAGAGAACAGCGTGCTGAAAGTCTCGATCATCATTCTCATCGCCTTAAATCTGGCCGTATCCAGCGTGCCGCGATGTGGTATGCTGCGGCATGTGGTGCAGGCCTTACTTGCTGATGGCGCTCATCATGATGATACGACCAAGGTCTCCTGTCATGATCACGCACCGGAAAAACTACCCGGCGGCCAAAGCGCGATCACCGACGATATTTTCTGCCCTTGTTATCTCGCGAAGTTTTCCTATATTTGGGTGCTCTTTGATTTAAGTAACAAGCTAAATAGCAAGCAAATGGCAACACCGATGCAACTGGCATGGATTCGTTTGCTAGCCGCTTTTCATACAAACCTATCGATTGATACGCCACCTCCACGATTGATCTGAGCAGACTAGATTTAAATTTACTTTCAATGTGACTATTGCGCGATCAGTGTACGCATCGAAGCTTTCATTTGTCTTTCGGCTGCGTGTGACTGTGCGCCTATGGGAGCTCTCGTGCGGCTCATGGATCTTATGTTTTAAATTCTAAGAAAAAAATATTTTAAGGGGTAACTATCATGAAATTTGTTTCTCATTTGAAAATTCTATCAAGTCTTCTGGCATGCACTCTGTTCCTAGCTTGTGGTTCTGACAAGGATTCGAACGAAAAAATGACAGCAGAGCAAGGCGCGGCTGATCATCATATGGGGCATGAGGGGCATGAGGGGCATGGCGATCATCAGCATGCACAGCCAAGTGATGAATCTCTTCATGGTCTCTTTCAAGCCAAGATCGAATGGGCTGCAGCTCCAGTAGCAGGTCAGGCGATCAATGAAGCGACCGTTAGCTTCTTTAATCCTGAAGGTGAAGCCATTGAAGCCGAGTTAAAAGGTTTTCATCCGTGGATGCCAGCACACGGCCATGGCTCGATTGAATCAGCGATTCAGTGGCAGCCTGCTAGTGGTCCGGCGCAAAGTTTCGCAGTTAGCGGCATCTTTTTTAGCATGGCGGGAGAATGGGTGATTCGGCTAGTCGTTGATATTGGAGGTGCGAGTGACGAGATTACAATTCCCGTAGCTCAAGAGGTGAAGTAAATGAAACTTTGGTTTGCGTTTATATTGGCGCTTTTCGCAGCCCTTCCTCAGGCAAAGGCTTGTTCATCTTGTGGTAGCGGTGGAGCCGATCCGCTGGTCTTGTTTCCTTATGAGAACTTAAAACTTCTCGGTCAACTGACCCAACAACACGGTTTTCGCGATATCGCCTACGACGCAAGCCAATCTCGTTCCTATGGTCCGGAAAAGAAATGGCTGTTGACGACCTCCATGGCAGTCCGTCTCACGCAGAAGGCCTTCGCTTCCCTGACCCTGCCTTGGCATCGGCATCAGCGGGCTGACAAGGAGGCAACAGGCTTCGGTGATCCGCTGCTGACGGTACGTTACAATCTTCTGCAGCAGAATTTGCTGCAGATCTATCGTCCGCAGGTACAGTTTATTGCTGCCCATAAAAAATCACGCTCGCGCTCGATTCACGGCAGCAGACGCTTTGATAATCTTGATGTTCGCAGCAACGGCTTTGATGAAAGCATTTTCGGCATCGACCTTTGGTTTGGTATGAGCTCTTGGATTGGCGGTGCTACCTACCTTTGGACGGCTCCGACCAGTCTTGAGCATGAGTTTGGCAAAGTGGAGCGTGCCGCTGAACATCGCGGCATCATCACTTTCGGTTATCAATGGGAGCAAAAATTAAGTCTGATTGGAGGGTGGCGGATTCGTCATCATTCCGGTTTGCGTTTTCAGGGAAAAGCACAGGAACATTCGTCTGTCGAAGAAGGCTCCTGGTTTGTCACGGCAGAAACGCGGCTACCGATCGCCGTTAACTATCGCTTCACTGTCAGTGAAGCCGCAAGTCGCCTGGATAGCAAGCAAGCGAATACTGCGCGATTTTGGTCAATCAGTTTAGCTGCAATAGGAAGGCTCTTATGAATTGGTTCTTGACCCTACACCTTTCTGCTTTGTTGTCGGCAAACCTTGCCCTGGCTGAGCAAAAGCCTGCAGAATTTTGCCGTCCTTTAGATTACCAAGCTTTCCAGCAGTTAAGTCAGGATTGGACCGAGGTCGTTTTTTTCGCCTCCTGGTGTGCTTCTTGTCGGGGGCATATCGAGAGTTCCGATCCGGAAAGCACCATTTATGTGATCGCCTATGATGAGCCACAGGCGGCCAGCAGGGTCTTGGAGGCGCTGAAGCCAACAGCAAAATTATGCCTGATTGATCGCGATGAAAGCATTCGTAAGGCTTTCGCTGTGGATGCCTTGCCGGCAAAAATTCAGCGATCAGGCAAAGACTAAGCTACAAGATGAAATCTATCTGACTCCTACTTGGATAGGAGGGCAAATCTGATTTAATTTCCAGAATTTGCCTTCCCACTTGAAAAGTCTATGCTCTTCTGCTTAAACAAATCAATCGATAACAATTGACAGCTACGGAACGAATATGTCCAAACCGCCTTTTGGTGCATTCTGGCTTATACTGATGAAAGGGTTGGATTTTTTCTTACCCGCAGAGAAGCCGCAAAATGATCCCGAAACGCTATTCCGTATGCGGCTTTTGGTAGGAGCGATCCTTATCAACCTTACGGGCTTATTTTTCGCTGCTAACGCGCTACATCCTGAAGCACAGTATTTCTATCTTGCCATTGCTAGCGTTGGTATCCTGGTGTTATCCATTTTTCGGTTCACAGCTTGGCTAAACCTGATGGCAAGCTGCTATTTCTTTCTGATGATCTTAGTCAATCTAAGTTTTATGAGTCAGTTGCATCTCAGTTTGATCATCTACCTGCAATGGTTGGTGCCAGCTGTGGTTTTTACCACATTGATGATACAGGGCGTCTTGGCCCCACTTTATCTGATGATGTTTGTCGCGCTGCTTTTCACTGTCGTCAAACTCTTTGGTATTGATCTTGTTGTGGAAGAGATGCAGCGCTTTGAAGCCGGTGATTTCTCCTAGTCCACTCGCATCTCAGTCGCTTGGTGATTTTGCTGGCGACCATCATACAAAGAGAGTTGACCAACGGATTTAAGACGATTCGGATTCCTTGCGAGGGCCGGCAGGTAAGCGCCCGCAATTTTCTTCATCCTGCTATAAGGCCTTTGTCATCGCCGCCTGATAAGCTTGCAGACTCTTCTGTAGTTCAGGTGCGCTATCTTTCAGTCCCTGAAAAAGCTCATGCTGCAAGGCTAATTGGGCCTTTTGCTCGAATTGACTGCGACGATTACCGCCTGCTTGCGCTTCCAAAGCGGCAAAGAAAAATCGTGACTCTGTCAAAAGCTGGACAAATTGTGGACTTGGACGTTGATTGTCTTTCGCCTCGTCTTCCATGCCGTCCATAATAGCTTTCGCTGGTTTCATAACTGCAGGGGAAAGGCCCTGAGGATGAGTCCAAACAAAGTGAAAGATGGCATTTTTAAAGCTTTGCTGCACAGCCTGCGAAATAAAGCCTAAGCTCTTGCCGTCTTCGGCCGCCAGTTCAAGAGATTTTGCCATAGCCTGCGAGGCAGCGTCTTTTTGATTTTGCTCAAGGTAAAGCAAGGCTAGTCGCTGCTGGTCTTTCAACTCCTGGGCGATCAAATCAACGTCATTAAATTGAAAGGCAGCAGGGTCTTTTTTTAGCGGGCCGTAGAGCTGGAGGCGAGCCTTGAGATACTTGGTGCGCTCACTTGCCGGGATGTTCATCTGTGATAACAGACCATAGGCGATAAACTGGGTTTTTCTTGGATGGTATTGAACGCTGCCCTTCACTGCCTTGGCTGGGCTTTCCTTGGAACTGTCATCCAAAGCGCGCTGGTACCATTGCAAGGCTTCCTGATTCTGCTTATGCTGATCCAGGCTGTAAGCATAAGCCAGAGCGATCCCACCTCTGTTTTTTTGCGTATCCGAACCATTCCGATAGAACTGCTGATAATAGCTGACAGCCTTAGCAAATTGTTTGGCATTCATGGCATAAAATGCAGCTCGTTCCTGCCAGGCGAGGGGGTTGGTTGGCTGCTTTTTTATAGCAGTTTCAATTTGGGCTAAAGCCTCAGCAAAGCGATTGGCTTTATAGAGGCTGTTGGCGGCATTCCAGCGAAAGGCAAGCTCTTCATCACGGTTTTCAAAAGGTATTTCGGCACGTCGTAGAAAATACTCTGCAGCTAGCGAATAGTTGCGGATTTTTAAGTGAAGGACGCCCAAGTTCTGGAAAGAGCTGGCACGAATCCTATCGTTATTCCAGCTAAGATCAAGGGATAAGAGATAATTGCGATGTGCTTTGTCGGCTAGGCTGCGATCAAAAGCGAAACCCTCTACCGATTGCTCGAATTTGCGCTGGTAGAGGTAGCCAAGCATTAAGTATTTGACGCCAACGCCAGTTTGCTGGTCAGGGATGCTTTCACATAACTGAATTCCCTGATCAAGTTCCTTTGCCTCAAGACTCGCTCCACTTTGTAAGAGCTTGCCTACCAGCTTGACAAATTCATACGAGCTCTTGCGAATGAGATTGTCTTCGAGCATCAATTGGTATTGGTTTTCTAAGATTTGCCAATCTTCGGGCTTAAGGTTTAAGCGGGCGAAATGGTAATGTGATTCCAGATCATCGCTCATCCGGATATTGCTAAAGAAAGCACCTTTGGCGAATCTTGATTTTTCTTTGCTGTGCAAATAGCTATAAGCCATATCCAAGGTGTTCTGTCGATAGGCTTCAATAACGTAGGGATACTCTTTAGTGTTTTTCTGAATTTGGCTGAGCCATAAGCTGGCTGTCACCGAAAGCTGGGTGATTTTGTCAAAGCGGGCAAACATAATCATGTTGCGATTAAACAGTAGACGATGGGCGAAGTAATGCTCTTTTAATGCCCGCGAGCGTTTGGTGATCCCTTGATTGATGGGCACCATGTCTTTATCGCTTTCGATCTCTGCCAGGGTATAAAGGTCGATTTCATTTTCAATCAGCATCTGAATCGGCTTGTCGTTTGTAAATTCTTTGGCCATCGACTGTAAAGCCTGCTGCGGTTTGGCGAGCTTGCCGGTGACCTCTAGGAGAGCGGACAGATAATAGATACGTGTTTGGAACGGTAGTTCCTGATTTTTTATGAGGCTAAGGAGCCGTTGCCGCTGCTGATCGGCCTCTGGATACAGGCGTAGCCAAAGGTCTGTATGTAGAAAAAGTAGCATCATGTCATTTGGTGGCCGTTTCAATGCAGCTTTCGCCTGGTTTTTTTGATTCAGCATAGATGCAAAATAGGCATCGACGAGAGAGGAAATTGCCTGATCGCCATTTAATTGCCGACCAACGATGCTGCGCTGCTCTTCGATAAAGCGGGAAAACTCCGCGGTTATTCTTTGGTTCGGTAGGGTTTCCCAGCGGGCCATGCTGGAAGCGATCATCACGAGGCCTTGATAGATGGGCTTTTGTGCTGCTGGCACGCGTTCTTGCGCCAGTTTGCCAAAGTGATAAACTGCCAACCATTCTTTCATCAAAATCAAATTATGAAAGCTACGTTGCAAATATTCTATCTCGGAAATCGCTTGATAAGAGCTAAGCAAGCGATTGACGAGCAGCAGGCGATCGGCATAGGAGCGCACCCGCAGATGGGCTTCCCAGACATCATCCTTCGTCCATGAGCTTGGAATCGTTCCTTCAAGCGGCATACGATAAATGTCAAGCGATCCCTCGAAGGCACAGGTCACATACAGGGCATTGCTGGTGGGGAAGGGGTAGGAGCAGTTCTGATCGGTTGATGACAGTTGCTCCGGCATCAAACTTTGACCCTGCTGTTTTAGGTCAATACGAAAAATAGCTCCCTGATCTCTGCCATCGATTTTCAGATCACGATTACTGTCGAGTAAATACTGGGTGAAATAAAGGTGGCGTCCATCGGCACTGAAGTGAGCTAGACCCGTAATGCCAGGAACTCCAATGCGAAACTGGCGCTCGATTTTTTTGCTATTTAGGTCATAGATGACAATTTGCTCGTCACCGCTGCGATAGACTAGTCGGCGCCGATCGCTTGAGATGTTTGGTGAAAAAATCGCGCCTTCGAGCAATTTTTCCTGAGTTTTTTTCTGTAAATCGTAGGCGATGAGTTCCGAGCGATCACCGCGATCATTGGAGCTTAAGTAAGCGATGGTCTGCTCATTCAGCCAAAAAGCGGAATGATCGGCGATATTCTTCCGACTGATACATTGAATGTCTAAGTCTTCAGTAGGGGTAAGGCAAACATCGCCTTTGGCATCTTCGCGAAAGTAGGTGAAAGCCACTAATTTACCATCCGGACTGATGCGCGGGCTTTTCGAATCGGCGTCAAGATCCAGCAGAGGGCTGGACAAACCGCTGGATAGATCAAAGCGGCGAATATGCGAAGACATGTATTGACTTTGCGAGTAATAGAGGTATTTCTCGTCCTGGCTGACATAGGATTCAAAATTATCGTAGGGGCCGACGGTTATTTTTGTAATGTCAATAAAGTCCTGTGGCTTTTCCTCGGCAAGCAAGGGAAGGTGCAGCAAGGTGGCCAAGAGCATCCATTTTTGTTTCATTGTGCCACTCCCGCGGATTTATCCTGCTTCAAGTCGCTGTGAGTCATTTGGAAAAGCTTGCGCGCTTCATGGCGGTCAGCAGTTTTTTCCAAAGGGACCGGGCCGGAGCTGACCGCTTTTTCATAAAAAATGCGGTCCAATTCCGGCCATTCGCCGCTGGCCTGGGTTTCCAACACAGTTTGACGATCGATCAAATAAACATCCGGAACACATGCTGTCAGGACAAAAGCACAACAGAGGGCAAGGCTAGTTTTTAATTTCATGGTTCGTCTCCTGTGGCGGATAGTATTTTTTCGATCTGACTTAAAGGCTCATCAGCATTGGCGACTATCAGTGGTGTGAGTGGTAGAGAACGAATATTGAGCGTCTGACTCAAGGCGCCGCCCAATTGAATTTCCAGATCCATCATGCCCTGATCCATATCGATCGAAACTTTTTGCGGATAGGCCACATAAAGGGCCTTACGCGCAGCACCGAGCTGGGGATCTTCAAAATTCGGATCGATCAGATCGATAAAACGCAGTAACTGCTGTCTGCCGATCGAGGTGATATCAAGCCTGCCTGTGGCCAGGCGCTTGCGGATATCAAATACCAGGGCACTGCGACCAGAAATCACCCCGCTTTCCCGCATCCCTGCGCGTTGCTCGGGTGGCAACAACAAGCGCGGATCAAGTTGGGTAAAGCGACCTAAAAAGCCAACCTGCGGATTAGCCGGGTTGAGATTCAGATACATCCTGCCTAATGCACTGCCACCAAGTAAGTTGAGGCGCAGATCGTTGAGCAGAATCATATTTTGCCGAATTTCAATGCTCGTCACTAATGGCCCAAGACCGATATGCTCGGCTTGCAGCGAATCGATACTGAGCAGCTTGCGGTCAACGACGAGTGGTTCGACAGTATCATAATCAACGCGGGCAAAGGGGTTGTGGTTTTCATAGTAGAGAAAGTCGATCGAACCACTTTCCAGTAGCCGCAGCTCTTCTCGTACGACGAAATTGCCATCCAGACCCTGGACGTTGAAGGACGGATAACGGAGAGCCACATCACGAAATTGCGGCGTCAGCATCAGGGAGATGCTGCGTTGATCAAACAAAGCGACGCTGATCGGAACTTCGATGCCACCTTGCAGCTGGGTATGCTCGCCGAGCTGGCCAGGAAGTTGAATTTTCAGGGCACCCTGGAAGTTGCCGCTGCCTGCAGCAGCCCCCTCACCGACCCCACTAAATTTAACTAAGGGATCGGCTAATGAAAAGGATACCGTTTCTAGCTGCACTTCGCTCTGATTGGCGACAGTGGCCTTCACCTGGCCTTTGACATCCCGCAGCAAGTCATTGATGGCAGCACGGTCAGGAATATCCATCAGTACTGTGGCCTTGCGGACGGCCAAGTCCATGCTGGCTGTAATCGTATCCAGTCTCTCGATATGATCTACATGCACGCTCGACTCGACTGTCGTGCCATCGATTTCGAGAGTCTCGGGTAGACGAATGCGAGGCAGTTTGATACTTGTTTGCGCGTGTGCTCGCATGCCGTCGATGCTAGCATCGTTGCTAAGCTCCAAGGCTTTATCGACTTGCACCAGCAGCTTATTGCGTGCCGTTTTATCATCGATCTGCAGTTTCAAGCGCAGCTTGCTTTCGATGTCTTTGTGGTAGCTGGCAAAGTCCAAGTGGGTGATGCTCGACGCATCATGCTGGACGGCGATGTCTTGCTGCAGATTGACAGCGATATCCCCTAATTGATTGAGTATCTGCATTGCTTCCATAAGGCCGCTTTGCTTGGGGCCGATATTGGCGACGAGCTGATAGTCGGCGTGCAGATTCTGGGGCTGATCCTTAAGCTTGGCGCGCAGCTTCAGCAATTGCTCACCATTCAAGCGTGTTTGTGCATCGATATCCGCTGCTAAAGGCTCAAGCAGGCGGGCATCAAGCTGGAGAACTTGCTCAAGGTCCACCGCTTTTTGCAGCAGCTCATGACGTAAAGCTTTGGCTTGCAGCTTGAGCTTGCTTGTCAGATCACCTTGCTCAAGCTTGCTTGCCAGCTTGAGGTCCATCCCTGCCAGGCGTAGCAGGGGTTTAGTGCGCGGCGGATTTTGCTGCAAGTTCACATTGAGCTGATGGTCGAGACGGATCTGGCGCCAATCGCTCCAGTCTTCTTCCCATACGGCCTTGTCGTGCTTTAGCTGCAGATTTTGCTCTAGATTGACGCGCAGATCACCAAGTTGCCCGAGGATGGCAGCCCCTTGGTGTAAGTTTTTTAAGCGCTCGGCAACGGTCAGCTCGGTCGTTAAATCAAGCTTACTGTTTTGCTCGAGATCATAGGCGGCAAGCTTGAGGGCGAGAACTGGGATTTGATTGAGCTGGGTGTCACCACTAAGATCGAGGCGCAGTGGGCTTAAAGCGACTTTCCACTGTAGGTTTTGCTCAAGATTTAAGGCTTGCTTGATATCAGGTAGGCGCAGATCTTTGAGCTTTAAAAGCAAATTGCCATTAGGCTGGCTGCCGTCACTGGCACTGTGCAAAGCGAGAGTCAGCTCAGGCATGCTGAGCAGACTCTGCTTGCCTTGTTGAATCTGCAAGGGGCCGATGGCTACTTGCAGTTTGCCATCGCCAGCAACTGCTATAGGTTTTCTGCTAGAGCTGATTTCCGGCGTGAAATTCCAGGAGCCGGATATTTTACCAAGTTTGATATCCTGTGGGCCCGACTCCGATTTTTGCTGGATATCTAAGCCATCAAGAGCGAGCCCGCCTTCGATAGCAGCCAACAAGGGTAAAAAATTGTGGTAGTCATCGCGATAGACGGTTTCCGGTTTTTGCATCGCCAGACTGGTGGTAAAACGAAACTCACGCAAAGCAAGCTCTGTCGAAGCCTTGGCCTGCTCTTGGCGGAGCTTGAAATTTTGCAGCAGCATCTTGGTTTCTGGTAAATCAACTTGCTGACTCCACTGGCTCTCATCACCTTGCGCCTGCAGTTGACCACGATGGCTAAGCTGCAGATTGCCGCTGCTATGCAGCTTTTGCTCGTTATCCTGCAATTTGATATCAAATGTGGCCGGTAGTTTGGCTGACCACTGGCCGGCTGTGCGGCCCTGGGCCAAGTCAAAGGCGGCTTCGACGAGCACATCATCAAGGACGATCGTTCCCGCCATATGCGGTGCTTCCAGGTGCAGTGTGAAATCGATATCGGAGAGCTCTAACTTGGCTAGCTTTAGACTCGCTGGCGGGTCCGTGAAAAACTGCTGCAGATCAAAGCTTGATGGAGCCTTGTCCTCTTTAATTTCTTCCTGCGCCTCAGGTAAACGTAGCAAGATCTCGCCTTTTAGACCAGAGACGACAAACTCGATGATGTCCAGGTGTTTTTGTAAAATCCCACCAAGACCGTAGCCTAGCCGCAGGGTTTGCAATTGGATTTGACCTTGCACCGGCAGTGGCTCAGCTAAATCCAATTGTAGCTGATCAAAGTGAATATGACTGAAAAGGTGGATCGAGAAGTCCTGATAGGACCAGCGGATACCGGCCTCGGCTAAGGGTTCTTCCAGTTGACTCATAAGCCACGCCTGGCTGCGTTGGGAATTTAAGACCATGACGGTCACCAGCACCAACAGAAGGCCGAAGCCGAGCACTCCTGCTAGCACCATGGCAGTGATTTTACCGATCCTCTTGGCCGCTTCCGAAGTCAGCATTGATGGTCCTATCCATTAACGGGATTATTTGGGAGCGCCTTCACTTATCCATTCTTTTAGCAGAGGAAGATTGCTTGTGGGAATTCTTTGGTCACCTGCAGTGTGGTCTACCAATTCGCAAGGCATGGTGGCACGGACGTCAGCATCGAGGATGGCGACGACTAAAGACTCTTCAGGACTCCCTGGCTTGACAAAAAGTATATTTTCACAATCTTTGCGATTGGATTGAAATTGCAGCCAGTCAGGATAATCGGCGCCTTTGCCATTAACTAAATTCTCGTAAAGCAGGTCTTTGGTACTAAAATCCGGCCCACCCTCCGTACCGAAAGTGGGAAGCTGGCCGTGACAGTTACTGCAGCTTTTAAATATGGTGGCATGAAGTTGATCAAACTTGGAGCCCGAGGCAGCCGATGTGTCTTCTTTATCGTCACCACAATGCACCAGGCTCAAACCAAGAACGCTGATCCACAAGTAGGGGAGGAGCTTGCTAAACTGCGTGGGTATTTCTCTCATGTACGGGCCATCCTTATCAAGAAAGCTTTTTAGAAAGTCTAGGGAATGACTGGAAAAATGTAAACGGCAAAACGACGCTTACAGTCTAGCAGCTTTTTTTCAAAGAGGGGCGGCGGCGCTACCATCATCATTCGACGCAAACTCAACGCGATGGCCTTGCTCCAAGTCGCTTCTATGAAGAATCGACCGCATACTTACGTTCCGGCAATCTCCTGCTTGATGCAAACTTTGCCTTGACTTGGCAGGAATTAGGTGAAGCTGCAGTTGATCGCATTCAAGATGAAGCATTCCACGCCGGGCAAGCGCTGGCCTGTTGATCCGCCCAGTGATGATAGCGCTGGCCATCACACCCTAGCATCGCAGTTAAACGCGCCGTCAAACGCAGTGCCTCATAATGCAGAACATTGGTTGATAAAGCCTTGCTCAAGCTGATAGCGAGCACATCCTCTTTGCACCAGGAAGCATAGGATTGCTCCCGCCAATCGAGGAAGGATTGCCCCCCACGGTAGAGGCCATCAGTAGGATCGTAAATCACGCGCCGATATGTTTTGGGATGAAAAACGCAGCCTGTTTCGCTCGCTCACGTCGGCTTCGCAGCCAGCGTCACTGCTGCCGTGAAGGAATTGTTCGTTACAGAATATTTGCCTTCCCGGCTCAAGCAATCGACAAGCTATGTGCTCTGCATGCCGCACACTCGCTCATGGGATGAATGGCGAGCGTCATCGCCCGCCATCTCATATCTGAAAGCTGGTCGCAGATATGAGCTTGAGCTACGTGATGGACAAAACATGAGCTACCTGCAACATTTTGCCTACTATCAGGCAGCGTCGGGCGGCCGGGATGGGCCTTGTCAATCGTATAAATATCAGAAAACTACGGCTTAAATTTCTGGCCAAAAGCGCTTCCTAGCGTTGCGCTTAAAACTAGTCGAGATCCTTCCAATTGCTCGCTCAGATAGGAACCGCGATGGTAATCTCTATTCCGCCCACTTTGCCGATCATGATCTGCGGGTGTACACGATGGGTGACTGTGAGGGCTTTGATAAGGTGCCGATTATTATCAATAAGTCCAGTCAGTGGCGATCAGCGCCGCTGTCCGGGAATCACTTCGACCTTTTCTTTTTTCTGAATAAAAAAACCCCTACCTGATCGGTAAGGGTTCGAGGGGACCAAGGACTGAGTCATCAGCCTGTGAGCTGCGCTGCCGCAGCCTGAATTAAATTTCGGTCGCGCTGCCGCCTTGCTTTAGTAATTTGTCTAGGGATTTGAAAATAATTGATAAAAAAATGACAAGAGCGGCGTTTTGCGCTTTCGAAACTTGAGTGTTAGATTTTTTTCCACCGCTGGGCTCAAGCTAAGGTGCCGATTTTCTATCCATTGGTGGATTTTTTCCGAGTTGCCGTTGCCGGCCAGCTTACCAGGCGATTTCTGCCGTCATTCATCGTGAACTGTCATGTTAGACTGGTAATTATAGTATTTTTTCATGCGGGGGTAGCTGCTATGAGTCCACCGGCGCCGTCTTTAGACCAGCAAAACTCATGTGATCTCAATGGCTTTGATCAGATCTTTCTGCAAATATTTGGTGATCTGATTCAACAGACGATCGCCGGTACGCGGGAGTGTACAGACGCCATCTTCAAATTGTCTTCCAGCTATATCGAGAAGCCGGCTTTTGAAGCCTTAAAGCGCTTCTATGATCTGTATTTTGGAACGACGGAAATTGAGCAGAGCAAGCAAAGAATTGCCGAGGAAGTTGGTGATTTAGTTGATGTTTTGCAAGAGAAGATGGCGGCAGGTGAAGATATTGATCATCTGGATGTCGAGGAAAAGTTTAGCCAGGAACGACTGGGATTGGCTGGTGTGCAAAAGCAATTGGAAGGCTTGATTACCCTGGATGCCGGTTTAAAAAATCGCATCCTCCCTGCTTTGACTTCGATGCAGTTTGAAGATGCTGTCAACCAACGTCTGGGTCATATCATCATTGCCTGGCAAAAATACGCGGAATTTTTCCGCGATGAAGGTGACTTCGGTAGCGATATGGAAAAACTTGCCAGAGCGCTTGCTGAAGACTGCAGTTCGGTCGATGAAACGGAAAAATACTTTCGGCTTGTTCTGCAGGAAGAGCCGCCTGAGGGGCAAGAGGATCGCAGTATTTTCTTAGAGTTTTAAGAGATTTGTGATGAGTTGTGACTTATGTGGGGGATGGGATGTCGGATGTGATGCCAAGTCAGGTGTTTCAGGAGCGCTTGCAGAAATTTACGCGGCAGAGTCTCGATTGGTGTTCTGCTGAGTCAGAGGCTTCAATAGCGCGCGTTACGGATGCCATCGAAATGCTCCTGCAAAATACGGCACGCGTCTCGGAACTTTCGGAAAAAAGTTTAAAAGCAATTGAAAATTTGCAGACAACCTTAAAAAAGTCGTTTTTTTCGAACAAGGTGATCGACTTAAATCAAGTGATCGCCTCGTTGGAACACCTTGCCAGGGAACATGCCGAGATCCAGGAGATCATCCAGCCGATCATTCGCTCGCTGCAATTTCAGGATCGCTTGCAGCAAAACCTGGAAAATATGCAAAAAATTCTGGCAAAATGGTTGGAGCAGCGCCAGCAGTTCCAAAAACAAACGACTATGACGGCTGAGCAACTGCAAAGCTTCGGTCAATCCTTAATGAGCGAAACGACGATGAAATCGGAACGCGACGTCATCCGCAAGCATATCTTGGGCTTGCCACCGGAAGAGGATGTCGCGCCGATGACCTTATTCTAGTGATTTCACTTCTTCATTGGCCATATTGTAGACGGCGCCATAGCTGATTTTCAATTCTTTGGCGATGGCGCGATAGCTTTGACCCTGGGAACGTTTTTCCAATACGAGCTGACGTAACTCGGGAGTCCCTTTCACCGGCGCACCCAGTTTCACCCCCCTGGCTTTGGCTGCTTCCAATCCTGCTTTGACCCTGGTGACAATAGTCTGTCGCTCAATTTCCGCGATCTCGGCGAAGGCGGCGAGCATCGTGCGGCGGAAGGGATTTTCGTGACCAAGGTTCAAGACAGGTTGGCTCACAGATATAAAGGCAACTCCGGCCTCATCAAGGGAGAGCAGGGTTTTGATCGCCTCTGAGGCATTACGACTAAATCGATCCAGTCGATAAACGACGAGTGTATCAAATTTGCCTTGGTAGGCAGCTTTCAACAAGTCCAGGTAGCCTGGTCGTTGGGAGTTTGAGCCACTGAGGCCTTCATCTTGGTAAATGGAAATTTTTTTCGGTTGACGAGATTCGTCTAGATGTCGGAGCCAGTTCTCGACAGCGTCTCTCTGGCTATCCAAGTCCTGCCTGTCAGTTGAAACCCGATAGTAAATGGCAATATGCTTCATAAAACCTCTGTTCACCTAAGCGATGATGCTTACTTCTAAATATAACGCTTCATCAGGAAACTGCAAAGTTCCATACTGTCGCAGAGAGGTTTTTTCGTCGCGCTGAGCGGCTGATTAAGTCCTGGTCTTATCGTCGTGTTTTGGTTACATTGCCGATGACTATTGCTCGCATGGAAAGGAATCGCATATGATTGGCAGAATTTACGCTGAAGAACTCTATCAAGTTTGGCAGTCCAATAAAGATATCCGTGTGATTGATGTGAGAACGCCTGAAGAGTATCGGGAAGTGCGAGCCAAAGGTGTGATCCATGTTCCACTGGATGAGATTAGCGCTAAGGCATTAGTGGCAAAAGGCGTGCAACCGAGTGATCGTGTTTATATGATCTGCCGGAGTGGAGCAAGATCGCAGCGCGCCTGTGAGATGCTGCAACAAGAGGGTTATCAAAATTTAACGAATGTCGAAGGTGGTACCCTGGCTTGGATTGAAGCCGGTCTACCTCATGAACTTGGTCAATCCTAAGCTATTGAGCAAGCTTAGATACGAAGGCGTATAGGGTCAATCTGCCCGGCATTTTTTGCCGAAACAGGCATAGGTATTTTTTAGCTTTTAGCCGAAGCGATATAATCGAAATGGTTTCATGAAAGCTAAGTGGGCAGATGCTTCCTTTTCAACAACAAGTTCTTCGATTCTTGCGGATGTTTCTGGTGACAGGCCTGGTCTTCTGGCTGCCAGGACTGTCCGTTTTGTATGGTGAAGAATCCAGCATACCCCGCATCCACTTAAGCCAAGAAGAGCTTGATCAGGCTGTCCGTCTGGATCAGGAATGGGCCTTTGCCCGGCAACAGCTGCTTCCGCCCGACCAAGTCGTGAATTTTAGCGAAACTAGGCGAATTGGCGAGATCTGGCCGACTAAAGGTTTTGCCACATATCGCATAGAATTGAGTATCCCTGAGGGGATTGATCAAATCAAATTAATTTTTCCCAGGATACAAGGTGGTATCAAGCTCTGGGCGAATGATAAGCTCGTTGCAAAAAGAGGTGAGGTCAGCGCGAGGGTAGACGAAAATATTTCCAAAGCGGGTACTTTGCTCACTTACGTCACTGTCACGCAACCCATACTTAGTTTGACTCTTCAATTAAGCAGTTATCATCACCGAACTCCTGGAAGCTTTCATCCTCCCTGGGTTGGTAGCACTAGTGCCATCGAAAGGATATATCAGCGTTATCTGATCTCTGATTCTTGGATGGTAGGCATACTAATGACCATGGGTCTGTGGAATTTTATTATTTTTATTTTGAATCGTCGCAAATCAAATGGCGCTTTTCCCTTCGCCCTCCTCTGCTTTTTCATTGCGATGCGCCTGTGTTTTGCAGGTGATGCTGCATTAATCTACAGCATTTTTGATATGTCTTTTTTATGGCACTATCGCTTAGAATATATTTCCTTTTACCTGGCGTTAGCTTTTTTGACAAGTTTTATAAATTGCTTATTTCCCTATGCCTTGCCTAAGCTCATGTTTCGACTTGTTATAGTGATTACCAGTTTTTTTACCTTAATGACTCTATTCACAAAAGTGGAATTTTTTAGTGAGTTTTTGTTTGTCATCCAACATCTGGTGATTTTAACGGCAGTCGTGGTGTTTATTGGCAGCCTCGTCTCCATAAAAAAGAAAGTTTATGATTCAGGCTTTTTTGTATTGAGTCTCGTGATGTTTTCGTTGGCGTCCATCAACGATATTCTTTTTTATCAAAAGCTGATCCAATCTGTGCTGCTGACTCATTATGGTTTTGCCGGATTCCTGTTTTTTCAATCGATCTTGATTAGCAAGCGTTTCACTCGGGCAGAAAAGCTTGACCAAGAACAGAGAATGACGACCGATACGATTAGGAAATCACAGCAGGTCTATGAAAGTTACATCAGTTCCTTAGAGAAAGTGCCTGGAGTCGAATCAAGGTTTTTTTATCGATTGGCGGATAAAACTGGTGGTGACTGGCTGGTGGTTCATCATTCACCTGACCAAGATGTGCTGTATTTAGCATTAGGTGATGTCAGTGGTCACGGTTTAAACTCCGCTCTATTTACTTTGAGTATCACCAGTGCAGTGAAACAGGCTTTTGTTGGTCTTGCCTCGGAAATGATGACTCCAGAGCGCGTGATGCAATCGATTCACGATGTGAATGAAACTGTGCTACAAGCTGCCGAATTGCTGCAAAAGCATATCACAGTGGTATTTTTGGCGATAGATCTGCGGCAGGGTCACTGCTATTATTTTAATGCCGGTCACTGCTCCATTATTTTAAGCCAGAAAGATAGAACAAAAGCGATTTTGAAGCCAGGATCGGCCATTGGCATGTTGCCGCAACTGACAATTGGTTACGACAGATTTTCATTAAGTCCAGGAGACAGCATCTTGCTCTATACAGACGGTCTGGTCGAAAATGGCGAAGAAAGGCGGCAAAGAATTAAAGTCCGTGAGCTTTTGAATGTGATGAGTTTTGGTAAGTCGATCAATGACTATCAGCAGGAATTATCCATGCTAATCGAGAAAAAGTGGCATAATCAGGTTCATTTGGAAGATGATACGACAAGTCTGATTCTGCAATTTAGCTCACACATAGACGACAGTAAAATGGCAGGTTGAACAGGTCTTGATTCTATTCGATGGGCATTAGTTGCTGGCTTGTAAATACTCCTTGTTTACTTCATAGATGACCTGGGCAATATCAAGCTTAGAAAATGGCTTACTGATAAATCCGTCCATACCAGCCGCCAGGCAAATGTCGCGATCACTTTCCATAGCATTGGCAGTCATAGCGACAATTTTTAACTGCTCTGAGGACCAGCGTTGCCGTAAGATTTTAGTTGCTTGGACACCATCCATTTCGGGCATTTGCATATCCATAAACATCAGCTGATAGGGTGCATGCTCTTGCGCCCGGATCGACTCGATGCCATTGTTAGCGACGTCTGCCTGATAGCCTAATTTTCGTAAAAATGACTTGGCAAGCTCCTGGTTTATGGGGTTGTCTTCAACGATTAAGATGCGGAAATTATTGAGGCGTGTTTTTCTCTTTCGCGGTCTGTTCGTTAAGCTGGGAGTTAATGGATCGCTAGCTGTCTGGGTGATAGGAGTTCGAATCGAAAAGTAAAAGCGTGAACCGATGCCGGCTTCACTGGAAAACCACAGCTCTCCGCCCAGTAGGCGGCTGAGCTTTTTAGCGATGACCAAGCCCAGGCCTGTGCCACCATATTTTCGCGAGATCGAACTATCAACTTGGGAGAAAGATTGAAAAAGTTTGCTCTGATCAGCACTGGAAATACCGATGCCGGTGTCCGACACCTCAAACTGAAATATGTAATGTTTCGGCAATTTTTCTTTGAGAGAAACGTGGATGAAAACCTGCCCTTTTTCGGTAAATTTAATAGCATTGCTCAAGAGGTTGGTAACAATTTGCGCAAAGCGAAACTCGTCGCTTCTAACCACCTCTGGCAGGCCTGAGCTAATTTCTGCAAACAAGTTTAATCCTTTGGCATTTGCTTGCGGGTGATAGATGGCGATAATCGATTTGAGTTTCTCGGCAAGCGAAAAGTCGTTTTCCTCAATTTGGATTTTACCGGATTCAACCTTCGAATAGTCCAGAATATCGTTCACCACACCGAGTAGATGCTGGCCGGCGTTTTTCATGATTTCCAGATATTGACTTTGCTGAGCGTTAAGCGGACTTTCACTCAAAAGCTCAGCATAGCCTAAAAGACCGTTCAAAGGTGTTCTGATCTCATGACTCATGTTCGCCAGAAATCTGGCCTTGGCCTCGACGGCTTGATTGGCTTTTTCCATCGCCAGCTGTAGCTCTTGTTGTTGTAAAATGGTGCTGGAGACGTCCTGGCAGGTTCCCTGAAGGGCGATCACGTTGCCTTGCTTGTCTTGAATCCCTCGACCATTGATACGAATATAGACGAGTTTATCGTCTGGGCGAATGATGCGATAAACGTAATTATAGGGCTTACCCGTCTTGATACATTCTCCGACATGATAATCCACAATATCTTGATCGTCAGGATGAACGTTATTCATATAATGGGTGCCGGCATGTGTATCTTGTGAGATATCACCGCCATAAATTCTTTGGATTTGATCGGTGACCTGAATTTCATGCTTGATCAGATCGAAATACCAACTGCCAATATTACCGATAGCCTGTGCTTCTTTTAAATTGCGCTCGCTTTCCATCAAGTTGATCTGTTGCGCCATGTCTTCTGTGATATCCGTTACGGAACCGACGAGCCTGAGTGGATTACCACTCTCGTCCCATTGCACGACCTTACCCTTAGCTAAAAGCCAGGAATAGTGACCTAGGTTATGCAGGAGGCGGTATTTGCAGGAAAACTGCTTTGTTTCACCGAGCAGATGAGCCTGAATTTTTCTTTGCAATTCATCGATATCATCCGGATGAACTCGTTCTCTCCAGATTTCTCTTTGGCCAATTAAATCTACTTTGCTGCAGCCGAGAAACTTACACCAATGTTCAGAAATGTAGATTTTGCCCGTCCGTAGATCCCAGTCCCATGAGCCATCGCCAATGGCTGTGATCGATAAGCGCAATGTTTCTTCACTTTTTTCCAGTAGTTCGAGCGCTTTATCTAATGATTTCAGCTCTGACTGGCGCTGCTTTTGGGAAAGTGTGACTAATATGGATAGAATGATGATATAAAAGATCACACTGGCAATGTTTTCGGGTAAATCAGGATGAAAAAAACAGGCGAGAATAAGGCTGCCTATCTGCACCAAGGCAATGGTAACCGTCGCTTTCAGGCTTTGCAAAAAAGACGTGATCATCAGGGGAATCACGGTAAAAATATAGGAATATACCGTAAACTCTGGTTGGAAATAGCTGGTTAAAATAATGCTGAGTAAAATGCCAAAATGAAAGACGAACATGGCGATGTCAATCTGTTTTTTCTTACTCAAATGTAAGCAAAAAATTGCGATGAGCAGGGCAGAAGAAGAAGGTATCAGTCGGAAGGCAGAAGACTGCCAAAATAGAATTTGGATGCCGACATAGCAAATGATAAAGACCATGAGAAAACAGTAGCTAGTGAATATTTTTACCGCTAGAGCTTGCTTTTGGTTCATCAAATCTTGTTTGATTTGCTTCATGCAATATCCTGTGTGAACAGATATGACAACTACCTAGAGATTTTCGGTTGAACTAGGGAATTAATTGATTTTTATTTGATATATTTGTGAATCACCCAAACCGATAATTGAAGAATTCTTACTAGTAGCGGTGAAAAAAAGAATGCCTCTTCTCAAGAGAAGAGGCATTCGCAGGACAACTTAAAAAGGTAAACTAACGTGGATGAGACAGACAAATTTTGGGACCTAAAAAATAAACATATCTCCTTCAAACTCTTGTGCTTAGGGACTCTTGTGAGTTCCCCATCCTTTATACATAATACCTATCGGAAAAATTTTGAAATAGTTGAGATGTACTGATTATCCTAATAAAAATAGCTAGATATCTCCGATATTTTTATACAGAATTAACTTCTCAATCTAGATAGAGAAGGCCTTTCAGACATTTAGAAAGCTGTTCTAGGTGGGGTTGCTCTGCAGTAGTCGATTTTTTATAATCGAAAATTACAATTTCTTCCTGATAAATTATCACTTATTAGGAAATGAGTTTTTTCCTCGAGGTAATTATTTTTCTTTAGCAGTTCTGCCTTTACCCGAATAACTAAATGGTTCCATTTAGAACTTTTTTCAGCAGTTGGTCTTTCAAGTATCGATCGTTCTACGCGGTTTATCGAATAAAGGAAGCGTGATGAAGTCTTGTTTCCTGTTGGTCATACTTATTTGCCAACTTTGTCTTGTTCCATCCTTGCATGCATCAACTGATAGCCTGATCAAACAGGGAATTCTGGATTTAAGAAACTGGGATGCAGAACAGCAAGACGTGTTTGAGTTAAAAGGCGACTGGGAATTTTACTGGTCAAATTTACTGGATACGCATGATTTTAAGGAAATCCCGAGCGGTGATCCGGAGTTGATTCAGGTGCCAGGTGCCTGGAATTTGGTCAAAGAATACCCACAATATGGCTATGCAAGCTATCGTCTGCGTGTCAGATTGAAGGAACCACGACTGCTAGCGCTCCATTGGCCAACAGTCTATTCCTCTGCTCGTATTTATATTGATGATCAGCTATTGGTTGAGCTTGGTAAAGTGGGAGAGATCGACGAAAAAAATCAATATCAGCCAAGAGTCACCGAGAAAATTAAAACATTTTTACCGCGTGAAGCTGAGTTCGATATAGTCATACAAGCTGCAAACTTCGACATGTTTTTAGGTGGCATGGCTACTGGAGCGCCATTTCTTGGTGCACCCGAAGCGATCTATGATAGGAAAGAGCGGGAAGTGACGATCAGCTTTTTCTTGGTTGGTAGCTTATTTATCATGGGAATGTATCATTTCTGTCTTTTCGCTCTTCGTACCAAATCACTTTCGGCGCTTTATTTCGGTTTGATTTGTTTTACGGCAGGGTCTTATATGCTGGCTGCCAAGGGGCGGGCGATTGCGACTTTCATTCCAGAGATTTCATATACGGTGCAGATCAAGCTGTTTAATGTTTGGCTCCTTGGTATTCCTGCTTTCGCATATTTCACTTATGAGTTATTCCCCAAACTTTTTTCCAAGAAATTTGCTCAAAGTCTGGCGGTGTTTAACATCGGTTTTTTCATTTATGCCATGCTTAGTGAACCCAGAGATTTCCTTCCAAAAACAATAATCTGTCAGATATCAACCTTTGTGCTGTGCTGTTACGCGCTCTTTGTGGCGATAAAAGCTGTTTATCGCCGAGAAGAAGGAGCAAGGTTGTTCCTTGGTGGGGTGATGGTTTTTGGAGGTGCAATCACTCATGATATGCTGCTGACCCGTGGAATTATTACCTCAATTCCTTTAGGCGCTGCGGGTATGTTTAGTTTTATCTTCTTTCAGTCGTTTCTTTTGGCGAAAAAGTTTTCCAATGCATTCGTCCGCGTCGAACACTCAGAGAAAAAAATCCGCAAACTCTCAGATGATTTGCGAAGGCAGCATAGTCATGTTCTGTCTTTAAATGATAATCTCGAACAGATGGTTGAGGAAAAGACACGAGACATCAAATCTATTATGGCCAACATTAAGCTAGGAATTTTTGCGATCACATCAGACGAGTTTAAAATTCATAAAGACTACTCTGAACACCTCAAAGAAATCTTTGAAGTCGCCGACCTAACCGAGCTCAATGCTTGTGAGATACTGTTTTCACGCTGTAACTTAAGTTCTGATGAAATCAATCAGGCGGTCAGTGCCCTCGATATGCTTTTAGGTGAAGATCTGATTGTTTACGAGACAAATCGTCATTGCCTACCTAGAGAGTTCAAGCATAGTCGACTAGACGAGTCCCTATGCATACTCGAAATCTCTTGGAATCCTATCACCAAGGCAGATGGCGTCGTGGAAAAATTGCTAGTAACAGTCCGCGATGTGACAGCTCTGCGAGTCCTTGAAGAGGAAGCAAACGATAAGAAGGAGGAGCTACAGTTTATTGGTGAATTGGTCAATGTCAAACCAGAATCATTCCAACATTTCATCCAAAACTGCCACGAATTTATCGATCAGAACCGCAAATTGATCAATTCGCAAAGCATCAAGAAAAAGGACATGGAAACACTAAAGGTGCTTTTTATTAACATGCATACCATGAAGGGGGCAGCTCGATCTTTGTATTTTAAGAAGATGACAAAAATATTTCATGACGTGGAGCAGTACTACGCTGTGCTGCAAAAAGATCCCAGGGCAGTTTGGGATATTGATAAAATGCAGCGTGATCTTCACGATGTCGAAAAAATTATCGAGACCTATGAAACCATCAATAAAGACAAGTTAGGCCGCAAGATGAGCGATGAAAAAAATATTGAACTTGCGGAATCACATGCCAAAAGTCTCTATCAAAATCTGCTGGATATGGGGCGTCAGCTGCAAACTGTCATTGATGACAAGGCGGCAGCGACAATGAAGAATGCCTGCTTACTCCTTTTTCCTCACTTATATAACCCAGCTGAAAGTATCTTAAATGATATGTGCCAGTGTCTGGATACCCTGGCCAAGGACCTTGATAAGCTTAAACCTGACGTGGCAATCCAGGCCAAGCAAATTTTTATAAGTCGCAAGGGAGAGGATTTATTACGTAAGGTATTTGTTCATCTTCTACGCAATTCCATGGACCATGGCTTGGAAAAACCTCTTGAGCGTATGCGCAAGGGTAAGCTAGAGAAGGGACAGCTCAAAATTATCATGAGCAAAGCCCAGGATCAAATGCTTCTAAGTTTTTGCGATGATGGTAAAGGCCTCGATTTAAATGCAATATGTGCGATTGCCAAGCAGCACTCCTGGCTTGGTGACGAGAAACAGCTATTACTCGAGCAACGAGCAGAGCTGGTATTTCGCTCAGGTCTGTCGACTGCAAGTCAGGTCAGTGATATTTCGGGGCGTGGTGTTGGTATGGGTGCTGTGCGAAATTATTTACGGCAAGAGGGGGCTGATATTAAAATTCGCCTGACCCAAGATCAGCCCGATGAATCTGGAAACTATCCCTTTTATTTCGAAATTCTGCTTCCCCTGAATCTATTTGCACTGCAGGAAGATCTTGGATGGGAATCAGCGGCTTAAAAAAGAATGCCTCTTTTATAAAGAAGAGGCATTCACAGGACAACTTAAAAGATAACTAATGTGGATGAGACAGACAAAGTTTGGGACTTAAAAAATGAAAGCTTTTCCTTTAACTGGTATTGATTTGAGATTCTGATGAATCCCCATCCTTTATACATAATATTTGTCGGAAAACTTGGTCAATTAATTTAGTGAAGTTTATTAAGTCAATAAATAAAGTGCTTTACATTAAGATAATTTTATACAGAATAAAAACTGTGCTGCTTGGTAAGAAACGCGGGAACGAGGCAAAAAAACTTCACTTGAGTCAATTAGATGAGATGATAAGGAAAACGATTTCACTTTTGAAAATGGTTAAGGTGAAAATTTTCCTAATTGTAAAGATATCTGCGGCTTCGTCGAACAATGGAAAAATGACCGCAACGAGGAGAACATGGAAGATCTACGGACCTACTTAAATCGCTTGGCAGGCAAAACAATTTTTGTCTTGAGTCTGACCTTGGTACCGGGTCTCCTCATTTTGTTTTATGTCACGAAAACTCAGGATTTACTTGCTAGCCTGGCATATATTCCATGCTCGTTGGTCATCATTGGCTTTTCCATCTACAAAGTTTTTTGGAACCGACCTAATAGGCGGGCAATTTACAGTCTGGCAGTGGATCTGGGTTGTGTCCTGGGATTGATCGGCTGCTATCTGGTCGTCTATCGGGCAAATGCGATTGGGGTGGTATTGACAACCTCGCCGATACAGACGGCGACGGTGGTATGCTTTTTTCTGAACTTCCATGAACTGAAAAGCGGGCTAATCAGAAACAGCGCCTTTACCCTGCTTTCGATTGTCTGTCTGCAACTCACTGGTATCGGTTTTACCGCATCAACAAGTCCGCAGCTTATAGTTGGCGTAGCACTTGGTTTTGCGGGCTATGGCTTGCTCTATTTCAGTTTAAAAAATAATTACCTGTATAAAGTAAAAGTTGCCGAAGAAAAGGCGAATGATCGGGAAAAAATTCGACTCCTTCATAAAGAGTTGGAAAATAAATGTCTGCCTCACCAGCTGGAATTAATTATGGATGGGCGCAGCTATTCTCAAACCATGCCAGTGGAGGCAAGAAATTTTTGGGTGACAAAACTTGATATTTCAAAGAGCAGCCGATTAAACTTTTCAAACAAGAAAAAGATATTTCATGAGTTTTTTGCCGAAAGTCAAAAGCTTTTGCATGCAAATTATCGCTTTCAAATAAAAGACGCCAGACCGGGGTTTGATATTGATGGTGCTGTGCGAATCGAATCAGACGGCTATCTGATCAAAACTGCAGGCGATGGTTACTTTGTTGGCTATGACTATCCATTCCGTTTGCCGGAAACAAAAATGATAGGCTACTCGATCTTGCTCTCTATTTTAAAGCAGTTTAAAGTCTTTAAAGACTCCGTCCTGGTGTTGGATGAAACATGTTCGGTTTCAGCGGTGCAATCCCTGGTCTATGGCGAAGGTGGGGGTGTTTTTTCTGGAAAACTGCATAATTATGAGATTGAAGGGGATGTCATGACCCTTGCCGAACGCTATGAGGGAGTTCGTAAGGAAAGTTATTTGCAAGAAGTTGAAATGCGGCTGTTTAATCGTCATTTCGCGATCATCATGCAAAATCAGGTTTATCAACAGTTCGGTAGCGAGCTGCCAAAATATTTGGCAGATAACTTTAAGCGCATCGATATTTTTCCCCATGTCAGAAACGATGAGAAAGGCACCGAGATCTACGTCATGTATATCCATCATGACGAGATTGAATCCAAGATCGCTGCCTTAGAAGACATGGCAAATCGTCAAAAAGGCGCCATTCCCATCAATGACTATCGTCAAGCAAGCGCTAAGTGTGTTGTCGGTTAGAGGTTAATAGTCTTGCCTACATTTCTGCGTATTTGACCGGAGAAGACTCACTTCGACTGCCGTCCATTAAACCGCAGCGGATGACATCTCGACTGCTGATCATGCCAATACAGCGTTTTTCGTCATCGAGTACAGGCAAGCAATTGATATGGTAGTTTAACAGTTTTTCGATGACTTCAGGAACGGGTTCATCGGCCGAGCAAGTAATAACATCCCTGCGCATGCACTCGCTAACGAGTGGCATAGGAGCATCCATATTGGCGATTTCTGCAAGTGCACGTAGAATGTCGCGATCGGAAACAATGCCAACGAGCTGTGATTTGGCGTCCACTACTGGTAGGAGATGCAGGCCGAGGCGCCTCATCTTACCAAAGGCCTGGTAAATGGTGTCTATCGACATCACATCTTCCACGGGTCCCTGCATAATATCTCGTGCTTTCATAACGCACCTCCCTTCGTTCTGCCCAAGATTCAGCATTATTTGGCCTAATGCGTTCGAAACTGTCAAGAAATGATGACGACAATTGGCGACAGAATGCAAAAAAAAACTTATTGCATGGTTGTTTGGCTAAGAAGGCAAATAATTTCAATAAGTTTTTTCTTGCATTTCGGTAGGCTTTGCTGGCAATAGGCGAATTTCAACCATGCTTTGCTGTTCATCGGCCTTGAGCGTTTTAAACACTAATAGATCATTTTCTTTTAAGGTAAAATATTGCCGCCGAGTTTTTTGCAGATCTTTTAAACGTCCATTACGAACAAGGTAATTTCTGCCGCCACGACTGACGGCATAGACCTGCTGACGATCGGCATTCAGGTAAAATAAGCTAATTTCCAAAATAATATTTCGTTTTTTAGCAAAACTCTCACAGACGATAAGATGTTTTTCCATAATCTGTAAAATATCCTTGCTACTTATTTTCTGAAGAACTTTCTTCATACTACTGCTGAGAAATCCGGCGATTTGACTAAATAAAAACATGGACGCAACATCGCTTGCTTGAATTTGCATATTGATCAAAAATAAATGGCGCCCTTCAATTTCCATGAGAAAGACCTGGCTGCCCTTCTGCAACAAACTATCATTATATTGGACCGTGATGGAGTAATCGGGGTAATTATCTGGGTTATACTGAAAAAACTGGTGAATCAACTGAGCTGCCGCCGAGCGTTTCTGATGGCTTTGATTGAGGATGACTTCCATGTTTTCATTAATGTGGCGATCCTTTAGCAACTTCATAGACATGCTGTAGGCAATGGTCAAAGCCTGCAACGCATTACCTACCAGTGCCGAGTTTTCCGTAAAAATATTATTCGCAATAAAGCCAGCTTTTTGAAAAGCCATAATCAGCAGGCCTAGCAGGGCCGGTAGCCAGGCGATCAGGTATTCTTTGGCTTCCTTATGCTCCTTTCTGCCAAGTAATACGCAGCCTGAAAGAGCCGAAATACAAGCCAAAGCAAGCATAGCCATCGCCAGTAATACAGCAAGATTATAGGCGAGCCATGGACTTAAGAGGATGAGAAAGCTGGCTAGACTAACAAACAGCATTAAAACACGATGTAGAATTTTGTCATGTTTGTTCAATTGCAAGAAATGAATGGTAAACAAGCTGGTAAAGATGGTCATGAAATTGATGAGTAGGGGAATCGAGAAGGAATTGAAGTTGCCATATTCGTAAAGCAACCAGTGAAAGATGCTGCCACGAATTGAGAATTCAAAGCAAACAAAAGAGATCAGGTAGCCGATATAATAGATCTTGGCCCGATCTTTTGAAAACAAAAAGTAAAAGAAGTTCAGAAGAATGAGAATAAAAAACAGGCCGATAAAAAAGCTATCGATGAAATAATTGTGTTGTCTACTGCTATAGAATTCATCTGAGGGAATCAGCTTTACAGGGACCTGTAGGGCCCCGTCTGTTTTGACTTTAAAAATCAGAATATATGACGACTGACTTTGCAACTGTAGGGGGAAAACAAAGTGATGATCCAAAAGTATGCGATTTTGGAAGGGTGAATGACCGCCTCCTTTAAACTCCTGGATCACTTCAAAGGTATCTGTCAGCAGATAGACTTCCAATTGATCCAGCATCGAATTGCGAAATTCCAGATACCAATTGTTTTGCTTGGATTTATTTTGCACGGCAAGCTTTACCCATAAAGTCTCTTTGCTTAAACCAAAATTCAGCCGATCTTTTGATAAGGACCATGACTGTGGATTTTGAATCAAGTCTTCAATACTGATGTCATCTTGGGAAAAAAAGATTTCTTTTTCAATTTTTTCAAAATTAATTTGGCTTTGCTCGTCAATTTCGGTCAATGCAGAGACTGGGTGTGTTGCAAGTAAAAGGAGTAAACAAAGCAAGGTGAATTTACTCAAACCCTTGATGCACATGGCAATAGCTATCATGCTGATTTTCTCTTTAATCGGCACCGAAGCGTTTTCGCAGGGAGCTCAAGCGACTGTCGATGTCTATCGTAAAAATGATGGCTTAGACTTCGATTTAACCAGAAAATGCCAGTTTTATCGACAAGAAATTAATGCTCCAGTAAGAGGTGTTGCTGAGTTTCAGCCCCATGAACTGCAAAAATTAAGCTATGAAGACTACTATTCGATTGACCGGCGTAAGTCCAGAGTCTGGTGTGAGGTTTACCTGCGATCCATCGACTTGAATCCCTGGCAAGGCTATCTTTTGCTATCAAATGTGCTAGCTGATTATATCGACGTTTTTATACTTTCAGATGATAAAGTGGTGGAGCATTACATCTCCGGCGACCGGCAAGTTTTAAGTGCCAGAAAAATCAAAACGAGACAGCCAGTTTTTGCGATAGACTTTGAACCGTATAAAACTTTGCGGATCGTCATAGCTATTAGCTCTAATAGTTTGATAAGTCATTCATTTATACTTAGTGATTCTTCTTCGATCAATCAGCGCTTGCAATTATTTGAGTACATTAACGGTATTAACTTCGGCATAGTCGTCGCTTTATTTTGCTTTAATTTGATCTTAAGCTGGTTTTCGCGTGAAAGTTTGTTTTTCAGCGTGATATTGCTATGCATTCCGCCTACATTCATTACCTTTTGCCAGGAAGCTTATGTTTACTATTATGTGACACCTGATAACCCCAAACTACATCATTATATACTAGCTGCAACCATCAATTTTTCGTTAGCCATCTCTTTAATTGCAGGCTTGAACTTGCTGGATAAGAGACTGGCAAGGTGGTTAAGGCAGCTCGTCAAAATTTGTACGGTTCTGGCACTGATCGGCGGCGGCGCTGCCTTATTGGGATTTTATCAGCAAACCCTCGGCCTAGGTGCCATACTTTCTATCGTTGGTATCTGCGGCCTTGTTTTGTTGGCAGCGATAAACTGGTACCACGGTAAGGGGCTTGCTGCCTATTTATTTATTACCTGGTTACCCATTTTTATCGGCGCTTCAATTATGGCTCTCGATCATTTCGATTGGATCGACTCAAGTCTGTTTAGCATTTATAGCTTGCGATTTGCTATTTTGGTGCAGTTGCTTCTTGTCAGTTACATCGTCGCGTTTCGAGTCTATCAGGAAAGCAGGAAAGTCAAAAATAAAGAACAGCTCATGGAACTCGAAATTCAGCGCAATATCTTAGAACAACAAATTCAGTCAAGCTTAATTGGCTTTGCCGCCTGTCCGCGTGTGCAATCCGATTTTTTTTATGAGGCTACTGAAAATACCGGCGGTGACTGGTTTCATAGTTATTATGATCAAGCCCACCAGCGGGTTTATTTTTTCATTGGGGACGTAACCGGACATGGTGTCAATGCTGCTTTGCTGACAAGTTTGGTATCAGGGGCGATGGAAGCCTTGATGAGTTATGGTGAAGATCAAATGGTACCAGAGCAAATCTTAAACCATATTTTGTCTGAATTGAATATCATGCTGAAAAAGCAGATTGATTCCCATGGCATGTTTATGACGATGTACGCCATGGCAATTGATTTAAATACTTACGATGTCTATTACGGCAATGCTGGTCATCATCCAGCTTTTTTATGGCAAAAAGGGCGAATTCGCACTTTGCTTGGCCGGGGCAGTCCTTTGGGTTTAAGTTCAGATCTTCATTATCATATTCATCATGCTCAGTTAGGCTCCCATGATCTACTGATTGCCTATACCGACGGTTTGATTGAAGTCGACAATTCTCGGGGAATGATGCCCATTCGTAAGCATCTGCAACAGATGCTTCCCGAAAACGATGAAGTCCATGGCCTGCCTTCCAGAATTATTCGCAAACTTGACGACTTATATGGTAAAGATCGGATTGCCGATGATCGCTGCCTTTTAGCTTTAAAGCTTCGTTAGTTTTCTCATTCTTTTTTTCAAACATTTTTCAGTAAGGCGAAAAATTACTTTGGAAAAGATTCGGCACAAGCCGTAATTTCATATGTTATTTTCATGGTTTAAAAAAACATAAAAAAATAGAAATGAGTCAATTATGATCGGGCTGTTAGCTGCCGAAGAGAGTGGTAGTCAGAAGGGATAAATTGAACCTTTGGAGTTAATAAGCCTTGCGCTGTTGCCATAAAATATTAAAGATCCTCTCCACCGTCACGCTTGTGGCCTGCGCGCCAGCCAATGATGGGGAAACATCTTTAGTTGGCGATGGCCCGAGCTTTTTTTCCAAGTTTCAGGACGAAATTGATCGCAATAGTCCGGTAAAACTGGAATTAAGCACGGGACCAAGAGGCTCAGGATTTTCCTTGCAATCAAGCATGACTATTGAAAATATCCACTACGAGATCGATCAGTGCGCAAGTGGCTATCAGGCAACGTTTACTGCTGTACAGGGCGTTGATATCAGCCTTTATCGTCATGACAGAAACTGCCGTTTAAGTATTCTTCAGATAGATATGGATCAAAAAAATTACACCCTGACAAGCCCACCATTTGTTGACGAAGAAAATCAGGTCAATACTTATGCCAACAGTGAAGGTGAGAAAATTTACATTGTGCCGGTTGCGACGCTACCTGAGGTATTAAGCGATAGCAGTTATCAATTGCGCTATCTTTTGACTAGACATACGCAAGGGCAGGGATTCAGTCTCGAAATCCAGGAGCTGGCGATTTTCAGTGACACCGATTCCATTATGGAAAATGATACGCTGCCCTTATTAATCACAATCGTCCGTTCTTCTCAGGCGCAAGGTCCGCTCGATGTGACTCTTGAATCAGTTGGTTCAGCGGAGCTAGGGCTGGACTTTAATGGAATGCCAAGTTCTGTTAGCATGGCAAGCGGCGTCTATGAAACGAGTTTCAGCATCAACATGGTCGATGATCAATTGATCGAAGGCGACGAAGACATACGCATCCGTTTAGGTGCTGGCGTCTATTTTCCTTCAATCGACCACCATGAGGCAGTGATTCAGTTGATTGACGACGATATTCCTATGGGCTATTTGGAGCTTTTTGGCAGCGGTAATCTGGGAACACGAGCGCTCGGCTATCCGCTGGATCAAGAGCTACAAATTGTCAATACGGGTAATCTTCCGGTGACAATGGAAGCCATGTCCTGGCAATCCGGCGTTTTTTCCTTTGTTGGTGGTAGCTATCCAGGCACCGGTGGTAGCTGTGCAGGCAACCTTGATCCGGATAGTAGTTGTACGGTAAGAGTGACCACAGCAACGAATCAATTAGGTTTACGTAGCGATATTTTACAAGCTCAGTATCAAGACGGTCAGCAGACTAGGCAACTGAGTGTTGGTATACAGGTGGAGGTTGTGGAAGCAGCACATCTCGTTGTCAGCCAGCCGATCCTGGATTTTGGCAGTCATGGTGTGGGCTCGACGGCCTCACTTAACCTGACTCTAAGCAACATTGGTGCATCACCGGCCTCGACCCTAAGCTTAGCCCAGGATCTGGCATTACCCTTTTATTTCCCGAACCTTTTTCCGGGTCAGGGTTCAAATTGCGGTTCCACACTGCCTGCTGGTGCCAGTTGTGAATTAGTGATGAGTTTCTCGCCAACATCCCCCGGTGTCTTTCAAGATAGCGTGGTGATAGCCTATGATGATGGAACCACTCAGCAGCGAACGATGTCTTATGGCGTGCAAGGTGAAGGTGGTAGCCTTGGCTTTATCCTGATTTCCAATGCGCCTCATTTTGATTTCGGGCCGGCGACAATTGGCCAAGCTGCGATTCAGCACTTTGTTTTACGCAATGATGGGCAATCGATCGTGCAAAATTTGAGTGCGACCGTGCAAGGCGATGGTTTCGCCTTTGTTGGTGGCAGCTACCCTGGTACAGGTGGTAATTGTCAGCAGCAACTTGCAGCCGGCAGTCAGTGCAGTGTCGTTGTCAGCTTTAACCCGCAATCCAGCGGTAATTATTCCGGAGTTTTCCAAGTAACTTACCATAACCAAATGAGCCAATTAACGGCATCACTGACCATGTCTGGTCAAGCTTCGCATATTAAAGCTGTTGCCGAAACTTATATCGTTGGCGTCGATAGTTCTGTCGCCGTTGAATTGAAGGCTAAAAACGGAGTGGCTCCCTTGCAATTTAGCGTTCTCGCTCAACCAGACCATGGTAGCCTTTCCGGAACCCCACCACAATTGACCTATACTCCCGAGCCTGGGTTTAAAGGGCGCGATTATTTCAGCTTTCGAGTCAGTGATAGTCAAGGCCAGAGTCAGTTGGCCTTAATTCGCCTGCTCGTGGCACCAAAGGCGCTTTATGTGTCCAGCAGCAGTCTGACTACGATCGATTCCCAGGCCATCAGTGTCTTGGAAAATCATGGCGTTGAAGTGTTTTTGCGCAGTGATAGCCAGGCGACTTTCGCTGATTCGATTGGCAAGGACTTGGTTCTTGTCAGCCAATCAGCTAATGCCAGTACGATAGGACAAACCTTCCGCAACTTGCAAATCCCTTTTATCGGCTGGGATCATAACCTTTATCCGCATATGGGTATGAGTAGCGCGACCGCTGATATTGGCAGCCATCGAACCGAAAGCTTGAATATTATCAACGCTGCCCATCCAATGGCGAAAGGCTTTAACAATGGTGTTTATCAGGTCTTTGGTCACTTTAACTACCATATGCCATATTTAGTCAGCAATCATCCAAACCTGCAAAAGATTGCAACAATGGATGGTTTTCCTAGCCGGAATGTTATGTTTGGCTATGAGTCTCAGGCGCAGATGGTGGGCAACTTCATTGCTCCTGCTCGCCGTGTCGGTACATTTTTAGCAGGTTCAGGGCCTTCTCACGGTTTGACGGCAGATGGCCAGGCCTTGTTTAACAACAGCGTTTTATGGGCAATGGGTGGTGTTGATTCCCTCTTTGTCGACCACTTTCAAAGACCAGATCAGCCTCAGCTTAATGATGGCTGGCAGGAATTTGAAAGCTCGCAAAGCGGCTTTAAAATTACTAATGCTCGGCTGACTTCAGCGACGACCAGTGAACCCGCATTTACTGTTCGTTCCTTCGAAAGACGACTCAGTGGAGTATTATCGTCTCACTTTCTGATGAGTCTCAGCAAGGCAGCCCATTATCCTGCTGTTGAAGAGCAGTTTGTCTCTGACGGTTACTGTGCGGAACAAGCTTGGACGAGCACACAAATTTACGATACCAATCATCGCGCCTATCATAACGGTTCCGTCTGGCGAGCCAAGTGGTATACCCAAGGCGAAGAACCAGGGACCACAGGCCAATGGGGCGTTTGGGAAAATGTAGCCGCTTGCCCTTTAGGTCCACAACAAGCACCCGGTCCAGGCTGTGACGCGAGCTGGTGGCAGTCGAGCAGCATTTATCAGGAAGCTGATAAAGTTGCTCATGTCGGCAGTATATGGCGTGCACGTTGGTATACGCAAAACCAAGAGCCAGGGACCACAGGCCAGTGGGGAGTCTGGGAAGACTTAGGTCCATGTCCTGATGCTCCAGCAACTGATCGGAATTACTGGTTCCGCTTACAGTTGGGGCAGTGTGATTTAATGAATACCCAGGATATCGATGCCGGTGTCGCCGTTCAGGTGATCTGGGGTGGGCCCGAGGCTGGTCTGACCGACCATGAAAGCATAGGCGTACAAGATGCTGCAGGCAATATTCAGACGCTTGGCTTTGTCAATGAGAGCATGACGCGAATGAAGCTGCAATTGGACCTTGATCAAAAAAGTTTTCAGGTCCATGTAGGGGATATGGAAAGCGCCGAGTTTAGTTTCGAAAAAGATGTTCATGTCGACTGTGTGCGGGTCGCTTCGAGAAAGATCAATTCTGCCAATTTCACAGGCTTCCAAGTCGATAACTTGCGCATCTTTGCTGCCGAATAATGGATGGCAGCAAAGTTTTGCAGGCTTGAGACCTATCGCTGCTGATTTTACTTGACCAGTGCCGCCTTCATGTCGCGAATTTCCTGTCTTAAAGCGATCATCTCTTCATGAATTTCCTGCGAAATACTGGAACTGGCAAGATCCAGATTCTGTTTTTCCTCCTGCCGGGTGATCTCATGCTCACCTTGCATCGCATTGACGATAACGGCAATGAACAAATTCAGCATGGTAAACGTAGCGATACAAATAAATGGGATAAAAAACAGCCAGGCATAAGGGTATTCATCTAATATTGGCCTGACGATACCCATCGACCAGCTTTCCAAAGTCATCACCTGAAACAAGGTATACATCGATCGACCGAGGTTACCAAACCAATCGGGGAAGCTGGAGCCAAAAAGCTGGGTCGCGGCGACACCAAACACATAAAAGATCAAAAATAATATTACAAAGATCGAGCTGAGGCCTGGAATAGCCGCCAGCAAGGCGGTGACGACGGAGCGCAAGCGGGGTGAAACCGATATTAGGCGCAAGGCGCGCAAGATGCGCAGCGAGCGTAGAACGGCAAGAGGGCCCATGGAGGGGACAAAGGCGATGCCTACGACCAGGCTATCGAAAATACGCCAGGGCTTGGTAAAAAAACGCCAGCCATCGGCTAGGAGGGCCAGAGCTAACTCGATGACAAAGATCCAAAGGATGAAGCCATCGATCGCAGCTAATATGGAGCCGTATTGCGCCATCATTTGCGGTATGGTTTCCAGGCCCAAAATCACGGCATTGAAGACGATCAGAGTAAAAATAATTCCCTGAATGATCGGGTTTTCCAGAAACTGCGACAGAATTTGTCTGTTACTGCTTTTCATCGGTAACATAATATTTTTATGCCTCCTGCGTTAGCTGCCCTGACTAGCTAATATGCTGATCGGTGCGATCTCTGTCAAGATTTGCTTGGGCTAAATGACTAATTATTTTAGATTTTATCTGATTTTCTGGCGATCTTGTCGTTGCTCTCTGGCCTCGGTTCAAGGATCATGATAAAAATTGTCCTTTCACGAAATTCAAGGAGAATAAGATGAGGCTGACCCATTATTGGCAAAAACTGCTGCTGACTCCCGCTTTGCTTGTGGCATTCCTTTCGTCTATAGCCTTGGGCAATGACGAACCAGCCGCATTAAAAGTCAGTTTTACTGAAGTCAAGCCACAAAGTGGCCTGGTTTTTTGTAACCTCTTTGCCGATGAGAACGGCTTCCCCGGTGATCCGAAAAAAGCGAAACGATCGATCAGTGTCGCTGTTGATGGTTCCGATCTCATTTGTGATTTTGGTCAATTAGAACCAGGCGTTTATGCCGTCGCCGCGATGCACGATGAAAACGGCAATGGGAAACTGGATACAAATTTTATCGGTATACCCAAGGAAGGCTGGGCTGTTTCCAATAACGTCGGTCCCGGATTATTTGGACCTCCTAGCTTTAAGCAGGCCTCGTTTGAAATAGTCGGATCAGACAGTGTGCAAATCAAATTAGACTTGCGTTATTAAACGCTCTCTAGCAATTGGCTTGGGCAGAAAAATTAGGGCTCAAAACGAAAACGATAATTTTTATTGTCGTTGCTATCCCAATCACCGGACTTGCTGTAAAAGGCAAGTTCGATATCCCAAGCATTAGCTTGTCCGTATTCGTTTTTTGCATCAGCAAATAAAGAAGCTTCTTCTGTCGGTACGGGTTCAGTTTCCCATGCCAAGCCACCTTCATCATGATCACAACGGCAACGGGGGTAGGGCCCCTCAATTTCGACCTCGTCATTTTCTTGGGCGTGGCATAGGTAAAAATACGGTTTATTCAAAATAACTGTCTCTGTGTAGTTATGATTCTCCATCGGGCTGCTTAAGGCGCGACCATTGAGTGAGACGTAGACAGAAATCTGTCCCCATTCTTCTTCCAGAAGATAGCCCCAGTAGCTTATTTGCAGCCTTGGATAGCGGCCGTAGTATTGGTTGAAGGCAAAAACTTCCACGGGACCTTGTTCCAGGCATTTCTTTTCTATAATATAATCAGGAGGATAAAAGCTTGCTTGCGCCGAATTAGCAGTGGAGAGAGATACTAAAGCTATCAACCAGCCGCCAATCAGACTTTTACTATAAAACCGCATACAGTCTCCAGCCGTATAGTAAAATTACAAGATTTTCTACCTACATCATTGCCTGGTGACAGTCAACGAGGCAACGCATGATTTCTTTCAGCAAAAGATCCACGAACGTGCGAATAGGTGGATAAAGTTCTTTCTGGTCATATTTAAGTGCCGCTGTGTGGACGATTTTCAAGGGCTTTCCAGAAAAATCATGAAGAAATTTTCGCAATATAGGGGCTTCCTTGCCGGTGCGGACAAGGTTTTTTGAAAAAACTCCGATACGGACGAAGGCTCCGTGAAGAGACGAATCTGTAGGGACTTGGTGCAAGGGGAGGAAACTTGACCAAAGCGAAGCAAGAAGGAGAACTAGGGAAACTACTTATTGTTGGTGCGCTATGTGCCGTCGTATTTCTTTGGTTTCGCCAATCCGACGATGCAGAGCATGAGCAGCAGATGGCAGCAAAATCCAGTCAGGAAATTGAATTGATTCCGCGTCAGGCGGAAGCTAAGGTGCAGACAACAAAAAAAATCAATCCTGTCAAGCAGGTGAAGGCACGGCGCCGTTCGCTTGCACAAAGGCGTCAGCTCAAATTGCAATCATTGTCCATTCATGACCAAGATCCTGTGAAGATACCGGTCAGCATCAAGGCACGTTCCCAATGGTGTCAGGTCGGTGATCTGGATTTAATGAAAGCCGCGTTAAAAAAGAAAAAAGATTCCAGGCTTATTATGACTCTCGAGCCGACTACAGCGACGCAAAATGCAAAAATTCAAGTTCGCTCGATTGGGGAATCCGAATTGCATAAGGGTTTTTCCCATGTTTTTGAATTATCGAAAAACCAGATTAAAGGGGGCTATGGGCTCTACATTTGCCTGGACAGTCAGCGCCAAGGGACTTGTCGCCAGAAAGCCGCCTATCCTATTCATGATTTGGGGAATATTTTATTTAATGCCCAAAGTCCCAAGCGTCTTGATCGAGACCCCGTTTTCTACTTCCAAATGTTGTTAAGTGATGGTGACACTGTTGATATCTTTGCCTCGAATCAGGAGGGCGACGATTATTACAATATATTGGATAAATTCGCATCAACACGAATTCCCCAAGGCAGCGAGCGACGGATGGCCTTAACTCAGGCAAGACGCTTGCATCAAAACTTGAGTTCGGTGCCGGCGATGGTGAAAGGCAAGGGAATTGAAATCAGTTTGCCATACATGGACCCCAAGTGTTTAACAAACAGGCGATGAGGGAGATAGCATGTCCATGAAGCACGATGGTTCAAATCCTGAATTGCATCAAGAACAAGGTTTTACCTTGATTGGAGTCTTGATGAGTGCGGGGATTTTGGCTATCCTGGCGATGATCGGTATGAAGTTTTTTAGTAATCAAATGGCGGCCAGACAGCAGATACGAACGATGGCAGCTTCACAGGGTCTGGAAGGCGCGGTTGCGCATGATATTCTTAGCCGCATTAATCAGAATTTAAATGTCAATGCACCTGGCTGTATTAATTTAGCGACAAGTTTTCAAAACGCGGTTTTGGAAGGTGGGGCACGCTATCGTTTGATCTCTGGTGTCCAACTACCAGCGTCAGCACCAAGTTATGCAAAAGAAGCGGCAAATCGTTGTCGTAGACGGCGGCAGCCAAGCAATTTAACGAGTAAGCTACAAAATCAAATTTACTTCTGTGTCGCCTTCCAATCAGATGCAAATTCTCCTCGCGATAGTTTCCTCCAGTCAAGATTGGCATTCGCAGAAGTGTTTTTTGAGATGGTCGACCTACAAATTGGTAATCCATTATCATGTCGTGATTACGTCATCTTCCGCGATAACAATCGCATCAATTTCCATGGCGGATCAGCTTTAGTGTCGTACTATTGGATGCAAGATGGAGCCAACCAGCAAAACCAATTTTCAAAAAGCCGCTTCTTGACCTTTATGACCCCGTAATGGGTAATGTCTAGTTCCTGCCAATAATTCTTGGTTCATTAGGCTGAATTTCGGCAGCAATGACTGAGAAGCTTGCCTATTTCACAATGTCCATTTTTTACTTCTGAAAAAATGGAGCGGGCCATGTTAAAAATCCGCTATGAGATCAGCCCTGATACAGATATTTCAGAATAGGCAAAGCAGTGCCTAGCATCCAAAGTATGAGAAAAGTTTTATTCAAGGATGGCTCGGCAGAGGTTTTTCGTAGTCACTCAGAAAAGTGGGTGTCATGACTTGGGCTATCCAGGCCCATGAAGGAACAGAGTTATGGAGCGAACAGAGCTTGCCAATCACTGTTTAAGTCTATCAGAAATTACTATGTCAGACGACTTCACAGATGCAGGCTGGCGGCATTTGCTTGATGGGCTGCCAGATATTGTGTGGTTAACGCGTGCGGATGGGGAAATAAAATATTTTAACAAATCCTGGTGGCAATATTCAGGCTTAACGTTTCCAGATATCAAAAGTGGGGCTTGGGTCAGTGTGCTGCACCCCGAAGATCGGGATCAAACACTTTTGCGCTGGCAGCAAAGCCTGTTGACGGGCGAGCCCTACGAAGCTCAGTATCGCTTTCGCCGGGCTCAAGATGGGATGTATCGCTGGTTTTTAGCACGCGGATTGCCACAATACGACGCGCAAGGAAACACCTTGCAATGGTTTGGGACTTGTACGGATATTCATGAGCTGAAAGTCTCGCTTGATGAATTGGAAAAGCAAAAAAATCACGCTGTAAAGCTCAACATGGATAGAGAAGATTTTTTAGCGATGGTGACTCATGAAATGCGAACACCTTTAAGCGCGATTTTAGGTTGGGTTCAATTACTGGAACTGGGGCGGTTTCAGCCACAGGAAAAATCCAAAGCGATCAGATCCATCTATGAAAATGCGAAAATCCAAAGCCGGCTCATTGAGGATATTCTTGATATCAATCGCATCATGCAGCAAAAAATTCGTTTGGATATCCAGACGATTCCAGCGTTTGAGCACGTGCAAGCGACCATTGATTTGTTGGAGCCAATCGCCAAGAGTAAACAGATCGAAGTGAAAATTTCTCATGCTGATGCGGATCTGGTCATCCTTGCGGACCCAGATCGATTGCAGCAGATGATCTGGAATGTCTTGGCTAATGCGATAAAATTTACTCCGCCAAAAGGTCAAATTTTCTTAAGCTTAAATCGTGATGATCAATGGATGTGTCTGAAAATTGAAGACAATGGACAGGGGATTCCAGCGGAATTTTTGCCGTTTGTGTTCGATCGTTTTCGGCAACGAGATTTAAGTGGCAAACGCGAACAGCAAGGTTTAGGACTTGGTTTGGCCATCGTCAGTCATCTCATCGAACTGCACGGTGGACGCATCAAAGCCGAAAGTGCTGGCTTAGGTTGCGGTGCCCGATTCAGTATTTGGTTGCCCTGCCTTGCAGCGAACCCGGCAAGTTCGAGTTCGAGTTCGAGTTCGAGTTCGAGTTCGAGTTCGAGTTCGAGTTCGAGTCTACCAATGGCGTCTACAGCGCAGAGGGTGGAACTTAGCGAGCGAGAGACTGCGAATTTGCGGGGAGTCAACATCCTACTGATGCACCACGATGCAAGCTATTGTGAATACTTGACGACGCTACTTGAACAACAGCAAGCCTTTGTTGTTGCTACAGACTCGATAAGCTTTGCGCAGGTCATGTTGGAAACCATGCAAGTCGATGTGCTGATTCAAGACTTAGACAGAGAGTGGCAGGAACACTTGGACTTTATCCAGTGGCTTCATGATCAACAAGAAAACAGGCACAAACTAGAAGGGGTCACAAGCATCGCACTAAGTTGGCCGAAAGCAGAGCATGATCTGGAAAAATTGAAGAAAGCGGGTTTTATGCAGTATCTATTGAAGCCTTGCAGCCCTGGTGAGCTAACAGCGGCAGTCCTTACGTTACTGCCGCATGAAGGGTGACGATGAACGATGCAGCTAATGCTTTTTCATGAACAAAAAAGCAATAGCTTGAGCGTTATTTAGAAATTAATCCCTAAGTCTTTTTTGAGCTTATCGCATTTTTCACGGCTATCCCCTTCATACAGGACACCATTAATATTGAAAGCGCACTGATAGCTCTCGTTTGTAGGAGCCGGCGTTGCTTGCTCAGCGGGTGCTTCTTCAACTGGCTGCTCAGCAGGTTCTTCAGCGGGTTTGTCAACTGGTGTGATGACGACTTCTTCAAGCCCGAGATCTTCCCGCAGTTTGTCACATTCCTCTTTTGAGCGTCCCTCATAAAGTTCGCCGTTGATGTTAAAAGCACAATGAACAGCGCTGGTATCAGTATTAGGAGACTTCGGTTGCGAAATAGGAGCTTGAGTCTCTAATCCTAAATCGGCTTTTAATTGCTCACATTCTTCTGCTGATCGGCCTTCGTAATTTTTTCCGTCAACTGAAAATGAGCAATGCACACTGCTTGGCTGGCCTTGATAGTTCTGCGCCGGCTGCTGAGCATCCTTTTCTTCAGCGCCACAAGCGGAGAGTAAAATGATGGCAGTGCAGATTGAGAGTAGAGAAAGGATGTTCTGCTGTTTTGCTTTGAATGCGATTCTTGTTAGTGTTTTCATTTTCGGTTTCCTTTTACCATGTGAGTTGATTAAGTCGAACACATGGCCTATGTTTCAAGTTTTTGGCCAAAGCCAGATTTGCTGAAAAGAATCATGATTCTCGCAAGTTCATCCCAAGCATGCAGCGTCTTCGCTTCATACGGCAAGCCGGGAACTAGTGAGTTTGGATTCGATAAGCGATTGAAAATATGGGGTAAATATGCCTATAGGCGCGATCTACAGTGGCTTTTGCCGATCAAATTTCCTAAAGTTTCTGCAAGTCTTATGAATCGTAAGGTAAACTGCGGAGGAGTGCGCATCAGGGTGGCTTTTCCCAGCCAGAACTCTTTGCTGCGTTTGCTCTGCTTGGGGCAAGTCAGAATAAAAACCAAAGGCTGATATAGGTTTCCAGCCAACGATCGCGCCAGGGACTACCATCCAGCTTATTTTCGACGATTTCACTACGGTTTTTTACTTTGGATTTTTTATAGTGAACCTCGATCAAGGAAATACGGGGGCCAATTTGCAGCCAATCGACGCCTACAGGCCAATGCAAGCCGACGTCAATCATGGAGCCGGTGCCCCCATAATAAGATGTTGATGATTGAATGGCATTGAAATCATAGCGAAGCGATGGCTCCATCAAGTAGGTATAAAGAACTGAAGCATAGCGGCTACCAATAAAACCCAGACTGACACCAGAGCTTTGCAAATTGATCGTCCCATCCGGAGCCTTTTTTGTATGTGATAGGTGGCTGAGTCCCAAGGAAAAGCCATACGGGAAACGATAGGCTGCGGTGATTGCATATGAGTCGTCAAGTAATTTTCGCTCGGAAGACGGGGTCTTTTCCTGATAATTTCTAATGGTATAGGCCGCCATCAGGGCATAACTGGGAGACTTTTGTTTTGCTTCAATCTGCGGGCTTAAAAGCAAGGCCAAGCAAAACGCTGCTGTTAAAAGCAGGTATTTCTTGTAGAAAGGGAAAATACTCTCAGATATTTTGCCGTTCAATAAAATCTTCAAAGGATACCCCAGAAAAAATGAAAAAACCTACCGATTTGCTATCGGCAGGTTGATCATGTGGGTTGAGGCGAATCCGTGCTTATCGCCAAGCTCTAAGACCGAAACCATCAATTTGGCCATCCAAGCAGCGGAATTTTTCCGGCTTTGTTACGTCCGCCGTTGTTACCGGTACGAACATCAAGCTGTCTTCAACGATAAAAGCGCTTTGTTTTTTGTTATTTTTGATTTTGATCTTGGCTTTATGGCTCAGGTAAAAAACACCAACAGAGCGCCAATCACCGTCACTGGTATCATCATAATTGCAATGCTCGCCTGGTCGGCCTTTGTCATCAAGATTGATCTGAACGGCAAGGCGGCTCTTGCCTTTAACCTGATCATTTAAGCTCCAGCGAGCAAACACCTGGTAGGCGCCTTCTCGAAAGTCAGGGTGTTTACCGACGGCAAACTCGGTCAGACCTTCTTTTGGTCGGATTTGAATCAAGTCCTGGGAGCTAGCCTGGTCGACGACGAGTCGATGACGATCCACATCGATACGATCTTCGACGACGCTTTCCTCGTTGCTGTCGTCATGAACTGGTTCCTCGGCAATAGGGTCGCCAGCAGGTTCCTCGGCAATAGGGTCGCCAGCAGGTTCCTCGGCAATAGGGTCGCTAACCGGTACGTCTTGACGATTGCCGCTGGAATCACCCCCGTTATTTGAGCTACCCGGATCACTAACGTTTTCAGCTAAATCATCACCTGCATCAGCGGGTGCGTCTTGACCTTCCTCTGTGGGTGTCGGTTGACTGCTAGGCGCTTGACTGCTAGGCGCTTCATCTTCCTGAGCGACACCTTTCGGGTAGACCTCAATATAAGCCGAATTCTTCAAGGCAGTATCGTTTTTCACGTCTGAAGCTTCGAGCATTTCTGCTTGTTCTTCCACGTCCTCGGTTGGTGCCATATCACCACAGGAGATGAGGGCGATCAGGCTGCAGGCGAGCAGAGAAGAATTTAGGAATGGTCGCCACAATGTTTTCATAGAGCTGTCTCCTTGGTTTCAACTGAAAATTCCTCTAGGAAAGTACGGCTCACATGACTGTGGGGCTAGAGTTCTTTTCGGTAGTCTAACCACGTAAACTTTAGTATATTAGCAGGAAATAGAATTATTATTATGATTAAGGTGGCTTAGATGGGCTTATTTGGCTTTCTAAAGCTTCCGTCTGTTTGCCGTAAAAGACATGGGCATGATGTTTAGTGCATCTGCTCTAACTATTGTTAGCTGGTGACTACAAAAAGTTCGTCAGCCAAGTCCCTGGCTGGAGACAGTAGAAAAACCATTTTAATTATGTCACTGTTTTTGAGTCGCTTTTAAGAATTTTTCGTCAGGGGAACGTAAGTTGAAAATCCAATTGCGGAACTTTTGTGTGATCATCCCATGCGTAATCATTGCTTTTATCTTTCAAGGCTGTGGTTCAAACTTCGAAAAAGCGCAACTTAAGATGAGCTTCCAGCAATCGCACGGCAGTTTTTATATTCACGATGGCAAATTATATGACAAAACTCATCGAGAATTCATCATGCGGGGGGTGAATAGTCCTCATGCATACTTTCGAACTCCAGCCTATCATGCGATGAATGATATAAAAAATTATGGTTTTAACACAGTACGAATTGTTTGGTGCGCGGATAATCTGGAGCGCGGTGGTCGATGTGAGCGAAAAGATATGCATGGTTTGGAGCATCTTGAAGCCATTTTTGCCAAATTACGGGATTTAAAGCTTGTGGCAGTGTTAAACCTGCAAAATGCGACAGGATCGGATGATCCTTGGCATTTGGCGCTTATGGTCGATTGGTATACAAGACCTGAAGTGAAGGATTTGCTGTTTCGTTATCAAGATATGCTGATCATCAACATCGCCAATGAATGGTATGGCTCTTGGCACGATCCTTACCAGGTTTATCGCAATACTTACCAAAGAGAAATACGTCGTTTGCGAGATGCAGGTCTGCCCCATGTTTTGATGATCGATGCGCGTGGATGGGGTCAACAGTTTGCAAGTATTCCGGAAAATTTTGAGCAACTGCAGGGTATCGATGAAAACCTCTTATTTAGCGCTCACTTCTACGATGCTTTTCATAATGCCGACAGAGTGCGAGAAGTCTTTCAAACCGTTCGGCAAATGAAAATCCCTTTTGTTGTTGGTGAATTTGCCTGTCAGCATTATCCCGGACAATATGTGGATTGCGAGACGATTATGGCTGAAGCTAACCGCAATGGTGAGACTTATGGTTATCTAGCTTGGTCGTGGGCTGGCAATTCCAGCGATTTGGCTGGCTTGGATATCACTTCCAATCGTGACTGGCGAAGTTTGACAGACTGGGGGCAGCAGCTTGTCTATGGTGCTCATGGGATAAAAGCGAGCTCCAGGCAGGCTTGCTTTTTCGACTTGCAGGACTGTTAACGTCCGTGGCATTTCTCATCAATTTCTTAGCCCCAAACTTTGTGTTTTTCCATTATAGGCGCGAGCGGAGCTTGCTGATAAAAATGCCTGGACTTGTTCCCTAGTTTACTAGAATAATAGGGAGATTAAAAAAGAAAAAAAATGACTGAAGTCATCTGGCTGCAACTCCGATCTTTTTACAAACCGCAAAAGCGACTGCTACTTGCGCGAAAATTAGAGGCAGGGGAAATCCAAAGCTGGAGTATGGAGCATGCGGTCATATAAAATATTATTATTATTTTTCTTGCTGACAAGCCTCTTCGCTTGCCGCGAGAGCCAATTTCAAGATGAAATTGCGGCTGAAAGACGATCAACGGAACTTATCCAGAAAAAGGACGAAGAGCAAGCTACCAGTGAGCCCATCATGGTTGGCGGGGCATTCTTATTTTGTCAGGCAATGGACACGGCAGAGCAAGCTGAAGAGCATTTTATCGCTTGTCGCTTACAAAAAGATGATGCAGTGGTCGAAGTGCCACCCGAATATCAGTTGAAGTTTTATATGCGATTCGAAAGTGGTGAAACTCAAGCCGTGGAACATCGACCGTATTCTGAATCGGGACGTAATGATGGTCATTGGTCCTGGTTTCTTACCATTGCTAAAGATGTCCCTTTTCAGGCTTTAAGCCTATCCATTTACCATCCAGATCAAGTTAGCGACGTGCCAATGCAGTTTGAAAGCGCAGCACGAGAGCAAGTTTTGAAACGTTCATCAGAAAAGATTGAAAATGAGATAGTGGAATTGCCACCGGAAACCATAGAAGAAGTCTTAGACCTCGGTGAAGAGGCAGCCCAAGAAGTCGTGGAGGAAGTGGTCGAAGAAGTTTCACCTGTGGCAGAAGAGGAAGCGACAGAAGTACAAACTTTACTACTGGGTGAGCGCGAGTTTTTCATCCTGGGCGATGGGGCCTTAAACGCAGCAGCTAATCCTGATTGTAGTGAAACTCAGTTGGAAGAAGCTTTGAACTTGGTCAATGCTGAGGGAGTTTTTACCGAAAAAAGCTTTGCCTTTGATGTGATCAATGACCAGACAACGATTGATCTGGAAATTCCCAAGCTTTGTGGAATCTCGTCCCGAACGGATTTGGATCAGCACCGGATCTTTGTCACCTATCCCGACGGTTCGATGGAAGAGCATCTGGTACCGGCCAAAGCTAATCGCATTGTTTTAGCAGAAAAAAAATTACTGGCAGCAGGAAGAGTCACGATACTCGTTCAGGCGCGCAATGTCGCGATAGACAGCGATATTGATGATTTTCTGTTTTGGCGGCCTCAAGTCGTTGCGGATGGGGCATTGCTTGCGCTACCTTGATATTTTGGAAGATAAATACCAATCAATATAGACCTTTACACAAAGTCAGGGCAGTGATACAACCGAAAAAAATCGTCAAGGCTAGGAGAAGGCGATGGGGCGTATTACTGTGCACCAAGTAAGCAGCCTGTGAAAAAAGTTCTGCTTTTTCGTGCTGGTCAAATTGAACTGGACACAGAAATCAAAAATCTCCTCGCCCAATCAGAGAAGAATTTGCCGCAATAAATCAGAGTTATAATGGGCAAAAAAAGAAAGTTTGATTATGGCTGGGAACTTAACCGAAACGTTCCCTAAGGGAGACCTGCGGAAAAAATTCCTGATTCGTTGTTGCCAAGAGAAAAACAGTCCTCATCAAAAGGCGGCCGAACTTCGCTAGTTTTTTCTGTTGCGGCGGGATTGAGAATTTTTTCAGCAGCATCTAAAGAGGGGGGAGCATGAAGATTGTATTGGTAGTGATGACTGCGCTGCTTGCGGCAGCCTGTGCAGAACAAGATGTGTACACTGATAAAACTTCGTCACTCCACCGAGGAATTGAGGCCGACATTCAAATTGATCACTATGCTGGAAGGTCGAATTGCACCTATGAATATTATGGAATTCGTAGCCAGGCTCTGTACGAGGTTTTGGTGAAATCTGCAGCCCCTGCTTCCTAGCAGCATGTCCAATTATTGGTCAGTCGTTTCATATACTGACAATATTCCTTTGAAACCAGCCGAGTCGCAAATTTTCCAGTTTTTATTCAAGCCAAATTTCCCCTGGATTATCGAATTAATTCCGCTAGATGAAAATTTTTTAAAAATAAACTTAGCTTCCTTTGGCAAAAAACCGATGATGTCCATAAGGGTAAGAGACAGGCATCATGAAGGGGGATCAAATCATGAAAAGGCAATTGCGTAAGCTTTGGGTATGGCCAATGGCTATCTTGGGCTTATTAAGCTTTTTTCTTTTTAATTGTGCACCAGAGCCAAAATATCGGACCCCGGCACTGGGGGAGACGATCAGTATTCAACCCATCGCCGTTAATAAAGAACTAGGCCCGAGCAGCATTCATAATCAAGCCATAAAATTAAATGTGATGTGGGGTGGGCGCGCCATCAATGCGAATAAAGGCGACCCTATGCTGCACTTCTATGATAGCAAGGGCGAATTGAAATATTCCCATAAATGGTCTGATCTGGAAGAAGCCTATCGACGAACGGCTTGTTCGGAATCCATGGTCGCGACCATGGATGGCTATCTAATGGGAAACGCACTTCTTTGCGATGGCAGTCTTGATCTCAACGAAATCACTATGATCAAAGCTGTTGATGCCCGAGGCAAAACAAAAGTTGCGACCAGTTGGGGTGTTTATCGATTGAGCGAAGAAGTGACTGCAGTATCGATTGGGCTGTATTGATGCCCTCGAATATCGAAACTTGACTGAGGAAATTGAGCATGACTAAAAAGTCAGAACTTCATAAAAAAATATTCAACCACCATGGCGTTTTGGGGATGATGGTGGTATTGCTCTCGCTTTCATGGCTTGCGGCATGTAATAAAAATACTTTTCGTGGCAATAAAAATGAAGTTGCACCTCAGCCTGTACAAGGTGAGGATGCATTGCCTGAGCCCCCAAGCTCCGAAGTGAAAGAAGAAAGTCCGGAAATTGCTCCTAGCTCGATTGTCGTCACAAGAAAACCAGCGGAAAATTTGATTGAAAACCAGATTATTCCCAACTTTCGCGGTGGCTATGAAGTCAAAAGCCTGGCGCCGAATGAAGAAAACCATATTTGGCTTGCAACCAGCAATGGGCTGGCTAGGCACTTAAGGCTGGAAAACGGTCAGGTGGTAAGCTCAAAAGCTTGGACTGGCCTGCGCTCGCCGGGTGCTGGTGGTAGCAGAACTTATGTTCTGGAAGGTGGCGGCGTGGTCGTATCCAAGGAGCAAGGGCATCTTTACTTCTTGCATGATGCCATCCCTGAGGGAGCCTTGGTCGAGAACGCCAGCAATTACTATCAGATTCCTAATGTGCCGGCAGGTGCTAGGGCTTGTGTCGTTTCTTATCGGCGCGATGGTAACCGCTACATAGGGATCGGCTATGGTGTCGGTATGTTTGTTGAAATCCCACAAGAAAACACTCCGCCATATGCCCCCAAATTTAATATGGCCAGTGCTGCCGTCCAGGTTCACAATGCTGTGTGGGGCTATAGCTGTTATATTGATCAGGTGCGTTTGCTTTATTACGGCCAGTTTGTTCGCGCCACAGCTGGTACACGGGCGGTGAACCTGCGAAATAAGCAGGAAGCGCCGGTGACGACAGCGCCAAATGCTGGCTTTGTGTCCAATAACATCCCGAATTTGACGGTCAGTGTTAATGGAGCCCCAGGTGCTAATCAGGCAAGTTATGCTATGGCTGGTGATCGGCTAGGTAATGTTTTAAATGCGACCAACTACTACACGCTCGCATTTGAACCAAAAACCAACTCGGTTTGGGGCTCGCATGGTACCAATTTAAGTATTTATCCTCATAACTGCTTTTATAACGAACCAAATTGCAACGGCTTTGCCACCTATAATCTCGCCGATAATGGTGCGGTGGGGGCAGGTGTTGGGCCATTGAGTGCCTTAGGTGATGGCAGTATGGTTGGTGTTGTCAGAACGGTCGGTGATGTTTATCTGTTCCGCTTAAAAGACCCGCTTGACTTTACCAAAGGTATCGACGCGGTAAAGATCGCCGAAAATATTGGCGGTGACCCATACATGTACACTGATTTTACCGGTGCAACTTTATATTTGAATAATAGCTTGAATGAATATGATTTCACCAAGCTTGGACTGTGGAAGGAAGATCAAGCTTTGCGCCAGCTCGGGTTTACCTGGCAGGCAGCAGAAGCTCAATCGGAAGAATGGAAAGATATCCGGGCAGAAGTTCGCTGCTTTGCCGACCCCGATAACAAAGGAGAATTCAGCGAGGTTGCCATTACTGCCAAAGCGAAAACCTTGCAGTTTATCAACGTCGACTCTTGCCGCAATAAAAAGGTGACCCATGCCGAGTTGCGTTTAACGCAATTGAACAACCAGGTGTCTTTGATGGGTGTTGAAAAAGTCCAGCTCACAGCCTTTCAGTAAGAAAGGCTCTAGAGAAAAATGTTTTGTGAGCTTTTAGCGAAGGCTATGCAATCGGCCTGAAAAAGATTGCCCGGTAGGAGGATAATCAAATGGGAAACTTTATCGTCAGACTCATCGTCTGTCTGACATTCAGCGGCCTGGCTTGCTCGCCCCAAGAAGAAGTCGTCGACAGACGGGGCTTGACAAGCGCTGCTTTGGATCAACAGAGCAGTGATGGTGTACAAACCGTTGATGCCATTACCGATGACGGGCCGCAGCGGGCGGTGATCATCGAAGGAGATGCTCTTGAGTCGTTCGCTAGTCTGGCAGAAGTTGATACCAGCCTTTTACCGGCGGACTTTCTGCAGGGGATACACGCGATACATAAAATTTCTGCAACCAAAACGATATTTTACGGCCAGAACCAAGAATCCTGGCTGTTTGACGAATCTAGTGAGACAGCCGTCCTAAGCCCCTTGGGAAATGATGTCATCTTACCGCCGGATAGTCGCATTTATGTGATGGAAGAGCAAAATTTCTGGCTGGTCGGCGAAGCGACGGTAGCCTTTCCAGTTGCAGCAGATCCTGAAGGCTTAGGCCAGATCGCCCTGAGTAATGTGACGCCAGAGTTAATGCAGGAAGAAGGCAGTAGCTTCAAGATCCTCTATGTGGGGCCAGGGGCGTTTATCCTGGGCAATGAGCAAGGGCGTGTCAATGTTATCAAACGTGAAGAAAACCGTGCACGTTTTGTCAACCTTGACTTACCGAAGAAAAATGAGGAAGCCGTGACAGCGATTGCGGCTGGTATTGGTGAAGGAAATGATCACTTTTGGTTCTTAACGGCCAATTCACTGATGACATTGACTCGCGGCAGTGATGAGCAATGGCGCTGGTTAGTTTCGCCCTTCCAGCTTCCCTTGGGGGCAGAGGTATTGGCTGGTTTAAAGCTTGCCCTCTTCACTCAAGGCATTGAGACGCCAAGCTTTGCCGGTCGAACCATATTTCAGGCAGGTAGCAGTTTATTTGAAAGGTCAGCGTTGCAGTTGTCGATTCCTGATCCGCAATTGGAATTAAGCTTTAACAGCGAAGTACAGCCGATTCTAAATGCCCAGTGTGCCGGTTGTCATCCGGGTTTTGATAGCTTTGCTACCGCTCGGGCACAGGCCAATGCTTATACGTTACAAATCGCTGGTGATACCATGCCTCCGGCAACGGAAGCGCCTCTCGGAGCTGCGGAAAAAGCAATTTTGCTGCAGTGGTTGGATCGTTCCTTAGGCCTCTAAGGCCCATCCGGAAATACCTTTTGCTTCGTTTTATTGGCGAAAATAAATCCTCATATATCAGAATACACTGTGGTTTATTTTCGCCTCGTGCCTTGCCTAAGGCATTCCCAAATAAGCCCTACTTGGAATGCTACTTGTGTCAAAAAATTCAATGCTGTTGATAAGTTTTGATGATGCCATCGATCGTCGACCATTTTTCGGCGATCAGCTTTTCCAAGTTGCGCAGCAGTTCCTGTCGACCCTGACGAACGGCTAAAGCAACTGGAGCATTTGGCGGATTTTCATGAATTACCTTGATCGGGATTTCGTGCTTTGCAGCTAAGTAATGAGCGACTTCCAGCGGTAAATTCAGCGCATCAATTTTACCGCTTTTCAGAGCAAGAATGCCTTCCTCTTTACTAGACACGCGGAGGAGGCGAAGAGAACCTATCAGGTCAAGTTTCTTAAATTCCTTTTCAACGGCAGAATGCAGATCCCGACCGATGCGCTTGCCGACCAGGTCTTTGAACTCATTGATATGCTTTTGGCTGGCAAGTGTGATGACAACACTGTTGCGTTGATACAGCGGGCGGGAGAAGTGAAAATACCGGCTCCTTTCTTCCGTCATTTCCATGCCGCAAATACAGTCGATGATGCCAAAGCGTAGTGAAGCCATTAAATTGATCCAATCATCGACGATGAAGGAGAGTCGATAAGGGCTGCCTTCAACGATGGTCTGGAGAATTTCAACATCCAGGCCCAGGGGCTTTTGCTTTTCGCCATCATATTGGTAGGGCGGAAAGCCGAGCGCGACCCCGCAGCGCAGAGTTTCCGTTTTGGCAAAGCTAGTGGCAGGGAATAGGCCAAACAAGAAGCTGTGAAGCAGTATATGTGCTAAGACATCTACGGGTCTGATGAGAGCCAAATTTACCTCCATAGAACCCACTTTGAATCAAGTACGTAAAGATTGTGAAATTTTATTTATATTTAGGTGCCAGCCCTATACCTACGCTTAATTTTAGTGGATGGGAATCGGGTATTATACTAGAGCGAACTTGTCAAGTCCGTTTGAGTTAGGCAAAACCGGCAGGAGTGTTGGCAATTTAAAAGGGTACAGGGTAATCCTTTGACTTTTTCTCTTCGCAAAGCAGCAGTCTGAATTTTCGGTGCCGCCTGGATCCCCCTGATTGTGTTAAATTCTTAGGAGCCGGAAAGTAGGGTGGCAGCGACTTGGAGGCTGCTGCTGATTGCTCCGTTCATAAAACCGCCATAATCAACAGAGCAATGCTCGCCAACAAACAGATAGCGATCGCTTTTCTTTGGCCTTGAGCAAGCGCCAATCATACTTGTATACTGGCCTGGCATGGGGCAGCTGTAACTACCTTTCGCAAAAGGGTTCTGTGACCAGTTGGCAACTTGGATCGTATCGGTGAAATGCTTCGCGCTGCCGGGATATATTTGCGCGAGATCGCTTAAAACCTGCTTGGAAGTATCAGCATCGGCTGCCAAGCCGCTCTTGCCGCCGAGATAGCAGGTGAGGATTCCGGCGCTAGTATTTTGCATGCGACTGCTTTCCCAGAAGGATTGACTGGGCAGATCGGTAAACAAGCTACCATTGGATGCTTGCCAGGCTGCTGTCGATTCACGCCAGAAGCGACTGGTCGTCGCCATGATCAACTTGCTATTGCTGCCATATCCAAGTCCCAGGATGGCTTTTCGCTGACTCGACTTCAAACTGATCTTGTCGATGCCCTCGACCTCACGCAAGGTAGTAAAGGGAACTGCAAAGATGACATTTTGCGTTTGCTGCTCCAGCGTCTTTCCTTGGACGTCAAAAATAAGGCTGACGTGGTTTTTATGCTCTTTAACAGCCACCAGGCGATGTTCGAGGTGTAAGGGGATGTCAAATTTGACAAGCCGCTCTTGCAAGGCTTGTATGATGCGTTCGTTGCCACCTTGGAGGCGAAAACCTTCATCGCTTTCACCAAAAATGCGAAATCCTTCTTTTACCTTGGGGTCGATGAGGATGAGCAGATTGAGAGCCGACTGCTGCTCAGGGTCCAGGCCATATTCACCGATATAGGCAACTTTGATCAATTCTAAGACCCAGCTTTCAACCTCAGATTTTAGCGCGTGTAAATATGCAGCCAGCGAAGTTTCATCGAGCCGCCTGACATCACCATCGCTGCGATCGAAAATCGTCGGTACAAAAAATTCATCGTCCCGAAACAAGGCCTGTGTGTCTTTGCGTAAAATCCGACTTAGCGGCGCAAAGGCCGCAATCACATCTTTTTCGTAGTAACGCTTGCCGTCGAAGAAATAATATTCCTGCACCACCCCCCGATCCTGGCTGCGTAAATCCTGCAGAGGGATGTTTAATTCAGCTGCCAGACCTTGCAAGGCGTGATGATCGCTGTCGATAAATTCACCGCCTTCTTCACAGAACAGACCTTCTTGATAAAAGTTTTGTCGTGTTCTGATACGTCCACCGCAGCGCTTGCTTGCTTCAAATACTTCCGCTCTCAGTCCTGCTTTGGCCAGGGTGTAGCTGGTGCATAAGCCGGCTAATCCGCCACCGACGATGCTTAAAGGAACGGCTTTCATCGTTGAGTTGCTTTTTCCGGCAAATGCAAATGGTGAAGGGAGGACGCCGGGGACAGTTAAAAGTGCAGCCTTTCCGACGCCGTGTATGAATTGCCTTCGATCCATGGGGTTTTGCCGTTGAGAGCCTTCCTCTGGCAGCTTCGCCGCAAGGCGTAGCCAGCGTTTCACTTGTCGATGCAGGACGGTTCGGGACATGACAACGACTCCTCACAGAAGACAAAGTGGTGCAATGAAACCCACAGTTCATAGGAATTAGCAGAAAGAGTGTTCCTTCATTTGTGACATATCTTGATAAAGAAGTCGATCATTTCTGTATTAATTGGCTGGTTATTTTCTTGGAGTGCCGTCACAAGAACTCTGGTGAAGCCTGCACAGCCACCTTGGTATTTTATGAAAAAAATATTTTTGATGAATATTTTTTTCATAAAATAGCGCTCATCGTGCAATATTTTTTTTCCTTGTCGTTCTTACCTGAGGAAGTTGAGAAATTTTTCTTCAAGGAAAGGACATTCTATGCGTTCGAGTTCGATTTTTGTTATGGCTGCTGGTTTGCTGAGTAGTGCTCTGGCTGTTTCCAGTCCCGCGACTGTCAGCAATTTACAATTGTCCGGTGACTGTGATTTTGACGATATTCGCGTCGTGGAAGAAAATGGTGAGTATTATATCGCAGCCTTTTTTGACTCGATTTACGCCCAGACCGATGGCTTTGTCACCTTTGATCGTAAGCGTTGTACCATGAACTACGATATTGAGCTCGCTCCTCATTATCAATTGGACCTTTTCCAGTTCTCTGTAAATGGTACTTATCAACTCTCTGATATGGGAACCGCCCGCCTAACCGTTTCCCACCGGGCAGCCAATGGGCCAAGCGTTCGTACGACAGCACAATACAGCCTGAAGGCTGGTGATGATTACGCGGGCGAATTCGTCGATTATACCGGCGATATTACCCGTTGGGATTTGAAGCCGGATTATCAGCGTTGTGGCGCTAGAATTCCGGTGGAAAGCTCCATTCACGTGCATGCCACTCAACCTTCGTATGACCAGTCGGGTTCTACTTTGATTGTCATGGATGATGGTACCAGCTCCCATTACACCAAACTTTGCAAGATCAAGTATAAGCCTTGCTACTAAACGTGATGGGAGATGGAGAAGACCATCTTCTCCATCAAAGGGAGAAAGCAACATGGCGCAAAAACACCAGCTTCAAATGTGTGCTTTGCTATCGCTGCTGGCTTGTCGTGCCGTGCATGGCCAGGCACCAGAAATCACAAAACCTGCTGCGTTTCAGATCCAGCAAGGATTTGCGACAACAGATGCGTGCCAAAATATCAGCGCTGACAGTGAAAAGATTTTTACCCGCTGTGAACTTGGTGGCGTGGAACTTGTGATCCCGCAAGGCTTTGCGCTCCAGGGGCTCACCTTAGAAGCGCACTTTCGTGGACGCTTGCAGAATAAAGGTGATCAAATAGCAGCCGTGGTGCGCTCGCGATTTGGTGAAGAGACCTTGAGTACTTTTCAATATTATCGTTTGCCGGCAGGGCCTCAGCTGCATGCCGAGCAAAAAGATTTACTGCTGCGCTTCAAGTTACCGACGATCAGTGCTTGCCAAGCGGATCGTAAGGAGCGTTTTGATTTGCGCAGCACTTACTTTGTCAATGCCGCTAGCGGCCAAAAATTACCCGAATTGCAATATTTAACCAGTAAGGTCGTGGACTATCAATTACAAGTCGCTACCTGTGAAGACTAGGAGAATACCGATGGGAACTATGTGGAAATCCATTGCTGTCGCGATGAGCCTATTGCCAACTTCATTGATGGCAAATGACGGCAATTTAATGAGCTTGGACGCGTCGTTTGATTGTGGCTCTGTTGATCGCCAGGTTCGCAATTTTGGAATGAGCTCAGATGGCTTTCATAACGAATCGCTGCAAGTATACTTTCAGGACTTTGTTTTACAAAACGAGGGAGTCGGTTATCAGGCAAAAAACTGCGAGCTGAATGCGACGATCAAAGTTCCGGCCGGCATGCAATTTCGTGCGGTATCAGCTGAAATGGCTGGTGTCTTTCAAATGGCAGAAGATGCCAAGGGCAGTGCCAGCCTCTTTTATCAGTTAAGCCCGATGCAGACTGAGGCCTTCTGGAGTCAGAACTTTAATGCTGGCAACTCTGGCGATTTCAAACTTGTGGCGCAAATGGATGATTGGAATTTCACCGCATGTTCTGCTCATGACCAGTATGTCAAGCTTAACTCGGAAATTGATATCGATATCAATCAAAATCGTCACGGCTACTCCTATGTGGCGATGGATGAAGCCAATAACAATTACGAATTGAGCTGGAGCTGGCAGTGGAAGAAATGTCCTGAGAAAACTTATTTTGACCAGGGATTTGTCAGCTACTACAAAGCCTACAATCAGCGCAATTATCAAGCGATGCTAGACTTTGACGGTGATCGGGGCAGCTTCCAGTCAGATGCCGGATTTACCGGACAATTTAGTAATGTGACTTATACTCTGGGTGGCAAGGTCGCAAACGGCGAATGGTCCGCTCAAAACTCAGAAGGTTGGTTCCGCTTTGAAATTGTCGATGAACGCTCAGGCCGCTTTGAAGGCGAATGGGGCGATCATTCTGGCGCTGTCGGTCGCTGGTGGGGGTACTATCAATAATCGCTCTTGATCTCGCTTTTTTGCCTCGTCTCAATTCACGCAAGCCTGACGCAAGGGAGTCTACCGGCTCCTTTGCGCTCTTCAGCCCTTTCTGCAAACGACATTTCTTCCTTATTGCGAAAGATGTATAGTATTTTGAGTCATATTTAGCTGCATGGATTTCTTTGGGGTTTGCTGTGATCGGATTGCGTGAATCATTGGACCTGCTGCTGCCTTACCTGCGTCGCCGCCTTTTGGAACAAGTACGAGCAGTGGCCTTCATCATTACTTATCTCATTTTATTTCAAATCTGGGTCCTGAAAATCGCTATCACCGATGCAGCGACCATAGCGGGGGGTATGGCTCTTGTCATCTTGGGCTTGGCATTTTTTATTGAGGGCCTCAAAGTTGGTTTAATGCCGCTAGGCGAAAGTCTGGGGTTGAAATTACCTCGTCGAACTCCACTGATCGGCTTGCTGATCTTTGCCTTGATTCTTGGTATCGGTGCGACCTTCGCTGAGCCGGCCATCGGTGTATTGCGGGCTGCGGGTTCGTCGGTCAAGGCCTGGGAAGCGCCACTGCTTTTTAATCTGCTGAATTATCATGCAGACTATTTGGTTTACGCGGTAGGCATAGGAGTTGGCATTGCAGTTGTTCTCGGCATGCTCCGCTTTCTATATAACTGGTCGTTAAAACCTCTTCTTTACATCCTTGTGCCTTTGGTGATCGCGTTGAGCGCCTATTGTTTTCTAGATGATAATTTGACCCAAATACTGGGACTGGCCTGGGATTGTGGGGCAGTTACCACCGGACCGGTAACGGTTCCTTTGGTCTTAGCTCTGGGCATTGGTATTAGCCGAGTCGTTGCCGGGCATACCGATGAAGGGGTAGCGAGTGGTTTTGGCGTCGTGACGCTAGCCTCTCTCATGCCGATTATCACGGTATTAAGTCTTGGGATTTATCTGCGTGATAGCGTTCCACAGCCGATGCCCCAGGAGCAGTTTTTTTCCTTAGCCGAGCGAGAGCGTGCTCTCAGGCTCTTTCCTTCAGACAAGGACATGCTGGCTTATACTTTGCAAGAGGCACAGCCTTCTGCCTGGATGAGTTATTTTGGTGATGAGCAAGCTTTCCTAGCGGGCATGAAAAAACTGCTCGAAGACGAGGCCTATTTATCATCAAGTTTAGGAACGAAGCTGGCAAAAGATGATTTGCTCCGCTTATTGTTAGAAAAAGGTGATCATCAATTACATGTTTCTCTTTTTCCATCCCTGGCGACGATTCGTGATGCCAGACTGTCGAGTCAACAAGGAACCGCTGAAAAACCCGAAAACAGGCTGCAGAAAATTAAAGCGAGTTTCTTAGGCGCAAGCCAAGCTATTTTGCCATTAACTTTATTTCTACTCGTCGTCTATCGCCTGTTTTTACGCGAACGCTTCAGCCAAGCTGATGAGATCTTTTTTGGCATCGCTTTAGCCCTGATTGGTATGAGTATCTTCTTTCTCGGCATCGAGCTTGGTTTGTCCAAACTTGGCAACCAGGTAGGTGGTCGGCTACCGGCAGCCTATACTGCCGTCGAACTCGTCGAACAGGAAACAGCGATCGATGGCTTTGATAAGGACATCCTGCAATCTGCAATCCGTAAAGACGGCAAAGTTGAGCAATTTTTTTATTTACCTGATGGGAATGATTATCGCGTGATTCTTTATGATGAAAACTATCTGAATGAATTAACTGGTCAATACCGTTTTGTGCCGACTCATGGTCCGATCTTTAGTGCCTATGGGGAAGTAAGTGGCATGATCGTCATCTTACTCTTCGCTTTTTTTATGGGCTATGGTGCCACACTAGCTGAACCCGCTTTGAATACGCTCGGTTCTACCGTAGAGGATTTGACGGTTGGTACTTTTAAAAAAAACCTGTTGATCCAAACCGTCGGTGTTGGCGTTGGTTTAGGCATTAGCTTAGGTGTGGCAAAGATTATTTGGGATCTGCCGCTCTTTTGGATGCTGATGCCTCCCTATCTATTGCTTTTGTTTATTTCCTCATTTTCCAGTGAACAGTTTGTCAACATTGGTTGGGACAGTGCAGGTGTGACGACCGGACCAATCACTGTACCACTAGTTTTGGCTATGGGCCTTGGAATCAGCCAGCAATCAGGTGTCGTCGAAGGTTTTGGCATCTTGGCTATGGCTTCGGTTGCACCGATTCTTGCTGTGCTGCTTGTTGGCTTACATGTCAACCGGCGACAGTTACGTATTTTAAATGATGCTTAAAATTCCTAGGCAACCTGACGATGCAGGAGAACATAGACGTGGAATTGGAAATTGCCAAAATTACCTGTATGGTGCATGGCAGCTTGTTTAAGGGTCTCTTAGAAGAACTGCATCAAGCAGGTATCTACGATATTTACAACTACTCAGGACGTATGGCCGTCCTGGAAGACCCGCGTGGCTTAGCGGTTTTGCTGCGCTCGGCTGGATTAGCTTCCGAGCCGGTGGAGATACTTCGTTTTTTTGTGCCGATTGCCGCTGAAGAGCAGGCGATCGCTATGGTTGCGAAACGATGTCGCTTAAATATTCCGGGGCGCGGCACCGTCTACAGTGAACGGTTAAAACTCAGCCAATGCCATCCGGGAATCAGTTTAAATCAGAATCTTGATCTGTCCCAATATCACCCGGCTGGCTTCCAAATCTTTCGCCAATTGATGGGTATCACTTGCATCGTCCAGCGAGGAGAAGCAGACGACGTGGTGCGAATGCTCTTGCATCTTGGTGTGGTGCCGACAGTAATGCATGGTGCCGGCACAGGTATTCGCGATCGCCTGGGTTTACTGCGGATCACTTTGCCGAAAGAAAAAGATTTGATCTTGATGGTGGTTGGCCCGACCGAGGCCGATTTTATCACCGAAAAAATTATCCGAGTTGGCCGCCTGGAAAGGCCAGGGCGAGGATTTATCTACCAGACCCCCGTTTCCTGCGGCATGATTAACTTTAAAAGCTCGAATCGTCAGGTGGGTCATGCAGCGAGCATCGATCAGATCATTGCCGCCATTGATGCTTTAAAAGGGGATTTTTCCTGGCGGCAGGGAGCAACAGGTATAGACCAGCAAGTCAAGCGCAGCTATATGACTGGTATCGAAGTGAGTGCTTTTATGAACGAGGGATATTCGGCAGCCTTAGCCCGTGAAGTGATGCGACTAGGCGTGACAGGTGCCACTGTTTTAAGTCCCAAATTGATTCGACCGTCTTTGCAAAGCGATCAGCGCGTTCTACCAGCTCGCGAGGTGGTGCGCATGATGATTCCGGCTGAGCGCTTGCAGGGGGTCATTGATATTTGTCGCGAGCTGGATATCTGTGGTGAAGGCGGAGAAAGTTTTATAGTCGTCGGCGACGTGCCACGTGCCTTTACCTATCAGGCAAAGGAAAAAAAATCTACCAACCAGCGCCTGGCAGCAAAGGAGCATTTAAAGTAGAGCAATCGTATTTACTTTCGCAACCATTGAAATTGATCAAGCTGCTCGGGGTTTCGCTGTATGGCAACCCAAACAGACAGGAGCTCAGGGCTGGCGTCAATCACAGCATTGACAGCCATAATTTCGGCGCTGGTAAATGGTACTCCAAAAGCAAAGCCTTCGGGGCAGGCAGTCTCCCGGGAGCTAAAATTGTTGGCAGCCGCACTCACCAGCCACTTGTCTGCAGTCGATGAAGGATCGATGTTCTTACAAAGAAAGTTTCTTTGAATACCGCAGGGTACATCATTGAAGCGCTGCAAGGGGCCGCTGTTCAAACCAGTAAAATTAATATGATTGGTTTGACCAGCCTGCGTGACCATCTCCACACAGTTTTCGCCACCAGCATTGTTATTCGGCTCGCTCGTTAACCAAAATCCGCTAAACAAGCTCATAGCCACCGGATCATCAATCTCATCAGAAAACATGAACGGCCCTTGACCATCAATGCTTATTTCCCCAAGTAAAGTGGTATAGGAAAGGCTTGCCATATCTTCGCTAAGCACCCAAGTCCAGCTCTCACGATCAAAACTGACGATTTGTAACGGATGCTTACTACCATCGCTGGCAACTTTGGCAAATTTAGCCTCAACTTCCATGGGCTGGTAGTTGATATTCTCTAGCTGACAATTAACCTGCAAACTGGTGGAGTTTTGCATTTGGCCATCAGGATATTGACAGCTGAGAAAGGAGCCAGCGACAGGCACCGGTTCGTTGGCTTGTGCCTGCTTTTCATCAAAACCCACCGACTCCTCCGCCACATCATTTCCCGATTCTTGCTGTTCTAAATTACTTGGAGCAGAGACTTCGTTGGAAGCTTCGCTTGGTGGTGAAAATTCATGCGAGCTGCAGCCTAGGACGGATAGAATGATGATCCAACCCGTGATTTTGCCCATGCACGTGCAATATTTCATGCTTTTACCCCAAGTTTTATATAATTTAGCTTGTAGAATGTATCGGTAGTTTGCTGCCTTTACCTAAAAGAGCTCGGTAATGGTAGGAAAAATAGCTGGTTAAAGGGCTTTTTTGTCATGATCGTGTTTACGGACTGCGCAGCATGAGCTGCAAACTCTGATAAGACGAATTATTTTCCCGGGGATGCAATCGCTGCCCCCATTCCATGCCCAGTCCGATTGATAAACCAGGGAAATCAATATAAAAATTTATGCCGGTGGCCAGGCGCTGATAAGTCTCACCCGCAGCCGTCTGCAGGCTGTTTTCCTGGTCATGATACCAGGCTCTTGCGAGCAGATCAGAACTGAGATCGATATAGGGGGCTGCAGTCAAAAAGCTGCGGCCAAAGCTTGCCTGGCCGCGCAAGCCAAGACCAGCACCGAGCTGTTTCAGCATGCTGAACGCTATAGCAGCATTTCGGTAGCCTGGCGTGATTTCTTAGTCAAATTGAAAAAATTCTTTTTCGGAATGGGAAAGGTTTGCGTTGTTTTATCAGGGCATAGACGAGCTAGAAATAAAAAAGCAGCAAACGCCGATTCATTGGTTTGCTGCTGGCCATTTTAAGGTAGAGCGATAGTTTTACGGAAAGCAGGTCTTTCTCGCAGGCGTTTCACGTAATGGCGCAAGTTCTCGCTAAGAAGCGCCTTATCGATCGCCGTGCTCCACATGAGGCAGTGGCCAACCAAGATATCAGCAACGCTCATTTGCTCACCAAGAAGAAAGGCACGCTCAGCCAGACCCTTCTCAACCATACGTAGTGAACGCTGCAGGTATGAAAGGCAATAGGGCACAATCTCGTTCACCCGGTGCGCTTCAGGTAATAATTGGCCGTGTAAAAAGCTAATCCACAGATAGGGGTCGAGTTCTTGCAAGGCAAATGACAGCCATTGTTGAGCCAGCACCTCTTGTCTGAGATCATTCGATGGCCAAAGATCAGTTCGCCCGGCTTTTTTTGCCAGATAGACGCAAATTGCAGATGATTCAAACAGCTCCAAGCCATCATCATCGACCAGGTAAGGCACTTTGCCATTTTTTATCAGATTTCGATACTCACCCTGGCGGTGTTCGCCGTTTTTGGGATCGAGATAAACGTGCTCATAGTCAAACTCACATTCTTCCATCATCCACATACAACGAAGCGCGCGGGTCTTTGACGAGCCATAAAGTTTCATACATCCTCCAAGTCAGCAGCTGCATGGAGCCAAGCTTTCCAGACTCTGGCTGACTTTGCAAGATCCAAGTGCTGCTTTGCGAAACGCCTAGCTTATACTGACAATGCTTGCCGAGCTGTCATTTGAAGGTCTGATGAGATCTTGGCCTTGCCTGATCAAGTCCCAGCTGAGGTTTTGAGTCAAGCGCTGCCGGCAAATATCTTCAATCTGCCCGGCCCAATTGGAGAGCTCATGAAAGCCAAACATCGCTGCCGAGCCGCGAATTTCATGCGACAGGTGAATCAGCTCCGATTGGTTCTTTTGCTGATAAGCCCACCAGCGTTGGTTGAAATGGGTCACGCTGCCTTTGCAATCTACAATGATCTTCCATCACGCGGCCGCAGCTGCAAGCTGCCTGCCAAAACCTTTGGAACTCATCAATACATCCCGTATCGTGCTAGTGATAGTTGAAATTCGTCAAGGATGCAAATTTTTTCGCTCATTTGCCAAAGCGCTGAAGCTCGGCGACGGGAGAAGTTCGAAGGGTAAAAGGTTTGATCCAAGAAATCATGACGGCCATTAAATTTGACACTAATAAAATCCGGGGTGGGCTGCTCGCCTGAGCGCGAAAGCTATGATTATCAAAGGTTTGAAGTTCAAATAAGCGATCCGTCCAGAGATAGTACCAAATTTTTTCTTGGTTCGATTCATTAATCCCTTGGCAGCAACCGATGTAAGTGTCAATCGTGCAAGCGAATCTGTTGATATTATGGCAGGAAATCTATGTCTGGGCAGCAATTTCAGCAATCTAAGGATCAAAGTGACAGCCACCGGCCGAAACTGGTCGATCGCTTCATTCCTGATGAATACTTGCAGGGAGACTTTGAACGCCGGCGTCGGGCCAGGCTGTTGATTATTTTTGCCAGCTCTCTGGTCGTTTTTGGGGTCTTTTACGCCCTTTTGTATACCTTCCGCTATCGCGTCCCTTCGATTGCTATCATGCTGGCAGTAGGAACGAGCTTTACTGCGACGATCCCTTTGGTTTTGCGTTTCACAAAATCTTTTGTCTTGGCAAGCACGCAATTACTTTGCACCTACTACTCGGTCTTGATGATAGCCAATATCACTGCCGGAGGGATCGATAGTGCCTCAATCTTTTGGTTGTCATCGGTTCCGATTATAGCGATGATTTTACAGGAGACCAAGCAGGGTATGCTCTGGCTAGGCGTCTGTTTGCTGAGTGGTACAAGCAATTACTATACGAATAATTATGGATTTACGTCTCTCATTCCAGAAGATAAACGGCCGCAGGCCAAGTTTTTTGGCTTTGTCGGACTGATGATTCTGATTCCGCTATTGGTTCGCCTGTATGAGATCGCCAAAAACCGCATGTTGGCAGAAATTGAAACTGCCAAGAAAGAAACCGAGCGACTGCGCTTGGTCGCAGAAGAGGCGCATAAAAATGCGCGCTTAGTTTTAGATAGCGTTGCGCAAGGACTCATTATCGTCAACTTTGATGGCACCATGCGCGGCGAATATTCACGCTCCTTATCGGACTGGTTTGGTCATCCGGATGAAAACCAGCTATTTTGGGAGTATCTCCGCCAGACAGATGAAAATTTCGCCAATTGGGTGGAAATTTCCTGGATGCAGCTTAACCAAAGTGTTTTGCCGGCGGAAATCGCCTTAAAGCAGGTACCGAAACAGTTACAGACCCCGGAGCAAAGATATCTGGAATTTGATATTAAATTAGTCGATTCGGGGCAGGGAACGCAGGCGAAATTTGTGATGGTGGTTGTCAGCGATATCACCGATCGTATCAATGCCGAAATCGCCGAAGAGTCACGTAAGGAAATGCTCGCTATCATCGAAAATCTGGCAAAAAACCGTCATTTTACCAATGAAATTTTGCATGAGATTGAAGTCATCATTGCCAATCTCATCGCCAGACAACAACCGCTCAGCGCCGAGCGGCAATTGCTGCACACGTTAAAGGGCAGTACTGCGATCGCCGGCCTGACCTCCTTTTCCAGACTTTGTCACCAAATGGAAAATCATAGCTTTGAATCACGTACTCGACTTACACGCGATGATCTCAATTTATTGCAGGCGAAATGGGAAACCTTGCAAGAAAAAATCAAACCGTTCCTGCTCTTTTATGACCGGGAAAATTATCTTCTCAAACAAAGCGACTTTCAGTTTATCGTCGAATCGATCGCCCACGATGCACCAAAATACAAGATTCTGGAATTTCTCGATAACCTGAAAAAAGAACCGATCTCGGAACGCTTTATGATGCTCGCCGATCATGCCAAGGATATTGCCCGTCGAGTCGGCAAGGAAGATATTCAAATTAATATTGAAGACCATGATATTCGCCTTGAGGAAGAGCATTGGAGTTCATTTTGGTCAAGTTTTATCCACGCTGTGCGTAACGCCATTGATCATGGCATCGAATTGCCGGCTGAACGCCAGAAAAATGGCAAAGTTGGGCCCGGTCTGATCACCTTCCGCTCCCGCTATGTTGGGCCACATCTTGTCATCAGCATCGCCGATGATGGCCGCGGTATCAATTGGGATAAGATTCGCCGTAAAGCCAAGCAAAAGAACCTGCCGCATCAAACAGTATCGGAATTGACCGATCTGCTTTTTATGGACGGCTTTACCATCTTGGATGAAACCACTGAACTTTCTGGTCGTGGCGTTGGCATGGGAGCATTAAAGCAGGTTTGCCAGACTATGGGGGGAGTGATCGAAATCCACTCGGAAGCCAATGTTGGTACAACCATCGATTTTATTTTTCCGAAGCAAAAGTCGAGCGTGCATGCTGCTTGATCGATAGATGATGTTCGTGAATGCTGTCATTCCCAGCGACTTCTATGAAACCGCTGGGAGTCTGTGTGCATCGCTCCTTCAAGCGCCTTATATCAATCCGTTTTCAAAACCATCCGATAACGAGCTTGGTTAGCTCGCACCTTTTCGATCGCCACATTTACTTCACTCATCGGCATCAACTCGGTACGTGCTTCAATGCCATGCCGTGCGGCAAACTCTAGCATTTCGTTCATCATCGTCCGCGAACCAATGGGGCTGCCGCAGATTGATTTGCGGCCAGCAATAAGGGGGAAGGCCTGAATCTTCAACTCAGACTGGGGAATACCGACGATGCAAAGTTTACCATCGGGCCGAAGCAGGTTGAGATAAAGATTCCAGTCGAGATCGGCACTCACAGTGGACAGGATAAAGTCAAACGATGAAGCAAGCTTTTGCATCTCATTCGCATCTTTGCTGGAAACAAAATGATGGGCACCAAGGGCGAGTGCCTCCTCCTTTTTATCAGCAGAACTGGAAAACGCTGTGACCTCACAGCCAAAGGCTCGACTAAATTGCAAGGCCAGGTGACCAAGGCCGCCGATGCCGATGACGCCAACGCGCATGTTCGCACGAATATCGAAGCTTTTCAGTGGCGCATAAACCGTGATGCCGCCACAGAGAAGAGGCGCAGCATTTTCGGAACTTAAACTTTCAGGGATGGCAAAGGCAAAGCGACCGTCGGCAATGATGCGCTCGGCAAAGCCTCCGTGATGACCAACGCAAGTACCTTGGTTTTCTAGGCAAAGATTCTCATCGCCGCGCATACAATACTCACATTGCATGCATGCGGTTCTTTGCCAGCCAATACCAACCCGTTGTCCACGCTGGAAATGCTGGATCAATTGGCCGGCAGCTTGGACTGTGCCGACGATCTCATGACCAGGAACCAAGGGATACTGGCTGATTTGCCAGTCGTTGTCGATCAGATGAAGATCGCTATGGCAGATGCCACAATGTGAGACCTTGACATCAATTTCATATGGCCCGAGCGGCTTTTCTTCGTAAGCATAAGACACTAATTTTTTACCGGCTTGTTCAGCCGCATAAGCTTGAATGGTCAATTTCTTTCTCCCTTTCATCGCAAAAATATCCGAATGTCCTTTTATCCGATCTGGAAGGCGCTCGCTACAGTTCTTTGCATATAAGAGGTGACGATGAAAGATCTTTGGAGTGGCGGGAGGGAATGGGTTGATAAACTAACGGCACGTGCCAAGTCACGTGCCGTCAGGAGGGTTAAATGCTTTCATCCACTAGGCCAGGAAATTGGGCGCCGATATATTCCAATATCGTCAATTCACCTGTTTTAATGCGGTAGTCATACTCAATGTAGCTACGATTTACCGGTTTGCCATGGACGACGCTGATGTTGGCATTACAGAGACTGGCGCCAGAAACCAAGTGAAAATAGTCGGCAATCACCCCACCACGAATGGAATATGAGCTTTGTCTTGCGATACCAGCAACCGTATTCTGGGCATAGAGAAAGGCCTCAACCAAATTAAACGAAGCATGCTGTGTGGCCTGGTTGTTACAATTGTAGGCGTTCTCGTAAAGCTTATTGTATTCAGTGACTCCACCTGGGTACCAATCGTACAAATCATAAACCCCTAAGGCTTCAGCCTGACGGTTAAGAGGAGTGGCATGAAAGTTATAGACAGTTTGTCCAGCCAGGTCAGAGTAGGTATTTTGATGCTTTTCCAAGTCAGCAATAAAGATCGACCCTGCGGTCGCAAGACCTAGAGCATCGGTATTATTCATGCGGTTAGCTGCCAGCGCCAGCGCCTGCTCTTCACTTTCCGGAAAAGGAAAGGCGCTGCGCTTGGCGCGTAAGTCAGCCGGAATATAGATATTGCCACGAACATAAATCGTCCCAACACCGGTATAAACCCCTTTGATCACCAGATCGCCTTCCACCAGGATATCGTTTTGAATGCGAATCGGGTTTTGCTCGGTGCCAAGCAAAATCAAATTGCCATCGTACACTTTCTGCACCCCAGTGAGTTCAGGCAGGCTGGCCTGCACGTTACCGCGCATTTTTGTGCGCAAACCGCTAAAGCTGATCGCAGGAAAGTCTGGTCGGCCATCACCGGTGCGGTCAACGGGAAGCTCTGGCCCGGCGTATGTTTGATGAATGCCACCGTCGGCTTGAACGTTGACGTTTGCCCGGGCTGCACCTTCAAAGACGTCGGCCACCCACCAGGTGCCGGTCAGTCTTACATCGGAATCCGTCCATAGTGGGGGCACGCGCCGGTTGGAAGCGACGTTTCCATAAACGGTGACATGGCAAAGTCCACACTCCAAGTCGTTGACCAGTAAGCCAAACTTCGGCAAGCGTTTGATATGTTCTTTCAACTGTTCCGGGCTATCTGCGCCCTCGCTGACTTGCTCGGTCGTGCTGTTTTCAATTTCAGCCAGCTCCTCGAAGTCGTTGGTAATGTCAGAATAGGCATCATCTTCGCGGGTTTCGGCATCGAGCACTTCGGCGTCGGCCGAGCGATCATAACCAGGTGATGCCAGTTCGACAAAGCCCGAGGGTTCTTCACCACAGGCAGCGGTAAGTAACAGAGGAACTGCAAGTCCTCCGATTAGACTTGTCGGGATGGGTTTTCGTAAAAATAAAAAAGCACGATGGGCTTTCATGATAGTTATCTCCTCTAATGATCCACCAGACTCAGTCGTCATTCCGGCCTGTGGTAAAGAACCGGCACACAAAACATCTGTCGGGAGTCAAATTCAGGAAACTTAATCAAAAGTAAAAAGTCCAGGATTTGAGGGGATTGGCGACTTAGATAAAATTTGCTTTGCGCAAGTGAAAAAACAGCTTATTTTACTTTTGATCGAAAGGAGTTAATGCGTATTGGTTGCTTGGATGAGTTTTTGCAGTTGCTCACCGAGCTGATGAAAGCTGAAAACAAGCGCGGTAAGAATTACACCGGGAAAGCTGGCAAGCCACCAGGCCTCCTCCATCCAATCCTTACCAGACTTCAGCATCATCCCCCAGGAGGGCACATCGGGCTCGACGCCAAAACCAAGAAAGCTGAGTGCCGCTTCAGCAAGGACGGCAAATGCCAGTGACAAACTGCATTGCACCAATAAAGGGCCACTGATATTGGGTAAGATATGGCGCCCCATGTTATAAATAGCACTTCCGCCGAGCAAAATACTGGCTTCCACATAAGTTTCTTGTCTGGCGCTTAAGGTCGCTCCACGTGCAATTCTGGCAAAAAGTGGGGTATAGACGATGGCGATGGCGATCACCAGATTCCTCTGGCTTGGACCTAAGACAGCGATGGCCAGCAGTGCCAGCAAGACTTCGGGCAACGATAACAGCACATCCATGCTGCGGGCTAAAAACCAATCAATTTTGCCACCAAAGTAAGCGGCAACCATGCCAAGAATGCTTCCCAGGATCAGAGCCAGGCAAACGGCACTGAAAGCCACCTGCAAGGCGATGCGCGCGCCAAAAATAAGGCGGGATATGACATCGCGGCCAAAGCGATCAGTGCCTGCCCAATGCGACCAGCTTGGTGCTTCCAGGAGGCGATCAGGGGCCATCTCATAGGGTGAGTAAGGGCTGATCCACGGTGCAAATAGTGCCAGCAGGAACACGCTTGCGAGTATCGTTAAGGGCAGCCATGCTGCTTTATTCTGCAAAAGACGACGCCACGCCGCCTGCCGTGTCATGAAATATGCCCTTCTATGCGAGGATCAAGCAGACGATAAATCATATCAACCAGAATATTAATCAGAATAAAAAAACTACCAGTGGTAAGAATGATGCCTTGCAGCATCGGATAGTCGCGATTGCCAACCGATTGCAGAATCAGTTGACCAAATCCTGGCAAAGAAAAGACCTGCTCAATCACAATCGAACCACCGAGCAGGGAGCCCGCTTGGAGACCAATGATGGTGATCACCGGCGCCAAGGCGTTTTTTAATGCGTGGTGTCGCATCACCTGCCAGCGGCTCAAACCCTTGGCCAGTGCGGTATGGATATAAGGTTGATGAATGGTTTCGGCTAACGAGGATTGTGTCATGCGGGTGGTGACAGCCATCACCGCAAAGGACAGAGATAGTGATGGCAGGATCATGCTTTGCACATGGGCGCTGGCGTTTTCCTGCCACGGGACGTAAGCACCAGCTGGCAAGATTCCCGCATACACGGAAAACAACATCAAGAGCATCGTGGCGAGCCAGAAATTGGGTATTGAAATACCTAAAATAGATACCAATTGCGCTAATTTTTGCAGCAGTGGGTGAGCTTTCATACTTACGGCTAGCCCCAGTAAGATGCCGCTGACGCTACCCAGAACCAAGGAGATGAAAGCAAGCTCGCTGGTGAGCATAAGCCGCGAAATTATTTCCTGACTGACAGACTGGCCGCTGACGGCTGACTGACCAAAATCACCTTGTAAGGCTGACTTCAACCACAACCAATACTGTGCGGCCCAGCTACGATCAAGGCCCAGTTCAGCTTGCAAAGCAGCAGCTGATTCTGGTGAATATCGCAGGCCTAAAAGTATGGTCGCTGTGTCTCCAGGAATCAGGCGTACCAGTAAAAAGGCCAGCAGGCTCAGGCCGATTAAGACAGGCAGGGAGCTAAATAAGCGTTTGATAAAAAAATAGCTCATGCCCGCCTCCTATGGTTGCAAGTAGCTGCGTTGTAGGCCTAAGCTGACACCGGTTGGGTGCAGCTGGAAGCCCTTGACCTGCCGCTGATAGGCGGCAAATTGCTTGTTATTATAGAGAAAAACCATAGGAGCATCCGTAGCGATCTGTTTTTGGATCTGCTGATAAAGCTCTAAGCGCCTTGATCTTGTACTGCTTGAGCGGGCTTGGAGGATCAAATCGTCAATGGCAGCATGCCGATAGGCTTGCTGGTTCCATTGCCCCTGGCTACCAAAAATCTCAAAAAACCATTCATCCGGATCAACAAAGCCCAGCCAGCCGACGATCGTCATAAAAAAATCGCCTTGTCCCAACTTGTAAAAAAACAGCCCGGATTCCAAGCTTTCAATCCGCACATCGATACCGATATCTTTGAGCTGCTGCTTGATGACGATGGCGGCATCGACTTGATAGGGAAACTGCGCACCAACCGTCAACGTGGTGCGAAATCCCTGGGGATAACCCGCCTCGGCAAGCAGCTTTTTGGCTTGGTTGATGTCGCGTCTGGGATAGATGGCGGTATCAAGGCTGGCCCAATGGTGACTGGGGATTGGGCCAGAGGCTAAGACCTCGGCATGGCCAAATTTTACCAGGCGATTGAGCATATGTCGGTCAACAGCCCAGGCAATCGCCTGTCTAACTTTGCGCTGATCAAAAGGCGGCTTGCTCGTTTGCAGTCCCAAGTATTCCCAAAAAGTTCCACTTTCTTCCTGCACTTCGATAGCGTCGGCGCCGGCCATTTTCGGCAGGTCTTTGAGCGGCACATCCAGCAAGAGATGCACATCGCCAGCTCGTAGGGCGCTACTGCGGCTAGATTCATCGGCGATAGGGCGTAGCTCTATGGCCTTAAGGCGAATTTCTTCCTGACGGAAGCTTTTGGCAAAACGTCGCATCAGGAGACGAAAATCACGCTCCCAGCGCTCCAGCTGAAACGGGCCGCAGCCGGACAGTTTAGGATCAAGTTTTTGCTTGTCATCGACAGCTTGCGTGTCGACAATGGCATTCATCGGATGCGCTAGGTAGGTAAGAAGTGGCGCAAAAGGCTCTTTTAAGCGCAATCGCAGGTGGTGCGGCGAGGGAGCTTCGATTTGTTGCAGCTGGGCAAAGTGGTTGGAGCGGATATTTTGTGCTTGGATACGTTCTATAGAAGCCTTGACCGCAGTGGCTGTGATGGGGCGACCCGAGTGAAACATGGCTTCTTTGTGCAGGTAAAAATCGTAGACCAGGCCATCATCGCTGATTTGATGACGGCTTGCGGCATCGCTAGCGACCTCACCGTAGGCTTCTCCATAGCGCAGCAAACCGCAGTTCATATTTTCCATCATGCGCATGGAAGCAGCATCACTTGCCCGATGGGGGTCAAGCGTTAAGGCATCACCCTGCACGGCAACGATCAATCGCTGCGTATTGGCCAAAGCCATTTCAGCCAGGAGAAGCCCGATAAGACAGACAGCTCCGATCAAAGGCAGGCGAAATATGGCAAGTCTGGTAAGGCTCAGTTTTTTCATAGGGGAAAGCTTAGCAGACAGGGCTCACGGGTCAAGGTGCAGCAATGACCCCAAGGCTTCGCCTTGAATCCGCTGGAACATAGCTCTGATAGGTGACAAGGTAGGAAAGGAATAGTAAAGTTGGCCTGAAGACAGTGGAACGTGGAGATGGTTAAGTCCGCATAGGCGGTCCAAGCGGGAGGTGAAGCAATTGAAGCAACAACATATCGCCGTTGTTGGCAGCGGCATGGCTGGTTTAGCAGCCGCTTGGATTTGTCAGCAAGCAGGTCATGATGTAACCGTATTTGAAGCGCAAAACGGTCGCGGGATGGATGCCCACACCTTGTCCGGTCTCGGGCCTGAAGGGCAAGGCTGGATCGATGTGCCGTTACGGGTTATGAGTCCCCATGCCTGGCCAAGTGTTCTTGCCTTGTGTGCCCATCACAAAATCGCAACCTTTCCCGTTGACACCTTTGTGTCCTATAGCTGGCACGATCAAAGCACCTGGCTGCGATCTGCCAGGATCAAGCTTGGTTCCTGGCACATTCCATCGGTCGGCTCATGGCGTTATTTAAACCGAGAAGCGTTTATCATTGTGAAAAACCTGCTGCGGATGGCGCGTGAGCTTAAAGATCAGGCTCAGAAAGAAAAATTTCAGCAGCAAAGTTTGCAGCAATTCTTTCAGGAGGGGGGATATGATCCCTTGTTTTGGCGAGGGTTTTTATTTCCCATACTGACGACGATCTGCACCTGCAAAGAAGAATCCCTTTTGAATTGGCCGGCAAAAAGCCTGCTGCCATTGACAGAGCGCATCATGCTCGGTCGCAGTCTGGTGCGTTTAAAAGGTGGGACTGGTGCCTTGGTCGATGCTTTGGCCAAGGATTTGCGATTTGTCAGCGGCTCGCCAGTGGTGAAAGTTGCCGTGAACAATGACGGTGTCAGTCTCAATAACAAGCAAGGGGTCGGTGGTCGTTATGATCGTGTGATTTTTGCAACTCAAGCCAACCAGCTTAGCTTTTTGCAAGAACCCGCTTTTAGTCGCGAACTGGATGTACTGCGCTCCTTTCAATTTGATGATGGTGAGCTTTTCGTGCATCGCGATCAGCGATTTATGCCGAAAAAACGCAGCGATTGGACAGCTTTAAATTTTCAATCGGATCGCAAGTTCGACCAGTCGATGTTTACCGTCTGGGTGAATCCGATTGAGCCATCACTCAGCGGTGCGGCCCCATTGTTTCAAACCTGGAATCCGAGCTTTGAACCGGATGATGTATTATGTCGCGTTGCATTGCAGAGGGCTGTCGTTTCGCAAAGAAATCAGCAAGCCATCCAACGTTTGCAGTCCATCCATAGTGAAAGCGGTAGGCGCAGCTTTTTCTGTGGTGCCTGGGCTGCTCCTGGCGTGCCGTTGCTGGAATCAGCCGTGCGTTCGGCGATGGCCGTGGCCAAACACTTAAATATCGTCATTCCCTGGGATTTACAGATGCAGGAAAAAGAGCAAGTTTTACAGCCGGGATATTCCTCACCAGTGGCGTCGATGCAGTGAAGCCCAATAACTTGTCGCATAAGCCACAAAGCCCTTTTGATATTGCCACTTACCTGCTTGCTGATGAAGCAAGTACCTGGGGCAATCTCGGTGACTGGCAAGAAGCCAGCGATTATGTCGAGGCCTGCCGCGCTCATGCGCGCGCGCTGGGACGCGTTTGTCAGCTAAAAACTGGCGATCGGGTCCTTGACCTTGCCTTTGGCTGGGGAGCAAGCCTCGCGCTTTGGGGCGAAGAGTTTCAGGTGAGTCGAGTCGATGGTATCGAATTACGGCAACATTGTGTCGATTGGGTCAAGGCGCAGAAGGCGCCGGCCACTGGCAGCATTATGCAAGCGGACTGGCATGAGTGTTTTCGTGGTGGCAAGCCAGCGGCAATTTTTCCCGAGCTGGGGGTTTACGATGCGATCGTCTGTGTCGATGCTCTCTATCATTGTAGCAATCTTGATGAACTACTGCTTGCTTGCAATTTACTTCTGAAAGCTCAAGGTCACTTTGCGGCGACGACATTGATCCATGTTCCCCAGCAACGATCCAAGTGGTGGCAGCCGCTGTTAGAGCTGGCTTTTGCACTGGCGCGGATTCGTCCAAAAGCGCAAATCAGCCAGGATCAACTGGTCGATATCTTTGTTCAACACGGCTTTCATGCACCAGTGGTGCAGTGGCTAGACCAGCCGGTTCTGCTAGGTTTTGCCAGCTTTATCCAAAGGCGACGACGGCAGCTTCCGCTGCGGCAACGGCTCAGTCTGAGTTGGCTTAAAATCGCCGCAACAGCCTGGCTTTGCCGTCTGGCGCTCGCCTCCGGGGAATGGCGCTATGCTCTGCTGCATGCCCAAACAAAACAGCCGTGAGCGGTGATACTTCTCACCGGCTCTGACTGACTTCTTGCGGCATGACCTTGCAATGAACCTGCTTGAGCAGGGAATTGGCCTTAAAACGCTTGTGGCAGCGATGTGGCTCATTCGCCAGTTGCTCTAAGTCAGCTTTTTTGACATGGGAAGCTCCGATGATGACCGTATCGCTTGATTGCTTCGAGTTGCCGGCGATACTGGCGCAGGCGGGTAAGAAGCATAAAAGACTTAATAAAGTGTAAAATTTAAACATGGGGTTTTCCTCGCTAACACGTAATTGGAACAACAATGCTAAGACGTGGAGCATCGCTTTTTGTTGCATTAGCGAGTATTTTAATTTGCAGATGTTTTCTGATGCGTATTGATATGATTGCCGCTTAGCGGCTTCTAGTCATATTCATTGAGACCAATTTTCTTTTTCATTTCACTCATACTCATCTTGCCTGGCTTTGGCGTTTTGTTACCACTATCACTACTACCAACAAATTTATCCTTCCCGTCTTTGAACAAGATATTAAACGTGGTCAGAGCGCCGTAAGAGCGAGTGACATAGGATTGCAGACTCAACTTGTCTTCCTGCGATAGGCTGGGGTTGGTATTGATTTTTTGCTCAAGTACACGCAGTGATTCACGGATGGAGATCAATTTTTTAAACAAGACCTCAATTGGAATCTCTTTACTCTGACTGTCATTGCCCGGCTGAAGGGTGAGTGTGCCGCCCTGCCAGCGATTGGCAAGTTCGACTCCTTGGGGGCAGAAAGATTCCTCGATCAGTTCGACCATAAAGGATTTGAGCGCGTCTAAGTCCATAAGCTTGATACTCCTTGCACATAGTGGCAGCAAGTTTTCCCTAGCACGAATCTACTTATCATAAACTAAAGGTAAGGACCGAGCAATCGAGCGGCGTTGTCGCGTAAATTAACCCACATAGGCCGGCGTTGTAATTCCTCGGCAGTCAACAAGTGCGCAGCCTGGGTTTTTTCATCAAATACCGCAAGAAGTCGATTGGCAAATCTTCGATCGTAGACTTCGACATTCACCTCAAAATTCAGGCGCAGGCTGCGAGGGTCCCAATTCGCCGAGCCGATCAGCGACCAGCAATCATCAATGACCATCGATTTGGAATGATCAAAAGGTGGTGAACTGAGATAGATCTGACAACCGCTTTGAATCAGGTGGCGAAACTGGGGCATCATCGCCCAGTTGATGAGAGAAATATTGCCTTTCTCGGGAACCAGGATATCAACCTGCACACCTTGCATAGCGGATACCGAAAGTGCGCTGATGACGCCGAAATCAGGTAGAAAGTAGGGGGTGCAAATGGCGATGCGTCGCCTGGCAGAATGAATCGCCGCTAGCATCGCCCAGCGAATCTTTTCAAAATCAAAATCAGGGCCGTCGGAAATCACCCGGCAGGGAACGCGAACGCCTGGTGTGTCGGGCACGACAAAAGACGAGGGATCGACTGGCAGACCCTGGCGAGAGGCAAAGGTCCAGTCGATGGAAAAGACATCAAAGAGCTGGCTGACGATGGGGCCGGTAAATTTAAAGTGCAAATCATCAGCATAATGACCATGTTTGGCAAATTTACGGCTATGTGAGTCGCGAATATTCATACCGCCAGTGTAGGCCAGTTCATTATCTATGAGCAGGATCTTACGGTGATTGCGGAGATTTAAAAAGGAAATGTGCCAGGGGAGAGTGTTGGGCAAGAACTTGCGGCACGGTATTCCCAATCGTTTCAGCCGGCTCAGGACGGTGGGAAACGAATAGCGGGAGCCGATGGCATCGACAATAACACGTACGTTCACGCCGCGTTGCATGGCCCGATAGAGCGCATCGATCAGTCGATCGGCAACACGGCCCCGATCAAAAATGTAGGTTTGCAAATAAATACTGCGTTCCGCCCGCTCGATATCGCTTAGCATGCTCTCATAGGCGCAGTCGCCACCGGCAAAGAGTTCAATATTGCTAGCATAAAGCAGCGGGCTTTGCGTGATTCTTGCCACGCATTCGCTCAGCTCGGGATGAAAATCCGGCGTTTTGCTGACATACTTTTGTAGATAGGAGTGATAGTCGGGGTTGCTTGCCAAGAGGCTTTTATGGATCAGAGCACCTTTGCGCTTGATGCGATTGATGCCTAGAATCCAGTAGAAGAAAGCTCCTAGGTAAGGCGATAACCAAACCACCCCCAACCAGCCGGTGGCTGCCTTCGGGTCGCGCTTATGCAGCAGGATGTTGATCGAGGCTCCAGTGGCAATAAAAAGGTGACTGATCCAAGGTAGGTGAGTCAGGATTCCGGTTTCCACAATTTTGAGCAGCACGTCTTCAAACAAATTCAGCCCCTTGTTCCATGGAAGAGATGCAGTTTCCAGCTCAGCGGATTTTCTGTCAATTGTCAATTTCTGCTTATTACGGTTGAAAGGCCACGATCCATGCGGAACGTGGCCTGTCATCAGGGAAAACGAATCTGTTGTGTCACTTTACTTAATACAGGAGCGGTTGTTTTCCCAACCCCACTGGCGTCCAAGACTATCGACGACAAACTGTTGATTGGCATTTTGACAAACGGGGACTTGCTTGCCATCGATAGTGCGCATAGCCGGGGCAGTGCCACTGCCTTGTTGGCCGCCATTATTCACCGAGCCCGTTCTCGTCCGGAAAGTAACCGCGCCATTTGAGGCTTGGCCAACAAGCTGTGAGCGGGGGTTTTTCGCAGCTTGTGGCAGACCTTGACAAAGAGCGCCTTGGATCGAGGTAATCTGGCCATTGGCATTGCGTTGCACGCGAGCTCCGGAGGCAGCCATAAGGCCGGCTTGATCAGAGAGAGGTACTAAAATCTCATCGTTAGCAGCAATTCTCGCTGTGCCTTGCAGGTTCTGGCCAGTGCGAGTGCGGAAGCCTAAGGTTTGTGCGTCACGCAGGACAACCTGAACGCCCTGGTTTTGCGGGTCGAAGCTGATGTCTTGAGCCACTCCTGGCTGGGAGATGGGGCCGCCTTGGCGTAACATGGTGATTTGTGCATAATTCGATGTCGCGTAGATATCACAGACACTATTATAAGGGCCATCGCAGAGATACACATTGCTTGGCGCCTGGGCGGAAAGTATACCAACAGTGGTGTTGCCGTACTTTAACTCATTGCCAGCAAGCATGATATTCTGCTGACTGTTCCAGGCGAGCTCTTTGCCATCGCCGATAAAAACGATGACATTGCCTTTTCTCTTGATCTCAAAGTTGCGAATGCTGTTTTCAATGTAGAACTGACTTAAGTCACTCACCTCAGTCGTGTCGCTGTCAGGTGCGCAAGCCAAACTTGTGAGCAGCAAACTGGTTACCATTGGAATAAGCGCATGTAATTTTTTCATTTTCCTGTCCCTCTATACGTAGATGTAGATCCTTTAATGGCAGAGGGAAGAGCAAGAAGCAGTCCATTCGCCATTTCATTGTGAATTTGGAAATAATTGCCAGGAAAAACATGGGGATATATGGGAAGCTCGGGCGCAAGAACGAATCCAGGAAAATGACTGGGATTTGGCCAAGCCTCGCTCACTTAGGTAATAAAATGGGTGATTCTCAAAGCTTGCCGTATGCCCAGAGTTCGATGTAAGTTTCGCCCGAAAAAATCATCGTAAGCGGCGTAAGTGACAGAAATCATTCAACTGCTGCGTCGGCGAAATAAGAGCGAAAGGTTATTCGCGGGCATGTCCCAGCGTCCAACAAACTGCAAAGCCTGTTTGTCAGCTTCGGCAATGAGCTCCTCTTTTTGCCGAATACCCCATGCAGGGTTACGCGACTTGAGGGAATGATCAAAGTCGAGATTGCTCGGAGCAGGCGGAGTTTCTTTCTCCCAGAAGGGTCCATATAGATATAAAAACCCCTCCGGCTGCAAATGCTGCTGGGCTTTCGCCAGCAAATTCAGACAAGCCTGCCAGGGGGAAATATGAATCATATTAATGCAAACGATGCCTTGATAAATGCCTAATGGCCAGTTTTTATCCAGCACATCGAGCGGCAAAGGTTCCATAAGGTTGATCACTTGCAATTGCTGGCGCCAAGCCTGGATGCTGTCTCTCGCTTGTGGATCAGGATCACTGGCTTGCCATTGGATGTCCGGACGGTGCTGGCAAAAGTAGCAGGCATGCTCGCCGCTACCGCTGGCTATTTCCAGGATATGATCTCCGGTATTCAGCAAAGGATCAAGAATGGAAAGTATCGGTTCCCGGTTACGAAGGGTTGCGGGTGCGTGACGCGGATTCATCATCTTCCTCTTTTTCGTGAGTCGGTCGCTGCTGCAAGTCATTGCTGGAAATATAGCATAAGTTTTGGTGTGAGAAAGGCCCAGCGGCCTGTTGCCCGCCGCCTGTCATGCCCCGCGCCAAAGGTGCGTCGGGTATTTCCCCCATCACCCCCGCATTTAGATGAGTCAGCTCAATTTTCTAGCAAACTTATCGTCTCAAACCCAGGCAGTTCCCCTTATAAGTAACTGCATACATGGGAAAAAATAGATAATGCTAAGGCTTTTTTCGGGAATGCCGTCAAGAGTGTGTCTTCTTTGCAAGGCAAAAGTTCCAAGCTATCTATTTCGACCCTGTTTAGTAGCAAAAGGGAATTATCAGACGTGAGGAACTTGATATATGAAATATAAAATTGCCATCCTAGCATTGATTTTTCTAGGTGCTTGCGGCATTCCAACTCATCAATCGACGGACAATCTAACAAAATTTGACGAGAACAATGTTTACCAGGGGCAGTATGCGGATCAGAAAAACGCAACTGAAATCAGCTTCCTCACGAGTAGTGATGATGAATCAGGTGTCTTAAGTGTGGAGATTGTAGTCAACAACAAGATCTTCCAATTTGAATTAATTGAAGGTGACGGCTTAAAGAATTTGGATGGTCGTGGTGCGGTGTTGACGATAGAAGAACGGGCAGCCCTCTCACGGATGTCGCAGCAATTGGCTACTCAGGATTTGCAAAGTTTTTCCAATCATACCCACGTGGTGGCGACCTATACCGGCGCCGACTATCTATCACAGGCACCTGATGGTCATGTGATTCAATCCCGTAGTTTCGAGCCTAGTCTTGGGCTAAGGAATGAAGGCATCACTTGTATTAAAAAAGGTACCACGGTGAAAGCCGAATGGCGTGACCGCAACAGTACCGCCTATTCAGAAAACGTGCTTGTTGGCACCAACTGGCCAAATAACTATGGTTGCATGGGGCGCTGTGGTTCTGATTGCGGCTGGGGTGCGCCGTCATCTTGGACAAAAGATTGTATGGATCACGATGTTTGCAGTTTCAGACACAATGCCAGCGGCGGTGCCAGTGATCCTAACTGTGGCGAAACCTTCAACCAGGCGGCAGACGATTGGTTCTGGGGTGTTTGGTATGGTTGTTCAGGCTAATATGCCTTGTTTTTGCTGTGCATGATGCAAATAAAGGGGAGTTCGGCTCCCCTTTTTTAATATTAGCTGGAAAACTTCGCTGGAAGTTTAGAAAAATGCCATGATACCAACGGTGGCCGAGATATAGTCGCCAGTAATGGTCAAGGTATCGAAGTCTAGATTAGCTGCCACTGCTCTCGCCTTGTCTTCCCAAACGCGTTCAGCCCGCACCTGTCCCGTTAATGCCACGTACGGTAATATGCCAATGCGAAAGCCAAGACCGATTAAACCACCTGGTCGAATGGAAACATGCCGAACATCATACTCTTCAATATGGACATCGGTGATGACCCAGGTCAGGCCAGGTGTGATTTCAAGAAAACCGATATTGAGTGGCAGAAAAAACCAGTCCCATACCACTCGTCGATAATGACCCGTTAAATTATTTTTGAGCTCATAGTCACTGTAGCTTAAATCCAGTCCAAGACCGACAGCGCCGACACCTTTTTGCTGGATCTTGGCGCCACCAAACAGACGGAGGCGCAAAGTTTCGCCACTACCAACGGTATCAATTAGATGGGACTGAGGAGCCGACTTACCGTATTCCAATCCTACATGTCCTGTGGCTTCACCTTTGGCAAAAATCGGACTGGCATAAAAAACCACCGTAAGGATGCTACAAAGTCTTGCGAACTTCATCACTTAAGCTCCTAATCGCCGTCATCATCTGTAAGTTTCTAATGATTAAAATAGGATAGGAGAGATTGTACAAAATCACAAGACTTCCTCACGTGGTGAGGGCATTAGGTGTGAAATAAGTGACCCTGTAGCGCTCTTGTGAGAGGCATATATCCTTATGATAATGGTAGAAAAGTGACAAAGCTCGGAAAAGCCCTATCAATGCTTGGTAAAGTTTGCCGATAAGGATTTTGAGCTTGTGCATCTTAAGTATTCGACAAAGCTTGCAGTGTTTCCCGTTGAATCCATGCGAAGGTCGATTCATGACGAAAGGTTTAAAGACGAAAAAATCGTCGCCGGATGATTTCTATCAAAAATGGGTGGAAGTCAAAGCCGAGATCGAAAGATTACGCAACTATTATGAAGTCGATTTTCATACGGCCTTTACCCGCGTGCGTGAGCTAAAAGAGATCGCCAATTATTATTGGGATCAGTATGACCGTTCAAGATCGATCGAAGCATCAAATCTTAGCGTTGAAGCGCAAGCCATCTATCAGATTTGGTGCAGTCTGCGTGATCTTGCCAAAGAATTACAATCACAGGTCGATGCCAGTGATGATGACGCCGAACGCAGCCGCTTGAAATCCATCCTTTGTCGCATTCAAGATCGAGCTGATGATCTTTGGTTTGATCTAAAACGGGTTGATTGAGTTTTTTCAAGCATTATAACTTACCATAACCATATGTTTCACAAAATACGAGTTTATGCGGCAGCTTAGCCAGCAGTTATTATCTCTGTTTGGCCAGGAACAGATGCTGGCAGCTTTACGCGTGCTCTGTTCCTGGCCAAACGTGGCATGATCGTGTTTAAGTCTAAGAAGGAAAGAGATTTTCAACGGTGCTGATTTCAGGCGGTAAAACATGGTTTTACGGGAGATCCATTTAGCCTGGAGATTTCTGCGAAAATTCCATGCCTTGCAAACAGCGCCCAACAGTGCGAAAGACCGTTGGCGAAAATAATAAGCCTAAATGCCCTAAATCTGGCACATACATGACATTTTCGTTCCCCTGAGCAAATATTCGGGGAATCACAATCATATCCGAACCAGCCACGATCGACAGAAACTGGACACGAGCGGCTTGCTCTTTACTGCGTTCCAGCCTGGCAAGAAAATCCGAGTCAGGCCGCAGTTCTCGCCCAACACGCGTGCTGAGCCAGTAAGCATTGTAAGTGCCCCGATGAGGCGTTCCCAGGGTGATACAGCGATCGACTCTGCGCGCGCCGCCAAGATCTTGCAAGTAGACCCTAGCAATCAAACCACCCAGGCTATGACAGACAAAATCGATGCGGCCACCTCGAACATGGCTGCGGAGAAATTCCTTCAATTCGCGGGCAGCACGATCAATGCCATACTTGGCCTGATAACGAAAGCTTATGATATTTTGCACGCCGCAGATTCGCAGGTACTGGGTGATCGGTAACAACGAAGAAGGATTGCCGCCATAACCATGGATTAAAACGATGGTTCGCTGATCCTTCAACTTGGGCATTCTTTTTTTGCTTTTTATGAATCCTAGCGGGAAAAGTAAGCCAGATGCAATGCTTGCCAATATTTCGCGGGTGATAATTTTTTCGCGTGCCGGGCTGGAAACAGCGATATCTTTCATTTTGGCCTCCATCGTATTTGAGGAGTGAGACTTGAAAGAAGCTTATCTTAGCACGAATCTTCGCCTTACATGATCATCTCTGGACGCGATTGGATGCCAGCGGTGAGATGCAGCGCCACGCAAGCTTTGTGCGACACCTTGGCTTATATCCGAAAAGCCGAAGAACTACGTATACTTGGCGTTATTTTGCTATAAAGTCTTTCAATTGCAGGCACATAGAACTACGAGTCTGAAACCCAGGGGCTAGAAGCAGATTGCAGCTTGGTCGATGAAATTTGGTTTGCAGTTTCTACGATTTCAAGTTAAGTTCCCGAATGATTTAAAAAATTTGCTAAATACCCGGTCCAGAGCTAGTTTTTTCTGGTTATCATTTCTATGTTATCCCAGCCAAATTTAATTAAATTTCGATAAATTCTATTGAATTTCCTATATTTTTCTTTATAACTCCCCTGCGTCAAAAGTTATTTGAGCGAAACACCTCATAGACCTTTTTGGGGCCTTATTCCGAGTCATCAGATGAACCTTTACTGCATGAGAGTGAAGCCGTGAGAAAACACTTACCAAGTACTCTGTCAGTCCTTTGCCTCGGTGCTAGCGCCTCCCTTGGGTTCGCAGCGCAAGAATTTGATCCAGATGAAGTATTAAAGCGCTCTGTCGATTTGGACAAGGCGGCCTATCTTGAATATTTGAACTACGAGCAAAAAGTTTACAGTAGCGCCGAAGATTTTGAGCTTGGTGAGCAAACAACTTTTGGAACTGCTTTTAAAATCCATCCTGCAGAAGATATGTTTATGCGTCTGCGCTTGGAAATCGATCCGAAAAGAAATGTCTTTGAGAATAAAACGTCCGACGTTGAATTGATTTTGAATCATAGTTTTGACCGATTGGAAGTTCAAGCAGACCTTAATCTGAGCTTCGATGATAATGATCGCGGTGCAACCTCACTCGGTCCAGATACAGATTCCGATTACTCATTTATCGCCTACCGCCCTGTTGATTCCCTTCGCTTGATTTTTTATCCGTATAACTTTGATGGCGCTGTTGGCCGAGTCTTCTACACTCATGATGTGACGCATATCTATTATATAGAAGGGACTCCTGATTTTATTACCAATCTGCCGCTACGCGATACTCAAATTCGCATGAAAACTCTTCCTGGCCTGGAAGCGCAATGGAAGTTTCTTGATTCCTGGGAATCTTATGTAGGTATTGCTGCTGGCCGCTACATCTATCCTGTCGACAGTGGCTTTGATATCCAGGTGAACGATGCTGCTTCCCGTTGGCGAACAAAAAGCGATATTGGCTATAAACTAGGCTTGGTTTATCGTGGAGCAGAACAAGCTTTCTTCCGCGTGGAATATGTCAGTCACGATCAGGCAGACGAAACAGGCTCCTTGTTGGCAAGTGCCGCTAGTGTTCAGTTTGAAAAACGATTTGGACCTCTCGGTATTTATGCCGAAACATCTTATTCTGTGGCTGGCTCCAAAGCCTATAACCTCGATCGTTCAACCGATTGGTTCGCTGAAACGACGCCCTTCCGTCCTGTCTATTCCGATTTCTATGGTGTGAAGCAAGACTGGCTTGGTAAAAAAGACAGTGCTCATTATGCAAAATTATCTTACTACTTCGGCAACCAAGCCCCTTATGTTTCCTATAAGCATGTCGGCTCTAACTTTGTGTACTGGGAAGAAGAATCTGCGCATCGATTGCGCACCGCTGATCGGGCTCTATCACACGGTGGCCTGGACGTTTACGGCTTTGGCTGGCAAATTAAAGCTGGTCAGTATACCTTTACTCCAGAATTTGAATACAAAATCGCCGCCAACAAAGTATTCGGCAACCGTCTTGATCTGCGCGAGGATCGGGAACTGGAGGAGCTGAATCGCCGGGCATCAACATTTACTCTATACACTACATATGCTCTGTAAACTTGCGGCTTGAAACCTGACTTAGCGAAGGAAATCGTCATGATGAAAAAGCTATCTATCAGTTGGATCTTGTCAGTCAGTCTCTTCGGGGCGTTGATGACGTCCTGTGTCGAGCCCAAGTCAGTGGACGATGTCCGCAATAATCAGGGGAGCGAAACTCTGATGATGTATCTCGATCAGGCGCTACGCGAGGTACATGGGATTGAATCCGATGTCTCTCGCGGCCTGATGCTGCGTTCGTTGCGGGAGCAAGATAAACAGGTTGTGGAAGACATCCTGTATGAATTAAGACTCTCCCTCTTTCGCCTCCGTAACAACCCTTCCGATTTTCAAGCAGCCAACCGCCTCGACTCCTATCAAGAAAGCCTCAAGTCAGAAATCAATCTATTACAAGCCGACCAAGCACGTATGGAAAAGCTGATGGTGCTTATCGATAATGTCTTGACTGAGCTTGGTTTTGTTTTTCCGCGGGAAAAATTCGCCCAATTTTTTCGTACGGAGTTTGGCGATTTTGAAACTTTAAAGACAGTAGGCGATGCCGCCTGGACGATTGATGCTGTGCGAAATATTGCCGTGGTCAGTGGATTTCAAAAGGGTGTGACCGAAAGCTGGTTGATCTCACCGCGCTTTGATTTGACGAATCTGCAAATGCCTTATTTTGAATTTGAGCAGGCAGTAGGCTATCTGCGCAGTTGGGATGATTTGGATGTCGTGATTTCGACAAATTATGAAGGTGGTCATCCGGAAAGCGCTGATTGGCAGCCGCTATTTATCGATCGCATTCCCAGTGGTGAGATTAATTGGGAGTATGTGAAGTCTGAGCAGGTATCCTTGGATGAGTTTGCTGGACAAAAAGTGGTCGTCGCCTTCCGCTACCGTTCCCTGGATGAAAAACAAGCGACCTGGCAGGTCTCTTACTTTAAGCTAGGTGGCGCTGGAGAACTTTCTACCAGTCCGGTAAGTCCCAGCCTGGAGTTGGATGGCGGCGCGTCAAACAGCGATCAAGAAAAGTATACGCATTTCTTTAGCAAAGACTTCGGTGGCTTTCAGCCGCTGAAAACGGTCGGTGATGCTGCTTGGCGTATCGATACCAGCCGCAGCATTGCGGTAGTGAGTGGCTTTCAAAAAGGTGTGACTGAAAGCTGGCTTATATCGCCACGCTTTGATCTAGGCAAGATGGAGGCACCCTACTTCGAAACTCATCAGGCAGTCGGATTTTTGCGCAGTTGGGATGATTTGGATATTTTGGTTTCGTCCAACTATAGCGGCGGTAAACCAGATGCAGCTGATTGGCAAAAGATGACGATCGAACGTCGCCCAAGTGGGGATGTGAATTGGCAGGCTGTTGCCTCTGAGAAGGTGTCTTTGGCAGATTTTGCCGGCCAAAAAATTGTCGTCGCCTTTCGCTATCGCTCCACAGAAGAAAAGCAATCTACCTGGCAAATTTCTTACTTCAAGTTAGGTGGTAATGGCAGTCTGAGCAGCAGTCCGATCAATGTCAGTGAGGACCCTAGCGAAGATGATTCCAATGCCGAGCCTTATGAGACCTTATTGGATGTTAGTTTCGCGAAAGAACTGGCGCCATTTACAAACTTTACCATCGTTGGTGATGAGAAGTTTCATTGGGCGATTGATGCTGAGCGGCAACTTGCTAGAGCAAGCGGTCGTGCTGATAACCAGGATTTCGCCACAGAGATCTGGCTGGTATCACCAAAGATTTCGTTAAAGGATACCACGAAGACGGCGATGCAGTTTGAGCAATCGGTAGGTTTTTTACAGAGCTGGGATGATCTGCAAGTTAAAATTTCAACCGACTTTTCCGGTGATGTGACCGCTGCAACCTGGCAGGAAATCATTCCTGAGAAACGCCCGGAAGGTCGTTGGGCCTCGCTTAAAACGGGGCGTATCAGTCTTGATGAGTTTATCGGTAAAGATATCGTTATCGGTTTTCAATACCGTTCGTCGACGGCCGGATCTTCAACCTGGCAGATCAAAGATTTGACTGTGGAAGCCATTAAGGTGGAATAAGAGGACTGCCCTACCAGTCCCAAGCGATGTTTGATTCATATAAAGGTAAAGACCGTGCAAAGATTGAAAAATTGCGTAACTTTGTTCTCGGCACTGTGGCTTAGCCTACTATCCTTTGCTTGCGTAGAATCGCCAACGCCTCGTTCTGATGATGAGATGATTCTCAATACGGAAGGGCGCTTTCAACATTCGACGATGGCCTCGAATCTATTGACGACGGCGATTCAAAAAGAATTGGACGTCGACATCGTTTTTTACCCTAGTGAGGCGCTCAATGAGCAGGCATATGCCATCGTTGAGAAGGGGATGGAAGACAATCTGGTCGATCGTCGCTTGCTGGGTCTATATGCTGGTGATTCTTGGAGCAGCATCGCTGTCGGTACTTTGCGAGGTTCTGATATTCGCAATTTTTTGGTGAATCGGACAATGGAAACCGGGCGGCACGACGTGCATACCGCGGGCATTCATTATTACGTCCGTCTGGAAGGTGGTTTACCAGCGATATATCACGTGAAGATGGCGGACGGGTCTGAGCTAAACGATAGCCGCTCTTACCGTGTGGCCGTCAGCAAAAACGCTTTAGACGGTCAGTTTCCAGGCTACAAATTCCGCCATAATTTCAATTTTGGCTTTCAGTATGAAAAAGATCAGATTCACAATACCGAGACTGTTTTAAAATCTTATGTGAAGCGAATTAGGTCTTTTGCCTCTTACAATGAATTACGTTCCAGCGTGGAAATCACGGATCGTGGTGTCGTTCCAGGGATTTTGCCAATTTACGAAGTTCAAGGGATCAGCCATATTTCGCCTTATCTGGCCAAACGAATCACCATTCAAGGCGTTGTCACCGCTGCTGGTAGCGATCCAAACCAGGGTGTTTTCGAGTTCTACCTGCAAAGCGAAGAACCCAGCCCTGATCCACGGGCTTCGGAAGCGATTTTGGTGCGCATGACAGAAAGCAGCCGCCGCATTAAAGTTGGCACCAAGCTTGAAGTTAGCGGTGTCGTTTATGAAGAGATGACCAAAGATGGTTTGACCCGTACGGCGCTGGGCGAGGTCGATCGCTTCGAAGTTCTGGCAACTGAGCAGCGTCTGCCCGCGGCTATCGTCTTAGGAGAAGGTGAAGAGGAACTTGAAGGGCGGTTTCGCTCCATTCCTGACCAAAAAATTTCGACCCATCGCGGTAACCTTAACCAGAAAGACAGCCTTAATCTGCAAGATGGCTTGGACTTTTGGGAAAGTTTGGAAGGTATGCGTGTGGTGTTGCGCCGTCCACGGGTGGTTGGCCTAAGTGGTGGACAAAAAGATGCGCAACAGGTGAAGCGATATTTAAACCTGTTTGTCGTGGCTTCTGGAACAGAAACGAAAGAGCGAGTCACGCCGAAAGGCGGTATGATCCCCGAGCCGGATAAAGATTTATATAACCCACAGATCATCAAAATCGTCGATCATCAGTTTAGTAAAATCGTCGATCCGACCTATAGTTTTGAGGTTGGAGATCGATTTGACTATGATCTCGAAGGAATCATGGCTTTCGAGTTGAATCCTTTCGGTAACGGCGAGTATGTTTTTTATGTGATGAACCGCTTTACCCCTGGTTCGAAAATTAAAACTTTGGCTGAACGACCTATTACCAAACTAGCTTCAGTACCAGGTAAGCTGACAGTGGCGACGTTTAATGTCGAAAACCTTTCAGCGCTGGATTTAGTTGGTGGAAATCAAGGAAGAATGGTTGAAGTTGGTAAAGCGATTACCACCAATCTACTCTGTCCTGACATTATTAATTTGGTCGAGGCGCAGGATGGAAACGGCAAGCAATTTGATGGTTACGAAGTGTCTATCGATCGGACCTTGTCCAGTTTGATTTCACAAGTCAAAGACTGTCCGCATGCTGTTGATTATCGCTATGTCAACATCAATCCAATAGAAAATCAGGAAGGCGGCGAGCCAGGTGGTAATATCCGTGTAGCGATGCTCTATAACGCGCTACGTGTTGATTTTGAGCCGCGAGGTGATGCTGGTGCCCTGGAAGAAAGCTTCCTTCGACCGGACGGTTCGCTCAATGTCAATCCAGGGAGGATTTTTCCTAATGATGCAATATTTGCTCGTACTCGGCGCAGCTTGATAGTCGAGTTCCTGTTTGAAGGTGAGCGTGTCTTTGTGGTGGGCAATCACTTAAATTCGAAGCTAGGTGATACTTCTCTCTGGGATGCCCAACAACCGCCAGTCTTTGGTTCGGAAGTACGACGTTCGCAGATGGCGCGACGTTTGAATGACTATGTAAAATTAATGTTACGGACTGAACCCAACGCAAATATCGTGGTCGTTGGTGATTTTAATGACTTTGATGTCAGCAACGCTCTGCGCGTATTGGAAGGCAGAGAGCTGAAGAACCTGATGCATGTCTTGGGTGAAAATGGCCAGCCTCTGGTCGCGCCGCAGGATCGCTACACTTATAATTTTGGTGGGAACTCCCAACCGATCGATTTTATTTTAGCTAGCTATCCACTCTTGCAACGTCGTCCAGAAGTTGAAGTGCTGCATATCAATACTGATTATATGGCGCAAATAGCCGATCATGATCCCGTAATCGCCCGTTTTGATTTTCAACATCGCTAAAATCTTTCGCTGCTTGTACCCCGATTTTTTTGTGAAGATTGGGGTTTAGCGGCGAGAGTTTTGCTTCTTTGCGTCCCTCTAGTCACGTCTTCCTCCTAAGTTCCTTCCGGGCTTTCTTTGGTAAAATCTTTAATACGCCTGATATATCACTATTATTATTGTAGTTAAGAGAAATATTTAGGCAGCAGTAAAGATCCCCCGATCCTGATCTTAAGACCAAAGACAGTCATACAGTCACATTTTTTACGCAGGGGGAGCTGTCGTGAAAATCTTATGGCAGATCATATTAACAAGCTTCATCATTCTCACGCAGGCCTGTGCCGAGGGTGAGGTGAGCATGTCTGGTAGCCAGGGGGCTAGTCAGCGGGCGGAAAGTCATAATTTAAGCCCCCAAGGTGACGATGCTGAAGCTAGACGCCTCGGCGACTCTCCTAATGAAGTAGGAGCGGTGGTTGCAACCGAGGGGAGTACTCAGGCCGAAGAAATCATTACTATAGGTAATGACGATCTTATGGAAGGTGGCACCCTCGAGCCTGTTGTCGAAGAAGAGAGTGGGGAGGCGAGCTTGGTGGAACCTAGCCTGCCGATGAATCCTGATCAGGAATTCTTATGTCAAAGCCCCTCTGTTGTTCTAAAATCAAATGAGAGCGTGCTTCTCAGCTGGCAGCTACCACGCCCTGACGCGATCTTAACAGTCGAATTGGGAACGAACTCCCTAGGCAGTTTGCTGACTGAGTCCGCGTCTATGGTAACTTATTATGCCCCTGATATGGTCAGTCAGTCTCAATCCATCACCATCATCGGACGGATCGAGGATTTAGGCCTCGAAGCCGCTTGTAGCGTGCAGCTCCAGGCTGAGCAGGATCTTGGAGTGCAAGACGATGGTTTCGTGGAAGGCTTGGTTGGCAGAGTTTACCAGTTAGCCAACAATACCTCCCGATTGCCTGACTTTTCCCTGTTGATGCACCAGTCAGAAATCGTTGTGCGCAATCTCGATATTCCCAATCGTGCCTTTGATTCGGGTTTCCCGGGGGCAGAGGACTTGATTGAGTGGTTTGGTATTCAATTTAGCGGCCGTCTGATGGTAGCTACAGCAGGAGAGTATGATTTCAAGCTCAGTTCTGACGATGGAGCTAATCTTTATATCGATGGGCAGAAACTTATCGACAATGACGGCACCCATGCAGTCAGTGCAAAAACCGGGAAAGTATATTTAAGCGAAGGTGAACACGAAATTCGCATCGATTACTTTCAGGGGCCTCGTTATCATATCGCCTTGCAGTTATTTTGGAAACAGCCAGGGGAAAGCAGTTATGAGATCATCTCTGCAGAACATTTAAGTCGGCCCAAAAGCAGTGATGACTAAGAAATGAAGGAAGCGATTGCAGATTAACAAGGGAGCTCTAAAAGGGGCTCCCTTGTTTGCATTTATAGCCTTTAATTTACATCGCTAGCATTTTGAATCGGGCTCTTCTCATTGAGATCTGATTTGATAAAGGTGAATTCTGCACGGCGATTCTGCGCCCAATTTTCTTCACCTTCACCCGCCGAAGCTGGCTTTTCTTCACCAAAACTAACGGCTAAGACATTTCCCTGAGGAATGCTGTGAGTTTTCAGAAAGGCGCGAACTGATTCAGCGCGACGTTGACCAAGTGCCAAATTATATTCTGGTGAGCCGCGCTCATCACAATGACCTTCTATGCGAACTTGGAGCTGAGGGTTAGCCTTCATATGATCAGCGAGAGCAGATAAACGCTCCATGCCCTCAGGTGTTAAGGTCGCTTCGTCAAAGCCAAAATAAACGATCTCCGCTTTAAAATGTACTTTACCCGTTTTTTCATCGACTTTAAATTCATGCTCGTCAGACTTCGCTTCGCTTTTGACGACTTCTTCCACAGCTTTCTCTTCTTGCGTACATGCAAGTTGCAAACATAGGATACCGGCAACAGAGAACTTCACAAGATTCTTCATTTTCATGGTGCTACCTTTCATAAACCAATCAACATCCAGGCCGCAGTGTGCAAGGAACAGACCAGTTCATGATGGGTTAGATTTGAAGATCTTGGCTGATAGCGGAACGTGAGGAAAAGAAACTTGCCTGGCAGCTGTCTAAAATTTCGACATTCATTGATCGCAATTAAACGGCTGGCTGGCAATAAAAGTGCGGAGTATAAAGTGGGCGATATTCTTTATAAAGCGCCCGGCGATCACTGTGAAAATATTGTAAGCCAGGCTTAACGAAAAGCTCCTCACATTGCAGGGAAATTTTTGCATCATAAAGCTGATGCATTGGTGAACGGTGATGGAACCAGCGGGAATCGACACTGAGATTCATCTGTTTATCTGGGCGATGGATCAAAAAGCTAATGTAATAGCTTAGGTGATCGCGGAGTCCCAGCGGACCGATTTCGGTTTCCCACTCTTTGGTTGGCAGCTTGGGAGTTAGAAAACGGGTCATAATCTCACCGTCATTGATACGATAGTGAAAGGCAACCGTCATGCCGCTACATAAGCGACAATCTTGCAGGCCCTCCGGCGGCTCAATCTGAAAGCGTATCTTACCCAAATGTAACTGCAAGGTATGGGAAAAGCGATGCTTGGCCATGAGCTGCTCAGTCCAGGTAGATACGTGGCGTTGGGGTTTTTCACAGGCGAATGCGCCCCATATGATGATACTAGCGATGATAACAAAGGCATGATTCCTCATGCATGGTCCTTCTTTTTTCAATAGCTAGGTTTCTTCCCGATGCAAAAAAGGAACCCGAACCGATTACTGAAAATTTGACTTAATTATCTTCGCAGAAATATCTCATTCCGACAAGATCTAGTAAATTTTTGTAATCATTATCAAAATATATTTTTCATCGGCGTCAGTGCGGGTGTCAAAAAGGCGATGTCTTGGCTGAGAATAGCGATTGTTTAGTACATTGAAAAGCGTTTAATTTTGCAGCTTTCGGGGTAGCAATGAGGGGCAATAGAGGCGATGAATATTTTGACAACAGTGTTCTTATTGATCGGTAGCAATGTTTTTATGAATCTTGCCTGGTATGGGCATTTGCGCTTTAAAGATAAGTCGCTTTTGCTAGTCATCCTGATTTCCTGGGGCATCGCTTTTTTTGAGTACTGCTTGCATGTTCCGGCAAATCGAATGGGACATGCTACCTTGTCTGCCGCTCAGTTGAAAACTTTGCAGGAAGCGATCACCTTTTTTACCTTTGCTGGCGTTAGCTACTTTTGGTTAAGGGAAAGATTAACGAACTATGATCTAATCGCCTTTGCTTTGATTCTGATTGGCGTCGCGGTCAGCGTCCTGCAGCCGCGATAGAGTTCAGGATAAGCGATCCAGGATGGCATTGAGGGATTGTTGGGCACGCCGTAAATCCTTTGATGATTTCGCCGATTGAAAGCGGCGCAAGCGGTTGCCTTGCTCCCAATCATTCAGGCCGCGACATATCTCCATCATTGGCGCGATGGCTTGTTGCTGAACTTGGTGGAAAAATCGGTTGCTGGCAAGCAGGCCTATGATCGTTAAACCGACGATGGCCCAGCCACCGGCTATAGCCAGGAATCTGGCGTCTTCATCAGCCTTTATCATAGCGTCGCGATTCATATTTGCCAGAGTTGCCAGTTCTTCCAATATTTGGCGACGAGACCGTTCCTCGCCAGCAAAAGCCATGGGGGCTAAGTTTTCAATGCGATCGATAAGAGTGCTTTCACCGGGTAGGGTAATATTTTTTTTCGATCGCGCTAAGGCATTAAGAAATTGTTCTTGGTATAAATCGAGAGGGGTGATGCTGGCAAGCCCAACCGCGGCCATCATATCCTGGGCGGCTTCTAAAGAGTAAACGTTTTCATCGAGAATCAGTTTGATCGCCTGGCTCATCCGTTCCATCAAAAAAGTTGATGTGACGGCGACCAGCAAAAGAGCTGCCATGACCGAGCGGATACCTATGACAAATTTACTTGCAAAATCCAAGGCTATATCCTTTTGTCGATTAGGCTTCGATCATTTTTTCAACCGAGCCGCGTTGGGAAACCAAAATTAAAATATCACTTTCTTGTAAAATTTCATTAGGACTTGCGGGGCGAACGATACCACCGTTTTCATTCCGTAGGGCTATGACGGTGACGCCAAATTGTTTGCGTAAATTCAAATCGACCAGAGATTGGTTGGCGAAACGCGCTGGTACCTTTAATTCCGTTACCACCAAATCAGCGCCAAGGGACATTTGCTCCAATATGCTCTCGCTGATGATGCGATTGGCAAAACGAGCGCCAAACTCCCATTCGGGGTTGATGACCTCGTCAGCGCCGACCAATTTTAAGATGCGTGAATGCAGTTCGTCATTGGCGCGGGCGATGACGCGTTTTGCCCCCATCTGTTTTAACAAAGCCGTGCAGATAATCGCTGCTTCCTTTGACTGGTCACCGGTCGCGCAAATACAGACGTCCCGCGAGGCAGGCATCAATTGAGCGACGGCATCCTCTTCAGTAGCGTCAAAGCAATAAACCTTGTCAACCAATGCCGCAGCTTGGTGGATCCGCTTTTCATCGGTATCCACCGCAATGACCTCTACGTCTCTCGTAGCAAGGGTCTTGACCAACCCCATACCAAACTGCCCTAGGCCAATGACGACTATTTGCTTTTTCATATTCAATTGACTCCATCATGCGGCTGAAACATCTTCTTCAGCATGTTTCCAATTTGCCACTTGTGTTTGCTGACCTAAATAGAGAATGACGGAAAGAGTGCCGACACGGCCTAAAAACATCAGAATCATAATGATCATTTTACCAACCTGATCAAGTTCTGCGATGGCTCCCAGAGACAATCCGACGTTGGCTGATGCAGAAACGACATCAAATAAAGCGGCAATTGGATCAACACGCTGCGTTGTTAAGAGGCTGAGTAAACCGATAAAACCGACCAATAAGCCGGTGCTGGCTACGGTTGTGGCTCGGAACACGCTGGATTTCGAAATATTACGCTCGAAGGCCTCAACTTCTCCACGGCCCCGTGCCACACTGATAACTGTGTAGACGAGTATCATAAAGGTTGTCGTTTTGATGCCGCCTCCCGTGCCGCCTGGACTCCCGCCGATAAACATCAGCGTCGTCATCAAAAAAATGGTTGCCGGATGCAGTGCCGTCAAATCAATGGTGTTAAAACCGGATGATCGGGTCGTCAGCGACTGAAACCAGGAGTTATGCAATTTGTCAAAAAAACCCATACCGACAAGACTTTGATTCCATTCGAGGATGAGAAAACCGATGAGTCCGGAAAACAACAAGAGGACATTGGCAAATGCAACAATTTTAAATTGCAGTGGTGTTTTTTTACCTTTCAGCATACGGGGAATGGCAATAACAAATGCAGGCGATATGCTGCCGGCAATCACCAGTAGACCAACGGTATGCACGATCGCTGGATAGCCTTGATAGGCAAGCAAGCTATCACTTTGCAAGGCGAAGCCTGCATTACAAAACGCTGAAATCGCGGTAAATAAGCCGCGCCATAGGGCGGTCGGTAAAGAGTCTCCGGCGAATAAAAACATTAAGCTCAGAAGTGTGGCGCCAATCAGTTCCAGGGTAAAGGTTACCTTGAGCACCAATTTGAGTGCCGAAAAAACCTCGCCTTTTACTGAATGGCCTATGGTATCGAAAATCGCCTCTTCCTGGTTGACCGACATTCGTTGTCCCAAGATGAGAAAAAACAAGGACGACATGGACATGATGCCCAAGCCACCAGCTTGGATGAGCAGAAGGATCATCGCCTGACCGAAGATACTAAACGATTGCGGTGTGTCGAGAACGACCAGCCCGTTGATGCAGGCGGCACTGACTGCTGTGAAGGCCGCGTCAACTAAAGCGATACCAGTTCCGTCGATTGAACTGAGAGGAGAATATAAGATTAAGGTACCGACGAAGCTTAGGAATAGGAAAAACATGATAACCGCGCCCTCGGGATGGCGGAAAATACGTTCGGCATAGGCCGTCAAATGTAGGTGAAACTGCCTTCGAATAGGCAGTAAAAACAAGCTGATACAGGGGATGAGTAGCGATAGGCGGCTAGCCAATTGTAAGGCGTCGACTGACAAAAATGTGATGCTGATGACGATCAGGACCAAGAGAGCCAATTGGAAAAAAATACTGGCGCTGAGGGACAAGATACTGCGTTTGCTGCTTAACACGACCAGAGAAAGTGTGAGCATGTTGCCATAAAGTACGGCTGCAAATACCATAGGACCGGTGGCAGCAACCAAGAAATAGACAGCGATAGCAGTTAAAAAATTAAAAATGATAGAATAATAGGTCATTTCATAGGAATAGTCGATACTGTCTTGCCGTGAGCGGGAACGGATACGGTGCAGGCCAATGTTATGAATGAGTTTGATGGTACTCATGACAACAACGGCAACGAGCAAACAGACAGAAGGCTTTTGGTAGTGATGGTTGATCGTTAATGCCATACCTATCAGTAAGATCAATTGAACCAACCACCTTCCAAAAGGTTTTTGCTCGATCAATAAGGCGGTAGCAACAGTTAGCATCACGCTTAGTGAAACCGCAAGGGTGAGCTCACGGGTGCCCAAGGGGAAAAAAAAACTTTCTTCTGGCAAGGAGAGGATATAGATCAGAAATAACGGACCTAGATGAAGAAGAAAGGTAAGATCTCGGGGGCGAAACCGTTCCAAAGTTAATAAATTCATAGTTTGGGCTCAGCTCCGCTATCGATCATAAGGAATATCATTAAAGCCTTTACATGACACCAATCACCGAGTCAGTGATTCATATGATAGGATTTTGACGAAGTTTTTGTTTAGGTGCAAAGGTTGTTTACTATGGAATAGAATTTTTTGTAAGATCAATGAGACGAAAACCATACGGGTAATGCTTTTTAACCCATTGTAAATATTAGTAATCTTGTGATAAATGGAGTGCCGTTCAAGAAGCTTTTGGTGTGACAAAAAGGCGTAGTTGGGCGATCATTTTTTCGTAATCCTGAATCGGTTTACGGATCAACCGAACTTTCTGTTTCCGGAGCAACCTCGCCGTATATTCATCAATGTGAATGCCCGTCATTAAAAAAAGAACGGTTTCAGGCTGGGACTGGCGAGCTTGGCGTAAAATTTCATCGCCTGTGATTTGCCCGGGGAGTAGCTGGTCAGAAACAATAATGTGGTATTTTTTGGTTTTAAGTTTTTTAATCGCCTCGCTACCATGAGTCGTGTGCTCGATAATAAAATACTGTTGCATAATCTCTGATAAGGATTGCGCGATATCAACGTCATCTTCAATGAGCAATAAGTTTGGTCGCAAGATTAAACCCAATTTTCAAGTTTATTGGCTAACGTAATCTATTGTTTGCAATTTATGCACCGCCAGCCATATATACTTTCATCGGTCGAAAAAATATTTTATGAGAATTATTTTCGAATAATTGCTAAGCTAGTGAAAATAGTAAAAATTTAAGCAAAACTGGGCTGAAAAATGAACTGGCTCATTTGACAGTGGAGATGGCATGCAGCCATTGCTCATATTTGATCTTGATGAGACGTTATTTCACACTTGTCATTTGCCATTACAGGGGCAAAGCCTTCAAATGTGGCAAACTTCCATGGAGGCACAACTACTCGATAGTTTGCCAGCAGATGCTGTATTGGAAGATCCATACTTTCGGTATTCTTGCTATAAACGACCGGGCATCGACGAGTTTTTGCTTAAGCTTCAAAGCCTGCCCTTTGACTTGGCGGTGTGGACTAGCTCAACAAAAGAGTATGCCCACTTTTTTTTGCGCGCCTTGTTTCCTGCTGATTTTATCGACAAGCTTATTTTTATCTGGTCGAGAAAAGACTGTCAGATCAAGCGAACTTGGTTGCGACGGCATCCGTTCTTTTATAAAGACCTGAGCAAAGTAGTTGAAGTCTTCGCGTACTCTCTGGAACAGATCTTAATGATTGATGATACGCCACATAAGGTGTGTAAACAACCGGAGAACCTGCTGTTGATGCCTCCCTGGACAGGTGATCCTCAAGATCAAGCCTTAGCTGATTTATTTGAATTCCTTGCGCAAATACCGGACAATGTCAATTTCCGGCGCTTAAAAAAGAAAAATTGGCAGGCAACAAACTTACCATAACCAGTTGCTATCAGTTTGCGGCGGTTATTTATTCAATTATTACCTGATCATTTTAATTACTCATCCAGATTAAACTAAGGCTTAAGATCTTCCTGGAAAAATCCGCCTATTCTGCGCTGGCCTGCACTACTGGGGTGGAAACAGTCAGCAGCCAGCTCTGTATCTTTTAAGTCCCAAGTTAACATGCTTTCTGCCGTCATCATCTGTAGATTTTCGTTCTCTTCTTTGACTGTCGCAACGCCCTGACGAATCGCTTCGTTGAATTGTTGGTAGCGTTCTTCAGCATTGTCAGCAAAAATTGCTTGGCAAGAGTTCTTTTGGAAATCGCGGCAAGAGACTACTCCATAATCTCCTCCGCCGGGTAATCGGGCTGTATACTCATGATCGAATTGGCTAAGTTGATGGACTGGCGGCAGATAAGCGACGAGTATAGTACTTTGTCGATAACGATCCACCGTTTTTCTTAAGGCAGCTTGCAGGCTCTGAGAAAATTCTTCCTGCGTTCTATCTGCGCAAAAATCATTTGCACCCAGCATGAACAGGACATAAGACGAGCCACCTTCCTGGCTACTAGCTGCTTGTTGTTGACTTAAGTTTTCCAACATGCTGTCGATGTCTGAGGTCTTGCCACCAAACTTGGCGGCAGAAAAATATTCCACATCTTCAACCTTCATACCTTCGATATTGGCGACGGTGGTGCGGAAGCCATAATCTTCGGTAGTGGTGGCGGCAGCCAAATCAGGGCGCGAAAATTCGGCTTCCAAATTAGCTTCATCGCCATCTTCCAACCAAAAACGAATGATTTTTACAAACAAATTACGATCTGGCGTCTTCGCAAACTGTGTTTCGGCGAGAACGCCAGTCGATATACTATCGCCAATCACGCTAACTTTGACGCGCTGCTGCTCGTTACTATGTAAATTTGTCCCGGGCGGATTGACGTCTTTCTCGTCTTTTTCGCCGCCGCAAGAAAGTAGGCCAATTAGGCCAAAACCAAGGCAGACCCCAGCACGAATTCCCTTTCCCATGATTTATCTCCTTTGCTAAGTTCTTAACTAAGACTCCCGCTATAGCAGGGATTGTACCAGCCGTAAAATGCAGTATTTTCTTGTTAATTAAAGAGCGTAGCTGTTGTTGTCAGGAGACGGTTAGGGTGGAAAATGAGTATGGCTACCTACAGTCATTCCTTGAAGCGTAGTTTTGATGTTTTTGCAGGCTGAATGCTTGTTGGGCCTTAAAAAGCTTTAAGCGCTTGACGTGCGCGGCTTTTTTCCATCATTATCCCGACATTCACTAACCCACGAAAAAGTGAGATGATCAGATGTTTCTGTCTAATTTCATACTCCTGTCAAAATGTGTCATCTCTGCTGCTGCCATGCTTGTTGCCGGCAATACCCTCGCTAATACCTGCGTGTCCACTGCAGCATTAGCCGGGCAAGAGAAGCTCTGTACCAAGGATTTGGCAATTGCCTTACCACATACCAACGAAAAACTTCCCTTTGCCAAGCAAAGCTTGGCCTCTGGCAAAAGCTTGTTGCCGATCGAATGGTATCGCGAGCTACACCGTGCCTATCAACAAACCAGTGTGGGTTCTTCCTTGATGGAGGAAAGTCTCTACAGTGATTGGCAGTTGGTTTCTATGCGGGTTGCCCCCTGTGCTCCCCTTGGGAAATCACCAGGACATCGCATAGACGAAGTCTGCTGGCCAGAGCTGCGCTTAGTGTGGCAGCCTATCTTGCGGAAGATTATTCTGCATGCCCGCTATATGGAAGCTTCGGCAGATGATCGAGCCATCCATGCGATCTACCCATTAGCGCCGGAGCAGTTTTTGCCCCAGGCTGAAGCGCAGCGGGCGCGTACTTACTTAAATAAAATCTCTCAATATCTTCAGGGTCAAGCCGTTGCGCCGAAATACTACCAGCCTCTTTCGGCGCAGGAATTGCAAGATTTTCAGTCATTACGCAACAGTTTGCTTGCAAGTTTCATAGCCGATGCCAGACGCTTACGGACAAGGTCGGTAGAGGCTAATGATCAAAACTATGAGCGCCATGGCTTACGTCCAGAATTTTTTGCTTCGCAAACGGAGATCTCGGTTTTTTTTAAAAACTTAATGACGTTTCTCGAGCGCTACGCTCAGCCCGAAGACCTTGTGCAATTGACCAGTTTTTCCCTACCCGAAGGTCGTGAACCAGCGCATCTTGATCAGTGGGTCTTTCTTTCGTTTCTACAAATAAACGGTGAGTTCCGTCAGGAGAAAATTCCACTGCACTCGTTTGTTGACGGCAAGCTTATTGTCGCCGAGCAACGTCATCAACGCGGAACGACAAGTCGGGACGACGATTTCTTCTATGAAATTAACTTTGATACTGATGATTGGGCCATTTTACAGCAGAGTCTTATTCTAAATATACCGGACCAGTCACGCTTGGCATCCACCATCGCCGATCGCAGGCAGCGACTTGTTGCCAATACATCCTGCGTGTCCTGTCATAAGTTAAATGATCTACGCTTTGACTTTCATAACTTCAGTTATCTTGAAGATCGAGAAATCACCATTTCTCCACGAGTTGTGCGGGATGTTGAGTTGGATCTGCTTTGGCTAGAGCAGAAGCTGTAAGTCGAGTAGTTGACTAGAACTTAAAAAAGCACCGTCAATGATTCAGGCACTATGCCATAGACACAGTCATACCTTTAGACAGTTGTCAGAATCTAAGACGGTGTTTTTTTTGACCAGCTTCTGGCCTGATCCTTGCTTTATTTAGGCAGATAGGACAGCGAAATAAAGGATGAGATCATGAATCGTTCATTTGTCCACACGATTGGTGTTGTGGTGTCGTGCCTGCTATTGTTAGCTTGCAAGCCGACGTCAAAAAGCGAAACGCCGATTGCAGAGAGTGATGAAGCAGAAGCCATTCCTGCTCAATGGTATGACTGCAGCAAACCGACCATACAGCCTCACTATATTGTGACAATGACTGAGCCTTATTTGGTTGATCGGCCCTTTCGGATCGAAATTCCGGCAAGCAACGAAAAAGCTTACCAAGAGATTGAAAAACGTCTGCGTCAAGGTTTTCAACCTGACACCTTCGGTAATATCATGGGGCGCATCGTTGAAGTGAAAGCCAGCCCGAATCATGCGTGGAAATTTCGCCTGCAACCGACTTCAATCGTCGTCGGTGATTACAACATGGATTCCTGTGATGGTTCGTTGGAATTTACGGAGGAAAATCTAGTGATTTTCCAGGGGAAAAAGTTTTGCGCCTTTCAGGCTGCTAACTTGATCACAAAGATTGAAAAGGTTTGGCAAATTCCATCCTGTGAGTGAGGGAAAAAATGCCGAGCTGTAAGCCTTAGGATTTTGCTAACATCATAGTATCGTCGATGTTAGCGGATCACAGGCTTTCCATGCACTGCAAAAAGAAATCACCGAAACAAGCTAAATACATTAATATTATTATAACCTTATCTATTTTGAGTCTTAATTTGCCTGCCTGTGAAAAATCCGGGATTAGCCGCCGAACCGTCAAGAAACTCTCAGACGAGTTTGAGCGTGAACTGGAACTTGAACTGGAAACAGATCAGGAAAGCTCTGCAGGTGATGCTGATATTATGCGTTTATCAGCTAAAAAGGAGCGAAAGCCAGCCCCATTGGAACTGAACGATTTGGCCACAAATAGCATGTATTTTTATTCCGCCGGTCGAGTCACGGGAAACATGGGTGGCAGGTTTGGAGCCAATAAACTTTGTGTCAAACGGTTTAAAGCGCTTCCTTCAGGGTTTTTAAGTGTCGCTTTTTTAACGGTCAGTGAAAAAGATCGTTTGGATCAATTGCCCTTGACCGCCAGCGTACCGATTGACCTGCCCATAAAGTCCCTTCATAGCGGCGATTTGATCGCCAAACGTTGGTATGATTTATTTGCTAATCCGCAATCCAAGGCGCAGCCTAAGCTCGAAAAATCCTTGTTAGCTGCAGGCGTCTATATCGATGGTGCCAACCGTTTTGAGCGCTACGAAGGCCTCTTTTGGAGCGGTGGCTGGCAGCGGGCTAGCGACGATAAGAGCTTCCATCATTGTAAGCATTGGACGAGCGATACAGGCTGGGGTTTTGTTGGTGGAAATCATGCGATCAGCCACCCTCAGCATCAGAAACAACCCGATATTGCCTGGCGCTATCCCTGGTATGATTATCAGATGATCCTGCCCTGTCAGACACCTCAGGCCTTGTTATGCTTGCTTTATCCCAATAAAGCTCATCATTAGGCCCTAAGCTTGAGATGTCTTCTGACGCAAGTCAGCAAGCTGGATGGCGGCGAGTGAAAGCAGGCAATAGCCTAAAAACCACCAAAACCCCGACCCAAACTCGGTTTTGATATAGAGACCGACATCGATTGGAATAGTCATACCCAAAATTGTCAAGTTTTGACTGACGTTTTCATTTTGCTCGCTCGTGGCTAGCCAGGTCAATAGAATGGCAACGAGAAAGACATCAGCCATCGACCATTTGCCAATATAGTCCAGGATAAGAGCGATCACCCGTGTCCAGCGTCGATAGACGATAGCAGTAAGCAGTAAGGCGCTTTTTAAAACAGGGATGATGATACAGAACAATACGATCAAAACGGCGGCAATTTGATTGTTCGTTGTAAATAAATCCTGTGCCGTGCCTAATATCGAGCGGCTCTTATTTAATACAGGTGCTTGTAATTCGGCCACTTGTGAAATCACTCTCGCATCAGCTGTCATATGCAGGATCGGCTGATACAGACCAGGAATCAACATAAAAAGCGAAATCACTGTGATTAGCAGAGCAACTACATTGCGCGGATGCATTATCATTCCCCAATAAGAAGTCTATATAAATGCGAGTATCGCTCCTAAAATATAGACCATCAATAATCCAAATAGACTGACGATACCACCGATTTTCATTAAGTCTTTGGTGTCCAGCTCTCCAGTGGCATAAGCTAGTGCATTAGGCGGTGTGCTGATGGGTAAAGCCATGCCGATGGAGCAAGTGAGAGTGACAACGATAACGGTCACTTGAAGACCGCCAAGAGCGATGAGAGATTCAAGATTGACAGCGATCGCAGCGATCAGTGGCAGCATCAGGTTCGCTGTAGCAGTATTCGACATAAATGAGGCCATGAGCAGAGTCATAATCGTGAAAAATAAGATGATGCCAATACCCCCAATGCTGTCGAGAGGAACGGCTGCTATCAAAGTTGAAGTCAAGCCTGTCGATTCCAAGCCATAGCCTAAGTCGATACCTCCGGAAATGAGCCATAACACATCCCAGCTGATCTTCTTCAGGTCTTGCTTGCCGATGATGCCCGTCGCTGAAAATAAGGCGACAGGTACCATGGCGACGACATAGGAATTCATCCCATGAAAATCACCGCTGAGCCAGAGGCCAATGGTGAGCAAAAAAGTGGCATAAACAGTATATGCTTGCCAGTTTTTTTCGAAGCGTCCTTCAATATTGACCTGCATGCGGGATTGTTTCGGTTTGAAGGCAAAAATGAGTAAAAGCCAGGCAAAAATTAATAGTATCGTCACATAGGGTAGGCCAAAGGCCATCCATTCAGCGAAACTAACTGCGTATTCACCCGTCAGATATTTCAGGGCAATGGCATTAGGTGGCGTACCGATGGGAGTGCCGATACCGCCAACATTAGCAGCAAGGGGAATGCACAAAAGAAAGGCCTTGCGCGCAGGATCGTCGATATCAAAGCTCGCCAGCACAGGCGCTAAGATTGCCAGCATCATGGCTGTCGTCGCCGTATTGCTCATAAACATCGAAAAAACGGCGGTGATCACCATCAATCCCAGCATCAACCATTTAGGATCTTGGCCGAAGGGCCTTAGCAGTATTCGTGCAAGATTGCGATCGAGCTTATACTTGCTGGCAGCGATGGCCAGGAAAAAGCCGCCGAGAAAGAGAATGATAATCGGTGAGGCGAAACTGGCTAAGACTTCGGTGTATTTAAGCATCATACCCTGACCATCGTTGAGCAATAACCAGCGCGGGCTCTGATTGGATATCAGGAATAATTCAGCCGTAATGATCAATACTGAGGTTGCGAAAATAGGAATTGGTTCGAGAATCCAAAATAACAATGCCATCACCAAGATGGCTAACATGCGCTGATGACTCAGAGTGAAACCCGGAATGGCAAAAAAAGAGGGATCAGGGATTAAAAATAGCAGTGGTATCAGGAAAATGATGATGCCCTGTAAGAGCTGTCGCAGTTGAAGCCTGTTCATAAGTCATCACCTTTTTCATGGATGAACTCAAAGATTTTAACGCGGTCTAGTATCGCGGCATAACTTACTGGTTTTGGATCATGGGCAATGACGAAATCAGTCAGCTGTTTCCTGACGATATCCTGTAACTGTTCCGGCTTCCATGGTTTGGCAACGTAGTAGTCGAGTCCGGCTTCATTCACTGCTTGGATGGTTGCTTGCAAACCAGCTTGGCCGGTAATAAGAAGTTTTTTTGCTGCTTTGGTGCTGGGGTTTTGCTGCAAACTGACTAAAAAATCGACGCCCTTTTCACCAGGCATCACATGATCGCATAAGATGAGAGCCAGCGATTGACCTTGCGTTTCTGCCTGGGAAATCACTTCTCGCGCTTCCGTAGCATTTTCGGCAAGCTCAATATCAAAATTAGCAGCGAAAGATTTGAGATCTTCATATACACTATCCAAGACTTCCCGTTCGTCATCGACAATCAGTAGCAGATACGAATTCATGTTTTTTCCTCACTCAGTTGACTGTTGGGTAATGGGCAAGATCACAATAAATTCTGCATACTCGCCCGGTATCGAGTCAATTTCGATGCGCCCGTGATGCTTATCGACAATATTTTTGCAAATTGCCAGACCAATTCCTAAGCCAAAGCCAGTGCCGCGTTTGGTGGTAAAATTCAGGGCAAAAATCTTGTGACGGAGCTCCAGCGGTATACCCGGACCATTATCACGGAAGTGAAACTGCACCTGCTGACGTTCGGTATCGAATGTTGTTTTGATCGTCAGTTTACCGTTCTGTCCCATCGCGTCCAAAGCATTGCTGATCAAGTTGGTCCAAACCTGATTCAGCGCTGCAGGTAAGCCATAGATCAATGGCAAATCTCCGTAGTCCTTGATCAGCTCGAAATGCTTTAAGCGATGCTGCAGGATTAACAGAGTTTCTTCGATGCCTTGATGGACGTCAAAGATTTCAAATTCACCCTTATCCTGCCTGGCATAACTTTTTAAGCTGCTGACCAAAGCTTCTATACGACTGCCACTTGATGCGATATTACGTAAGAATCGGCCGATCTCGTAGTAGTGATGCAAATAGTCGACAAGTTTAATTTCAGGCCATTGAGTCAGTTGAGCTAAGGCTTGTAGTTGCTCGGGATCATTGAAACCAAGCTCAACTGCCTGCTTGGCAAGAAGGCTGGACTTCAACAGATGCTGCAGGTTTTGTGATCTTTGCCTAATTTCGCGAGTACTCATGGGAATGAGTTGACTACCAAGATCAAAGCTATGTATGGCTTGCTCTTGCAATCGCGCATGCGGCGCTTCTGTTAGAACGGACTTCAAAAACTTAGCCAAGTGGTCCACACTGCGGACGATGGCGGCAGCCGGATTATTCAGCTCATGCGCGACACCCGCCACTAGCTGTCCTAAGGTCGCCATTTTTTCGCTTTCGATCAGGTGGAGTTGAGCTAGTCTGAGCTCATCCAGGGCATCCTGTAGTTTGACATTGATTTCAATGTTTTTGCGAACTCTGGATAGGACTTGACGCAGCAGCAGATTGCTAAAGGAAATGAGAAATTGCACATCACTTGACATGGCTTGATCGAGGATGCTTTGGTCCAAGGCCAAAGCTCGCACCTCGCTCAGGGCGACGACACAAGTTGCTGTTGGCTTGGCAGTAAAAAACGACATGGAACCGATGATCGCACCGGCCGACTCTTGAAAGACCTCGCGCAGCTCCTGGTTCTGATCGGCTGCCAGGTGCTTGACCTCACCTTGTAGTACCAGGAAAATCTGGCTGTTGACACTTCCCTGACGGAGAATGGTGTCACCAGGCTGGTAATGCCGAAAAACACGCTGTTTCTCTTCTTTTGGGACGAGTTTTGCGAGTCGGCCGGCAAGGCTTTCCCGCAGATCTTCATCACTTGTGGTCCGGGTATCAAGCAGGTTGCGGGCAAAGCGGCCAATTTCTTCTTTCAATTCTACACGATGACGTTCGCTTTCTTGTAACGCCAGGCGGTAATGGCGGTGTGAGACGATGGTCTCGTAATAGGGAAGTTGGTCATAGGCAAAGCGTAGAATATAGCGAGAGAGAATATCCTTGAGACTCTGGTAGAACTCGCTTGCCACCCATGGTTTGCTAAGGGTCGCGCTGACAAGGTGCTCTTCTTTCGCCTGGCGTGCGGCGTCTTCTTCATGACTGGCAACGACGAGAAGGCAGGTAGAATTTAAAAAGGGTAGCTCTGCTCGGAGCTCACGCAAAAAACTTAGGCCATTCTTTTCTGGCATATCGAAATCGCTAATCACCAAAGGCACGTGAGCTTTGCGCTCCAGAGATGACTTGATACTGGCCAGAGCGACGTCGGCAGACGGGCATGAGACGATAGTGATTAAATTTTGGAAAGTGCTACAGATCTCGTGTTCCATCCGTAAACGTGATGACGGTTCATCATCGACGATAATGATCACAAATTCCTGTTGCTCACTCATACATCACCTTTTAACGTGCAAATCCTACAAGTTCGAATGAGGTATAAACTTCGTTCGTCCATGCTGCGCTCGACTTAAGGCGGGCGCAGGCTCTTAAGACAGTCGGTAACAGATTTCGCAGGAATAAAAAATAGAAATCATTCACGGTTTGCGTTTCGTCGGGAAAAAAGAGAGATGGTATGAAATGCCAAGTTAGCGATAGGGATGAATGATAACAGCATTGACTACGATCGGACCTTGGTCCGGTCGTAGTCGTCGCAGGATAAACTGCAATCGACCATCAGTACCAACGGCTCCCTCGAAATCCAAAATCGCGAAACTTGTGTGCTCAATCGCCTCTGAAGGCGATTGCGGGAGAAGAGGTATGGATGCTTCTTGTGAAATTCTTTGATAAGCACCATCTCGCCAAATATCAGCGGCAATCACTTGACTGCTGATACCGGAAAATTCCTGCCAGCCCAAGCTTAACAGATAAATCCGATAGCTTGTCGCCTGTAGGCCTGTCATCTCAAATAGGATATCACCATTGCTACTTAATGCACCTTTAGCAAGATCGACCCAGGGAGCGACACCAGAGATATCCCAGCTAATCGGGCGCCAATCGAACACTTGTTCATTGCTCGGACTGATGGTCCATTGAACCCGTCCCAGTTCCGAGTCGGTGTCGATCGTCAGGCGATTAACGATGAGCTGGCTCGGAGCGAAGGTATTCCAAGTATCGATACTTACGTCTTCACTAGCAAAATGCAGTCGGATACCATCGTTTAATGCAGGCACAGCATTTGTGGGTGTGCGTAAAGTTTCGGCAATCGGCTTTTTTACAACGATGCTCTGATATTGAACTTGAACTTCCGCAGCATCCATAGCCGCAACCAAGGCACCAGTTGGACCGCCTTGAAAATAGGCAGTGACATGCCATGGCTCTGCTGCGTTGAGTTCCTGCCATTCGATGTTGATGGCTGCTGGCCCTTGGAAACTCCACAGCAGCTCGTCATTGTCGATCTGGCTTTTCTGCCCGTCCACTTCCAAGCGGCAGCTGAGTTTTCCAGGAACCCCTTCTGTATCAGGGACCACTTGTTTTTGGCAATGCAAGGTTCATGCAACAACTGGCAGGTCTTTTGGAGCGCATGAAAGCTGCCCGTGAGGGCGATCAAAGTCTCTTATATAATGCCGCAGTTTTAGCACTAACGGAAATTGCTGACGGTGATCGCCATGACTTTGTCAACATGCCGATCGTAGTTGCTGGCCAAGCCGGTGGATATTTCAAGACCGGTCGAACGATAAGCGCTTCAGCATCGCATAATCAGTTACTGGTATCCGTACTTGAAGCCCTAGGCTTACCCGATCAAAGTTTTGGTGATGCCAACCTTGGCCAGGGATCCATACCCGAGTTAAGAACCTAGTCTGCCTGGTGCAGGACATGGCTGATGCGGATGCTTTTTGCTCTTGGCCGGTCTCTTCCTTGGAAGGGGCCGGTCGCCTTTTTTAGGCGGAAAATAAACCGAGAACGTCCGGGCTTTGCCCTTGACTTAAAGTCAGACAATGCGAGCGATAGGCATTTAGGGTCAATTGTGCCAGACTTTCCGTGCGGCTTCGTAGTAAAAATCTGCTGGCTGCTGCCCAGCAAAGCAGTTCTTTGTCGATCGTCAGTAATTGCTCAAGACCCGTTAAATTCTGTCCGAGCTTGCGTAGACGGGTATTGATGGGAATCTCATAGTCATAGCATTGTTGAATGGCTTTGGCTGTTTCGAAGAAGTGGTCGTGTCGTTTCCATTCGAGATCTTTGCGTCGTTTTAAGAGATCCAACGCCGGCACTCGTTTTTGCCACTGCCGCTCGGGAGCTGCCAGCAACCAGAGGCTACTTTCAACGATATAACTGATGGTGTAGTGACTTTTACCGCGTCGTGTGAGGGTGATCAACCTAGAATAGTCGGCATCATTAGCGATGGCGAGTAGAGCTTCCTGCCACAGAATTTCTCTTTCCAGTTGTAGCGATAGAGTGCTTTCGGTCCGCAGCTTGTGAATCAGTTCACGCGCGGCCTCGCTTTGTCCCGACAAACGCAGGGCCTGAACTTGATTACTAAGGCAGATATCTTTTAAGTCAGGGTCGGCAAGTTGAGTATACGCCTGGGATAAGCCATCCAAGGCCATCTGTGAGTAGCCCAGTCTTAAAGCGCGATTGGCCATACCCAGGGTTTGGAAAGCTTCGCCACCTGGACCATCGCCGCGTGATACCTGCTCGCCCAAATACTGATACCAGGTGGCTGACCAGTGTTCACCTTTCTGCCTTTCCACCTGACTGGTGATATATTGCAGCTCGCCATGGAGAAACGATAGGCGGGAGACGCTTTCGCGAATTCCTTGCGCAAGTAATATGGCATAAGCAAGTTTTAAGCTTTTTTTGATGCGACTATCGCTCAGATGCTGAAAGCGTGTATGGTGTACCAGTGACGAAAGAAGATAAATATAGAGTGATAGTAGCTCGTCCGGGCTTGTTGCGGATTCCAGTTGCTTTACTTTGTGGTGCATCCACTCGGCTTTGCCGCGTGGCCCATCTTGGCTTTCAATTTGATCCAGTTCAGCTTTGATCTGCGCCTTGCGCTGTGTGATGGCTTTTTCCGTCCAGCGTTTATCCGCGCTCATGCTGTTATCCTTTAGGATTCTGGTAGATCCGGACCTTTGGCTAGATTTTGCACCGTACCATGACTGAGTCCCAGGCTTTGAGCTATGGCAAGATAGCTTTTTCCAGCAGCCCGCATTTGGCGCACGGCGATTTGGTCTTCACGGCTTGCCTTGCGTGGGCGGCCTAAGCGGACACCTCTTTTTTTCGCAGCAATCAAGCCAGAGCGAACCCGAGAAACGATGGTTTCCCGCTCGATTTCCGCGATTTCCGAAAAGGCGGCGAGCATCGTTCGACGGAAAGGGTTCTCCGGCCCCAGGTTGAGCACGGGTTGGGTGACTGATATAAAACCAATGCCTGCTTGATCCAGAGAAAGTAATGTTTGAATGGCGTCAGTCGCATTGCGGCTCATACGGTCTAACCGATAGACGATGATGGTGTCGATCTGCTGCTCGTAGGCAGCTTTGAGTAGGGCCTGATATCCAGGCCGACGGTTCGTTTTGCCCGATATACCTTGATCTTTAAAAACAGTGGTCGTCAACGGCTTTTTCTCAGCAGGTAAGGCTGCCAACCAGGATTCGACAGCTCCTTGCTGACTGGCAAGATCCTGACGATCGGTGGATACCCGGTAGTAGATTGCGACGTTTTTCATACATTAATTTACTGTTTGCTGTGAGGGTTATCTTTGCTAGTGCAGCAAGGTGGAGAAACTCCACCTTGCGCGCTGCTTACCAGCGGTGAAAGTAGTGGGTGCTGTTGGCTTTTGATTGCAAGATGACCGTTAATTTAAAGCTGGCGATACCGCTAGCACTGTCATCAGCATACGAGATCTGGTCGATGACTAATTTGCCATAATGGGTGGTTTCAGCATCAACCCTATAGGCCACATCGATAACACTATTGTCGTAAATGGCGATCGTTGCACCGTTCAGATAGCTTGTGCCACCAGCGGTAGCGCTGATAGCTTCGTCTTCGGGCACGCGGCTTGAGATCACATCGCTGCCAACTATTGGATCGAGGGTGATGGGGCCGCGATAAAGCAAGTTCAGCTTGCTCTCGGTAGAGACGGAGAGAAATAATCGCTGCGGGTAGCCTCCCGTGTCTCGGGCAATATAGATCGCGTTTTCAGCGCCGCTTGCCACTGTATTCCGGCCACTGACCAGGCAAAATGTTTCGGCGTTGCAAGCTACTGCATCAGCAAGGATAGCTGTCGTATCAATGGGATCGCCGCCCAAAGTTAAAGTTCGGTATTGGCTGGCAGGTACTTCGACGGTCGCTTCAAAGACAGGCTTAGCCGGAGTATCTTCCACCAAGTTGGAAGACCAACTGATCTCGGAAAAGTCGCTACCTAAAACAGCAAAGACAACAAAAGTATAGCTTACGCCATTTTGCAGTGCTTCTCCGTTTAAGGTTTTTTTGATCAAGCAACGCTGGATGCCTTGGCCGTCTTGAAATTCACCAGATCCTTTAGGCAAGCTGACATTGTCATTGCCGAGAACATTGGCTTCAGCATCTTCCGGATTCTCTTCGACGCTTGGATCATAGCAAGTCAACTTCGCTTGACGAACGGAGACTTTTTCTTCTTCCTGTAAAACTGTCGTGGCAGCCAGCATTTTGCCGTTGACGGAGGCTAATTGATCTTGACTACGGAAACCAAAGATTGAGCCGCCCGAGGTGCAGGATTCTTCAGATTCCACGGTAATGCCTAGCAGAGAGAAGAAGGCATTGTTCTCTTGGCAACGTGGAATGGAACTGTTTTTTAAAGAGGCTCCGGCAGCGTCTAACTCAGGAAACTGTGGGAATCCTTCGGTGCCCAAGGCAGCGACTTCTTCCAGCGTCTTGTTTTCGATGACATAAACGTTGTAACCTTGCAACTCAGATTCAAAGTTTTGCGCTGACCAGCGTAGTTCGACGCTTTGATCGCCAGTGACAGTGACAAGGTTTAAAGGGGGGGAAAGTTTGTCCCGGGCTAAAGTGTCGGGACTATCAGAATCTCCACCGCAGCTTAGCAGCAGACTTCCTAATCCTAAGGCCAGCAGAGGGCGAATATATGAACTCATGGTTCTACTCCACATAAATATTTTTCTATGAACGTGTTTTCTTCGAATAAATCATCTAACTTAGCGACGTCGCACATCAGGGTTAGCTGACAGATAAAGCACAAAGTCAGCCGAGCATTCTCTGGTCGCGCAGCTACTTTCACTGATGTAGAGCCAGTCATAATAAAAGCTTTCGGGTGCCTCTGCATCAGGAGCAGCCGATGCAATGACATACATCTGCTCGCCTTTGGCATTGATGGACTGGCCTTCCAAGCTATAGCCATTAGGATTTTTCAAACTTGCGCTGCTTAAGCTTAAAGCCGGTACCGAGGAAATTTGTTTGATAAAGGTATTGTTGGTAACCCCACCTGGGAAAAAGCCCAATGAAAGGATTGTGCTATGTTTACCAGTTGACAGGAACAGCCGATCCGGGTCACTACCATAGTTTTCAAATTGAACATTAGTATCAGTTGTCGTGTTCGTTAAAGTTGCGGCATTATCGGTCATACTGATCGCATCCGGACACCCTGAATCACCGGCACAAAGCTCACGCAGTGCCTGCAGCGTGCCGCCCTCACCGAACTTTATCCCCCTGATGGCCGCGCCATCAAAAGTTTTGTCAGCAAAGTTGCCAGTCAGTTTATATTTGGGTACCACGCAGGCGACGTTGGTGGAAGACTGTGATATTTCTTTGCCTTCATCCTGGACGGCGAAGACAAAGAAGCAATAGCTTTGTCCAACTTCCAGGTCTTCTGGAAAATTAAAGCTAATCTGACCGACGGAAGTAATATCCTTGGTATCGGTTTCATTTTTTTCTGTACCGGAAAATGCACAAGTACCGTCGGCAACAGGGCGGCAAGTCGGAAGGTTGGGCTCTTGATCCACTGTGCGCAAGTGATGGTAGGGCAAAGCTGAAAATTTAAGCTCGCCGTCGCTTGGTGGAACAGCATCGGTCAGCGCATCCGTTCCCGGCAGGGAATTTTCGTTGTCAGCGCTGTAGTTAAAGTTTTGCAGTATGGTACGCGCGCTGTCGATCGGATCACCCGAGTTATTAAGAAGTTCGACCGGCTCACCTTCATCAAAACCGAGCAGGCTAACGGCATCACCTTTAGCGCCATATATATTGTAGCCTTCAAAATCTTCTTCGTAATTTGACGTGAACCACTGCAAACGCACCTTGCCATTACCCAAATCAATAATGGATAGGCCGCCTGGTGATTTCAGATCGTTACGGGTGATGATTTGCGGATCATCCTTATCGCCACCACAGGCACCTAATAGAGCTGCCATGATACCTGCACTTAGCCAGCGACCATGCCGGGTGAAACGGATCTTCATATATGACTCTCCTTGTCAGCGTGTAGCAAGACCGACTCAATTAGAAAAATAAAATTATTTTTAGCATCTAATATGACTTATATGGTGGCAACAAGTCAAAGAGATTAGCTGCTGGCTGCGCGGCCTCATGATAGTTCTGAGCCTATGCTCGGTCTCTCTGCAGTCAGCATCGTGACCAGAATTTGCATGTCTTCCGGGCTCCAGATTTCTCTGGCCCGTCTGAGATTAAACGGGCTGGACTCATCATGAAGATGTAAGACCAGCTCGATCACTAAATCTTGCTCTTCTGTTAATTGATCATCGCGATAGGCGTTGGTGATCAGATGGAAAAGCTCGTCACTTGCCATTTTCGGGTCGGCTTCGTGGAAACAAGGAAAAAGAAGGACTGCCCTGGTAAATAATTCGGGGTCGATAGCGAGTTCATAAGATTCTTCGGATTGATCGCTCATGGTGTCACCTTGGCTATACAGTTTTTACGTCATAGTTTTTTTTGCAAAGCCTTGTTTGTTTCTGCTTAACAATCATAGGTTACCCGCTAGACTTGGAAGCTACCAGGAAAATCGGCGCTAAGTTGTGTGCAGTCTGCTACGGTTTTGCGCAATTGCAACGCTGTCTCATTTTAAAAGTGTCCTGTCTCTCATTGCCGGCGAAAATTTGCAAAGCTAGATGGAGAAAGCCGTTAAGCGGCGGTGAAAATGCACTACCACGGGGATTCCAAGTTTGGCCTGATTTATGCTTACAGGCAAGCAGACAGCTAAGAAGGAGGAATCGAGATGTTAGGCAAAGGACTGGTAGGATTTTCCATGGCATTGATACTCGCAGATCCGAGCTTGGCGCAAATGGGCAATGGAAGGCATATGGAACATCGGATGTATGATCCGGCAACCGAAACAAGCTTGTCCGGTGTCGTTGATGGCATCTATGAACGTTCCGCCAAGCATCGCTCTGGGGAAACGGGTTATCACCTCTATCTTAAAGCAAAGGATGGCACCACTTATTTCGTCCATCTCGGACCAAAGTCCTATTATGAAGAGAAGGACTTTGAGCTTGTTAAAGGGGATGAACTCAAAATCGTCGCCTCTCAAATCGAGATGAACGGTGAAAAAGCCTTTGTCGCTAAAGAAATTCAAAAAGGTGATAAACAGCTCGTGATACGTGATCAATCCGGTCGGCCGGAGTTTAGTCGAAGCATGCCGATGGGCCCAAGAGCTCGGGACAAAACGCAGTGAATCTTATTAGTGCATGAAAATATTGAATAAAATTCTAAGTCGAAGTATTGACATGGTAGTTTAACTGGCATATATTGAGGCATCCCGTTATGACGGGTTGCCTTGTTCCATGTTCCAGCTGAATTACCTTACTTTGTGCTGCCTTTTGTTTAGGAGATTGATGTTGTGAAGTGCCCGGGAAAGAATCTTTTTATTGCCAGTGCTTTCTTCGTGATGACCGTTTTTTCCTTCCAAGGCTGTGGTCTTCCTGACTCGAAAGATCGCGGTCAGCTGCAAGTTGCCTATCTGAGTGAACCTGCCGAATTTGTCCTTGAATGTAGTCTGCACGTGACGAAAGATGGTCAAACGCTTTATCAAAATCAGCAGACCTCTTCCAGGTTTGCATTGGAAGCTGAGGCAAATAGAAGTATCCCGACTTATCAGCAATCATTGGAACAGGCGTGTGAAAAATCGCTCGGTAATAGCTTTGGTGATGCTTCGGCCGTGTGCCGAGGCTTAGCAGGAGCCTCTCGAGCGATCCTTTGCAGTACAAAGAAGATTTAGCTTAGCCGGCTTTAAAGCCGGCTTTTTTTTATGCAATCTTCGAATTACACCGCTTTTTCCCATGTTTCATGAATGGTAAAAAACTTAGGCGGAATGCCGATTTCAAAGCGAAACTGCTGATATGGCGTACTTTCTTGCTTGGATAGAAGTCTGATATGGATAAATCCACCCTCAGATTCTAGGTATTTTTTCACGGCGTCCATACCCACGCCCCGACCAGAAATTTCGGATACGGTGGCAGCCGTCGACAAGCCGGAATGAAACATAAGCTCGGCAGTCGATTGCAGATCTAAAACCAGGTCAGTAGCTATGAGGCTCCTTTTGCGTGCAGATTCCAACAAACCGTTCATATTTAAACCCCGGCCATCATCACCATATTCAATTAACATGAATTGATCTTGTGTTCGTAGATTGACATTGATTTGCCCGGTGGGTTTTTTCTGCTCGTTGATCCGCTCTTTGGCGGTTTCAATGCCATGATCCAGTGAATTTCGGACTATATGGACAAAAATATTCCGCAAAAGCTGTTGCCCATTGTAATTGATGCGAAAGCCCGGGTCTTTGACATTGATGATGGGGACTTCTTTACCCAAATCTTTCGCTAATTTTTCCGTGTGACTCAAAATATTTTCAAAAACATCGATTGCCCGGTCGTAGCAAACTTCATCAAAACTACGTAAAGATTCTTGAATCAAAGTGGCATCGCTGTGGTTAAGCTTTGAAAAATCGATCTGCTGTAAGGCGCGCAGCTTTTCTTCCAGAAAGGCACGTTCCATAGAAATTTGTGAGTGATCGGCCTTAGTTCGGCCAAGTTTGTTGGTGTTGATTTCTTCATAAGTGTTAATGATATTACGCGCTAAACTTAAATCCTCGTTTAGCTTTTCTCGATCCCAGGGGGCTTCCGGATCTTTGAGAAGCCAGGCATAATGCTGCTCAATGTCATGCAGTATGCCAGTCATCTTATGGAAGGCGTAGCTTCGAGCGGTGCCTTTAATCGTGTGCATATTGATAAATAGGATTTTCAATACTTCTGGCAGTAGTTGTGGGTTGCAATCCACGAGGCGTTGGTTTTCTGCGATGAATTTGTGTGCCATTTCGATAAACTGGTCGAACTTGTCTTTGGGAATATTGACGATTTCGGTGATGTATTCGAGCTCCTTTCTTTGCGTGATGTTTTGCTCTTCCAAGGCTTTTAGATGGGTGACATCGCGCAGGGTTACAAGGATTTTCTCGACCTGGTCGTCTTCATCGACGATCGGATTCCAACTAATCTCTAAGTTCCTGTGCCCCTTCTCATTCAATTCGACATTGATCTCGCGCAATAGATGCTCTTCATTCGCTTCATAATTATAAATACTGTCTTCCAATGAGGCTGTGATCACGCTGTCGATACGTGAGAGCATATCGCGTGAAACCTCACTTTTGCCAAATATAAAATCTGTTGCCCGCCGCCCGGCGATCTCTTCGTTTTTGAAGATTTTACTTAGATGGGCCGAGTAGTTGGGGTCGATGATTCCAGGAGGAACAATGCGGAAAATGCCTTCAGGGATATGATCAAGCATTGAACGAATATCCCGAGTTTGCCGTTCTACTTCTCTTTGAAGATCGCGGCTCAAGTTTTCAGCAACACGAAAGGCCTTGGAAAACATGATGGCAATGACTTGGCTTTGTGTGAAATTAAGTAGCGCTATCCCATAAGGTAAAAAATAAAAGGTCGTATGAATGACCCCCATACCCATGAGGATGTCATGAGTTGCAGAAAATAGGATGGCTAAGAAACCGACGAGCGCCATGCGAGCACCACTCTTCTTTTTGATAGTCGAGCGTACAAGGAGCCAGCATGCCGGTAGGGCAGCTACGAGTATGGGGATTTGATAGGCGATTAAATAGTTGGAGTAAACTTCGGCGAAGGTTAAAAGTGTCACAAGAAACATGAGTGTGGAAAAAATAAAATAGATGCGAACATAGGAAGGCGTGTTATTCGGGCGAAAGCTGGCATAAATAAAGGCGACAAGGAAAACGCAGGAATAGTTGGCAAAGGCCAGTTCCATTTTTCGGGTTAATTCGTAAATCCCCCAGCCGGAATCAGGGAACCAGACATATAGGATGGAGCTGACGCTTATACTGCGGACTAATACTGCAAAGCAGTGGCCAGATAACAGAAGGCTCTTGATATCTTCACGGCGATGCAAATATAAGCTTAGGTTATAAATGGTCATGATAAACAGCATGCCAATGACAAACATATCGCTTAGCCAGCGATTGGCGCGCGCGCGTGCCATGTTTTCATATAGTCCAATTTCTGGACCCGACCAAATTCCTCCATTCTGCCAATGAAAATTGGAGATATGGACCATCAGATAATAATCGCCCGGCTGGGTGATTTGGAAATGACCAAGCGGGTCACCTAACTGCGGAATCGAGCTGTCCTTGGAATCACCTGGCTTGCCAATGGAGAGGATTTCACGGCTAGCCTCGGGCTGTGCAGCAGGTATCAAAAAGACTTTTGCTGCAGTATCCGCGCGAAAATTGATTCCGAGCAATTGATTGCTGACTGGTAACGACTCCAATTTTAATAGATAGGTACCCCAATAGTTGGCAGGTAAAGGAGTTGAGCTGCTCTCAAGATCGATATCCGTCAACCAGCTTCCAGGAACTTTGGCCCTGTAGGCTGGCCATGGGGAATTTGCGGGTACTTGCTTCGGGTTGAGAAATTTTTTAGGGAAGAATAACCAATCACCTGCCAGGCTTTGACTACCATCTCTTGTAGGCTCCCAGGAACGCAATGTTTGACTGGGAATATGGGGCGAAGGATCTGGCTCTGCCCATAAACAGTCAGTGTCCATTAACCATACCATCATGAACACGAACATTAAGAAGCGAAGTGGCTTCAAATTATTGTCCTCCGCTACAAGCGAAATTTTTCTGGCCGTCATCTAGGATAGTGAAGATTACTAGTAATATACGACATAAGTCATTGGTGTTAAAGGTTTTTTGGAGTAGGTAACGGCTCTCCTACATCGCAGTGGGGACAAAGAGGGTATTTTTATTAAACATTAATTAAAAACATGTAAAACACCCAAAAAAGGTCTTTCTAAGAGATGAGATTGGTATTTGCGGTTTTGAATGAAGTTCTATAATACGCATTAAGCTTAATTTCCCCCCTTCTTACTGCGTCGTAAGCAATCAAAGGTGGGACCAGGATCATCACCGGTTCCGACCTCTGTCTTCTCTAGATCTAGTAATTAATTCTCCTTAAATTTATGAAAATAGTGGGTTAAATAGCCTTGGTCCAGCTTGCCTCAGCGCCGACCGATAGTTTTGGCGAGGATAATTTAGAGGGGATCAAAACTATGAGAACGAATCATTTTCTTTTCGTATCAGTGAGCATGTATTTATCAGCATGTGGGGCCGCACAGTTTAAAACCATACCGACTTTCAGGGCGCAAATCTCAGCGCCATTCAGATTGATGATGCTGTTGATTTTTCCAACGCCAATTTTCGCGGTGCAAATCTGAGCGGTGCCATCATCAGCACTCAAGTCAATTTCTCCAATGCAGATTTTTCAGGCGCGACATGGGTTGATGGCCGTATCTGTGGCGAAAATTCAATAGGGGCTTGCCTATAGTCATGCGAGCATCCGGGTCGCTGGCCGGTCCGGATGGATTTGTTCGTGACTTTTCTGCTGGAAGAAGTTAGATCTTTTGACCCGAAGGCGCTTTTGCCAAGGATGATGGGACGATCTATTTAAGGCTTTGGAATGACAAGAAAAAAACTGATAGTCGTCGGCGGTGGCGCAGCCGGCTTTTTTGGTGCGATAGCGGCAGCGGAGGCTTGTCCGGCAGCCGAGGTACAGATCTTGGAAGCCACAGCTCGCCCATTGACCAAGGTGAAAATATCCGGCGGCGGCCGCTGCAACGTGACTCATCAGTGCTTTGATGTGAAAAAGCTTGTCGAGTTTTACCCGCGTGGCCGGCGTGAACTACTCAGTATCTTCTCGCGCTTTCAACCGCAGGATACGATCGATTGGTTTGCTGCGCGCGGCGTTAATTTAAAAGCGGAAGCCGACGGTCGCATGTTCCCAACGACAAATAAGTCTGAGACGATCATCAATTGTCTGCAGCAATCGGCGGAAAAGGCCGGTGTTTTGTTAAGAAAAGGAGCTTTGGTTGCCGAATTGCGGCGCAGTTCCAGCGAGCGGGGAGAAAGAGCCTTTCTTTTAAAACTCAAAAGCGGTGAAGTGCTTGATGCGGATGCCGTATTATGGACGACCGGCAGCGTGCCGCGAAGTTATTCACTTATAGAAGGTGTCGGGCATCACATAGTGCCAGCTGTGCCATCATTGTTCACTTTCGAAGTCAAGCATCCACTACTTGAAGAAATGGCAGGGCAAAGCTTTGCACAAGTTCATTTGCGCTTAAGTCTCGCCGGTAAAAAGTTTCAGCAAATTGGGCCCATGCTGATCACTCATTGGGGACTCAGTGGACCGGCTGTGTTGAAATTGTCGGCATTTGCTTCCCGGGAGTTGTGCGAACAGCAATATCAAGCCGATTTGAGTGTGAATTTCCTTTATCCGGCAAAAGAAGAGGACTTGGTGCAAAGCTTAAGTCTTCACAAGCAAGACTCAGCACAAAAACCGTTGAGCGCGTTTTCGCCGCTACCGATGAGTAAAAGATTCTGGCAGCGTTGTTTGGAGCATTTCGGAATTTCCTCGACGCAGACTTGGTCACAGCTAGCGACGCGTGATCTTAGAAAAATAGTCCAAGGACTTTCGCATGTCAGCATGCGGGTCGAGGGTAAGGGCGTCTTTAAAGAAGAATTTGTTAGCTGTGGTGGTGTGAATTTAAAGGAAGTTGATTTTAAAACCATGGAAAGCAAGCTTTGTCCGGGGCTTTATTTTGCAGGTGAAGTCCTCAATATCGATGGAATTACCGGTGGTTTTAACTTCCAAAATGCCTGGTCCGGCTCCTGGGTTGCCGCCCAAGCCATAGCCAAGCGCTTGGCGCAAGACTAGGGCTTATCTGGAAATGTCTTAGACTAAGGGCTTGGCTGGTCGACAGATTTGTCAACAGGTGATGGTCGCCGCCTCAGACGGCGAGCTCTTTTTTTTTAACATGCGCCGTTGTGCTAAACGGTGCAAAAATTCAAAGAGTTCATCCGGACTTGCTAAATAGTAGCGCGAATAAGCATTCGGCCGACCAATATGAATGGAGATATTGTTCTTGATGTGAATGCGGTGCATGTCTTCATCAGTGGTGTCGTCACCGATTGTCAGCAGGGCATCATGCTCAGGGTCCCAGTTTTCCTTTTCAAGAAAGTACTCCACGCCAAAGCCTTTATTGGCCATAGTGAGGCGAATCTCTAACGATTTTTTACCATGATAGACAGAAAGTGATGTCTTGGCGAGCATCTGTTGTAACGATTCACCAAGAGTCTGTGCCTGGTTTGTCGCAAATTTTGGTTCGGCTTCTCGATAGTGCCAGACGATACAGGTTTCTTTTTCTTCGATATGGCTTCCCGGTACAGACTGGACTGCCATTGTTAAGAGTTTGATGATTTCCGGACGGAATTTTTCAAACTCTTCTGTCGGGACCTGAAATGGCTGCTGCCACTCCTGAGCATCTTTTTCGCGAACAAATGAACCATGCTCAGAAACGATGTTTACCGGATAATTGCTCAGATAACGTTCACAAAACTGCCTGGGTCTGCCGGTGACGATGGCGAGTTTAAGGTGATCAACTTCGCCGAGACTGGCAAATAGCTTATCAACAGCCTTTGATGGCGTCGCCATTTCCGGGCGTATCACGATAGGAGTCAGGGTGCCATCATAGTCGAGAAAGACAAAGATTCTTTTCTTGTCTTGGACCTGGTCGATGAGCTGGTTTTGAACTTCTTTTTCCAGGTAGACGGAGTCAAACACGGATTCTTTCACATGATCGACCCATGATTTTACGAAGTTTTTCGCCCAGGCAATATTATCATTTATTTGCAAGCGTAAACGCAAAGCTTTCATACGCTGCCGGCGCTCCTCACGCGACATCAGCAGAGCTTGTTTCATCGCTCGAGCTACTTCCTTTACGTCGTATGGATTCACTTGGATCGCTTCACCCATTTCTGTCGCTGCGCCGGCAAATTCACTAAGAATCAAGACCCCATCATGATGTTCCTTGGCAGCCACAAACTCTTTGCACACCAAGTTCAAGCCATCACGCAAAGGTGTGACCAGGCAAACATCTGATGTTTTATAAAGGCGAACAACTTCCTCAAACGGTTGTGAGCGGAAAATATATTGGATCGGAGTGTAGCCCGGCTTCGAAAATTCGCCATTGATTTGCCCAACCAGACGCTCAACACTGGCTCGGATTTTATTATACGAACCAATATCCTGCCGGCTTGGAACGCAAATTTGAATCAACGTCGCTTTACCCAGAAATTCGGGATACGACTTTAGAAACTCGCGAAATGATTGCAAACGTTCCGGCAAGCCTTTGGTATAATCCAGGCGATCGATGCCGAGGAAGCGGATGATTTCTTTGCTGGCAAGCGAGCCATCCTGGGAATCATCAACGGGAATATTATGCGCAACGGAATCTATACTGCGAAAGTCGACACCCAAGGGGTGGGGAGATACTTTGATAGGCCGGTCTTCGAAGATGACTTCATTGACCCCGGTTTGAATTCCAACCAGCCGTTGCACACTCTGCATAAAATGTCTGACATAATCGTAGGTGTGGAAGCCGATATAATCGGCGCCTAGTAAGCCATGAATGAGATCTTGACGGCTCGGGATCGCACGGAAAATTTCTGACGAGGGAAAAGGTATATGATGGAAGTAAGCGATTCTGAGACTCGGCATCTGCTCTTTGAGAAACTTAGGTAAGAGCATCAATTGGTAGTCATGAACCCAGACAAAACTTTCTTTATCAGCCAACTTTAACACTTCTTCGGCAAATATCCGGTTAACCTGGACGTAGGCTTCCCAGAATTCATCGGAAATACTCATTGTGGCCAAAAAGTTGTGGAATAGAGGCCAAAGTACACCGTTAGCATAGCCGTTGTAATAGTTTGAATACATTTTTTTAGGAATATCAATCGGTACCAGGCGATCTTGCGCGAAGGGGTTTTGATTGTTGTTGTGCAGTTTATTGCGCTGCCCAGCGCCTAAATAGCCAATCCATTGTGAGTTGGAATTATCATGTATTTCGCGCAGTCCTGACACGAGGCCGCCAGAACTTAGCTTAATTTTCATGTCTCCATGACCATCGTCTGCCACGCTAATGGGCAAACGATTGGAAACGATCAACATTTTCTTATCGCCAAACAAAGGCATTCTCCTTCACTTGTTTTCGAAATTATCACCGAGGTACATATGCCCTGAATGTGGTGATAAACTAAATGCTGCATTAATTAAACCCACATGAGAGTATGTTTGCGGAAAATTTCCCCAAAGTTCACCCGATTGCGGATCGAAGTCCTCACTATAAAGCCCTAAATGATTCGAACAGGCGAGAAGTTTTTCAAATAATTCACGAGCTTCACCGGGATTGCCAGCATGTACCAGAGCTTCAACCAACCAAAATGAACATATCAGAAAAGCATTGTTTGTTTCACCAAAGTCATCTTGAACGCGGTAGCGATGCAAGAAGCCATTTCCATGACTTAAATCCTTGCGGATGGCGTCGATCATTTTTATCGCTTTTGGATGGTTGCGACCGAGAAAGCCCATATTGATCAGCATGAGTAAGGAAGCATCCAACTCCGTTGTGCCGGCAGCTTGCGTATATGAGCCGATTTCTTCATTCCAACAGCGCGAATCCATAATTTCTTTGGCTTTCTTTTTCAAACGCCGTGCCTGATCAATGGTACCACCGCCTGCGTATTGGCAGATTTTTTCGGCCACGTGGGCACCGGCCCAATGCATCAATATTGTAAAAGTATGCAACTGTGCTTTACCACGTAATTCCCACAAGCCGGCGTCTTCAGTCTCAATGAATTCTTCGATCTTATTGAGTAAATCACGTAGTAGATCAGTTGGTAGGTGGTGGCGCTGATGAGTGAATCGTTGATCTAAAAACAGCGGGCTGATAGCGATCAGCATTTCTCCGTAAACATCATATTGTTTGTGCTCATAGGCTTGATTGCCAACGCGGACCGGTTGATGATCCTGATAGCCTTTCAAATGGGTCATGACACGCTCAGTCAAGACCTTTTCCCCGCTAATGCCATATACCGGTTGTAAATCAAAACCTGTCTTCCGGCTCTGCTCGACGATATTGTGCAGGTAGAGAATAAATTTCTCTAATTCTTCAAATTGCGTCAGCCGTTGCAGGGCGGTTAATGAAAAGACAGCATCCCGCAGCCAACAATAGCGATAATCCCAATTTCTGACGGTGCCCTTAGCCTCGGGGATACTTGTGGTTGTTGCCGCTATGATCGCTCCGGTATCTTCATACTGGTGCAGTTTTAACACCAGTGCGGAGCGTATCACTTCCGATTGGTAGCACTCTGGAATATAGGAGTGCTTGACCCAGGTCTGCCAATAGTTGCGGGTTTTTTCCAAAAAATTCTCACAGGTTTCGGCCAAATTTTGCTCGATGGGTACGCCATAGGTGAGGGCAAAGTAGAAGCTGCGATCAATCACAAAGTGCCGCTGTTCTTCGATGAAACTCAAAGGAGCATTTGTTGTTAAACGCATCGGGGTGTCGAAACCATGGAACTGAATGTGGTTCGATTCAAGGCTCATTTTACTGATACTTTTGCCATAATCATGGCGAGCCTCGATACTGACCTTGCACATGGGCTTACCGGCGATCGGACGGACAATGCGTACTAGCATTTTCGGCTTGTAGTATCGTTCGTACTGCATAAATCGCGGTGCAAAATCGATCACCTCGAACGTTCCACGTTCTGTTTCGAAAGTCGTCACCAACACATTGGAATTCGGAATGTAAGCCTGTCTTCCTTGCTCTCCATCATCCGGTGAAATGCGGAAAAAACCGCCATGATTTTTGTCGATCAACCCGCCAAAAACGAAGCTAGAATCAAAGCGCGGCCAACATAACCACTTCACATCACCATAGGGGTCAATCAGTGCGCTGTATTGGCAATTACCGATGATGCCCAAATCCATGCAGTTGATTCCTATTCAAATGGGTAATTTTTTATAAATTGAGGGTCTATGCTCAACCTATCTGGGGAAAAGATCCAGATAAAAGTAGAGTAGTCAATACGGCTAGTCATGATAATCACACAACATATTTATGTATGTTATCATTGAGAGAAAATTAGTAAAGGGGCCGAAAAGTCCAGCCGATAGGCATATTGGGAATATAGTTCCCGCAATGATGGAGTAGAAATCATACGACCGGTAAGAAAGCCGGGGAGCAAGGGATGCGTCAAAGTCGAAAAGTCAAAACCATTTTACCGAGCTTTTTCCTAGCTTGTCAGCTGATTTTCGTCAATGCAAGCCTGTTCTCCTGTTCTAATCTCAATCAAGAGAATAAGCGTCATAAAGGCGAGGCAAGTCGCGAAGGAAAATTAGCCGATGCCGATGCTAATGTCAGTGAACCGGTGATGGTTGCTGGCGGATTTTTGATATGTGCCCAGTTTTCAGATGATGATAATAGCGCGCGAGTTGGTTGTCGGATTGAAGATCATTTGCGCAACAAAATCCCGTTGCAGAATCTTGCGGGGCGAGATTTGAGTATTATTCAAATTCGTGATGGTGAGCCGGTCGTTGGCGTCGTCTTCGAAGTAGAAGGGGACGAATCTTTCTGGCATTGGTCAACAAGCTTTTTAAACTTTGATGGGCGGCAGATTCGCTTGGAAAAGGATTTTGGTTTCCCCATTGAACCAAAGCAGGCCGAAGTCTTGGATCGCTATCCCTATGACGCTCAGGTCGCAGCAGAAGAGGTCTGTCAGGGGACTTTGTTCGGAGGCGCCTGTTTTTATCTATCCCAGTCGGGAGTCAGTTGCGAGAGCACATGCGCAAGTCATGGTGGTATCGCACCAGCAGGTTTCAGCATTTATGAAGTTAACATGTGCTCGAACATCCTTGATGTGATCGGTCGTGATCCTTATCGACAGCAGCAAGCAACACGATTACCGTTGGCTTTCCGCGCTTGTGGATTCTCCGAAGATGTGTTGGCAGAAAATATACCTTCAGGGCGATATGTTATGGATCCGGTAGATGATGAGCAAGGTGAAGATCCTCTGCCGACAAGCCTGGTTCAAGTTTGTAATTGCTTGAAATAAGTTTACCAACGCTTCTAACGAGGAATACAGCGGTAGCGGCTGTAAGCTCTCGGCTTGGGATCATTGCCACGAACATTCCATTGAATACCAACTTCAAAAGTATTCACTTCAAATTGATTGTAGTGATAAGACTCGTCACGCGGGCATTCTAGTTGATGTTCGATATTTAGCGGCCCATCGGCTTGAATTTCAACTGCTCCCAGATTGCTTTCAATCCGATTGGCAGCTGTGTTCGGTAAGCGGGGGGTGCTCGCCCTCTGCTGATCTACGGCAAGGGGTGGGGTTGTTGTGCACTGCAAAAGAAAAATGAGCAGAGGGCTCGTCATGAAAGTTCGCTTGCAAAACGACTTCTTTACAGTCTTGTGCTTTTTGGAATTGACGATGACGGGCATGTCCTCTCCTCATTTGATGCTACTATTATTTCCACCAGGATCACTTTTGTAATTATGTCGATTCTTTCTCCGGAATGATTAAGACGCCACAGTTCATCGAGACCATAGAGTGATAGGGCATTTTACCAAAACTCCAGGATGACCTGTCAAAAAACTTGTGGGTTCCAAACACCACAAGTTCTGCTTTAATATCCTCTAAGACAGCCTTTAATTTTTTTGCAGGTGAGCCAAAGCCTACTTCCGTCTGATATTGCACATTTTGTTGCAAGGATTCGGGTAAATTATGAAAACGTTGGCTCATATTCTCACTGATCAGGTCAGTGGTTTTGTCGATATAATATTGTTTGTCAAAATCAGGATTGCTCGGAATTTTGCCAAGGAGCATACCTGATTTTACCATTTCTGTCATCGATTGGACATCGCGTTCCGATATATTGTTGATATGGACGTGATAGAGTTTATGGGCATCGATTTCTTGTAGAAATTCACAGGTCGTCTGCAACGCCGCTAGTGTTTCTTCCTGCAGGTCATCAGCGAAAGCTATGCTTCCATCAAATCGGAATTCCCTGTCCAATGGCAAGGATAGTACGGGACAAGGTGCCTCCGACATCAAAAGTAAGGCTGTCGACATGCCAAAGAAATCGTGTTGCACCCGCTCCGGGCGAAAACCGCAAATGAGCAACGACGCGGCTACTTCTTTTGCCAGTTGCCCTAACCCAAGGGCGGGATCATTGTGGACCACACGGATACTGATATCCACGCCCTGATCACCAAAAGAAGAAATCGAAGACTTCAACTCTTCGAGTTTTTCCATTCCCATAACTTCACTGAGTTCACGAAAACTGTTTTCGTAACTTGCCATGGGATAAAAAGCTCCTTCACCGGCATAAGCGTAGGCTTGAAAAGGAAGGATGGCATGGGCCAAGACGAGTTTTGACTGCGTTCGTTTGGCCAGATTTGCCGCGGAAAGGATCAGGTTTTGATCGTGCTCGCTTAAAGATAAACCTACCAATATCGTCGAATTTTTAATTTTTAACATCCCGGCCTCCAAGTCATGGGCATCGATTTCTCTATGGCTACGATAGCGCAAAATCTATGGGAAATACAGCGATTCAGATAGAGAAAAATACGCATGGGAAAGCCCCCATGGCTGGTGACCAAGACGTTTGCCGACTTGTCGGAGGCTCTATTTGCTTGGAAAAGAGTCTAAAGAAACGTTCAATTTAAAGTTAAATACTCGATCGCGACTTCCAAATTGAGCGCGGTGTGGTAGCAATCGCGGTCGTCGTTATCTCCTGTTGCTACCAGGCTGAAATTGATTTTCTGGCTACCTTCGGCCACCTTTAATGCCAGAGGTGCTGATTCTTCTGTATTGATGTCCAAGGCAACTGGGCCGGTTTGGTCATGTGGTGGAAGTTGGCAGCGATTGTTCGCGGCCAAACAAAAACGGGAAGCCTCGAAATTGCGAATCGGCTGACCCTTGATCTTATCAAATTGCCATAAGTAAAGATTCTCGTCGCGATCGAGGTAGTTGGTGATTAACTGATTAGTGCCGAAAATGACGTAATTTTCCAAGGTCAGAAATAAGAAGTCATCATAGTGTAAGCTGGTTGTGTCTGGTGACTTAATGTTCATGCTGCAGATGACGCTATTCGGTGGAAGCTCAACAATTTGATCGGTTTTCTCGAAAGCCTGGACAAAGGCATCACGCCTGTCGAGGTTGGGAGCGATATTCCAAGAACATTCACGCCGTTCTGGAAAGACCAATGGAGCTTTTAGCTGTGGTAGCTCACCCGCATTTTCGCAGGCCTCTTTCAAAGCTGTCGCATCTTTAATATCTAGATCTTCAAGCTGACTGCGTACGGAATCGGAATCAAATCCGACCTTGTTGCCCTGACTAGGACCGCTAGCATTTTTACCTTGAAAGCCCCCGCCACTGCAGGCTGCAACAAAAATTGCCGCATAAAACATCAAAAAAATACCCATAATTACCCACTCTATTGCTCAGGACAATTTTAATCCCCATGAATGCAAAAGCGTTATCGGCAAAATCGGCGAAAAACTTGAGCAGAAATTATAGACCAGGAAAATACTCGTCAAATCCGGGCAAAGTTTCTTGGTGATCGTGTCACGCTATGGTCGAAATTGCTAGGAATTGAAACTTCCCTCGGTTAAGTTGCCCTGTCATCGCTCGGGTGCTCTCCCGCAACCTTTGCGGTGAAAGGAACTGAGCGCCGTTGGTTTAGATTACTTTGATTGACAGTATTGGTGAAAAACCATAACTTTCTCAAAATCATAACAATTAGACACGAGTAGGAGTTTGACGTGGCTAGATGGTGGTTACGCTCGTCTCAGCGGCAAGCATGGGTGTATGTTGGTTTAACGGTTAGTTCAAGTCTGTTTGGCTACGGTCTTGCTTTCAGTCAGGGTTCTGTCTTGGAAGGTGAACCACCAGCGTCTCAAGCGGAAAGAATTGAGGTGACCGGTTCCAGGATCAAGAGGACAGAGATTGAAGGAGTTTCGCCGGTTATCGTTTTGGATCGGCAAGAGTTGGACCGCAGTGGCGTGTCAACTGTGGGAGAAGTTCTGGGAAATCTCGCCGTATCGGCACAGGGTGCTTATGCGACGCCTGTCGTTGATGATCCCCGAGGCACGGTATCACAAGTCAATCTTCGGGGTTTAGGTGCGCAGAACACCCTCGTTTTGCTGGATGGGCGGCGGCTGCCAGATGAGAGTGGTCAAGGCATTGTCGATTTATCAACGATCCCCATGGCAGCAGTGGAACGAATCGAAGTTCTGAAGGATTCCGCTTCCGCAATTTATGGTTCCGATGCCATAGGTGGTGTTGTGAACATCATCACGAAAAAAGATTTTAACGGTTCCGCTCTCTTTGGTCGGGCTTCCACCCCGGAAGAACGTGGTAGCCAGCAAACCGATTTTAGCTACACAAGCGGCGTTAGTCGTGACAATTTTCGCATTCTGACTACCGTCAACTTCCGCAAGGTTGAGCCAACCTTCTACCGCGACCGCGAATGGACGAAGCAAGGATTAAGCTATTACTCCTTCCCCGCGAACTATAGCTTTGAAGTGGAAGGTGCCGAAATTCAGCGGCATCCGAACTGTGATGTGCCACAAGAACTGTGGATCACCGCTAGTGCCAATGGCAATGAGCTGTGTTCATACAATTACGGTGCGACCATGGCATTTGCACCAAAGACGACGCAACTTGGCCTTTTAAACAATATGGAATTTGCCTTTAACGAGAGTGTCAGCGTCTTCTCAACCTTGCGAGCCATCAAAACGACGAACGAATGGAATATGGCACCAAACGCTGGTGATTTCACCATTCCTCGCGATGTTGCCTTAGCAAACCTGGCAAGTCTTGGACTGACAGACGTACCAGGTAACGTGAAACTGTACTATCGATCCTTGCCGTGGGGCCTGCGGCGCTGGGAAGAAGAAAATACCCTCCTTGGGGGAACCATCGGTTTGCGAGGTGGAATCGGTGCGACCTGGGAATGGAGCGCAGCAGTCGGGCACACAGAAGGTAAAAAAGATACCGTCAACCCTGATGGTTTTTTCTTGACCGATCAATTGGTGAATGCCATTGCTCTTGGCGAGTTCAACCCGTTTGATACAAACCTTTCGAACGATAGTCTCAATGTTGTCGATACGGCTGCCTATCAGCCCTTTTCAGTCATTGAAACATCGATGCAAACCTATAATCTCGATTTTACCGGCACCCTGTTTTCCATGGCGGGTGGCTTTGCCGGCTTAGCTGTCGGAGTTTCGCATACGGAGCAAGGCTACTCGAAACTCGTCGACCGACAAAGTGAGCGAGGTAACGTTTTCGGTGTAGTTGAAGATAAAGGTGATGGCGGTGATCGTAGTATCAGTGCCGCCTATGCTGAGCTAGCGTTGCCGGTATGGGAAAACTTGGAAATTCAAGCTGCTGTTCGTCATGATGAGTATAGCGACTTCGGTTCAGCGACAAACCCGAAGCTTGGAATCCGCTATTTGCCCATACCTGAACTCATGCTGCGCGGTAACGTTGCCACTGGATTTAAAGCGCCGACGCTGCGTGATATCTATCGAAGCACGCAGATTCGCTTGGAAAATCTGGTAGACACACCGGTGAACGGCTTGGATAGCCGGGAGCTGACGACCGAAGTTGAAATTGAAACCGCAGGCAATCAGGATCTTAAAGAGGAAACTTCCTTCGGTTACAACGTCGGCATCGTCACTGAGCCAATCGACCGCTTAGGAATATCTGTAGACTATTGGTATGTCGAAGTTAATGACATTGTAACAGCGATGGACCCGCAAAAGGTTTTGAACTCCGTTGCTGAGGGGCGCAGCTTTGATGAAATCGAAATTACCCGGCTCGCTGGTAGTAACACGGGGATTTTAGAGCGTATTAAAATTCCAGTGATGAACTTGGGTGAGTCCGAGGATGCCGGCATCGATACATCGGCTCGCTATTATTTTAATCTGGGAAGCAATCGATTTGACTTGGTAGCTGACTACTCACGCAAGTTGTTTTCTCGCCGCATACCATTTCCTGGTGTGCCATTGGAAGACATATTGGGTGAGCGTGGGCAGCCGGAGTGGCGTTCCGTCAATACCGGAATCTGGTCATTATCCGGCCATTCAATTATGCTGCGCAACAATCAGATCGGACCACAGGAATCTGCAAGTGATCCCGATCAAACCATTTCCCAATTTACCACCTATGATGTGCAATATGCCTGGAATCACCCGTGGAACGGTTCGATCGCCTTGGGTGCGCTCAACGTATTCGACTCGGATTTCCCGCGCGACCCAACAGAGCGTGCCGGCGACAGTGTGCGGGTGGAAACCCTGTTTGGTCCGGATGGACGGGTGTTTTATGTCAACCTCAATCAGGTCTTTTAATCTGCAGACTGAAGTCCTAGCATGAGCTTTTCGAGCTCATGCTAGATACAAAAAAACCCAGTCCTTAAGGGCTGGGTTTGTTTTTTTTAATTGTCAATCGACAATCACAGTCAGACTTTCCATTAACGACGTGAATCTTGAGCGTCATCAACTTTAATCATGCGACCGTCGAGTTGGGTCTGGTTGAGGCGATCTTTTGCTTCAGCAGCACTTTCAGAACTATCGAAAGTCACAAATCCAAAACCTTTTGAACGGCCGGTTTCGCGATCTTTGACGATGCGAACATCTTCGACGTATCCGAATTCTTCAAAAGCACTTTTCAGGCTTTCTTCACTCGTGCCCCAGCTTAACCCACCTACGAATAACTTCTTTGACATAACACTTACCTTGTAACAGTTCACAGAGAACAGTTCATCATCAGGGACAATGAACTAAAAAGATAAACTCTGACTAACATTTTTCCTACAGACTGGCTATCCCGATTGTTGCGCTCGGTCAAAATATTTGCGGTGGGCTCGTTGGAAGATCGTCGCCAAAGAAATTGTGTACATGAATAGACCTGAATATACCCTATAATAACATATGCTTAAAAAATTTACTCAGAATTAAATGACATTTTCCGATTAGAAAATTGTACTTCCCATTTCACAAAATCCATCTTAGGGGTGTCAATATGCGCTTAAGCATCTTTTTTTTCATGATCGTTATCGGCCAGCTTAGCTGTCAGGGAGATTCAGCTTTCCAATCAAGTTCGAAAGATAAAGAGCTTCAGGCAAAAAATCCCCAATCAGATGTTGCAGCTCCAGAAGTAGCCAATCCTGTCCAAGAGCTTGAGGTGGCGAGCGAAGAACTTCTGGCCCAGCCTGAGGCAGTGGAACTGGCAAATGATGAACAGAATGCCTTGAATGAATGCGTATCGGCGTGGCCAGATCATCCTTTTAGTGCTGACGAGCTAAAAGCGCCAACTACCTATATTGTGCAAAAAAATATCGGCAATAGTGAGGTCATTTTTACTGATAACCAGCCGTCAGCAAAACCGCATTTGAAATTAGTGGTCCTGGATATCCGCATTGGTAACCAGGGGGCAATTGAATTGCTTGATCGGCAGGCTTGGACCTGCGTTTACTTTAAAGGTAAAGTGGCAAATGGCTTTCAGATCAATCAAATTTGCGATTCACGCCTTGCCATTGTCAGCTTTGATGCGCAGAACGCCAATAATTTTGTGATCAATGAAGTTTGCCCAAATCCATAAACGCTTCGTTTTCGTCGGTGGCCTCGACACCTAGCCGCCACCGACATATACCTTCCATGATACAGAATCATTCCAGCGTTGTTCCCTTTGAGCCCGCAAAACATTCAATAAATCCTGTAAAAACCGCAGTATAAATTTTTCATCCAGCATACAAATTGTGCTCAAGTTTTTCCTCGGAAATGCCGATAAGCTATTATGAGAGGTTTAGAGCTATGAGTCGAAAAAAAATACTTCGTGACATTGCCGCAAGCCAGGTTAAGCCTAGCAGCTTCCTGGACTACAAACCGTTTTTCGCAGCTTTGTTTAGCCAAGCTAAAGAGAAACTTGGCAAGTATACTTACCATGAATATGCCGAGGATATGGGCTTTGCTGCGACCAACATCATGCACCAGTTTATTCGCGGTCATCGCAAACTGACCAGTAAAGCTGCGGTGCAAATCGTAAAGCTGCTTGATCTACGGGGAACCGAGCGGCGTTACTTCGAGGCTATGGTCGAGTACTGCAATACGAATGTACCAGCCAAAAGGGAAGAACTCTTTCAAAAAATGCTGCTTGAAAAGTCACAGGTTCTTTCTTCCGATCAAGATAAAGACTGGTTGGATTACCTGAGCGAATGGTATCACCCTGTCGTTAGAGAAATCGTTGGTTTACAGGGTTTTCGTGCCGATTCGCAATGGATTTCTGATCAGATTCAGCCAAGGATTCGTCCAGAACAGGCCCGTAAAAGCCTAGAACTGCTCGAACGCCTGGGCTTTATTGAGGCCACCGATGATGGCAACTCTTACCGCCAGACAGAAAAAAGTTTATCAACCGGTCATGCCGTCCGTGGTATTGGTTTTACCCGTTATCATCAAAAAATGATTGAGATGGGTAAGGAATCGTTAGCGAATGCAAAGGGAAACAAGAGGGATGTCAGTGCTTCAACCATCAGTGTTGACGAGGCAACATTCCATAAAATCAAGAGCATGATTCATGAGTTTAATGCCAAAGTCATGACAGAATGCGGGGAAGCGGAGCACCCCGATCGGGTTTATCAGCTCAATATTCAATTATTCCCTTTTGCCGAAATTAAAGATCAAGAGGATGAAGCATGAAAACGAATAGAATAAACATCACACCATACTTTATCCTCGCTTTGATCTTTACTGCTCTTAGTGCTTGTGGAACCCATGTGGGCAATCCGGAAGAGGACGCTTCGGCGGGAACACCTATCAAAAACAAACCGCGGGATGTTGATGAGCGAGTCGTCTTTGCTTTGTCGCACAATTCTTACGATGAGGCACAAAGCTTACTCCTCTATATCGATCGTTTGAGTTTGCGTAAAACAGCTCTCGATGATCAGGAAGCAGAAGGGGAAGACTCTGAGGGAAGTCCCTGGCTTGATATCGATTTAGACTCGCAAGAACCGATCGATTTGCTCAGCTTAACGAGTGGTGAAATATTTAACTTTGCCGGTTCAAGTTCCATACCTAATGGAACATACGAAGAGCTGCGTCTTATTCTCGATCCTGAGCAGGCAGCGCGGATGGTTCTTAGCGATGGTAGCGAGCATCTATTGAAGGTGCCAGGGGGCGAAGAAAGTGGAATTAAGATTAAAGAGAACATTACCATCGATGGCGAAACGAATAACCTCTATGTCATGAATTTTGACTTGCAACGATCGATCATCTCTATTGGTGGAGAAAGCGCTGACGCGACGCCTGGCCAGGAAAATCCCGGCAACGGCAGGGGTAATCGCCTGTTTTTGCAAGAGGGAGAGATCTCCACTGGGCGTTATATGTTGAAGCCTGTCATTCGGGTCGTCAAAGAAACCGAAAGCGGCACTCTAAGTGGTGAAAGTCCAAGAGGAAATCAGGTTTGCGTTTATAATGATATCGCCGACGCCGATCAAGTTCCTGAGTGTGGTCAAGCAATCGCGATCGGGCGGGTGAAGAATGGTCGGTATCATCTACCATTTTTGCCAAATGGCACCTACGATCTTCGAATTTTCGACAGTGAAGGCAACTATGAGGATGTCCTCGATGTCGAAGTCGATAAGAAACGGGTGCTGAATTAGTCCGCATCTGCCAGTGACTACATGCCTAAGTAGAGGGGTTTCAAGTCAATGGGGGGCTAGCATGCGAAATTTTTTCAGGCATGCGTGGAAAAAGCTTGTCTATCAGAACTTACAAAAGGGTTCTTCAGCTTTGGGTTTGGCGATGCTACTTGGCATTGTCGGTGTCAGTTCCGTGTATTTTGCTGGGCAGGGCGACAAAACTGATCAACTCCGGGAGGAGTTAGGGCGAGATCGACATAGTCTTGAAGCCAGGCGGATCAATTTATCCAATTTTGCCTTGGCTAAATCCCTGGTCTCTTACAGAGTGACAGGAAGCGGGACTAGCCAAAGGTTGGAATCAGCCTTATTTCCGCAGGATTATTTTAATCCCGAACAATGGCAAATGCGCCTCAATCAGCCTTTTCAAAATAGAACGAATACTTGGCTTTGGCGGGACGCGGAGCAGTCACTGATGATCGCTACCGCGCAAGAACAAGGCATTACTGATAACCAGCTCAATCAATTGCTGCAAAGTCAAGTGCGATTGATGCAATTGTCAAATGGCAGTACGAATACCGATAAGCGCGCTATTTCCAAGTTGCGCTTTGGTCAGGTTCATTTCGATGATCCCGATAAACCTTATTTGGCAACAGCCATCGAGGTCGAATCTACAGTTGAGTTAAATGACCAAAAAGGTCGCAAAATCCGCACCACGGAGCGAGCAAAGATCCCGCTGGATAAACCTTTAGCACTGTCCCCCCGACTGGTGATTACCGCGACAGGAGGAGCGCAACTCGATAGTAGTGTCGGCGGCAATGGTCCCGGTACCAGCCCCAGTCAGCCATTCGAATCGGGTCGCGTTCGTTTTTCCCTTTTTGGCTCAGGTGTTGTCGCCAGTGGCAAAATCTATTGGGCGTCGGATGATGTGGCAAGCGTTGATGATTGTATTAATGCGGTAGGTCGTTGTCGGGAAGAAATTTTTGACGAGGAAAGCCACCCCGAGTTTTGGAATCAGAGGCAGAGAAACATTTTGGCGGAAAATCAACTTATTGGTAGCTCTATCGGTGACTTTGGGCGCCAGAATGCTGTTTTAAAACGTGATGAGGAAAAAGGAAAAGCCAAAGGCAATGGTGAAACTTGCACTGTGGAAGCTGAAGATGGTGATGCTGAGTCAGATCCATTTTCCTGGTATCGTCCGCAAATTGCCGCTAGACAGTATACGGCTTTCGGTATGATCTGCAGCCCCGATGAAGACGAGTGTCGTACCGTGCGCGTTGCCTTCTGGATGAAGGATCCACCCGCCACGGAGGTGACCTGGCAGGAGGTCAAAGCCATTTGTAGCGAACCAAGTGAGCGCCCTGAATGTGTGATGGGCGATGCCAGTAACGGTAATAGCTTCGAACTGGCGGCCTACAACCGTGGCCTGGGCAGAAATGGTCGCTATCCACTCGGTTTTAGTCCAGATCATTGGGCTGTCTGGACGGATAAGATGGGTGTGAAAAATATCAAAATCTGCATCGATGCCAGTCAGAACTTACGGCCGGTTGCGCAAAACTGTCCGGCACGCATTGGCAGCACCAGCGATGGTTGTTGGAAGGACAACTATCCTGACAATTGGGAGCAAAACGGCATTTACTATGTAAATCCCAAGACTTGTGAGGCTGAATTTCTTTTTAATCGAACCGCCTGCGGTTGCTTTAGTGATGATACAAAAATTCTCATGGCTGATCAGTCATGGAAAGTCATTTCAGATATCGTTCACGGCGATCGTGTCTGGAATCCTATCACGAAGCGCAGTGTTGCCATTAAGCGCATGGTGCGCGGTCCAGAAAAATTTCCCATGGTTCATATCGAGATCGCCGATAGTCTGATTAAAGTCACCGGCAATCACCCTTTTCCAACACCAGACGGTATCAAAGCCGCACATCACTTGGATGAAGGTGACATTGTCTTTGATCACGACGGTCGCGAGCAAAAAATTACCAGTGTTGACTTTGTCCATACCGACGAGCCACCGGTGGTGTGGAATTTGGAACTGGACGGTCAGGGCGATGACGACGATCATTTTTTGATTGCCGATGGTATTGTGACTGGCGATTTGAAAATTCAGCAGAAGCTGGAAAATGCTCAGCGTAAATTAGCAGTTCAACATCAACCATAAATCCTCATCGATTACCATTGAAGACCAAGGCCCACTTGGGCCTTGCATTTCTGCCATAGGCTTTCCCGCAAGCACAACATTAACGCTATATTTCATCTCTCTCTAATTCTTTTGAGATATCCTAAAAATTATCTTATATCTAGTGACCAAATCATTTAGTGGGATAACGGGAAGAGGAGAATGAGTTGAAGAATTTATGGAACTTAGGCTTGGCCGTTGTTCTGACATTGCAGTTTGCTTGTCAGAATACCAGCTCAAAACAAGTCGCGGCGGATTTCAATCCAGATACGGTGAAAGAGTTAAGCTCAGTCGAGGGGATCACGGAATATCAGCTTCCTAACGGTCTAAAAGTCCTCCTTTTTCCTGACCCATCGAAATCAACGGTTACAGTCAATATGACTTATTTTGTTGGCTCCCGCCATGAAGGCTACGGCGAAGCGGGTATGGCCCACCTTTTGGAGCATATGGTTTTTAAAGGAACTCCGGAGCGGCCTGATATCTGGAAGGCCTTGCAGAATCGCGGTGCTCAGTTCAATGGCACAACCTGGACTGATCGCACGAACTATTACGAAACATTACCTGCCTCTCAGGAGAATCTGGAGTTTGCTATCGGTCTCGAGGCTGATCGCATGGTTAACAGTGTGATCGCTGACGAAGACTTACAAAAAGAATTTAGTGTGGTGCGCAATGAATTTGAGATGCAGGAAAATAATCCAGCCCGCGTCTTACTGCAACGCCTGCACTCAGCAGCTTATTTATGGCACAACTACGGCAAGAGTACTATTGGAAATCGCAGCGATATTGAGCGTGTTCCGGTAGAGAATCTGCGCGCCTTTTATCGTCGTTACTACCAGCCTGATAATGCCATGTTAGTGGTTTCCGGTAGATTTGATCAGGCCGAAGCCCTGCAATTGATCGAAAAGAATTTTGCCGACATTCCGGCGCCGGAGCGAAAATTGCCGGAAACCTATACTCAGGAGCCCGTACAAGACGGCGAGCGTTTTGTTGTGATGCGCCGAACTGGTGATGTACCCGTTGCTGGCTTGCTTTATCATATTGTCCCCGGTAGCCACGAAGAATATGTGGCCATTGAGGCCTTTTCGCATCTCTTGTTAAATCGACCAAGCGGTCGTTTGTATCAAAAGCTTGTCGAGGGTGGTAAAGCGGCAAATGTTTATGGCGGCCCCTTTGCCTGGCGCGATCCTGGCAGTTTCTGGATGATGGCACAAGTCGCTCCCGGACAAAGCGCGGAGAATGTGCAAAAGATGATGATCGAAGGAATTGAAGGAATCGATATTGACTCCATCACTGAAGAAGAGGTTCGTCGCTTTAAAAATCAAACCTTAAGTAATTTGCGTTTGACGATGGCCAATAGTCAGGCGATTGCAATCGGCTTAAGTGAGTGGGCCTCGTTGGGCGATTGGCGCTTAATGTTTGTTTACCGTGACCGTGTGGAAAATCTGCAGCTTGAGGACGTGAAAAAAGTTGCCTCACGTTATTTTGTCCAAAGCAATCGCACGGCGGGCTTGTTTTTACCAACAGACGATCTGGCTCGCGCTCCTGAAGTGGATCAACCAGACGTCAACAGTTTTGTCGACAATTATAAAGGACGAGAGGGACTTGCTGAAGGCGAGGTTTTCGAAGCTACTTACAGTAATATCGCCAAGCGTTCCGAGCAGCTTAGTCTAGCTAATGGCATGCAGCTAGCCCTCTTGCCAAAGCGGACGCGTGGTGAAACGGTCGAACTGATTGCTTCGGTAAGATATGGTAGCGAAAATTCTTTGAAGGGTATGCAAACAGCTGAGTCCATCCTTCCCAGCTTGATGCTGCGCGGTACCAAAAACCTCAGCTATCAAGAACTACAAGATCGCATGGTCGAACTTGATGCCCGCATCACAGCACAAAATAGCGATCACGGTCTAACCAGTTTTCGCATAACGACGAAAAAAGATAAGCTAGCTGAAGTTGTGGCCTTGCTGCAAGAAATTATGCGAGAGCCAGCATTGCCAAAAGACGAGTTTGCCACGTTAAAAACACAGACCATCACCACCCTGCAGGAAAATTTACGCGACCCGAATCAATTGGCGCAAAATGCATTGCTGCGAGCAACCATGCCATTTGTCAAAAACGATCTCTTCTACGTTCGGACCATCGAAGAGCAAATCGCCGCCATGCAGACTTTAAAGCTTGCTGATCTGCAGCGATTGCATCGTGATTTCTGGGGTGCTCAGGATATGACAGTTGCCGTCGTCGGTGACTTTGAAGTGGCTGAAGTCCAAGAGGCGTTTCAAAATCTTTTCTCAGACTGGCAAGCCAAGCAGAAGTTTCAGCCGGTTGTTATGCCTTATCGACAAGCCAGCAGTGGTCAGCTTGTGATCGATACGCCTGATAAAAGCGGTGCGATGGTAGCGGTGGGGCACAATTTACAATTAAACATCGAAGATGAGCGTTTTCCAGCTTTGCAGTTGGCCAGCTTTATCCTGGGTGGTAGCAGCAGCTCACGAATCTTTGATCGCTTGCGACAGAAAGAAGGCCTTGCTTATGGAGCATGGGGGCGCATCAGTGCCGATACCCAAGGAAACTACGGTCGATTTACGGCTGGAGCTATTTGTGCCCCGGAAAACGCCAAGCGGGCAATGACGTATCTCATGGAAGAAATCGAGCGCCTCCGCAATGAGGGAGTTGCAGCCGAAGAATTACAGCGCTCGCGCAGTTCCTTTATCGAAGTCACTCGAAACCAATTAGCCAATGATCGCTACTTGGTGAGTTTACTTGATCAATCTTTGCGTGAAACCCGCAAAATCCTTTTCTTCCAAGATATCCAGGATAAAATCCTGGCATTGAGCGCTGAGGAACTGAATCAGGCCATTCGAGACGGCCTGCAACCAGGAGCAGTGTTTCAAGTGATCGCTGCTGATCAAAGTCCGGCACAGCAAGCGTCCAGTCATTAAAACTTGTCCCCCAGTTTTCTTTAAGTCCAGGCCCACCAGGGCCTGGACTCGCTAAGAAGAAGAGCTTCCTTACTCCCCAATGCAAGCGTTTTGCCAAAAACTTCTTTCCCCTGCCCAAAGTGTGCTATTATGGGTGTGAGTCAGACAAGCCGTCGCATGATGACCTGCCAGAGACTTGTCTTTTAAAAAACCATTGTCTTCATATGGTTACCATCCATGAGTGAAAAGAAAATCCCGGCATTGGAAATTAGCCCCAATGAATACGGTGATCCTTTAACCCCCGGCTTACGTCGGCGCTTGGAACAGGAATGGCAGGAGGCACAGGCCGAAGAGTTTCCCTCTAACCATCCCTACGACGATGCTTTGCGCCGGACACTTGATGCAAATGTCATGACATTAAACTGTGAAAAAATTATCGCGCGGCACTGCTTTCATAAGTGTGCCGAAAAAATTCGTGAGCTTGGTCCTCCCGGACGGCATGATGCCCAATATCAAAAATACATTAGTTTACTACGCACACTTCCTACCGACTGGTTCGATGACCAAAATGGTAGCCTTCTCGATCAAATTGACCTTTGGAATTAAGCTTTCTTTTTGAAGATATCTGCGCTTCATTGGCAAGATGGGGCGTGAGTCGTTCCTATTTAACTTAAGATTCGTTAAACTGCGAACTGCTTGAGCCAAATTCATCACCAATGATTGGTGGTCTGCGGTGAAATTTTCTAAGTTGCTGATTATTATGACGTTTTGGCCCTGGGGGGCCAACTTGGGAGCTAAAGAATCGAAGGTTTTAAAGATCGGGAGTCCTCTCGACTCGCCACCTTTTGTCTATGAGGGTGACGGTAAAGGGATTGAGTTGGAAATACTTGCTACTATTTTAGCAGAGATGGGTTATGAAGCGGAGTGGATTCACCTTCCGCCAAAGCGTCTGATTGAGCATTTACTGAAAGGGCAAATTGATGCTGCGGCAAGGATGTACGAGACCAAGGCAGCGCGTTTTCCTCTTTCCCAGCCATATATCACTTTCCATAATGTAGCGGTTACGCACGATCATGAGATCAAGGAATTAACGGTAAAAGATCTAGCAAAATATGAAGTAATCGCTTTTCAGAATGCCAAAGAAAACCTTGGTGCCCAATATACAGCCGCCGTTGAAAAAAGCCCTGATTACCGGGAAATTCCGGATCAAGTCCGGCAGGTTCACCTTCTTATGAAAAAAAGATTTGCTATAATTGTACTTGAGTTGCGTATTTTTGAGTACTTCATGCGAACCCATTACCCCAACAAAAAAGCCAAAATTTTTCCCATTTTTGAACCGCTCGACTATCGCACGGCCTTTGCTGATAAAAAGCTCCGCGATAGCTTCAATGCTGCCTTGAACGATCCGGCGACGAGTCGCAAGTTTTCCGCTATTTGGGAGCGTTATGTTGCACGAAAAGACCTTGAAAAGTAAAAAACTAGGGAAAAGTATTTGCTGGTAAATACCTTTATGCAGCCGGCTTCTGCTTTTTTACGGGAGGGCTATTCTCCCGGCCTGCTTGCTCCGACAAAAGCAAGCAGGCTGGTGAATGCCTTGGTCGGTACAGCAGCCCGGGAAGCCTTGCAAAACATAGAACAGGAACAAGTTTTTGGCCGCCTCCGGCAAGAATTTTCAGAGCTTGCTGTTAACGAAAAGTTGGACTAGTCATTGCTCTGTCTAAATAGTGTGTGGAATTGGCCGTACAGAGTAGCGTTTCCTGGACCGCTTGCCTATGGTATAGCATTTGTCTGACCAAGTCTGGTGAGGGGCTACAGATGGCCGGTACAAATTGGCCGTTGATTTCCCTAATTGCCAGAGCCTGTTTAAACTTTGCGGAGACATCGTTATGCGAATTTTGTTCCCTACTCTCAGCCTTTGTTGCTTGCTCCTGATGGCCACAACTGCTCTGAGCAACAACACCAGTCAAGCGGCTGATGTATTCCCACTACAAATCCACGAGAAAGAACTAGCCAATGGTTTGCGTGTCTTGGTGGTGCCGACAGGCTTTCCCAATCTGGTTTCCTTGCAGATACCTGTGCAAACCGGCTCACGCAATGAAGTGGAAGCAGGCAAGACAGGTTTTGCTCATTTTTTTGAACATATGATGTTTCGCGGCACAAAAAACGTGTCCGCTGCCGAGTATCAAGCTCACTTGAAGGCCATGGGAGCCAGACAGAATGCTTATACAAGCGGTGATCTTACCAACTATCACACGACTTTTGCTAAAGAAGACTTGGAATTGATGCTCCGTCTGGAAGCCGATCGTTTCCAAAACCTGGAATACGGTGTTTCGGAGTTTAAAACTGAGGCTCGCGCCGTTTTAGGCGAGTACAATAAAAACAGTGCGAACCCCCAAAGCAAACTTTGGGAGACGTTAAAGGAAAAAGCCTTTCAGAAACATACCTATAAACATACTACTATGGGCTTTCTGCAAGACATTGAAGATATGCCCAACCAATTTGATTATTCCAAAGTCTTTTTTGACCGCTGGTATCGTCCCGAGTATACGACCATTATCGTTGCTGGCGACGTTGAAGCAAAAAAAGTATTTGGGTTGGTGGAAAAATACTGGGGAACATGGGAGCGCGGCAGCTATCAAGTGAAAATTCCGGTAGAACCACCTGCCAAAGGCCCAGTTTACGCGCATGTCGCCTGGGATAATCCAACACCACCGCAGGTAGTCGTCGGATTTCGTGGACCAGCCTTTTCCGCAACGAGCCGCGAATATGCAGCTTTAGCACTTTTTTACCAACTGGCCTTTGGCGAAGCTTCCGATCTTTATCGTCAACTTGTCATAGAAGAGCAGACAGTTAATAGTCTCTTTGGCTTTGCCGCACGCTCCAAAGACCCTGACTTGTATATTGCTGGCAGTATGGTCAAAGACAAAAAGGATGTTCCTCATGTGCGCAATGCCATCTTAAGTCGATTGACTTTGGCAACACAGGAATTGGTTGATCAGGCTGAATTGGATGCGGTACGATCGAACTATCGTTACCGGCTCGGAAGTGGCCTGGATAATACCGAAAGCATCGCAGCAATGCTTGTTTCTTATGTGCATTATGAGAGACGTTCAGACACCTTGAATCAATTCTTCCGAACTATCGATCAAGTGACGCCAAACGATATCCTGCAAGCAGCAAAAAAATATTTTACTGACCATAACCTGATTGTTACCACTTTGTCTAATGGCAAGCTGCCTGCCGAAACACGCACATTACCAAAACTAGCCAGCTTAGTACCCAAAGCAGCAAAACCTCTCGACTTAAAGCTGATCACGCAAAAGAACAATATTCCTCTATTGAATATTAAACTGCAATTCCGTGTAGGTTCTGCGCATGATCCTCAAGGTAAAGAGGGTTTAGCCTCTCTAAGTGCCAGTATGATCAGCGATGCTGGCTCAGTGGTGAATCGTTATGATGAAATTCAAAAGATTCTTTATCCTCTGGCGGCAAGCATCAGCAGCCAAGTTGATAAAGAAATGAGCACTTTTACTATTCGTACGCACAAGGATCATGCCAACAAGGTGATTCAACTGGCGATGGATAGCCTGTTAAAACCAGCATTTCGTGAAGACGATTTCAATCGTCTGAAAGCCGACTATTTGAACGCCTTGCAAGTCAGTCTGCGGACCAACAATGAAGAAGAGTTGGGTAAAGAACGATTGCAGGAGCTGATATTTGCGAAAACGCCTTATGCTCACCCGGTATTAGGCACGGTCGCTGGCCTGGAATCGATCACCATCGACGATATCCGTAATTTTATCGGTAATGCTTATACCAGCAAGTCATTAAGCGTAGGTATTAACGGTGATTTCAGCGAACAGCACTTGAACCAGTTACGCACTGATCTGGCTGCGCTGCCCGGCACACCAGGTTTACCAGCACCAAAAGTCAGTGGTAAAAAACAAAAGGGCCTCAGTGTCAATATCATCGAAAAGAATACCCGAGCGACAGCGATTTCCTTTGGTCATCCGATCGAGGTCACCCGTTCACACAAAGACTTTGCTGCCTTGTGGCTGGCTCGCTCCTGGCTAGGTGAGCATCGTAGTTCCATGTCGCACCTCTACCAGCGTATTCGCGAAATCAGGGGGATGAATTATGGTGACTACGCTTATATCGAAGCTTTCCCAGGAGGGATGTATCAGTTTTTTCCACCAACTAACGTGGCTCGTCGTGCCCAGATCTTTGAAGTTTGGATTCGTCCTGTCGTTCCCGAAAACGGGCCAATGGCACTTCGCATTGCCTTACATGAGCTGGAGCAGTTGATCAACAATGGTTTGACCGAAGAGCAGTTTAAGGCAACACGGGACTATCTTCTGAAAAATGTTTTTGTCATGACTGCAACGCAAGATCAGCAGTTGGGCTATGCTTTGGATTCCGCTTGGTATGGTATCGGCGAGTATACGCAGTACATGCGTGAGCAACTTAATAAACTCACGGTCAAGGAAGTTAACCGAGCGATCAAAAAACACCTGTCAGCGAAAGATCTGCAAGTTGTGATGATCACTCAGGATGCGAGCGGGCTGAAAGACCAGCTTGTCAACGATAAGGCGCCTTTGATTCGCTATGATGGTGAAAAGCCGCAAGAGCTGCTCGATGAGGATCGGGCGATCGCTGCAAAAAAATTTGGCATTTCTAAAGATGCTGTACGTATCGTTCCAGTGGAAAAGGTTTTTGCTGGCGGACAAAATGACGACTATGCTGAATTAAACTAATTCTCCACTTCATACTTCACTTATCGAGCTAAGCCGGTGCCTAAGGGTACCGGCTTTTTTTTAATCGCTGCAAATTTGCGTCGAAAATCGTTAATATACCGGATAGCTATTTCTGCGTATAGGGTTTAACTTTGCAACGTGCCTGACATGGAATGTCAACAAACCTCCGATCGAATCGTCATCTCGAGTAAGTTTGAAAACAAGGAGGTGTTTGCTCCATGAACGATAAAGAAATCCTCAATGCAATTATCCGGGTCGTGCCCCAATGGTATTCCTGCGAGGGAGGAAGCTACAACTATGTTCTTGAGAACGACATGAGTTCTGTCGTATTCTGTAGCCATCAACCTTTAACCGCCCGTCTCATTTCCTTACTCGACTACGTAAACGAAAAATTACCCATTTGGAAACAACAGATTCCCAAGATTCCGACACCTAGCTCAATTTCAAGAATCGGTGAAGATCTCGCTCTTAAATGGCTCGAACTTCATGATCCTGACGTGAATTGGAATAAATGGGTCGCTTACGCTGAAAGTCTGAGGCAAAAGACTCATGAAAATGTCAAAGTTGAGCGGAATGTTATTATTTCAACGGACAAGGGGCAGCACGATATCACATCACCAAATCTCCAGAACGTGTTTGACTCCCTTACAGCGCATCCTCAGGTCTATATGCGCGTGGACAAAGATATGAACTTCATAGACTACGACGAAATACTATGGAGTCAGGTAACGGACTCTACGGATTACAAATTTAGCCCTGAATTCCTACAACCCCTCATTTCCATTATGAAAAAAGACGAATACTGCGCCCATTTATCATCCCAGGGCGATATGCTGATTGCTGGTGATAAAGGTATTCTTGCCTCCTGTAGGAAAGGTTTATGGTTCATATATGATGTCCAATCCATACGCGACTCCATCGTCGAAATTATTGGTGATTATCATGTCGGTTGTCACCTTTTTGAGCTTCTTCTGGATTTGAGCTATCGTCGTCGTGGCGCCCTTCTGATATTTGATCCAAATAAAAAAGTCATAGATCAGGTTGTGAATAAAGAATCATTGATCTGTAATGAAGAAATGGCATTTAGTGATGAAGCACGGCGCTTACTTGCACCTCGGATTAAATCGATTCACATGAGCGAACCTAGTCAAACGCTGCGCAAGAAACGTCTTTTCTTAGAGGTAGCAGGAGTCGACGGTGCCCTCATCTTTGATACTCATGAAGTCCTTGCTTTTGGTGCCATGGTCAAGTTCCATCCCAATGTAGGAGCTTTCTTTGGTGCTAGATCAGCAGCGGCTCAATCTGCAGTGTTGTGGGGAGGATATGCGTTTAAAATAAGTGTCGATGGTGATATCACCATTCTTTTTCTCGATAAACATAGCTCAGGTCGGCAAGCCGAGTTACGTTTTATGTAATGGAGGCGCAAGATTTTTATGCCTAGGCAAACTTATCAGCGAGAAGATCTTTCATCCTATCTTCTTGCGCACATAGAGCAGATCATGGAAGAATGGGAGCTTGAAGTTCGCAATGTCATTCAACCATTAAAACAACAAGATAAATTAGCGTTAAGGAATGCTCTCCCTAAACTTGTGGAGGGAATTGCGATGGCCTTAAAGCAGGGACATGACACCATAGTCGATCGAAAAGGCCAAACTCGTCATGGAATACTTCGTTCCGCCATCACCGAGTGCTCTTTGGCAGAAGTGCTACAGGAGTATAATATTCTTCGTACAATCATCCTTGATGTCCTTGATTCTGCTTTCGACATCAAACGAGAAGATCAAAAAATCATTTTGGAAATAATGGCTCAAGCATTGTCAGACGCTGTCGTCGCATTTTCTGCTGAGAGAACATCCCAAGAAAAGCATGGTCGTCTGGATGAAGATACGGCGCGGAATGACGCTGAAAGAGAACTGAAACGTTTGCATGAAGAAATAGAGCGATCGATTGAGAGCCGAAAGATCCTTCAGCATGAGAGAGACACATCTCTCAGTGAAATTGAATCTTTGAAAACTGAACGCGAGTTGAAAGATAGATTTATTGCCTCATTGTCGCATGATCTGAGAACTCCTTTAGGAGTCGTAAAAATGGCAACATCTCTACTGGAAACAAAGTTGCCGGAACCTAAAATGAAAAAAGATTTATTCAGCATGGTAAACAAAAACTTAGACCGTGTAGAGGTGATGGTTTGCGACTTATTGGATTTGTACCGCTTTCGTTCGGGCTATCACTTAACATTAAATATTAGGACATGCAATTTAGTTCAACTGACAAATTCTCTTTTAAACGCTTTAACGACCATTCATGGTGATCGTTTTATTTTTCGTGCTGATAAAAGCGTTATTGGATATTGGGATGAAGACTATCTAGCGCGGATCATCGATAACTTACTAAATAATGCGATCAAGTATGGCGATACCAGCGTGCCGGTCATCTTGGAAATCAGACAAAATCAAAGGGATACCATAATTCGGGTGCATAATCGCGGCGAACCCATTTCTGCCGCTGTTCAAAAGACATTGTTCGACCCATTTATCCAAGCAAGAAACTATAGAAAATCCGCATGGCCAGGATGGGGCTTAGGTTTAACACTTGTGAAAAGTGTTGCCAAGTCACATGGTGGAGAGGTCAGTCTTAAGAGTAATGCAAAAGATGGGACCATCTTTACTGTGACGATCCCAAACGATTCCCGCCCATTCCAACAAGAGACAAATCTTATTTAGTATGTTCTTTCAAAGACATCATATCCCTTATTTTTTGACACTCAATACTGCAATCTGCTTGACAACTTTTTTTAGTGTATTAGGCCAGGTGTCGGTTCGGTAATCAACCCCAAAGCGTTCACAAACGGCTTGCACTTCGGGAGCAATTTCACGTAGCCGATTTGGAGGTAACTTCGGGAACAGGTGATGTTCGATTTGTCGATTGAGTGCTCCACATAGAATTGAGAGAGGAAGCGTTACTTCAAAATTATTTGATGCTTCTATCTGCATAGCAAACCACTCTCCTCGATTCAACGATTTGGTATCCTCGTCATACGCCTGTGTATCAGCACCGACGTGACCGCAGAAGATGGTAGCTGATGAATATATATCGCGCATAAGCTCTGCAAGCCAATTACCAAACAATACTTTTAAAAAAAATGGCCCTGCAAGCATTGGATAGAATACATAGTTTTTGGTATAGTAGGGAATATACTTACGGAAGGCTTTACGATGAGCGCTGAGTATTTCCTGTAAAGACAACGACTTTAAAAAGTCAAAATTTCTCCGACTTTTTCGGCTAAAAATATCATAGATGTCAAGCAGACCAGTAAAATGTGCATTCATGGAAAATGAAAAATTTGGCACGATCAAAAAAAGCCCTATTGGCAGTTGAATATAGTGAACCCATTGATGAGGTATACGGGAATTGAGCCGAACAATACCGAAGTGAGTATCGGGATCTTTGCCAACGATATTGGTGAAGGTATGATGTTTAAAGTTATGTCCATAACGCCATGACTCCTCGTCAATTGGTATGTCCCAGCGAAATGATTTGGAATGAAATGCTTTGGAAGTCGTATACTTATCATAGGCACCATGCAAAACAGAATGGCCAATTTCTGTTGTTTCTAGTTGTTTATGAAGCCAAAGTGCTATGACGCCTGTGCCGAAAGTAAGTGGATCGAGGCTAAAGTGAATCAGGCTCCGTCCTGTGAACTCCATAGTTTTTGAAAACTTACTGACACGTTTTATATAATCGAGATCTTTTTCTCCTATCTCACTCTCAATGCGACGATAGATATTATCAAGTTCATTAGCAAAATCTTGCATTTGCTTTGAGTCGAAACGAGAGTTGTTATGTAAATCATCTTGAAATTCATGGTTAATTGTTTGTCGTGCCGTTCCCATTTTTTCTCGCGTCCTTATTTTTCAAATCAATTATTTTTCTGCTAGCCACCTAGAAACGGGAAGCCGCTCATTTGATCTCTATTTATCTGAATTGCAGGGCTGAATGTCAATCGGATCAAAATTGCATCAGTGGTGAAAAAGTCGGGTTTTTACAATACTGTGACACAAGATCTATGTTTTATGTAGTTTCAAGAACAAGCGAGCGCGGGTAATACAAGATCATATTTATCAAAAAATTCGATCAAGAATCATAGAAGATATTGAAGCTATCATTGCAAACAGAAATAAGCATCGTCTATTCATAAATAAAGTAGACTAGAAATAGGAAATTTCGCTTCCAGTTGGTATTCTTTCATCTTGCAATAGCAAAACATGTAGTGAGTTTCACTAGTAGGTTCTATCTCTCATCAGATATACCCACATGATTGATTCAATCTAATTAACGACTTTGCGGTCGATGACAGCTTCACTTATAGTAGTCCTATGCAGGGAATATCGTTGGAACACTACAATTTTAGTCGAAGCCTATGAAACCTTCTGTTCAGTCAAAGATCTATAGCATTATTTTTGAGTCCGAAACTCAAGCAGGGCGCCTTTTCGATGTCGCCTTGCTGTGGGCTATTTTACGAGTAGAGGGTAAATTATGATGAGAAATTTTTTTAGAGAGAATATGCTGCAATTACAGGAATTTACTTCGGAAACGAATCTCGTAACAGTGAACGAATCAATGGCACTGTCATGTCTTTATGAAGGTATCAATAACCATGTTGTCATTATAGGCGCAGGATTTTCCGGTCTTGCTATCGCGATTCGCTTGAAAAAGGCTGGAATTGATGATTTTACTATCCTTGAACAATCCCATGAAGTTGGTGGTACCTGGCGGGATAATCATTATCCTGGAGCGGCATGTGATATTCCATCACCCGTGTATTCATATTCCTTTGAGCCAAACGCCAATTGGTCGAAAATGTTTTCTCCGCAGCAAGAAATTCTAGAATATTTAAAGAAATGTGCTGACAAATATAAGCTGCGGCCGCATATTCGTTTTCTTTCGACTGTAGAATCGAGTCAATTTAATGAGCAGTCGGGTTTGTGGACTGTTAACATTAAAGATCAAAGCCCGCTCCAAGCTCGATTTTTTGTCCTTTGTTCCGGTGGTCTGAGTCGACCAAGTTACCCTGAAATTCAGGGATTGCAGGACTTCGAAGGTGCCCTGTTTCACTCAGCACGCTGGAATCATGATTTCCCTCTGGAAAACTCTCGTGTTGCCGTGATCGGTACGGGTGCCAGCAGTATCCAAATCGTGCCGGCAATTGCTGATAAAGTAGGTCAATTAAGTGTGTTTCAGCGCACAGCTGCCTGGATTTTGCCAAAAGCCGAAAGAAACTTTGGAAACCGGGAAAAGAAATTGCTGGCACGCATTCCGTTGTATCGATGGCTGATGCGTAAATTTTTGTATTGGCAGTATGAAATACGGGCCCTCGGTCTTTTGAAGCCTGTTTTGATGCCTCTGGCACAAAAAATTGCCTTGAAGTATTTGTATCGTGAAGTAAAGGATCGAAAATTACGCGAGAAACTGACGCCAAGCTATACTATGGGTTGTAAGCGAATTCTATTGTCTAATGAATTCTATAAAGCGATGTCCCGCTCCAATACACAATTGATAACCAAGGCAATCGATCGGGTGACGCCACACGGCATTCTTACTAACGATGGAATTGAGCATAAATTTGATGCTTTAATTTGTGCCACAGGTTTTCAGGTGGCCGAGGCTTCAGCTCCTTTTTCCATCAAAGGACTTCAAGGGCAGGAACTCAGTCAAGCTTGGCAAAATGGTGCAGAAGCTTATCTGGGCACCAGCGTCGCTGGTTTTCCAAATTTTTTCATCATAGTTGGACCCAACTCCGGACTTGGTCATAACTCAATCGTCTTCATTATTGAGTCCCAAGCTCAATATATTTTAGATGCGATCAAAAAAATTACGGTCAGAAAACTGAAGTATGTTGATGTCAAAACCGCTGTTCAGCAATCCTTTAATGCCGAGCTTGCTCGTCGCTTTAAAAACACCGTCTGGACCACTGGTAATTGTGTCAGTTGGTATCAAACGAAATCTGGAAAAAATACAACAATCTGGCCAGGATTTAGCTTTCAATTTCGCCAGCGAACCAGAGCTTTTCGCATTTCTGATTATGTTTTACATGAATTAACGGATGCTGCGGCAGATTCAGTGGTGGAAGAAAAAAGACTTAGCGATCGGGCTTCGATGCATGCTGTTTAAATTTTCATGACTTTGACTTGCTTGGCCAAAAATTTCTGATCCGGGCTTTTTCGAGGAGATATTAGAGACCGTAAAGATATTAAACAGACAGAAATATTAATCGATCTTTATTATTAGTATGTTATTGTTGGTCTGCTTGTTGCATATGCAATCTAGTCAGAAACCGCTAGGAATCCTGAGATGAAAAACCGACTTTTGCTGAATTCAATACAATCCTTTGTTTCGATTATCATATTATTGATGCTCGTGTTTACCGTGACGCCAGACGTGGGATATGGGGGTAAACTCATCGATAGACTCAGGGCCAATCACCTTTGTGACAATAATAGCACCAAACTAGCTCAAAAGAGATGGGGTGCTTGCAGTAGTCAAGCGCCAAAAATTGACGTTACTGACAAAGAACATGGAGACACTTTCCCTTGCGATTGCTGGACAAGTAAAGCAATCGGCGGTGAAGTGCTCAACATAAGGCGAGTGAATCGCTACGATGACACGACCGTAGAAAATGGTGTTAAATATGTCGCTGTATTTTCTCCAGGTGAACGGAATAATGAAAACTGCATGTGTGGTGTTGTCACTGATCTTGTTGGAGATTGGCATGCCACGATACAGGATAGTTGCTTAAAAACAGAAAAGAGAACAAAAAAAGTGCGTAGGAAAGGACTGCGCAAACGATATAAGACAGTGCACTACGATGTTTGTGTGGAAAGAGGTCCACAAAATATTGGTTACCCGACAGGATGTGTGGGCTTATGTGGAGCTCACTGTGGCATTGACGATCGTGGTATTTTCATCGACGAATGGAACAAACGCTATGCGAGCCTTGTCATTCACGATGTTTGTCAAGCCTATATTAACTCCACAGATTCAATGGCTGACAAAGAAGGCCGTAAGAACAACTGCGGCGATGAAGGCAGTAAATCTGGTGGAGCTGCAAGGGATGCTATGGGAGGCGTGGGCACGATCTTCGCTACAGGTTTCTTCAATGGGCATTGTGGTCCTAAGTGTCGGGAAGTTAAAGAAAATGGCGGAAATGTTTGTGATAATTAATGGGCGTAATGAGAATCCCCAAAACTAGTGGACTACAAATTTCAGTCCTTTAAAAGATCTTCAAAGATGAGAGAGATGACCTAATTCATAAAATTATAGCTCTACGTTTGTATAGGCGCGTTCTCACCATCAGCCTTGAACTTCCTTAGAGATCTTTACTATCAATACTTACAAGCATCCTTTCAGTTAATAAGAAAGGGCCATTAGATCTTTTTTTCTAATTAACATCACTCGATTAAGAAATACCTCAGCTTGGACGATAGGAGCAATTACTCTTATCGATTCCTTGAAAGACTCAATCCATGATTGATTTTGAAAAGCGAGATTTCAAGACTGTCGTAGTCGAGCCGTCAACCGACGCTCGAACGTCGATCGTTGACATTGCCTGTACCTTTTTCCCTTCACAATAGCCACACACAGCCTTCTAAGTCTCACAGAGAAAAATCATTCCATTAAATTTTCTTTCATTCAGCCGATAAGCAGCGTAACCCGCAATAACTGGAGGAAGCGGATATGCTGGAATTATCTTTGCCTGGAGGAGGACTGTGGGGGCTTGGTCTTACGGGATTTCTATATGCTCTTAGGGATCGGGAATTGGTTCCTGATATCGTCAGTGCTGTTTCCTCGGGTAATCATGCAGCTTACCTCGCTTATAGTTCTGCCGATTACCATAAAGCGCTCTCATGGTTTCAGACAGCTCGCAGCTATTTGATGAGCAAGCCGATTAAGCGATTTTTTCCTCCATATGATATGCAAGGTGACCACATTAGTCGCTTTACCTCTCCTTTTATGGTTGATCATAGCGTCTTTAGGGAGTTAGGTCTTAAGCACTTTTATGTTGGCTACGTTAATGTTAAGTCATTTCGATTTATAGCAGAGGATATTTTGCCATACCAGAGAGAGGATGCTTATCGGGTGATACTTAAGTCCTCGACGATCCCTTTTCTCACAAATTTTGTTCCTCACTTCGATGGGGGAATCGACGGTGGCTTTCGGACCAACAACTTCTCAGCACCTATCGATACGCGAGAGAAGTGGATTATTTCCTATGGCCGTCCAAACCCCAAGAAGTTCGACCAAAAAGTATTCAAGCGACGTATCATTCTACCGGAAATTGCAGGGAACCCACTCCGTATGAGTGACTCTCAAATGAAAGAAAATTTCGAAAAGTGCTACGAGTTTGGCGCAACCCTGCGGGGACTCTAATGTTCAGGGTTGCAGCATATCATTTTAATTCCAATGATGAGCCGAGCCTATTTTTGATCTGGTTTGAGGGTAATGTCCCATCTGAATACAAACTGTGTTCTAAGTTCAAGGACTATCGCGTGTCGTTTCCAGTTCAATGACTAGCTCAGCTTTATTGAAAATGATGGCGCGATTTGAGCGAAGAAACAAATCCTGTTCGCCGCAAATATCGACGATATCACGATACAAGAAAGACTTTGGTGGGTTTTCTTGGTAGCCAAAGTCTTAGTCGACCAAAAATAGAGATCAATGCGATCATCAGTCGTCACTGTCTTTTTGGAAGCAGCTTTTGCTTTGCCAATTTCTTCAAAATTATTAGTTATAGGGTTCAAAGCTTGAATCTGTAGACTTTCCTCTTTTCGGGCATAACCCTTAAATGGAATTGCTTGTTCTGTTGTCTGAAAGACTTGCTGATCATAGGGGCTTGTCATACATCCACCTATAATCATAGCGACAATTAATAAGCCAAGGGTCTTCATGCGTTATCCTTCTGTCATAGCAATGATTACATTTTATTCATCAAACTTTTATAGAACGAAAAAGCTCCGCTATTTATGCTTTAAAAAATCATTAGCTTTTGTCAAAGCTGGCGACAATACCTTCAACGAATCCACATAGATCTGGATGTCCGCAATTATCTAAAAACTTTTGTATGATTGTTTTATGTTGCGGATAGCGCTCAGCATTATTTGCCAAACTTATAACTAGACTTTTAATCACCTGGATATTGGTCTCATTATTTAAGAGGTCAACGATTTCAACTGAGATATCCTCATTGATTTGGCCATAGGTTAGACCAGAAGCCGCAATCTCCTTAAGTCGGGCTTCTTTTTGCTCTGCGACGGCCTCAACTAAAATAGCTTTGGCTTCGATTGATGCCACATGTCGCAGACTATCGAAGGCTTTTTCCTTAATTTCTATTTGGTCTGAATTTAGATAGGGGCGAACAATCTCAATTTGCTGTGGTGCTCCAATATTTCCAATCGTTGTCAGAAAGTGGGCAGACTCAGCATTACTATTACTTTGCTGCAAACGATGAGCGTAATCATTGAGGATGCGATTGCTGTTTGCAGTATCCGAATCTCGCAGCTGATGAGCTATAGTTCCCAAAGCATAGTGTGCTGTGATTTCAATCGATTTTGTTGCCGAAGTATCCCGCAAACTTTCGACAAATGCAATGCTTTCTGCATTTGGTTTTTCGCAAAAACTAAGGTTTGGTATAAGACGAATTTTACGCTCTTCTTCATCGCTTGCATCAATGGCTGTTCGCAATAGATGCTGAGCTTCTTTATTGCCAACATAGGTTAAGGCGGTGGCAACCATGTTAAACCGTTCGTCGTCAATGGAATACTTTAGTAGGAAATCAAGAAATGTGCTTATGGTTTCGGGCTGCAACATAAACAGGGCCTTCAGGCTTTGATATAGCGGCATATTTTCCTGTCGATTTTGTAAGTTTGCGGTCAGTAATGCAGATTGAATCAGATCCGCTGTTTGGTTGTTTAGAATTTTTTTCCATTGGCGTTCTTTTGTAATTTTTAACAATTGACTTTGACTTAGGTCTTCAACCACAAGCTCTTCTGATTGGACAGGAATCGGCTCAATTGCTACCAAGGTAATTGCTTGACCATTAGGGATTAATTCAGCAGAAAAACTAACAGAATTTGTGATCGCTAGCGAGCCTAAACCACGACTAATAAGGTTTCTTTGAACAATGATGCTTGCAATCATGTTTCGGCTGCGATCATATACCGTTTTTTTGCTATTTTTTTCTCGATTTTGGGGCCCCTCTGCATAGCTCGCTTGCATGCGAACCTGATAATTGGAAATCTCTGCTATATGAGTCTGAAGCGTCAAATTTTTTGGATGGTGTGGTTCGAGATAGTTCCAATGACTGTCTATGTCAACCTTCTCAAGAGGAAATTCATGATGTAGAAATCTAAGGACTTCAATCGTCAGGTAAGAATCATCGATAAAACCCTCTTTTTTGAACGTAATGTCTTTGATCTTACCGTGACGTGTTAATGTGGCTCGGAAAGGTAAGTGCCTACCGATCATAGAGCTGGTTTGAAGTCCCTGAAAGGACTCAATGGCCAACAGTCCTTCGACCTCGCTATGGTCGGGATGCGACTCTAAAACCTGTAACTGCAAAACCCCATCGAATTTAAGCGCAAGATTACCTGGGTTTACCTGGCCCGCCGCCGCGGTGGGATCTGTTAAATGGCTTTGTCCTTTGGTTTCGTAATGGATGCGATATTGTATCAATGAGCCGGATTGTGGATGAATGACAAGCTGCAGGCTTTGGTGATTTTGGAGCCAAACCGCCAAAGCGATTACAATGGCTGCAATCAAACTTGCTATGGTCCACTTATAAGCAGTTTTCAAAGGCTATCCCTCCAAATCGTTTGGGCCTCCGGTTTAAAACCGAAAATCTAACGAAAAGACGATGTAGCGCTCGAATCTATGCATTGGGATGCCAAGGAATTTTAGGTCAGGATCTTAATAAGCTAAAAACATGCACTTTTTGGAAAAATGGGGCGGGCCTAACTTGCTGGAGGGAAAGGCTGGACAGCCATAGTGCAGTGTATTGATAAAAGCTAGTCTTTGATGACTATGTAGCCATCATTTAAGGTGTCAGAATTATTGAACCGTTAAGGACTATCAAAAACCTGCATAAAAATCGAATGAGAATCGTTTAAGAGGGACAGATGATGCCAATGATGTGCCGGTAGGTCCTCCCGGCTTACAGGATCTAGGTGGCAATGTCAAAACTCCGGCTGATTTCGGCCTTGATATCGCCGATTGGCAGGATCTCGATGTATTTGCTTTAGAAATCGTTGTACTCAAGGAGGATGGCAATAGTTATCTTCCCGTGCCGCGTCGAGCAAACTCAAATCATGCTTGGTATTTTGAGGCGAAAGAAGTCTTGCCATTCACCAGCGCACTTCTCGCACAGATTGCTTCGGTAAAAAGCTCAACGCTTTTAAAAAGACAGGCTGCAGAAGCCGGATTTGAAATTCCGTCGCGCGAAACGTGGGATTTTCCTTAGGGTTTTACTTTGAGACATTCATTTATTTCCTTTTAAATAAAGCGAAGCAAAACAAGGTTATAATTGTTACCAGCACAGTCGATAAGGAAATAAACGACCATTCTCTTAAGTTAAGAGATACAAGGTGCAGGGAATGGGCCAAGAAGGGTATTTCTGTAAGGGCTATCATTGATGTCAGAGTCAATGTTATTACGACTCTTGAAGTTGTTGTTCGGAGTCGACTGAGAGATCCTGCTGCCATATTACTGCCCAATAAAAGCGCCATGATAGCCATGGTTCGCGCACGTGTCCCTTCATCTGCAATGCTGAATGTAAAGAGATAGACTCCAGCTACGATCGCAGTTATCAAGACTCCTAAAACTACAGAAAATAGCCAATTGGACTTCGAAAGAATGGTTGGGCTTGCCTGTTCCTGCTGCTCACTGAGTAAAGATACAGCTGGATTTTGAAACGCAAGTAATGCCGTTGGATGAAGCACGAGTTCAAGCCAAACGATATGGATGGGTAGGTAAAGAAGTGGATAACCCAAGAGCGGAATCAGGGCTGCTGTTGTTACAAGTGGGATATGAATGATGAGTAGATACTGGAAGCTCCGACGCAGATTTTCCAGTAATTGTCGTCCTTCACTGATAGCAGCGACAACTGTGGCGAAGTTATCGTCTGACAATACTATGGATGCAACTTCGCGGGCACTTCGCGTGCCGCGCTCGCCCATCGCAATACCAATATCGGCCGCTTGTAATGCAGGTACATCATTGACCCCATCACCTGTAACCGCAACCAAGTGCCCACTGGATTTCAATGCTTTTACAATGGCTAACTTTTGTGAGGGTAGTGCGCGAGCTACCACATGGATACCTGTAAAGAATGCGCCGTCTTTCTCGATAAAATCGGTATTTTCTGCAGAATATACCTTTGGCTGGCTCCCCCCAAGTCCAATTTCTTTTGCAATAGCTCCGGCAGTATCCGGATGGTCACCGGTTACCATGAGTATATGGATGCCCGCCCGCTGACAAGCTTTTACAGCATTTGGTACGGCGGGGCGAACGGGATCTTCAAACGCCAAAAGGCCTACAAATTGCAAACCTCTTTCAGGTTCTTTTACCTGCCAGCCCACTGAATTTATTTGCAAACGGGCGCAAGCGATCAGCTTATGACCTTCTCTAGCAAGCTGCTTGATCTTTTCTTGATATTGAGAAACAAGGGCTGATGGTAGCTCAACCATGGAAAATATAACTTCTGGGGCGCCTTTCATGGCAACGATGAGTGAATCGCCATCTCCTCGAATGACAGCCGTTTCCCGCCGCCGATTCTCCGTAAATGGGAATATAGCAACCTTTTCCCCTACCGCATTGTCACGGTTTGTACTTGCAAAAACCGCCTGATCCAGAGGATCTTGACTTTCAAACCGAGATGCCGTGATAGCTGTCTGACGGAGATCAGAGTCAGTGTAGCCTTGGGCGGGTATGAGATGCGTGAGTTTGAGTAAGCCTTCCGTCAGAGTGCCAGTCTTGTCCGAACAAATGCAAGTGATGCGGCCTATATTTTCTACTGAAACTGCGCGGCGTACGAGAGCTTTTCTATGAGCCATGCGGTAGACACCAACTCCAAGAAAAAACGTGAAGACAACCGGAAATTCTTCTGGGAAAGCGGCAATTGCTAGAGTGGCAGCGCTGATGAGGGCGTCGATGACGCCTTTACCTTGAGCAATTCTTGTTGCTGCCAATACTACACAGAAAACTCCTGCAATCAGAATTAACCTTTTGACAAGTGCTGCAATTGCTTTTTGCAATGGTGTCTGCTCATGCCCTCGGGCCGAAGATACCGAGCGGATTACTTCGCCATACATCGTTTCCTCCGCCGTGTAGATAATCTTGAGCTCAACCGTGCCGGAAAGCAGCTTTGTGCCGGCAAAACAGCAGTGGTTTGCATCAACAAGAGGGTCAAAACCAACAGGCAAGTCTTCAAGCGCTATCTTTGTGACTGGCAATGATTCACCGGTTAAGGTTGATTCATCGACTTGGGCATTGCTGCAAATGAGCACAAGTCCGTCCGCCGGAAAAAACTCCCCTGCCGACACGAATACGATGTCACCTGGAACGAGTAGATAGGCTGATATCTGTTTTTTGTGGCCATCGCGGATAACCATGGCAGTTTGCGCTAGATTGCCCTTTAGGCTCGCCGTCGAGGCAGCCGTTCGCCAATGAAGGAAAGCATCCATGCCGGTGAGTGGTATGACGGCCAAAGCCAGTATAACCGCCTCCTGCCTTTCACCGATTATAAAGAATAGTACCGACGTCAAAAACAGAAACCAAATCATGGGGTCTTTTACGGTATCTAACAATAATTCCCAAGCGCTGGATTTTGGGGATTCTGCGATGTAGTTAGCGCCAAACTTGGAAAGTCGCTTTTCTGCTTCTTCTGATGACAGGCCCAATCTCCAATTGGCTTGATCGAGGCGATCTGTTGGAACCTTCCGCTGCATAATTACCTCGCTTTATCATCGAATATGAGGGATTTACTATGAGTGCTGCTGATTCAAAAACTAGTTTCTTTTGTTGTTTACTAATCGTCTCAGTATGCCCTTGATTGCAACAGGCAATTAAATAGACTGCAGTTTTTTTCATAGGAACAAGCGATGACAAGTTTTAGCGGTTGGATAGCATTGAGTTTGATGATCCTTGCCTTTTATTTTGCAATCCGGTCACCATTCCTCAACCGCTTGTTTGGTGAATTAAAACTCCAATTACAATGGCACCATTACGTAGGTTTTGCTTGTACCGCCGCCACGCTATGGCATGTAGGCCAGTTACTTTGGGACTTTCGAGAGGCCTGGCATTTGCTTTGGCTGGATCTATCCGTCATAACTGGCTGGATCAGCTTTATCGGACTCACACTGGTCATCATTTTTTCTTTTTTTCGAACGGCTATTTCCTATCGCTTGTGGCGCAAAATTCATCTTATTTCATCGGCAAGCTTAGTGGCTGCCTTAATTCATACCTATCTAATATATGAACCGGCTGCGCAGCGCGAATGGTTAATCTTTCTAGGCTTTGTCGCCCTTGGATTCATCGCTTTCGTTTTCACCGCAATTTTGCCCCGCTTTAGGTTTTGGGGCAAAGCTTATCTCATATCTCAGCATCAAGAACTGCGGCCAGGATATTTTTTGACAAGTTTGCAGGTGCAGAATCTCAAGCAAAGTATCTCCATTGAGTCTGGGCAATTTATCTATCTACGTTTCCTGGATAAGCGATTTACCCGGATTTGGCATCCGTTCACGATCGTTTCCACTAACCCGCAACATGACATAGGTCTTCTCATAAAGGCTCGTGGTCAGGATACCAATCAACTGGCTGATCTCCGTTTGCCGACACATGTGAAAGTTTGGGGGCCATTTGGTAGCCGCTTTTGGAAACATGATGACAATCAACTGTGGATTTCGTATGGGGTAGGAGTGGCGATTTTTTTAGGTGCCATTCGCAGCTATCCGGAAAATTTTCAGAAAAAAGTGCATTTCATCTGTTGCGATGGTTCCGAAGATAAGGTCTTCTTTCGCGACGAGTTAGAAAAATGTGGACAAGCTCACCCCGGTTTTAGCTGGGAAGTTTTTATTGGCTCGGGTTACGAATTTATCCAGGCATTTGATAAGCGTTCGTTAAGCTCAAAGAACGACCTACTGGTACGAATATGCGGCCACCCGGGCTTTCAGAACAGTGTAAAGATGAAACTGATCGCCAAGGGGATACCACGTTCCAAAATTCATTTGGAGGGACTCTGATGAAACGACATGTCTTCTTGCTAGCCATGATGCTGACAGGATGGAACAATACTGCTCAAGCCGAAGCTCAAAAAATAACTAAGCAAGAACTTGCAAGTCACAAAACCCCGGAAGATTGCTGGATGGCGATAGATGGCTTCGTCTATAACATGTCAGATTATATGAAACTGCATGCGGAAAAGTGCAAGGAAATGCAATTGAACGATTATTGTGGCAAGGATGCAAGTGAGGTTTGGAAAAAAGCGGAAGATAAGCACAAACGCAAGTCGCTCATGCAATTAGAGCGAGCAAAGAAGGGCGAGCTAGCTGCTTCTTAAGCTGCACTGATAGGGATACGGTCAAGCCAGAGCTTTTGCGCCTTGGCTTTTCCGTAATGTCACAGAAAGCAGGGCAGCAAACACAAGTAATCCAGCGAGAATGATAAATAACGAACTATAGCCTCCTTGGCTGGTCACCACCCAGGAACCGCCGACCGGTCCTCCTGCTCGTGCTAGCTGATAAACCATTGCCAAGAGTCCATTGACTCGACCAAATATTTGAACATCGAAAAGAGTGCTCACCACGGTTGGTCGCAGTAAAGTGAGTAGACCTGAGCTAATCCCTACTAAAGCGAGTAAAAACCAGCTCAAAGGATGGTCAGTTAAAAAGCTGATTATTGCCAAAATTAATGCAAGGGCGCTTAATGGTGCAAACAATAGAGAGCGATGCTGGCAAGCTTCCAGATATAGCGGCAAGAAAAGCCGGCCGACAAGCTGCATCGCACCCATCATTCCCACCGCCCATGATGCAGCAAATGCGCTCAAGCCCCAGCTTTGCAAAGCCGAGGGTAAATGCGTCGTCAAAGTTGTATGAACGATACCATTGACTAAAAAAATCAGCAGCAGCGTAATCAGTATAAGGCGTGCATCCAAAGGGAGAGCCTGTAAACTTCTTGATGGCATCGACGGCGAAACATCATTGACTTCACTTGGCAAGATGGCTGTTTTCTTCTGCCAATACCAGTAGATGAGGCTAGGGAACAGCAGGAAAAAGGCAAGGACCTGCACAGCGCCACGCCAGCCCAAAGCTTCCACCAGTAAGCTCGTCAACGGGAGGAAGATGGTGCTAGCCAATCCTCCGATTAATGTAACCTGCATCATCGCTTTATGTCGTTGCTTGTCTTCGGGAAAATATTTGAGCAAAAACGCGAAAACAGGCTCATACAAAGTAGAAGCTTGGGCAAGGCCCATGAAAATGGCAGCCAGGTAGAGAGCTATAGCTGAATGCGCCCACGACCAGAGCAGACAAGATAGAGCGCCGATGATCGAGCCGCTCATCATTAAGCGCAAATGGCGACCTTGATCAAGGCGTCGGCCGACTGGCAGTGAAGCAAAGGCCGCTACGAGAGCCGCTAAAGTCGCCATAAAGCTAATCTGTGTTTGCCCTAAAGGGAGATCTTGGGTCATCGGCAGCAACAAGACAGCAAAAGCATAGAAAAGAATTCCCCAGGATATGCACTGTGCTATCCCGAGGCTGATCACCAATTTTTTCACATGTGCTGGCACAAATTCCCCTTTTATCCGCAGCAAACGGCTTGGCTTTTGCTTTTTGCAACTGGAACTTCTGTTTGCGGCGAGCGGTTACAAACGCCGGTTTCCGGTAACTTTAATTCGACTTTTCGAGCAGCCCGCCAATCTCCTGCTATCGCGCTAACGACGGATCGCACTTGCTCATAGCCAGTGAGTAATAAAAAGGTAGGGGCACGACCATAGCTTTTCATACCGACAATGAAGAAATTTTCTTCGGGGTGGCGCAGTTCTTCTGCTCCATGCGGACGAACCGTACCGCAGCTGTGGAGATTTGGGTCGATCAAAGGTGCCAGTGCCTTTGGGCTTTGGGTCGCTGGGTCCAGGTCGAGGCGGATTTCACTTAATAGACTTAAATCAGGTCGAAATCCTGTTGTGACAATGATTTCATCGACTGCCGGCAGTGCCGCGCTGCCGCTTGCCACGACCAAGCCAGCCTCAGTCTGATTGAGCCGATCGATGGATACTTCGTAAAACAACTGAATCACTTCTTCTGCTAGCAGTTTGCCGATCCTGCCACCAAGGCGTCCTCGCTCTTGCAACTTATCTTTTTCTCCACCCCCCAGGACTCTTTCGAGTGAGGGGCGACGGATTGCCCAGTAAATTTGTGTTCCTGGCTCAGTCTCGCGCAGTTTTGCCAAATCTTGCAAGGCCTGGAAAGCGGAGTGACCACTGCCAACGACCAGGACCCGTTTTTTTGCATAGCGCTGCTCGTCGCGGCCAAGGACATCCGGTATCCCATAAAAAATATGAGCGGAAGCGGCTTTTTCGCCGACAACCGGCAAGCCATGTGAACCCAGTGGGTTTGGTTTGTCGTAGGTGCCCGAGGCATCGATGACTGCTTGCACCAAATAGTCCCGTTCCTCACCCGCTGAGTTTTCGACCCGGATAAGAAAAGGGGACTTGCTGCGATCCGCATGTTTCATCAGATCCTTTCCCTGCCTGGTTACAGCAAGTACCCGGTGTTGGTAGTGAATATGGGGACTTAACGCTGAGTTTGCCGCCAGTGGTTTGAGATAGAACTCGATCAGATCACTTCCTGTGGGATAGGCTACAAGATCAGGCTCTAGCCAAGCTTCTTGCTCAAGTAAGGCTCGGGCTTTCTGATCGATGTTATAGTTCCATGGGGAAAACATGCGAACATGCGCCCACTTTTGGATACTACTGCCAGCAGTAGGGCCCGCTTCAAAGACGATGGGAGTCAATCCGCGCGCAAGTAGGTGGGCTGCTGCGGCTAAACCGATTGGACCGGCGCCGATGACGGCAATGGGGAGTGTATTCATGGTTTTTCTCCTTTATGTTGTTAGTGACAACTAATTACTTAAAAAAAATCAGCACCCACGATCAGTGCTGCAACTTACTTTATTGACAGAACAAATTTCATCGCGACGCAGACGTTTGTTGGCCGCATTTGCTAGTTTTCGCAGCAGCTCGGTGGCACCACTCCGAACTTCGGGGCTTAACTCGGCAATCATTTCTTTTTGCTCAGCAACTAGATCTTTATGAATCTTTTGGAATAAGTCATGACCAGATTGGCTGATCTCGATCAAGACGGCACGCCCATCTTCAGGGTCAGGAATGCGGGAGACATATCCCTTACGAACGAGCGTTTCAATGACCCGGCTTGTGGTGCTTTTATCCAGAAAAAGTTGCTCGGCGAGACTTTGAAGTCGTAAGGCGCCTTTTTCAATCAGAACTTCCAGAGCCGTGCATTGGGTAACTGAGATGTCATAGCAACAGATGCGATCACGATCCCGGAACTGATAGATGCGCAGCAGTTGATTTAAAGCATCATAAAAATCAAGCGCTTGCCTGTCTAAGTGCGGGTCTGTTTGGGTTGGTAAGGAAGAACTCATATCGCTACCTTAAGCATTTAGTTGCTACTGACAACTATATCATCGGCATCTTTCTTGTCAAACTTAAATCTATGCAGGAAGTTTTTTATTTCGTCGAATGGCGAAATAAACTATATGTGGAATCAATGAGGAGGTATCCGTGCGCTGTTCACCAGAAGAAGTCAAGAGCCTAGATGGTAGCGAAGAGGAAATCTTGAGTGGCCTTTGCAAGGCTCTCGGGCATCCGGCTAGATTGAAACTTCTGCGGATTCTCATCAGAGAGGGTGAATGCATCTCAGGTGATCTCGCTGACCAGCTCCCGTTAGCAGCCTCAACTATCTCTGAGCACCTTCGCATTTTAAAAGATGCGGGACTAATCCGGGGCAGCATCGATGGTCCGCGGCGTTGCTACTGTGTTCACCAGCCATCGTTGGGCCGACTCAAGCATTTGATTCAAGACTTGTAATTTTTTTGCCCAAATATTTCGTCATTCGACGAAATCCGAAATATTTTTGTGATTTGCTTATGTTTGCGGTTAGGAGATTTCCATGGGCCTTTTTGAAAAATTTTTGTCGATATGGGTGGCACTTGCTATCACGGCAGGCATTGTGATTGGGGTGTCTTTTCCAGGTTTTATTGAGCTTATCGGCGGTTTCGAATATGCCGGCGTCAACATCGTCATCGCCTTATTTATGTGGGCTATGATTTATCCCATGATGGCGCAAATCGATTTTTCTAAGTTTGGCTTTCCCAAAGAGCATCAAAAAGGCTTAGGCCTCACCTTAGTGATCAATTGGCTCATTAAACCCTTTACCATGACTGCCATTGGCTATCTGTTTTTCTTTCACTTCTACAGTGGTTTTTGGGATGAAAGCTTAAGCGAGCAATACCTTGCCGGCTTAATCTTGCTCGGTGTCGCACCATGTACCGCCATGGTCTTTGTTTGGAGCTATCTTACCAAAGGTAATGCAAACTATACTCTGATTCAGGTAACCGTTAATGATATCGTCTTGCTCTTTGCCTTTGCACCCATTACCGCCTTGCTTCTGGGTCTTACAGATATCGTGATTCCCTGGAACACTTTGCTCATGTCGGTTGTTTTATTTGTTCTCGTTCCGTTACTTGCGGGTTGGGCAACTCATGAGATGCTAAAAGCCAAGCCTAAAGAAAAACAGAAAAATTTCCTGGCAAAACTTCGCCCCTTCTCCATTGCCAGCCTGCTGGCTACCGTCGCACTGATCTTCTCATTTCAAGCAGATAAAATCCTATCTTCACCTGGTACGATCGCCTTGATCGCCATCCCTTTAACCATCCAAACATTCTTTATCTTTTTTATTTCCTACGGGGCAGCAAAGTTAATCAGACTGCCGCATGATATCGCTTCGCCTTCTGCCTTGATTGGTACATCAAACTTTTTTGAATTAGCGGTTGCCGTGGCCATCACTGTCTTTGGACTAGGCTCAGGAGCTGCCTTGGCTACAGTCGTTGGTGTTTTGGTGGAAGTGCCACTGATGTTAGTTCTTGTAAAAATTGCCAACGCGAGTCGAGGTTGGTTTGAGACGCGAGTCAGTGCGGGATAAATGGAGTGGCAGAGTAAAGCGCCACTCATTCCTTTTATTCCAAATGCCGAGGTCTGGCAGACTATTTCCTGACCTCGGGCCATATCGGATCTTGTCGCCCGAATCCGAAGCTTAAACCGATAATGCTTTTCGCAGCGGGACAGTCGATATATTATTTGCCACATCTTGAGCGATATCGCGCATTAATTGTGGGCCGGTGAAGATCATTCCCGTAATTAACTGTACCAAGTCAGCACCGGCCTGAAATTTTTCTTGCGCATCCTGGGGACTGAGGATGCCACCACAACCTATGATGGTAAACCGGCTGCCAAATCGTTGCCTTGTTTGCCGAATCAATTCAGTCGATGGCGCTCGACAGGGTTTACCGCTAAGCCCTCCACAATATTCCTGCGGCGCTTCTTCGGGATAGTCAAGCTGGCGATAATCTTTCCAGAGATTACCGATGATCACTCCATCAAATCCGTAATGATCAAGCACTTTCAGCAGCTCATGGAATTCCGGCCAAGGCAGATTAATCGGCATTTTTGCATATAGTGGCCGGTCACAGGAAATGCCTTGGATGGCCTGACAAAGTTTATGTAAGCGATCAGGATCAGCAAAATTCTCACCGCCGAAGACATTGGGGCAAGAAATATTGAAAGTGTAATAATCACCAATTTTTGCCTCGGTAAACCTCCTGAAAGAGGTGCAATAGTCGTCAATAGAGGCCTGCAGACCCACACAATCCGGACTGTTTGTACGTGCCAGGCTTATTCCCACCACAAAATCCTTGGGAAATTCGATTTGCTTCAGTTTGGCGATTATAGCTTCCGAGCCTGCATTCCGTAATCCTTTATTGACGCGGAGGCTCTGGGATTTTATCAAGCGCTGCAATCGCGGTTTCGCGTTGCCTTCACAGGCTTGGGCTGTCACGGAACCGATTTCAACTCCACCAAAGCCCAGGTGGGGGAGTATTGGGATGAGGCGACCATTATAATCAAATCCTGCTGCCAGCAAGGTTGGCGTCCGATAGGTAATTCCATCGACCATCCGCGAAATATCGGGCCCATGATAGCCATACATGCGATCAATTAGTTTTTGTGACCATTTATGGCGGCCCAAATATTCACCCAAATTGACAAACAGATCATGAACTTTTTCCGGGTCAGTTCGAAAGAGTATGGGTTTCAACATTCGTTGATAGATACTTGTTAGCATGTTTAATCCCTTGTCGTGTGAATTTACTCCCTACTGGGTATGATATGCAAATCAGTTGCCAATTCGATAAAAATCCACAGTGATTCATCTAACGCTTTGGCGATAACAGAAATTTTTAAATAATACTTTGCTAGGGGGCTTTTGTATCAGCGTCTGCCTTCGTCTGTGACTCCAACAGCATCTTTCCTCGTATGATAGGCAAGGTATCTGGGTCAGGCTGTAGCAGTCGTCATCGCTGCATGAGAACCTTCTTGCCAAAACGACAAATGATCTGATGCCTTCACGCCAGGAAGCTCGCCGGGTAAGGCCAGACTTTTAACAGGGAAATCAGTTCCCTGTTAAAATTTCTCGACCATTTTTTTGATAGGTCACGCGACGATAAGTTGTGGAAAGGAAGCATACGAGGAGGGGTGCCTCTGCCGTCGATAAATTTATAGAAAAAAAGGACCCTCACTGGGGAGTGAGGGTCGAAGAAGGGCATTTAAAAGCATGAAGTTGGGAAATGTGGTATTTTTTAGGGCGTATTTTCTTCCTCAAATTCTGCTTATGGGGCATGCAGAACTTGAGGGGGGTGGAATATATTCCTCCATGAATCAACCAGCTCATCCATGATGTGACTCAAACTTGAGGTGGGTTTGAGGCACTTTTTTGGCTGGCGGTGGCTGCCGTCTTGCCTATCCTTAGGCTCTTGGGCTTCCTTCCTGGCAGGCAACCATCATCTGCCAAAGATACTTCTTTATCGGTTTTTTTGTGGAAAAATTTAGAAATTATTTTCTTCGAGTTAAATACATGAATATTAAAGATGTTTTTGCCTATCATTGGTGATAATTTTTCAAAATTCTGAAACGATTCAGGGTCAACACCTCACTTCATTGAAGAGTAAATCTGATGCAACATGCAAGATGCTCACAGAGGAAGGGCTGGTCCTATGGCTTTGTGTAAATATCCGCCAATCTTGCTATCTTGAGTTTATAGCAAATTCTTGCAATAACCCCCATGCGCAAGCTTTGCGCCATCGATGACTAGCGCAGAAGCCGTTCAAACAGCATCGATTTCCCTGAAAACCTAAAAAAATTATGCGAGTGGAGCCAAAAATGATTAAACCGAAGATGAAGCCAGCTCTATTATCGGGCGCAATAGCCCTTGGCCTGATGGTCGGATGCGGTAGCTCTGATAGCAATGATAACACTGTCGCTCCTGAAACCTTTCTAGTCGGCGGTAACTGTAACAGTACCCCGGGTTCAAATGGCAGTTGGGAGATCACAGACCTAGATGAAGCTGGAGAATGGACCCAAGTTTGTGCTGATGCTGGTACTTTAAGTTTAAGCGATAAATATCTGCGCATCGAAAATTTGCAGTTGGCCGAAGGGGAAAGCTTAACCCTGATGCCGTTTAGTCGAGGCGAGGATAATGGCTTTTCGCTTCGCTTTAGTCACAATAAGGTGGAAGCTGTCTTTACCCCCTTAGTTAATAGCGAAGCAGCTTCGTCCATCGAAGTGGATTTGACACAAGCAAAAACGTTTTGTATTGAAATTCATGACCTTACTGAAGAATCCCATATTATGGCCTATGTGAAGGGTACTGAATCTGCGGTCTGCGTGGGTGATGATCAAACAGAACCTATGGCAAATTGGGATGCAGAAGGTGCCGCACAAGAGAATCTTGCTGGCAATTTGCTAGGGTTTACGGCAAGTGCTAATGTGCAGTTCGACAAAATAGTAGTTACGAATCGTATCAGTGGCACTGAAGGGGGCAACCCGGCTGAGTAGTCAAGATGGGGGAAGGGCGCTTCCCATAACCTCTGCGGTATAAGGCTGAATCCATGTGGAAGCTAATTTCTAAGCTGACTGGCTTTGCCATCTTTTTGTCAGTAGAAACCCAAGTTTACGGTATGGAAGAAGAATTGAAAAAACTTCTTTCGCGGCCGGAAAAGATGAATCCTGCGGCCACGACGCCTGCGCCCACCACTCCGCTGATCGATCGGGCCAATATGCCCAATATTTTCATTGCCGCTGATTTTCTTTACGAAAATGACTTAAAAGGCGATCGTCCAAAAGCGCCAGAGCGACCATCACGCAATAAGCTCGATTTACGCGAAATCGAGTTTGGCTTTTCCGGTGCGATCGATCATACAGCCCAAGCGACAGTTTTGTTTGCGGTTCACCGGGAAACTCATGGAGAAGAGGAAGGTGAAATCGTCTTTGATGTGCATGAAGCCTATTTGGAATGGACCAGGCTACCTGCCAATCTCCATCTCAAGTTGGGAAAAATGTATTTTGATGCCGGTTTGCTGAATGCCAGGCATCGCCACGATTGGAATTTCACGAACTCGCCGGTGGTCTTCGATATGATTTTTAACGATCGTGAATTCGGTGAAGGGGCAAGTGATGTCGGTGCGGAACTTTCCTATTTGATGCCCCTACCTTTCTATCAGGAAATCAAAGTCGGTGCCTTCCGTGGTCGCAGATTCGGCCACAGTCACGGTGATGGCAGCGAAAAAAGAGATCCATTGTATACTTTACGTGTCAAAAACTTTTTGCCGATCGCCGCGCTCTGGGGCACCCAGTTTGGACTTTCTTACTTGCGCTACAACAACACGTCTGCCCAACCGCCTAATTCCGGCGATTTGGATCACAGCCTTGGTCTGGACCTAAGCTTAAAATATGAGCAGGGCCGGCAGCGGCAGTTTATCTGGGGGAATGAGTTATGGCAAAAGATTGGTGAGCGCGACGGCCGTGATCAAGATAATAAGGAGCAAGGCTTGTATACCTATGTGCAGCAGGGATGGCAGCACTGGGACATTGGCCTGCGCTACGACTATTACGAACAGACACAATTTGCCAACCCCGTGTTAAGTGATTTAAAGCCAAGCTATGAAGGGCAAACAGCCTGGATCAGATGGCGACCGTCCGAGTTTTCCTACTATCGATTGAGTCTGGAGCGGCATCAAGCAAGCAAAGATTTGAGTCACCCGCGACATGTCGCCGGCAAGGAAGCCTACAGTCTGACGGCGCAAGTCGTTTTCATGCTTGGCTACCATGCCCCGCACCAGTACTAGTCCTGATATTCGGAGAATGAAATGAGATTTTCCCAGCTTTACCCGATATTTTTGCTTTGCATGAGCTGTATCCTGCCGACTAAACTTTTTGCCAAACCGAAACTCGTCGCAACGAGCAGTGATCTGGCGTCAATCGCGCAATTTATTGGCGGCGATCTGATCGAAGTTGAAGGCTTGATCGATGGCAACACAGACCTGCACTACGTCAGCGCTCGCCCCGACTTTATTCGTAAAGTTAATCAAGCCGATATCTTTGTCTTTGTTGGTCTCGACCTTGAGGTCGGCTGGGTCCCCCTGTTGTTACGCCAGTCGAGAAATGCAAAAATCCAAGCGGGTGGAGCTGGTTATGTCGATGCTTCCCAGGGTATCCAGGCATTGGGCGCAGCCAGCGGCACTGTGGATCGCAGTATGGGAGATGTTCATCCTCAAGGTAATCCTCATTACTGGACAGATCCGGTTCGCGTGGTGATTGTGGCGCGCAATATCGCCGATGCATTGAAAAAAACGGACCCGGGGCAAGCCGCGCAGTATGATAAAAACCTGGCAAAATTTCAGGATGATGCACTAGCCCTAGGGCAAGAGCTGAAAGAAAAGTTTAAAGCTTATGAAGGTCGAAAAATTACAGCTTATCATAACGAATTTAGTTATATGGCAGAACGCTTTGGATTTGAAGTGAGAGAGCATATTGAAGAACGGCCTGGGGTCAGTCCCTCTCCTAAGCACATTCGAGACCTTGTCATCAAACTAAAGGCAGAGAACGTGCGAGTTGTGGTTAACAGTCCTTGGACAAATTTAAGTTATTCACAACGTGTGGCTAAGGAATTGGGCGCTGAGCATGTAATTTTACCCATCCGGGTCAAGTCTGCGACTGGCACAGACGATTGGTTTGCCATGATGCGGCAGTCTGCCGAAACCCTCTTGACCGCTTTTAAAAAGACACAAAAAGCACCTTAACCTGCAATGATATGAATCAGAGAAAAGTTGACCGACACTGTGACAATACCCAACATTGAACTGAAATCAGCTAGACTAGGCTACAATAACAGCGACTTGCTGCAAGACGCCAATCTATCGATCTCTGCTGGTGAAATCTGTCTGATCTATGGCCCGAACGGTAGTGGAAAAACAACCTTGGGAATGACTTTGGTTGGTATTCTGCCGTTAAAGTCGGGAGAACGGATCAATCACTTCCACCGTATCGGCTACGTTCCCCAAGTAAACCGCTTGGACCGGCAGTATCCACTAGCTCTACGTGATGTGGTCGCGATGGGTCTTCGTGAAGTTTTTACCCTTAATCCCTGGAAGCGTTTGACTCAGGAGCGGCAGGTGCAAGAAAAAGTTCTTCACGCCCTGAGTAATGTTGGTTTGGCAGAACATGCCCGCCTGCATTTTTCTGAAGCAAGTGGTGGGCAATTGCAGCGAGCCTTGATTGCTAGAGCCTTGATTTCCGAGCCAGATTTCATCCTCCTTGATGAACCATTTTCCAACCTTGACCAGCAGGGCCGCAAACAAGTTCGCGAGATACTGAGCCGTGTTAATCAGGAAAAGAAAGTCGCGCTTGCCATCGTCGATCACCTTCGCGATGACGAGCATTTTTACCAGCGTTACTTTCTGATTCAAGATGGTGAGGTGCAAGAAACCCGAGGGAGCGGTGATAGGTGATTGATCAACTTTTATACTACTACGGCCAATACTCTTCGCAAATTTTATATAGTCTTTTCTACTTCGCCTTTGTCGCCGTCATTGGGCTGTTTTTAGTTTTGCGGCGTTCGTCCTTTTTTGGCTTGGTCCTTTCGCAAGCGGCCCAATTTAGTTTTTTCCTTGGTGCAGCACTGCACTGGGGAAGTCACGAAGATGCCTATTCGCTTGTCAATAAACAGACGACCTCGGATTTTGCGCACTCACTTTCTCATCTCGATATCTTTACTTTTCCCGTCACCTTTTTGGTGATGACACCGCTGATCCTCGCTGTTACCAAGGGAATCCGCAATTCTGAAAGTATTCTGGCCGCAGCTCTGGTCTTCTTTGCTGGTCTGATCCCGTTAATGAATGCCTGGCTTGGCGGTTCTGATGCCATCCTGGTGAAGGCTTATTTCACGGAGATCCTCTATACTCCCGTGGAACATTTTTCCCACTATCTGCTCTATACGCTCGCTGTTTTATTGGTCTTATTGGTGTTTTTTCGCCGTTTTTTCCTAGCCGGATTTGATCCGACACAGGCATTTTTGCACGGAATTTACCCACGTTTAACCAACATTCTTTTTTTCTATACTGCCGGTGTCGCACTCGCGATCGCCGTCAGGATACTAGGGGTTTACGTAACGATGGCAGCTATGCTGGTTCCTGGTCTATTGGCCTTGCAGCTTTTCAAGGGACTCAACAGTGTGGTTTTTTCCACTGTTCTATTTGCCATCGCCTTTACCTTAACCGGCTTTACTGTGTCGTTTCTTTTCGACCATCTTCCTGCTGAACCATTACTGATCACAAGCTTTTGTTTATTTGCTCTTTTGGTGGCAAGCATTGCCAAGCTGTTGCAGAAATTGCGTTCCTAGCTTGCTGCAGGTGCTGGCTCGCAGCATAGGAAAAAATCTGATGAAAGCATGGCTCGGGAGCGATCTCGATCGTCAGCATTTGCTGATGGAAAGGGTGCGGAAAGCTCACGGCAAAGCTATGCAATAAAAGTCGATTGATGCCTAGGGTTTGCCGAAAATAGCGATTCTGCTCACCTTTTCCGTAGCGCGTATCACCGATAATGGGATGTTCGATCGATTTCAGATGACGTCGCAGCTGATGCTGCCTGCCTGTCACTGGTCTTAGCAGTAGCAAACTGTAGCGGGTGGTGGCCAAATTTTGCTCTGGCTGGTCTAGCTGCACTTGGTCGAGAGTATAAAAATGGGTGAGGGCTTCCTTCTTATCAGACTGTTTGCGATCTAACTGACTCAAGGGGCGATTGATCCAGCCTGTCTGCTGGCACCAGCCGCGGACAACTGCCAGGTAATATTTCGCAATGCTTCTATTGCGGAACAAAGACGAAAGCTGGCTGGCAACTTCACTCGACTTTGCCAACATGATCAAACCCGAGGTCGCTCGGTCGAGTCGGTGGACGGAAAAAAATTTATGCCCAAGTTCGTTTTGGAGTTTTAGCAGCAAATTGTCGTCGATATGACGAGCTTCGCGGCTGGAATGAACAAATAGACCGCCTGGTTTATTCACTGCTAGAATATATGGATCTTCGTAGACGATCATGCGCGAGCTATCCATTGCCAAAATTAAAAGGCCTTAAAGCCCCCTCAAATTAGGTTGCTTCTCACTCTTTTTCAAGCCTTTCAGTGTAATGATTTATGAAAAACGCTTGCTAAAGCTCTTATTTGGACTTAGGTTTTTTGATGCTTTTGCTGATATCGGCCTGTTCACCATAGATAAAGTGAATTTACATGCCCATAAGCTATCTTAAATTCCGATTGATACTGATCTCCTGGGTCAGCATCTTTGTTGCCGTGGCTTCTGTTCCACGCTGCAACGCGATATCGGATTTGATTGAGCTTTTTCGGACGCATCATGTCGAAGAGCTGGTCTGCCATAGTCCGGATGGCAAGCCAAACAGTATACCAGTAGCTGCTCACTATAGCCTTCCAGAGCCATGCCCCTGTATTACTTTGGATTTTGCTGATTTTTTTCAGTCACCTCATTTAGAGCCTAAGTTTACGGTCCTCACCGTCTTCAACGAGTTAGATGTGTCAATCTTTGTCAACCGCTTTTGGCAATTTCATCGGCCCTATGTCGATGTTCCTCCTCCGCGCCTTGCCTAAGTTCTTATGATTTGCAAATTGGTTTTTGTCTTGTGCAGCATTGATCAAACGATTCATTGTCGGACGGATATTGCCTCAGAAAAATCATTTGTAACTCATAAAAGAAGTTTCAAATTTCTGCGTCTCAAAGAGTGCTTCGATCGTCGAGATTAAAGCTGCAATGGACGGGATCACGCAAAGAGCTCGCATTTCGATTCCCTATCCGCTTCAGCAGCGAATCCCAGGATCGTAAGCTTGTTCCACCAGTATGCGGTGAGAAGCTTACGGCTTGTATCGGCAGCATATGCTTTGATGATTATTTCGAGTCTATTTGGCTGTAAATTATTTATATGACAGGATGTAGTTAGATGAAAAAGAGCTTTATGATCATATTGGTATCAGGTGCACATCTAGATCATCACAGCTTGGAATGGGAGTCCGCAAACCGTGTGCGGGTCAAAGATCTGTTCTTTGTTATGGCTTCGCATATGAAGGCAGCGGACGGCACCGTCAGCTCATTTGGAAGGTGGGTCCTAAACTTAGATGCGAGTGTAAACGGGATACTAGACAAGATTGAAGTTGAAGTACCGGCCGTATTTTAGAGATTTTGCCTGGACTTATAGAGTTTGACTGCAAAAACAGGGATAAACTTATGAAACAATATCTCATTTACAGCGTTTTTATCGCATTTCCTGCTGTCATCCATGCAGAAGATAGTCAGAATGACATTAATAACAGACATACAAGTACCCAGGAATTGCCCGCTGAGACTATGGTCATCACGGGAACCCGTGAAGCGAGAGGTCGAAGCGATGCAGCTGAATCCATCGACGTGCTCAGTCGTGAATCGCTGGAAGACACTTCACCAGCTCACCCCGCTGATGTCTTAAACCGCTTATCTGGTGTACACATTAGCAACATTGGTGGAGAAGGTCACATGACTGCCATTAGGCAGCCGATCAGTACCAGTGGCGTCTATCTTTTCCTGGAAGATGGAATACCAACCAGGCCGACAGGTTTTTTTAACCACAATGGGCTTTATGAGGTGAATATTCCGCAAGCTGATCGGCTGGAAATTACCAAAGGACCATCGTCATCTCTTTACGGCAGTGATGCCATAGGCGGTACCATCCATTCTGTGACCAGAGAAAGTCCGGAAAAGTTTGAGCTTCGCCTTAATCCGGAGCTTGGCTCCTTTGGCTGGCAACGTTGGCTTCTATCAAGCGGAAAACCGATTGGAGCAGCCAGTGGCGTGCGCTTTGACTTGAACCTGACCCGAAATGAGGGTTACCGTGAAAGCTCAGAGTATGAGAGAGTTTCTGCAACCTTACGACTCGATGGTCATATGGGAGATCACTGGTCCTACAAGACCATCCTTTCCTATACCTTGGTCGATCAAAGTGGTGTTTCGGGCTTAACTGAGAATGACTATCAGAACAATACCCGCAAAAATCGCTTTCATGGTGAAATCGGCTTTCGTGATGTAAGTTCTTGGCGTCTATCGAGTGAGTTTAGTTACGAAGCAGATTCCATTTCACTTTGGACTCTCACCCCGTTTATTCGGAAAAATACTTCAGAGATGATGCCAAGCTGGATGATAGGTTACGATCCCAATATCACCGAAACTAATTTTGAGTCTTATGGCCTGCTTGCCAAATATCGGCGTCGTCTGCCTGACCAACGACTTGAGTGGATTGCGGGCGTGGATATCGATCATACCCCGGCCAGCTACCAAGAGGATCAGATCAGTGTTGCACTTGATAGTGAGGCAGATATATACCGCGACTACGAACGTACTGGGCGACGACACTACGAATATGATGCGACCCAGACCTCCATTTCTCCTTATCTCAACGCTGATTGGCGTTTTGCCGATGCATGGTTGGCAAATCTTGGTTTACGCTATGACTTCTTTCGCATCGATTATAAGGATCGCTTGTCTTCGGATGTACCCGAGCGCGTGGAATTTCGCAGTTGGTTTCGTCCGGAGTCGCAAGACTTAGAATTTGAGCACTTAAGTCCCAAGTTAGGCTTGATTTACAACTGGGCCGCCAAGCAATTTACTTATGTCAACTATCGCCGGGCCTTTCGTGCTCCGGCCGTGGGGCAGTTGTTTCGCGCAGGCTCGAACACCAATACCGTCGAGCTAAAGCCAGTAAAGGCGGATAGTATCGAGCTGGGCTTTCGCGGATTGTTGGGGAATCGCCTACAATATGATCTGGCCATATATCAGATGGATATTCAGGATGACATCGTCAACATCATTGAAGGCAGCGATCGCAAGCTTGTCAACGCCGGTCAAACGCGACACGAGGGCCTCGAACTTGGCATTCAGGCACCGATTGCCAAAGATTGGGCTTTGAGTACTGGTTGGACCTGGACCAGACAGGAGTACAAGAATTTTCAATATGTCTTTTCCTGCTTTCCACCAGCCTGTGTGCCGCCAGTCAACGAGACCAGAAATTTTTCAGGCTATCGGGTCGGCAAGGCTCCCGAAACTATGGGAAGCTTGGCAGTCCAATACTTTCCAAGCATCATGAAAGGTTTACGGATCGAGCTTCAATGGGAGCATGTCGGGGCCTATTACACGGATGAGACCAATACCCAAACTTATGGTGGGCATGATTTAGCAAACCTGCGAGCCTCCTACCAGATCAGCGACGGTTTGCATATTTATGGCCGCGTGATGAATGTCGGCGATCGTTTGTATTCTGTTTATACCAGTAACCAGGTAGGCTCGGAGGATATTGAATATCGTCCAGGTCTACCACGGTCTTATTTCCTTGGCCTGCGAGCCCAATTATAGGAGTACTCATGAGTAAGTTGCGAGCCAAGACAATTGGGTCTTCCATCAAGTTGCACAGGTATTTTGCCTGGTTTGGTGGCCTGGCTTTTTTGATGTTTGGCCTTTCGGGCCTTACTCATCCGATCATGACACGGACAGGGCCTCAGCCAGCTCAGTTTTTCCCGCCTCAGGCTCAGATATCGCCTGAAGATTTGCAAACTTTACCCCAAATCCTGGATCAATTTGATGAAGCTCGGATCGTTAAACTACTACCTAGCGCTGGTGGACTTAAATTGCAGATTAGTGGCGATTTAGACCGCCGCTACATTGATCTGAAGACCGGCGAAGAGCTGATAGGCTACGACGAACAGCACGCTATCTGGCTTGCTCGCTACTATTCCGGAGACTGGGATTCCAAGGTTCATAAGATCGACTGGCAAACTGAGTTTAGTGATGCTTACCCCTGGGTTAATCGCTTACTTCCTGTGTATAGGGTTCAGTTTGAGCGAGATGATCGATTGACTGCTTTTGTGCATACGGAAACCAACGCCTTAGGCAACCTGACCAATGACTATAAAACATTGATGCAGTCGATTTTTCGAAACATCCACACCTGGGCCTGGCTTGAGAAAAGTAACCACTTTCGGGTTCTTGCGCTTAGCATGTTGCTCGTTTGTCTCTTTACTATGTCTTTATTTGGTTTAGCCTTGATTTTTCTGTTGAAACATCGACGACGCATGCCCGCTCTACGTTTTTGGCATCGCATAACATCCTATCTTGTTGCCATACCAGTTCTTGCATTTTCAGCAAGCGGCTTCTACCACTTGCTGCACCATGCCTATAAAGAAGTGACCCGAGGCCTGGCACTAGCTGATCAAATTCAGCTCAGTGATCATCAGCTTCATGAAGATATGGGATGGTTGGAGCGATTTAGCGATATCCAAATGAATGTGGTTTCATTAGTTCAAGGTCCTGAAGAGCGGCTATTTTATCGCCTCAGCTTGAGCCAGGGGAAACCTGCTGAGCAGGTGACGCGAAACGCGCGGTTCGATGGCGTGCCATTGGAAAAAGCCGCTGTCTATGTGGATGCGACACTTGGAGACTTGGCGGATCTTGATGACCAAGCGATGGCTATCTATTATGCAGAAAAACATTTTGGATATGATCCAAATTTACTGCAGCAATCAAGTTTGGTGACGCAGTTTAATCATAATTATGACTTCCGCAATAAGCGCCTTCCCGTTTGGCAGCTTGAATATCTAACGCCTAGCAGAGATATCATTTTTATAGATCCAGCTACCGGTGCCTTAGTCGATCGCAGTCAGCGCCTTGATCGAGCTGAAGGCATGTCATTCTCCATTTTACATAAGTGGAATATAGTGGTTCCACTTATCGGACGCTACTGGCGTGATGTCTTGATCATGCTAAGCTTGGTCTTAGGTTTAGTCACAACCGTGAGCGGTTACACGATGTTACTAAAGCTTCGACGCTGACCATATCCCACCTGAAAATTTTGCAGTCGCTGCCCGCTTGAGTATGATCTTAACAGGATGTATTCGATAGAGCGGCCAGCTGCAAGATAGCCCCCAAAACCTAGCTTTACTGACGGTTTTATTGGGCATATTTTCTGCTAACATGGTATCGTCAAGCCGTAATAGACTGATGCGCTAGCATTACCAAAATGTAGCCGTCGTTTTGTGTTGCGGTGTTTAAACCAAGTCGTTATTGATTCATACTAAGAAAATAGATGAAAGATCATGATTATTTTTAAGAAAGATCGCACACGTCTAAATATCGCTGAAAGTCAAAAGTCTCAAAAAACTTCGATTCCTTACCATACTATGGATGAAGAGACGGTACTCAAGGAATTGAATTTGTCCAGCAACGGCCTGTCATCAACTGCTGCTTCGGAGCGTTTAAGCCAATACGGACAGAATATACTGCCCAAGGGCAAGCGTGAAAGCGCTCTAGTTCTACTCTGGCGACAAATCAACAATCCCCTTATTTGGGTGCTCATTGCGTCTGGTGTCGTGGCAATGCTGATCGACTGGCATGGCGATGGTATTAAGAATGGCATCGTTATACTTGCCGTGGTTGCTATTAATTCACTGATTGGATTTATTCAGGAATCTCGCGCCGGCAAGGCGATTGATGCTCTAAGTCAGATGGTGCCACAAAATGTGACAGCCTTACGCGATAATCGTCAGATTACCATTCCAGCAGCGGAGCTTGTGCCTGGAGATTTGATTTTTCTGGCTTCTGGCGATCACGTACCAGCAGATGTTCGGTTATTGAACAGTAAGAACCTACAAATCGAAGAGGCCATGTTAACGGGTGAGTCAGTTCCCGTCGCAAAAGACATCCATCCTGTAGCAGCAGACTCAGATCTTGGCGACCGTTCCTGTATGGCTTTCGGTGGCACTCTTGTCACTTATGGCACTGGTTCAGGTCTTGTGGTTGGTACGGGCTTAGATACCGAACTTGGCAAGATCTCGGCTCTGCTTCAAGAAGCAAGTTCTCTGGAAACACCGCTCACCAAGGCGCTCACACAGATCAGCAAATACATTACTATTGGTATTGTTGGTGTCACAATCATCATGCTTTCGATCGGTATTATCCGAACCATGTTACAAACTGAGGCGACCGTATTTGAAGCCATGCGCGAAACCTTGATTTTTGCCATAGCACTCGCCGTTGGCGCTATCCCTGAAGGCCTTCCGGCTATAGTAACGATTGCTTTAGCGATTGGAGTCCAACGAATGGCTAAGCGTCGTGCCATCGTCCGACAGTTGCCGGCGGTCGAAACACTTGGCAGTACCACAGTTATTTGCTCGGATAAAACAGGAACTCTAACCCGGAATGAAATGACCGTACGAGCATTGTGGACCCCAAACGGCAGCTACGAATTAAGTGGTGTTGGATATGAACCGCGCGGTGAATTATTACAAGGCGGACAAAAGAAAGCTGCGGGTGAAGACGTGCAAATTCTCATACAGACAGCTGCTTTGTGTAGCGATGCCTCCTTGATGGAAGTCGATAAGCGTTGGACTATAAGCGGTGACCCAACAGAAGGAGCATTAGTCGTTGCAGCTGAAAAACTAGGATATTCGATAGAAAAACTTAGAAGGGAACATCCCAGAATCGATGTCATTCCCTTTGAGTCAGAAAATCAATGGATGGCTACACTCCATACTAGCTCAAACGAAGGGGGAAACCGCATTCTCGTCAAGGGCGCACCGGAAGCCATCGTGAAGCGCTGCAATGATGTCGATATAGACACGATCCATCGTCAAGTTGAAAGTTTAGCTTCTCAAGGTATGCGTGTGCTGGCAGTCGCCATGCGCCAGGTTCCTGCTTCGACAAAAGAGATAAGCCCTGGTGAACTTAATTCCGATTTGCATCTCATCGGTCTGCTGGCAATGATCGACCCGCCTCGGGAGGAGGCGATTCAAGCTATCAGCGTTTGTCACAACGCAGGTATTACAGTCAAGATGATAACTGGTGACCACCGGTTAACAGCATCGGCCATTGGCAAAGAATTAGGTATTTTAACTGAAAGCGGTGCACTGACTGGCTCGGAACTGGCGCAATTGAACGAGCAAGAGTTGACTGAAGCAGCTAGTCAGGTCAATATTTTTGCTCGTGTGGCTCCCGAGCATAAACTCCGGCTTGTTCGAGCCCTACAGACTTGTAATGAAGTCGTAGCCATGACTGGAGACGGGGTGAACGATGCCCCAGCGCTTAAACAGGCCAATATTGGTGTCGCTATGGGAATCACGGGCACTGCCGCCTCTAAGCAAGCTGCCGATATTGTTTTAACCGATGACAATTTCGCCTCTATTGGAGCAGCAGTCGAAGAAGGGCGAAGGGTATATGATAACCTTGTCAAGGCTCTTGCCTTTGTCTTGCCAACTAACTTGGGCCTAGCGCAAATTCTCCTATGCTCAGTGGCTTTTTTCCCCTTTGATATTGAGACTGGTGAGCTACTGTTGGCGCTCTCACCAATTCAGCTTCTTTGGATCAACTTAGTGGCTTCCGTCTCGCTAACAATTCCGCTCGCTTTCGAGGTGCAAGAGCCAGACACGATGCAACGACCACCACGTCACCCCGATGAGCCGATACTTGGCAGCTTTTTGGTCATACGGACCTTCGTTGTGGCGTTTTTAATGACTCTAGCTGCAGTTAGCGTGTTTCTCTGGGAATACTATGCAGAGCTCGCAAAAGGAGTGCCTCCGGCATTGGCTTTAGCTGAAGCGCAAACGATAGCAGTGACGACGATTATCATCTTTCAATGTTTTTACCTAGCTAACTGTCGTTCCCTTCGCTATTCATTTTTTGCTGTTGGAGCATTTACAAACAGAATGTTTTATGTTGGCGTCGCGCTGATATTAGTTTTGCAGGCTGCTTTCATTTATACTCCTGCGGCCAACACTCTCTTCGAGTCGGTTCCTTTGAAATTGGATTCATGGTTAAAAGCAGTTTTAGCCGGAGCAATTGTTCTTCCAGCTCTAATTCTTGAAAAAAAGGTCATTCGGCCCTTGAGTTCGTCTGACCAATCATCGCCAAGCTAGGTGTTCTGTTTTAGCCTGCAAGCATAAAAGCAGGTCTTAATAACGCCTATATAGCCTTTAGACCAGGTTAAATATCGACACGAAATAGTCGGTGCCGCTGGCTGGAATCATCTATAACAATGTGCTTACCATAACCATTAATTTTTTATTTTTTTAGATTAGCGAATCCATATGCGATGAATTGTATTTTGACTTTGCTCCGTATCGACATCGACATCACATTCCCAACGATTGTCATTACCTTCACCATAATCGGAATGAATATTCCAATGTAAATTATCTCTCACAAAAAAGGGTTCTTTCGTCATCGCTTCATCGCCGTGATCCGACTGAAAGTTGGACAGCTGGATCATGGCCGTATGATCAGTATAAAACGTGGAATTGTCGGCCATATCGCTACAATTTCCCGTACCGGTTTTAAAGTATTGCTGACATCCCGAAGCCGAGCTACGAAAATGCAGGATGCGCTGGTGATCAGCGGTACACCAGAAGCGCACGGTATCGAAGTTTAGACGATTCATCAGCTGATTACTGGCATGCCCCCAATAGGCTGGCTGCGAGCTGGCATCATCACCCAGGGTTTGACGATTCAGTAGAGGCAAACGATCTGTCTTGGCCGTCAGTTCCGGATTGGTGGCCATAGCATGGACATAGTTTAAAACCAATGTCCAGCCACCACCATCAAACTGCATGTCGCAATAGGCAGTAAAGCCGGCCATGTTGCCAAAACCGTCGGCGTCGATGGGATAGATTCCGTCGACCAGGTTTTGCTGGCGTAATTTGAGTTCCTGACAGGAACGCACATAATGGACGTGACCGGCCGATGTATAAGTCATCTGCTCCTCGTTAAAAACCCAAAACTGATAGCTATAGGTCTCGCCTGCGGTGACACTTTGATCCAGTAGGCCCTGACCAGACCCTTTATAAATCACGGTCCCGTTCCCCAGGTTGTCACCGGCATTATAGACGACTTGATCACTCGGCTGGGCAGTTAACGGCTCGGCGGCGTTCCAGCGGGCAATCAGGACCTGGCCTTGGACTGGTGGCTGCCAGCTTAGAGTCAAGCCGTCAGCATTTTGAGTCAACTGGGGTGCCAAGGGCGGACCGGCCAATTGGCTTTGAATGAGTTGATCGATATCGATGGCATTTTGTAGGGTATCACTGACTTCGGCTGCTAAGTCCGGATGGGCGACGGTGAGTTGGTAGGTGGCCACTTTCTGGTCCCACTCAGCGCGATCAGCTGCTGGTATAAAAATCGAGATGTGCCATGCGGCGTTATCCGGTTGGGGGTAGATCTGTGCCTCAGTAGCCCCACCGTCGCCAGTTTGAATCGTCCAGTCCAGATCTTGATTGGTCAAGTTAGGATCTTTTTTGCCATCCTGACTGCTACTAACCCGGCAGCCGAGGGAATTGCCTTGCGCTTGAAAGCTGGCTAAGGGTCGACAGGTTAGGAAGGTACCGCTTATATTGTTGGGTATCACCACCTCTTCGCTGTCTTGATCAGAGTCTTTGGCCGGATCATCATCAAAGCGATTATCCTGACAGGAAATCAGAATTAGGCAACAGACAAAAATTGCGTCGTACTTGAAATAATATCTCATAGCTCCCCTTAAAAAATCTGATCGGTAAAGCCCGGGACATGATTCACTCAGGGTGGTTTTTGCCCGTCAGTTCAGCGATTTATACGGGCCTAAAGCCGGTCGCGAAATGAGGGATGAGGGATGAATGATTAAACTTAGGGTAGTGGGGCTGGTTGATGAGCCCCAATCGACCAAGAGGCTTGAATGTAAGTCATCTCCGGACCACGGTATTTACCAAAGCAGGAAAATTTGCGAGACTCAAGATTGCTAAAAGCAGCTGGGTGCTAAGATTTAAATGCAGCCCACTCCCAAGGCATTTGATAGGGGTTCTTTGACAAGATATTGCGGATTGTGCTGGTAATGTACTCGCGGGGTTCCACTCCATTGATTTGGCAAGTTGCGATCACCGAGTACCAGATAGCAGCAACTTTCGCGCTGGCAAGGTTTTTGGAACCATAGTGATTTTTGCGGCCCAATGCTGGTCCTCTTATAATTCGTTCCACATCATTGGTGTGAATAGGAACGCGGGGGTCAGACAAAAATACTGTCAAGCCTTCCCAAAGCTTGTCGGCATAAGCTATGGCTCGCCCCAGTGAGGACTCGGGCAACGCCGGGGTCTGATCGAGTAGCAATCGAATTTCTTCTAGGATTGGTTTGGCAAATTCCTGGCGCTTTCGGTGGCGCTCGTCCGGTGGGTTTCTGTGCTTTTTGGTGCTATCGCCGAGAAAAAGGCGGCATTATGTCTGGTAAATTGCCACTCATCTTTCCACTCATCGGCTGAGCGGTAGCCATTTTCTTTCAGGTGATGTCTTTTCTTTAACAGGCTTTTTGAGCCAAAAACAATGCGGGCAGTCAAGTCCTTGCCAAGTTTAACCTGGCTTTCATAGTCTTCCACTAAGCTTGGAGGGGGGACTAAAGCCACGAGTTTTTCAATGAATTCGCCGTAGGTGAACAAAAGATGGGTGGTGCCGTCAGAATAGGGGTTTTTAAGTCTGAGCTTCACCCTATGATCATCGGTTAGCTCCAGACGTTCATTAGAGAGCGGTCCCCGCGCAATGTAGTGGATGAGTTTTTCAAGTCGGTCTCTCGCCAGGGCGTTGACGTGGGTATTGGCATGAAGCGAAAAGCCATGGACTGAGAAGCAGCGTTTTCCCTTTGCCAGCGGGATCTCTTCGCCATAACCGAAGCCCTTACCAATCCGCGTGACGTAGTTGCCGGCATTAGGCCCAAATGCGATCTTGCCAGCAATGGAGGCGGCTGTGGCCCCGCTCAAAGCTTCATGGGTATCGAAAAGCTCATCCAACAGAGGATTACGGACAAGCTCGCCATCTTTATCCAGATAGCCTTGTTTTTTGAGATAATGCATGGCTTTCTGGCTGATGGCTTCGATAAGCCTTGCAACTTCTCCGTCGGTGATAGCGTCTAAATTACGAAACAGCGGCTTGCCATCAACTCGCGTATAAACCCCATCGGCACAAAGAACATGCATGTGGATATTCAGATTGAGCGCCGAGCCAAAGCGCTGGGTGAAGCTGATAGTACCCGGCGTCGGATTCTTTATGCCCAGGGCTTTAGCTTTATCAATATAGTAGCTATGAAGTTCGGTAATCACCAGCTTGTGGATTTTAGCATAGAGTTTCTTATTGGTTTGCAGCCAAAAACGCATGGGAATCGGGAAGGTGATGACAAACTGGCGGTAGGCAATGAGTGGCAGGACGTTGTCGACAAGATGGGTTGCGGATTCGGCTGCTCGCTTGGCGCAGCAACTAGGGCAAAAGCCGCGCTTTTTGCAGGAGAATGCAACAATCTTTTCTTCCTTACAGCTCTTGCAGGCCAGCCTCAGAAAGCCGTAAGCCGGGATGCCACATTTCAGATATTCATAAAACTCCTGGCTGACGTGAGGAGGGAGCGGACGAGCCTCTGCCTCTCGCTCGGCGGCGAAGGTTTCGAATTCGCTTTGGATCACTTGGTAGCATGGCGTGAGTTCTGGTCGCCGACGAGTATAAGTATTGCATGTTGAAACAGCTGCCGTCATAGTCGGCATAGAAGCAGCCAGCGGCATGAGGGGGAGGTGACATCACGAGCAGATGGTTATTGTCTGCGACGGACATATTATCCCGATCGGTATGACAACAGCCCCCATGTGATCGGATCGGTGTGACTGTCTTGTGATGGATGGCGGCTTTGCCGTGTCCCCTCCATAACGTTTCGTGACAATTAAGCAACCAGAGCCGATGATACCTCCATCACCACGAAGAAGCCGCAGGGGGAAAGCCTTGATTTCGACGCTTTCAGTCTCAAAATCACATCATTTGAATCTGGCTCGATAGTCAGTGAAACAGAAGATGAAATTCACGGCTTGGATACAAATTCGCTTACATACACGTTCAGAATTGGAACTGAGCTTCTTATTGGCATGGATGCCTTAAAAGAAGGGAGAGTCGTTGCATCATGTTCCAATGTAAACGCAATCCTTACTCTCTTTACAGCTATTAAAAGGCTCCTTGTTAAAATCCTGAAAAATTTTCATTACGGTTTTGTCAACCACGTCGCATCTACTAGGCACTTTTGTTGAAACATTACTTGATCGTGTATCACTTTGTTTTCCAAATGCCTTAGATGAAAAGCATGTAAATTCTAGAATAATAAGACAGTGAATAAATAAAAATCTCAATTGTTTTTTCACCTTTTCACATCAAAATGTCAAATAGACATTATTGGCACCTACTCGATCACATTGGTGGGGAATACGCATAATAGCCTTCAGTGTACAGGCACTGTGCTGTATCTTCAAGCCATGTGAAGAATGCCAGTGTGTCTGTTATTGTGGGCATATAGGAAATTAGAGTGATAAAAGTCAATTTTAGAAAGAAAATGCTGTTTTGATAATGCTATTTAAGTCTACAAATCATAGATTTAAAGCCAATGTTCTAGATCATTTCGCAATTCAAATTTAAGCTGTAAATTAATCTGTTTAATATCAATTAAAGAGTAAGAGCATAGCACTTAAAGGTCATCAAAATAATTTTTAAACTTTTTCCTGGTTTCCCGAAATTTTTTGTTATAGGGATCAATTTTTAACAGACCATCCAATGGTATTTGATTTTTTATTAAGAAAAAATTTCCTGTAGTACGATTTTTTGCAACACACTTCTTGTTGATGCATTCATATGAATCCGGAGGATAATCATCTGGTGTTGGATCGGGAAGAAGCAAAAGTGAACGACATATTATTGTATTTTGGCTTTCAAATACAATGGCATCTACATAAGCAATATGCTCATAGATCTGATTTTTATTTAGGTCAAGTCCATACTGACTTCTTTTAATATAAATACAATCTTCCTTTGTCGAACAAGATCCAACATTATTTCTAATATATTCTCTGATAATCTTACTAGCTACGTTCCTTCTATTAAGACAATAATTGCTGCTGGCTCCATTTTTTTTTGCATTATTAGTGTTTGAGCTATCAGCAATTAGGTGTAATGAAAACATAGTAAATAAAAACCCTAAAACTGCGATTTTCGTTAACATTAACAAATCAACTCCCTAGATTTCCATACTCAATATATGAGGAATATTTAAATATCTAGCTCGCATATAAATTGATCAAGATCCCATGTAGTATAGTATTTGAATTCTTCAATACGATCGGGCCCTGAGCAACCAACTTGACCTGAGCCGGGTATTGCATCATATGTACACAAATCATTAATTGACGAAATTGGTTCAGGACCAGTAAAGTTGAAATACATTTTTGTGATAGTGCCACAACAATGGCCAACGTAGCCTTTCCACTCCAATTTATCTAAAAATTCTTCTTGCGCTTGTTCTCTCAAGTTTTCTTCACAAATCAATTTCGCTTCATTAATATCAATTCCATCGGACGGAAAACGGTGATAAAAAGGCAAGTCCTGCAAAGCATAAATTTCACTTGTAAAAATTGCGTTTCCAAAACATGTATATGGCGGCGAGTCTGATTTTATATAAATACTCTCGTCATACTCTTCCTCTCCGTAATAAAAACTGAGTTGTTTATTTTTGGAAGTGCTTAGGTAACAAAGATAGTCAGTGCCTTCAATTAAGCCGTAACTATCTAATAAAGATGACTTGCTGAATCCTTCACATGAAGTTTGAGTAGCATGCTCACCATTTTTTGCCTTTAGAACTAGATCTGTTAACCTGTATCCAATCGCAACGAAGACTTCATCTTTATTTGCTTCCGAGGGTAAAAAGTCTACTATTGGTCTTTTAATCTGCTCGTTAATAGCAATTGGATCAATGGATGAGAAAAGGTTCCAAAGTTCAAATCCTTTATAAAAAACAGGTACATTTCCCACAATTACACCGACCACTTCAAGGCTCTCATTTAGAACTGGTCCTCCTGAATCTCCCAATGTGGTTATTCCATAAATCTTTCGGTCCAATTTAGGATTTTTTATTAGATTTTCGCCTGAGTTTATAAAATAGTCTTGCCCATTGATTATTGCAGGGTGCTTCGAAGCAAACAAGAACCCATCATTATTCTTCTTAGCCCCTTTTTTGCCAATTTCGTTTATCTGAAAAAATGCATATCTGAGAGATTCGTGAGAATTCAAATCAGGAATGAACTTAAGCTCGCAACCCTATATGCCAGCTAAAAGTGAGACAAAACTACCGAGAATTTAGTATAACAAAGGGCGGTAGAAATGAGGTCTCAACATGGCAAGAAAACCAGACGACAAAAACCTAGTAAATCTTGGTCCTTCTGACGATTCCGACCAGGAACAAGGCACATCCAGAATCCAATCCAAGCCCCAGAGGCGGGTCTTCAGCGCTGCCTATAAGCTGGAAATTCTCGAAAAACTTCAAGAGGCCAAATCTAGGCGTGGAGCTGTTGGAGAGCTACTAAGGCGGGAAGGCCTGTATGCTGCTCAGGTTGCCTACTCCAAAGGTAATTTAGGATATGCAACTATAATCAATCATTTTTGGGATAAGGCAAAATTATTGATCCCACGCCTTAGAAATCTTCAACCCATTTATGGATAGTTTTAGCTTCAGATGTCAATAATGAAGCTAATAAGTATATTGGTTTCATAATTAATATTGAAGAGTTTAAAGATACTGAGAAAAGTTTATTTAAGGCGAAACAAGCAGCAGAATTGGCAAATCAGATTAAAAGTCAATTTATAGCAAACATTAGTCACGAAATTAGGACACCTCTTGCAGCAATCCTTAGTTATGCTGAACTCCTAACAGAAAAAGTAAATGATCGGGATTCTCTAGCAAATCTTCATATAATCAGACAAAATGGACGATTTTTACTTGATATTATTAATGACGTCTTGGATCTTTCAAAAATTGAAGCTGGCAAATTATTATTGCACATGGAAGTTTTTTCACCAAAGGCAATTTTAAGTGATCTATATGATCTCATGAAATTGAGAGCTCAGGAAAAAGGCATTGTCTTTGATGTTCAAATCGTCGGTTTACTGCCATCTTCAATCATTAGTGATTCTTTGCGAATTAAGCAAGTTCTTCTTAACTTGACAGGAAATGCTTTTAAGTTTACCCAGAGAGGTTGGGTTCACGTTGAAGCTAGATATAGTGAGCAAAGCTCATGTTCTTTTTTATGTTTCGATGTGATCGATACAGGGATAGGCATTTCGAAAAACGAAATAAAGGGATTATTTAAACCCTATAGCCAACTACAAGTTAAAAATGCAGTAAATAGTGGTGGTACAGGTCTTGGCCTTATGATTTGTAAGCATCTCATTGAAAGGCTTCATGGAACAATTACTGTAGATAGTAATGCAAATCGAGGGAGTCGCTTTACTGTTAAAATTCCCGTGAAAAAAGATGAATCAATAAATTCTCCTATGGCTTATCATTCATCCAATAAAATTTAAGTGCAAAATCAATTACATTACCCGCTCAATTGCAAAGTTCTCGTTGTCGACGACAGCCCTCATATTCGAAAACTTATAGGGCATGTTCTGAAAACTTCGGGTGCTCAAGTCGCTGTCGCATGTGATGGCGATCAAGCGTTAACCAAAATATTCCGGCGGATAAAAATCGAGAATCCCTATGATGTTATTATTTTAGACATGCGTATGCCCATTTTAGATGGTTTTAGCACAGTTCAAATTTTAAGAAAGAAGAACATTTTGGTCCCGGTTCTTGCATTAACTGGGGGAATGGATAAATCAATTCAAGCTCGAGAATTTCGTATTCAAACTCATCGTCAGCTAGTTTGCAAAGTTTGTGTAAGCTAAAATTAGCCGTAAAGCACAACCTCCCGAAAGTCTCTTCATCAATCTACTAGCAAGTGCTTCTCCACAGGTAGCCTCATTGAAATGCTTAGACAAAATCTGGAGATCATTAGTATAACCATTCTATATGCTGACGAGATCTCGTCACTCAGGGATTAGAATGTCTTGGCGTGCAGCAGGGAAGAACACCCAAGTGAGAGCGAATGATTGGGGTATGGCGATATCGATACCCATTGGACTCGTAGGAGTCTGAAGTGATATTGCCCATGCCTAATTTCGCTTGAAGAGCAATATGACGCACAATATTTTGAGGGATTTCACTTAGTGATGGAAAGTAGCCCAGGCGCTGAAAGCTTTTGAGGAGTACCAGAAACCAAAGCCTATTCTGTGGTGACCTTGTATGACGTTTGCTGAACGAAATCTCGTCTGGCGTTGGCGTGAAGATTTTAGAAATTTCACCTTCAGACGAGCTGGCTTTAATGCGTGGGTAGGCTGTCTAATGAATCGCTGCCATAACTGCCAAGTGCAAAAAGTAGAGTTTTCTGCACCCACCCTTTTGACTTCTGTAAAAACGGATTGATGCTTGTTTCAAAGGTGCATATACTAGTGCAATTAATAAAGTGCGTAAAGTCCTTTAATAAGATAAGTTTTTGCACCATGAGCCAAACCATAATTAGAAAACGTGACGCCAAAAGGATCGGCTATGCTCGTGTTAGCACGAGAAGCCAAAATCTAGATAGTCAACTCGATGCCCTTAAAGCTGCAGGCTGCTATAAGATTTTTGTCGACAAACTGAGTGGCACCACCATTAATCGTTCCGGCTGGGAAGAACTGTGCAACTACCTCAGAGCCGAAGACACGATCGTTGTTACGGAATTAAGTCGGATGAGTCGCTCTCTAACTGGCTTGCTAGCGATCGTTAAAGACTTTGAAGAAAAAGAAGTCGATATCGTTTCTCTAAAGGAAAATATTGATACCCGATCAGCGATTGGCAGATTCTTTTTCTCGGTTATTGGTGCCATGTCGCAAATGGAAATCGAGCTTAAAAAGGAAAGAGCCTTAGCAGGCAGACAATCCGCTCGGGCAAGGGGCAGAAGTGGCGGCAGACCAAAAACCGATCCCGTCAAACTTGAGCAAGCTCGGATTCTCTATGAAAATTCTCCAAAATCGGCAACGGAGATCTGTAAATCACTCGGCATTGGCAGAAGGACATTCTTTTACCACCTACGAGATAAGGGTCTGCCGAGTGTGAACACATAATAGAAGCAAAGGATTAAGGATGGACGCCGCCAAGCAATACGCAAGCTACGAAGACATTCTCAATGCACCTGATAATGTTCAGGCCGAAATCCTAAACGGTGAACTTCATACTCACCCCAGGCCATCGCCGAAACATTCAAGGAGTATCACAAAGCTTTCAGCAGAGCTAAGTGGACCGTTTGACAAGGGATCAGGCGGGCCAGGAGGCTGGATCTTTCTAGTTGAACCAGAACTCTGGTTATCTTCTGAAGCTGGGTCAAGGGGTAATTATCTGGTGCCAGATATCGCTGGCTGGAAAAGGGAACGTTTTGTCCATGATGAATCAAAAAATGGCATCGAAGTGCCACCTGACTGGGTCTGCGAGGTACTCTCCCCTGGAACGATGGTGCATGATCGAGTTCGAAAAATGCCTATTTATAGCTCGTTTTCTATACCATTTATCTGGCTCGTTGATCCGGCAGCAAAGCTTCTGGAAGCCTTTGAGCTAAGCGATAGTAAATGGTCACTGATAGGTTCATTTGCCGGGAAGGATAAAGTCAAGGCTCTACCATTTGAAGCCTTCGAGTTTGATCTGGCAGCTCTCTGGCTTTAGGTTAGTGCTCCTAGAGTGCAAATACTTATTAGCTTTTTGCACTCTATTGCACGATAAGCAGCGCGGCCACCTTGTCGATTAACTTCACGGCAAATTGAAGATGCTGCTTTTCCAATGCGCGAGGCAATCTTGCGATATGAGTCACCTGAAGCAAGCCCAATAGCTATTTCTTCACGTTCTTCTAATGAAAAGTGAGTTTGTGAGCGACATAGAATTCTCGGACTCATCCCGCCGTTGGTGCGTAATACTTCGAAAATAGATGCTGGGCGCTTACCAAGTTCACGACCAATTTCGCTTAGTGTTCTTCCAACTCGCCACATTCCATTCCGGAGTAATTCCGACTTGATAAGCGACATTCATAAACTATCCTCAAAGTAATTTCATAGATCAGCAATATATGTTGCATTGACCCCATGAATCTACAACAGCGTTCTTTGCGAACCACGGACGGTGAAGTGCGCTTTTATTCGCGAGCATAAGTACAAATACCCCGCGGGGTTAATGTGTCAGTTGTTAGGAGTTTCATCAAGCGGTTTTTATGGATGGCTTGAGACGCCTCATAAAACAGAGTTAATGCAGCAGATAGATGAAATATTCCAACACAAGAAAAAGCGCTATGGTAGCCCCAGAATATGGCGGGAATTGAAGAATCGCGGCATCAGGGTTGGCAAGCAAATGGTCGAAGATCTCATGCGTGAAATGGGTTTAAAAGCACGTCCAAGAAAGCGATATCGATCGACCACTGACTCGAACCACAATTTGCCTATAGCTCCTAACATATTAGAGCGCAAATTTAACATCGATAAAGTCGATAGCGCCTGGCTCAGCGATATAACGTATTTACCACTAATTGATGGCGGTTTCGTATATTTGTGTGTTGTCATGGATCTAGCAAGTCGTGAAATTGTAGGATGGTATGTTGACGACAATATGGAGGCCAAGCTTGTTTGCCAAGCATTCTTAAATGCCATTCTTTCACGTGCGAATGCCCCAAGAGGAGCAATTTTTCACAGTGATCGAGGCTCGCAATATTCATCAGAGCAATTCCGTAAACTGCTTGAATTGTATGGGCTACGCCAGAGCATGAGCCGCCGGGCGCAGTGCTGGGATAACGCACCTATGGAAAGCTTCTTTGGAAGCCTGAAAGAGGAGTATAACGAAGACCCAATGTTTTGGTTTACAAACTTGGAGGACGCGCGATCGGGTCTATTTGAGTACATTGAAATTTTTTATAATCGCCAGCGTATGCATTCTGGTATTGGCTATCTGATTCCGGCATGCTATGTGTCACCAATCGACAGTCATGTCGAAATTGAACTAACTTAACTCAGTGTCCGTTTTTTGTGGTGAATCTCATCTTGCTCCGGACGAACAATCCGGACTTTGTCAGATCACCATCCGACCAAGGACCGTATGGATTGACGCCGGGCCGTAAAGCTGAAGCGCTTTCCTCTTTATCGTGGAGTGACCAGTTCACCCAACTGATCTGGTGCTGGTCCATGAAGGTGAACCAACGGTTGCTTTCGTTAAAGTCAATATTGCCATTGCCGGAGGCTTCGCAGACCCCAAACTCAGTGACAAACAAGGCTATACCTCGGCTCATAGCGTAGCTCGCCACATTGCGCAGCTCTTGGCGATGGGTGCCGGCATAGAAGTGCAGAGCATAAGCTACATTATCATCCGAAAGGGGGTCGTTGGCAGCCAGATCCACGCGTTGCGACCAGCGGGGCGTGCCGACAATTACCAGATTGCGGGCACCTTGGGCTCGAATCGCCCGGATGACAGTTTCCGCATAGGATTTGACCTCTCTCCAGCTGATGTCGAGCGGCTCGTTAAAGATCTCGAAGATCACGTGTGGGTTATTGCCATAGAGCGCGGCCATCTCGCTAAAAAACGCGACCGACTCTTGGGTGTGCTTGGTCGCGTTGTGATCGTGCCAGTCGATGATAACGTAAATACCATGAGAAATCGCAGCATTGACGATAGTTTTAACCTTCTCCTTCTCGCGGGCTGGATTCGCCAGATATCCCCCCAGCTCGATGCCCATGGCGGCGCGGATTACTGTAGCATTCCAATCAACAGCAACATTACCCACCGCATTGCTACTCCAAAAACTTGATGACCACTGGCTCCAGAATAGACTCATGCCCCTCAGTTGAATGGGTTGCTGAGAGGCGTCGACGATTTTGCCATTCGCCACAGATAAAAGCCCATGTCGAGCCACGAAGCTAGCGCCAGCATCCACTTGGTCGGTAAGCGACCCGACCGGGTCCGCTGAAAGCGTGGCTTTATCAGGATGCTGATTGTTCCTGGAAACCTCTCCACAGCCATAAATTGCCGATAATAAGACGCCTAGAATAAGTCTTTTCATAGTAACTTCCTTGAGTGGATTCGTCGTGTCATGGGCGCGGTGATTTTACCTCTTATTTTAGCAGCAATAGCCGCGATCAGTCCAGGAGCCACCGCAGCCGATCCGACTCTCTTTGGTTATAGCTAAATCTTTCTTCAATACTTTTTTATCCGCTTGGTCAATGGTCGTTGATGAAAGTGTAGGCTTCGATTGCTGTTCAAAAACCAGCGGTTTTATTGCTCGTTAAAATTCGAAACTGTTGCCTGACCACGAGTTTCCTCGTGCGATGGTTCACGACCGCGAGGGCATTTGCGGGAAATGGTTGCCTAATATTTTACGGAATTCGGCTGTAAATCCATGAGGACATCACCACATTCTCCATGGGAAAATTCTTTCATTGAGCGTTTTAGCCTATCCAGCAAGACTGAAGTACTGAATCGATCGATACTTAAAGGCAATGATTATGTTCGCGGTTTCTGCATGTCTTGTCAAAATATCTATAATTCGAAAAGGCCACATCACCGAATCGGCGACGCCATTCCTGTTATTCAAGATGTCCACACGCTAAAATCGCCCGACATCGAAAATCTAAAAATAAAAAAGTCGCAAGTTTTGAATGGTCTTGTGACTGAGTTTAGGCTGGCAGCTTAATTTCCCAGCACAGGCAGATCTCTTTGCTATGCAAATAACGATGAGCATCAATCAAATCACAGTAAATTTTTCCGACTGATCCTTCCAAAAGAAGTAGAATCCTAAGACATTTTTAATGTCTGCACGAAAACCGCAAAAGGAGAAGACACTTCTTGGCTAAGTCTTCCCCCTGAGCGACAGCAATTCAAATACATCAGGGAGCGTCCACTAAAGACTCCCATATCAACTCAGCCATGAGAGTGGAGCCATTCCAGTTGGGGTGCACGCCATCCCATTCGAAGAGATCTTGCCGATTTTTGAAAGTCTGTCGTGGATCAACCAAACGACAGGGGATAGGGCTTTGCTCACAGATGTCTTGGAGAAGATGGAAAGCATAGTCAACGGCTTGATCAAAGCCTGCATTCCACCCTACAGGATAGTGACAGGTCAACAGAATCAACTCGGACACTCCATCGTAGGCCATCTGTTGGATGGTGTCCTCCATGATGTCGGCCACACGGTGGATGGAGTCTTTGCAGGCCGGGGTCAGCTGATGCTGGCAGATCCCCCTTTGGCCGAGAATATCATTGCCACCACCATCTAAAATCACCGTCTGAATCGAAGCCTGGCGCTGCTGGAGGTACTGCTGCTGAATCTGTGACATGGTCGCTCCCGATACCGAATGATCGTAGATGGGAATCTGGGCGAGCTCCTGGAGGCGCCCCTTAATCCGGTGATTACTGGTGGAAAAGATTGAATCACCGAAAATGTGGGTTTCCGTTCGTTCGCTAGCGAAGCCTGGAAAGGTAGCCAAAGACCAAAGAAGGATGAATCCAAGTCGAAATCCATGCACGGTGAACTCCTTTTGAGAACTAAGAAATTTACTTATGTGAAAGTCTTTAAGGAGAGTCGGCTACCGCTCGCAATTTGTTTAGAGTCGTTCAGTGCGTTTTATTGACCGCTCAGTAAAAGGAATATGAACGGGCAGTTAGTAGGAAGCGACCGAAGCGATTCTGTGCTGGGGAATTAAGCTGCCAGCCTAAACTCAGTCACAGGACCATTCAAAACTTGCGACTTTTTTATTTTTAGATTTTCGATGTCGGGCGATTTTAGCGTGTGGACACTTTGAATATCAGGAATGGCGCCGCCGATTCCCTCAAGAGTCATGAGATCTTTGACTTTTAGCTCACTTGTAAACGGCTCGCAAGAGAGGCCGAAGTATTCTTTATATGACATTCTAGCTCCTTAGAAAGAGTGCTAAAGGTTTCTCTTAGATAAAATTCAGCGTGGACGATAAGCCGTGAGTGATCGTCAATGATGGCCATCAGATAGCTTTTTTGAAAGCCTTTTCCCGTAATACGGACAGATGGTCCATGGATGACTTCACACTGCCAGACGGAGTTAGGATGTTCTGCTTCATAACGCCTACGATCATCAGCGGGTCGCGCCGGTTCCTTAAGACCCTGATCGCGAATAAAGAGGTTTGCTCAGCCTTCCGCTTCACTATTATCGCTGACTTTGTAAATGGAAGGACGCTACTCTATGGTGAAAAAGAGTTTAGCACTTTGAAAGACTGTTTAAAATCAGAGAGGCTGTGAGCGAGCAGGTTCGAGTCAAGCGGGCCAAGGTGGTCCTAGTGATTGACGAAGCCAATCTCTTAAGGCATTCTGTACTCGCTGAGCTACATACCCTGGGGGCAGTTCGACTTTGACTCCAGGCCGCAGCTTTCCTTTGTGCTGTGTGGGCAGTCATCGCTCCTGGATCTACTCTATCACCGTAGCTGTAAGCCTCTGGCTTCAAGGATTGTGACCAGAACACATCTTAAACCCCTTAGCGAGCCGAAAACACGTGAGTATATTGCTCATCATATGGCAGTCGCAGGCGTTACCAAGCAGCTTTTTGATGATGCAGCGCTAACGGCTGTCTATCAGGGATCGGCAGGAGTATTGCGCAAGATTAATCATCTTTGCCGTGGTGCTCTTTTAGCTACGGCACTAGATAACTGCAAAAAAGTCGACGCTGAGCATGTGCGGCGAGCTACCCGTGAATTGATGTAACTAAAGGCTGCGGTAGTTTCGGATTTTAATCTGAGAATACCGCAGTTTTTTGATGAAGTCCGTGAAATAAATCTGAGAAAGCCTCATAAAAATATTCTAACTTTTGTTTGCTAAAAGAGTGTGAAAGGTAACAAGCCTCACACAGGTTCAACTCGTTTTACGTTGAGCTTTTCCAAGTGGAATATATGCTTTCGGACGAAACGTTTTAAGATATTGAAGAAGGTTATGACGAACAATCGCATCCAGCTGGAGAAACTCAACGCCGAAACCTGACCGATAATCTTCATCGGCTGAGCGCCTTACCCATCTGACCTGGCCCAACCCCTCAACTACACCGAGTTTGGAATCATGCGAATCAACACGAAAGTGAAGAACTTCAAAACTTGTAGGAAGGTTCGTCGTAACTTCAACGAACATACCGCCCTGGCCGATCTCGATTTGACCTGTGTCTGTGAAGTTCGCGCTTAGAGTGCCGATCTCACTTGTAAAATCATAAAATCTCGCACCTTCTTTGGGCTCTCCCGTTCGCGACCACCTTTCACTCTTGGGGACGAGTGCTTTTTGAACAACTTCGAGAAGTTCTTGCTTGTCGAGCGGCTTGCGAAGAAACGCTTCTGCACCAAGATCAAGTGCCTCTTCGGATGAAACGTCAGAAAAAGCTGTCATGAAAACAAAAGGTGGGTGACCTGGGTTGTTTTCTCGCAACTCTTTCAGCAGCTCAACACCCGTAGCGACAGGCATTCGAACATCTGAAATAACAAGATCTATAGTATTTAGACCTGAAATGTCAAGAGCTTGCCTGCCGTTTTCTGCTTCCAAAATGTTGAGAGGAAGCTTTCTAAGATCGAACCTTACTATATCACGTAGCTGTTTTTCATCGTCGACTATCAAGACAGTTTTGTACCGATCAGTTACCATTGTTGAAGCCTTCCATTCTTAATGCACTCGGATTGTTGCGCTTGTCCCTAAACTTTGGTTGACTCTCGAACAGATCGTTCCATTTTGCGTGCTCATCCTGTTGCAGCCTATATATTCCATGGAGGCATAAGCCCCTTTGCGCGCCATCAGTCACTGTTTCTACAAGCATGCTTTCCTGTGGTGACGGTAAACCGCAATCGATATCTTCAGCCTCGTAAAAAGAAAGTGGTGAGTTGTCTTCAATGGCAACCTTGACACGCTTTAGCAGCGATTCTGCTTTTCGCAGCACCTTTGATTCACTCCTGCTGGCGATTTCGACCAAGTGCTGCTTAGCGGACTGAAGTTCGCCATATTTCGCATAAGCAAGCCCTAAATTATATAAGACAAGATCCTTAGTATCAGATAATTTAGGCGGAAGCGCTTCTATTGTTCTTTGGTAAAGTTTAATACCATCATCAAAACGCCCTGAACGAGTTAATGAAACGGCGCGGTTATTCATGTATGAGATTACATTTTGCACGCTGCTTAATTCCTCCATGAGTCTCCGAGATTTGGAGACATCTTCATTAAGGAGTGCAATTTGGCATTCTGTTTCACCGATCAATTGACTTTTACTATCGAGTCCTTTAGCTCGTTGAAGAGTAGCTTCTGATTCGTCCCGTTTGCCTGAATCATTTTGGGCTATAGCGAGATGACAAAGGGTTTCGATATTCATTTTAGAAATCGAATGGGCTTTCTCAAACACCTTCATTGCCGCTGTACTATCACCTAGTTTGAGGAGGCACTTTCCTATAAGATTAAGAAGACATAAAGAGTCACCTTGAAGTTTTAAGGCCTCAATTGCCAAGTTTCGGGACTCTCGGTATTTGCCGTAATGGTATGCAAACGTGGCTTCTACCGCTTTCTTACAACTGGCACGAATCCTTGGATCTGCCATAAAAGTGGCCTTGAGGCGTTCAGCCTCAACTATTTGCTCATTTTTTAAAAGTCGCATTATCTTTTGCTGAAGGGAGTTTTGTTCGGTAGGGCACACGTGTTGTTGGAGAGTCCAAACTAATGACTTGAAAAAGCTCTGGGGGGCAAACGGTTTGGCAATGACATCGGTAACACCAAACTCTCTTAATAGATGTGACTCCTCAGGTTTGATGACCGAACTTATCATATTAATCGGGGTATTGATGAATCCATGTTGGCGCGTCCTTTGCAGGAGTATGGGTCCAGGAAGATCAGGGATCCGCCATTCTTGTAAGATGAGCCCGGGTTCTGGATTGTTACAAAGCCAATTCCACGCTTCTTCACCTTTGTCGAAAGTTTCAATCTGAGGGACACCGGCCTGCGCCAGAAGTTTCTTTAAAGCACTAAGCACGGCAGTATCTGGGTCAACAAGCACGCATGTTTCAATTCCCAATATGTTCTGTTGAGCCGGAAATGGTGAACTTGTATTGATTTTTACATTGACATGCTTTTCGGTAATTGAATCAACGACCCTTTTGGCCCGCTCATCGATCAGGCATGCTTGTTGAAGAGTTCCAAGACCCTCTTTTATCTTGCCAGAGCGAAGTTGTGTTTCTCCATATTTGAGCAGCAAAGGAAATGAACCAGGAAATAGCTGGATAAGACTTTGCTCAACTTCCAAAAGCGGATCAAATTGACGAGTGGCATTCATATAGCCTCGAAAATAGTCGGCTGCGACCAAGGGAAAAAACCAGTTGTAGGACTTCATCTTTTGGAAAAGGCGAGTTAGCTCGCCAATGATATGATCGTTAAAATAGCTTTTTGTGTGCCAAGACAGAAGTCCATAGTGGAATGCAAGGCTGAGATAGCTTTCATCCTCCTTATCTATCATGAGGCTTACACGCACCCGATGAAGGCGCGGGACCTCACAAATTGATTTCAGAGAATGGAAAGCTGTGACTGGTTGATGGATAAATGTCGGCATAATGATCCAGTCACAGTCATCGTATTCCAGAGCATTGAACACATCTTTGCCGGTAGCAACGACAGTTATGTCTAGAAAGTCGAGAGATCGAAGTGCGTCACTCAAGAGTTGTCGAACCGAGCCAGCCTCTTCAGCAATCAAAACTCTCGTAGACCTGGTCGCAAAAGTGCTCTCCATTTTTCTCCCTATTAAATAGCCTTAATTGTTAACTTGTTCGTTGAGGCTCTGCCTAGTCGGTATTCTAATGAGAAATCGTGTGTTTGGACAATCCAAATCAATCATGAGCTCTCCACGGTGGGCTTCAACGATTCCCTTTGTAATACTCAGTCCGAGGCCTGTCCCTTTTCCAAATTCTTTTGTTGTAAAGAAGGGGGCCATAATTTTCTCCCTAAGGTCCTTAGGAATTCCACTACCGCTATCGGTAACGGAAATTGTTATCCAATGGTTATCCACTTGGACATTAAGAGCAACCCACTTTTTTTCAAGTGTAGCAACAGCATCAAAGGCATTGCTTAAGAGATTCAGCAACACTTGTGAAATCTCCGGAGGACGACATTCCAAACTTAAGTTTCGGTCATAATCATTTACGAGAAATTCAACGTTGCCATGTTTAAGTTTGGCTGCCGTGATTGCTAAGGTTCCATCGATAATGCTTCCCAGTTGGGCACTAATGCAAGGATCGCGTTCCGAGTGGCGAGATATTGTAGACAGGCCATTCACAATTCCCACGATGCGATTGGATGTTTCTACAATTTCATGGGCAAACTCTTTAGCCAGTTCAACCTCATTTGGCTCGGAATCCAGTATCTCGCAAAGTTGACGTCCCTTCCCAATAATAATCGAAAGTGGATTGTTAACTTCGTGAGCGATTCCCCCAGCCATTTCTCCAAGGGCAGCCATTTTGTAAGAATTCTGAAGCTGTGCCCGTGCTTCCTCGCGAGCCCTTTCAGCAAAGACCCTCTCGCTAACGTCTATAGAAATAGTTCCGATTACCGCATCAGAATCCCCCTGTTGAATAGAAAACTTTGTCACCCACAAATGAGATTCTGATCCGTCGTCCGAACTAATCGAGTATGACTGAAAGCTTGGGTGACCCGTTTTGAGTACTTCAAGATCATCGTGAAGAGCATGTTCTACATTGCTGCAAATGTTGTCATTTATGTTAACTTCAAGCATATTCTTCTCGATTAGATTGCACGGATCGGTTTTAAACAACTCAGCCATCTTTGAATTTGCGAAGATATATTTTCCCTTGCTGTCCCTAACTGAAGCTGCAAAGGGAGCATGATCCATGAAGGTCCTGAATAGTCGATTACTTCGCTCTAGGCGTTCTATCAACTCTAGGTTTTCCATTGCGACTGACACTGTGTTAGCTAATGCCTGGAGGAGTTTGATTTCTTCCTCTGAAGCGCGGTGTCTTTTTGCCCAATAGTTACCGATCGCTCCAATTGGAGAATTCGCTCGAATTGGCACCATTGCTAAACTCTTAACAAAGGTTGGACGGTACGCATCTGCTGGTATCCGAGAATCCTGATAGATGTCTTCTATGAAAGCCGGCTGACGATTCAGTATCACCCACCCGCTAATACAGGTCTCCATCGGAAACCGCTGGCCTTTCCAGAGGGGGCTGATGGCATCTTCTTCAGCGTAGTAACATTTATCACCGTCGCGCAATACAAATGTCGCCCCATCAGCACCTGTTAGGTCACGTGCTGCATGTTTAACAATCCCCATAAGAACGTCCAGCGTCCTTGCTTGAGACAACTCTTGGATGACGGAGACAAGACGCTCCATATTTTGCTCATAGCTCAACAATCTGCGCATCCTCTCAATTGTTAAAAACGCGAAGGTTATTTGAATGAGAATTTGATATGTTATAATGATAGCTATAATTGAGGGCTGCATCAATTAGAGAAATTTATCTGACTGTGGACGCACATCTCGAATTATATGAAGACAGTGATCTTGGGGTATTGAAGATTTTTTTGTGTCAGTAGCGCTGGGGCAGGTTTCCATAAGATTGCTGAATTACAAGTCCGATAAATGGTTAGAGCTGGCGCAATATGGGGAAATACTAGCACTTCCTGCGATGAAACTAGAAATGTTGCGCCACCCCAATTGCGACCATGAATTTCGATATGACTGCTAACTAAACTTCGAGACATCGGATGAAAAATTTTTGCTCGTGTACCCAAGTACATATAGACCAAATCGCCAAATTGAAATTGCCTTGACCAGAGTGGTTTATATAAGCGCCTAATACGCTAGTTGAGTAACGCGCCATATTTCTCAGTCATCAAAACAACTCTAAAAAAGTCTAAATCTAATGGTTATTTCAAACCTCAATATGTCGAACTCATAATTTCGTTCTAACCGTGTGTTAACGAGCAATAGGAACCGCCGGTTCTTGGATGGCAATCGAGGCCTGCATTTTCATCATCGACCATTGATTAGCATCGGATAGCCACCAATCGTTGCTTCATGGATAAGCCATCGCAGACCTCTCGGTCTGTCGGCGGCTCGAACGCCACGAACCTTGGCGCGGCCTCTCCAGAGTGTGGCTCGGCATAAACACCTTCAAGGGCTATCAAATGAAAATGAGTATTGAAATTGCAAGCGCTACCAAATCTTTGAATAAAGGTAATCGATCCCTGTAGCAGATTTTCAATGCCTTTGGACTTTGCGATTCTGGTGTAGTAGCTAGTAAACTCCTTTGAGGCAATCTGATGGACCTTGCTTGTAAGTTTTTTATTTGTCGCCATCCAGAACCTGAGCGGGATGGGCAGGCTAAGGACCCACTGGCGATAGGGCGCTTCGGGAAGAACATTATCGATCAAATGATAGGCTTTTTCTGCCATTCTCTTGCCACAACAACTGGGGTAAAATCCGCGACCTTTGCGCGAGAAGAGGGCCGTCCGCTCAAAGTCGCAGGCCTTGCATTTTGTGCGCAGAAAACCGTATTGAAGAATCCCGCAGCGCAGAAAACCCCTGAGTTCTCCCGCGACAAATTCAGGAAGTCCCTTGCTGTCGGCTTCTCTTTGCGCGATGAAGGTCTCGATGTGCTCGACAAGAACCTTGTAGATGACAGTTTCTTCGGGCTGTCTTGACTGGTAGGTGTAAACATGTTTTTGAGGCTCTCCCATGAGGGCGAACTTTGACGTTTAGGTCGCTGATGAGAAGTGACATAAAAGGAAAGTGCGAAGATGTCCGCGGGTGACATGAAGTGAGCTAAAAAATCTCGGCGCCGCAGATCTCGTAGAATTAGGCAAGCGCAGTAAAAAACTGTTCACTTTGTCTGGTCCTGCGCAAGCTGCAAGTCGAGCTGGATGGTCGTCCGGTAGGCAGCCTGTCGCGAGGCAGACTTGCAGTTCCAGAGGGCAAACAGCAGTTAACAGTTCGCAATGAAGCAGGCGATATCCTGGTTCGGCGCTTTGTCAATTTTTCCAGGGGGCATGAATATTCACTGGCCCACTTTATATACTACGAGCCACAGTGGATGCGCATTAGTACCAACGAAGATCTTATTTTGGCCCTGGATCGCGCTTTTCGGGCAGGAACATGCTTGAAAGGCTGGTTTACCAAAAAAGCGCGATGGGTGGCGAGACAATAAGGCTCTTTGATGCCTTAGGCCGCCTGCTCATTAGTGCGCTGTTTGAGGTCATTTTGGGCTTGCTGAAGGGCTTTATTTGCTGGTCCAGTTCATGGGAGGGGTTGGGATAACGGCAGGACAAGTAATTTTGGTAAGCCTGAAATAGTAGGAACACGGTTATTATCTGAACTAAGGCTAGGAGGATTAGATCAAGGTCAATCATGGCAGTAACTCCATAATTACATATACGACAGAAAATGACCTGAACCCATAGCTGGATCGCATATAGTTAGCTTAAGAATTTTAAACTGACCTTGCTAATTGGGTATCTGCTATTCCATGTCATTGGATGTCATCGC